>JANNOQ010000042.1:0-147726 GCA_031399085.1 Rhodomicrobium sp.
GCGACGAGATCGACCTCGATCTTCAGCTCGCGCACCGGCTCGGGAAACACAAACCGCGCCAGCCAGTTGCCATAGGGGTCCTGCTGGTAGTTCACGAAATGCTTGTCGGGGCTCACCTTCAGTGAATGCGAAATCACCCGCGTCCGCGAATGCGGGGCAGGGCGCAGCCTGATGATCTGCGGCCCCATGGCCGTCAATCGGTCATAGTGATATTCGGTCTTGTGCGTCAGCGCGACGTGCAGTGTCATGAACCCTCCTCGCTCCCCATTTGCCGCCGCTCATGCAACAGCGGACGGGACGCGTCTTATTCGTGCTCAGCGCTTTTCGCTATGCTTGCGTCTGGACCTGGCCGGAAGAACCCGATTGCGACTGGACCTGGCCGCCCGGACCCGATGGCTTTGTATGCGTGGGCGTGGTCTCCGGGCTTGCAGTTTCCAGCGGATGGCCGAAAAATGCGGTGCCAAGTTCCGCCGTCAGGGCGATCAGCTCACGTTGCGCCCAATCATTGAAGCCGTGGAGATCCTCGAGCAGCGCTTCATTCTTAGCCGCCATTTGCAAGTCGGCCTGGAAGCCTTCCACGCGTTCGAAAGCGCGCTGGGCATTGCGCAGATGGAACTCGCCGCGAAGCTGGCTGACCATGCGCTGAATTTCTCCGGCGCAAAAAGCGATGGAGCGAGGCAGCCGCGTATCGAAAATCAGGAAGCGGGCGACATCCGACGGATCGACGCCGCGCAAATGCACGCGCCGGTAGGAATGATAGGCCGACGCCGAGCGCAACAGCGCGTTCCAGAGCGCGGCTTGCTGCTCGGGGGCATAGCTACCAATGCCGGTCGCGCGTTGGGCGAACTGCACGTCGAGCAGCCGGCTGGTCTGGTCGGCGCGCTCTATGAACAGGCCAAGGCGGAAGAACGGCCAGCTCTCGTCGCGGTAAAGCGTGCTTTCGGCGACGCCGATCTCGGCGTAGCAGCCGCGCTTGATCGTGTCGCAACTGCGCGACAGCCGATTTTCGGAGAAATCGCCGGCGCCCAGGCCGAGAATGCGGTTGTAGAAGTCGTTCAGCTGGGTCCACATATCGGTGGAGATCAGCGGGCGCAGCGCCCGCGCATTTTCGCGGGCGGCGCGGATACTCGCCTGGATCGAGGAGGGATTTTCCAGCTGGGTGACATAGTAGGAGATGACGTTCGCAGCGTTCGCTTCGGTATATTTTCCGTAGAAGTCGTTCTGATCCGAGTAGAGCGCGATGATCCAGGCCCAGCTCTGTCCGTCCCGGCCCCGCTGGAAGGAGGAATGCGCCTCCAGAATCCGGGCCATGCTTTCGGCGCGCTCCAGATAGCGGGCAAGCCAAAAGGAGGATTCGGCATGGCGGGAAAGCAGCGTCGCCGTCAACGGTCGTCCCCTTTGGCAACCCCATCGGCTTTGAGCACCCAGGTATCCTTCGTGCCGCCGCCTTGCGAGGAATTGACCACGATCGACCCTTTCGGCAGCGCAACTCGTGTCAAACCGCCCGGCATCACCCAGGTCTCGCGCCCGGTCACCGCGAATGGCCGCAGATCGACATGGCGCGGCTCAACCGCGTCGCCGACCAAAGTGGGGCAGACCGACAGGTTGATCATGGGCTGGGCGATATAATTGCTCGGATCCTTCTTCAGCCGGTCCCGGCATTCGTCGATTTCGGCTTTCGTCGCCTTCGGCCCAACGCAAATACCATAACCGCCCGATTCGCCAACCGGCTTCACCACCAGCTTGTCGAGATTGTCGAGCGTATAGGCGAGCGCGCGGGGCTCGCGGCAGATATAGGTCTCGACATTCGGCAGGATCGGTTCCTCGTCGAGATAATAGCGAATGATCCTCGGCACATAGGCGTAAACCGCCTTATCGTCGGCAATGCCCGTGCCGACGGCATTGGCAAGCGTGACATTGCCCTTGCGCACGGCCCGCATCAGGCCGGGAACGCCGAGCAAACTATCCTTGTTGAAGCATTCCGGATCGAGAAAATCGTCATTGATGCGCCGATAAATGACGTGCACCGGCGTCGGCCCCGCCACCGTCTTCATGAAGACGCGGTCGTTTTCAAGAAACAGGTCGCGGCCTTCGACCAGCGGCACGCCCATCTCGCGGGCAAGGAAAATATGCTCGAAATAGGCGGAGTTGAACACGCCCGGCGACAGCAGCACGATTTGGGCTTCCGTCAGCACAGGCGGCGCGACCTCGGCGAGCTTCATGGCCAGGCGTAAGCCGTAATCCGAGACTGACTCAATCGCGAAGCCGTCCATCAAATCGGGGAAAGCGCGCTGAATAAGATGGCGATTTTCCACGACATAGGAGACTCCCGACGGTGTGCGGCTATTGTCCTCCAGCACCAGGAAGCGGCCGGTCTCGTCTCGAATGATGTCCGTTCCGGCGACATGGATGTACGTCCCGGCCGGCGGATCATAATCCACCATCTCCTTGCGGAAATTCACATTGCCGAAGACCAGATCGGCCGGGATGGTGCCGTCATTGAAGATGTGCCGGTCGTGATAAACGTCCCAGATGAACAGGTTGAGCGCTTTGACACGCTGCTTGATGCCGGCGTCGATCAGCGCCCAGTCGGAGGCGGTTATGACCCTTGGAATGACATCAAACGGCAGGATGCGGTCGATCGCATTACGGTCGCTGTAAACTGTGAAGGTGATGCCGAGCATGAACAATTCGCGCTCGGCATCCTTGGCGCGCGCGGCAAGATCAGTCAGCTCCATTTGCTGAAGCCGGTGCCAGAGTTTGGTTAGATCTTGATTTGGGTTCTCAGGATTGCCGAGGAGTTCGCAAAATGACGAGCCGGGATCATATTCATCGAGCGTCGCGGTCATGCCGGGATTGCGTAACACCGTAACGGTTGCCATGGAACTCCCTCGTGAAAAGTCGATATGACGGCCTTCCACCTTAAGCGCTGGAGACTAACCTTTTATGGTTACTAATAGCCTAACACAATCAGTCAGACCAACGAAGATCAAAGCCTGCCCATTTTTTGAGCGCCCTGATTATTATGAATTCGCAGCAGCCAAAGATTGTTCCGAAGAGTTGCGCACTTTAGCGTTTCGAGATCTGTAGCGTGAGCTGGCCCGCCAGAAGGGTCTAGGCGTCGCAAGTATAGCGCCACAGAGTCCAAAAATTAGGCATTTGGTGAAAATTAAATCAAGTTTGCGTTCAGCGCCGTGACGTAACAACTGCAGAGACCGGCTAAATGAAAAGTTTCCAGAACGCTTTTTGTTCCTGCGGCTGGCATCCGACTCAAGCCAACTGCGGCGACCGCATTTGGCTTGGCACCTATTTCGTCTTGGCACCGCTCATGCGCACCCATTGGCCGTTGATCTCGTCGTCGGAGATGATTTTCAGCACCATATCGGCAAATTCGCTCGGATCGGCGAGGCCGTCAGTGTCCTTTTCCGCGGCTCGCACCTTTTGCGTCATGTCCTCGGAACGCTCGGCGAACATGGCGGTGTCAAACCGCCCGGACATGATCGTCACCACGCGGATGCCGTCATTCACCAGGTCGCGCGCCAATGGGCGTGTCAAAGCGAGCACGCCGCCTTCGGAAGCGGCATAGGCAGCTTGGCCTTCTCGGCCATCCTCGGCGGCGAGCGAGGCGGAGTTGATGATGACCCCGCGAATGCCGCCGTCGAGCACGGGAAGCGTCATCATGGCGGCGGCGGATTTGGTCGCCATGTAGAAGGTGCCGGTGAGGTTGACCTGCAGGAGCCGCTCGAAGCTGGATACGTCATGCGTCAGGATCTGGCCGGTGCCGCGATCGCGCCAGACGGCGGGCTGGTCTAGGGCGATGCCGGCGCAATTGACCAGCACGCGCTCAAGGCCGTTTTCCTCACGCGCGAAGTCGAGCGCGGTATCCACTGTGATCTCGCTCGATATTTCCAGATGCCGGTAAATCGCGCCGATCCGGGCCGCCAGCGCTTCGCCCTCTTCCCGGTACATGTCGAGTATCGCGACCTTGCATCCGGCCGCGGCCAGTTTCTCGGCGGCGGCGGCTCCCAAGCCTTTCGCGCCGCCGGCGACGACGGCGCTGATATCGTTGCCCAGTCTCATGCTCCAACCCTCACTCCTATGCGGCTGGAATGAACCGCACACAAACTAGGCCGCCGTCAAATATTTATTGCGTTAATCGGCGACAAAATTGAAGCCGGTGCCGTAGACCAGGATTTCGCAGGCGCCCTCGGCAATGCGGGGATGGCTGATACGAACCGCGAGGCAGCCGTCATAGCCTTTGGCCTCGGCCTTGGCCTCAAGCTCGGCAAGGGCGCGCTCGACGGTGATGTCCATCAGCCGCTCATAGCGCCGCATTTTTCCGCCAAGAGTGTTGGTGAGCATTTCACGGACATCGCGCAGAATGTTTGCGGCATTCACGGCAGACACCCACATTAATTCCCCCTCTTTGACCTTACGGTCCGAGGGCCGGTCGGCGGTGTAAAGAGTCATGATTTATTCTTTCCCCCACTATCGGCGCGCACGACAATCGTTGCCGGCCGCCCGAAAAACGTCCGGCGCAGCACCATGAGCATTAGCAGCGCGAACAGAAAGGCGACAATCAGGCCAGCCCAATATCGCTCGACAAAAATGCGGTAATGCACATCGCCAGAGCGGACGAGGCTAAGATCGCCTCCGATATTCCCCAGGCTAAGCACCGAATTGTCGCGAGTCAGCATGGTGATCGCCGAAAGCTGATCTCGGCTTTCAACGATCGCGTCGCGGATGGACGATCTGCCGAGCGACTTCATCAAACTCGGGTCGCTGGCGACCTCGCGCAGGACGCGGGTGGCGGCAGGCTTGTCTAAACGCTCTTCATAGTTGGCGAGTGCGGCCAGTTCGCTTTCGGAAAGGCGGCGGGCGAGTTCTTTCAGCGTCGCGGACGGCAGGGACAGCAGCGCGTCCCGTCCGCCTCGATCCAACCGGGCTATGCGCAGCGCGGCGGCGCGATTGTCGAAATCAAGCAGGGTGGAAAGCTGCTGCTGCGTCAGTTCATTCGGCGCGATCAACTGCGGCAGGCCAAAGTCAATCGCCTTGGGCAGGCGCGCGCCTGCCAATTGCGCCCAGGTCAGCGCCCTGTCGAGCGAGTTCATCTCAATCGCTAAGCCGACGCCTTGATCGCTCAGATCGAGCAAGGCGCGCCCAAGCGTGCCGTCGCGGGTGCGCTGCAAGACGCCCGCCTCGCCCTCGCCCTTCAAAAGAAAGCTCACCAGGCGGCCGAGCCTGCCGAGTTGATCGACGGTACGGTTGCGAAGAAACATCGCGAAATCAGGGCTCTTTTCGGACAGGCCCAGCAGCACATTGTATTTCTGCTTGAAATCCTGCCAGAAGGCATAAATGCGGTCCGTCGTTTCAGCCGCGATGGTGCCGATCTGCTGGGTGAGATCGGCTTGGATCGACTTGGTGATCTCGGCTTTGATCAAATCTTTCGCTTCGTCCGATTTCATGCGCTCAGCGACAAGCGGAAACACGCCCTCGCTGGCCTCGTAAATATCCCGCGCGATGAGCGCGAGGCCGATCAGGCCGGTGAAGGTCGAGATAATGCGCGAGGCAACGAGCCCGGCCACGCGGCGGCCGATGCTTGTCACCATCTGCGCGATGATGCGGCGGCTGACGATCAGGACGATGCCGGAGATGGTGCCGGTATTTTGCAGCAGCAGGTCGCCAGCGTCGATCTTTGCCCCGCCGATGCTCGGCGCAACATCGAGGTTGCTCTCGGTCTCGCGCGCAAAGACCTGGGCCACCGCGCCGCCATAGCGGCTTTGCAGCGCCGTCCGCACGCAAGCGACCACTGGGCCTGAAACCTTGGCGGCGGCGCCCTCGATCCTGGCGCCGAAATCCGCGCCGACGCCTTGGGCAAGGTCCGCCAGTGCGGCCTTGAACCCTTCCGATCCATAGGACCGCTCGGCCACCGCTATCGCCGTTTTCTCGGCGGTTTCGCGGCTGATGGTCGAATAGGCGCGATCGAGAACATTGGTATCGGCGCGCACCACGCGGATGGCTTCGTCGATCTCCTGGTCGATGCGTTCGCTCATCCGCGCCTGGCGCCAGTGCTTATCGACCAGCGCGGCGTAGTCCACCTCACCCAGCTCCCGCTGTAGCGCCCCTTCGGTAAGCGCCCGGATCTGATCGCGCACTTCGGGATCGCTGAGATCGCGGCATTGCTCGATGTTGACGGCGGTGTTCGCCGCATTTTGCGCGGCGGCCGGCGACACGTGCGTGAGCAAAAATGAAAAGCTGGTGAGGGCACCGATGAAGCAACGGAAAGGATGAAGCACGCGTACGTCCTCGCAAACCGGTGGCCCCGAGTCGGAGACCAAACTGAAACAGTCGGGCCGACGCCGGGTTCCGGCGCGCGGTGTTTCAATATTGCGCGGTCCGCTACAGATTAAAAGTCACACCTGCGAAAAGCAGTGCCCAGGCGAGGAGGGTAATCTCGAACGGGTTTCCCTCCACGATGGCCGTAAGGATCGGCACGTTAATGGCGAAATATTTCGACAGCAGGATGACAATGATCAGGAGGGTTGAAACGGCGAAGATTCCAAATGATGGCGAGGTCAGTTTCATGGACTGCGACCTTTCCTCAACGATGCGGTTAGAAATAAAAAACGCGTGCAAACATCAAATATGGGCGGCGTCGGCGACGAGGACAAACTAACCGGCGAGCGCTGAACGGATCGGAGCGAACGAGCGCCGGTGATGGTTCGTCACCCCCAGCTTTGCAATCGCTTCGGCGTGCGCCGCAGTGCCGTAGCCCTTGTTGGTGTGCCAGCTATAGCCCGGGAATGTCTCGGCCAGCTCCCGCATCATGCGGTCGCGCGTCACTTTGGCGACAATCGAGGCGGCGGCGATCGACGGGCATCGCCTGTCGCCCTCGACGACGGGCATGGCGCGCTGCGTCAGCGCCGGGCAGCGATTGCCGTCGACCAGAACCAGCTCTGGACTAGCGCAGAGCGAGGCGACGGCTTCGATCATCGCCAGGAAGGTGGCTTGCAGGATATTGACCCGGTCGATGTCCTCCACCGAGACGATGCCGACCCCGACCCAAGCCGTGTCGCGGATCGCGGCGTAAAGGTCTTCGCGCCGCTCGGCGGAGAGGAGTTTGGAGTCGTGCAGACCTTTGGGCGCCTTGCCCTTGGCGAACATCACGGCGGCTGCCACGACCGGTCCAGCCCAAGGGCCGCGGCCCGCCTCGTCCACGCCGGCAACGAGGTGGCAATCGCGGCCGGCGAGCGCGCGCTCGGCCCTGAATGTCGGCGGCTTTGGCATCCTGCCGTTGTCGTCCATACGCAGCAAACTGCACGCTGCGTAAAAGACCGCAAGAGCCTTTCTCATGATTTGAACAGGTCTAGCTGGCCGCTGCGCGGACTGGGCGGCTTGAAGAGGTCGCAGCTCAGCGCCGCGCGCGGTTTGTTCAACCCCAGCCGCAGCGTCGCGATCCGAAAGCGTTGCGCGATCAGCTCGGCGTAAGGCCCCGTGCCGGTTTGGCGCTCGCCCCAGGCCGAGACGTAATCCTTGCCGCCGCGCGTCCCCCGCATCAGCGACATCACCCGCTTTGCCTTGTCGGGGAATTCCTCGGCAAGCCATTCCTGGAACAGCCCGCTGATTTCGAGCGGCAGGCGCAACAGCACATAAGCGGCAGTGATCGCCCCCGCATTGGCGCAGCGTTCGAGGATCGCCTCGATCTCGCCGTCGTTCACCGCCGGAATGACCGGCGCGACCATGATGCCCGTGGGAATGCCGGCTTCGCTCAGTCTTTGAACGGCCTCGATTCGGCGCTCCGGAGTCGAAGCCCGTGGCTCCATCCGCCGGGCGAGCCGCCGATCGAGCGAGGTGATGGATAGGAAGACCTTCGCCAGGCCGCGTTTTGCCAGCGATGCGAGCAGATCGATGTCCCGCAGCACCAGCGCCGATTTCGTCACGATGCTAACGGGATGGCTGGTCCGGTCCATGATCTCCAGAATTTGCCTGGTCAGCCCGTGGATCTTCTCGATGGGCTGATAGGGGTCGGTATTGGTGCCGAGCGCGATGCTTTTGACCTGATAGCGCGGGTGGGAAAGCTCCCGTTCGAGCAACTCGGCGGTGTTCGTCTTGGCGATCAGAATGCTCTCGAAATCCAGCCCCGCCGATAGGCCAAGAAAGCAGTGGGTCGGCCTGGCATAACAATAAATGCAGCCATGTTCGCAGCCGCGATAGGGGTTGATGGATTGATCGAAGCCGAGGTCGGGCGAGGCGTTGGTCGAAATGATCTGACGCGCCTGCTCCAGCCTGACCTCGGTCTTGAACGGCGCGAGTTCGGCGAGCCCCTCCCAGCCATCGTCGAAATCCTCCCGCGCTTCAGTTTCGAACCGGCCGCTCAGATTGGTCCGGGAGCCGCGCCCGCGCCGCCTTTCGGCGTCAAGCGTAGGTTCATCTGGCGAAGGCGGGCGCGGTTTGGCGAAAGGCTTGCGGGACATAGGCCATTATAAAGCGGCGCTCGGAACAAATAAAGAACAAAACTGCGCGAATCTGCCGCTTGTGGAAAAGCCGTCAGCGATTATGATCCCGCCCATGATCTCGGTCGTTATACCCACATTGAATGCGGAATCGCATCTGGCGCGCACGTTGACTGCGCTCGTCCCGGCAGCAGTTGACGGCATGGTGCGGGATGTCGTTATTGCCGATGGCGGCTCGACCGATCGCACGGCCAGCATTGCGGAAGCGGCAGGTGCGCATTTCATCCTGGCCGAGCGCGGGCGTGGCTCGCAGTTGGCGGCCGGCGCGAGCGAGGCTAAGTGCGAGTGGCTGTTGTTTCTCCATGCCGACACCGAATTGCAGGCGGGCTGGGAACGCGAAGCCCTCGACCTCATCCGCGCAGTCGAGACCGGCGCTAGGCCGGAGACGGCTGCGGTATTCCGTTTCGCGCTCGACGATAGCGGCGTTCGGGCCGCGTTTTTGAAGATGATGGTGGAGCTGCGCTGTCTGCTGTTCCGAATGCCTTACGGCGACCAGGGGCTGTTGATTTCCAAGCGGCTCTACAAAGAGGTCGGCGGCTTTAAGCCAATCAGTTTGATGGAGGATGTCGATATGGCCGGCCGCCTTGGACGCCGCCGCATCAGCTTTATGCGCTCGGCTGCGATCACCAGCGCGCGGCGCTATCGGGCGGACGGTTATGTCCTGCGGACGCTACGCAATCTCACCTGCCTCGGCCTGTATTACCTGCGCGTGCCGCCGCATCTGCTCGCCCGGTTTTATGGTTGACCGGGGGCGGGCGACCGGCTGCCTGATTATCATGGTCAAGGAGCCGCGCATCGGGGCGGTCAAGACGCGCCTCGCGCGAGAGATCGGGTCTGCAAGTGCTTTGCGCTTTTACCGCAGCGTCTCGGGCAATCTAATTCGCCGGCTGGCGCATGACCGGCGCTGGCGAACGGTGCTCGCCGTCTCGCCCGACCGTGCCATCGCATCGGCAGCCTGGCCCGCCTGCATCCGGCGAAGTCCGCAAGGGGTTGGCGATCTCGGCGCACGGATGGAACGGCTGCTGCGGTCGCAAGGTCGTTGCCCGGCGGTGCTGATCGGTTCAGATATTCCTGGCGTTCGCGCCGCTCACATCGCGGAGGCGTTTGGGCTGCTGCGAGCGTGTGACGCCGTCTTCGGGCCCGCTGCCGATGGCGGTTTTTGGCTAGTTGGCCTGAATTCGGGCCGGCGTTACGATCGGATGTTTAAAGCGGTACGGTGGTCCAGCCCAAACGCGCTGGCCGACACGCTGCGAAATCTTGACGGGCAAAGCGTGGCGTTTGCGGCGACGCTCTCGGATGTCGACGGAGCGCAATCCTACCGGCAATGCGGCCATCTGGGCGCGCGAGTTACACTTGGCCCCGCGCAGCCTAATCCTCTTCGTTGAACCCCAATTCCACCAGCGAGGTCAGCGCGTCTAGCGCCTCTTCGGCGTCGGGGCCATCGGTTTCAATCAGGATGGTTGTGCCAGGACCGGCGGCCAGCATCATCAGCCCCATTATCGATGAGCCATTGACCCCCTGACCGTCCTTCGTGACGGTCACTTCAGCATCGAATTTCTCGACGCATTTGACGAAAGCGGCGGAGGCCCGTGCGTGGAGGCCCTTCCGGTTTACGATCATGACTTCAGCCAGGCATTGATAAACGCCGGAAGCAGACATGCTTGTCATAATCACCTGCAGGTTAGACGCGCCAGAAACGCGCGAAAGACTATGCACCACCCTGTGCATGAACGAAAGTCTATTGAGCAGGCTGCGCTCGGGAGCAAGATTTCGGCAAGCGGTAGATCGACTTAATTCCATTAAATTCTTTTGAGCCGGAATAGTTCCGTTTCGCCGAAGCAAATCGCCTAGCGACCTGTCAAAACTTGGCTTGCGACATGGATGTATTTCCGACCGGCGTCTTGCGCAAGGCGAATGGCCTCGGCAATCGGGCATTCCTCGCGCACGCGCGCCAGTTTGACCAGCATGGGCAGGTTGATGCCGGCAATCACTTCGACGTGCGATTCGTCCATCACGGAAATCGCAAGGTTTGACGGGGTGCCGCCGAACATGTCCGTCAGCAGGACGCAGCCATCGCCCCGGTTCACGCTTTTGATGGCCTTGAGAATCGCCAGGCGGCGCTCCTCCATATCGTCGTCTGGCTGAATGCAGATCGTAGCGATCTGCTCCTGCGGGCCGACGACATGCTCCAGGGCGGCGCGAAATTCGCGGGCCAAGTTTCCGTGAGTGACGATGACGACACCGATCATGCTCGTATCCGCCCAGCGTGACCGGAAGGCGCTCGAAAGCCATCCAGTCCGCAAATCATTTATATCACAAATTCTCTATGTGCAGCGTCTCCTAGACCTATCGTCCGCAAGCGCGGCCGGATATCAAATGGATTTGCAGTTTTTCAATCGGTTCAATGACTTTTTTTACGAAGCGATGCCCGCAAGCGCCAAACGGAGCTTCAGGCTCGCGGAAGCCTCAAATGCGGCGAGCAGCTGAATTGGCAGTGCAAGCCCGCAAATGACAGCTGTTGGAAGCGATTCGGACGGCAGGCGCGGCACATCCTCGGATTCGACAAGATCCACGATGAGCTTGAGCTCTGCCTCGTGGGCGTAGGGCAGCGTGACAATTCCAATGCCGCGCACTTCAAGCCGTCCAGCCAGCACCGCCGGCGGGCTTGCGATCAGCCGGCCCTCGCGCGCCTCGACCCGCACCTGGTCGTCGGCGACGAGCGCGGCGCCAAGGCTTGAAGGAGTATCGAGGATAAAGCGGAGGGCGAGGTCGGATTTGCCGCTTCGCGAGGGACCGCGAAGGATCGCGGCGACCGGCCCCAAGGCAACACAGGTGCCGTATATCAGCGAGGCGGTCTCTGTCACGTCAGACCGCCGGCAGCCGGATTACGAAACGCGCGCCTAGCACACGCGGCGGAGTATAGAGGTCTTCCTCATCGGTGATGATGGTTGGCTCCAATCGATTCTCCGCCCAGATTCGGCCATCGTGCGCATTAACGATCTGGCGTGAGATATTCAGGCCAAGGCCGGAATTCTTGCCGAAATCCTCCTGTGCCGGCCGGTCGGTGTAGAAGCGCTCAAAAATCTTTTCGAGATTTTCGTGCGGAATACCTGGTCCTTCGTCTTCAACGGCGATTTCGACTTCGTTCGATTTGCGCACAACACTGCATACGATGCGGATTTTTGCGTCCTTCGGCGAAAACGAAATGGCGTTGTCCAACAGATTGTTGATCACCTGATGCAGCCGTCCCTCATGCGCCCGGATAACGAGCGGGCTTCTTGCCGCCATTGCGATGGGCCGCGCGACGCCCTTGATCTCGACCTCGATCTTGGCCGGGCAATCCATGTGAACATCGTTCAACGCGCCGCACAGATTGTTGAGAAGTACAGCCATGTTAACCGGACGTCGAATCTCGCGAGCAAGCTCCGAATCGAGCCGCGAGGCGTCCGAAATATCCGTGATCAGGCGGTCAAGGCGCTTCACATCATGCCGGATGATCTGCAGCAGCCTTTCGCGATCCGCCTCATTCTTAATCACCGAAAACGTATCGACGGCGCTGTGCAGCGAGGTGAGGGGGTTCTTTAATTCATGCGCGACGTCGGCGGCGAAGCTTTCGATGGCGTCGAGGCGGGCATAAAGTGCCGAGGTCATTTCGCGGAGGGATTTTGACAAATGCCCGATCTCGTCGGAGCGATGGGAGAAATCGGGAATGTCGGTGCGCGTCTTGCTGTCCCGCCTTACGCGCTCGGCCGCCTGGGCCAACCGATGCATCGGCCCGGCGATTGTGCCGGCAAGAACAATGGACCCGAATGTCGTAACCGCAAGAATGAAAAGCCAGACGCGGATGACTGAAAAGCGCTCTTCGGCAAGGATGGCGTCGATTTCGCCATCGGCGGTCGTCAACAGCAGCGCTCCGAGCACCTTGCCGCCTTTCTCGATCGGCGCAGCGTAGCTGAGCACCGATTCGCCGAGTTCGTTCTCGCGCACAAGCTGCGCTGGGGTGCCTTCTTTCAGGGCGGCCCTGACTTCAGCGAAGCTCTTGCCGTTCTGGATACTGATCTCGTCCAGCTTCGGCAGGCTCTCTCGGCGCAGCATCCGCTCGAAGCCCAGCCACAGCCGGTAAAAACTACTGACTTCCTCACTGCGCTTGGTCGGGTTTTGATAGCGCGTCAGCCGGCCGCTTTTGTAGATTTTTTCGCTGTCGACAAGCCAGGCGCCGTCGGAATTGTAGATGTAGCCGTGCGTTTTCGTCCGCTCGATAAGGCTGCGCAGCAGTTCGGCGGATTTCTCTATGCTGATAGTGTAGGCGGTTTCTGACGGCTGGCCGAAGATTGCATCATCGATGCTTTCAGACGCGCGCGGCGTGCCTTCGAGCGTCAGTGCCCTGGCGATGATCTCGGCTTCAATCTGTAAGCTGTTCCGGCGCGCCTCGATCAGCCGATCGCGGAAGTCGCTGAGATAAAGCAGTCCGAAAAGCACGACCACAAGGCTGGCAACGTTCAAAAAAACGATGCGGCCGGTAATTGTGGTGAAACTGTAGTGCATTCCGACGCGCGAGAGACCCCGCATCAGCTTGCGCCAGGCGAAGCGGCTCACTTTGGCGACCGTTGTTGTAATCAACGGCCGACCAGCGTCGATGACGATGTCCCTTCCCTCGACCGTCATTCCTTGAAGCGGTAGCCTACCCCGTAGAGTGTTTCGATCACGTCGAAATTATTGTCGACGAGCTTGAACTTCTTCCTGAGCCGCTTGATGTGGCTGTCGATGGTCCGGTCGTCGACATAGACCTGGTCATCATAGGCCGCATCCATCAGCGCGTCGCGGCTTTTCACCACGCCCGGGCGGTGCGCCAGAGCCTGAAGAATCAGAAACTCTGTGACAGTCAGCGTGACCTGCTTGTTGTCCCAGATGCAGGTATGGCGTTCGGGATCGAGCTTGAGCTTGCCGCGCTCGATGATCTTGGCCGGGTCGTCGACGGCCGCGCTCGCCTCGCGCGGGGCGGAGCGCCGCAGAATCGCCTTCACCCGCTCCACCACAAGCCGCTGCGAGAACGGCTTCCGGATGAAATCGTCCGCGCCCATTTTCAGGCCGAACAGCTCGTCGATCTCATCCTCTTTCGAGGTAAGGAAAATCACCGGCATCTCGGTCCGCTGGCGCAGGCGGCGCAGCAGTTCCATGCCGTCCATGCGCGGCATCTTGATATCCAGGATCGCCAAGTCCGGCGGCTCAGCGGAAAGGCCGTCCAGGGCCGAAGCCCCATCCGTGTAAGCCTGGATTTTATAGCCTTCGGCTTCGAGAACCATTCGAAGCGAGGTGACAATATTGCGATCGTCGTCAACAAGTGCGATTGTCGGCATGAAGATCAGGGCCTCGGCGGCTTATGTCCGGCATTTGGATCGAGCGTCGGGCTTGCTCTGTGGCAAAAAAGTCACAGTCCTTAAGAGTTCGCATCGTAAATCAGTCTTATCAAATTGCAATCTTATAAATCATGACACTCCATAGCTCTGCTGAATTAGGCTTAATTGCGACGGCAGCTCGCGGACTTCTACGTAACGCTTCGGTCGCCTCGCTGGCGACGCTGGAAAGCGGCTCGGGTGACCCCTACGCGTCGCTCATTATCGCCGCGACGGAAACCGACGGTTCGCCGGTCTTTCTTATATCTACACTTGCCTGGCACACCCGCAATCTCGAAGCCGATGCCCGCGCTTCTGTGCTTTTTGCGGCTGCCGTAGGGCCGGATGATCCGCTCAATCTGGGACGCGTAAGCGTCATGGGCCTCGCCGAGCGCACGGCTGACCCACTTTCGCGCCGCCGCTTCCTCGCCAGACATCCAAGCGCGGCGCGGTACGCGGATTTCGCCGATTTCTCGTTCTGGCGGCTGCGTGTCGAACGCGCGCATTTCGTCGGCGGCTTCGGCCGCATCACGACGCTTGGGGCAGAATCTCTCCTGCTGAACGCCGTTGCGTCGCGCAATTGGGATGATGGCATCGACTCGATTCTGAGCCTCTTGAACGCGGAACAATCCGATCTGCTCGCCCGTTTGTCGCGCTTGTCAGGAGCAGGGGAGCAGAACTGCGGGCAGATTGCCGCCTGCGATCCTGATGGTTGCGATCTCGTGCTGGACGGCAAGTCCGTGCGGCTTACATTCGCAGCCTCGCTTGGCGCGCCACCCGAGCTTCCGCGCGCGCTGTGGGAGTTGGCGGGAACTCTTTAGAACGAATAACGCTTTCAATTCCGCAGCGATTTGCGCCGCAATGTTGATGAATTACTCATAATCCATTCAGCCAACTAGACATAATTTCATGGCGATGGCACGCTGAACTTCTTGTGCAACGTGTCGTCTCCCTGCCTTTGACGTTGTCATCCTCGTCCCATGAAGACTTGGATTGTTTGAGGAGCATTTTGTGAACCAAGACCAAAGCGGCAAGCCCATGCCGACACTGCTAAACCTGACCGGCCAGCTGACGGCCACCCGCAAAAATCCATCCGCCTCGCAGCTTTATGAGCTGGCTGTCCAGCGCGGCGAGGGTGAGGTGGCCTCGACCGGCGCGCTTTCGATGCGGACGGGCGCGCATACTGGCCGCTCCGCCGCCGACAAATTCATCGTCCGGGACGCGCTCACGGAAAATTCTGTCTGGTGGGGAAATAATAAGGCGCTGTCGCCTGCCCATTTCGAGACGCTGCTTACGGATTTTACGGCCCATGGCGCGCGGCTTGAGCTGATCGAGCAGGACCTTTACGCTGGCGCCGATCCGGACTTCCGGCTGCGCGCGCGGGTCTACACCGAGCTTGCCTGGCACGCCTTGTTCATCCGGCATTTGCTGATCGTGCCGCCCACCGCCGAGCTTTTCGGTTTCGAGCCGCAATTCACCGTCATCAACCTGCCAAGCTTCCGCGCCGATCCCGAACGGCATGGCTGCCGCGGCGAGACGGTGATTGCCTGCGACTTCAGCCGCAAGCTGGTTCTGATCGGCGGAACCTCCTACGCCGGCGAGACTAAGAAATCGGTTTTTACCTACCTCAATTATGCTCTCCCCGAACGCGGCGTCATGCCCATGCACTGCTCGGCCAGCGAGGCGCCGGACGGCGGCAACACGGCCATCTTCTTCGGCTTGTCGGGCACGGGCAAGACGACCCTTTCCGCCGACCCGGCGCGCACGCTGATCGGCGACGACGAGCATGGCTGGTCGGCGAACGGCATCTACAATTTCGAGGGCGGCTGCTACGCTAAGACGATCAAGCTGTCCAAGGAGCATGAGCCGGATATTTACGCGGCGGCCAATAGCTGGGGCGCGGTGCTGGAGAATGTCATTCTCGATCCCACAACGCGCAGGCCCGATTTCGACAATGGCTCGCTAACGGAGAATACGCGCGCCGCCTATCCGCTCAGCTCGGTATCGAATGCCAGTTCGAGCGGGCAATCCGGCCATCCGCGCAACATCGTCATGCTGACGGCCGACGCATTCGGCGTGCTGCCGCCGATTGCCAAGCTGAATGCCTCGCAGGCGATGTATCACTTCCTCTCCGGCTACACGGCGAAGGTCGCTGGCACCGAGCGAGGCGTGTCCGAGCCGGCGGCGACGTTCTCTACCTGCTTCGGCGCGCCGTTCATGCCTCGCCATCCCAGCGTCTACGGCAACATGCTTCGCGATCTCATCGCCGAGCATGGCGTCGATTGCTGGCTGGTGAACACCGGCTGGACCGGCGGCCGATATGGCGTCGGCCAGCGCATGCCGCTGAAATTCACCCGCGCGCTGCTCAATGCGGCGCTCTCGGGCAAGCTCAAGGGCGTCACCTTCCGCCGCGACCCGCTGTTCGGATTCGAGGCGCCGCTCGATGTCGAAGGCGTGCCGCCGCATCTGCTCGACCCGCGCCGCACCTGGTCCGACAAGCTGGCTTATGACACCCAGGCGCGCCAGCTCGTCGCCATGTTCGCCGAAAACTTTCGCAAGTTCGAGCACGATGTCGACGCCGAGGTCCGCGGCGCCGGGCCGGTCCTGCAGGTGGCGGCGGAATAAGGCAGGCCGGCGCGCTCGCATTAACCGAAAGCGGAAAAGAGCGGCGTGTCCTGGCAGGACCCGCCTCTATCTGTTTGCCTCTCCTCAGCTTTCGGCTACAAAGCCCTTGGCTGGCGAAGGGATGCGCAATGCGGGACGTGCTCGCCCGTATCGATGCGGGGACGAAACAAGGGCTCGATTGGCTCTCCGCGCGGCCAGTTCTCGCCGCGCTTTTCCTCGTTGCTCTTTGCCTCACCCTCTATCTGCCCGGGTTCGCCTCGCTGCCTGTCACCGACCGCGATGAAGCGCGCTTCGCCCAAGCGACCAAGCAGATGCTGGAGACCGGCAATTTCATCGACATCCGGTTTCAGCAAGAGCCGCGCTATAAAAAACCGATAGGGATTTATTGGCTGCAATCTCTGTCGGTCTCGGCGCTATCGCCGGGCGAATTGACTCAAATCTGGGCTTACCGGGTGCCCTCGCTGCTCGGCATCATTGCGGCCGTGCTGCTGACATGGTGGGCGGCGCGTCCAATCTTCGGGCGCGAAACCGCGCTGCTGGCGGCGGTGCTGCTGGCCTCAGCATTCACGCTGAGCCTGGAGGCGCGCATCGCCAAATCCGATGCGGCACTGCTCGCCGCCATTGTCCTGGCGCAGGGCGCGCTTGCCCGCATCTATCTGTTCAAGCGCAACCGCCAGGACATGCTGGCCGTTGCCACCGCATTTTGGGTGGCGCTCGGCCTGGGTATTCTCATCAAGGGACCGGTCGCGCCCGGACTTGCGCTTTTCACCCTGCTGACGCTGCTGATTTTCGACCGCGATCGCACCTGGGTGAAAAACCTGCATGCTGCCTGGGGCATTCCGGTCATGCTGGCCATGACGCTGCCCTGGTTCATCGCCATTGGGGTCGTGTCCGATTGGGAATTCTTCCGGCTCGCATTCGGCGAGGATTTCCTTGGCAAAGTGCAGAGCGGGCAGGAAAAGCATTGGGGGCCACCGGGCTTCTATCTGGTTGTGTTCTGGTGGAGTTTTTGGCCAGCCGCGCTCGTGGCGACCGGCGGCGCGGCGATTTGGCTGTGGCGCAACCGGGTGCGGCGCCGCGCGCTGTTCCTGCTCGCCTGGATCGTGCCGTTCTGGCTGGTGCTGGAGGCGACCCCGACCAAGCTGCCGCATTATGCGATGGTATTTTATCCCGCCATCGCGATAGGCGCAGCCTGGGTGTTGCGCGAGGCGGCGACGCGCGCTGAGGTGCCGATGCGAACCTATAAGCAGGGCGCGGCGCTCTGGGTTTTCATTGCAGCCTTGCAGGTGGCGTTCCTCGCGTTCCTGCTGATCTATTTCCGCATCGCGCCGTCCTGGTGGCTGTTGCCGCTGGCGGCTGTGATCATCGTTGCGGCCGTGCTGACGGTGCGTGCAAGCTGGAGCGGCTACATGCACGCCGCCGTCGTTTTCGCCGTGGGCACCGCCGCGCTGCTGTATGTGGCGGCTTTCCGTGTCGTGCTGCCTGCGGTCGATCCCTTATGGATGAGCCGTCAAACGGCGGAGGTCATCGACGCGCTTAGGCCCTGCGCGCCGGGGCCAGTTATCCTGACGCGCTACCGCGAGCCGAGCGCAATCTTCGCGCTTGGTACCGGTACGCCGCTGATGGGCATTGAAGAGGCAAACGCCGCGCTCAGCCAAGGCAAGGCGGATTTTGCGCTGATCCGGAAGGATGACGGCGACAAATTGCCGGCGGTCGATCCCGCGCCGCGCACGATCGCCTGCATCAATGGCTTTAATATCAATGGCGGCAGGCATCTGCGGCTGCGGATCATCACTACCAAATCGCCCGAAAGCTTTGCCGCATGCGCGGTGCCGGAGCGCTATCGCTGCGGGGGCTAAAAATCCATTCGTTTAGAACAGGAAGAGATAGCGTTCTTGCCGCTACGGCCCTGTATCATGGCTTGCGGCTCGTCACGCGCAACGAGGCGGATTTCAGTTTTCCCGGCCTCGAACTCGTCAATCCATGGCGTGGCTCATCGTCCGCCTAGCCAGGCGGCGGCCCATAGCGGTTAGGCCCGGACATGCCGCGCAGGAAGCCAAGCATGATCAGCGTCGCTATCGCGGTGATGCCGCTCAGCAATTCGGCCCAGCCGGCTGCAGGCGATGGGTCCAAATCGCCGCCATAGGGCGAGATGGAAATCGCGGTCCCCAGCAGGAACGGCGCGACAAACAGCAGCCACCACCAGCCGGACATGTTCAGATCGTGAAAGCGCTTGGCGTTCATCGCGATGTTCGGCCACAGGAACACCAGCGCGATGATCCAGCCGGAGGTGTCGGCGAAGATGTCCTTCAAATTCTGCCAGGTGCCGTCGATGAACGCCTTGTCGTCGTTCATGGCGACGCTGAGGAAATGATTGGCGGCGACCTCGACGGCGAGCAGCAACGCCCAGGCGATCCACCATGTCCGCCGGTTTATGCGCCCGTTCGCGCGAAAATAGACGTTCCAAAGCCAATTCATCGCCGCCCCCCTCATTTTGCTTGAAAGTCTGGCTCCGCTCGATGACGCGGCGATGTCAATCGCGCAACAGCTCGTTGATCGAGGTCTTGGCCCGCGTGCGCTCGTCGACGCGCTTGACGATCACGACGCAATACAGCGACGGACCCGGCTCGCCCGAAGCCAGCGGCTTGCCGGGCAGCGCTCCAGGCACGACGACCGAATAGGGCGGCACGCGGCCTTGCAACACCTCGCCCGTCGCGCGGTCGACGATCTTGGTGGACTGTCCGATATAAACGCCCATCGACAATACCGAGCCTTCGCCGACGATCACCCCCTCGGCGACCTCCGCCCGTGCGCCAATGAAGCAATTGTCCTCGATGATGACCGGCCCTGCCTGTAACGGCTCCAGCACGCCGCCAATGCCCGCGCCGCCGGAGATATGCACGTTTTTGCCGATCTGCGCGCAGGAGCCGACCGTCGCCCAGGTGTCGATCATCGTGCCGCTGTCGACATAAGCGCCGAGGTTAACGAAGCTTGGCATCAGCACGACGCCGGGTGCGATATAGGCCGAGCGGCGCACAATGCAGCCCGGCACGGCGCGGAAGCCCGCCTGACGGAATTCGCTCTCGCCCCAGCCCTCGAACTTTAGCGGCACCTTGTCCCACCATGGCCATGGCACACTGCCTCCACCCATGACAGTCATGTCGTTCAGACGAAAGGACAGCAGCACGGCCTTTTTCAGCCATTGATGCACGATCCACTCGCCGCTCAGCTTTTCCGCGACGCGCGCCTCGCCGCGGTCGAGTAACGCCAGCGCGGCGTCCACCGCCTCGCGCACGTCGCCTTGGGTTGATGAGCGTACGCTGTCCCGCTCCTCGAACGCTTTTTCGATGACGGTCTTGAGATTATCGATCATCGGCGATGCCTCACTTCATTCGGTTCGCCCTTGTGTGCTTTCCGAAGCCTGCTTGTCAACGCCAAGCGAAAACGTGAGCAGGGCGTCCATGTTCATTGCTCGGGCGGGTGCAAATGCCAGTAATTGCAGGCTGCCCAAACGAGGTCCGCATTGGTCAGCGCCATAACGCTGAGCCTTTGCGTGAAAATCATATCCTTTTTTTACAAATTCGGCCGCGTCTTCAGATCGAAATTCTATGCGGTGGACCGAACATATCAGCCGTGAGTAGAGGACCCAGCGACGCAGAGCGGCTGATGCCGACCGGAGTTGGGCCTAGCCTGCCGATCGAGGCAATACCGCGCTTGATCGACGTGATTGTCGACCGAATGCGCGTTTTGCTCTCAGCGTGAAAATGGGAATGGGAATGATATCTACCGAACATAGCGCCGCGAAAACTGCGGACACGTTGCCGCTTTACCTGATTGGCAAAAACAGCCGCGGCCAATGGGTCGTGCGTGAGTCGTCGGGACGATGCGGCGGGCTGTTTTTCAACCGCGTCGAAGCGATCAAATTCGCCATGTATGAAAACGGACATCGTCTTCAGGCCGTGGTCATGGTCGCGGAGCCTCTCGAACTCGATATCGGTGCGGCCTTGTGGCCCGGGACGGCTTTCAATCAGAAAAATTCGCACGCTTGACACTCAACTGGCGGACTGTCGCGCGGCGGTTGGCGGCGCGGCGGCCGCCAGCACGCTCTCAAGAAAGCCGGTCAGATCGCCAGTGATGTGGTGGATATGCGCCGGCAATGCGCGCCACTCCGCAATCCCATGCTGCGACGGGTGATCGACATAGCTCGAGCGCACCAGCACGGTCGCCATGCCGAGCGCGTGCGGGGCTTCTAGATTATGCGGGATGTCCTCGAACATGGCCGCCGCTGGGCCGGCGACGCCATGCGCCTTCAGGAAGCGGTCATAGGCTTCGCGTGACGGTTTGGGCACATACGCCCCCGCCACGATGTCGAACAGATCGTCGAAATGATGCAGCACGCCGAGCTTTTCCGCGACCCGCTCGGCGTGGCGGCGTGAGCCGTTGGTGAAGATGAATTTTCGCCCGGGCAGCCGCTCCAGCGCTGCACCCAGGGCAGGGGCCTCGCAAACCGGGGCGAGGTCGATATCGTGCACAAAATCGAGAAAGCGCTCGGGCGGCAGCTTGTGCTCGCGCATCAGACCGGCAAGCGTCGTGCCGTAACGGTAGTAATAATCTTTCTGGACGCGGCGAGCTTCCTCAAAACCGACGCCCAAAAACTCCGCGATAAACGACCCCATGCGCTGATCCACCTGCGCGAACAGATTGCATTCGGCCGGGTAAAGCGTGTTGTCGAGATCGAAGATCCAAGTGTCGAGGCGGGCAAAGGGGGCGAAGTCGGAGGACGCGATGAGGTGCATGGAAAGAAGATATGTGGGACGGGTCGGTTTGTCACGAACGGTGATAGCGACCTAAAAGCAGCGCGACAACTTTAGGTTGATATCCTCAATCTCGTCTGGACGCCGCGCGTCCGCGAGTCCTAAGCCTTGGACAGAGATCACGTCATCGGTGTCCAGACGCTACTGTCCGATGGCAATTAGACGGAATGAACATATGGCGCGCAAATTAGAATTCCTGCTAATGGGCGCCGCCCGGAGCGGAACCACCGCAGTCACTGCGGCGGTCAATTGCCACCCGCTGGTCTTTTGCGGCATGGAAGCTGTCGAGGCCAGCGATTGTCATACCAACATCTCGTTTCCTGAATCCTTTGAGCGGAAGCTTTCTCGCATGTCAGGCGCGCAATACCGATCGCTCAAGGGCCTGTTGGAGGCAAAAAAAGGAACGGCTTTCATCATCGGCAATAAACAACCTCGCTACGATGTTGCTTTGCGGGATATCGTTCGCAGCATGCCGCAGCTGCGGTTGATCTTCATTTATCGCAACCCGATGGATTTCATGAACTCGTGGAATAAGCGGGCGGAAGACGCGGCTGACTCCGCTTGGTCGCCCGGCCAGCGGGGGTTATTCGGCATTTTGTCGCTCTTCACCTACCTTCGGGCTCTGCAGCACATCGACCGCGATTGTCTCGTCGTGCCATACCGGGCATTCTCGAAAGACGTTGCTGGCACGACATTGCAAATAGTCCGCTATCTCGGTGTCAAGGACGGAAGCTTACTAGCTTCCGAACCTGCGATCGCCCAGTTGCAGCGCGCGGCCGATTCGCTTCGAAACCGCCCGCGCGAGGTTCTACGCAATGAATCCGAATTTTTGAACGCCATCGCAATCCAGGAATTGGAAACGATCTTCGACCGCGACCGGACATTCTGCTTTTCAGAGATCCATCAAAGGGTCCACCTCTACCTTCAATCGATCCGCGGGGCTTGGGGGCAGACCTTCGTCGAAGCGCTTGTTCGGTATGGCGATCCTGAAGCTATTTTATATTTTCGGAAAACGCTGCGTCAGCCCTGCCTTACGGAAATGTTTGCTGAGGAAGCCGCTCTCTCGACGCCGCTTCGGCGCTATCTGCGCGCGCTTCCACGCAGCCTCAAGCTGCGACGCATTTTCCTCGGCCAAAACGGCCTTGAGCCCTGCGAACGGTTTATGCGCCAGGTTGAGATGGCCTGCGCGGGTTGATCGGGTGCGGGAACTAATCCCGCTCAATCAATGTCCCCGCGCCGTGCTTCGTAAACAACTCGATCAACACAGCGTGCGGCACCTTGCCATTAATGATCACCACGCCCTCAACCCCCGACTCGACAACGTCAATACAGCCCTGGACCTTTGGGATCATTCCCCCCGAAATCGTCCCATCAGCGATCAATGCCCTTGCTTCGCTCACTGTCAGCTTCGGGATGAGCTTCCCGCCCCCGTCCAGCACCCCCGCCACATCCGTCAGCAATAACAGCCGCTTGGCCTTCATCGCGCTGGCCAATGCGCTGGCAAACGTATCCGCGTTGATATTGTAGGTCACGCCGTCCCGCGATGCCCCGATCGGGGCGATGACCGGGATCAGATCGCCCGCCGCGATCACTTCGACGACGCGCGGGTTCACCGCCTCAGGCTCCCCCACGAACCCTAAATCCACCACCTTCTCGATATTGGAATGCGGATCGCGCACCCGACGTTCGAGCTTGCGCGCAATCAACAAATTCGCGTCCTTGCCCGAGATGCCGCAAGCCCGCCCGCCGGCCTTGTTGATCTCCGCCACAATCTGCTTGTTGATAGACCCCGCCAGCACCATCTCGACGACCTCAACGGTCGCCGCGTCGGTCACCCGCAAGCCGTCGGCGAATTCACTGTGAATCTTCAGGCGGTCGAGCAGCTTGCCGATCTGCGGGCCGCCGCCATGCACCACGATCGGCTTTACGCCGGATTGCTCCAGCAACACGATATCCTTGGCGAAACACGTGGAAAGCTCGGCATCTCCCATGGCGTGTCCGCCATATTTCACCACCACGATAGCCTGGTCGTAGCGCAGCATGTAGGGCAGCGCCTCGGACAGAATTGCGGCATGGGTTTGCGGGCTGAGGGGTGTGGTGGTTGTGTCCATGATCCTGCTCAAAACAGTGGCACTGGCACATAATCATATCGGCTTCGGCAGCCCGCATAAATGTTTTGCGCAATCGGTCGATTGTGGCGGCAATTGTGGCGCTAAAGCGCTACCGCAACTGCGGGGATTACGCTATGTGAGTCCATAGACGTTCACTGTTTGTTAATTCTCCGGAGCGAGGCGTGGCCGAGACATCGGGATTTGTAACCGATCTGCCCCAATCGGCCTATTTATCGCTGTCGATGCGACGGGCAATTTCCGCCGCGCAGCAACGCTCTCACCGTTATGTGACTCTCGAACATCTGTTGCTGGCATTGCTGGACGATCCGGATGCGCTTGCTTTGCTCGAAGCGGTGCGCGCGGACATTTCCGCCATCAAGACGAGCGCCGCCGACACGGTCAACCGGAATCTGGTCACGCTCTACACGCCTGGACAGTTCGACCTGCGCGCCAGCTATAAGGTCGAACGTGTGCTGCAGACGGCGTCGGACGATGCCGACCGGCTGAGCTGCCCGGAGGTGGACGCCGCCTTCGTGCTCGCCGCTTTGTCGCGGGAGGGCGACAATCCCGCTGGCGATATCCTCAAGCGCAACAGCTTTGCCTATCCTGCGGCGATGACCTGGCTATATTCCAACCGCGGCAAGTCCTTTGGTGGACGGTCGGCGCCGGCCAAAGCGGCGCCGGCGCCGGCCCCAACTCCTCCAAAGATCGAATCCGCGCCGATCACCGAACCTACCCGCCGCGAGGAGCCGTCATCTGCGTCGCAGCCGCCGTCAGACGATGATCTGGACGAATTGGATTTTGAAATTCTCGACGATGGCGAGCCCGAGACTCTGCCGCCGCCGCGGCCCGAGGCGGCAAACGGCCCGATTTCAGCGACGCCTATGCAGCGGCAAAGCGCGCCGGCTCCGGCCTCCGCCCATGAGATGCACGAAGAGGGTGGCACTTTCCATCTCGAGCGACGGCCGTCGCCTGAGGCAATGCCGCGCGCTGCGCGCCAGCGCGAGACAGGCAATGGGTCCAAAGACCCAAACGCCGCGCCGGTGCCGCTGCCCCGCCGGTTCGAACAGCAAATGCCGTCAGCCGGACGGCTTGACGAAATGCGGGTTCGCGGCGCCTCGGACCGTGCCCGCCTGGCGCCCGCTCCAGCACCGCCGCCGCCTCAGCCTGCCCCAAAAAAACGGCCCGTTCCGCAGGCGAAAGTCCTGACCCCGGCCGCTCCAGACAAGCTCAAAAGCCGCGCCCGCCGTCAGCCACGGCCGCACGAAGCGCTCATTGGTAGGTTGATCGAAAACATCCCGCGCCGGATGCGCGCCGCTATTCCGGAGCGCATCGAGGTGCGCATTTCGCGCGAGGAAACGGAGGCGATCGCTCGCGGCATGGAAGGCCGCGCCGAGCCGGTTCGCCACGATGTCAAGGTCACGAACACCATGAGCGTGCTGCTGCGCGCGCCCGACGGCGGCTTTAATATCGAGCCGTTGAGCCCGGAGACGCAGTGGGTCTTTGACCGTCCCGACGCCTCGGAGGGTGAAACTTACGGACGCTGGCGCTGGGTCGTGACGCCGAGCGAAGCCGGCCAGCGCAAATTGCAGCTGATTGTGGCGGCCCGCAGCATCGATCAGAACGGGCTTGCCGGCGACACCGCTTTGCCAGATCAGATCATCACGGTGCAGGTCAACACCAATTACGTGCGCAGCCTCACGCGCGCGTTGCAATGGATCATGGCCATCGCTCTCGGCGGTGCGCTGACCGAACTTGCCATGTTTGGAATGCGCTTTTTCGCCGAGTAGCGGCTCCCGCCGACAATCCAAGCGTCAGCTCAATTTCAGCCCCAAAATTCGCCTGATCGAAGTGACGTCGCCATGCGTGGGCGCGATCCGCTCGACCGCGCGGCGGATCGGCTCGACCACGACTTCCATTTGATGACCGCTCGCATGGATCATCCATTCGCCCGATTGCACGATGCCGACATGCCCGCGCCAAAACACCAAATCGCCGCGCTGAAGCTTGTCGACGTCCCGATCGGGTAGCGCCTGCCCGACCTCGGCCTCCTGCATGTCGGTATCGCGCGGGCAGATCATGCCGGCACCCTGCATGGCAAGTTGCACCAGGCCCGAGCAGTCGATGCCCAGCCCAGAGCGTCCCCCCCAGAGATAGGGCGTGCCGATCAGCCGCTCGGCGAGGCGGACGAAATCCTTGGCCTTTTCCTCGACCAGCTGCAAATGACCGCCGAATACATAGCCGCCGCGCGCCAATTCCAGAAACCGCCCTTCGCGCCTTAGCACAGTAACCTTGGCGTTGAAGCCGAGGCGCATGATGGGGGGGCGCTTGAGGTCCGGGGCGGGATAGACGAAGGTGCCGCGCGAGACGGCCCAATGCGTCGGCTCCTCGATGGTGGCGGAGAGATTGTCCATCGGCATGTAGCCGACATAACCGTCATTTTCGAGCTGAACCCAGCCCCAGCCTTCGGCCGCGTCATAAACGGTGACCATCTCGCCGCAAAGCGCTTCAGTGAGCAGCGGCGCATCGAAGCGCGGCACGAGCCGAACAGGAGCCACCGATCCCACCACCTGCCGCAGTTCGCCTTGGACGTAGCGCTGCGCGCGGACTTGGTCCTTGAGGGAGGCGGCCGCCATATCGTCGCGGTAGACGTGACGCCGGGGATCGAGCTTGCCTGAATTCATCGCTTGGGAAACGCTCCCTTGAGGTGGTCGAAGACCGCGCGGGCGCATTGCGGCTCGCCGCCGGCGGGCTTGCCCGGCTGCGGTTTCGGGACCCAGCCATAAATATCGAAATGGGTGTAGCAGGCCGCGTCTTTCACAAAGCGCTTGAGGAATAAGGCCGCTATGACCGAACCGGCGAAGGGCTCAGGGTAGATGCTATTGACATCGGCGATGCGGCTATCGAGCAGCGCATCATAGGGCTGCCAGAAGGGCATCGGCCACATGGGATCGCCAAGCCTGCGGCCGGTCTCGGTCAGCGCGCTTGCGAGCGCGGCGTCGGTCGAATAGACGGGCGGCAGGTCGGGACCGAGCGCGATTCGGGCCGAGCCCGTCAGCGTCGCGAAACTGATGATGTGATCCGGCTTTTCGCTGTCGGCGAGCGTCAGCGCATCCGCGAGCACCAACCGCCCCTCAGCATCCGTATCGCCGACCTCGACCGTGAGACCCGCACGGCTGGTCAAAACGTCGCCCGGCCGGAAGGCGTTGCCGGAAATCGCGTTCTCCGCTGCCGGAATGAGCAAGCGCAGCCTGACCTTGAGCCCCGCGCTCATGATCATCGCCGCAAGCGCCAACGCGGTCGCCGCTCCGCCCATATCCTTCTTCATCAGCGCCATGGCTGGGCCGAATTTGATGTTCAGCCCGCCCGTGTCGAAGCAGATCCCCTTGCCGATCAGGGTAATCTTGGGGTCCGCCTCCTCGCCCCAGCGCAGGTCGATCAGGCGCGGCTCGCGCGAACTCGCCCGCCCCACCGCGTGGATGAGCGGGAAATTCTGGGCTAGCAAATCATCTCCCGCGACCACATCGCAGCTTGCGCCGAAATGGGTCGCGACACCGCGCACGGCCTCTTCCAGCTCCTCCGGGCCGAGATCGTTGGCTGGCGTATTGATAAGATCGCGCGCCAGCCAGACCGGAGCGGCGATGTTGACGATATCGGTCCGGCTCACCCCCGGCGGCAGACGCAGGCGCTTCTCGCCGCGCTTGCCGCTCGATTGATAGCGTTGGAAGGCGTAGTGGCCGAGCGCCCAGGCCAGCGCCGCAAGGCCGGGGTCCTCAGGCGTCCAGCCGAAATGATAGCCGCCTTTTGGCAACACGGGGGCAAGCGCGCCGGTCTGCAGCTGATTGGCGCGCTCACCATCGTCCGATCCGACCACCACGCCCGCAAGACCGTCCTCGCCCGGGATCAGCGCCCAGTTGCCAGGAGTCGGCTTGAAGTCGATGGCGCTGAGCCAGGCATGTTGAGCCGGCGCAATTTCTTGCGTCAGTGCCTCTTGCTCCTTATGGCTGTCTGTCAGCCAAATCGGACAGGTCGGCGCTTCGGCGTTTTCGTCGATGAACAGCGCGCCGATTTGGCTCGCGAGTTCGTTCAGGGTGGAGCGCATGGTGTTTTCTTTTGCTGCGATTCTGTGACTTTATCTGAAAATTCGACGGAACGTGACGTGGAGATGGGTCGTATGGGCGAGAATTACGAATTGGTGATCGGCGACAAAAACTATTCCTCTTGGAGCCTGCGGCCTTGGCTGGCGATGACAGCCTTTGGCATTCCATTCACGGAGACGCTCGTTCGCCTGCGCCGGCCGGGATCTCAGGCGGAGATTTCGCGACATTCCCCATCCGGCAAGGTTCCGGCGCTAAAACTGGGCGGTCTGGTCATCTGGGACAGCCTGGCCATCATGGAGTTGCTGGCTGAACACCATCCTAACATCCCCGTCTGGCCCTCCGATCGGTCCGCGCGAGCCGTGGCGCGCTCGGTGTCCGCCGAAATGCACTCTAGCTTTAGTGCGCTGCGGGCGCAGTTCCCGATGAATTTCGTCAACCGTCGCGGCTTTCCCGATGCCGACGGCGAGGCGCTGGACGACATCCGCCGGATCGTGGCGATCTGGACCAGTTGTCGCCGGGATTTTGGCGGCGGCGGCGCGTTCCTTTTCGGCGATTTTTCGGCAGCCGATGCCATGTATGCGCCGGTCGCCAGCCGCTTCCACAGCTATGAGGTGAATCTCGACCAGTTCGGGGACGACGGTACTGCCGCCCGCTATCGCGACACGCTGATGGCCATGCCAGAAATGCGCGCCTGGGGCGAAGCCGCGCGGGCGGACCTCTTAGCCGCAGCACATAAGTCCGCGGCACCGCGTTAATTCTACTTATTTCTAACAAATGCGAATCTCTTTTTACTCAAATTCATTATTTAACGGATTTGAGGAAGATGCGGAGAAGATTGCTTTCAATTATTGTGCTTTGCGCCACCGCAGCTTTGATGGCGGCGTGCGAGGCAAAATCTCCGGATGCATCGGCCCATCATCTCGTTAAGGACGCAGCTTTCTCCTCCCCGAGCCAGGCGCTCGAAACTGCGGAGACGCTCCGGCTCGCGGGCGGCGGCCGGGAGGCCCTTGCGGTCCTGCGCGCCGCGCATCAACGCTTTCCGGACAACAGCGCTGTCACCTCGGCCTATGGGCGGCAGGCCCTAATGCTTGGCGAGGATGAGTTGGCGCGCGGGCTGCTGCAAAGCGCGGTTGCATCCAACCCGCAAGATTGGCGCGCGCTTTCGGCGCAAGGCGTCATGGCAGGACGCATCGGCCAATTGCCGGATGCTCGCGACGCCTTTATCCGGGCGCGGGCGCTTTCGGGTGACGCCATCGTGCTCAACAATCTTGGCCTCAGCGAACTGCTCGACGGGCGCGCGACCTTAGCAGCATCGCTGTTCCGTCAGGCGCTCGCCTCGCCGGCTCTGAACCCTTCTCACACAAGCCGCATCAAGCGTAATTTGGCCGTGGCGGTCGCCGTCGAGGGCGATTTCGAGCTGGCCGACCGCCTCGCCGGGGAGATGCTGCCGCGATCGTTGAAGAATGCGCGCGGCAAGGCGATCGCTCAGTTCATGGGGCTTCCGGCCTCGGGAAGCTGGGCCGCGCGTCTGGCTGACGCATCCCGGCAATTTCCGACGCCGGTGCGGTGAGCGTTTCGCCGCGATGCTTCAGCGCATTTTTCGCCTGCATCAGCGCGGGTCCCAGAATGATCGTTAGCAGCACCGGCAGAAAGAACACCACCAGCGGAATGGCCAGCAATGGCGGCAATGCGGCGGCCTTGCGCTCAGCTTCCATGATGCGCGCTTCGCGGCCCTCGCGCGCGGCAGCGGTCAGCGCCTGGCCGATCGATGCCCCGTGACGCTCAGCCTGCACCAGCGCAGCCGTGATGAGCTTGACGGCGGGCAGGCCAGTGCGCTCGCCAAGATTGGCGTAAGCGCGCCAGCGCGCGGGCAGATAGGACAGCTCCGCCATCGTCAGGCTAAGCTCCTCTGCGAGGTCGATAGACTGGCGGGCGATGTCCCGCGTCACTTTGGCGAGGGCGGCTTCGACCGACATCCCGGACTGAACACAGATCAGCAACAGGTCGAGTGCATCGGGAAAGGCACGCAGGATCGCCGTTTGCCGGCGCGCGATCAGCCGGTCGAGAACGATGCGCGGCAAGCTGTAGCCGATTGCGGCGGCGGCGATGGCTAGCGCGAGCGCTTGCGACTGGGGGACGTTGGATTTGGGATCTAGCGTCATCACACCGAATGCCGCCGCAAAGAACAGGGCAGGGGTTGCAGCGCGCAGGACCAGAAACCAGGCTTCCGGACCGGCACCGCGCAGCCCCGCCATCCGCAGCCGTGCGGTGAGGCTTCCGGCGGCGCCGCGCTCTTCCGCTTTAAAGCGGCGCAACAGCCTTGCGAGTATGCCAGCCGACTCCCTACGCACGCTCCGCTTCGATCGCACGGAGAGATCGGCAAGCCGTTTCTCACGCAGACGGTCCCGCTCGCGGGCAACGAGCTGCATCCTTTCCTGAAGGCGCGGATCGGCCTCGCCGGGCATCATCAAAGTGGTCACGCTGGCAAAAGCTGCAAAGCCTGCGAGCAGCATGGCAAAATTGGAATCGCTCATTGATTCGGCAAGCATCGGCGCACTTTCACGGTTCGATCCGCGCCATGCGGCGCAAGACCAGGACGCCAGCCGCCAGCCAGACGGCGCAGAAGCCCGCCAGCCGCCGTCCCGCGTCGTCGGTCCACAGCATGGCGATGTAGTTCGGCGCGAAAAACGTCGTCGCGCCGATCACCGCAAAGGGCAGCGCGCCGATCACCAGGGCGGATGCGCGCACCTCAGCGCTGGCGATCCGCACCTTTGCCGCGAGCTTTTGCCGGTCGCGCAGGACGCCGGCGAGATTGCCCAGCGCTTCGGTGAGATTGCCGCCGGTCTGGCTTTGAACGCCCATGATGAGCACAAAAAACCGCACCTCGGCGGCGGGCATTGCGGCCGCGAGCTTTTCCATCGCCGCCGCCAGCGGAACGCCAGCCTTGAGCTGCGCCAGGATCAAAGCGAACTCACGGCGGACCGGCTCTTCGCCGTCGGCGGCGACGATGGCGAGGCAATCCATCAGCGAGAGGCCGGATTTCGCTCCGCGCACGATCATGTCGACGGCGGCGGCGAAGGCGATCAGGAATGCCTGCTTGCGGCGGCGGGCACGAAAATCGAGATAACGCTGCGGGACGACCGTTGCGGCAAGGAGCGCGATCATGAGCGCCGCCGGGACGTTGAACTGCAGGGCGAGTCCCATAGCAAGTATGGCGGCGGCAAAGACCGAACAGAGGCCGAGATATTGTCCAGCGCTCCAATTCAGCCCCGCCGAGGCGAGTTGCACGTTAACACGCGATGCGTGGCTTTGCTTTCCGTGCTCGGCGACGGATCGGAGCGCGGAGTCCTGCGCCCGCCGGACGATGCGCGTCACAGGAACCGCATCGGGGGCGCGTCCTTTGAGCAGCGCCTCGAAGATCGCGCTGCGCTGACCGGAAAGCGCCGGCCGGAAAAGGATGGGATAGAAGAGGGCGCAGATCAGCGCCGCCGCGCTCATGGCAGCAAGCGCCGTCGCTCCCATGATCGCCGCCCCATTCGGCTCAACCATAATTGCCTCCGCCGGCCGATTGCGTTTGCGCGCGCTCCGCCGCCGCCAGGACTTCGGTCAGCGGCTGCTCCAGCCCGAAATAGCGGGCGCGCTCGGCGAAACGAGGCCGGGAAATGCCCGTGAAGCGGTGGCGTCCAGCGAGCAGGCCGTTGGCGTCCTCGCCAGTCACCTCAAAGCGCAGCAGATCCTGCACGATGACGACGTCGCCCTCCATGCCGACGACTTCGGTGAGATGTGTCACCCGCCGCCGCCCGTCGCGCATCCGCGCCACCTGGATGATGATGTCCACCGCGCCGACGATCATCTGCCGGATCGCGCGCGATGGCAGGTTGAAGCCAGCCATCAGGATCATGCCTTCGAGCCGGCTGATCGCCTCGCGCGGGCTGTTGGCGTGCAGCGTACTCATCGAGCCGTCATGGCCGGTGTTCATCGCTTGCAACAGGTCGAAGGCTTCCAGCCCGCGCACCTCGCCGACAATGATCCGCTCGGGGCGCATCCGCAGGCAATTGCGCACCAGATCGCGCATCGTGACCGCGCCTTCGCCTTCCAGGTTTGGCGGACGGGTCTCAAGCCGGACGACATGCGGTTGCTGCAATTGCAATTCGGCGGCGTCCTCACAGGTGATGACGCGCTCGCCGGGGGCGATATGGGCGGTCAGGCAATTGAGCAGCGTGGTTTTTCCAGAGCCGGTGCCGCCGGAGATCAGGATGTTGCAGCGGCAATGGGCGATGATGCCGAGCAGCGTTTGTGCCTCTGGCGACAGCGTCCCGAGCCTGACGAGCTGTTCGAGAGTCAGCCGCTCGCGCCGGAATTTGCGGATGGTGAGGGCAGGGCCGTCCAACGCCAGCGGTGGAAAGATGATGTTGACCCGGCTGCCGTCGGCCAAGCGCGCATCGCAAATCGGGGTCGATTCATCGACCCGCCGCCCGACGCGGTTGGCAATCCGCTGGCAGATATTGGCAAGCTGCTGATTGTCGGCGAACTGCACTGGAGCCGGCAAGACGCGGCCGTCGATCTCGATATAGCATTCGCGCGCGCCGTTGATCATGATGTCCGTGATCCCGTCTTGCGCAAGCAACGGTTCGAGCGGCCCGAAGCCGAGCACGTCGTTGCAAATCTCCTCAAGAATGTCCTCCCGCTCGGCGGTTGGGAGAGCCGAGGTCCCGAGGTTGAGAATCTCGCTCGCCAGCGCCCGGATCTCTTTGCGGGCCTCGCCGGTGGAGAGCTTTGCCAATTCGCCGAGGTCGATGCTGTCGATCAGCCGGTCGAAAGCGGCTGTCTTGATCTCGTGATGCTTCTCAGAGCGAGCAAAGCTGCGCCCGGCGGCGAATGCCATAAATTCGATCGGGTTGGGCGTCGTGCCCGTAGTGGGCGTTGCCGGATGGGGAGCGACGGCGGGAGCGGGTTGATCGCGCCGTATTGTGACTGGTTTTTCGCTGAGCCGCTTGCCGAACATGGGACGGCTCACATCGCCAATTTGCGGCTCAGCCGGTCGATCAGGGGTCGGATGATGTGGGTCTTGGGCTCGGATTGGAAGGCCCTGCCGCCCAGCGTTTCGGCCAGCGCGCGGAACAGATCGAGCGGCTTGGCCTTTGGCGCGGCCTCGCCGATCATCAGGCCGTTATTGGCCGCCGAGCCAAAGAGCTGCGCGTCGAATTCGACCGCGGCGACTGGCGCCAGATCGACGGCGTTGGCGAAATCCCGCGCCGTAATCTCCGGGCGCCGGGGCGTATTGGTCTTGGAGAGTACCAGAAGCGGAGGTTTGTCGGTCATCCGCAAGCCCCGAACCGCGTCGATCAAATTCTTGGCGTTGCGCAGATTGGGCAGATCGGGCTCGGCGGTGATGACGACCTCGTCCGCCCGGCCGATCAGCGCGCGCGACCAGCTCCGCCAATCGCGCGGCATGTCCAGCATCACGAAAGCGGCGCTTTGGCTCATCACCTCGACGATGTGACCGGCGCTTGGCGGGGAAATATCGGTCTCGGCCTCAAGTAAGCAGGGCGCAGTAAGCAGGCTGAGCCGGTCGGAGCATTTGGACATAAGCCGGGCAAGCATCGCTGCATCGAGCCGTTCGCCCGCCGCCAGCGCTTCGCCCATGCCCTGGCCGCTGTCCTGATTGAAGTCGAGGCCGAGCGTGCCGAAAGCCAGATCGAAATCCGCGATCATGGTTTCGCATTGAAGGATTTCGGCGAGCGTCCAGGCGGTGTTGTGGCAGATCGTGCTCGACCCGCAGCCGCCTTTCGCGCCGATGAAGGCGACGACCCGGCCTGCGGGTTCGGCTGAATTCCCGCTCAGCGCGGCGGCGATGCTTTCAGCGATCTGACCCGGCTGGATGGGCGAAACAAGGTAGTCGCTGATGTGCCGCCGGATCAGCTCGCGATAGAGCACGACGTCGTTGACATGGCCGATGACCACAACCTTCGTGCCCGCGTCGCAAACCTGCGCCAGACCCTCCAGATCGGCAAGCATGGACATGCTGTCGAGGAGGGATTCGACCACGATCAGGTCGGGCGTCGGCGATCCGGTAAAGACGTTCCGCGCCGCGTGGACGCCGCCCATTTGCAGCGTAAACTGAAGCTTGGCAAAGCGCCGCTCGGCCAAAGCTTCCGCAACCGCGTCGGCGGTACGGGTGTCCTCGCAGAAGATTTGGACGCGCGCGCGAAGCAGCGCCGTTGGCGACGCCGTTTGTCCGTCCTCTGGGTCGCCGGAGATGGTGGTTTTCATCGCTGTAGCCCCGCGCCGCCCGTCGAACCTTCCGCTCCAGCCGCCGGCGTTGATGGCGCGGATCGGCTTTGCGCATAGGCGCTGATGACGGCGTCCCGGCGCATTGCGTCGCGTGGCGATTCTTGACGCGCCAGATAAAGATCGTCCGGATTTTCAGCAAGCGCCGCGATATTGCCCCGCGTTGCGCAGCCTGGACGCCATGTAATTTCCGAATCACGCGAACCGCCGCAGGACAGGGACGCATCGCCGATAGGATCGGGGGCCCGAAGGTTTGGACCGCAGCCGGCAAGCGCAATCGAGAGGGCGACGGAAAGCGCCCGCATGATTGCCGATTTGAGTGGATTTTGTGCCATGCCCCGCGCCCCTATTCGATGATGAAGCCGAAATCGCGGTTGCCGCCCGTCGCGGCACCGCGCGCGGACGCATCGGCCACGAAAGCGGGCGGATCGCTGACCCCGTCGCTCGACGGGGCCGAGAGCGCGAGGCCGTCGGTTCCACGCACCAGGACCGGGGTGACGATGACGACCAGCTCGGTCTCCGAGCGCACGAAATCCTCGCTCTCGAACAGCGCGCCGAGCACGGGCAGATTGCGCAGGCCCGGCAGCCCATCGACATTCTTGCGCGTTTGCGAGGAAATCAGCCCCGCCATGACCAGCGAACCGCCGCTGGGCAGCTCCAAGGTGCTGCTGGCGCGGCGCACCCGGAGCGCCGGAATGCTGATATTGTTCACGCTTACCGCGCCGTCATTCGTCAACTCGCTAACTTCGGTCGCGATTTGCAGGCTGATCCGCCCCGCCGATAAGACCACGGGGGTAAAGGACAGCCCGACGCCGAAGGGTTTGAAGGTGATCGTCGTGCCGTCGCGGTCACTGCCCGTCGGCACGGGATATTCACCGCCGGCGAGGAATTTCGCGGTCTCGCCGGAGACCGAGGTCAGATTCGGCTCGGCGAGCGTGCGGGCGAGGCCGTTCCGCTCCAGCGCCTGGATCACCGCGTCGATGCGCGCCTTGCCGTTCCCCCAGCTGGCCGCCAGTACATTGCCGGAGCCGGGGCTGCTCAGCGCACCCGTGACGCTGTCGAGCGCGGCGCCCGCCACCGTCGCCCCCGAGACTGGAAACGCGCTTTCCGCGATTTTCACCGCCGTGAAATTGCCACTTGCCAGCGCTTCCTTAATGTCCACGCCGAGCCGCCGGATGACGCTGCGGTTCATCTCAACAACGCTGACTTTGAGCAGCACCTGCTCCTTTGCCTCGACATTCAGCATGCTCAGCACCTGCTCGCGCTTGGCGACGAAGCGCCCGGCGATGTCGGCGATGCGTACGGCGTCCAGCGGGTTCGCGACGCTGCCGGTGACGACGATATTGTCGTTCATGGCTTCCAAGCGGACATCCGCGCTAGGGATAAGGCGGTGAATCATGGCGGCCACGGGAGCCAGATCGCGCTCAACCGAAATGTCCAGCGTCATCAACGGCGTGCCGTCGCGCGCAATGAAGCTGGCCGTCGCCTGGCCGACCTGCTGGCCGAGGAGATGCACGCGCCGCGTCTTCCTGACCACGGCCTCGACGATTCGCGGGTCGGAAATGACGACTTCGCGGACATCGCCGGGCAGCTCGATCAGCACGGATTTGTTGAGGCCGACGGTGACCGGGCGGCCGGCCCCGGTTTCACCGGCAAGGCGTGGGCGGATTTCGGCGTGAAGCATCTGCGCCGAAATGGATGTTAAGACCATTACGCAAAGCAGGTAGCCAAGCCGCTGACCACGATCCGATCGCCTGGCAAAACCGATTGATCTTTCTTTCATCTGCCCCCCCGATTATCGGAATGCACGGCCGGCTGCCGCCCGAATTTCATGATTTTGACCGGCTTGTCCTGCTCGTCCCATTCGCCGGCCGCGCTGGGCTGCGGCAGTGCGGCGATCTCGGCCGCCGGGATGAGGGCCAGCGAAATCTCGCCGCTGGTGCGCGCGCCTGCGACGATGCGGGCCTGCTCCGGCGTCAATTCGAGCGTGGCCGTCCGCGCCGCCGCGCCGCCGCTTTTGGCGTTCGGCGCCTTGCCCGCCGCCAGGACCTTCGCGCCGCGCAGCAGCGTTCGGGTCAGCGGCGCACCGGCTCCGGCGTCCGCCCGCTGGCTGGTCCACAGCACGTCCACCCGGTCATGCGGCTGAATGAGGCCGCCCGCCGCGCTTTCGTCCTTGATGGGCACCGCGATGGCCCGCATCCCTGGCGCGATCAGCGCGGCCATCGCGCTGCCATCGCCGGGCCGGGCGAGTTTGCTGTCAGAAACCGGCTCGCCAGCGAGCAATGGATAGCGTGCGGGGGCGGGTTGGAATTTTGGCGCGGCCGCACCCGCCCGGCGCGCGACCGCCGCTTCGGGGATCGCGGCGTCTGGCCAGGCCTGCCAGCGCAAATCCTTTTCCTCGACCAGCTCTCCCGCGCCAATGGCACGGCGCGCAACCAGCACTTCCACCGCCGTGGCGCTCGCGCCAGGCGGGGGGCCAGCGGGCATTTTGGCCGCCTTGCGCACGATCATGGCCGCGCCGGCAGCCGAGGCGATTGCAAAAACGAGCACCAATCCGCGTGCCCAGCGCATGGCCGGATCCCCCATCCGAAACGTTGAAAATCGTCTGCGCAAGGATGTGTCGGCAAATGGTCAACAGAAGGTTAATGCGGGCTTACGGATGATTACGGAGTGGCGGGGGAAGCTGGACCGGGAGGGGTGATGCAACAGGGCAACAGGTCCAAATAGGATGCAACACTAGGAAGTTCCCCTAATGGCTGGCCCAAGTAATTTATGCAAATTTTAATTAAATACGGCGCGTCGGCCAATTGAAAGAGAAGCGTCGGATCTAAATTAAGTAATAACGCGTAATCGTTGTGTTTTGTATGAGTAGCGTGAAAGTATCCGAAATTATGACGAACTCGCAAGCCATATTCGCGAGAGCTAGTCTCGCCGCCTTGATGTCCGCCGGGCCGATTGTCCTTAGCGCGACGCCGTCGGCCGCCGGCGATGGCTCCGACCGCGTCAGGATCGGGTTACGAGGCCACATCCCACCCAAATGCAGCCTGACCGGCATGGCCGGACGGCTGAATTTCGACGCCGGCGGCATCGGCCGGGAAGGTCGCGGCGGCACGCTTGGCTTCACCATCGATTGCAACGCGCCGTTCATTTACGGCGTAAGCGCACGCCACGGGTCCCTGCGGCTTTCAGGCTCCAGCGATGCGGCCCACTCAGCGGAGAGGCATGTGCCCTATCACGTCAGCCTAACCATTCCCACTGAAGATGGTGGCACGTTGCGCACGGAGTGTGGGGGCGAGATGCTAATCGGGACATCTGTTGTTCGCGGATGCAGTGCGGATTCTGGCAACGCCGTCGCGATGAGCAGGCGCGGGCAGATGGTGGTGAGCCTATCACGCGAAACTCAAGTACCGGCGGGAAGCTATGCCGATGACCTTGAGATCAATTTAGCGCTAAAGCAATAATTTGGAAAAACGTTCTTTCCAGCAAACCAACTTAAATAAAGACGACTAAACCACTCGAAAGGGAATAAAATGAAAAAATTACTAGTGCTTGCTGGCATTTTAGCAAGTGGAGTTACGGTAGCAGCAAATCAGGCTACAGCAATTCAGCACAATTTGGCAATAAATGCGACCGTACAGGCAGGATGCTCAAATAGTACCCCAACCGGCACAACTGGATTTAATACAGGTGCAACTACCTTTACGGTCGCAGTAACAGGTACAACACAGGTGCCGGCATCAGGAACGTTGACCTTCGGTGCATTGGTATGCACAACAACTAAAGTGAAAGTTAGCATGAGTGCCACAAACAATGGGTTGTATATTCCAGGTCAAACGGGTTCGTTAGACAAACGTATGAATTACAATGCTACCGCAAGACTCAATGGAACGGCAATGGGATCAGGATATGCATCGATGCAAGGCACGCCATTTGTTGGTCCATCAACAACCCTTAATACAGCAGGTTCAAATACGATCACAATCGACATTACATTCCCTACAATTATTAATGATTTACTGCCGCAAGGAGCTTTGACGGCAGGAACTTACACAGATACATTAGCAATAACGATAGATGGCGTGTCAGTGTAAATAAAAAGGGCAGGCATTGATTGCTTGCCCTTTTATCTTATTTTTTCTTTTGGTGAGCCGTGATGAAAATAATTAAACGCATCTTTCAATGTATTGCTGCTATCGGACTTATTTGGTCTGCTGGCGCTACGTCCGCGCCAGCCATGTCAGTCGAGCCACTAGTGCTCGACGTAACCAGCATTGGCCAGAATACAAAACAATCCTTCAGCGTAGTCAATAATGGCGCTTCCCCATTACCAGTGGAAATCAATGTCTCGCGAATCGAGATCGGCCCAGAAGGCGAGCTGCGCTATGAACCGGATGGGGGCGATTTCCTGATTTATCCGCCCCAGGCCATTATTCAGAAAGGCGCCGCCCAGATTTTCCGCGTCCAATGGATCGGCGATCCAGACCTTAAATCGAGCCGCAACTATCGCTTCGCTGTCTCGCAAGTTCCCGTCAGTCTCCCGCAAGGCGCCTCCGGCATTCAAATCGTCTTGAGTTTCGCCGTGATTGTGAGTGTCTCGCCGCCTCAAGGCAAAGTGGCCATTAGCGTCAGTGGCGCAAAGCCCGCCAAAGGCGAAGACGGCAAGCGCATTGCCGCGCTAAACGTCAAAAACACCGGCAACAAGCACGCCTATCTCCGCGACGCCGCGATCAGCCTTTCGGGCGGCGGCTGGTCGGCGAAGCTGACCGCCTATGAGGTGCAGCAAAAGGTCGGGCTGGGCATCATCCAGCCGGGCAAGGAGCGGCGGTTTCTCATCCCGGTGGAGGTGCCGGCGGGCGTCTCGGACATCACGGCAAGCATCGTTTACCAGCCTGAGAAGTAGACGAGACAGCGCTGACGGGTGCAGCTTCAAACGCCGGTCGCCGGGGACGCGGGAATGTGCAGTGGCGTAAAAGAGAGTTCGCGAGATGGGGGCCTCCGATTCGGTCAAGCCTTACCGGGCTCTCAGCCGCACGCTTTGCTTGGTCTGCCTCGCTGCTGCGTCTGTCATGCTCGGCTCCGCGCCATCGCGCGCGCAGGATGCTTCACCCGCGCCGATCAATCCCACCGGCCGAACCATCGAGATGATCGTGCCGCTGAACTATCGCGAATTCTATCTGGGCGATCTGCAGCTGCGCTTGACGCCGGACCAGCAGGCGCAGGTCCCACGCGCCGACCTCGTGCGCGCCGTGACCGAATTGCTCCGGCCAGAGGCACTGAAGGCGCTCGCGGCGGCTGGCGGCGGCGGCGAGCATGTCTCGCTCGCAGTGCTGCGGCAGCACGGTTTCGACTTCAAATTCGACCCCGGCGCTGTGAGTATTGCGTTCAACCCGACGCTCGACCAGAAGGTTGAGGGCAATATCAGCATTCAGGCGCGCCAATTCTCCCCCGACAGCCCAAACGCCGCCGAGCCGGCAAAGCTGGCGGCGTTTCTCAATCTTCGCTCGGCGCTTGACTATATCGGCCATTCGCCGTCGGGAGATGAAGGGCTGAGGGCGCCTCGGCTAGATCTGGAGGGCGCGGCGCGCTGGCAAGGTGTCGTGCTCGAGGCCGAGGCAACGTTCGAGCCGGACGACGTGTCGGTTTTCGGCGAGAGCGGCGAGGGCTTTAAGCGGCGCGGCACGCGGCTCGTCAAGGATTTCGAGGCTGAGGCCGTGCGCGCCACCGCTGGCGATGTCTATCCGATCGGGTCGGGTTTGCAATATACCCCCGATCTTCTCGGCATATCGCTGGAGCGCTCCTACACCAAGCTCCAGCCCGGCCGCAACATGCGCTCGACCAGCCGGCGCTCCTTTCGCCTGGAACGGCCGTCCAGCGTCGATGTCCAAGTCAACGGCCTGACGGTGCGCCGATTGCGGCTGGACCCAGGCGACTACAATCTTTCCGATCTGCCGGTGAGCGCCGGGGCCAACGATATGGTGCTGCTGATCGAGGACGATGTCGGACATCAGCAAAAGCTGGAATTTTCGTATTTTCTCGACAGCGCTTTGCTGGCGCCCGGCCTGTCCGAATGGGCCTTCGCGGCCGGCGTTCCCGCAGGCTTTACTGGCGGAGAGCCGGATTATGAAAGCGACAATTTTTTTGTAACCGGCTTCTACCGGCGCGGCCTCGCCGAAAGCGTCACCGGCGAGGCGCATTTGCAAAGCAACGCGGACAGTGTGATGAGCGGCCTCGGCGTATTGTTCGGCAGCGGCATCGGGTTCTTCGAGCTGGAAGGGGCCGCGAGCTTTCAGGCCGAGGGCAGCTGGGGCGCCGCGTTCAACGGCGATTTTTCCGCCGCCAAGATCGAGGACGGCTACGGCCGCTCGCACAATATCCGGCTTTCGGCCAAGGCGCGCACGCCGGACTTTGCGCCGCCGACGTCCGAATTAAGGCTCACGGGGCACGACGATGCCGTCCATTGCGACTGGCTCGCGCTCTCGGCCTCCTACGCCACCCAATTGCCCTTCCAGATTTCAGCCTCGGTGTCGGGCGGCTACGGTTTTGCCCTGGCCCCCTATGGCGACAGCTATCACGCCGATCTCAGCTTCAGCCGGCCCATCGGCCGCCAAGTCAGCCTGGCGCTTAGCGGCGGCTATTATGTGCGCGACGAGGATGCCGATCTCAGCCTGCTCGTGCGGCTGCAATACCGGCCGGACCGGGATTCGAGCGTTTCTGCTCTCTATGATGCCCGCTATGGGCGCTCCAGCGTCGCCTATGACCGCCAATTCGGACATGGCGTCGGCGGCTGGGAAACCAGCATCGATGTCACCCACGAAAAGCCTGGTGATGATGGCACTCACAGCGCCGGAGATGACGACGCCTCGCTCAATGCCTCGCTGCATTACACCGGCAACCGAGCCAACATATCGATAGTGCAGGATTCCCGCTTTGCTGGCGTGGACGCCTATCTCATGGATCAGCGGACGTCGCTGCGGCTCGAGACCGCAATCGCCTTTGCCGACGGCCATGTGGCGCTCGGGCGGCCAGTGTCGAATGGTTTTGCCATTGTCGCTCCGATCGCCAATCTTGCGGCTCATGATATCAGCATCGGCGGCGAAGCCTCGGGTGTGACCGCGCGCACCGATTTCCTCGGCCCGGCGCTGCTGCCGAGCGTTTCCCCTTACACGCTCAACCGCATCGACTACGATGTCGCCGATCTTCCTTCAGGCTACGATTTGGGAGACGGCCTGTTCGATCTGATGCCGAAACATCGGTCCGGCTATGCACTGACGGTCGGCTCGGCTTACACGGTGACGGCGCTTGGCACGCTGATCGGACCGCAGGACGAGCCCGTCGCTCTCTTGACAGGCCATGCCATAGAGGAGGCCAATCCGAAAAAGCAAGTCGAGCTGTTCACCAATCGCGAAGGCCGGTTCAGCGCCCAGGGCCTCGCGCCGGGAAACTGGATCATCGAAATGGCGACGGAGCCGAAGACCCGTTACCGGCTGACAATCCCAGCGGATACAGTCGGCCTGTATCGCGCGCAAAGTTTGCGGCCGCTTTGAGTGTTGAGCATAGGGATAGCGAAATGGCATTGACGCGCCTCTGCACCTGGTTCGCCTGCCATGCTCTGCTTTCGCTGGCCGCGCTCACCCTCGTGGCGGGCCCCGCCAGTGCGTGCGGGGGGCGCATCGCCGCCAGTTCGGAGGTGCGGCTGACCTACCAGCCCTTTGAGCCGGTTGCTCTGGCGCGGCAGCACCGGATCACGGTGCAAAATACCGGCGCGGAGGCGTGCGTGTTCTGGCTGAGCTTTAACCGGCTGGATATGCCCGGCCAGAGCCTCGGCGGACTGGCGTTTCAGATCAACGGCGCGCAAGGCGAAGCGTTGACGGTGAGCGCGCCCCGCCCCTCTGCGGTTGAAAAGCTCGCAAGCCGGGCGCTCGCGCCGGAAGAAAGCTACGACTTCATCTACGCCGTATCCCTGCCCCCCGGACAGATCACCGCGCCGGGCGATTATGAGCAATCCATCGAGATCAAATTGCAAGGTTCGCCCGGCGCGCAGCCCAGCGCCGAGGCAGCCCTGCTCGATACAAGGCTTTTGCGGTTAAGCTGTCTCGTCCAGCGCTATCTCAGCCTCAATATTGCCGGCGCCGGTACGATGAAGACCATCGACTTCGGCGCGCTCAAGCAGGGCGACAGCAAACGCATCATCATCGAAGCGCGCAGCAATCAAATCTTCATCCTGGAGGCCAGTTCCCGTAATGGCGGCGTCATGGCAATGGAGCCGCCTTTTCAGACTTGGCGGGTTGGCTACGCCATGGCGCTGAACGGGACGCAACGCGGGATGCCGGCAAGAATGGGTCCGTTTGGGGGGACGAGCATCGGCGGTCATGAATTCGATTTCGTGTTCACCATCGGGGATGTGGCGAACAAGCGGGCGGGACTTTATACGGATGAGATTATGATCGAAATCAAACCGGCGATCTAAGCCAATCGCTCATCGAGTCCGTGTACGTGGATCAAAGCTTTCGTGCCGCTCGCCGGTAAGCGATGATGCCAGGGCCGATGACCAAAGCTCGATGCGGGTTCGTCATGGCGATTCCTCCATCGCGGCTTCGCCGCCCCGCGCAAAGCGAGACACATGCCGGACGCCCCGACCATGCACCCGAACCACATCCAATTTCCTCATGCCAAGGAACCCGCCATCGGCGCAACCGTCGAGGTTGCTCCCGGCATTTTATGGACGCGCATTCCGCTGCCGTTCCGGCTGGATCACGTCAATATCTATCTGATCGAGGATGATGGCGGTTGGGCGGTGTTCGATACCGGCATCGCCGATGACCGCGCCAAAGCCGTCTGGGACGCGCTGCTGACAGGCCCACTCGCGGGCCGGCGGCTAACCCGGCTGATCGTCACCCACTATCACCCCGACCATATCGGCCTGGCCGGCTGGCTGGCCGAGCGCTTCGGGCTGAAGCTGTTCACCACCCAGACGGCCTATCTCGGCTGCATCAACATCTCGCTCAGCCCGGGCGCGATGAGCAGCCAGATTTACCGCGATTTTTACGCCCGTCACGGCATGACGCCGGAAACCACGGAGCTGGTCACCACCCAGGGGCATGATTATCTGCGCCGTGTGTCGCCATTGCCGCCGGTGTTCACGCGCCTTGTTGCGGGCGACGTTCTCGATATAGGCGGGCGCGAGTTCGCGGTGCTCACCGGCGACGGCCACGCGCCAGAGCAACTCATGCTCTATTGCCGGGAGGCGAACATCTTTCTCGCGGCCGACCAAGTTCTCACCAAAATCACGCCCAATATCAGCGTCTGGGCGGTTGACCCTGACGGCGATCCGCTGGGTCTCTATTTGCGCTCGTTAACGGCGATCGTCGCGCAAATCCCCGGCGATGCCTTGGTCCTGCCGGGCCATCAACTGCCGTTCCGCGGTCTGCATTCACGCTGTGCCGAACTTGCGCGCCATCACGAGGAGCGCTGCGGGTTGATCGCGCAGGCGTGTGCCACCGCGCCCCGCTCCGTCGCCGAACTGGTGCCGCTGCTCTTCCACCGAAATCTCGATCCGCATCAATTGAGCTTCGCCTTCAGCGAAGCGCAAGCGCATGTGAATGCGATGGTGCGGCGGGGCGTTCTCGTCTGGGACGACATGTCCGACGGCGTTTTGCGGGTCCATGCCGCGACGGTGTTAGGGCGATGACATGGGCCGCTCAAAATGACTCCTCGTCCATCCAAACCAAACGTCGTCCTCAAGCCTTCTTCTCCCATTTCCCCCGCTCGTTCTGCTGCCAATAGGTGACCGCGAAGCCTTGGTCCTTGGCGCGTTTCCATTGCTGGCGAGCCTTGGCGCGGGCATCCTCGTCGCGGCCGTCGAACAGATAGACGATGCGCGCGTAACCGCCGAGATCGGCGCTGTCGGCGCCATCGACAAGGAAGCGCACGGCTGCGCCATTCGGATTGTCCTCGCCAACGGTCAGGAACACCGGCTGCCGGTCGGCGAAGCCGTCGCGGGCGGCGCCATGCGGCAGGAAACTGTCATCCGCATACGTCCAGAGCAGCGCATCGAGGGCTTCAAGACGCTCGTCGCCGCCGGCCTGAACCACCGCGCGCCAGCCGCGTTCGAGCGTCCGCTCAAGCAGGCCGGGCAGCACCTTGTCCAGCGGCTGGCGATCGAGCTGGTAAAACAGCACCTCGGCGGCAGGAGTGGTCACGACTTATCGTCGGTATAGGGGTTTTTCGGCTTGCGCAAATGCACGCGGATCGGCACCGAGCGCATGTCGAATGCCTCGCGCAGCGAATTCACCAGATAGCGCTTGTAGCTCTCGGGCAGCGCTTCCGGCCGCGAGCAGAAAATGATGAAGGTCGGTGGCCGCGCGTTGGACTGGGTGATGTAGCGCAGCTTGATCCGGCGTCCGGCGACGGCGGGCGGTGGATGACCTTCGACCGCCTCGCTGAACCAGCGGTTGAGGCCCGCCGTCGAGACCCGCTTGTTCCAAGCCTCGTAGACCTCGAACACCGCTTTCATCAGCTTGTCGGCGCCGCGCCCGCTGAGCGCGCTCACCGGCACCACCGGCACGCCCTTTACCTGCGGGAGCTGAAGCGCAACCGTCTCGCGCAACTCGCGCAGGAGCTTGTCGCGCTCCTCGACGAGGTCCCATTTATTGATGCCGATGACGAGCGCCCGGCCCTCGCGCTCCGACAAGGAGGCAAGCTGCAAATCCTGCTTGTCGAGCGCCTGCTCGACATCGATCAGCAGCACGATGACCTCGGCGAAGCGGATCGCGTTGAGCGCATCGCCGACCGCGAGCATTTCTGCCTTTTCGGACACACGCGATTTGCGCCGCAGCCCGGCAGTATCGAACAGCCTGACCTGCCGTCCGCCCCAAGTGAAATCGGTGGAGACCGAATCGCGGGTAAGGCCCGGCTCCGGGCCGGTGATCATCCGGTCCTCCCCGAGCAGAGTGTTGACCAGCGTCGATTTACCGGCATTCGGGCGTCCGACGATGGCGAGCTTCAAGGCGCGGTCGCGGCTGGGGGTGTCGGCTTCGACCGGCCCGCCCTCCTCCGCGCCGAGTTCGTCGAGCACTTCGCCGATGCGCTCATAAAGCTCGCCAATCCCCTCGCCATGCTCGGCTGAAATCCCGACCGGCTCACCGAGACCCAGCTTGAACGCCTCGTAAAAGCCCGCCTGGGTGGCGCGTCCTTCGCATTTGTTGGCGACGAGAATGACCGGCCTGCCCGAGGCGCGCACCTGCAGGGCAAATTGCTCGTCGGCGGGCGTAATGCCGACTCTGGCGTCGATCATGAACAGCACAATATCGCCCGCGAGAATGGCATTCTGGCTTTGGTTGCGCATCCGGGCGGCAATCGAGCCTTCGGCGGCATCCTCCAGCCCGGCTGTGTCGATCAGGCGCAGAACGCGCTTGCCGATCACCACCTCCGCCTCCTTGCGGTCGCGGGTCAGGCCGGGCATGTCGTCCACCAGCGCAAGCCGCTTGCCCGCGAGGCGGTTGAAGAGCGTGGACTTGCCGACATTGGGCCGTCCGGCGATGACGATGGAGTTGGTCATGGCAATTTCGATAACAAAAACGGGCCGAAATCGGCCCGCTTAATATAGGCTGATGGCCGGACGCTAATTCATTGCAATCAACTTCGCCTTGTCGGTCAGCACGAACATGCGGCCGCCGGCGACGATCGGCGAAATATAGATCGCATTGTCAAGATCGCGCTGTGTTGCAATCGCGCCGGTTTTCGCATCGACGCCGACAAGCAACCCCTTATTCGATGCGACCCAAAGCTTGCCGCCCGCCAGTGTCGGCCCGCTCCAGTTCCGCGCGCTGGGCAGCGCCGTCGTCCACCGAACCTTGCCCGTCTTGCGGTCCAGCGCGTAGAGCTGGCTGTTCATATCGACGACGAACACCGCGCCGCCGGCAACCCAAGGGGTTTGCGCCGCGCGAATATCCTTCGACCAGACGCGCTCGCCGGATTTGGCGTTGGTGGCGATGATGCGGCCCGAGCGGCTCGCGGCAAACACGACGCCATCGTCGATCACCGGCCGCGCCGCATCGCCGATGGTGGTCAGCGATGTGCCCACAACGCCGCCCGAGACCGAGTCCGTCCAGCGCTGTTCGCCAGTATTGACGTCAAGCGCCGTCACTTCACCCGACGCATAGGACACGACGAGCAAATTGCCGGAAACAGCCGGGCTGACATTGCTGAGAATGGAGGCGCCTTCCGGTAGCCCGCGGCTTCTCCAAACCTCGCGCCCATCGGTGGCCGACAATGCGAACAGCTCACTTTCGGTGTTGACGATGAACACCTTGCCGTTCACTGCCGTCGGCGAAGTGCGAATCGGAACGGTCAGGGATTTCGTCCAAGCCGGCTTGCCGGTCGCCGCGTTCAGCGCGACCACCGTGCCAAAGCCCGTCGCCGCAAAAATCAGGTCGCCTTCAGCTGCCAGACCGCCGCCAAATCCGGCCTCGGCCTTTTCATCTTCAGGCTGCAGATCGGTCCGCCAGGCCCTGCCGCCGTTGAGCGAAAAGGCGGTGACGCGGCCTTCCCTGTCGAGCGTGAAGACCTTGCCGCCATGAACGATTGGCAGCGCGGTGATGCGCCCGTCCGAATTCGACCCGGCGCCGGCATCCTCGGTCCAGAGCGGTTTGGCGTCGCCCGAATAGGCCAGATGGCCCGGCGCATTATTGGCCGAGCCGCCGGGCTGACTCCAGGACGCATTCTCCTGTTGGGCAGGAAGCGCGACCGGTTCTTTCGACGCCACATCATTGGTGGCTGCGGTCGTGTCCGTGCCAGCCAGAACCGAGACGCGCGTACCGGGCAGCGGCGGTTTATCCTTCTCGCCGAACAGGCTGGAAACGCCGGGGATGGACGGCAAGGTCGGCGCCGAGTCGCCACAGCCGGATACGGTGAGCGCTGCCGCCACCATGCAGCCGATCGAAAATCCGTGACGAAGCTGGCCGGTCATCGGTCCACCTATTGCGTTTGACTGTCTTTTGGCGCGCCCGGCACGGCACCAACGCCGATCGGCGCCTTAACGAGCAGAGCCAGCATCGTCTCGGCGCGCCGCCTGATCTCGGCGGGAGCTGACGGATCACCAAGGATCTGATTGAAGAGCTTCTCCGATTCGGCCGTATTGCCCGAGCGAAATGCCGCCAATCCTAACAACTCACGTGCGGAATAACGCCATGGATTCGTGTCCGCATTAAGTCCGCCCAAGCGCTTGGTCATCTCGGCAGGCTCGGCCTCGTCAAGGCGCAAGGCCGCGGCCTGGAGTTTGGCGAAGTCCCGCAGCATCGAATCGGCGTCGCTCCTGGAAACGGTCTCGTAAAGCGCGACGGCCTCCGATTTCCGGCCTTCCTGGGCATGAATTGCGGCTTGTTCGAGATTGGCGAGCGTCCGGTAGCCCAGCCCGCCGTCACGCGCCAGTTTGGCAAACGCCGCAATGGCTTCAGCGCCCTTATTGTCATCGACGAGTTCGCTCGCCTGATAATAGGCCGCGCCATTCTCGGCCGCGCGCTTTTCGCTCCACCAATTGTAAACGCTATATCCAGCGACGATGGCCACGATCAAACTCGCGCCGATCAGGACGTAGACGCCATAATTGTCCCACAGCGCCGCCATCTGCTCGCGCCGCATCTCCTCATCGACTTCGCGGAAAATGTTATCTTCGCTCATTGTTCTTGCACGGCTCGCGCGCCGCGCCCTTTCATGGGACTGGATTCACATAGCGCGGTGCGGACGATCGCGCCAGCAAACTCGCAATTGGCGCGCCACCTGTTAACGCGCGCCTTCACTCGCCGCTAATCTTTACCTTCCTGACCGGCTTGAGCTTGGCTGCCGGCGCGTCGTCTTCTCGCATGGCGTAAACATGTTCGGCGGCGGGAAAGGCGCGCGCACGAACCGCGTCCGCATAATCCCTGACCGCGCCTTCGATGGCATTCCCCAATTCGGCGAATTTCTTGACGAATTTTGGCACGCGGGGGCTGAGGCCCAGCATGTCCTCAAGCACCAAAATCTGCCCGTCGCACGACGCCGAGGCGCCGATACCGACGGTCGGGATTGGAATTTGCTTGGTGATGCGCGCCGCCAGTAACTCCGCCATGCCCTCCAGCACAACCGCAAACGCGCCCGCCTCCGCGACGGCCGCAGCGTCCGCCTCAATCGCTGCCCATTCTGACTGGCGGCGGCCTTGCGTCTTAAAGCCGCCCATCACGTTCACCGATTGCGGCGTCAGCCCGATATGCGCCATCACCGGAATGCCGCGCTCGAAGAGATAGCGGATCGTCTCGGCCATGCGGGTGCCACCTTCAAGCTTGATCGCGCCGCAGCCGGTTTCTTTCAAGACGCGCGCTGCATTGCGGAAGGCGATGGCGGGGCTTTCCTCATAGGAGCCGAACGGCATATCGACGACCACCAGCGCGCGGGCTGAGCCGCGCACGACGGCGGCGCCGTGCATGATCATCAGATCGAGCGGCACCGGAACGGTAGATTCATAGCCGTGCATCACCATGCCGAGCGAGTCGCCAACGAGGAGGAAATCAACATAGGGATCGATAATGCGTGCGGTGTGGGCGTGATAGGCGGTGAGCGAAACGATTGGCTCACCGCCCTTGCGCGCGGCGATATCGGGCGCGGTTAGCCGTCTGGTCTGAGATTGGTAGGACATTTCGCTCCATTCGGGGACGCATTGTCCCGGATGTTAAGGAGTTGTTTGCGTCCGCTGTGTTCAATAGAGGAGATTTATAGACTCTAAGCCGCGCAATAAAGGGCTTTTGTGGCTTAAACCGCGCAAACGAGGTGTCAGGGCAATGAGGTCGATCATGATCCGGCATGGGGCGGGGATAGCCGAAATTGTCAAATCGGTGCGGCGGCTGGGAATTGCTTGTCTTGTGGTCGCCAGTTCGCTGTTATTGCCGCATCTCGATCGCGTCAACGCAATGCCGGCGGCTGATCTCGCCTCGAATGGCGCGGACCTGAAAAAGACCGTGGGCTCCTGGCTTGTGCGGACGGGTCTTTGCCCCGATGGACGGCCCTGTGCGGACGCCGACGAAGCGGGTTATACCGTAACGCCCGGTCACGGCCCCCGCTGGGAGCAGGAGCAGCCGTACTACCTCCCCGAGGCAGCCGACGACGATTGCGTCGAGGATCGCCACGCCGCCCGAGCCTTTCCTGTCCGGACACCACCGCCGCCGCGCTTTGGAAACTCCGTTTACGAGGAGCCTTGCGGGATCAGGTGCTGGTACCGGCGCCTGCGCGAGGGCTATTGCGGCAGAGGCTGTGACTATTACCGTTTTCGCATGACGGCCTTCCCCGAGGGCAATTTTAGCCGCCCAACTCGCCGCGTCGCCTGCCGCACCGCCCGTTGACGCAGGGCGACTGAGGCGTTTGGTTTGCGCGCACAGCTGTCACCATTCTGGCACAAGCGCTCATACCCAGCCTTGCGCGGCGGCCCGTGACGCCCGTAAATATTCATTGCGGGTTCATGCCGATTCCTCATTCTTGGGGTAAAGATGGCTGAATGATCGGCCTCTCTTAAGGAGAATGGATGAAGCGGCGCCTCAGTATTTTGCTCATTTTGGCGGGGCTGTTCTTCGCCGGCGCGCAAGACGGTTCCGCGTTTTCCCTGATGACGGACGGCGCTGTGCCTAGCGCGGGCTACATCTTGACGGATACGGCTGACGACGACGACCGGGGGCGCAAGCTCCTCAATCAAGAACGCTATCTTGAGGACAGGAAAGAGCGCAAAGGCATCGGGGCAGGTTTTTGGGGCGGTCCCTATTGGGGCTATGGGCCCCGTTGGGGCCACCCGTGTCAGTCTTGCCGCGCAAGCTGCGACGACGAGCAGGAGGGCGCGCGCTGCCAGCGCTGCCGCATGCGCTGCGGGTGGTAGATCGGCCGCTAAGCTCGGCCGGCGCGTAACATCCGTCGAATCCATTGTGCGATCTATGCGGGATGAGACGGACACTGGCGACCGCAAGAGGAGAGCTGCAACACTTGGCGTTGCCTTTTGCATCGGCGGATGTTAAATATTTAGGAATAAGCTTGGTCTCATCGCCAGTTGAGCGAGTTGAGGCAAAAAATCCACAAAATTACTGTCTAACACCTTTCGTCCTGCTTTTATTCGGACACTTTTCCTCAAATTAGATTTAAGTGCAAGTCTGGACCTCCTGGTCTACATATCGAAGTCATGGCGAGCTTTGAAGATCAAAAACGATCATGAGCCAAGTACACGCTCGCCTTCGACAAGTCCAGGAGACCTACAATGAAGAAAATCATGCTTATCCTCGCCCTGCTCATCATGGGCGGTTTCTCACTCTCCACAGTCTCGTCTGCCAAGGCCATGCCCGCCCCAGCCGGCATTGCGGCCACGACCGCCGCTGACAGCGGGCTGCAGCTCATTGGCGGCCATAGACGCCACGGGCGCTTCCGCTGGAAACATGCCGGCTTCCGCCGAGGCATCTATCTTGGTAGCGGCCACGACTTCTATCCGCGCGGCTACTATAAGGGCTTCTGCTACGACTACCCCTACCATTGGTGGTGCAAGAAGTATTTTTTCAAGCAGTATTAAGCGGACAAACCGCTGGCAATTCTTCGCCTAACGGCTCCTTCGGGAGCCGCTTTTTTTCCCCTTAGGATTGCGCTGAAAGGAGCGCGAACCATGCAAATCATTGTCCGTCCCGCGATTGAAAGCGACCAACCGGCTATACGCGACCTGGTTCGCAGCGAGCGCCTGAACCCGACCGGACTCAAGTGGCAGAATTTCCTGGTCGCCGCCGATGAAGCCGGCATTTGCGGCGCCGTCCAGCTTCGCAGACATGCCGACGGCTCGCGCGAACTCGGCTCGCTGGTCGTTGCGCCGCCGGCGCGCGGCCAGGGCATGGCGGCGCGTCTCATCGACACATTGCTCGCAGATGAGCGCGGACGCGTCCTGATGATCACCGACGGGGCTTTCGCCTGGCATTACGAGCGGTGGGGTTTTCGGCGGATTGACACCGGCGCAGCCCCTTCGGCGGTTCGTTTCAATTACCGTATCGGCCGGCTTGCCCGTGTGATTTCGTTCCTGTTGCGCCGGCCCAAGCGAAAGCTGGTGATTCTTGACCGCGTTGGCGAGGCGCCATCTCGCGCAATGGATGACGCGCGCGTGAAGTCGCTGTAAATATGAAAGGCGGATAACAGAATAAATCCCGCCTTTTGAGGAGCCTCGCCCCCGTGTTCAGCAAAATCCTGATCGCCAATCGCGGCGAGATCACCTGCCGAATCATCAAAACCGCGCGCAAAATGGGCATCAAAACGGTTGCCGTCTATTCCGACGCCGATATCGATGCCCTGCATAAGGAGATGGCCGACGAGGCGGTGCATATCGGGCCATCTCCTGCGGCGAAATCCTATCTGGTGATCGAAAAAATAATCGAGGCGGCAAAGGCGACCGGCGCGGAGGCGATCCATCCCGGCTACGGCTTCTTATCCGAAAATCCCGTCTTCGCCGAGGCGCTGGCCGCCGCCGGGATTGTCTTCATCGGCCCGAATATCGAGGCCATCCGGGCGATGGGCGACAAGATCGAGTCGAAGAAATTCGCGGCCAAGGCCAAGGTCAGCACGGTGCCCGGCGATCTGGGCGTCATTCGGGATGTCGGCGAAGCGGTGAGGGTCGCGGGCAAAATCGGCTATCCGGTGATGATCAAGGCCTCGGCGGGCGGCGGCGGCAAGGGGATGCGCATCGCCCGCAGCGCGGCGGAGGTCGAGCAGGGCTTTAATTCCTCCAAGTCCGAGGCAAAGTCGAGTTTCGGCGACGACCGGGTGTTCATCGAGAAATTTATCGAAAATCCGCGCCATATCGAGATCCAGGTGCTCGGCGACAAGCATGGCAGCGTCGTGCATTTGTTCGAGCGCGAATGCTCGATCCAACGCCGTAATCAGAAGGTGATCGAGGAGGCGCCCAGCCCCTTCCTCGACGCGGCGACTCGCGAAGCGATGGGCGCGCAGGCTGTCGCGCTGGCGCAAGCGGTGAATTACGAAAGCGCTGGAACCGTTGAGTTCATTGTCGACCAGGATCGCAATTTCTACTTCCTCGAAATGAACACGCGCCTGCAGGTCGAGCATCCCGTCACCGAGCTTATTACCGGCGTCGACCTGGTCGAGCAGATGATCCGCGTCGCGGCGGGCGAGCCATTGCCCTTCACGCAAAGCCAGCTCGGCATCAATGGCTGGGCGATCGAATCGCGCGTCTATGCGGAAGACCCGGTACGCAATTTCCTGCCCTCGATCGGGCGCCTAGTGCGTTATCAGCCGCCGGCGGAGGGCACGCATGACGGGCTGACGGTGCGTAACGACACCGGCGTCTACGAAGGCGGCGAAATCTCGCTCTATTACGACCCGATGATCGCCAAGCTCGTCACCCATGGGCCGACGCGCGACGCCGCGATCGGTGAAATGGCGCGGGCGCTCGATGCGTTCACCATCGACGGGATCCGCCACAACATCCCGTTCCTCTCGACCATCATGCAGCATCCGCGCTGGCGATCGGGCGCGCTATCCACCGGCTTCATCGCCGAGGAGTTTCCGGACGGCTTCGCGCCGCGCGAGCCTAAGGATGAGGATGTTGAAAAGCTCGCTTGCGTGGCGGCGGTCATCGACCATCTGTCGAACCAGCGCCGCCGCCAGATTTCCGGACAAATGCAGGGCGATCCGGTGCGCTTTTCCGATATGCGCGTTGTTGAACTCGGTAAGCAGCGGCTGACCCTGAGCATTTCCGGAGCGCTCGATGAGCCTTTTATAGTCACGTTAGGCGCAGCGAACGGAGCTTCGCGGACCGTTACAGTTGCCTCCGACTGGTGGCCGGGTAAGCCCCTTTGGCACGGCAAGCTAGGCGGCGAGGCGATCTCGGTGCAGGTGCGCCCGATCGTCAACGGCGTCGAACTCACCTATGCCGGCATCGTCGTCCCCGCGCGCGTCTATACGGAGCGCGAGGCGGAACTGGCCTCGCTGATGCCGGCGAAAAAGCTGGCGGATACGTCGAAAACGCTGCGCTGCCCAATGCCCGGCCTGGTGCGCGCCATTGACGTGATCGTGGGTCAGGAGGTCAAAGTCGGCGAAACGCTGTGCACCGTCGAGGCGATGAAGATGGAGAATATTCTGCGGGCTGAGCGGGATGCGACGGTGAAAAGCATTAAGGCCAAGCCCGGGGATAGCTTGGCGGTGGACGCGGTGATTATGGAGTTTGCTTGAGCAAAGCTGGCATGTCGCCATTTTGACGCTGCGCATCACAGTTGCCGCTGTCCCGGCGTCCGTTCTTTTTGGATTCCATCTTCCTCTGTCTGCTCACGCTTCATCGCCTCCAGCGCCGCAATCGCCCGCTCCAACCCCTCCCGCGTCTCCGGCTTCAGGCTCGCGAACAGCCGCTCCCGCCATTTCTCGCCCAGCGCCTTGGCCTCGGCTTCGAGTTGTGCGTCCGCTTCCGGGCTGCGCTCCTCGAACAGCCCGTCATTTTTGGCCCGGTTCGACAACGCATCAAAACCTGCGATGTCCGCCTTGCTGAACGCGGTGGCCGAGCGAACCACCTCATGCAGCAGCCCGAAGGATTTGGCCACCACTGGCGACAGCACCAGCAGATGCAGCTTGTCGAGCTGGTCACCGGTGAGCGTGGCCGCGAGCAGGGACGGCCCGACTGAGAGAACCAGCGACTTTTGCAAATTGTAGAAGAATTCGCCCTGCTCGATTCCCTCGCGAACGTTGTCCCGCTCGCCCTCGGGCACAAGGCTGGAGTCCAGTTTGACCTCCTTGGCGAAGCGGAGGATGTCCGCGACCATCTCGTCGAGCCGCGACACCCGCAACAGATCGCCGACGATGCTTTGCGCCTTGGCAACTTTTTCCGGCGATGGGGCGGGCGCATCGGGCTGGGTGAATGGATTGTCCTGCAGGTCGAATTGCAGCTCCGCCAGCCAGGCCGTCAGAGCGTAATAGCTGCGAATTTCCTCATAGTTATAATCGGTTAAGAGGCGTGTCGAGGCGTAGACCGTATTGAACAGCTTGCGCATGGCCGGCATGTCGAGCAGCTCGGCTAGCACGTCGATCTCGGCCTTGGTGAAATAGTTCGCCAGCAGGCCAGCAACGTCCCGGATGATTGCGTCGCGGCTGTCCGCAAGCACGGGGGCAAGTTCGTCGCTGGCGCGCAGGGCATAGTCGAGGAAGGTGGCGAGCTTGGCCAGCTTGTCGGCATCGTCCGGTTCAGGCGCGGGCTGGCCTGGAATGCCGTCCTGGAGCGTTGCGCGGATGGTCGGCAGATAGACCTCGCGCACGGAGCGCCGCACATCGGCGTAGATCTCGGGCAGCCGCGAGGGGGCGAGCGCCTTTGCAAGCAGATCGGCGAGAATGCGCTGTTTCGCGGCCGACCCCTCGCGCTCGACGGTCTGTCCGGCGTTCTGGGCGAAAGTCTTCGCGGCAGAAAGCACACCGACGGCCAGCCCCAAGGCGAGGACCGCGGCTTTATAGGCTGGCATCACGCGTTTCTCCAATCATTGCGGCAGGCAAGGGGTACCCGCATTCACTCACGCGAATACATCAGCTGCGCCGAACGATGATGCAGCCTGAAAGCTGAATTATGGCCAACCGGGATCGTTCCAGTTCGCTAACCGATGCGGTTAATATCCCGCGCCGAGAGTTTGTTTCGTCTGGCGCAAAGCGGGGCGAGGGGAGCATACTGGCTGCCATGATCCGAGCCTTCGCCATTGCCGCCGCCAGCCTGGCCGCCGCCATTATTGCCGGAGATATACAATTGAGCGCCGCACCCCTCAACCGCCAAATCGCCTATCGCGTCGACGGCGCATTCGCCGGCAAGAAGCCGGGCAAGGCCGCCAAGGATCTCAGTGGGGTCGCCTGCATGCCCGTCCGCGCTGATGGCAGCCGCCTTTGTCTTTTCGTCAACGATGAGAGCCACCAGGCACAGTTTGCCATCATCAAGGGGGAAACGATTGTCCCTGGCGCGACCGTCGATCTTATCGGCGAGGAACCGGGTGATGATGTTCCAGGCTCGCCGCCCGATCCGGAATGCCCGGCCGGCGATGGCGGTTTCGGCGAGTTCGATGGCGAAGGCATTGTGTATGCCGCGCCGTATTTTTACATCACCGGTTCGCACGGGTGTTCCCGCAATGGCGGGGAGTTTCGGCTGTCTTCCTTCCTGCTGGCCCGCATCAAGGTCGATGCCGAGGGCCGGCCCGTCGACGCCGGCGGCAAGCCGTTGCCCGAGGACCGCTGGGGCGAGGCGGTTGAACTGACTTACCGGCTTTCGGAGGTGCTCCAGCAGGCCGAGACCGTTGGCGCGTTTTTCGGCAAGAGCCTCGATGAAGGCGAAAACGGGCTCAACATCGAAGGGTTGGAAATCGACGGCGAGCAGCTTTTGGTTGGCCTGCGCGCACCCACGATCAAGGGCCGGTCATTTATCGTTGCGGCCGATATTGCCACGCTTTTCAAGCCCGGCCATGACCCTGTGGACATAGCAGCGGAGGTGATCCCAATCGCGCTCGGCGAGGACATAGGCATCCGCGATCTGGTTCGGCTGCCCGATGGCCGCCTTGCGGTGCTAGCGGGACCGATGCAGGAGCAGGAGCTTGCCTACCGCATCTACATCGCCGAGCCGAAAGCAGGCGGCGCGCCCAAACTTGCCGGCCAGCTCGATCCGGTCGAGGATGAGGACGGCGACGCCGTCAAACCCGAAGCGCTCGCCCTGCTCGGCGTGGATGATGGGGAACTACGCGTTCTTGTGCTGTTCGACGGCATGAAGAATGGCGGGCCTGTGGAGATGAGGTTTCCGCTTCCGTAAACCCATCCCGGCGCGCTCAGCCGGTTACGATGCAGCGTCTTCGACGGCCGCCGCCGTTTCGAGCCGGTGCGTGAGGAAAAAGCGCATCATCTCTCGCGAGGCATCGGGGCCGTGCGGATCGGTGTAAGAGCCGGCCATATCGCCGCCGGACCAGGCATGACCGCTATTATGGATCGCCCAAAATTCCAACAGCGTGCGTCCGCTATCTTCGGAATAGCGGGTGACGCTGTAGCCGTGGCCGTCCTTGACCCGGCCGCGCTTTATCGTCTGGCGCAAACGCGATCCGGTTTCGGTCAGCATTTGGCCAATCACCTGTTCGGCGTTGCGCGGGTGGACGGTTTCGTCTCTGTCGCCTTGGAACACGATGGCAGGCACGACGCGCTCGACGTTGGCCAAGCCCGTTAGGAGCGGCGGGTTCTCAGCGATCGAGCCTGTCCCGCTTTGCATGGCTTTGTACGCGGAAAGCACGTTGCGGGCCGCGCCGCGCGCCAATCCTGAATGAATGCCAGCCGCGGCATAAAGGTCTGGGTAGGTCGCCGCCATGATCGCCGTGGTTGCGCCGCCCGCCGACAATCCCGCGACATAGACGCGGCGGCGGTCGATCGCATAGCGCTTGATGACCTGTCGCGTGATCCCGGCAATCAGCGAAGGTTCGCCCCGGCCGCGATGCTGGTTGCGCGGGCTGAACCAATTCCAGCATCGCAAGCCGTTGGCGGACCTCGATTGCCCAGGGTAGGCAACGAAACATCCAGCTTCCTCGGCAACGAAATTCATACGCGTGCCAGCGGCAAAATCGTCGGGCGACTGCCGGCAGCCATGCAGCATCACGATCAGCGGCAGGGGTTGCCCGCGATAGGCGCTTGGGATGTAGAGCCGGTAGTTCCGCATTCCAGCGAAATTGGAAAACAAATCGGTCACGAACTGACCGCTTCTAGGCGCGGCAGGAGGCTCGGCCTCCCGCTTTGGCGTTTGTAATTCATTGTCACCCGGGTCTCCGATTCGCCTGAACAAGCGCTTCAAAAATGCGCCGGCCCGGCTTAAGGTTCCCGTGCCTCGCCGATGCCGCCTATGGAGACTGTTCTGGTCGATGACGATGCCCCGGTGTGCTGTGAATTTCGGTGAAAGCATTTTCATTCAAAGTGAACTTCAACGGAAGGCGGACCTTACAGCAATCGCCGCCGTCGATCCCGGCATTGTGCGAGAAATTCACATGCCTGTTGCAGTTGCACCAGACCTGAGTCTGTGTGCACCGCTATGTGTGGCCTACGCCCGCGTTGGATTTCTTAGCCGGATCGAAAGGTTTAGCGCGGCGGCAAAGCTAACCCAGACCAAATAGGGTACGAATAGCAGCGAAGCGGATTCGTCCACTGGCCAGGCAAGGAGAATGAAACCGGCGATGCTCAGCCATAGGGCGGCGATGGTGACCAGCGCAAGGCCGATGTCCTGGCGGCCGAAGAAGACGTAGGACCAGCCCGCGTTGAGCAAAAGCTGCAATCCCCAGACCCACAGCGCGGGGCCCAGATTTTCGCCTGATGCGCGCCACACCATCCAGCCCGCGACGGCAATCATCACGTAAAGCACGCTCCAGGCAACAGGGAAAAGCCAGTTGGGGGGCGTCCAGCGCGGCTTCGACAAGGATTTGTACCAATCCCGCGCACCCCATTGCCCGCCAAAGGCTGCCGCCGCGGCGACCAAGCCAAGGAAAGGCAGAAATGAGAGAAATTCGGGTGATATCCAGTCTGACATTGTGCCCATCGTGCGCCGCCATATATCCCAGCGAGCGTTCTAATCACACAACTCGCAAAAATACCAACCGTTCCGGCCCGCCGCCCCGCCAAAATCCGCATAAATCCGTGATCGAGCCTTGACTTGATTCATCAAGCAGGGCCAATCCGTCGACGGGATGCTCCGCGCAGGGGCTTTGGGGCTTAACATGAACAATTATTTGATCGCCGCGCTGCTCGGCGTCATCGAAGGGCTGACGGAATTCCTTCCCGTCTCGTCCACCGGCCACCTTATTCTTTTCGTGGATTTGCTCGGCTTTCAAGCGCCGCCCGGCAAAACCTTCGAGGTCATGATTCAGCTAGGCGCGATCCTGGCGCTCATCGTTCTCTATTTCCGTAAGATCTTCAGCACGATCGTCGGCTTGCCCACGGACCCGGCGGCGCGCCACTTCGCGGCGTTGATCCTGCTCGCTTTTTTGCCCGCAATGGTGCTCGGCGCGAGCCTGCACGGTTTCATCAAAGACGTGCTGTTCTCACCAGTGGTTGTCGCCACTGCGCTTATTGTCGGCGGCATCGTCATTCTGATTGTGGAGGAAACGCAAAAGCGCGTGCTCTTCCGCAGCGTCGACGACATTCCGCTGCGGACCGGCTTCATGGTGGGCGTCGCGCAGGCGCTGGCGATGATCCCCGGCGTTTCGCGATCGGGCGCCACTATTATCGGCGGGCTGCTGCTAGGACTGGAGCGGCGCACGGCGGCGGAATTTTCGTTCTTCCTCTCCATCCCGACAATGAGCGCCGCCTTCGCCTACGACGCCTATAAGAACCGCGCCAGCCTTAGCTTCGACGATGCCGGACTGATCGCGACCGGCTTCATCGCGGCGTTCATCGCGGCGCTTTTGGTAGTGAGGCCGTTCCTAGCGGTGGTGAGTAAAATCGGCTTTGCGCCCTTCGCCTATTACCGCGTCGCGCTCGGCTCTTTTGTGCTCGTCCTGCTGTATTTTTAGCGTTAGCGGTGAAGACCGGATCAGATACCCTCGTGTGATGCTGCGGACAAGCGGTCCACTTTCCGAAGAGGGATTGTCAGATGAAAGAAACCTATAGGCCCGGTCAGACCGCGCCCAAATCGGCTCAATATGAGATTATCGGCCCGCGCGGCGGTCGCACCGGCGAGGAGCGCACCGTGGTCAAGGGGGAGCCGCTGCCGCCCACGCCGAAGCCGGGCCAGCTCTATACGCCCGTCGACCCGACAAGACATAAAAGCGGGCGCTGATTGTCAGACGCCCGCGCGGGTCGTGACGCTATCAAAAGGGCAGTCAGTCGCGCTCGCTTCGATTCGCCCTGCGGCCTCGATCTTCGCCAGTGCAGCGGCCGATCTGAATGCGGCGTAAGGTTCGCTCTTCGTCGACGGTCTGCGCATTGACCCAGTCCATGCACCAGCCGAAATGCCCATCGTACCACGTGTGCCAGCGCAATCCTTGATAACCGCAATTATTATCGACATTCCGCGCCTGCATTTCGACGGATTCCGCCGCATACGCGCGACAGAATGACGTCTTTCCCTGCGCCATTGCGGCCGGGGCCATTACGAAGAAGCAAGTGCCGACGAAGCCGGCGACGAAAACAGATCGCACTGACATGGTGGAGATTCCCCAAAAAAACCGGACCAATGGGAAACGTCCGTAATGCGAAACTAAGGCATAAACAGGTTCTACTTCATCGTCGGAATCACAAATTCCGCGCCTTCCTTCACGCCTGAAGGCCAACGCGCCGTCACCGTCTTCGTTTTCGTGTAGAAGCGGAAGGCGTCCGGGCCGTGCTGGTTCAGGTCGCCGAAGACGGAGCGCTTCCAGCCGCCGAAGGTGTAATAGGCCAGTGGCACCGGGATCGGCACATTGATGCCGACCATGCCGGTATCGACTTTGTTGGCGAAATCGCGGGCCGCATCGCCGTCGCGCGTGTAGATCGAAACACCATTGCCATATTCGTGTGACGAGGGCAGGTGCAGCGCCTCCTCGTAATCCTTTGCGCGGGCGATGGAGAGCACGGGACCGAAGATCTCCTCCTTATAAATGCGCATATCCGGCGTCACATGGTCGAACAGGCAGCCGCGCATGAAGAAGCCGTTCTCATAGCCTTGCATGGTGAAATCGCGGCCATCGACGGCAAGCGTTGCGCCTTCGCGAACGCCGAGATCGACATAGTCCTTCACCTTCTGCATGTGCGCTTTCGTCACCAGCGGGCCGAAATCGGCGCTGTCATCGGTATAAGGGCCGATTTTCAGCGCCTCGACGCGCGGAATGAGCTTTTCAACGAGCGCATTGGCGATCTTCTCGCCCACCGGCACCGCCACCGAAATCGCCATGCAGCGCTCGCCCGCCGAACCGTAGCCCGCCCCGATCAGCGCATCGACCGTCTGATCGAGATCGGCGTCCGGCATGACGATCATGTGGTTTTTCGCGCCGCCGAAACATTGCACGCGCTTGCCGTGTGCCGTGCCGGTTACATAGACATATTCGGCAATCGGCGTGGAGCCGACGAAGCCGATGGCCCTGATGTCAGGATGGGTGAGGATGGCGTCCACCGCCTCCTTGTCGCCGTTGACGACGTTGAACACGCCCGCAGGCAGCCCGGCTTCCAACAATAATTCCGCGATGCGCATCGGCACGGATGGGTCGCGCTCGGAGGGCTTCAGGATGAAGGCGTTGCCGCAGGCGAGCGCGGGCGCGGCCTTCCATAAGGGGATCATGGCGGGGAAGTTGAACGGCGTGATGCCGGCAACGACGCCGAGTGGCTGGCGCATCGAGTAGATGTCGATGCCTGGTCCTGCACCCTCCGTATACTCGCCTTTCATCAGATGCGGCGCGCCGCAGCAGAACTCCACCACTTCCAGCCCGCGCTGAATATCGCCGATCGCATCGGGCACGGTTTTGCCATGCTCCGATGACATCAGCTCGGCGAGCGGACGCATCTCCTTCTGCACAAGCTCCAGAAACTTGAACAGCACCCGCGCCCGGCGCTGCGGATTGAGCGCCGCCCATCCTAGCTGCGCGGCCTTGGCGTTTTCCACAGCCTTCGACAGCTCTGCCGCCGACGCCAGCGCGACCTTGGCCTGGACTTCGCCCGTATGCGGCGCGAAAATATCGCCAAAGCGCCCGCTCCCGCCCGCGACATTTTTGCCGCCGACGAAATGTCCGATCTCCTTCATGCGCAGCCTCCACAGCGTCAAACGCGGTTCTTCATTGGGTTTTTCATTGCGGCGAATTGTGCCGCCGCGCCAGCCTAAGCGCAAGCCTCGCGGCACGCCCGACCCGCAATGCGCGCATGGCTGCCCCCTGCGGCGTAATACCTTGGTGCCCCTTCATCCGGCCGCCATACTCCACATATAATGCTGCGATGCAACAGGCGGGGGTTACGGCGAACAGATCGCAAGCCGCCTAACGCAGCAACCAGTTGGAGGTTTGGCTTATGCCTGAAACTCACATCTGGGGAGAAACGATAAGGAAATTATGGTTCACGGAGACCGAGAAGTTCCGGGATCATCTGCTAAGACTCGATTCTGAAAGCCGCCGTATGCGTTTCGGCATGGTCGTTGGGGACGACTTCATCCGCAAATATGCCGGGCAAGCCACGCAGTTTCAAAGCGTGATCTATGGGTCCTTCGCTGGACGCGAGATGCACGCCGCGGCAGAGCTGCGGATGATCGGCGATAGCTGGCACGGTGACGCCGAGGCGGCGTTTTCAGTCGAGCGGGACTACCAGGATTCCGGTGTCGGCACGGAGCTGCTCGGCCGGATCATCATGGCGGCGCGCAATCGCGGTGTGGACAAGTTGTATATGAACTGCCTGTCCGAAAACCGGAAAATGCAGCGCATCGCCAAGAAATACGAGGCCGACCTGTTCTTCGATCACGGCGAGGTGGTCGGTCAGCTCAAGCCCTCGGTGCCAACGCCGCTCTCCTTGTGGAGCGAGGCGATGGACAACAGCAGCGGCTTCGTCATGGCCGTGCTGGAGTTTCCGTTGCAGCGGATGAATCCGGCGGCTTAAGACGGGTTCGCCGCCCAAACACCCTGCCGCCGCGCCGCTCCGATCCTCACCGCGAGCGGCGCGGCCGCCTTTCTGGGTTGACGCAAACGCCCCGCTGTTTAATCGTTCGCCGATGCGAATCTACCGTGATCTTTCCCGCTGGTATCCATTCATCACGGACGCCGGTGAGTATGCCGAGGAAGCCGCCCACATAGCGGGCTTGATCGACGCCGTCTGCCAGGGCCCAGCCGAGACTTTGCTGGAGCTCGGATCGGGCGCCGGGCACAATGCGTCCTATCTAAAGGCACGCTTCCGCTGCACCCTCACCGACATTTCGGTCGAAATGCTAACGCATAGCCGAGCGCTCAATCCCGAATGCGAACACATCGAGGCCGACATGCGCACACTGCGCCTCGACCGGCTGTTCGACGCCGTGCTGATCCACGACGCGATCGGCTATATGACGGCCGAGGCCGATCTGCGCGCCGCCATCGAAACGGCTTCCGCGCATTTGCGGCCGGGCGGGGCGGCGGTGCTTCTGCCCGACGAGCTGAAGGACAATTTCCGCTCCCGGAGCGAAATCGGCGGGAGGGACGCCGAAGATGGAAGCAGCCTCCGCTACCTCATGTGGACGCATGACCCCGATCCATCCGACACGATCTGCCAGGCCGACTTCGCGTTGCTGATCGGCGAGCCGGGCAAGCCGGTGCGGTCCGAGCATGACAGCCACACGATCGGCCTGTTCGAGAGGGCGGTCTGGCTGAGGCTGATGGATAAAGCCGGGCTGGACTTCGTCGCCGTGGACATTCCCGACCCGGATGAGGGCGAGCACGAAGTTTTCACCGCAAGGCGGCGGCCGCGTTAATCTCAGCCGCCGCGCTTAAGCCAGCGATGGAGAATGAATGCTGCGACAGCCGCGAGGAGTTGGATTGCCGCAATCGTGAGGGCATCCGAGAGCTTGATCGCGGTAAAGCTGTCCGTCAGCGCGCGCGCAACTGTCAAAGCGGGGTTGGCAAAGCTTGTCGAGGGCGTCGCAAGCGAGATCGCAAGCAGGCAGAGCGCGCCGGTTAACGGAAGGCGGTCGGACGATTTGCCCGCGAGCAACAACAGCGCGAATACGAACAAACCTGTCCCCAAAAATTCACCGAGCCAGACGCCCGCGCCGGTCTGAATTTGGCTGGCGACCTGGACCAAACCAGTATTCGTCACGATATGAGCAATCATGACGCCGAGAAACGCCGCCGCGATCTGGGCCGCCGCGCAAAGCAGGCCCGTCAGCAGATCGAGCCGTCCCGATAAAACGAAGGCAAACGCGATCGCGGGGTTGAAGTACGAGACTGCAGAAGGGGCGAGCGCGCGCGCCAGAACGGCGAAAGCGGCGGCTCCGGCAAGCGCGGTGATGAGCGAGGCGACGGCGATACTGTCGAGGGCGTGACGCTCGCCCAAAATTCCGGCGGCGGCGGTGAAGACGGTCAGCAGCCCGGCCCCGATGGCTTCGGCGGCCATTATTCGAACGATGTCAGCCGGTTCTTGAGCCGCGTGGCCCGGACCCCGGTCCCCCCGCCTGCCATCGCCGCCGTCAGCCGGCATCGGGCAGCTCATCCGGCGCTTTCGCCTTCACCGCCAGCGCGTGTACCGGCCCGGCCAGCTCCTCGGCGAGCACCGCGTTAACCATCCGGTGGCGCTCAAGGCGCGACCGGCCCGCGAATTTCTCCGAGACGATGGTGACACTGAAATGCGTCTCACCCGTCCGGGCCAAGTCCTGCATGGCGGCGTGGCCCGCATGTTTGTGCGAGTCGTTCTCGACCGTAAGGCGCGCGGGCGAAAATGCCTCAGTCAATTTGTCTTTGATTCTGGTCGCAATTTGCATGGATTTTCTCACAGCCCGCACAATGGTTTATACGCCCGGCCAGCGTACGCCTTAATACGCCACTTGGCCTTGTGTCCGCCGCTTCGAAGCAGCATAATCTTGCGCAACGGCGCGGCCCTTCTAAATAGCTTTGCTAGGGCCCCTTGGATAGACGACGCATGAAATTGGATTCCAAATATTTCGATTGCATCCGTGTCAGCTCGGAAACCGAACGGCTTCGGTCGCAACATATGCCGGCCTGCGGCTGGCAGGGCTGCGACAAGGCCGGCAGTTTTCGTGCCCCAAAAGGCAGGGGACGCGAGGGCGAGTATCATCTGTTTTGCCTCGACCACGTCCGCGATTACAACAAATCGTATAATTATTTTTCCGGCATGAGCGACGAAGATGTCGCAACCTTTCAAAAGGCCTCGATCACCGGCCATCGACCGACCTGGTCCTCGGGCGTAAACGCCTGGGCGGCGACCGGGATGCGTTCAGCCGCGCAGGGTCACATGGGTGGCTTCAAGCGCGATTTCGGCACGGTGGACCCTTTCGGCTTTTTCGAACGCGCGCGCCAGGGCGCCGCGAATGACGAGGCGCCGGAGCGGCGTCCGGTCCGCAATGCTGAGCGAAAATGCTTCACGGCGATGGATTTGAGCGAGGACAGCGCGCCGGACGAGATCAAGGCGCGCTTCAAGGCGCTCGTCAAACGTCATCATCCCGACAGCAATGGCGGCGACCGCGGCAGCGAGGATCGGTTGCGCGAGATCATCCAAGCCTATAATTATCTGAAACAGGCCGGCTATTGCTGAAATTCCTAACTTTCGAATAGGCTGACCGGCTCGGCCGGACACCCTCGCTTTTGCCTGTCGATGTAAAATCAGTCCTTGCTAGGAAGCTCATATGCCTGCCACGCATTCTGAGGTGAACGGCCTGCCGGATATGAAAGTGTCGGTTCGCCAGCTTTTCGGGATCGACACCGATCTGGAGGTCCCCGCCTTTTCGACGGCCAATGAGCATGTGCCGGAGTTGGACGCCGACTATCAGTTCAACCGCGAGACCACCTTGGCCATTCTCGCCGGCTTTGCGCATAATCGCCGCGTCATGATCCAGGGCTATCACGGCACCGGCAAATCCACCCATATCGAGCAGGTGGCATGCCGGCTCAACTGGCCCTGCGTGCGTATCAATCTGGACAGCCACGTGTCGCGTATCGATCTCGTCGGCAAGGACGCCATCGTGCTGCGCGACGGCGTGCAAGTCACGGAGTTCCGCGAAGGCATCTTGCCATGGGCGCTGCAATCGAACACCGCGCTGGTTTTCGACGAATATGACGCCGGGCGGCCGGATGTGATGTTCGTCATTCAGCGCGTGCTGGAGGTGTCCGGCCGGCTGACGCTGCTTGACCAGAGCAAGGTGATCCGGCCGCACCCGTCCTTCCGCCTGTTCTCGACGACCAACACGATTGGCCTCGGCGACACTTCGGGCCTCTATCACGGCACCCAGCAAATCAATCAGGGCCAGATGGACCGCTGGTCGATCGTCGTGACGCTCAACTATCTGCCGCATGACGAGGAGGTCGATATCGTCGCGGCCAAGGTGAAGCCCTATGCAACGGTCGAGGGCCGCAAGACCATCGCCGCAATGGTGCGGCTCGCCGATCTCACCCGCAGCGCCTTCATCAATGGCGATCTTTCGACGGTGATGAGCCCGCGCACGGTCATCACCTGGGCGGAGAACGCGAGAATTTTCGGCGATGTCGGCTTCGCCTTCCGCTTGAGTTTCCTCAACAAATGCGACGAGTTGGAGCGCGGGCTGGTGGCGGAGTTCTATCAGCGCTGCTTCGGCGAGGAATTGCCGGATTCGACGGTCAATGTCGCGCTAAGCTGAACAAGGTGTTGGGCGGGGCGATGGTCAAAGTCGGCGACGCATTTTCGAAGCCTTACCTCTTCACCCGCGACAACATTCGTGAATTTGCCAAGCAAGCGGGCGATGACAACCCGCTGCATTTCGACGAGAAAAAGGCGGCGGCCTCCCGGTTCGGCGGCATCATCGCCAGCGGCACGCATATGTCCGCCGTGCTGATGGGGGTGGTGGCGTCCCAGACGGCCGGACTCGATGAAGGCGTCGGTCTCGATTTCCACTTTCATTTCGAAAAGGCTATTCCTGCCGGCACCGCGACGATCCTCAGCTGGACCGTGACGAAAATCGAGGCTCATGCGGGGTTAAAGGGCGACCTGCTGACGCTGGAAGGACACATCGCCGACGGGACGGGTAAGATCTATGTGACCTGCGAGGGGCATTCGGTCGTTTGGCGGGACCGAGGCGAGGCTGCTGTTTGAGCCGATTGAAGTGAGTGACGCGACCATGCCCACATCGCCGAAACGCAAAAGCGATCCAGGATTGCCATTCAAGCAGGCGCTCGCCTCCGCGACGCGCGCATTGGCAGGCGACGATGAGCTTCAGGTTGTTTATTCAACCGAAACGCCGAGCTTGAAGGGCCATACTGCGACGCTTCCGCAGCCATCCCGTAGCCCCAGTAAGAAAGAAATCGCGGTCCTGCGCGGCCACGCCGATTCAATCGCTCTAACGGTCGCCTGCCATGACGCAGCTTTGCACGCTCGGCTCGCCCCCCCGGCCGGCCTAGCGCGTTCGGTCTTTGAGGCGGTGGAACGCGCAAGGGTCGAGGCGGTTGGCGCGACACGAATGAAGGGCGTGGCGGCTAATCTCACAGCCAAAACCGAAGCTAAATTCGAGGGCCGCGCCGCCATCCCGACCGAGCGCGAGGACGCCCCGCTCGACGAATGCCTGGCCTTGATCGTGCGCGAGCGGATGCTCGGCCTGAAGCCGCCAAAACGCGCCGCGCCGATGGTGGAAGCCTGGCGCCCGTGGATCGACGACCGCGCCAGTGAACTGATCGATACGCTCAGCGAAACTCTCGACGATCAGGAAGCCTTCGGCAGGCTCCTGCGCGATGTGCTTTCGGCGCTCGAATTGATCGACGAGCAGGCGCAGGGCAGCGAAGACTCCGCGACCGGCGACGATGACGACGGCAATCAGCCCGCGCAAGGCCAGTCCGAGGAAAGCGGCCAGGACCAGGAAAGCAAGCCGGTCGCCGCCGATGAGGAAACCGATCCGAGCGCTGGCGGGGCCGAGGAGGCGGAGCTCAGCGAGGCCAGCGATCGCGGCGAGATGGAGGGCGAGGGCCAGGACGAGCAGCGGATGCAGGCGCCGCCGCGCCGCCCGAACATCTCGGTGCTCGACGACCCGGGCGCGTTTGGCTACGAAGTTTTCACGCGCCAGTTCGACGAGACGATCGCCGCCGAAAATCTGTGCGACACGGACGAGCTTGAGCGCTTGCGCGGCTTTCTCGACAAGCAGCTCAGCAATTTGCACGTCGCGGTCTCGCGCCTTGCCAACCGGCTGCAAAGGCGGCTTTTGGCGCAGCAGAATCGCGCCTGGGATTTCGACATGGAGGAGGGCATTCTCGACGCCGCCCGCCTGTCGCGCGTCGTCACCGATCCCTATCAGCCGCTCTCCTTCAAGGTCGAGCGCGAAACCACCTTCCGCGATACGGTCGTCACGCTGCTGATCGACAATTCCGGGTCCATGCGTGGCCGCCCGATTATGGTCGCGGCCTCCTGCGCCGACATTCTGGCCCGCACGCTGGAGCGCTGCGGCGTGAAGGTCGAAATCCTCGGCTTCACCACAAGGCAGTGGAAAGGCGGCCAGACGCGCGAAAAATGGCTCGCGCAGGGCAAGCCCGCCGCGCCCGGCCGGCTCAACGATTTGCGCCACATCATCTACAAATCCGCCGACATGCCGTGGCGGCGCGCGCGGCGCAATCTCGGCCTGATGATGCGCGAGGGTCTGCTCAAGGAGAATATCGACGGCGAGGCGCTCGCCTGGGCGCATAACCGCCTGCTTGCAAGGTCCGAGCAACGCCGCATCCTGATGATGATTTCCGATGGCGCGCCGGTGGACGATTCAACCCTGTCGGTGAACTCCGGCTCCTATCTGGAGCGCCATTTGCGCCAGGTGATCCGCGAGATCGAGACGCGCTCGCCGGTCGAGCTGATCGCCATCGGCATCGGCCACGATGTGACGCGCTATTACAACCGCGCGGTGACAATTACTGACGCCGAGGAGCTTGGCGGCGCGATGACGGAAAAGCTCGCCGAACTGTTTGACGAGCATGCCCGCGAATCACCGAATCCGCGCCTTCGCGGCGGGCGCAGAAGGCTGCATTGAGCGGACAACGATTTTAGGCGGTGAGCGAACGAAGCAGCCGATTGAGCGTGTCGATGCTGGAGCGATCCGCCCGGCCATTGACGAGCGCGGGCCGGAAATGCCGCTGGAAGGCCGTCACCACCATCTGCGTGTTCTCGCAGAAGACACCGTTTATCGGGATGTCATATCCATAAGCCCCTAGGCCGGCCTGCAATTGCTCGACCTCACCAGCGCAATCGCCAAGCGCGAAGCCAGCATCGCCCTCAATGCGCGCTGGTTCGACCCAGTGACCGACGCCCATCCTGGCAAGCCGCCCCCAATCGAATTTCTCGCCCGGATCGTTTTTGCGGTGCGGCGCGACATCGGAATGCGCCAGCACCCTTTGCGGTTTGATCTGGTGCCGCGCGATGATGTCGCGCGCCAGCGCCTCGACGCCTCGCATCTGCAATTCGGGGAAATCCGGATAGCCGCCGCCATGTCCGGGATTGTGGATCTCGATGCCGATCGAGGCTGAATTGATGTCGCGCTCCCCCGCCCAGCAGGCTTCACCCGCGTGCCAGGCGCGCATGTCCTCGCGGACCATCTGTGTAATCTGCCCGCTCTCATCGATGAGGTAGTGGCAGGAGACGCGGGAGGCCGACGTGGTCAGCCAATATAGCGCCCGCTCGGCCGATGCCATGCCCGTATAATGCATAAGCAAAATATCCGGCTGCTGCCCCTCGCGGCGCGGCTCGAAATTGACGGCCGGATGCCATTTAGCGCTAAGCGAAATATCGAGCTGCATCGAGGCCTCGGAGGGATCGGCTGCTTGGTAATGTCTGGGGTTAATGCTGACGTCCCTTGACGATTTCATCATGGGCTTCATTGATCGCCGCGATTTTCTTGTTGGCGATGTCGATCATTTCCTGCGGCAGGCCGCGCGCCATAAGCTTGTCCGGATGGTTCTCAACCATCAATTTTCGGTAGTGCCGTTGCAGATCCTCGTCCGAAACCCCTGGTTCGATCCCCAGCACATGATAGGGACTTTCCCTTTCCTCGACGGAATGGCGGGCGAGTATGTAGCGAAATTCGACTTCGGAAATGCCGAAATGGCGGGCGACGGTGGCCAAATAGTCGCGCTCGGCGGGATGAATCCGTTTGTCGGCCTCGGCGATGTGAAATAAGGCTTCCAGGATGTTATGCAGCATCTCCGCATCGTCCTTGAACAGACGCGCGAGCTGCTTTGCGTAAGACTCAAACCCCGCCGTGTCCTGCTTGGCCAGATCGAATACGCGGGCGACATTCTGGCGCTCGCTTTCGGGAACCCGGAACACCTCCTTGAAGGCGTGCACCTCGTCCTTGCTCACGTGACCGTCGGCCTTGGCCATCTTTGCTCCGAGCGCGATCACGCCGAGCGTAAATGCGAGCTGCTTGTCGGGCGCCTCGGCATCGGCCTCGCGATCGACGGCAAGATGCCCGGCAAGCCCGCCCAGCAATGCGCCAAGCGGTCCCCCAACGGCAAGCCCAGCGGCCGCTCCAGCCAATTTTCCCCAGATCGACATGAGAGTCAGACTAAGTCATTTCATAAAAAAGTGCTGGCAAAAAATTGTTACATTCTCTTTAGCTTACGGGCCTTCAGACAGGTTACATGGGAGTTTCAGCAAGACAATGCAGCGGCACGTTAACCCCCCGGAGAGCGGGGCGGGCGCTCAGCGCTCATCCGAGCTGTCCGGGTTGATCGCGGGCCTTATAGGCGTCGTGATCTTCGGACTGACGCTGCCGATGACGCATATCGCGCTCGACGGATTTGACAGCTATTTCGTTGGTATCGGGCGAGCCATCCCCGCCGCGGTTCTGGCTGGTGCGATCCTCATCGCAACCCGTCAACCGTTTCCGCCGCGCAGACTCTGGCGACCGATCGTCATTGTCGGCGCAACCGTGACCTTTGGGTTTCCGATTTTCGCGACAGCCGCAATGGAATACGCGCCGTCCGCGCATGGCGGCGTGATTTTGGCCGTGCTGCCGCTTGCAACGGCGATGGCCGGAGCGCTGATGGCGGGAGAGCGCCCCTCGCTCGGCTTCTGGCTTGCCGGCGTCGCCGGATCGCTGCTCGTGCTCGGTTTCGCGGTCATCGAGGCCGGCGGGTTCACGCTTGCGAGGGCCGATCTCTTGCTCGTCGGCGCCATCATCGCAGCCGCTATCGGCTATGCCCAAAGCGGAATTCTCGCGCGCGAGATCGGCGGATGGCAGGTGATTTCCTGGGCGCTGGTTTTCAGCCTTCCCGCTCTTATCCTCGCCGCTTCATTGCTCGCCGGGCCAGTCAATTGGACTGCGCCGCCAAGCGCCTGGCTGGGCTTTGTCTACGTTTCCCTGATGAGCCAGTTTTTCGGCTTCTTCTTTTGGAACCGGGGGTTGGCGCTTGCCGGAGTGGCCAAAACCGGGCAACTTCAGCTTCTGCAGCCCTTTGTCACCTTGGCTGCCTCTGTTCTACTGCTCGGCGAGGAGGTGGGCTGGCGTCATGCAGGCTTTGCGCTTGCGGTCGTCGCTATCGTCATGATCGGGCGGCAATTGCGCGTTGAAAGGCCGACCCTTTTATGAGCGTTGAGCAGCCTCGTACACAATTCGGTCAGCGCGACGACTATCGCCATTTTCTCGCCATCACCACGCGCTGGATGGACAACGACCTCTACGGCCACATCAACAATGTCGTTTACTATTCCTATTTCGATACGGTGGTGAACCGCTATCTGATCGAGGGCGGCTTTCTCGATTTGACGGGCGGCGAGATCATCGGGTTGGTGGTCGAGACGGGCTGCCGTTACGCCAAGCCGGTCGGCTTTCCCGACATGGTGACCGCCGGCTTGCGTGTCGCCCATATGGGCACAAGCTCGGTTCGCTATGAGCTGGCGCTGTTTCGCTGCGACGATGATGACGCGGCGGCTGAGGGGCATTTCGTCCATGTCTATGTCCAACGCGCCTCCCGCCGACCCACGCCGCTTCCCGAGGCATTACGCACGTTGCTGACGCCGCTGCTGGTAAAGCGCTAGCCCCGCTTGATATTTTTGCAGCCTCAAGCACTCTCTTGCGCAGCGGCCAGTTCCTCGTCGCGCGCCTTGATGCGTTGGAGAGCGGGGCGAGCTTCCAGACGCCCGACATAGGTCGCAAATTCTGCCCGGTTGGGAATGATGCCGAACATCATGCCGTAGCGCAGCGTCGAGCCGAGAGCGACATCGGCGGCGCTGAAACGGTCGCCGAGCAAATACTCGCCCTGCGACACAACTTCGGCCACCGTGTTCATGACGGTTTCATAGTCCCCGTAGCCAATGGTGGAGGACGGCGCTGGATCGCGCTTGAAGGCCTTGTCGTTCATGGCGGGCTCGATGCAGCTCGGGGCGAAAAATAGCCATCTGAGATACGGCCCGCGCTGCGGATCGCCGATCGCCGGGGCGAGCCCGGCGGCGGGGAAGGCGTCGGCCAGATAGCAGCAGATGGCGGCGGCTTCGGTTACCGCGACACCGCCATGCGTGATGGCCGGCACCTTGCCCATCGGGTTGACGGCCAGGAATGAGGGTGATTTCTGGTCGCCTTTCTTAAGACTTAGAACCTCCATCCGGTATGGCGCGCCAAGCTCTTCGAGCATCCAGAGAACGATGCCCGAGCGGCTGCGCGGCGCAAAATAAAAGACGAGTTCCGGCTCGGCCATCGGTCGTTCCTCCCGAAATGACAAAGCCGGCCGCCCGAGAGAGCAGCCGGCTGATATCGTCGAAACGTAAGGTGTTACTGCTTTTTCGTCTCAGGAGCGCCCTTCTTGGCGGCGTTGTCTTCCTGCGCCTTCTTGGCGAGTTCGACTTGACGTTCGCGGATGGCGACCATCAAACGCTTGCGCGCGTCCTTGTATTTCTCATTGTCGACCGGCTTGCCGGCATAGGCCTTGTCGAAGCCGTTGAGCGGCACCGGGAAGCCGATGGCCTTACCCGCGAGATTGATCGCGGCGACGACGACCTGCTTGCCCTTGTTCATCTGGTCAATAACCGGCTGCGTGGCTTCGCCCTCGGCGGTGCAGCCCGCGGCATGGCAAAGAGTGAATTGCAGCTTCACCGCCTCGCCCTCGTCGACCTTGACCTGAACGCCGGGCGGCAGAGCCATGCCGAGCGGCACCATGACCATCAGCGCCTTTTTGTCCTGGCCTTCCACTTCGCGGACGGCGGCCGAGACCAGCACCATACCGGTATTGCCGTCGAGACGCTCATGATGGGTGAGGCAGACATTCAGCTCCTTCTTGGGATCGGTGATGTTGGGCGCCTTTTCGCAAAGCTTAACCCACGCGCTCTGATCCTTGGCGTCCTCCGGCTTTGCTTCGGCGGCCTTTGCCGGGGCGGCCTTGGCAGGAGCGGTCTTCGTCGGGGCCGCCTTTTCTGGAGCCGCCTTCTTGTCTTGGGCCATGGCGGGAGCCGCCGCGAAGCCCGCTCCGAGTGCCAGAGTCAGCGCCAAAAGTCCAGCGCGCACGGCCACTCGCTTCGTAGCTGTAACTCTTTCTGCATACATATCGTTGACCTTTCACGTCGCATGCGGGCGTAAGTTGTCTGTACGAAACTTACGGTTTTAAGCTCCGACAGGTCTGTATAGAGGACCATCGCTCGCGCGCTCTCAAAACCCTCGGCGATCACGTTCTTACCTACTGGGCGTGGAACCATTCAAATAAGGCAATCCCATGACCGGAGCGCCTTAGAACAGTCTCACTCCACAGTTCCATCATGAAAGATCGACCCGTGGACTGGCCCTTTTGCAACGATATTTACATAGCACGCTCTCATTGAAAGGCGATAGCAAAGGGGCACCAGTAAGACCGTTTTCATCATCAAAAATGTGCTATGCGAGACGCAATTCTTGGCCTCGGCTTCAACCGGCCGAGATGTGAGGCGCTATGCTAACCGTATCCGCTCCGTCGATCCGGCTTTTCATCGCCGGCTTTGCGTCGCTCGTCATGGCCGCGTCCCTTCGCGCCGAGCCGCGCGAAGGGATCGCCATGCACGGCATGCCGAAATATTCGCCCGGCTTTTCGCATTTTGACTATGTCAACCCGAATGCGCCGAAAGCGGGGCGGGCAGCGTTTGGCGTGCTCGGTTCATTCGACAGTCTCAACCCCTTCATCGTCAAAGGAAATGCCGCGCCTGGGATGCGCGAATACGTCTATGAGGGCCTGCTAACGCGCGCGCAGGATGAGCCGTTTTCGCTTTATGGCCTGTTGGCGGAGAGCATCGAAACGCCTGAGGACCGCTCTTGGGTTACCTTCACCCTTCGGCCTCAGGCGCGTTTCTCCGATGGCAAACCGGTCACGGTGGACGATGTGATCTTCTCGCTCGAGCTGTTGCGGGAGAAGGGGCGTCCGAACCATCGCAGCTATTACGCCAAGGTTGAAAAGATCGAGCGCGCCGGCGAGCGCGGGGTGAAACTGGTTTTCAAGCCGGATGGCGATCGCGAAATGCCGCTGATCATGGGGCTGATGCCGGTGCTGCCCAAACATCTGATCGACCCGGCCCGCTTCGACCTAACCGGCTTCGATCTCCCGGTCGGCAGCGGCCCTTATATCGCGGCCGCCGTCGACCCGGGTGCCAGCCTTGTGCTGAAGCGCAACCCGAATTATTGGGGCCGCGATCTCCCAGTCAATCGCGGCGTCTACAATTTCGACGAGATCCGCTACGATTTCTACCGGGACGCCAACGGCATGTTCGAGGCGTTCAAGAAAGGCTTGTTCGTCATCAACCGGGAGAGCGATCCGGGACGCTGGGCGCGCGAATATGATTTTCCGGCGGCGGCCGATGGGCGGGTGGTCAGGAAAAACTTCCAGACCGGTACGCCATCCGGCATGTCGGGCCTCGTGTTCAATACGCGCCGTCCGATTTTTGCCGACCGCCGCATGCGCGAAGCGCTCATCCTGCTGTTCGACTTCGAGTGGCAGAATAAGAGCCTTTATCACGCCCTGTACGAACGCACGCAGAGCTATTTCGACGGCTCCGAGCTATCCTCGCATGGCCGTCCCGCCGATGCGCGCGAGAGGGCCTTGCTCGCTCCATTCCCCGACGCCGTGATGCCGGCGGCGATGGAGGGCACGCTCTCCCAGCCCGCCACCGACGGCTCGGGCCGCGACCGCGACAATCTGCGAAAAGCGCTGCTGCTCTTGCAGGAAGCGGGCTACGAGCTGAAAAGCGGCAAGCTCGTGAACAAGGCGACCGGCCAGCCGCTGAGCCTGGAAATGCTCGCGGCGACGCGTGACCAGGAGCGGCTGTTCCTGACCTATTCGCGCGACCTGCTCAAGGCCGGCATCACCGCCAGCATCCGCCAGGTCGACTCGGCGCAATATCAGAGCCGCAAGACGAATTTCGATTTCGACATTATCCAAAATAATTGGAGCGCGTCGCTCTCGCCCGGCAATGAGCAAAGTTATCGTTGGTCGTCGGAAGCGGCGGATACGGAAGGCAGTTTCAACTATCCGGGTGTGAAAAGTGAGGCCGCCGACGCCATGATCAGGGCGTTGCTCGCCGCCGGCACGCGCGAGGATTTCGTCTCGGCCGTGCGCGCCCTCGACCGGGTGTTGATGAGCGGAGCCTATGTCCTGCCGCTGTTCCATCTTCCCGCCCAATGGGTCGCGCATTGGTCGCAGCTCCGGCATCCCGAGGCAACGCCGCTTTATGGCTTTCAGATCGACAGCTGGTGGATCGAGGAGCCGCGCGCGCGCGCCGAAGCGCGCTAGCGCCGCCGCCAGACCAAATTAGGTCGGTCCGCCCTCGACCTTGGTCTTCAGCCGCGCCAGACCTTCCTCGTAATCAGGTCCGATCAGCCCATCGAACAAAAGCCCCATCCAGCGCGACAGCGGATTGTTGGACAGTTCGGCGTCAAGGCTCCAGGTGACTTTGGTGCCGGCTCCTTCCGGCACGAGCGTGAAGCCCGCCTGCGCGGCGCCCATCTGGCCGAGATCGAGCGCGCTGACGACGCGGCGTTCGGGCGTGCTTTCCAGGATCTCTTGGCTGCCAGAGCCGACTTGCGCATTGTTACTTTTCCAGCTCATTTTGGCGCCGACCCCCGCTTCGGGACCGGTAAAGCTGTATTCGGTCGCCGGATCGCGCAAAGCCCAGGGCGACCATTCGTTGAAGCGGCGGAAATTGTTCACATAGGGGAAAATCGCCGCGGGCTGAGCCGCGATCAGCGTCGAGCGTTCCACATGGACGTTCCCCGGCAGCAGAAATCCGACGGCGGCGAAAATGGCCGCCAGAATGACCAGCACTAAAAATAAGCGTTTGAAGAATCTCATAATTCTTCTCCTTCCCTGATCAGGGGGCAAGCGATATTATCCCCGCGACAAAGGCCGGGAAACCGCCGTCGTAGCATCTGTTCAGGCAGGTGTCTCGCAAGAATGGCGCGGCCGCTGGCAAAACACACGGGGGACTACCGGATGCGTCTCACACCGCCGACCAATTTGACGTTTTTGATTTCCATATTGCTGGCCATTCTCGCGATTGTCGGCCAATTCGTTCAGGGGGTTTCGATCTATATCCCGGTGAGCACCTTCTGGGTGGCGATCGCCGCCTATGTCGTGCTCATGCTCGGCAATCTCGTGCGCGGATTTTGACGTCGGCGGTGCGCCCCGCGATTTTGTCTCGCGACGTCATTCGCTGGTGGCAGTGTTTGAAGGTTTGCCGCCGGCGTGCTGCCCCTAGCGAACCAGGAAATTCATGAGCAAACGTAAATTCAGCATCGGCTATTCCCTGCCGAACGAAGACGATTACGGGCTGACCAAACTCGGTCCGGCGCTCGACGAGGCGGAGCGGCTCGGCGTCGACTACGTCGAGATTGCGCTTTACGCAACCGATCTGGTCGCTAACGGCCGGGTGCTTACGGACCGGCTGGCGCGCGTCAAGGCGCTGACCTCGGGCCGCCCCTTCGGATACACATTGCACGGTCCGCTGGGCCTTGATCTGATGGACGGCAGCGAGCGCGCCGCCATGCATAAACAGGTGCTTCTGGCGCAGCTCGAAATTACCGCAGAACTTGGCGGGGTGCACTACGTGGCCCATGCCGGGAAATATGCGGTTGCTGGCGGCAATCCGGACGCCGCCTATGCGCGCCAGCGCGACGCTCTTGCCGAGGTCGCTAGCGACGCCGCGGCGCGTGGTATTACCATCGCCATCGAAAACCTGTTCGCCACCGAGCTCGGCCGGGAGCCGCCGCTGCCCTCCAAACTCGCCACCGAAATTGCATCGATCGATCATCCGGCGATCCGCGGCTGTCTCGATTTCTCCCACGCTTTTCTGGAAACCGACCGACAAGGCGCCGATTTCATGGCCGAAGCGGCGACCCTCGCGCCGTTCGCAAAACATCTTCACATGCACGACTCTTTTGGTAAATTGTGGCCATCCCCGCCAAGTCATCGCTCGGAACGGCTCGCCTTTGGAATTGGCGATCTGCATTTGCCGCTAGGGCTTGGCTCGATCCCTTGGGACGATTTGATGGAACGGCTGGTCTTTCCGGAAGGGGCGATCTTCATCCTTGAGCTGGCCCCTCCCTATTGGCCCGATCTGGCTCTCTCGCTGGAACGGATGCGCGATTTAGCGTCGCGCGCGAGGATAGGCGGTGTAGCCGCCGGATAAAGTCTGTCTGCTCCGTCGGAAGGCGAACGGCAAAAAGTGCTACTAACTCTGACAGGCGGTGAAAAACGAAGAACGCCCCGCAAGATCATAAGGCGAAGCCGCGAGAGGTTGCGTCCCTATGCTTGCTCTATTTCGCCGCACTTTGGATGGTCGGCGCCTCGGCCGTTTCGATGATAAGCTTGTCCTGAAGGTTTTTAGTGTCCGTATCCACGCTAAAAGCGAATAAGCCCAAGAACATCGCCATCACAGCGATGCAGGCCGCAAGAATTCCATACATTAGATGCTCTCCCGCTAGTGCCGTTCTAAGCGCCGAAAATACGCCGATATGATTACAAAACGCTTAGGTCCCCACGGCACTGCGAGATTTAGGTCGCCCCGAAACGCGGTGCAAGGCAAGGTTAATGCGGCGACTACGAATTTTGCGGCCGCTGGCTTTCTGGCCACGGCTCGCACACGGGTTCAACACCGGACGGAGCGGAAATATTCCGGCGGGTAGGCGGCTTTTGCTATTTTTTCGCATTCGTGAAGCGATTTAGGAGACCGCATGAGCCTTACTCACGACCACGCAGCCGCAGACAGCCCGGCGCAGGCGACAAAATTCTCGCACCCCGACTGGACCGCCAAGGGCGAACGCCGCGCCAGCGTCCGGCTCGACCGGCTGGAAACGCTTTGGATCAATACCGGAAGCCTCTGCAACATCGAATGCGTCAATTGTTACATCGAATCCAGCCCCAAAAACGACCGTCTTGCCACTATCAGCGCCGCGGAGACCGTCGCCTTTCTCGATGAAATCGCGGCGCTCCATCTCGGGACATCCGAGATCGGCTTCACCGGCGGCGAGCCGTTCATGAACAGCGAGATGATCGAGATGGCCGAGCTGGCGCTCGCGCGTGGCCACACTGTGCTGATCCTGACGAACGCGATGATCCCGATGCAGCGGCCCGCTATGAAGGCCGGTTTGCTAAGGTTGCGGGATGCTTACGGCGATCGGCTCACAATTCGCGTCAGCCTCGATCATTACACCAGCGCGTTGCACGAGACCGAGCGCGGCGCGGGAAGTTGGGCGCCCGCGATCGAGGGCACGGACTGGCTTGCCGCGAACGGCTTCAAGCTGGCGCTTTGCGGGCGGACAAGCTGGCATGAGGATAAGGCGGCCGCGCGTTCCGGCTATGCCGCCCTGATCGCGGCGCGCGGCTGGCCGGTCGACGCCGCCAATCCCGGCGAGCTGGTGCTCCTGCCGGAGATGGATGAGCGCGTCGAGGTGCCGGAAATCACCACCGCCTGCTGGGGCATCCTGCACAAATCCCCGAGCGAATTGATGTGCGCCAAGAGCCGCATGGTCGTGAAGCGGCGCGGCGCGGACAAGCCGGTCGTGCTGCCCTGCACGCTGCTCCCCTATATCGCGGCGTTCGAGATGGGGACGACGCTCGCCGAGGCGGCGGAGGCCGATGGCGGCATGTTCGACCACGGCGCAGTCAAGCTGTGCCACCCGCATTGCGCCAAGTTCTGCGTGCTCGGCGGGGGGAGTTGCTCGGCTTGAGAAGCATGTCAGCGAAGCGAGTAAGGTTAACGAATAGTTTGAGCTTGCCTCATAATGGGATCGGCTCGTTACGAGAAACTTTACGGAATGTTTACAGTTTCGGACAAGTTTCCGCTTGTTTCTGGCTGTTTCCGTATGATTTCTACGGAACGTGGCGACTGCCTTGAAACCCGCACGTCACAGAGCGGAAAGTCCAAATGGCGCGGCGTCTTTTCATCCCAAATCGCGCGGTCTATTCACGCCACGGCACTTGCTCCTTCATTGCCTTTCCCCTACAGCGCCTAGACCGCCTCTACATCCACAGCCTACACGCACACGGGGTCGGCCGGCTGCCGCGATGACGCCCTTGCAATATCGTCTGCTGCCGGATTCGGGCACACGCACACCGGGCTGGGCGCGAGATGCGCGTGTTCACCTAACTCGTCGCCGGCGGCATCGTGCTAACCTGATGGGCAGCAGTGAAAGGGGGCAAGAATGATGCGACGGGCGCCGATGAAATCCGCACGAGGCGCAACGGCAACCGGCGCGAATGCGACCGGAACCGCCGCTCTTGGCACGCTTGCATTGGGTGCCATGGCGCTGGGCGCAATGGCGGTGGGTGCGCTGGCAATCGGGCGGCTTTCGGTCGGGCGTGCACGGCTGCGACGCGTGGAGATCGGGGAACTTGCGGTCGGGCGACTTGATATCGGCCCTGGCGGCCGGCCGCCCGGTATGCTGACCGCCGTCACCCGCATCCGCGCGGCTCCAGGCAAGGGCGATGCAATGGCCCGCCTGTTACGTGATCAGCTATCGCTCGCGCGCACAGGCGAGCCCGGGACCTTTCTCCATCCGCCGCACCGCTCAACGAGCGACCCCAACCTGTTTCTGCTCTACGAGCAATATGCCGACGAGGCTGCGTTCGAGCGGCGCGCCCATGCGGCCCGGCTCGATGCTTTCCGCCAGCGCGCCGCCGAGCAGAAACTCGTTGCGAGTTCTGCTGACGATGCGGTCGAGGTAGAGCTTTACCGGACGATTTAGCCGGCAACGAGGGGATTTAATTGCGCATTTCCCGGTTGAGTGACGTGCGCATGGAAGGGACTAGGCCTATGAAATTGGGCACCAATGACCGCTTTCATCGGATGCCGTTGAAAAACTCGGATGCGGTGTCGCATGCATGACGGTGATGCCGACAAAGCCGTCTGAAACATGCGCCACGACTTCCGCCGCTACAGTCCCAGCACAGATTTCACCGATCCCGCGCCGCTGAAGGACCAATCAATTGGCTTGTTTTCAATCAGGAACATAATCGAGTTGTTTGGATCGAGACCAATGCCGCGAAGACGGTGGCGAACATCTTTGTAGAGCGCCTCTTTTTGATCATCTGAGCGGCCAGCCAGTAACGCTATCTCGATTACAATGGTCAAATTAGGGTCTCTATCACCGAGAAAAGTGGGGTGCAGGATCATATCCTCTGCGGAGTATCGAGAAATCAGACAGAAATAGTCATCAGAATTTACGCCACAGGTTTCCACAAGGCTGGCATGTAGAAGATCGTTGATGGCATGGCATGTCTTTACCGCGAGGGAACGCGGCACGTGGAGCTTATTGAAAGGCATTCGAGAACCCTCGTTTTCGTATTTTCTGTTACTCAATAACCCTGCAGACCGTTGTAGAGAACGCGGGTTTCTACGGCTGGCCCGCCGAACGAGTCAATCACCGCCTTCGCCCTCCCGAGCAAGGTCGACGGTCGAAGCGTCTTGGCCTTGAGCTCTTTTTTCAACGGCTTGCGCAAAGAGCCATCTTGCCAGGTCTTGTGGTATTTGGGGATACTCTGGAGCCTGGGCGTGTGAATTGACCGTCACAGCGAACGTCGTCGCTGCGAGCGCGGCGGCGACGATGATCCTAAACGTTGCTCCGCATTCGTTGGCCCTTCTACCACCGCCTGTCGATACTCCAGGATTATCAGCCAACAGGCCCAGCAAGAAATGCTAGCTCCCGCCCCCGCCAATCCGCAGTCGCGCGCTGCTCCATCCCGCAGCGCGTGAAAAACGCCACAGCGTGGCTCCCCGCTGCGGTCACGGCGTGGAAGCCGCCCACATCATGCGCGCGGCAAATCGCCCGAAACGCATCGACCAGCGCCGATCCAACATTCCGCCCCCGGCAGTCGCGCCGGACATTGACGTGCAGATGCGCGGGGTAGGCCGCGATCAACGCCGCCGGAAAGCCGTCATAATAATCCGGCCCCGGCAGCGGTTCCCGGTTGCTCATCAGCGCGCCGGCGAGATAGCCGGCCACCTCGCCGCCCGGATGGCGTGCAACGAGGAATTGCTGCGGGCAGTGCCTGACGTAGCGGCCCAGCCATAGGTCGCGATAGGCGGCGCGTTCCGCTTGGGAGGCGAAACTTTGGGTCGCCGCGCCATCGAAGAAGATCGCCTCGATCTGCGGCATCACCTCCGAACCGCCCGCAGCTCCGATTGCCTTAATGTCCCACATTTCAATCGCGGAAATGCTTCGACAGCTTCAAACCCTGCGCCTGATAGTTCGACCCGATCCCCATGCCGTAGATCTGGTCCGGGACCTCGGTGAGTTGTTCATACACCACCCGGCCGACGATCTGGCCGTCCTCCAGGATAAACGGCACCTTGTGGCTGCGCACTTCCAGCACGACGCGACTGCCCGCCCCGCCCGCCGCCTCATGCCCGAAGCCGGGGTCGAGGAAGCCGGCATAATGCACGCGGAACTCGCCGACCAGCGGGTTGAACGGCACCATCTCGGCCGCATGGGTCGGCGGCACATGCACGGCCTCCTTGGAGGCAAGGATGTAGAACTGGTCGGGATCGAGGATCAAGCGGCGGTCTTTCAGCGATCGGATCGGCTCCCAAAAATCCCCAACCTCGTAGCCGCCCGCGAGGTCCATATCGACGACGCCCGTATGGCGCTTGGCGCGGTAGCCGATGACGCCGGTGCCAGCATCGCCCGAGAGATCGACGCTCAGCGCGATCCCGTCCGCGATATCGGCGGTTTCGGCCGAGATCAGGCGCTGCTCGCGGTGCAGGCGCGCCAGCTCGGTGTCGGTATGGGCGGCGTTGCCACGCCGGAAGCGGATTTGCGCCAGCAGCGAGCCGGGCCGCACCAAAATGGGGAAGGTCTGCGGGCAAATCTCAGCGTAAAGCGGGCCGTCATAGGCTTGCGGGATCTGGTCGAAGGCCGGGCCGGTGCTGGTGATGACACGGGTGAACACGTCCAGCCGGCCGGTCGAGCTCTTCGGATTGGCGGCGGCGGAAATTCCCGGCGGCAAGGCCAGCCGCTCCTGCAACGGCACGACATAGACGCATCCGGTTTCCAGCACCGCCCCCCCGGCGAGGCTGATTTCGTGCATGCTGAAGGCGGACAGCTTGGCTTCGACGCTCATCCGCGCCGTCGGCAGAAAGCTGGCCCGCACACGGTAGGCAACATCGCCGAGCCGCAGATCGAGGCTTGCGGGCTGCACCTGGCCGGGCGAAATCGTCTCGCGCGCGTCAATGTGGCCGGCTTCGATAAACGCCCGCAGCGTCTGCGCGGGCAACAGTCCGTCCCCCATCGGCGGCCGTCCCCCCGTTTCAACCTCGTCCATGCCCATCGTCATGCCCAGCCTTTCGCGCCATCCATCTTAACCACGCGGGCCTTGACGCCAAGCCCCGCGCCTGTTTAATCCACCCATACCCCGTGGTGATTTGGCCGGCCGGCTTGCAGCCACGTAAAACAATTCGCTAAAAAGGCCGCGTCGAGACACATCCGACCGGCCCCGCGCGGCCGGTTTTTAGTCTCGAAAGGGCAAGCTGATGGCACAGGATGGCGGCGATTCTCCGGAAAAGGCCTGGGGACAGGCGACGGCGCTGGTTCATGGCGGCACGCTCCGGACCCCGTTCGGCGAAACCTCCGAAGCTCTATTCCTCAATTCCGGCTTTGTCTATGAGACCGCGCGCGACGCCGAGCTGCGCTTTCGCGGTGATCAGGAAGGCTATATCTATACGCGCTATTCGAACCCGACGCTGACGATGTTCGAGACGCGCATGGCGCTCCTGGAAGGGGCCGAGGCGGCGCGCGCGACGGCGTCCGGCATGGCGGCGGTGACGGCGGCGTTCTTTGCTTACCTGAAGGCGGGCGACCATGTCGTGGCGAGCCGGGTGCTGTTCGGCTCCTGCCGCTACGTCATCGAGGAGCTGCTGCCGCGATTCGGGGTGACTTCAACCCTGGTGGACGGGCGCGATCTCGACTCCTGGCGCGCCGCCGTGCGCCCCAACACACGCGCCTTTTTCTGCGAGACGCCCGCCAATCCGACTCTCGAACTGGTCGACATCGCCGGCGTTTCGGCCATCGCCAAGGATTGCGGCGCGCTGTTCATCATCGACAATGTGTTCGCCTCGCCCATTCTGCAAAAGCCGTTGACGCTGGGGGCCGACATCGTCGTCTATTCGGCGACCAAGCATATTGACGGGCAGGGCCGATGTCTTGGCGGCGTCATCCTGTGCACCGAGGCGTTTCTCAACGACCATCTCAAGGTCTATCTACGCCAGACCGGGCCGAGTCTCAGTCCCTTCAACGCCTGGGTGTTGCTGAAGGGCCTGGAAACGTTGGCGCTGCGCATCGAGCGGATGTCGGCCACGGCCGCCAAGCTGGCCGATGATCTCGCGGCGAGGCCGGAAATCGAAAAGGTGCTCTATCCCGGCCGCGAGGATTTTCCACAGCGCGCGCTGGCGGCCAAGCAGATGGCCTCCGGCGGCACGCTCCTGACTTTCACGGTCAAGGGTGACAAGGAGACCGCGTTCCGCGTGGCGGACGCTCTCAAGATCATCAAAATTTCTAATAATCTGGGCGACGCGAAAAGCCTGATCGCCCATCCGGCGACGACCACGCATCAGCGCTTCACGCCGGAGGTGCGGAGCGCTATGGGTATTGGCGACAACATGCTTCGCCTGTCGGTTGGCCTTGAGGATCCGGCCGATCTGGCGGGCGATCTGGATCAAGCTTTCCGCGCCGCGCTCGCTTGAGCCTCGCGGAGGCGGGCAGGAGGCGGCCGTTGACCTACCAAGCCACGACGCGCGACATCACGGTCACGGTCGTCCCGACATTTCTTGAAGACGATTCCGCACCGCAGCGGGCGCATTATTTCTGGGCCTATACGATCGAGATCGCTAATGGCGGCAAGACGCGCGTCCAGCTCCTGTCGCGCCATTGGCGGATCACCGATGCGCTGGGCCGTGTGGAGGAGGTGCGCGGCAAAGGCGTGGTCGGCGAGCAGCCAACGCTGGAGCCGGGCGAAAGCTTCCGCTACACGAGCGGCGCGCCGCTGCGCACGCCATCCGGCATCATGCTTGGCTGGTATCGCATGGAGGCGGAGGACGGCGAGGGTTTCGATGCGGTCATTCCCGCATTCTCGCTCGACAGCCCCTATGCTGTGCGGAGCGTGAATTAAGCCAGCGGCTAAACCTTTCGGGGGAACTTTTGCAGGCAGGAGCGTTTCTCGCCAAGTAAAGCGCGCTGTGGGATTCGCTCAGTCAGGAGGACGCCGGTGAAGGTCGTAGGGACAGATTTCAAAATACCGGGCGGGAGAACGATCGGCTTCGCGCTGGGCGCCATGATTTACGCAGGTTCCGCATGTGCGCAGAACGCACCCTCCTCCTGCGTCAGCGATTTGCAGAAGGAATACGCATCCAATGCTGCGCTGCGCTCGGAATGCACAAAGGATGATGACTGCTCCTTCCAAGCGCCTGAAGGCAATGCTTCGGCGCTGGCGCTGATTGGCGCGATGGTGAAGCGCACGGAAAGCTGCTTCGCCACCGCCGGGCTGACGGTATCGAAAGAGGATACCGTCCCTGAGGGCACAACCCGCTATTACGGAACGGCGCGTATTGCCGAAAAATGTGCGCTTTTGATTGCAACCGGCGCCGGCGGCGTTGCCCGAGGAATGCGCGCCGCCTGCCAATAGCGAAGACAAAACGCCATATCCGCGCGTGTCGGTTGATGCGATGGTAAACCGCCCGGCCTACTGCGCCGGGGCGGCCTTGGCCCGCAGCGCTTCGGCATCGAACGCATAGCGGCTGTTGCAGAATTCGCAGGTGACGCGGACTTCGCCGTCCTCGGTCATGTCCTCGATCTCCCCCGGCGAAAAGCTCGCCAGCATCTGCTCCACGCGCTCTTGCGAGCACTGACAAAACGCCGAAATCGGCGTCGCGTCGAAGGCCCGGACGCGCTCCTCGTGGAAAAGCCGGTAAAGCAGGCGCTCCGGTTCCAGCAACGGATCAAGCAGCTCATGATCCTCCACGGTCGCGGCCAGCAGCTGCGCGCGGGTCCAGGCGTCGTCAGCATCGTGTCCGTTGCTGCGGGGCGCGCCGCCCTCATTGGTCAGTTTCTGGACCATCAGGCCGCCCGCGCGCCACGACCACGAGCCGGGCTTGTTGTCTTTGGCTCCCTCATACTGGCGCGCAACGGCGATCTTGATGAAGGTCGGAAGCTGCTCGGACTGGCGGAAATACAAATCGGCCGCCCCCGAAATATTGCCGCCCTCCAGCGGCACGATCCCCTGATAGCGCTCCATGTCCGGTCCCTGGTCGATCGTCATCGCCAGATGGCCGTCGCCGAGCAGCTTGTCCTGCCGGTCCATCGCCGCCTCGAAGGCGGCTTCGTTGAAGCTGGCATAGCCGCGAATATTGCCCGGCGCATAATAATGGGCGACGAGAAAGCTGACCGGGCCTTCGCTGGATGTTTGCAGGATCAATTTGCCATCGATCTTGAGCGCGGCGCCGAGCATCGCCGTCAAGGTCATGGCCTCGCCGAGCAAATTCGACACCGCTTCCGGATAAGCGTGCTGGCTCAGTATGGCGCTGATCGCCGGCCCCATCCGCACGAGCCGTCCCCTCGCGCCGGAAGACTCGATCTGAAAGGGCAGCACATAATCGTCGGGCGTGCGCGTCAATGCATCTGACATGGGTGTCTTGTCTTGGTATCTCAGGTTTTTTCAAGGCACCATGCGAGAATTGCCCTCTGCGCGTGGACCCGGTTTTCCGCTTCATCGAACACGACGGATTGAGGACCGTCAATCACCTCGTCGGTGACCTCTCTTCCGCGCTGCGCGGGAAGACAATGCATGAATATGGCGTCTGGGCTGGCCAATTTCATCAGCCCGGCATTCACCTGGTAATCTTTCAGCAGCGATTGCCGCAGATCCTCGTCCTTTTGCCCCATCGAGATCCAAACATCGGTGACGATGCAGTCCGTCCCGGCGACCGCGGCCCGTGGATCTTCGAACAGCACGAGCCGCGCGCCCTCGCGCGCCGCCCAGTCGAGCATGTGCTTGGACGGATGAAGCGAGGCCGGCGCGCCAATATGGAGGGAGAAATCAAAACGCGCCGCGGCATGGATCCAGGACGTGGCGACATTGTTTGCCGCGTCGCCGATCCAAGTGATGACCCGGTTTGCCACCGGCCCCTTCTTTTCCTCGAAGGTCAAGATGTCGGCGAAGATCTGGCAGGGATGCGAACGGTCGGTCAGCCCATTGATCACGGGGACGCCGGAATAGGCCGCCAGTTGCACCAGATTGTCGTGCGAGGCGGTTCGCAGCATCATCACCTCAACATAGCGCGACAAAACGCGGGCGGTGTCGGCGACCGTTTCGCCTCGCCCGAGCTGCATATCGGTGCTGTTCAGGACGATGGACTGGCCGCCGAGTTTGCGCATGGCGACGTCGAAGGACACCCGGGTGCGGGTCGACGGCTTCTCGAACATCATGGCGAGCGTTTTGCCCGCCGCAAGCTGGCTGTAGCGCGCGCCGCCGCCTTGCAGATCGGCCTTCATGAGATGAGCCTGCGCCAGGATGCGCTGCAAGGTCGCCATATCGAATGAATCGATGTCAAGAAAATGCCGGATAGCCATATCAGGCGCGTTCTTGGCGGTGGGGCCGGCCGCTCAGCGCGGCGCAGGCGGAGCCGAGCTTCTGACAAGCCTCGCCGATCTCGGCCTCGCCGATAATGAGAGGCGGCAGCAGGCGGATGACATTGTCGCCCGCGCCGACGGTCAGCATTCTCTCAGCCAGCAGCGCCTCGACCAGCTGACCGTTCGGGATTTTGCATTTCAGCCCGATCAAAAGCCCTTCTCCCCGAACCTCCTCGATGATGTCGCCGTACAGGTCGGTGATCTCGGCGAGCCGCTGTTTCAGCAGTAGCGCGTTTTGGCGGACGGAGGCGAGAAACCCCTCGTCGAGCACCACATCGAGCACGGCGTTTCCGACACTCATGGCGAGCGGATTGCCGCCGAAGGTCGAGCCGTGGCTGCCGGCGGTCATGCCGAAGGCCGCCGCGTCGGTCGCCAGCACCGCGCCGACGGGAAATCCGCCGCCGAGGCCTTTGGCGATGCCCATAATGTCCGGCTCGATGCCGCTCCATTGATAGGCGAACAGCTTGCCGGTGCGGCCGATGCCGGTTTGCACCTCGTCGAAGATCAAGAGCAGGCCGCGCTCGTCGGCAAGCTCGCGCAGCTCCCGCAGGAACGGCCAACCCGCATGGCGCACGCCACCTTCACCCTGCACGGGCTCGATCAGAATAGCCGCCGTTTCCGGGCCGATCGCCGCGCGCGCCGCCGCGAAATCGCCCAGCGGCACCTGATCGAAGCCATCGACCTTCGGGCCGAAGCCGGCGAGGTGCTTTTCCTGATTGCCGGCGGCGATGGTCGCCAGGGTGCGGCCATGAAAGGCGCCCTCGAAGGTGATCATGCGGTAGCGCTCGGGCGCGCCGTGATGGCTATGAAACTTGCGCGCCATCTTGATCGCGCCTTCCAGCGCCTCGGCGCCGGAATTGCAAAAGAACGCCTTATCCGCAAAGGTCGCCGCGCAAAGCCGTTCGGCGAGCCGCTGCTGGCCGGGAATGTGATACAGATTGGATGTGTGCCAAAGCTTGCCCGCTTGCTCGGTCAGCGCCTTCACAAGGTGGGGATGAGCGTGCCCGAGCCCGGTGACCGCGACGCCAGCGCCGAAATCCAGATATCGCTCGCCGGTGGTGGCGGTCAGATAGGCTCCCTCGCCCTTTTCAAAGGCGATGTCGGCTCTAGCATATGTGGGCAGCACCGCGGACATGGCTGATTCAGATCGCTAAGGGTTTGGAAGAAGCCGCAAGGCGGCGCGAGCGCTATTATATCAGATCATTCAGCAATTGCGGCGGGCCTGTCAATTGACACAAAAGCCACAGCGAGGCAAAAAACCAGCCCTTTTCGGGCCGTTTAACCTTTCCTTCATTTGTCATCGCGCTCCGCACATGCCATGATGCTTGAAGTGATGACGGCGCGTGGTTGTTTGTACCCGCTAGTGCTCTGTTCCCTGTCATCACAATTCGGCAGCGTGTTGTTCACAGCATTTGTCCCGCTTGCTGGATTTTCCTCAAGTATAGCGTCTGTTCCTGCGTTCAACGTAACCGGGCTTTAGCTCCGCGTAGCCGCGCTGCGTTCGCATTTTGCGACGTGAGTTTGCCGCCGCGGAGGCTGAATATGCATGTCAATTGCAATTCGCATTTGAATTACGAGGAGGCGGAATTATGGGGTGGACCGAAGAGCGCGTTGAGCTTTTAAAGAAGCTTTGGGCCGATGGGCTTAGCGCAAGCCAGATTGCCGGCCGTCTTGGCGAGGTCACGCGCAATGCCGTCATCGGCAAGGTGCACCGACTTGGTCTGGCGGGCCGGGCGACGACGTCGCGGATGCGCTCGGCAAGGCCGCGCAACCGCGTGTCGCATTTGCCGCTGCGGCCGACGCGGGTGCAGTACCGGACGCATGGCAATGTCGCGCTGAAGCCGATCTTTGCGCCGATGGAGCATATTGGCGTTGCGCTGGCACTGGTGCCGTCGCCGGTCGAGGAGCTGAATATTCCGGCCGCGCTGCGGATCGACCTGCTCGATCTGAAGGAATGCATGTGCCGCTGGCCGATCGGCGATCCTCAGGACGAGAATTTCCATTTCTGCGGACGGCAGAAAACAACGGGCGTGTCCTATTGCGAGCATCATGCGCGCGTTGCCTTCCAGGCCGCGCCGCGCCGCCGCAGATAGACGGTCAAGCGGGGGGTGAGAGCCGGAAGCGACCGTGTGAGGGCGCCGAGCTTCCGGCTCTCCAATTCTCGCGCATAAGAGTGCGACTCCCTTTCCCGTTCGGAGACTTCTGTGCAAACAGCATACTCCGCGTCGTCCCGGCCTACGAGCCGGGACCCATTCGCCTTCATGAAGTTCGCTGAGGGGCCATTGGGTCCCGGATAACCCTGCGGGCTTGCGGGACGACGAAGGGAGGAGCGTCGTTTCGCGGAAGTTCTCCCGCAACTGCGCGCCGAGCTCAGCCAGACATAATCTGCGACCGCTCGCCGAAGGCGTAGCCGGCGCCGCGCACCGTTCGGATCGGGTCCCTGTCGCGGCCGCGATTGATGGCTTTGCGCAGCCGCCCGATATGCACATCGACGGTGCGCTCATCGACATAGACGTCGTGGCCCCAGACGCCGTCCAGAAGCTGCGCGCGGGAGAAAACGCGGCCGGGGCTTTCCATCAGGAATTCCAGCAGGCGGAACTCGGTCGGCCCCAGTCGCACCTCGCGGCCGTTGCGCGTCACACGGTGCGCATCCCGGTCGAGTTGCAGGTCGCTGACCGCCAGGACGCTGGCGATCCGCTCCGGACTGGAACGGCGCAAGATCGCCTTGATGCGCGCCATCAGCTCCGGCACGGAGAAGGGCTTCACCACATAATCGTCCGCCCCGGTGGTCAGGCCGCGGATGCGATCCGCCTCCTCGCCGCGCGCCGTCAGAATGATGATCGGAATGCTGCGCGAGGTGCGTCCGCTGCGCCAGCGGCGGCACAGCTCAAGCCCCGATAGGCCCGGAAGCATCCAATCTAGGATGATGAGATCGGGCGGGTTCTCGGAGACGGAAAATTCCGCTTCATCGCCGCGCTGGGCAACGGCGACGTGAAATCCTTCCGCTTCGAGATTGTAGCGGAGGAGAAGCGCCAATGGCTCCTCGTCCTCCACCACCAATATTTTCGCCGTCATGGCCGCAAATGTCGAGTGGACGGAAATGGCTGATCTCCGGCTTTAGGCAAGGGGCTTTTCCGGCATGGAAAAGCTGGTCGTATCGCCTTTGGGGCGCTGTTCCATAACCGGGGTTCCCTTGACCAGGAAGTGGATCATCTCCGCGATGTTCGTCGCATGGTCGCCGATACGCTCCAGATTTTTGGCGCCGAAAAGCAGATGGGTGCACAGGCCGATATTGCGCGGGTCTTCCATCATATAGGTCAAGAGTTCGCGGAAAACCGAATTGTAGATCGCGTCGAGCTGCTCGTCGCGCCGCCACACGCCAAGCGCCTTTTCCGCATCGCGCTCGGAATAGGCGTCGAGCACGGTGTTGAGCTGGGCGAGCGATTCATTGCCGATATGGCGGATGCCGATCATCAATTGCTTGGGACGGTTTTCCGAGGCGATCGCGGTGGCGCGCTTGGCGATGTTCTTGCCCAGATCGCCGATGCGTTCGAGATCGCCAGCGATGCGCACGGAGGTCATGATCTGGCGCAGGTCCAGCGCCACAGGCTGCCGGCGGGCGATGATCGAGACCGCCAGTTCCTCGACTTCGCGCTCCAGCCTGTCGATCTGCTCGTCCTGCAAAATCGTTTGCTCGGCCAGATCGGGATCGCGGCGTTCGAGCGAGTCGATCGCGCGGCCCAGCAGTTGCTCGGCGAGCCCGCCCATCTGGGCGATTTTGTTGTCGAGCGCCTTGAGTTCATCCTCGAACGCGGTGACCGTGTGTTCCAGTACCATGATGTGCCTCTCCCGGGCGTTTGCGTGCAATCCGTTAGCCGAAGCGCCCCGTAATATAGTCTTGAGTGCGCGGTTCGCGCGGATTCGTAAAGATTTGAGAGGTTTCACCTTCTTCAACCAATATGCCGAGGTGGAAAAATGCCGTGCGCTGCGAGACGCGGGCCGCTTGCTGCATGGAGTGGGTGACGATGACGATACAGAAATTCTCGCGCAGTTCGTCGATCAGCTCTTCGATCTTGGCGGTTGCGATTGGGTCGAGCGCCGAGCAGGGCTCGTCCATCAAAATGACTTCCGGGCTGACCGCGATGGCGCGCGCGATGCACAGGCGCTGCTGCTGACCGCCGGACAGGCCGGTGCCCGCCTCGTGGATGCGGTCCTTGACTTCCTTGTAAAGCCCGGCCTTTTCAAGGCTCGTGACGACGATTTCCTCGAGGTCGCTCTTGGCGCTTGCCAAGCCGTGGATGCGCGGCCCGTAAGCGACATTGTCGAAGATCGACTTCGGGAACGGGTTCGGCTTCTGGAACACCATGCCGACGCGGGCGCGAAGCTGCACGGGGTCAAGGCTTGGATCGTAAATGTTGACGCCGTCCATCTCGACGCTGCCGGTGACGCGGGCATTGTCGATGAAGTCGTTCATGCGGTTCAGGCAGCGCAAAAAGGTGGATTTGCCGCAGCCGGACGGGCCGATGAAGGATGTGACCGCTTTGTCCCGGATGTCGATGCTGACGTCGATCAGGGCCTGTTTCTCACCGTAGAAGACCGATACCTTTTGCGCGATCAGCTTGTTGGCGACGGCTTGGCCGGGCGCGAGAGGCACGGCCGATGCCGCCGCCCCTAAACTAAAATTGCTCTGATCCATCTGGGGTACTTCGTTCACAGGAACCTCCAAAAGCGCATGAGGGCGGATTGACGCTCTACCATTTCCGCTCGAAGCGCTGCCGCAGGAATATGGCGATGCCATTCATCACAACAAGAAATCCGAGCAGAACCAATATGGCCGCCGAGGTACGGGCGACGAAGCCGCGTTCCGGGCTGTCGGCCCAGGCATAGATCTGCGTCGGCAGGGCGGTCGCGGGTTCCAGCAGCCCGATATTCTCTATGCTGGGGATAAAGGCGTTCATGCCGATCAGCAGCAGCGGCGCCGTCTCGCCCAAGGCATGGGCAAGACCGATGATGACGCCTGTCATAATGCCCGGCATGGCGAGCGGAAGCACGTGATGCATCACCACCTGATGCTTCGAGGCGCCCACACCCAGCGCTGCTTCGCGGATGGACGGCGGCACCGCCTTCAACGCCGCGCGCGTCGTGATGATGATCGTCGGCAGGGTAATCAGCGCGAGCACCATGCCGCCGACCAGCGGCACGGAACGCGGCAGCCCGAAGGTGTTAAGAAACACTGCAAGGCCAAGCAGGCCGAATACGACCGAAGGCACGGCGGCGAGATTGTTGATGTTCACTTCGATGAGGTCGGTCCAGCGGTTTTTAGGCGCGAATTCCTCCAGATAGACCGCCGCCGCGATGCCCAGCGGGAAGCTGATCAGGAAGCACACCATTAGCGCATAGAACGATCCAGCGATGGCGCCGGCGAGCCCGGCGAGTTCGGGAAAGCGGCTGGTCGCATTGACGAAGAGTTCGGAGGCGAACGGATAGCTGACCATGTTTTGTGACTTCAGCCGGTCGAGCCATTCGAATTGCTTTTCGCTGGCAAAACGCCCGTTAAACACCATCGGGGTTTGGCCGGACGCCAGAGTGCCGTAATGTTGGGACAGAGGCAGTTTGAAGTTCTCGATAATTTGGCCGATGCTGCCCGGATTGGCGATAAGGTGCGCCTTCAGCACTTCGGTCGCATCGCCACGTATGATGTCGAAGGACCGCTCGACGAAATCGGAGTTTCGAACGATGCTGCGAAGGCCGTCGCCGATGATGTCGCGGAATTGACCGGATGGAATGTCGGCGGCGTTTACCTTTTGCGGATCGATGAACAGATTGACCTTGAGGGCCGCATCGGCCCCGCGCCCCTCAATGAGCCCGCGATTTGCTAGAAATTCAAAGCGTGCTTTTTCAGCATCCGTCAGCGCCTCGACATAGCGTGGGATGACGCCTTTTTCGAGCTGGTCGAACGGATCGGAAAGGCTGACTTTGAGCTTTACGGTCTGCCCGATCTGACCGGGGTTCGCGACGACATAATCGCGCAGCGCGTAGCGCGACTCATTGCTGAATATATCGGAAAGCTGCCGCTTCTCCGTTGGGCTGGTAACCTCCGGGAAATATTGCTCGATGGCCGTGTTAAAGATCCGCCGATAATTCGCGTCGGCAAGATTGCTCGGATCGATCAAAGCCGGATCGAGTCGAATTTCAAGCGTCGCTTTGGATTGATAGAAGGCCTTGTAACCCTCGATAACGAGCGAGCTTATCAAGGTTCCGAGCAAGCCGATGGCAAGCGCGATCGCGGTCAGGCCGTAAATCTGCAAGCGCCGGTTGGCCGCATAGCGCTTCTTGAGCCGCCGGGCGTTTGCCTCGGACGCCCAATCCTGCTGGCGGTTGAATCCGGCATCCGCTTCCAAGGCCGCATCAGTCATAGCGTTCCCGGTATTTCTGCACGATCCGCAGTGCGATGACGTTGAGAATGAGCGTGGCGAAGAAAAGCACGAGCCCGAGGGCGAAGGCCGCAAGGGTCTTGGGGCTATCGAATTCGGTGTCGCCAATGAGCAGAGTGACGATCTGAACCGTCACGGTTGTGACAGGCTCGAATGGGTTGATTGTCAGCGTGGCGATGATGCCGGCCGCCATCACGACGATCATGGTTTCGCCGATGGCGCGGCTGACGGCGAGCAGAATGCCGCCCATGATGCCCGGCAGTGCGGCGGGTAAAAGCACGCTGGTGATGGTTTCGGCTTGGGTCGCGCCAAGCGCATAGGACCCGTCCCGGAGCGACCGCGGCACGGCGGTGATCGCATCGTCGGACAGCGAGGAAATGAAAGGGATAATCATGATACCCATCACCGCCCCTGCGACGAACGCGCTGTTCGGCGCGGCGTCCACGCCGATGTTCGCCATAAAATTCCTGAACGCGGGCGCGACGACGAGGATAGCGAAAAAGCCGTAGACCACCGTCGGGATGCCGGCGAGGATCTCGATGATCGGCTTGACGACGGCGCGAAATTTCGGATGCGCATATTCGGTCAGATAAATCGCGGTGAACAGGCCGATCGGGATCGCGACGAGCATGGCGAACAGCGCGATCTCCAGCGTCCCCAGGAAAACCGGAATGGCCCCGAACGCGCCGTCGCCCAAGCTCTGGTCCGCGCGCAGCGCGATCTGCGGCTCCCAGCGCAGGCCGAAAAAGAATTCCAGCGGCGACACCATCGAGAAAAATCGCAGCGCCTCGACTAGAAGGGAGACGATGATGCCGACGGTGGTGAGAACGGCGATTACGGAGCAGGCAATCATGAAGGCGTTCAACACCGCTTCCACGCCCTGACGAGCCCGGAACTGCGGAGCAATTCGGGATCGCGTGATCACCAGGCCAAAAATGCAAAGCGCAAGGGCAACGGCCAGCATGCTCCAGGACGCGATGCCCTGCCAGCTCTTATAGCGCTGCGCCGCGTCGAGAACGGCTTGATCGGGCTGGCCGAAAACATTGCCGCGCGAAACCTGCTTGATTTCACTAATGATGAGATCGATCTGCGCCTCGGACAGGTTCGCAGTCTTTTCGGCCGGCAGGCTCACGAGCAATAAGGTGTCGATCACCGCGCCCTGGAACATCAGCCAGATAAGAACGAGAAGGAGCGCGGGAATCCCAACCCAAGCGGCGACAAACACGCCGTAATAGCCTGGCCGCGAGTGCAGCTGACTTGCCTGCCCCGCGACGGTTTGCAAGGAGCGCCGCGATCCGATGAAATAGCTGGCTAGGGTGAGGGAGAGGATTGCGGCGAGCACATAAACGAGCATGATGACGAACCGTGGCCGCTTAAAAACGCTTTAACATCGAATGTATCGGCGGCCGCACTGTGGGCGCGGCCGCCGGCATGAAAGACTTAGCTCGTCGGGGCGGCCATGTTCTTGGCGGCCTTAACTGCGCCTTGCATTTCCTTAAACTTGGCTTCCGACAGCGGGGTCAGACCGCGCTCGGCAAGATAACCGCCCTTGGCCAGCGATTCGTTGCTCGTATACTCGGCCAGGAACTCCTTGATGCCAGGAATGACATCGCGATGAGCGTTCTTGACGTAGACGTAGAGCGGCCGCGAGATGCCGTAAGTACCGTCGGCAATCGTTTCAAAAGCAGGGGTCACGCCACCAACTTTAGCGCCCTTCAGCTTGTCCTGATTTTCGAACAGGAAGGAGTAGCCGAAGATGCCGACAGCCTTTGGATCGGCTTCGAGACGCTGAACGATTAGGTTGTCGTTCTCGCCGGCTTCGACGAAGGCACCGTCTTGACGCATCGGGGAGCACTTGTCTTTGACGAGCGTGCCGTAAGCTTTTGCGTCGAGAGTCTTCTTCTGGTCCTTGAAGAATGCAAGCGACTCGCAGCCGGCATGCATGGCGAGCTCAACAAAAGCGTCGCGCGTGCCGGACGTGGGAGGCGGGCCATAAACCAGGATCGGCTCTTTCGGGAGAGACTTGTCGACGTCGCTCCAGCTTTTATAAGGATTGGCGACAAGCTTGCCGTCGACCGGAACTTCCTTGGCCAGAGCCTGATAGAGATGCTCTTTCGTGTAGTTGAAATCTGGGCCCTTCTTCGAAATCGCGAGCGAGAGGCCGTCATAGCCGAGCAGAATTTCAGTGACGTCCTTCACGCCATTCTTCTGGCAATCCTCATATTCGGACTTCTTCATCGCGCGCGATGCGCCGGTGATGTCGGCCTTATCTTCGCCGACGCCTTCACAAAAGATCTTGAAGCCGCCGCCGGTGCCGGTGGATTCGACGACCGGAGCCTTGAACTTGGTCTTCTTTGTAAATTCCTCAGCCACAGCCTGCGTGTAGGGGAAAACCGTCGACGAACCGACGATTTTGATCTGGTCGCGGGCGAACGCGGGGCTGGCTGCGATCGAGGCGGCAACCGCCGTCGTCGCCGCGAGCGCGATTAAACGTGTTTTCACGATTTACTCTCCTTGAAATTGCGCATCTGGAGGGGAGAGCCGACCATGCGCCTGCTCTCTGCCAGGACCATATCAATGGCGCCATATAAGGCTTATGACATTTTCATAAACTTATGATGACGTGTTTAGTTATTGATTTGGAACAAGAATTTGACGCATCATTAAGGAATTTGTGTCGAGCGGGCTCGCCTTTTCCGAAAAAGCCAGCTGACCCACTCAGACCGGCGGCGGCGCTTCACTCAAAACGATGCTGAAAGCGGACCCCTTGCCGATTTCCGAGGAAATTTTCAAGTCGCCGCGGTGGCGCGTGACGACATGCTTGACGATCGCGAGGCCCAGCCCGGTGCCTGATTTCTCCCCTCCCGCGTCATTGGCGCGGTAAAAGCGCTCCGTCAGACGCGGCAAGTGCTTGTCCGCGATGCCGGCGCCGTCGTCCCTTACCGTGAGCATGAATTGCAGGATATCCAATTCGGCGCGGCGTTCCACCGAGACCCAAACATTGCCGCCGGACCGGCCGTATTTGACCGCGTTCTCAACGAGGTTTGCGACCACCTGCATCAGCTCGTCGCGATCCCCCAGCACCCAGGCGGCGTTGCCATGCACGGCAAGGTGCAGACTTATGCCCGACTTCTCGGCCAGCGGTTCGAGCGCCGTCAGCACATGGCGGGCGACCTCGTTCAGATCGACGCGGTCCTGCGGCTTCAAATGCAGCCGCATCTCGACGCGGCTGAGCGAAAGCAGATTGTCGATCAGCCGCGCCATCCGCTGCGCCTGCCGCGCCATGATCTCCAGAAAATGCTCGCGCGCCGTGGGGTCATGACGCGCCGCGCCCTGCAGCGTCTCGATGAAGCCGAGCACGGAGGCGAGCGGGGTCCGCAATTCGTGGCTGGCATTGGCGATGAAATCGGTCCGAAGCCGGTCAAGCCGCTCCTGCTCGGTGAGGTCGCGAAGATGCACGAGGATCGCCGGCGTGGCATCCGAAGGTTTCTCGGCCACCGGCCCGATCCAGCTTATCGTAACCTCCATATGCCGCTCGATAGGTACGCGCTGCTCATACGCCACGATCCGCCGGGGTCGCAGCGCCGTATTGACGCTGGACACGCCGTCGAGCACGCCAGGGTCACGGATGACGCTCGAAAGGTGCTGGGCCTGACGAACGGCTGGGAAAAATTCGCGGGCAAGGCTGTTGAAGGTCAGCACCCGGCCTTGCGCATTCAGGATCAACGCGGGCGCGGGCAAACCTTCCAGCATTCCCGAAAGCGTCCGGTCGGCGGCCACGCGGTCATTGAGCCGCAGATTGAGCCGCAACGGCCGCATGACGCCTTCGCGGGGAAGAAACGCCGCGCCGGCCAGGATCGACAGGATGCCGCAGATTGCGGGTATAGCCGGAAGCTGGTAAAACAGCACAAAAACCAGGATGACGCTCGTTGTCAGCGCGAGTAGCCAGCGGCGCAGATACAGACGCTGGGCGACAATTGTTGCGAGCGCCTCGGCGCTGGGTGGGAGATCAGGCAGCACGATGTCGCCAATATAGCCGCCGGCAGGGCCAGGCTCGTCTTGCAAATGATCCACCATGAGGGGCGCAAGCTTCTTTGTGGTTTGATGCGGCGCCTGGGGCCGCGCTTGGCGGCTTGCAGTTGCTCAGGGTAAAAATAGCTATCATAGGAATGCGACAGTTTGTTCACAGGACCGGTGATTTTATTGGCGCGCCGCCCGCCGCGTCAGACGGTTTTACGGCTAAGTCCCGACAATAGCAGCAAAGACCGGGCTCCGCCGCAATCGGGTGCACGTTAATCCCGCGTCAGGCCGCGCTTTGCCAGCGCCTCAATATAATGCTGCCAGAGCGCCGCTTCCCCCGAGCCGACCTCATAGAGATAGGGCCAGGAGAAAATACCGGTGCCGTGCCCATCGCTGAATGTTGGACGGATGGCGTAGTTGCCGACCGGTTCGATGGCGGCGATCAGTACGTCCCGCTTGCCACCAATGATCTTGCGTTCCTCGCCTCCATGGCCTGTCACCTCGGCGCTAGGGCTATGAACCCTCAGGAATTCCGCCGACAGCGAAAAGCTGCAACCATCCTCAAAAGCGACGTGCAACCGGTCCTTGGCTGGATTGAGTCGGATTTCCGTGGGCCAATGGTCCTGCGGTTCGGTCATCGCTTGCCTCTTTGCGTGGGTTTCAGCATAATTTTAACCGACTGCCAGGTAGAAGTTGCGTACCGGGTGCAGAGTCCGTTTTGCGTTGAGGTCGTGTCATGCCGCCAATCCAACTGTCCCGCAGGGAGCGTTCCTCGCTGCACAAAATCCTTGAGCGGCCCCGCGAGGCGGGTGAAATCCCAGCCGACCACGCGGAAAAACTGATCAATTACGATCTCGCCCGTAAGCGCGTATTGTTACTCTATATTACGCCTTTGGGCCAAATCGAGTTGTTGCGCCACGGCTTCGGCGGCGGCAAGCCGGGCGCGCCATTGCTTCGCCAGGCGCCTGCCTCCATGCGCAGCCAGACGCCTATCGCCCAAATTCTGAGCGGCGCGTAGCTTGCGGCTGTTATCGTCGTTCGCCGCTGGAACTCCGGCAACGGGGTTGTGTTTGTCAATGAGAAGATCAATGAAGCGCCGCTAGCTGAGGCGCGCACTGGCCTTGTAAAGGAGGGTATCATGAAGTCATTCACTGCCATGACCGCCATTTTGGCTGTAACGCTTACATCTGGCGCGGCGCTGGCCGGCGGCTGGGGCAAACGCGACGGCCGCAGCGGCGACAATTACCAATTGTCGCAGCGTAAGCCAGAGGTTCGCGGCTTCCTGTTTCGGCCGGGCGGCCACCGCTATAGCTATGAAAACGAGCCCTTTCTGCGCTCGAACGGGGATTACGGGAATTACCCGCAGCTCGATCCGCGCAACTTCAAGGAGCGCGTGTTTAGCGATCCCAGATTCGACACAACCAGCCCGTCAGCGTTCTAACCCGCAAATAGTAGGGGACAGGTTCGCTTAATCCTCGGCGATACTGTCGCGCGTGACGCAGGCGGCATCGCGCGATAATCCGCTTTGACACGGGCGCGTCCAGGCGGCATATGCATTGAACTTGGTCTGGATGCCGTCTTGGGGACATGCAATGAAGACTGCTATTCAATGCGCCTTGGCGATGTCTCTATTGGCAGGTGCAGCCTATGCGGACGAGGCTGAGACGATTGCGGCTTCGGTGCCGGTGGAAGTTTCTGAGGTGGTAAGCGGCGGCACGTGGTCGGAGAAGGGCGCAACCGGGGTTTACCGCGCCATGGTGGTCTCGCCGAGCAGCGCGCCTGGCCATGCCAATGTGATCGTGCAAATGCTCGCATTCGAGCAACCGGACGCAACGCCTAAAGTCATGAAAACCGTTCTGATCAAGGAAGTTGCGGAAAAGAAGCTCGCCAACGCCTTTTTGGCGATGGACGCCGAAACCGAAAATGAGATGACGCTCATCATTACCGCCTATGGCGCGGAGAGCGAGCAGGATACATCGCTCCGCGCCAAGTTCGACGCCAAGGGCGCCTACTTGCTTCTGCCCGGCCTTGCCGAGGAAGTGCCAGCGCTCGATGCGAAAGATCAGAAAAACTGAGCGCCTGCGGTTCGCGACGCATGATATGAAACTGCGTTGCGCCGCGTTAAACGCTTGCATAAGCCGCTTTAAGTTCTATATCTGACGCAAAGCGAGTGCGTTGTCGAAAAACCTCAACCGCGCTTTAAATTCGTTGACAAGCTGGGTCGGCGTTTGACATCGGGGACGCGGCAACTAATGTCCCGTCCTGAGCGTGCGGCCCGCGCCTGTTATACAAAGTTCACACTAACCTTGAATAGTTCGCCTGCGTAATTGCCGCGAACGAGCGCCCATGACATTTACTGATTTCGGCCTTAGTCAAAAAGTTCTCGACGCCATCGAGGCTGCGGGATTCACAACGCCCACTCCTATTCAGTCGCGAGCCATTCCGGCCGTGAATGCGGGACGCGATCTTGTCGGCATCGCTCAAACCGGCACCGGCAAAACGGCTTCCTTCGTTCTCCCTATGCTCACCCGGCTAGAAAATGGCCGTGCGCGGGCGCGAATGCCGCGCTCGCTGATCCTTGAACCGACGCGCGAATTGGCGGCGCAAGTGGCGCAAGCGTTCGAGCAGCTCGGCGTCAACCACAAGCTCAACATTGCGCTGCTGATCGGCGGGGTCTCCTTTGACGAGCAGAACCGCAAGCTCGATCGCGGCGCAGATGTTTTGATCGCCACGCCAGGCCGGATGCTCGACCATTATGGGCGCGGGCGTCTTCTTCTTTCGGCGGTTGAAATTGTGGTGATTGACGAAGCCGACCGGATGCTCGATATGGGCTTCATTCCCGATATTGAAAAAATCTGCAGCCTGCTGCCGCCCTCGCGCCAGACACTGTTCTTTTCGGCCACAATGCCGAAAGAGGTTCAAAAGCTCGCCGATAAATTCCTCCAAAATCCTGAGCGCATTGAAGTTGGCGCGCCAAGTTCCGCCGCGACGACGATCATCCAGCGGCTCAAATTCTCGCCCTCCGATATCACGGTCAAACGCGAAGTTTTGCGCGATCTGATCAACAGCTCGGACGTCAAAAACGCCATCATCTTCTGCAACCGCAAGCGCGATGTTGGCATCTTGCTGAAATCGCTGCTCAAGCATGGGTACAATGCGGGCGGCCTGCATGGCGATATGGAACAGCGCGACCGCACGGCGACGCTCGACGCCTTCCGGCGCGGCGATATTGCCTTGCTAGCGGCCAGCGATGTCGCGGCGCGCGGCCTCGATATTCCCGATGTCAGCCACATCTTCAATTTCGACGTTCCGATCACGCCCGAGGACTATGTCCACCGCATCGGCCGCACCGGGCGTGCCGGCAAGGAAGGCTTTGCGGCAACCCTTGTGACGCCCGGCGACATGGACGCGGTGCGGGCGATCGAGAAGCTCTGCCGCGAAAAGATCGAGTGGATCGACGGCGAGCCATCCGCCGAGGCACTTGAACAGGGCCGAGCCCCGGGCGGCCGGCGCGGACGCTCCCGGCGGTCTGGAGAAAGTTCAAACAGCGATCGCCCGCAACGAGCCGAGCGCCGGGAAAAACCGGAGGCATCGCCCCGGGGCGAGCAAAAAGCGGTGCGGCGAGAACGGCCAGCAACGGCGTCGCGCGGTGAGCAGAAACCGGAACGGCGCGAGCGTCCGGTCACATCGGCCGGCGGCGAGGAAACAGCGCAGCGCCGGGAACGGCCCGAGCCTTCCTCCCGAAGCGAGCCTTCCTCCCGGAGCGAACAAAGACCGCCGCGCGAGCAAAACAATAGGCCGCGCGGGGGTAATGGAACGTCTCTCCCTGCGATTTCCCCTGCTCCAGCAAGCGATTCGCGCCCGGCCATGAACGGCCAAGGCGGCCGGCGCCGGCAAAAGGAGGAGTCCTCTGTCGTCGGACTGGGCGAGCATGTTCCCGCCTTCTTGTTGACGCCGATCCGCCGCGTCAAATAGCTCTCTGCCTAGAGCAGCATTGGATTTGGTGGAATCAGCCCGTCACAAGCCCAGTCGAAATCCCCGCGAAAGCGGGGATTCAGGTAACGACTGAGCCTGCGGAGTGCTGGCTCCCCGCTTTCGCGGGGATTTCGAGGAGTGTGTCCACCTAAACTAATCATGCTCTAGTCAAATTCATGCCGATTACGCTTGCGCGCAGAATGCCGCGCTCGAATCGTTCCGATTGCGGCGGCAGTTCGCCATGCAAGCCGGCATCATCGAGGCGGACCGTTCCACCTCATCGTCACGCATTCTTATTGCCAGCGGCCTCCCATTGGGCGGATCATACACTACGCCTTCCTTCGGCCCTGAACCGAAGCACTATGCGTGGGAGATTGAGAGATGGATCACGTTGACACGCTGACCAATGAGCTGGACCTAGCCGCCCTTTGGCTTCCGTTCACCGCGAACCGGCAATTCAAGGCCGATCCGCGCTTGCTGGTCGCCGCCGAGGGCGTTTGGTTCACCAGCGCCGACGGACGCAAAATCCTCGACGCATCGGCGGGCCTGTGGTGCGTGAATGCCGGACATTGCCGCTCGGAGATTTCAGCCGCCGTCGAGCGGCAGATCCAGACGCTCGATTACGCGCCGCCGTTTCAAATGGCGCATCCGCTCGCCTTTCAGCTTGCCTCGCGGGTCGCGGCCATCGCGCCGGATGGTCTTGACCGGGTGTTCTTCACCAATTCCGGCTCCGAAGCCGTCGATACGGCGCTGAAAATCGCGCTTGCCTACCATAAGGCGCGCGGCGAGGGCGGACGGGTGCGATTCATCGGCCGCGAGCGCGGCTATCACGGCGTCGGCTTCGGCGGCATGTCGGTCGGCGGCATCGGGCCTAACCGTCGCGCCTTCGGGTCGATGCTGTCCGCCGTAGACCACCTGCCGCATACCCATGATTTGGCGCGCAATGCCTTCTCCAAGGGCCAGCCCGAGCATGGCGCCGAATTGGCCGATGCGCTGGAACGCCTCGTCACGCTGCATGGCGCGGATACGATCGCAGGGGTGATCGTCGAGCCGGTGGCCGGATCGACCGGCGTGCTTGTTCCGCCGAAGGGCTATTTGGAAAGGCTGCGCGCGATCTGCGACAAGCACGGCCTGCTGCTCATCTTCGACGAGGTGATTACCGGCTTCGGGCGGCTCGGCGCGCCGTTCGCCGCACAATATTTCGGCGTCACGCCCGACCTCATGACCATCGCGAAGGGGCTGACGAACGGCGCGGTGCCGATGGGCGCGGTCGTCTCTCACCGCCGCATTTACGACGCGCTGATGCAGGGGCCGGAGCATGTGATCGAACTGTTCCACGGCTATACCTATTCCGGCCATCCGGTCGCCTGTGCCGCAGGCCTTGCCGCGCTCGACATTTATGCGCGCGACAAGCTGTTCGAGCGCGCTGCTTCCCTTGCCGGCCTATGGGAGGAAGCGATGCACTCGCTGCGCGGGGAACCGCATGTGATCGATGTCCGCAATCTAGGCCTAGTCGCCGGCATCGAGATGCAGCCGCGCGGCGACGGCCCCGGAAAGCGCGGTTACGATGTCTTTCTCGACTGTTTTCGCAATGGCATGCTGCTTCGGTTCACGGGCGACATCGTGGCAATGTCGCCGCCGCTCATCATCACGGCGCAAGAGATCGAGCTTGCCGTTGAGCGGCTCCGCCAGGCGCTCCGCCGCGTCGCATGAAGTGGATGCCGCTAGGACGGCACCGGGAGGCATGATCGCCGGATCATGATCAAGCGCGAACCATACTTTAATCTCGGCACGGGCCGCCTTGCGTCCAATAAGGACGGTCGCAGCTGCAGGCGCACTCGCCGCCCTCGCACTCATAATAATGGTTTCGGTCCCAATGGCCCCGATATTGGGTGCGACGGATAAAGCCGCCGGTCTCGTCATCGCCGTCCGACGCATCAGTCCTATAGGACGCCGGCCGGCGCGTGATGGAAGTTTCCCGCTCGGCTAGCTCTTTTTGCCGCGCCGCCTTCCGGACGGATTGCTGCCGGCTCTCCATTTGCTCGCGGAGACGGCCTTGAATCTTGACCGGTTTATCTTTCGGGGCTTCCGTTACGTCCCGTTGCCCCTTTTGTCTTTCGACCTTTGCCCGATCCTCGGGTGGCGGCGGCGGTGTGCCCGGATCGGGAACGACCGGCTTGCCGTTTGCGGCAGGCGCGTCCTGCCGCGCCACCTCTGGCTTCGAAGGCGTCACGGCCGGCGGCGTTGCCTCCGGCCGGGTTGTCTGCCGCCCATTGGCGCCAGGGCTTGGCGCGGGCGCCTCTCGTTCAATGCCCGCCGAATCGCCGCCGTTCGGCGGAGAACGCTCGAACGCCAGAAACATAATCAGCACCAGCATCGCCAGGATGATGAGCGAGGCCAGAAGTTTTTCGAACATTTCGAGCACGATAGGCCCTTTTGCCGCCGGGTGCCTGACAGGGCGTCATTGTAAGGCCGCCGGAGCGTTTCGCAAAGGATGGCTCAACTTTAAGCTAAATTCGAATGACCGCCCATCGCGGCGGAACGCCAGCGCGCGACAAGCAACGCATTGCCGCCGCAGCGTGACGCCGTCTAGAGCGGGATGAGGAAAAGCATGTCCCCGTGAAGACGGGGATGGGAACCGGTTTTCCGCTCATCATCCCGCTCTAACTAATAATGAAATAGATCACTGTCATGATTTTGGTTTGGATCAATCCGAAATCATCGTGATCTAATTGTCGAGCCGGGTTGCCGCAATGTCGAGTTTCACCCGGACCTTGTCGCCGATCGCCAAGCCCGAGACCGGGCCAGTGGGCCCGATCCGGAAATCGGAGCGGTTGATCGACACCTCCCCCCGCACTCTTGCCTCGCCGAGATTGACGGCAAGGGTGAATGGGAGGGTCATCGGCTCGGTGCTGCCTTTGATGGTCAGATTGCCTTGCATGACATAGGCGCCATCGCCGCCGCCGCGTTTGACGGAAACCGCGCGGAAGGCGACGGCGGGATAGGTCTGGGCGTCGAACCAGTCTTTGCCGAGCAGCGCCGCGTCGACCTGGCTCTGGCCAGTGCTGACCGTGTTGACATCGACCGCGGCGGCGATCTCCGCGATGTCCAGATAATTCGGGTCGAACCGTATTTCCGCCTCGAACTGCTGAAATTCGCCGGTGATCGTCTGCCCGCCCGCATCGGCTTCGAAGGTGATCCGGCTTTTGGCTTTGTCGATCGCCCATTCTTGCGCGGCGGCAGGAAAAGCACCGACCGCGCTCAGGCTCAACAGCGCGAGGGGAACGATCAGCTTGCGGGATTTGTAAAGGAAACGCGGCAACATACGCGACATAACGCCATCCTTGAGAATGAGACCGTGCCGCAGAGCTGCGGCGATGTGAATTGCAACGAGCGCCAGGAGCGCCCAGCTCAAGGCTGCGTGCAGAGTTTTGAGGAGCGGTTCAACCGTTTTTTTTGTCTCCAGGGTGAGTTGTTGGATGGCGGGGATATGCGGCCACGGTATGGTCTTATAAAGCTCAGTCGGAAAGTTGAAGGGCGGCGGCGTGGCCGAGACCATTGCCCAGCCTGTCAGGGGCATGAGTAGCAACAGCGCATAAAGCGCCAAATGCGTGCTCTGCGCCGCGCGCCTCTCCAAAGCCTCCATCATGGGCGGCAGGGCGGGCGGCTTTGCAAAAACGCGCCAGGCGACGCGAAGCGCCATCAGCGCAAGGACAGTGATCCCCATCGATTTATGCAGCTGATAAAGCTCAAAGCGCAGTTGCAGATCCTCAATCCCGGTCATGACGCGGCCGAGTGTAAGGAGGGCGATGACAAACGCCGCGATCAGCCAATGCAGCAGCTTCGCGGTGGCGGTGTAATCCCTCGCCGATCCGATCCTGCTACCACTCACCGACATTTGGCAGCGAGGTCCACGGCTCCCGGGGCGGCAAAGCGCTACCTTTTTGCAACAGTTCGATCGAAATCTTATCGGGCGAGCGGATGAACGCCATACGGCCGTCGCGCGGTGGCCGGTTGATCGTCACCCCGGCCTGCATTAGCCGATCGCACGTGCCGTAAATGTCGTCCACCACATAGGCGAGATGGCCAAAATTGCGCCCGCCCGCATAGATTTCCGGGTCCCAATTATAGGTCAGCTCGACTTGCGCGGACTCGTCGCCAGGCGCGGCGAGAAAGATCAAAGTGAAGCGCCCCTGCTGATTTTCCATCCGCCGGACTTCTTTCAGGCCGAGCTTGTTGCAATAAAAATCGAGAGACTGCTCGATGTCGGTAATGCGAAGCATCGTATGCAAATATTTCATCGGGACCCCATTGCGTGAGCGTGGGCGAACTTTAGCCGCCTCGCGGCCCGCTCGGCAATCCACCGCGCAATTCACAATCGCGTTAGGTCCCCAACCATTCGCAAGAGGTGAAAAGCCGCCGCTTAACCACATTTCCGCCCAATCCTGCCGAAATAGTTAACGATCAAGGACGGCGATCACCCTCAGCCCCGAGCGAACCCACTGGCCCCTACCGGGCCTGTGATTCGGGGCAATGGCGTTTCAAGTCCACACTTTTTAGTTGCATAAGGGGTTATCCTGTATCCGATCGCGCGAGTTCCCACCGATGAAAGTGGCTGCCGCGACCATAGCATCAAGAGTGAAAAAGCAATGTAAAACAACATCTTATGGCTACCTCGGCACGGGAGCGAGATGGGCGTCCCGCTCAAGGTTGAGCAGACTTATCCAGTGCGGCGGAAATTTCGCTGGCAAGCAGTCCGCCGAATGGTATGTTCCTTTAACGATTTGCTAAGATTGGGCGAAGGCGGAAGACCTGATCCAGCAAATGGTCATTATAGTCAAGTAAATGCGGGGGATCACAAAATGGGGGACAAATTACCTCCAGTTGTCTCATCTTTCGGTCTTGAGACCGAACAATCCGGCGTCGACGTTACTGTCGTCGCAGGTCAAATAAAATGGTTTGATGCATCAAAGGGCTATGGGTTCATAGTGCCCGATAACGGCATGCCGGATATCCTCCTGCACGTAACGGTTTTGCGCCGCGACGGTTATCAAACGGCTTATGAAGGCGCCCGCGTCGTCTGCGAAGTTCTCAACCGCGATCGGGGCTTGCAAGCCTTCCGCGTCTTGGGAATGGACGAAAGCACCGCCATCCATCCATCGCAATTGCCGCAGCGCACGCACGTCACCGTGGTGGCCGAGAGCGATTGGCAGCGCGCGATGGTCAAATGGTTCAATCGCCTCAAGGGCTTCGGCTTCCTGACACGCGGGGAGGGCACGGAAGATATTTTCGTGCATATGGAGACCTTGCGCCGCTTCGGCTTCGCTGAGCTGCGTCCCGGGCAGACTGTCCTGGTCCGCTTCGGAAAAGGCGAAAAAGGCATGATGGCGGCGGAGCTTAGGCCCGATGGGGTGGCCTCAACTTTCCCTACGTCCCACTGACGTGACGTCAGTCGCGTCGGTTCAACAGATTGGCAGGGCGGTCGCGGCTGCCCTGTTTTGCATTGGTTTGGGGTTCGCGGCGGACGCCCACGCCGATGCGCTGCAAAAGCGGCCGCTGACCTTCGTGACCGGCGCCGGCAACCATTCGATTACCGTCGAGGTCGCCGAGAACGATCAGCAACGCAGCACGGGGCTGATGTTCCGGCAGTCGCTCGGCGACAATGAAGGCATGATCTTCCTTTATCCGCGGGACGAGGAGATCACCATGTGGATGAAGAACACTTATATTTCGCTGGATATGATTTTTGTGCAAGGCGACGGCGCGGTTGCGCGCATCGAGGAGGCCACCGAGCCGTTTTCGGAAAGGCTGATCAGCTCCGGCGCAAAAGTGCGCGCCGTGATTGAGATGAAGGCGGGAAGCGCCAAGCGCCTGGGTCTCAAATCCGGCGATAAGGTTGATTATCCAGCCTTCAGATAGGGAAGGCTACTTAGGCCGAGCCCGTTGAATCCCATCGAGCAATGATGAGATGGTGCAGCCTGCAATGGAGGCGCGCGCATGAGTGCAATCTATCCTTTTATTCTATCCGGCGGCTCCGGAACCCGGCTCTGGCCTCTTTCCCGGCGCGCCTATCCCAAGCAGTTTTTGGCGCTCACCGACGCGCCCGAAAGCCTGTTTCAGCAAAGCTGCCGCCGGTTCGCCGCTCCCGGCTTTGCCGCGCCAACCATCCTTGCCGGCCACGACCACCGTTTTATCATCGCCGAACAATTGCGCGAAATTGACATCGCGCCCAAGGCGATTGTCCTGGAACCTGCGGCCCGCAACACCGCGCCGCCGGCCGCCATCGCCGCATTGATGGCCGCGCGAGACGGCGGCGACGCGCTCATGCTTCTCCTCCCATCCGATCATGTGATCGCCGATGACGCCGCCTTCCGCGAAACGGTGCTGCGGGGAGCGCCCGCCGCGCGCGACGGCGCGCTCGTCACCTTCGGCGTCAAGCCGACCGAGCCGCACACCGGCTATGGCTACATCGAAACCGTCGGCGGCGGCCATGCGCTCGCCGTGAAGCGCTTTGTTGAAAAGCCGAATGCGCAAGACGCGGCCGCCTATTTCGCCAGCGGCCATTTCTTCTGGAATGCCGGAATTTTCCTCATGCAGGCAAGCGCCCTGATCGAGGCCTTCCGCGCTCATGCGCCGGAGATCCTTGCAGGCTGCAAGCGCGCGCTCGGCGCTGCCAAGACGGATCTGGATTTTTTGCGCCTCGATGCGGACGGCTATGCAAAGCTGCCGGACATCTCGATCGACTATGCAATCATGGAAAAGGCGAGCGCCGTGCGCTGCGTGCCGCTTGAGGTAGGCTGGAGCGACCTGGGTTCATGGCCGGCGGTTTGGGATGTGGCCGCAAAGGATGCGCAAGCCAATGCTTCGCGCGGCGATGTGGTCTTCCATGAGACCTCGCGCAGCTATGCCTATTCCGAACAGGCCTGCCTGGCGGTCGTCGGGCTTGAGGATGTGCTGGTGGTCGCCACCAAGGATGCGATCCTGGTCGCCGCCAAATCCCACGCTCAAGCTGTAAAGACCGTGGTTGAACGGCTGAAGGCGGAGGGGCGCCGGGAGATCATCGAGCATAAACGCGTCTACCGCCCTTGGGGATGGTACGAAGGCATCGACAGCGGCGATCGCTTCCAGGTCAAGCGCATCATGGTCAAGCCTGGCGCGCAGCTCTCGCTGCAAAGCCATTTCCACCGTGCCGAGCACTGGATCGTGGTGCTGGGCACGCTTGAGGTCACGATCGAGGACGACATCCGGCTGCTGAACGAGAACCAGTCCACCTACATCCCCATCGGGGCGCGTCACCGGCTCTCCAATCCAGGACGGATTCCGGCCTATCTGATCGAGGTGCAATCCGGCGCCTATCTCGGCGAGGACGACATCGTCCGCTATGAGGATATTTACGGCCGCGCCGATTGAGAGGGACAGCGTTACGATGCCGCGGCCTTGGGATCCGGCTCGCCGCCCCGCCCGCCAAACACGAAACGCCCATAGAAATAGCTGATGCCGAGTAGGCTCAGACCCAGTCCGAGGAATGAGAAGACTCGGTAAAGGCCGGTGAGGCTCCCCGCGTCGAGCAGGAACACTTTCGTCACCGTCACGAGAATGATGGCGAGCGAGGCGTAGCGCAGAAGCTGGCTGCCCTTCAACGTGCCGTAAAACAGCAGCGCCAAGGCAAAGATCAGCCAGGCGGCGGAATAGCTGTAGAATTCGGCATCGGTCGTCACCGGCCCATCGAGCGCGGTCCCCTGATACAATTTGCGGATTTCCAAGCTGATCCAGGCGAAGGCGAGGACGAGCGTCATGGCCCGGAGGAATTTGGCAAAGTGGATCAGCCGCGCGCCTTCAGCCCGGCCGATCTCGGCGGCGGCGAGCCAGGACCACAGGATCGGCACGGCGAAGGTCAGGGTCAGCGCGTCGAAGGGTGGCACCCCTGCGACCTCGCCGCCGAACCAGAGCGGGTTCTTCACGATCAAATCAAAATAAACCAGGCGGAACATGCTCACCCCGACCAGCAGCACGCCGCTCTGGAAGAAGGCGCTCCGCTCGAACCTGCGCCCCGCGGCCAGGCAGGCCAGCCCGTAGGCGAACAGCACATTGGTGATCGCGCCGCGCTCCAAGAAGCTTGCCTTGGCGAACAGGACATTTTCATCCGGATGGAAGAGTTTGGCTGTCGTGTAAAATCCCCAGAGCGCAATGAGCGCGACGGCGGCAAATTCGAGCGCCCGGACGAGCACGCCATCCTCCGCGCGCCGCAGCGTATAGCCGGCGAGGAGGAACAGCGCGGCAGGCAGTGCGAGCTGGAACGTGGGGAAATCCACGATCGGAATGCTCTCCTGCAAATACCATTCGACCCCGATAACGCTATAGGCCGAGAGCTGGACGAGCAGGATGATCTGCGGCAGCAGCAGGAAGGCGAAAGTCAGGCCGAGCAAGCCTGCTATATAACGTAGCGAGACGATCTCAGTCTTGCTCGCGATCCAGGCGACCGCGAGCAATTCGGCGGCGACGGCGACGGAGAGAAATTCGCGCTCAAGCTCGACAAAGAAGGTCAGCGTCAAAAACGCCGTGGTTGCCAGCGCATAGATTGCGAGCACGCGCTCCTTGGCAAGCGATGGCGGGAAGCGCCGCGCCGCCATCATAGCCGCCCCGAAAAACACCAAAGCGAGCGCCATCGCGATCGCGCCCCATAGATGCGGAATGGCGGCCGCCGTTTCCCTTACGGCCTCGACGAGCGGTTCGACCGGCTCGCGCGAGGGCGGCACGTCGATGGCGAGCGGCGCAGGGGGTGAAGGCGGGGCGGGGGTCAGCCGGAAATAGGCGATGAGATAATAGCCAAGCGCCGACGAGGCCGACAGACCCGCCCACAGCAACGGCGCTGCGGCGCTCGACACCAAGAGGAAACCGCTCAGCACATAGAGCGCGCCGAAGGCGGTGAGCGCGACCGCGAGTTCGCGTTCGCTCCCGGGCGTCCATCCCACCAGCATGACCGCGTTGATCGCCATCGCCGCCCAGGGCGCAAAGCCGTAAAGCCGCGTGTCAAAAAAGGCGAGCGCGACCGCGCCGACCGCCAGCACCGCGAACAGCATCCAGTCGTGAAAGCTGAAACTGGCATTGAAGGCGAGCGCCGCCATCAGGCCCATCGCACCCGCGATGCTGATGACGTTGAGGGCAAGCGCGCGGTTGTGCCAGGACAGCAGATCCCGCCAGGAGCCGATCGTCGCGGTTTCCTCCCGGTAGCGCCCCCTGGTCGCCGCCACCATTGTCCCCGCCACCGCAACCAGGAACAGGCCCATCCAGATGCTCTCGCCGTCCGCCGTGCTGCCCGAAAAGATCCAGGCCAGCGCCCAGGCGAAGGCAAACAGCAAGGCAGGAAAGGATAAAAGCCACCAGCCCCGGCGACGGATAACGATCATCAGCGCGGCGAAGACGAAATACAGATACGCAAAGAACAAGAACCCGGAAGGCTCATTTGAGCTCATCAGCGCAGGCGTTAGAAATCCACCAACAAGACCCAAAAGCGCAATCGGCGGCCCGTGACGCAGCGCAAGCACTACGGCGAGCGCGGTCGTCGCCGCCATTGCCAGGAACCCGGCGAACGCCGGCAGCAGGTTGTAAAGCGCCGTCGCCGCATAGGCGGAAACATAGAGAACGGCGATGCCCGCTCCGGCGAGCGCTTGTGCGATGCGATGGCTCTCCGGCCCGGCGGTTCGAGCCGACACCCAACGCGCGCCCGCCAGCAGCGCAAAGCCGAGCGCGCCGCCGAGGATCACCCGCAATTGCGGGCCGATCAATTCGTTGTCGATGGAATATTTGACGAGGAAAAAGCCGGCGAACGCAATGGCGATACCGCCGATCCAGACCGGCAGCACGGCGCCGAACTGCCGTTCCAAGCCGCCCTTGGTCAGACCGCCCCAACGCGGCCGCCGCTCGGGGATCGTCTCGGCGGCCGGAACATCGTCAGCTTCAGAAATTGCTGGCTCGACCGGCTCGGGCGCCTGCGCCGGCGTTTCGGCGCTCTCCTCAAAGGGCGCGTCGGCATCAGGCGCCTGACCTTGAAGGATCAGGATTTGCCGCCGCAGGCTCATAATTTCTTGCGCCTGGGCCGAGCTGAGGGCGTTGACAACGGTCAGACGGCGTTGCCAATCGGCCACCATTTTTTCGAGCCGCCCTGCGCGCCGATGCGCCAACGCCCCCACAATGTAAGGTCCGAGCAAAATCACCAGGATCAGGACGACGGCAAGTTCCATGTCACGCCTTGGTCCGGACCGTCATCTGCGCCGGCTGAGCGGTTGCCGGGAAGCGCGCCACGCGCTCAGGCCGTGACAATCGCCGACGCTCAGTTGGTTTGCTCACGCTGTAGAATGAGCGGCACATCCTCTACGGCATAGGGGGACAGTCCCGTCCCCACGCCATTATCGGCCCTCGCCAGCAGCGGGCTCGACGCGATCGCGGCAGTTCCGCCAGCGGGAATGCCCGTCTCGATCACCATATCGACGGGTCCCCCCGTGATGATGAGATGCTCGACATTATCGCGCCGGATTAAAACCAGCCGCCTGCGGCTGTCGAGCGAGGTCGTCTCGACCAGGCCAAGCCGCTTCGCCTTGGCTTGAAACAGCCCGATGTCGCCAAAGCCCAGACTATGGCGCGCGATCCAAAATGCGAGGCCGCCGAGCCCGATCAGGAGCACAAAGACGACAATACAGATGACGCTGTCGGACATGCGATCCGCCTTTCCCCAAGACGCGAACATACCGCCGGTGGTCCGGTCACGGTCCTTTCGCGCTTCCCGCGGAGTTCCCCCGCCGGAGTTCCGCCTGCTCGTGCCGGTATAGCTGCTCTTCATCGCAATTTTAACTGCTAAGTTCGATGCTAGGTTTTCCGCCTGAGAATTCGAGGCGGCGCAGCCGTCCGCACGGGATTGCCTGGATTAATTCCCGGCTCGCCAGCACGCAAAAAATCGGCAGGCCGGGAGAATCGGATAGGGTGACGCCATGATCCAGAGTCGCAGCCAGGCGCGGACCACCAAGCAACTGCTCAACCGCACACGGCAGGACCGGGCGCCGCTGCGCCGGCTCATCGGCTTCGCGGCGGCGATGGTTGCCAGCGTCGCGCTTGCCATCATTCTGCGTGAAGAAGCGGCCCCGCTCGTCCTCGGCGTGTTCGCTTTGCTTGCGGCGATCGGCGTGGCGGCGCTCTTTGCTGCGGCTGCCGGCTTCTTGCATTTCGGCCTGAAAGCGCAGCCCGGCCTGCCCGATCTTTCGCGGCTCTACGCCGAACACGCGACCCACGGCGTCGCAGTGACGAGCAAGGACGGCTCCACGATTTATGCCAACCCAGCCTATCGCCAGCTCGCGGGCGCGGCGGATATGACCCCGTTCAGCGTCGAATCGGCGATGGTGCGGCATTTCGGCGGCTCCGAGCCGTTATTCCGGCTCATCCGCGCCGCGCGGCGAGGCGAAACATCACATGAAGAGTTCCAGGCGCTCGGCTCGCTTGGGGCAGGCCGCTGGCTGCGGGCCTCGGTGCGCCAGGTGCCCGGCTTCAAGCAGGGCGGCGCGGGCGATCTGCTTTGCCTCTGGGAGATCTCCGACGTCACTGCCCGCCGTCAGCAAGAAGCCCAGCTCGCACACACGATCCGAGAATTGCGCAAGCTGCTTGACGAGGCGCCAATCGGCATTTTTCTGGCCGGGCAGGACGGCCATGTGTCCTTTGTGAACGCCGTGCTTCGAAGTTGGGTCGATTTAGGCGATCCCGAAAAGAGCGCCGATTTGAAACTGTCGTCGATCTTTCCCGATCAGGCGGCGGTGATGCTGACTCCTGAGGAAGGGACGCCGATCATCGCGGCCTTCGATATCATCAAACGGGACGGCACCGCCATGCCCGTCTCGGTGCGCCTGACCCGGCACCGCAGCGAGAAGGACAGCGATCCGATCGCGGTTTTCGGCGCGGTATCGGAGCGCGGCGCGGGAGGCGAAGGAAACGGCCTCGAAAGCGAGATGGAGAGACTGCTCGCGCTGTTGAAATCCGCCCCTGTCGCCATCGCCGCCATCGCCAAGGACGGCGCGATCACCAGCAGCAACCCAGCTTTTGCGCGCTTTTTTGGCGCGGCCAAGAGCGTTGAACATGCCAGCTTGTTCGACCTGATCGAGGCATCGGCGCGCGAGCGGTTGCAGCAGGCGCTGGACAAGGCGGCCGCCCGCAAGGTGGCGATCCCCCCCGTCGATATCAGCGCGCTGGAGAGCAAACGCACCGGCCGGCTGTTTTTCAGCCCGGTTTCGCGCGGCGCCGATAGCAATGACGCCGGGCTGGTGTTCGGCATCGACACCTCCGAGCAGCGGGCGCTGGAGGAACAGATCGCGCAGAGCCAGAAAATGCAGGCGATCGGCCAGCTCGCGGGCGGCATCGCGCATGATTTCAACAATGTGCTGACCGCGATCATCGGCTTTTCCGATCTCCTGCTCGCCAATCACCGGCCGAGCGATCCGTCCTTCGCCGACCTGATGAACATCAAGAACAACGCCAACCGCGCGGCGGGTCTTGTCCGGCATCTGCTCGCCTTCTCGCGCAAGCAAACGCTGCGTCCGCAAGTCATGTCGCTGACCGATGCGCTTGAGGATCTGATGATCCTGCTCGATCAGCTGCTTGGCGAAAAGGTCAAGGGCAAGGTCATTCACGGCCGCGATCTGTGGTTCATCAAGGTCGACCCGACGCAATTCCAGCAAGTCATCATCAATCTGGCGGTGAACGGACGCGACGCCATGCCGTCCGGCGGCGAGCTGACCATCCGGACGGCCAATGTCAGCGAGCGCGAATCCGCCGCGCTTGGCCATGCGGGGATGGAGCCGGGCGAATATGTGCTCTGCGAGGTGAGCGACACCGGCACGGGCATCGCGCCGGAAGTGATGGATAAAATCTTCGAGCCGTTTTTTTCGACCAAGGAGGTCGGCAAGGGGACGGGCCTTGGGCTGTCGACGGTCTACGGCATTGTCAAGCAAACCGGCGGCTATATATTTGCCGAGAGCGAAGTCGGCAGCGGCACGATCTTCCGCATCTATCTGCCGCGCTGCGACGCCGCCGCGATTGCGCCCGAGGCTTTGGCCGAAAAACCCGCCAAGAAGGAGCCCGCGCGCGATCTGACCGGCTCGGCGACTGTTCTCTTGGTCGAGGACGAGGACGCGGTGCGCAGTTTCGCCGCGCGCGCGCTATCGACGCGGGGATATCGTGTGTTCGAGGCCGCGAGCGGCGTCCAGGCGCTCGATGTGATGAACGCGCATGGCGGCGACATCGACCTGGTGATCAGCGATGTGGTGATGCCGGAAATGGACGGGCCGACGCTGCTCAAACATCTGCGCAAGGCCAATCCGCAGATCAAGATCATCTTTATCTCGGGCTATGCGGAAGAAGCCTTCCGCAACAATCTGAGCGAGGATGAGCGGTTTACCTTTCTGCCTAAGCCGTTCTCGTTGAAGAAACTCGCGGCTGCGGTGAAGGAGACGTTGGAGGCGGAGTAGCTCACGCCTCGCGGTCAAGCCGGAGAAATGCTGATAGTATTTTCCGTGACCGTAAAAGTATAAATTTGGGCATATCGGTTGGTTTGCCTGCTTGCGGAAAGGAACAAAGTGTGTACACTCCCCTGAAGATTGCAATGCGGCCGGCGATATGAAACAACGGAGCACTAAGATGGCGAAGGCGAGTTTGAGCGTCGTGGAGGGGGCTGACATGGATAAGCACAAAGCGCTCGAAGCGGCGCTCGGCCAGATCGAAAAGAATTTCGGCAAGGGCTCGGTGATGCGCCTCGGCAAGAACGAAGCGCCGCCTGAGATCGAGGCGATTTCGACCGGGTCCTTGGGGCTCGACATCGCGCTCGGCATTGGCGGCTTGCCCAAGGGCCGCGTCATTGAGATTTTCGGTCCGGAATCCTCGGGCAAGACGACGCTGGCGCTACATGTCATCGCCCAGGCGCAGAAAAAAGGCGGCGTTTGCGGCTTTATCGACGCCGAACACGCGCTCGACACCATCTATGCGCGCAAGCTCGGGGTGAAGCTGGACGAGCTGGTGTTCTCGCAGCCCGATAATGGCGAGCAGGCGCTGGAGATCACCGACACGCTGATCCGCTCCGGCGCGCTCGACGTGATCGTCATCGACTCGGTCGCCGCCCTGACGCCCAGGGCCGAGATCGAGGGCGAGATGGGCGATGTGCTGCCGGGCATGCAGGCGCGGCTGATGAGCCAGGCGCTGCGCAAGCTCACCGGCTCGATCTCCAAATCCAACACCATCGTCATCTTCATCAACCAGATCCGAATGAAGATCGGCGTGATGTTCGGCAATCCGGAAACGACGACAGGCGGCAACGCGCTGAAATTCTACGCCTCCGTCCGCCTCGACATCCGCCGCATCGGCCAGATCAAGGAGCGCGAGGAAGTCGTCGGCAATCAGACGCGGGTGAAGGTCGTCAAGAACAAGATCGCGCCGCCCTTCAAGCAGATCGAATTCGACATCATGTATGGCGAAGGCATCTCCAAGGAAGGCGAGATCGTCGATCTTGGCGTCAGGGCCGGCGTGGTCGAGAAATCCGGCTCATGGTTCTCTTATGAAGGCCAGCGCGTCGGGCAGGGCCGGGAGAATGCAAAGCTGTTCCTGAAGCAGAACCCGGAGATCGCGCAGAAAATCGAAAATGCGATCCGTGAGAATGCCGGGCTGATCGCTGAGCGCATTCTTGGGGAAGTGGAAGAGGACGAGGAGTTCGATCCGCTCGCCGAAGAAGAGGGTGTCAAGCCGGTGTCGTCGAAAAAAACCGGATAGGCTTGCGACATTATTTTTTGCCGCTCCGATTGCTTTGAGAAAGCGCGGCTGTCGCTAGACAGCCCGCCGCTTCGGCGTTAGACAATAAATACTTATTTTCGCCAAAGTTTTTCCGGCGTTCCAGCGCCGGAATGCACGCCGACGGCATCATCATAGATGCGCCGGGCGGCACGGATGATTAGTGATGACCCTCAGCATTAACGAGATACGATCCGCGTTCCTCAATTATTTCAAACGCCACGGCCATGAGATTGTGCCGTCCGGTCCGCTCGTGCCGCGCAACGATCCAACCTTGATGTTCACCAATGCCGGCATGGTGCAATTCAAGAACGTCTTTACCGGCCTCGAAAAGCGCCCCTATCATCGCGCGGTGACGGCGCAGAAATGCGTGCGCGCGGGCGGCAAGCACAATGATCTCGACAATGTCGGCTACACGGCGCGGCATCACACATTTTTCGAGATGCTGGGCAATTTCTCCTTCGGCGATTATTTCAAGGACGTCGCCATCGAACATGCCTGGACGCTCATCACCAAGGAATTCGGCCTCGACAAGAACCGTCTGATCGCCACGGTCTATGCCGACGACGACGACGCTTACAACCTCTGGCGCAAGATCGCCGGCTTGCCCGCCTCCCGCATCATCCGCATCGGCACCTCGGACAATTTCTGGTCGATGGGCGACACGGGTCCCTGCGGGCCGTGCTCCGAAATCTTCTTCGACCACGGCGATAAGGTTCAGGGAGGCCCCCCAGGCAGCCCGGATGCGGATGGCGACCGCTTCATCGAGATTTGGAATCTCGTCTTCATGCAATATGAGCAGGTGACGCCCCACGAGCGGATCAACCTGCCGCGCCCCTCGATCGACACCGGATTAGGGCTGGAGCGGCTGGCGGCCGTCCTGCAAGGCGTGCACGACAATTACGACACCGATCTGTTCAAGGCGCTGATCAAGGCCTCAGCGGAGGCGAGCGGCGTGCCGGCGGACGGCGAGCATCGCATCAGCCACCGGGTGATCGCCGATCATCTGCGCTCGACCAGCTTCCTCATTGCCGACGGCGTGCTGCCCTCGAATGAAGGACGCGGCTATGTGCTGCGCCGCATCATGCGCCGCGCCATGCGCCACGCTCACCTCATCGGCGCCAAGGAGCCGCTGATGTGGCGGCTCGTCCCGGCGCTCACCCGCGAAATGGGACAGGCTTATCCCGAGCTGATCCGCGCCGAAGGGCTTATTTCGGAAACGCTGCGGCTGGAAGAAAGCCGGTTCCGCAAGACCTTGGAGCGCGGCATTGCCCTGCTCGACGAGGAAACCTCCGGCCTTGCCGCCGGCGCGACGCTCTCCGGCGACGTGGCTTTCAAGCTTTACGACACTTACGGCTTCCCGCTCGACCTGACAGCCGACGCGCTGAAGGCCCGCAACATCGAGGTCGACCGCACTGGCTTTGACGCCGCGATGGATCGCCAGCGCGCCGAAGCCCGCAAAGCCTGGTCCGGCTCCGGCGACGCGGCGACTGAGCGCGTCTGGTACGAGCTGCGCGACCGCGTCGGCGCGACCGAATTTCTTGGCTATGAGACGGAGAAGGCCGAAGGCCAAATCGTTGCCATCGTTAAAGGCGGCAAGGAAGTCAGACAGCTTCGAAAAGGCGAGGAAGGCGCGATCATCACCAATCAAACGCCGTTTTACGCCATGTCGGGCGGCCAGGTCGGCGATCTGGGGCAAATTCGCGGGCCCAAGGGCGCGCTGTTCATCGTTAGCGGCACCGAAAAGAAGCTCGGCGACCTCTTCGTGCATGTCGGGACGCTGGAAAAGGGACCGCTCAAACCCGGCGACGCGGTGGAACTCGATGTCGATCATGCCCGCCGCACCGCGATCCGCGCCAACCATTCAGCGACCCATCTGCTGCATGAAGCGCTGCGCCAGGTGCTCGGCACGCATGTGGCGCAGAAAGGCTCGCTGGTCGAGCCCGGCCGGCTGCGTTTCGATTTCTCGCACCAAAAGCCGATGACGCCCGAGGAAATTCAGGCCGCCGAGGATCTCGCCAACGCGATGATCCTGCAGAACGAAGCCGTCGTCACGCGGCTGATGGCCGTCGATGACGCGATTGCCTCCGGGGCCATGGCGCTGTTTGGCGAGAAATACGGCGAGGAGGTGCGCGTCGTCTCGATGGGCAAGGCTGTGGATGGCGAAAAAGCCGGCAAGACCTATTCCGTCGAATTATGCGGCGGAACGCATGCCAATCGCACGGGTGACATCGGGCTGGTGAAGATCATGGCGGAAAGCGCGGTCGCCGCCGGCGTGCGCCGCATCGAAGCCCTCACCGGCGATGCAGCCCGACACTATCTCAGTCAGCAGGATAGCCTGATCAAGGCAGCGGCGAGCGCGCTTAAGGTCCGCGCCGACGAATTGCCCGTGCGCCTCGCCGCGCTCATCGATGAAAAGCGGCGTCTCGAGCGCGAGCTGGCCGAGGCGAGGAAGGCAATGGCGCTCGGCGGCGGCACAAATTCCGCGCGTGGCAGGGACGAGGCGGTGCGCGAAGTGGGCGCCGTCAAACTGATCGCCCGCACGGTGCGCGGTATTGCGCCAAAGGATTTGCGTGGTCTCGTCGACGACGGCAAACGCCAGATCGGCTCCGGCATCGTCGCCATTATCGGCGTGACCGACGAGGGCAAGGCTGGCATCGTTGTTGGTGTCACCGACGATCTGACGGGCAATTATAGTGCCGTGGACCTGGTGCGGGCCGGGGCGGAAGCGCTCGGCGGCGCCGGCGGCGGCGGGCGTCCCGACATGGCCCAGGCCGGCGGCCCTGACGGCAGCCGCGCCGATGCCGCGCTTGCCGCTATCGAAAAATGCGTCGCGGCCCAGGCCGTTATGTAAGCCGAACCCGCCGGTTATGCCTTGCGTATGGAGCTGTCACTGGGCAAGGCCAGCCTAAGCCATCGCCTTCTGCAAATTCTCGTCGACCTTGCTGATAAAGCCCTCGGTCGACAGCCATTTCTGCTGATCGCCGACCAGTAGCGCCAGATCCTTGGTCATGAAGCCTGACTCGATGGTGCCGACGGTCACATCCTCCAGCGTCTGCGAAAATTTTGCCAGCGCCTCATTGCCGTCCAGCTTGGCGCGGTGTTTGAGGCCGCGCGACCAGGCGAAAATCGAGGCCGTCGAATTGGTCGAGGTCTCGCGGCCTTTCTGATGCTCACGATAGTGGCGCGTCACCGTGCCATGCGCCGCCTCCGCCTCGACCGTTCTGCCGTCTGGGGAGAGCAGCACGCTGGTCATCAGCCCGAGCGACCCATAGCCCTGCGCCACGGTGTCGGACTGCACATCGCCGTCATAGTTCTTGCAGGCCCAGACGAAACCGCCCGGCCATTTCAGCGCCGAGGCCACCATGTCGTCAATCAGACGATGCTCATAGCTGATGCTTTTCGCCGCAAAAAGATCCTTGAATTCGGCGTCGAAAATCTCCTGGAAGATGTCCTTGAACCGGCCGTCATAGGCTTTCAGGATGGTGTTCTTGGTCGAAAGATAGAGCGGATAGCCGCGCTGCAGGGCAAAATTCATGCTGGCGCGGGCGAAATCGCTGATCGAGGCGTCGAGATTGTACATCGACAGCGAAATGCCGGCGGCCGGGAAGTCGAACACCTCGTGCTCGATGGTCTGGCTGCCGTCCTCGGCCACCCAACGGATGCTGAGCTTGCCCTTGCCGGGCACCTTGAAATCCGTGGCGCGGTATTGGTCGCCATAGGCGTGCCGCCCGACGATGATCGGCTGCGTCCAGCCGGGCACGAGGCGCGGAACGTTGCGGCAGATGATCGGCTCGCGAAAAATCACGCCGCCGAGGATGTTGCGGATGGTCCCATTGGGAGATTTCCACATCTTCTTAAGGCCGAATTCCTCGACGCGAGCCTCATCCGGGGTCATCGTGGCGCATTTGACGCCGACGCCGTGTTCGTTGATCGCGTGGGCGGCGTCGATGGTGATCTGGTCGTCGGTGGCGTCGCGGTGTTCCACTGAGAGGTCGAAATAGAGCAGGTTGACGTCGAGATAGGGATGGATGAGCTTATCTTTGATCAGCTGCCAAATGATGCGGGTCATCTCATCGCCGTCGAGTTCGACGACGGGGTTGGCCACTTTGATTTTGCTCATGATCGTCCTCAAGCCGTTAGGGAACGTTGCACGGTTGCCAGCTGCTGCGCCGCACCATAATAGAGGCTTTTAAGCGCGCCAAGCCGTTGAAAGAAGAGATTGCATGGAAAATCTGAAACGCGCGGCCGCCGAGACTGAAAAGCCGGGTAATAGCCGGCCGCCGCGCCCGCCCGCCATCATCCTGGTTGAGCCGCAGCTGGGCGAAAATATCGGCCAGGCAGCGCGCGCGATGGCCAATTTCGGGCTGACCGAGCTTCGGCTCGTTGCGCCTCGCGACGGCTGGCCGAACGAGAAAGCGGAGGCTGCCGCGTCAGGCGCCGGCGCCATTGTCGAAGCTGCGGCCGTGTTTTCCACAGTTGAAGCCGCGATTGCCGATCTCCACTTTGTCGGCGCGACAACCGCGCGTATTCGTGAGATGGTAAAGCCGGTTATGACGCCCGAGAGCGCCGTGCGCGATCTTGCGCACCGCTCGGAAGCGGGACAAATTTGCGGCATCCTGTTCGGACGCGAGCGGTCCGGCCTTGAAAATGACGAACTTGCCCTGGCGGATGCGCTGATTATGGCGCCCGTCAATCCGGCCTTCGCCTCGCTCAATTTGGCGCAGGCCGTGCTGATTGTTGGGTATGAGTGGCGCAAGCTGACGGAAGGATCGTCGCTCGGCCGCGGCACCGAGTTTGACGGTCCCGCGAAGGAAGGGTTGTACCTCAACAAGTGCAACCCGGCCACACGCGGCGAGCTTCTCGACTTCTTCGTCCACATCGAAGCGGAATTGACGCAAGCAGGCTTTTTCAAAACGGACGAGAAGCGTTCAAGCGTGGTACGTAACATCCGCAATATGTTTCATCGGGCCGCAATGACCGATCAAGAAGTTAGGACTTGGCGCGGGATCGTGGTTGCGTTAACAGGGCTGCGGCGTTCGCGCCACAGGGTGGAGTAGCCAGGCCACAGGGTCATAGTTAAGCCCTCTTTATGCTATTGCGATTGCCGGGACATAATGGCAGCGTGTGGCCCTTCGGAGGGACTACAGGGCAGGGGATGCAAATGAACAATTTTAGCCGATTGGGATGTTTGACAGGGCTGGTGGCCGGCCTTGCCTTCGCCGCGGCTGCGATGGCGCAAACGTCCGCCGCCCCAAAGGGCGATAAGGAAGCCGCCGGCGCCAAGGAGGAGTTGAGCCTCAAATCCGTCAAGCTGATCACGGGCTTTGCGCTGACGACAATCCCGAGCGAGATCAAGCAGCCGGACGGCAAGGTGCTGAAGATCGACCGCTCAAATCTGGAAAAGATCCTGGTGCCGCTGGAAGATGCCCGCCGCATCATCATGACCGCGCGCAATTCCGCCCACGCGCAAATGTGCGATTTGCCCGAGTTGCAGGCGGAGAATTACCTCGCTCTGATGCGGGTCGAGCAGTCCAAGAAGGTCTGGTCGCAGGAGCAGATGCTGTTCATCAATCGGCTGCATCTGTTTACGGTGATGTGGCTGACCGGCAACGTGCGCTTCCTGGAAAAGGACGGCAAAAAAGAGCCGCAAGTGATCGCCGAGCCGGACAAGGGCGAAAAGAAGGATTGCAGCGCCGAGGAAAAGGCGAGCGTAAAGGCCAATATCGAGGCGTTCCTGAAATCAATGCAAAAATCTTGACGACAGAGCCGTTCCCGAAAAGTGTACGCGGTTTTCGGACGAGAACGGCTCTATCTATAAATCTAGCTGCGGCGTTGACAGCGCCGCGCCGTTTCCGCTATCACACATTCAGGCGGACCCTACGGTCCGCCTTTTCTCATGCCCGTGGCGGCCAATTTTGAGGGTTCGCCTGTCGTTTTCCGGTTCTCACCGTTCTATTTGCGAGGTCCGGATAAAAGGAGGAGGGCATGGTCATTTGTCGAAGCCAATCTTTTTTGGGAAGCAAACATGACCAAGCGCATCAGCGCCAAGCATAAGATCGACCGCCGCCTCGGCGAGAACATCTGGGGCCGTCCGAAAAGCCCGCTCAACAAACGCGAATACGGACCCGGCCAGCACGGCCAGCGCCGGCGCGGCAAAGTGTCGGATTTCGGCGTGCAGCTTCGCGCCAAGCAGAAGCTGAAGGGCTATTACGGCAATATCAACGAGCGCCAGTTCAAGAATATCTATAAGGAAGCGACGCGTCTTCGGGGCGACACGTCGGAAAATTTGATCGGTCTGCTCGAATGCCGGCTGGACGCGGTTGTCTATCGCTCGAAATTCGTGGCGACGCCCTTCGCGGCGCGCCAGTTCATCAGCCACGGCCATATCATCGTGAACGGCAGGCGGGTGAATATTCCCAGCTATCGCTGCCGCGCGGGCGATGTGGTCGAGGTGCAGGAAAAATCCCGCAACATCATCGCGGTGCTGGAAGCGGTGCAAAGCGCCGAGCGCGACGTGCCGGACTACATCGAAGCGGATCACGCCAAAATGCGGTCCAACTTTGTGCGCGTTCCCCAGCTTGGGGATGTGCCCTATCCGGTGCGCATGGAGCCCAATCTGGTCGTCGAGTTTTATTCCCGCTAAGCTTGCGGGCGAAAAACCTGCATTTGTCGTTCCGGGATTGACGCCTGCGGTCTACAACGCCGAATGGCCATTCCCCAGCCGATGCCGACCAGGGGCGCCGCTTTCGCGGCCGGCGCCGCTGGCCTCGATCGGCCGCGCGGTTTCATGCTCGATCATCGCGGTGGCGATCATGGTGAGGATGACCGCCGAGGCGAACATGTAGAGGCCGGGCATCGACGTGGCGTCGGCAAGGTTGGTCGCCTTGGCGTAGAAAATGAACAGCGCCAGCACCAGCACATCCAGCATCGACCATTTGCCGAGCCAGGCGAGCCGCTTCAGCCAGCGCCCGCCTCGTTCCGGCTGCACTTGCCGGATCGAGTATAGCGCCAGCAAATACAGCAGCTTCACAAATGGGAAGATCACGGAGAACAGGCAGATAATCGCGGCAAGGACGTATTCGCCCGACCCGTAGAGCTCCCGCACCACGGAAACCAGCGAGTGCATGTCGGTCCAAATGTAGAACCGCGTCAGACGCATGATCGGAAGCGTCAGCCCCAGCACCAGGCAGACGGTTGCTCCAACAATCAGCAGGCCCAAGAGAAAGGATTGCCTGCTGCGGCTCATAGATAGCTGCCTTTCCTGGCCCATTCGGGCTTTGGGCAAGCGGGAATGTGTTGGCTGTCAAGCCACCGCCTTGGCAAATTGCACGCCTTTTTCCCGCAGATGCTGCTCCAATTCGCCGGACTGAAACATTTCGCTGACGATGTCCGCGCCGCCGACGAACTCGCCCTTGACGTAAAGTTGCGGGATCGTCGGCCAGTTCGCGTAAGCCTTGACGCCATCGCGCACGCTCATGTCTTCGAGGACATTAATGTCCTTAAAGTCGAGGCCGAGATAGGTCAGAATCTGCGTCACACGTCCGGAAAAGCCGCATTGCGGGAAATCTTTCGTGCCCTTCATGAACAGCACCACGTCGTTGGTCTTGACCTGCTGGTCGATCCAGTTGGTTACCTGGTCCGTGCTCATCATCGTCCTTTCGTCGCTCTGAAACTGTGCCCGTATTCGCGATATCCTACACGAGTTTGCGGACAACTCCCAAGTCTGTCGAAATGGCGCGAGAGCGATAAGCGGACAAGCCCTCGAAGGCGCTTTCGGCAGGCGCTCCTCGGCCAGCGGCGACAGCTATTTCTCCGGCGCGGCGGTTTGCAGCGCCAGGGCGTGAAGTTCGCCGCCCATCGTGCCGCGCAGCGCGTCATAGACCATTTGATGCTGCTGAACGCGGGTCTTGCCGCGAAAGGCTTCCGAGATCACCTGCGCGGCATAGTGATCGCCGTCCCCCGCCAGATCCTTGATGGTGATCTCGGCGTCGGGCAGTTTTTCCCGGATCATGTCTTCGATCTGCTTCGCGCTCATCGGCATGGGTTCGGCCTCGGGATTTTTGTCCTCGCGCACATTACCCGCATTCAACGCTCGTTGAAATAGCGCGGAAACCACCCTTCATGGCCGGCTCTGAGCCGGTCCAGCGCCAGCCGGTCTTCTCCCGGCAAAACGATTTCATTGCCGCCCGCCTGTCCGACCATGCGGGCTGGAACGCCCGCGCTTTCCGCCCGCTCGACGACAGCGTCCGCTTGATCCGCATCGACGCCTAGCAAATAGCGGCCCTGGTCCTCGCCGAAATACAGGGCATGGAGCGGCACGGCGCTATCGTGGTCAGCCAATACGAAACCGGTTCCACCCGCGAGCGCCATTTCGGCGAGGGCAAGCAGCATTCCTCCATCCGAAATGTCATGCGCCGTGCTGCAAACCCCTTCGCGGATCAGCGCCCGCACCAGATCGCCCGCGCGCTTTTCCGCGGCGAGATCGACGGGGGGCGGCGCGCCTTGGAATGCGCCGGTCGCCATCATTTGATAGATCGACTGGCCCAGATGCCCGGTTTCAGCCCCGAGCAGGAGGATCGTCTGGCCTGGCTTCAGAGCGATGGACGCCGTGGCGGCGAGGTCGGGGATAAGCCCGATACCGCCAATGCCTGGGGTGGGCGGAATCGCCACGCCATTGGTCTCATTGTAAAGCGACACATTGCCCGAGACGACTGGGAAGGCGAGCGCGCGGCAGGCTTCCGCCATGCCCTGGATGCAGCCGACGAACTCGCCCATGATCTCGGGCCGCTCGGGATTGCCGAAATTCAGGCAGTCGGTGATGGCAAGCGGATCCGCGCCAGTCGCGGTCAGATTGCGCCAGGTCTCGGCGACGGCCTGACGCCCGCCTTCGAGCGGATCGGCGGAGCAATAGCGCGGGGTCACATCGCAGGTGAGGGCGAGGCCCTTATTCGTGCCATGAATGCGGATCACGGCCGCGTCGCCGCCGGGGCGCTGGATCGTGTCGGCCATGACCATGTGGTCGTATTGTTCCCAAATCCAGCGCCTGGAGCAAAGATGCGGCGATCCCATCAGCTTCAGCAGCGCCTCCCCGATCGAGTTTGGCGCTGGCACATCTTCGGCGCGGATGATTGCGGGCGGCGTCCTGAGCTGATAGGGCCGCTCATACATCGGCGCTTCATCAGCAAGCGCGGGGATCGGAATATCCGCTTCGAGCACGCCGCGATGGCTGATCTGCAGTCGCCCGGTCTCGGTCGTTGCGCCGATGACCGCGAAATCAAGCTCCCATTTGTGGAAAATCGCCTCGGCATGGGCCTCGGAGCCGGGGCGCAGCACCATCAGCATCCGCTCCTGGCTCTCCGACAGCATCATTTCATAGGCGTTCATGCCTGCCTCGCGCTGCGGCACATGGTCGAGATTGAGCGCGATGCCGACGCCGCCCTTGCTGGCCATCTCGACGGAGGAGGATGTCAGGCCGGCCGCGCCCATATCCTGGATCGCGATGATCGCATCCTCGCGCATGAGTTCGAGACAGGCTTCCAGCAGCAGCTTTTCGGCAAACGGATCGCCGACTTGGACAGTGGGGCGCTTTTCCGCCGAGGCGTCGTCGAATTCTGCCGAGGCCATGGTCGCGCCGTGAATGCCGTCGCGCCCGGTTTTCGAACCGACATAGACGACGGGATTGCCCGCGCCCGCAGCCGCTGAATAAAAGATGCGGTTGGCGTCAACCAGACCCACGCACATGGCGTTGACGAGAATATTGTTGTTGTAGCGCGGATCGAAATTCGTCTCGCCGCCAACCGTCGGCACACCAATGCAATTGCCGTAATCACCGATCCCCGCGACGACGCCCGCCACCAAATGGCGGGTCTTGGGATGGTCGGGCGAACCAAAGCGCAGCGCATTCAGATTGGCGACCGGGCGCGCGCCCATGGTAAAGACGTCGCGCATGATGCCGCCGACGCCCGTCGCCGCCCCTTGATAGGGCTCGATATAGGAGGGGTGGTTATGGCTCTCCATCTTAAAGACGGCCGCCAGCCCATCGCCCAGATCGACGACGCCCGCATTCTCGCCCGGTCCCTGGATGACCTGGGGGCCTTCGGTTGGGAGCTGTCTCAGCCAGACCTTGGAGGATTTATAGGAGCAGTGCTCCGACCACATGACGGCGAAAATGCCAAGCTCGGTGAAGTTCGGCTCGCGCCCCAGCAGAGCGACGAGCCGTTCATATTCGTTCGGCTTGATGCCATGCTCGGCAATGAGATCCGGCGTCGGAGCTTGCATGGTTTTTCGAAGAGGGCTTTCGGTCATGCGAAGGTCCGCTGAGGAGGGCACGCGGGAAATCAATATTGAAGCCGGCGCTCCCGCGCAGCCGCAAGAGGCACGCGGTCGCCGGCAGGTCTTGGAAAAACGGATGCGAAGGCGGGCGGCGGCGCCGCCCAACCATGTCCTAGTCGCCTTCTTCCTGGTCGAGCTCATATTCCGCTATGCCTTGTTTGAGCATCTCGGGCGCCTCTTCCAGGAATTCCTCATCGTCGTAATATTCGACATAGGGCGGAAAATATCCGGCGTCGTCCAAATCGTCCTCGCCCTGATCCTCGCCGAAGGTCGACTGAAAGGTGACGCTGCCATCTTCGTTGATCGTGATGGCGGCTAGCTTTTCCTTGCTCGGCACATGGGTGATGGTGATGGACCCCTCCGTGCCTTCCGCGAGCACGAATTCGAGCCGGCGGCTTTGGATTTTTTCCTTGAGCTTGCCATGCAAAGTCGCGGTCGCGGTTTTCAGCCCGGCCGCATCCATCTTCGGCATTTGCAGCTCGCGTTTCAGCTGGTCGACGTCGTCATCAAATCCCATAACAGCGCTCCTTGTACGTTACGATTCCGCATCCGGCGGCGGCTTGCCGCCCTTAAAGACCGCTTATCAGCGATTCAAACAGACGCCGTCCATCCGCGCCACCCAAGGCCGGGTCCGCCGCGCGTTCAGGGTGCGGCATCAACCCGAGAACGCGCCCGGTCTTGTCGTAAAGCCCGGCGATGTTGCGCTGCGATCCGTTGGGGTTGGCCTCGGGAGCAATCTCGCCATCCTCGCCGCAATAGCGGAAAGCGACTTGGCCCTCGCCCTCAAGCCGGTCGAGCGTGTCGTCATCGGCGAAATAATTGCCGTCCTTATGCGCAATCGGGATTTTGATGGCGCTATCGGTGGCATAGAGCTTGGCGAAAACGGTATCGTTGCGCTCAGGCCGGACGTGAACATCCTTGCAGATGAATTTCAGCGAGGCGTTGCGCATCAGCGTTCCCGGCAGAAGGCCGGTTTCGGTCAACACCTGAAAGCCGTTGCAAATCCCGAGCACGGCGACGCCTTCGAGCGCCCTCGCCGCCACCTCGCGCATGATCGGCGAATGCGCGGCCATCGCGCCGGAGCGCAGATAGTCGCCATAGGAAAAGCCGCCGGGCAGGACGATCAGATCGGTCTGGGGCAATTCGCTGTCGCCATGCCAGACCATGCGGGGAGGCGTGCCAGTGACGGCTTCAAGCGCCACCGCCGCGTCGCGGTCGCAATTCGATCCCGGGAAAACGATGACGCTGGCCCTCATGCGTCCCCCAACTCATAGCGGTAATTTTCGATCACCGGGTTGGCGAGCAGCTCCTTGCACATGCGCTCCAGCGCCGCGCGGGCAAGCGCCGGATCGGTCTCGGCCAGTTCGACCTCGATGAATTTACCCTGCCGGACACCGCTCACGCCGTCGATCCCGAGGCTGGCAAGCGCGTTGGCAATGGCTTTGCCCTGGGGGTCGAGCACGCCATGTTTCAAAGTCACAGTTACCCGAGCTTTCATGGCGCACCCTTTAAGCCAATGCCTTGAACTAGAGCGGGATGAGGAAAAGTGGGTACCGGTTTTCCGCTCGTCAGCCCGCTCTAAGTGTAAGATCTAGATCACTGTTCATGATTTTGGATTGAATCAATCCAAAATCATCGTGATCTAGCCTATTTGGAACGCACCAGCACCGGGCCGGACGCCTTAGGCTGGCCATTCTCCACAAGAATGCCGAGGCGCCGCGCCACTTCCTGATAGGCTTCGACCAGCCCGCCCATATCCTTGCGGAAGCGGTCCTTGTCGAGCTTGTTCTTGGTTTCGATGTCCCAAAGGCGGCAGCAATCCGGGCTGATCTCGTCGGCCAGCAGGATGCGCACCATCTCATTGTCGAACAGCCGCCCGAACTCGATTTTGAAATCGACCAGGCGGATGCCGATCCCGAGGAACAGGCCGGACAGGAAATCGTTGATGCGCAGCGAAAGCGCCATGATCTCGTCGATCTCTTGCGGATTGGCCCAGCCGAAGGCGGTGACGTGCTCTTCCGAGACCATCGGGTCGCCGAGCTTGTCGTTCTTATAGTAGAATTCGATAATCGAGCGCGGCAGTTGCGTGCCTTCTTCCAGTCCGAGCCGCTGCGCGATCGAACCGGCTGCCGTGTTGCGCACCACGACTTCGAGCGGAATGATCTCCAATTCGCGGATCATCTGCTCGCGCATGTTGAGCCGGCGGATGAAATGCGTCGGAACGCCGATTTCGCCCAGCCGAGTAAAAAGATACTCCGAGATCCGGTTGTTCAGCACGCCCTTGCCTTCGATGAGCTCGTGGCGCGTGCCATTGAACGCGGTAGCATCATCCTTAAAGTGCTGAATCAGGGTGCCGGGTTCAGGTCCTTCATAAAGGATCTTCGCCTTACCCTCGTAGATCTTGCGACGGCGGTTCATCAGGATCGAACCTCGCTAAGGCTGAAATGCAAAATGGCCGCGCTGCGGAGAAGCACGCGGCTCTTCGATATCGGGCATATATGGCCTGGGGACAGGGCGGACAAGCGGGCGGCGCCATAGCTTCGCATCGGCATGTCCGCGATCCTTGGCCGAGTCAGGCGTTTATGCGAGCCGACCCTAGCGGTTTTGCCACCGTGAAACAATCTTTTGATGAATCGCGCCGCGGACGGCCGCCGCGTTGAATTGCACAGCCGGGCGGGCTATGTGTCTTGCTCCTTTGTAACGCGGTGCTTTGCCCATCGGCCCTTAGTCTTGAAAGGATTGCCACATGACGACGTTTGACGAACGGGAAAAGGGTTTCGAGCGCAAGTTCGCGCATGACGAGGAACTGCGTTTCAAATCGACCGTGCGGCGCAACAAGCTGTTCGGGCTATGGGCGGCGGGCAAGCTCGGCCTGTCCGGCGATGAGGCGGAGGCTTACGCCAAAGCCGTGGTGAAGGCCGATTTCGAGCAGCCGGGCGACGAGGATGTGCTGCGCAAGGTCCGCGGCGACTTTGCGGCCAAGTCCCTCGATCAGTCCGATGCGGAGCTTGAGCGCACGCTCAACGCCATGATGGACGAAGCCGTGCGCCAGATCGAGGCCGATCGCGGCAAGGCCTCATAATATGAGCGCGGACGCCGGCGGCGGTCCGATCCGCGCGAAACTGGCGGCGGGCAGGCCGCTGTTCAACGCCTGGCTGACGCTCGGCTCGGCCTTTTCTGTCGAGTTGGCGGCCGAAGCCGGGGCCGACCTCGTCACCATCGACCAGCAGCACGGCATCGGCGGTCATTCCGAGATGCTGAGCTGCCTGATGGCCGCAGGGGCTGGCGGCGTGCCCGCGCTGGTGCGGGTGGCGGTCAACGATAGTGGGCTGATCGGGCGGGCTTTGGATGCTGGCGCGCACGGCGTCATTTGCCCAATGATCAACAGCGCGGATGACGCCCGGCGTTTGGTCGAGGCGGTGAAATTCCCCCCGCTCGGCAGCCGCAGCCTGGGTCCGTTCCGCGCCCGCCTCGCCGTGCCGGACTATTTCCGCGCCGCCAACGGCTGGACCATCGCCTGCGGCCAGATCGAAACCGCATTGGCGCTGGCCAATCTCGACGCGACTCTCAGCACGGCAGGTCTCGACATGATCTGCGCCGGCCCGAATGACTTGGCGCTGACGCTGTCCGGCGGAGCGCACAGCGACATTCGCGCGCCCGAGGTGATGGAAGCCCTGGATTTACTGCTCGCGAAATGCAAAGAGAACAGTGTCATGGCGGCTATCTTCGCGAATGACGCAGACTATGCTAAGTCCATGATCGCAAAGGGTTGGCAGGTCGTGGCCGTGTCGACCGAGGCGCGCTGGCTGAGCGAGGGGGCAAAGGCCGCGCGGGCGGTGATTGACGGGGTGGATTGAGCTTAGGATCGGCGTTTACCAAGGTGGCGATGAGCAGTCGAAGCGGCAGGGCGCAGACGCTAAACGTTAGATTGAGCCTTGGGTCAAAAAATACCGGCCGTCGCCCCGGACGGCCCAAGGCCGAGCCGGGGTCCACTCGTCTAAAGTCGGGGATGAGAGCGTGCGGTGATGCTAGTAGGTCCCGGATAAACGCTTCGCGTTTTCCGGGACGACAAGCAAGAAAGGAGACGCTCGGAGGGAGGCGGCGTGACCGCTACTTGGGGGACGTGTCATGAGTATCGTCTATAATCTTTTGCTGCTAACTATGGTGTTCGTGATCCTGAAAACCGTTCAGATCATCTTCGATTTTTCTTACACTACGTATAAATCCGTCACCATTCACAAGAGCATGGAGCACGCGTTTAATCCGGGGCTGGGTTACAGGCTCAAGCGCGGGCTTTTGGGGGATATTATTTACTTTATCGCGGGGATTTTGGTGGCGGTGAATGCGGATGCGATAAGGAGCGCTATTGCTGGGTAGGCAATTCTTTTGGTCGCTCTAGAGATTGGGCAGATCAGAAAAAACCCGCTCAAAAATGCGCTCAACCTCCTTCGTATGATATCCCAAATCGAACAGCGCCTCGATCTCGCCCGCCGATAGCGCGCGGCTTACCTCCCCATCGGCCTTCAGCAACGCCATAAAATCCCCGCCGCCCTGCCACGCCGTCATCGCGCTCTTCTGCACCAGCCGGTACGCGTCCTCCCGGCTCACCCCGGCCTGCGTCAGGGCCAGCAGCACCCGCTGCGAATGCACGATCCCGCCCAGCTTGTCCAAATTCGCCCGCATCCGCTCCGGGTAAACCACCAGCTTGTCGATCACCCCCGCCAGCCGAGCCAAGGCAAAATCCAGCGTCACCGTCGCGTCCGGGCCGATCATGCGCTCGGCGGAGGAATGCGAAATGTCGCGCTCATGCCAGAGGGCGACATTTTCCATCGCGGGCAGGGCGTAGGCGCGCACCATGCGGGCAAGGCCCGTCAAATTCTCGGTCAGCACCGGATTGCGCTTATGCGGCATGGCGGACGAGCCTTTCTGCCCCTCCGAGAAGAATTCCTCCGCCTCGCCGACCTCGGTGCGCTGCAAATGCCGGATTTCGACCGCCAGCCGCTCGACCGAGGAGGCGATCACGGCGAGGGTGGCGAAATACATCGCGTGGCGGTCGCGCGGGATGATTTGCGTCGAAACCGGCTCGGGCGCCAAGCCGAGCTTGTCCGCGACATAGGCTTCGACGCGCGGGTCGATATGGGCAAAGGTGCCGACCGCGCCGGAGATTTTGGCCGTCGCCACCTCGGCGCGCGCCGCGACCAGCCGCTCCCGCCCGCGCGCGAATTCGGCATAGGCGTAGGCGAGTTTCAAGCCGAAGGTGGTCGGCTCGGCATGAATGCCGTGGCTGCGGCCGATCGTGAGGGTGTGCTTATGCTCCATGGCGCGGCGCTTCAACGCGGCGAGCAGCGCGTCCATATCGGCGATCAGCAGGTCGGCGGCGCGCACGAGCTGCACATTGAAACAGGTGTCGAGCACGTCGGAGGAGGTCATGCCCTGATGCACGAAGCGCGCTTCCGGCCCGACATGCTCGGCCAGGCTGGTCAAAAATGCGATGACGTCATGCTTGACCTCGCGCTCGATCTCGTCGATGCGGGCGATGTCGAAGCCGCCGCGCTCGCGCACCGCCTTGGCCGCTTCCTTCGGCACGACGCCGAGTTCGGCCATCGCTTCGGTCGCCAGCGTCTCGATCTCCAGCCAGATGCTGAATTTGGTGTCCGGCGACCAGATGTCGGCCATTTGCGGGCGGGAATAGCGTGGGATCATGATGTTGTCCAATGGGTTAGGCGTAGAGCAGTCAGCGCCGAATGTGCGGCCCCCCTCACCCGGCGACCGGCTGCGCCGTTCGCTGCCCTCTCCCGCGAGGGGAGAGGGCAAAAAAAGAAAAACGCCGCTGCTTTGCCCTCTCCCCTCGCGGGAGAGGGCGGGCGCGTAGCGACCGGGTGAGGGGCTTTTGCCCGCAGATTAATGAGTTTGCTCGGCATTGACCAGCGCCAGCCCGTAGGCATCGAGCAGTCTCACCAGCTCATTCGTCGGCGTTTTGCCTGAGGTAAAAATCGCCTTGCCATTGCTGCGAGCGACGCCGACGCCGACCGCAAAACCGAGGTCCGCCAGCACATTCGCGGTGCGGCGTGCGATCGCCGGGGCCGGGTCGAGCCAGGCGACGGGCCAGGGCGCGAGCCGTTCGAGCCGGTCGAGCAGCAAAGGATAATGCGTGCAGGCAAGCACGACGACATCGGTACGGCCGCCATCCGCCTCGACGAAACAGGGCGCGATCTCCGCCCAAATCGCCTCGTCCCGCACCTCGCCGCCCGTCATCAAAGTTTCCGCGAGCGCCGCAAGCCGCGAGGAGCCGCTGAGCGTAAACTGGCGGCCATGGCCGAACTCGGCGATCAGCGCGCGCGTATAGTCCCGCCGGACGGTCGCCGAGGTGCCGAGCACCGAGACGAGGCCGCTTTGGCTGAGCAACGCCGCCGGCTTGATCGCGGGCACCGTGCCGATGACCGGATGCGCATAGGCGGCGCGCAAAGCGGGCAGGACGCTCGTCGAGGCGGTGTTGCAGGCGATGACGATGGCATCCGGCGCGAAGGCGGCGATGGGTTCGGCCAGCACCTCGCAGACGCGGGCGGGCAGCTCGGCGTCGCTGAGCGCGGAATAGGGGAAGCGCGCATCGTCCGCGAGATAGGTGACGGCGGCCTCCGGCACGGATTGGCGCAGGGCGCGCAGGACGGTCAGTCCACCCAGGCCCGAATCAAAGATCAGGAGGCGCGGCGCTCTCGAACCGGGTCGCGTCATGATGGATCGACCATGGTCGAGAGCCTTTGGCGTTGGCGCGATCTTTGAGGCAAACCGGCGTTCACTTTGCCCGATCGTGCTCTGGTCCGCACCATGAGAGGCACCTTAATCTAAACAACCGTCCTTTTCATCGCGCTGCCATAGCTGACAAATGCCCTCACGGCAAACGCCGCGTCACCGCGAGGAAGCGGCTGTTCGGCCCTTCGAAGCCGAGCGTCTGCACATGAAGAAGCACGGCGTAGGTGGTTTTGCCGCCGCTCGCATGACTGAAAATGTCGGCAATCGCATAGCCGAGCGCGCATCCGCGGCTAGCGGGAAGCGCGTCGTCCTCCTGCAAAGTCACGGCCGGCTCGCCCGCATGCTGCATGGTGAGGGTGAAGCCTTTCACCGGCAGGTCGGAATATCGCTGGCACTCGGCCGATATGAGTGGCTTTTCCTCCAGCGTGAACACGACCGGATCTTCGCTCGGCGGTGCGGCGCGATGCGCGGCGTTCACGACGGCCCGGCGTGACGCAGCACTCAGTTCCGCCCTGGGATTGCTGGCCAGATGCTCGCCCGGTTCGGTGATGTTCAGCTTGGCCAGAACAGGCGCCGCCTCGGCTTTGGCGCCCTTGCGGGCTTCATCGACACTCAACATTTCATCCTCCAGGCGCTTGCGCACCGGGCTTCCGGGCACCCATTTGTTTTTCGCCGTATCGAGGATGAAAATTTCGGCGTAAGGAAAGCCGGACCCGTCCTCGACGCCATATTGTTCGAAGGCGAAATGACGGCCGTCAGGCGAAAAGCCGATGACGCTGCGTGAGGCGTAGTCGCCGGCACAGGCGATCGACCTTGAAACGCCGAGAATCAGTAGGAAAATGAGGATGGTTCGTTCGATTTGTCGGGTCGCGGTCATGCTATGTCCTTCAACCGGCAGGGCTCACGCTTGATCTTGAGCCGTAACCAGATTTAAGCAAGCCGAGCTGAACAGAAGGCAAAGGGAGTTCCATGCTCGCATCCGAGGAGGCTACGGCCGGCCAGCCGATTGCGAACCGCGAGGAATTGGTCGCCTATATGGCAGCGGGCGGCAAGCCGCCGGCGGATTGGCGGATTGGCACCGAGCACGAAAAATTCGGTTTCCACACGGCGGATTTGTCGCCTGTCCCCTATGGCGGTCACTCAGGGATCGCCGCGCTGCTTGGGGAAATGAGCACGCGCTTTGGCTGGGAGCCGGTCTTGGAGGGCGAGCACATCATCGCGCTGAATGATCCCTCCTGCGCGCTGGGCGGCTCCATCACGCTGGAACCGGGCGGCCAGTTCGAGCTGTCCGGAGCGCCCTTGCGCGATCTGCATGAGACGTGTCACGAGGTGAACACCCATCTCCATCAAGTGCGCGAGGCCGGCGAAGCGCTTGGCATCGGGATGCTGGGCCTGGGGTTTTCGCCAAAATGGCGGCGCGATCAGATACCGATCATGCCGAAGGGCCGCTACGCCATCATGGCGGGCTATATGCCTAAGGTGGGAACGCTCGGCCTCGACATGATGCTCCGCTCCTGCACTGTGCAGGTCAATCTCGACTTCTCCGATGAAGCGGACATGGTCAAGAAGCTGCGGGTGAGCCTCGCGCTGCAACCCATCGCGACGGCGCTGTTCGCGAATTCGCCCTTCACCGAGGGTAAGCCGAACGGCTTTTTGTCCTTCCGCAGCGAGATTTGGCGTGACACGGATCAGGCCCGAACTGGGATGCTGCCCTTCGCCTTCGAGCCGGGCATGGGTTTTGAGCGCTATGTGGATTACGCGCTCGATGTGCCGATGTATTTCGTTTACCGCGATGGCCGCTATGTCGATTGCGCGGGCGCGTCGTTCCGGGACTTCATGGCGGGCAAGCTGGCGCAATTGCCCGGCGAGCGCCCGACGATACCGGACTGGGCTGACCACCTGACGACGCTTTTTCCCGAGGTTCGGCTCAAACGCTTTCTGGAAATGCGCGGCGCGGATGGCGGGCCATGGCGTCGGCTCTGCGCCCTGCCGGCATTGTGGACCGGCCTTTTTTATGATGCGGCAAGCCTCGACGCGGCATGGGAGCTCGTCAAGGATTGGACGGAGGAGGAACGCCAGGCTTTGCGCGACGCCGTCCCGCGCCAGGGTCTGAATGCCCCGTTCCGCGATGGCACGATGCTTCCGATTGCGCGCGATGTTGTGCAAATCGCCCAACAGGGTCTCGCTAACCGGCGCCGCTTAAACCAATCCGGGGATGACGAAACAGGCTTCCTGGACAGCCTCGAGGACATTGTCGCCAGCAAAATTACGCCCGCCGAACTCCTGCTCAGACGATATGAGCAGGAGTGGGAGGGCGATATCGACAAGATTTTCGCCGCCGAGGCCTACTAGCGCGGACGGCGCCGAAGCCGGTCCCCAATTCGTTTGTCATCCCCGCGAAAGCGGGGATCCAGTATTCCAGTGTAGATTCAATAGATTACTGGATTCCCGCTTTTGCGGGAATGACAAAAGGAGACACGTCGCGGGCAAGGGCCGAATGTGTCCGACCGAATGATCTCGACCTAGGCAGCCCGCGCATCGGCGCGCGCAAACAGCGCTCCGATCACGCCCGACAAGCCAGTTCGGCGGTCCTGCTCCTGCCCTCTTGCCGTGAGGCGGCGGCGGCGGATCTCCCCAGCCAGCGCCCGGTAGGGATTGGCCATCGCGATCTGATCGGCCCGTCCTTGCGAGATGCGGTGCAGAATCGTCCTGAGCGGCTGGCGCGTCTTCAGCTCGATCGCGCCGAGCGCCAGGATCGCGATATAGGGCAGCATTCGCTCTAGGAGCTGCGGCGGGATGGGCAAAACCTTCGCGCGGTTTTCGATGATCTTGCGCAAATGGGCCGGTTGCGGAAACAGCGTGCCCAGGATCGCGCGGCCCTCGGCCTCGACCTGCGGATGGCCGAATATGCCGGGGTCGGCAAGGTATCGGTCGTGCCGGCGCGTGCCGATGAAATCCAGAAAATAGATCAGCCCTTGCGAGCTTTCCATCCGGCGCGAAAGGCTCTTGATCATCGGGGGAAGAAAATAGCGAACAACCTGGGCCGCAAGTTCATCGTTGATGCCAAAGGCTGCTCCCATATTGGCGAACACCCGTCCCCCCTGGGCGCCGGCTATGGTGCGGAAAAGTCTCATTCGGTTCTCTAATGCCTGCATGAGAGACGCGGACGCGTCTCATGGCTGAAGTCGCACGCAAGACGCATTACCGAACGCAAACTTTTGGAAAGCACAGGCCCACGCAACTGGCGGATACGAGGGCTCGGATCGACGGCCGCATTGCGCGCCGCGAATCACGCTGATAAAGAAAGTGTAAAGGAATTTAACCGCAACCGGAGCGCCAGCGTCAGCTATCCACAGCGGCCGCGACGGATTGGTCACGCGCCTGTGGCTGACAAGGCACAGTTGCGCTGCCGGAGCTCGCTTAGTTGAGCTGCGTCAGACCGTCCGAAAAGCCGGCGAGCGAGATCGGCACGCCGATGCCGAATTCCGGCGTCTGGAAGATGATGAAAACCGCGCTGGAGCCTGTCTTCATCTTGCCGATCAAATCCTCATTGGCGACCACTTCTGCCACGCAGCCGACAGGCCCGCATTTCAGAAACGGCGCATGGCCGACATCGACATTGTCGATTTTCAGCCCGAGCCCGGTTGGCAGGAGCACGCCAAGCGGCGCGACGACGCGCAAAATGCGGGTCTTGCCGTCGTAAGAGCGCAGAAAGATGACGGTCAGCGAAACGTTCGGGCGGTCTTCGGCCTTCACGCTCTGCACCAGCGCGCATTTTTCCTGCCGCGCGCCGGGAGGTTGTCCACAGCGAAGCTGCCAGGAGCCATGCGTGGCCTTGATCTGGCTGGAGCTTAGTTCGGGACCGGCGGCCTTGGCTGGCAGAACTGCCGTCAGAGCAAGGAGACCAGCGCAAACCGTCGAAAACCATTTTGCCTTAGTCACGCGTTGCCTTCTCCGCTGTCGATGATTCTGCATTGACCACCCGCCATAATCACGGCAAGCGGCTGCGGTCAAGCGATCAACCGGAATGTCAGCGTCTCGGCCAGCTTTACGGCCAAAGTGAGACTGGGCGTCGACCGCGCCTCGGGTCGACGGTTTCCGCGCGAGAATATGTCGCTCATGCATGGGAGCCTTTCCGCTCCCAAATATTGTACATGTCGGTTAAACGGGAATAAGAACATGTGTGCCGACGTGCTCTACCCGGATGGCGCATCGCCGCGTTGTCCCGCATTGGCCGGTAGAAGGCGATTGAGGTCAAGAATGGCACTGAAAAGCTTTCAAACGATGGGTGTTCGGGCGGTATCAAGCCTTGGTTTGACAATCCTGCTTGCGAGCTCGGCCATCGCCGCCGAAGGCCGCCCGTTTGACTGGCAACTCGGTTTTCAGCCGCCCGCGACGCCGGTCGCCGAGCAGATGCAGGAGTTTCACAATCTGCTTTTGGTGATCATCACCGCGATCGTGGTGTTCGTCCTCGGCCTGCTGATTTGGGTGATGGTCAAATACAACGCCACCGCCAACCCGGTGCCCTCCAAGAATTCGCACAATACCACGATCGAAGTCGCCTGGACGATCCTGCCGGTTCTCATCCTGCTCGTGATCGCCATCCCGTCCTTCCGCCTGCTTTACGCTCAATATGATGTTCCCAAAGCCGATCTGACGATCAAAGTGACCGGCCATCAATGGTATTGGAGCTACAGCTATCCGGACCAAGGCGGCTTTTCCTTCGACTCGACAATGGTGGAGGAAGCCGATCTCAAACCGGGGCAGTCCTATTTGCTGGCGGTGGACAATGAGGTTGTCGTCCCGGTAGGCAAAGCCGTGCATCTTTTGATCACCTCCGATGATGTGATCCACGACTGGGCGATGCCGGCTTTCGGCACCAAGGTCGACGCCGTCAAGGGCCGCAATGCGCTGGCCTGGTTCCAGGTCAAGGAGCCGGGCGTCTATTTCGGCCAGTGCTCCGAGCTCTGCGGCGCGCGTCACGCCTACATGCCGATTGCGGTGCGCGCGGTCAGCGATGAGGAATTCGCCGCCTGGGTCGAACAGGCCAAGCAGAAATTTAGCGCCAGCATCCCTCAGCCGCTAAAGGCGGCCGAAGCCGATGCCGATGCACAAGCAGGCGGCCGCCCAAGGCTGGCTACCGCCGAAAACCGTTGATGAACCAACGGCCTGATGCGCTTTGCCGGCGCATGGCAGGTCAGCGGCTCCGAGAGAGCCGAATGACAAAAGGAAGCGATCATGGCGACGAAAGCTGAAGGTGGCTATCACGACGAGCACGCGCCAAGCTTTTTCACGCGCTGGTTTTTCTCCACCAACCACAAGGACATCGGCACGCTCTACCTGATCTTCGCGATCATCGCGGGGATCATCGGCGGGGCGCTCTCCATCGGCATCCGCATGGAGCTGCAGGAGCCGGGGATGCAGATTTTCGCCAATCCGCACACCTATAATGTGTTCGTCACCTCGCACGGCCTGATCATGATCTTCTTCATGGTGATGCCGGCGATGATCGGCGGCTTTGGCAATTGGTTCGTGCCGTTGATGATCGGCGCGCCGGACATGGCCTTTCCGCGCATGAACAACATTTCGTTCTGGCTGCTGCCGGCGTCCTTCCTGCTGCTGATCATGTCGCTGTTCGTTGAGGGCGATTCGGGCGGCACCGGCGCGGGCGGCGGCTGGACCATCTATCCGCCGCTGTCAACGACCGGCTCGCCTGGGCCGGCGATGGATTTCGCCATTCTGGCGCTGCATCTGGCGGGCGCCTCCTCGATCCTGGGCGCGATCAACTTCATCACCACCATCTTCAACATGCGCGCGCCTGGCATGACCATCCATAAGATGCCATTGTTCGTTTGGTCGATCCTGGTGACGGCGTTCCTCTTGCTGCTGGCGCTCCCCGTTCTGGCCGGCGCAATCACCATGCTGCTCACGGACCGCAATTTCGGCACCACCTTCTTCGACGCGGCGGGCGGCGGCGACCCGGTGCTGTTTCAGCATTTGTTCTGGTTTTTCGGCCATCCGGAGGTCTACATCCTGATCCTGCCCGGCTTCGGGATGATCAGCCACATCATCTCGACCTTCTCCCGCAAGCCGGTGTTCGGCTATCTCGGCATGGCCTATGCGATGGTCGCGATTGGCGTGATCGGCTTCATCGTCTGGGCGCATCACATGTATGCGGCGGGCATCGGCGTCGATACGCAGGCCTATTTCGTCTTCGCGACGATGGTGATCGCGGTGCCGACGGGCATCAAGATCTTCTCCTGGATCGCGACCATGTGGGGCGGCTCGATCTCTTTCAAAACCCCGATGCTGTGGGCTATCGGCTTCATCTTCCTGTTCACCCTCGGCGGCGTGACCGGCGTTGTGCTCGCCAATGCCGGTATCGACCGGGCCTTCCACGATACCTATTATGTCGTGGCGCATTTCCATTATGTGCTTTCGCTCGGCGCGGTGTTCGCGATCTTTGCGGGCTGGTATTTCTGGTTCCCGAAGATGACCGGCTTGACCTATTCGGAATTCCTCGGGAAACTGCATTTCTGGGTAAGCTTCATCGGCGTGAACCTGATCTTCTTCCCGCAGCACTTCCTCGGCATGGCCGGAATGCCGCGCCGTTACGCCGACTACCCCGTCGAGTTCTCGGGCTGGAATTATGTCTCGTCGATCGGCTCCTATATTTCGGCCTTCAGCGTGCTGATCTTCCTGTACGGCATGGTCTACGCCTTCATGCGCAAGGAAAAGGCCGCGGCCAATCCATGGGGAGCGGGCGCCACGACCTTGGAATGGACGTTACCCTCGCCGCCGCCGTTCCACTCATTTGAGGAATTGCCGCGGATCAGGTAAAGATTACGCGCCGGCGGCCCGATGGCGAGCCGCCGGGTTGCCGTTCTCCAGCTTGGATGCGGCAGGCTTCTTAACCTTTTCGCCGAGTGGGTTCCGCCCGCTGGGAGGATCAGCTATCATGACAAAGCTCAGCGCTGCTCCGACAGAGCCCATTGCCGTCAAAAACGCCGCCAATCAGGGCGGGCTGCGCGACTATCTGCTGCTGATGAAGCCCCGGGTGATGTCGCTGGCGATCTTCACCGCGCTCGCGGGCATGGTGGCCGCGCCGGGAGACGTGCATCCGCTGATCGCCTTCACGGCATTGATCTTCATCGCCGCTGGCGCAGGCGCGGCAGGCGCGCTCAACATGTGGTACGACGCCGATATTGACGCGCAGATGAGCCGGACGGCGCTGCGTCCGATCCCGCAAAATCGCGTGCCGCCGGATGAAGTGCTCACTTTCGGGCTGGTGCTGGCCGGCGGATCGGTTTTCTGCCTCGGCGTGCTAGTCAACTGGGTCGCAAGCGGACTTCTCGCCCTCACAATCGCCTTTTACATCATCATCTACACCATGTGGCTGAAGCGCCGGACGCCGCACAACATCGTCATAGGCGGCGCGGCTGGGGCCTTTCCACCGATGATCGGCTGGGCGGTGGCGACCGGCGGCGTTTCGCTCGAAAGCATTTTGCTGTTCACCATCATCTTTCTGTGGACGCCGCCGCATTTCTGGGCGCTCGCGCTTTACCGGATGCGGGACTATGAGCGCGCCGGCGTACCGATGCTCCCGGTCGTCGCCGGCAAGGATGCGGCGCGGCTGCAAATCCTTATCTACAGCGTGCTGATGGTCGCGGCCGGCATCGCGCCTGGCCTGATCGGGCTTGGCGGCGTGGTGTATCTTGTGTCCTCGGCTGCGCTTGGAGCGGTGTTTCTGTATTATGCGTGGATGGTCTACGTGCGGCGAGACGGTCACGCCGCCGACGAAGCGGCTCGCGCGCTCTTCCGCTTTTCGATCCTTTATCTGTTTGCGCTGTTCGCGGTGCTGCTCGGCGAACATGCAGCGGGGTTGGTTGGATGAGCGACACCGGCCCTGAAAGGATCGTGCTGTCGCCGGAGGAAGCGCGCCGCCGCCGCATCCGCTCGATGGCGATCGGCTGGGGCCTCGGCGCGTTGGCGCTGCTGTTCTTCCTCGTGACGCTTTTGCGGCTTGGCGCCAATGTCGGCCAGCGCGCGCTTTAGGCTCAGGCAATGACCGATAAAGGCTCAACCGGAACAGATAGGCTGGCAGGCGCGGCAAATAAGCGGCTAGCGGCGGGTCTTGTGATGTTTGTGGCCGCGATGGTTGGCCTAACCTTCGCCGCCGTCCCGCTCTACCGGCTGTTCTGTGAGGCAACCGGTTATGCCGGTACGCCCAAGCGCGCCGAGACGCCGTCATCCAAGGTGATCGACCGGATGATCACGGTCCGCTTCGATGCAACCGTTTCGTCTGGCCTCGGCTGGAGTTTCAGCCCGGTTCAACGCGAGATCCGTTTGAAAATCGGCGAGAACGCGCTGGCTTTTTATCAAGCCTCGAACCTGACCAGCGGACCCGTGACCGGCATGGCCACCTTCAACGTCACGCCCGAGATCGCCGGCAGCTATTTCAACAAAGTCGAGTGCTTCTGTTTCACTGAGCAAACGCTGGCCGCCGGTCAAACGGTGGACATGCCGGTTTCATTCTTCGTCGACCCCGCGCTGCTCAGCGATGCGGACGCCAAGCAGCTTCAGGAAATCACCCTCTCCTATACGTTCTTCAAGGCAAACACGCCGGATGGCCCAGCTCCGGCCGGGCCCGCGAAAGGCGCGGCATCAAGGCAATTGGAAAATGGATCACCACCCGGTTAAGAGTAGCGATAATTCGCATCGCCAAGGGGTCATGGGAGCACACATGGCGCAGTCGCACGCCAAGAATCACGATTATCACCTCGTCGATCCCAGCCCCTGGCCGCTGGCCGGCGCCGTCGCGGCGTTCGTCATGGCCATCGGCGCGATCGCCTGGATGAAATCCGGCGGCGGCGGCAGCGGCGTTTTCGGCATTCGCGGGCCGTGGCTGTTCGCGGCCGGGTTTGCCGGCGTGCTGGCGACGATGTTCTTCTGGTGGCGCACCGTTGTGGACGAAGCCGAGAATAAGCATCTGCACACGCCGGTCGTGCAGATGCATCTGCGCTACGGCATGATCCTGTTCATCGCCTCCGAGGTGATGTTCTTCGTCGCCTGGTTCTGGGCCTATTTCGACGTGGCGTTCTTCCCAGCCGCCGTGATGCCTCTGGCGGGAACGGACGAGATGATAGGGGTGGTCGGCCGGGAGGCGGTGACTGGGGGCAAGTGGCCGCCCATTCCAACGGGCGACGGCCGCTTCACCTCGACATTTGATCCCTTCACGCTGCCCTTGGTCAATACGCTGATCCTGCTGCTTTCCGGCACGACCGTGACCTATGCCCATTACGCGCTGCAGGAAGGCAATCGCCGGGGGATGATCGTCGGGCTGGCGCTGACGATCGCGCTGGGGATGATCTTTACCTCCCTGCAAGCGTTCGAATATCAGCACGCAAACTTCCAGTTTGCCGGGCACATTTACGGCTCGACTTTCTTCATGGCGACCGGCTTTCACGGTTTCCATGTCGTTGTCGGAACGATTTTTCTGGCGGTGATTTTAATCCGAACGCTGATGGGCCACTTTACCGAGCACCATCATTTCGGCTTCGAGGCAGCCGCCTGGTACTGGCATTTCGTCGACGTGGTCTGGCTGTTCCTGTTCGTGAGCATCTACATTTGGGGAGCGGGCACTCCGGCGGCGCATTAGCCGGGCACATGATGAAGGCGGGGGCGCAGCTCCGCCTTGGGTGTGTTGCGCATGAGCGAGGCGAACCGCGAGACGCTCGTGCCAGTGTCACCCATCTATGCCGGACTGATGAGCCGTTGTCCCCGGTGCGGCAAGGGACGTTTATTCAAAGGATATTTGGAGATCGCCGACCGTTGCGAGCGTTGCGGCCTCGATTTCGCCTTCGCAAACTCCGGTGACGGGCCTGCCGTGTTCATTATTCTGATCGCAGGCTTCGTCGTGACCGGCGCGGCGCTGCTCGTCGAAATTGCGTACCAGCCGCCGCTCTGGGTCCATGCCGTCCTCTGGCTGCCGCTGGGGCTGGGGCTGCCACTCTTGTTGCTGCGGCCCTTCAAAGCAACGATGCTTGCGCTGCAATACCGCTTCCGCGCCGAAGAGGGCCGCCTTACCGATCATGATGGTTGACGCCATGGCCATATCGCACCGCACCCTGGCCATTCCGTTCATCGTAACGCTTCTCGGTGTCGCGCTCCTGCTATCGCTCGGCAAATGGCAGCTCGACCGGCGCGAATGGAAGCTGGGCATCACCCAGCGCATCGAGACCCGCGTGCAGAGCGAGCCGATTTCCCTCACGACCGCCCAAGACCATTGGCGCAAAAGTCAGGACATCGACTATTACCGGCTGTTGCTCGTGGGCCGCTTCCTGCATGGCTTTGAGCGCCACCTTTATACGATTGTCGACGGGCAAGCGGGGTGGCGTGTCATTACTCCGCTCGAAACCGCAAAGGCCCAGATCGTTCTCGTCGATCGCGGCTTCGTTCCCGAGCAGCTCAAAGACGCCAAAGAGCGGCGGCGCGGGCAGGTCGAAGACACTGTCGAACTGATCGGGCTGGCGCGTGGGTCGGAGGCGAAAAACTGGTTCACTCCCGATCATGAGCCTGCCGCCAATCGTTGGTTCTGGCGCGACGTGCCTGGGCTTATCGCGTCGCTTCCGGCCGAATTGTCGGCGCGGGCCGTTCCCTTCATCGTCCAAGCGGAAGCCGCGCCGGTTCCCGGCAATTGGCCGAGAGGCGGCGTCACACGGCTCGCCATTTCCAATCGCCATCTTGGATATGCGCTGACATGGTTCAGCCTTGCCGCCGCGCTTCTGACGGTGTTTGCGGTTTACGCCAGAAACCAGCTGCGGAGACCCAGCAGTGACGGCGGGCACGCAAGGATTGCAGACGAAGACTCCAGCGTATAATCTGCCGCACGCTTCTCAGATCTTGAGGACTTTTGTTTGGACTACATCAGCACGCGCGGCCAGCCCAGCCATCAGCACGGCCTCGATTTCGAGGCCGTGCTGATGGCTGGGCTGGCCCGCGATGGCGGTTTGTATCTGCCACGGACGTGGCCGGGCCTAAAGCCACCCCAAATCGCGGGGCTTGCCGGACAAAGCTATCCGCGAGTAGCCGCCGCCATCATGCAGCCGCTTGTGGCCGATGCGATCCCGGCCGCAGAGTTTGCCAGCCTGATCGAAACCGCTTATCGCGATTTTGCCCACCCCGCCACTGCCCCGCTGGTACAGCTCGGCGATAATTTGTGGCTTTTGGAGCTGTTCCACGGTCCCACGCTCGCCTTCAAGGACTTGGCGATGCAGCTTCTCGGGCTGCTGATGGACCGCTCGCTCACGCGGTCCGGCCAGCGCGCGACGATCCTGGCGGCGACATCGGGCGATACGGGCGCGGCGGCGGTCGATGCCTTCAAAAACCGGGCATCCGTCGATCTGTTCGTGCTGTTTCCGGACGGGCGGATCAGCGCCGCCCAGCGCCGCCAGATGACGACGTCCGGCGCGCCGAACATCCACCCCGTCGCCGTGCGAGGCACCTTCGACGACTGCCAAGCGATCGTGAAGCAGCTTTTCGGCGATCTGGCCTTCCGCGATGAGGCCCAGCTCTCGGCCGTCAATTCCATCAACTGGGCGCGGATCATGGCCCAGACCGTCTACTATTTCACGGCGGCCGCCGCGCTTGGCAGCCCGCACCGGCCCATGCGCTTTGCTGTTCCGACCGGCAATTTCGGCGACATTTTCGCCGGTTACGCGGCGCACTGCATAGGATTGCCCATCGAGCGGCTGGTCATCGCCACCAACGCCAACGACATTCTGGCCCGCACTCTGGCGACGGGGCGTTACGAGCCGCGCGCCGTCGTGGCCACCGCAAGCCCCAGCATGGATATTCAGGTTTCCAGCAATTTCGAGCGGCTGATCTTCGAGGCGAGCGGCCGCGACAGCGATCGGGTGCGCGCGCTGATGGCGGACTTTGCCGAAACCGGCGCTTTCACGCTTGCCGACGCCGAACTGGCCAGCATCCGCGCGATCTTTTCTGCCCATTGCGCCAACGAGACGGAGACAGCTGAAACCATGCGGCGCATTTATCGGGAAACCGGCACTCTCGTCGATCCGCATACGGCCGTCGGGCTGGCGGCGGCGGCCAAGGAGCCGGACGACGCCTCCGGGCCGATGATCGTGCTGGCAACCGCGCACCCGGCCAAATTTCCGGGCGCCGTCGAACGCGCAACCGGCAGCGTGCCCGTCATTCCGGAACGGCTTGAAAAAGCGCTCTCGGGCCGCGAAGATTTTCTCACGCTCGATGCTAGCGCCGATGCCGTCAAACGGCTGATCCGCCAGCGAGCCCGCACGCCCTCGAAAGGCGCCAATCCATGACTATTCAAATGACGACGCTGGCCAACGGCCTCCGGGTCGTGACCTGCCACATGCCGCATCTGGAAACGGCCTCGCTCGGCGTCTGGGTGAACACCGGCGCGCGCTCGGAACTGCCGCATGAGCATGGGCTGGCGCATTTGCTCGAGCATATGGCCTTCAAGGGCACCGCGACGCGGACCGCTCAGCAGATCGCCGAAGAGATCGAAGCGGTCGGCGGAGCGGTCAACGCCATGACGAGCTTTGAGACGACGGATTATTTTGCCCGCGTTCTGCGCGAGCATGTGCCGCTGGCGCTCGATATTCTGGCTGACATTCTGCAAAATCCGCATTTTGCGCCCGACGACATCGAGCGCGAAAAGGAGGTTATTCTGCAAGAGATAGCCTCGGTGCAGGACGCGCCCGACGATCTCGTTTTCGAGCTGGCGCAGGAGGCGGCCTACCCGGATCAGCCGCTCGGCCGCACGATTCTGGGCACACCTGGCAGCGTTCGCGCGCTCACCGGCGAGGATTTATCCGCCTATCGCTCGTCCGCCTATTCTGGGCCGCGCATGGTGCTGGGGGCGGCGGGCGCCATCGATCATGATGAAATCGCCGCCAAGGCCGAGGCGCTGTTTTCCTCCTTCCCCAAGATCGAAGGACGCACCTACGAGCCCGCCCGGTTCGGCGGCGGTCATCGCAGCCTGACGCGCCGCTTCGAGCAGAGCCACCTCATCATCGGCTTCGAGGCGCCCTCGTTCCGCGACGAGGCTTACTTCACCTCGCTGATCTATTCGGTATTGCTCGGTGGCGGCATGTCCTCGCGGCTGTTTCAGGAGGCCCGCGAACGGCGCGGATTGTGCTACGATATCCATGCCTTCGGATGGGGGTTCTCCGATAGCGGCCTGTTCGGCGTCCACGCGGCGACCGGCAGCACGCAAATTGAGGAGCTGGTCGAGGTGATCATGACGCAGTTGCGCGCCGTCGCGCTCGATGGGCCGAACCAAGCCGAGCTTCAGCGCGCCAAGGCGCAGCTCAAGGCCTCTCTGCTGATGAGTTTGGAAAGCTCCGAGGCCCGCGCCGGGCAGATCGCCCGCGACACTTTGGTTTTCGGGCGGCAATTGACGACGGTCGAGCTGATCGAGCGCATTGAAGGTGTTAGCGCGGCCGATGTCGGTGCGCTCGCGGCGGGCTTTGCGACAGTAAAACAGCCCGTGACGGCCAGCGTCGGGCCCAAGGGCGTCTCGGAGCGACTGCGTGAAGCCGTGGAAGGCAGCTCCGCCCGGGAGACGGTGCATTAGTTAGCGAGGATTTCGCGCATGGCGTTCTTGCGCTCAGTTCCCTTAAGCGAAAGCGGCCCGATGGTCCGTGGCGACCGCGTCTGGCTGCGCGTTCCGCAAATGTCCGACTATCCGGAATGGGCGCAGCTGCGCGGCGTCAGCCAGGAGTTTCTGCGCCCCTGGGAGCCGGAATGGTCGTATGACGAGCTGACCCGGTCCGCTTATCGCCGCCGCCTCCGGCATTATCAGCGCGACCTGCGCGATGGGGTGGGCTATGCCTTTTTTCTGTTGCGAAACGGTGATAACAAACTCCTCGGGGGAGCAACGCTCACCAATGCCCGGCGGGGGGTCAGCCAGTCGATTTCGATAGGATATTGGATCGGCTCACCCTATAGCAGGCAGGGATATATGACGGCGGCACTGCGCAGTCTTGTTCCGTTCGTATTCGATACATTGGGATTTCATCGTCTTGAAGCGGCCTGCCTGCCGAGCAATGCCGCCTCCCGCAGGCTTCTGGAACAATGCGGCTTTCAGCATGAGGGGCTTGCACGCAAGTATCTCAGGATCAACGGACTGTGGCAGGATCACCTGCTTTACGCGGCCATCGACGAGCATTTGCGAACGTGAATGCGGGTCGTCGAACGCCTGATTGCGGCCAATTGGGTTTATGCAGCGGGGACGGACGCCGGGTTGATGAAAAACCGGGCGAAACAAGGGCTAGATGCCTTCGGCTCAAATCGAGCAGACAGGCTCTAGGGCAAGGGACCGTTGGAATGTTTGTCGCCAAAGCGATGAAGGCTGTCACTGAGCAAACGCCGCCCCCGGCGGCGCGGCTCCGGCTCGCGGCGCTTCCGCTTGTCCTGATGATGATCGCGATCTGGCTTGGCATCACCGCTCCGGCCTCTGCCCTCGAGGCCATCGTGATCGGCCCGGACCAGGAGCGCATCGACATCACGCTGCTCGGCGAGCTTTATGAGGGGCGCGGTGACCGGCTCAGCGTCGAAACCGCGGCTGGACAGGACGGTGTTGCGGGCCGCATGTCGGTCTCGGCCAAGACCGAGGGCACCAATCCCAACTGGACGATTTTCGCGCTCAACAATCCGACCGACCAGGCCGTCACGCTCTGGCTTATGGCGCAGCGCTACGACATGGTCGGCTCGCAGGTGTTCTGGCCCGATTTGGACTCGCCGCGCATTCAGAACGTCACGGTTTCGCTCGGCTTCAAGCCTGAGCGGGTAGATAACGACTATGCAGACGTGTACCGGCTGGTTCTGGAGCCGGGATCGACGGTCACATACATCGTCGAGCTGTCAGGGGCGGGCTTCCCGCGTCTCTATCTCGCCAACCCGGCGATCTTTGGCAAGAAAAGCCTCGATCTGACATTGTTCAACGGCATTCTGCTTGGTATTGCGGGCGTCCTGGCGATCTATTTGACCGCGATCTTCGGCGCCAATCACAACACCATCTTCCCGGCCGCCGCGCTGGTCGCGTGGAGCGTCGTCGCCTATCTGTGCGTCGATTTCGGCTTTTGGCATAAGCTGTTTCAACTGAGCGCTGCCGACAACGCCGTATACCGAGCAGCGACCGAGGCTGCGGTCGCGGCGAGTGTCGTGCTGTTCCTGTACATCTTCCTCCAGCTTCGCCGCTGGCACACCTCGCTAGCCCTAGTCTTCGGGGTCTGGGTGCTGGCCCAGCTTTTCCTGATCGGCTTTGCGCTGATCGATAGCCGGCTCGCCTCCGGCCTTGCCCGCATTTCGTTTCTACCGATCGCGGCGATGGGCTCGCTGCTGATGACCGTCCTCGCGTTGCGCGGCCAGGAGCGGGCGCTGTCCCTGCTGCCGACCTGGATGCTGTTCCTGCGCTCGCCTTGAGAGTTGGGCGGGAAACGGAAGCATACAACGCTCCACCACCACCCATTGAATGCCCACCGACCACCAGCCTTGCAGCGTCTACCTTGCCTGCTACCGGGCCTGTGGTCAGCGCCACCACGGTCTGCAATGCCGCCAACAACTGTGTGCCTCGGCTCGGTGGAAAATCAAGTGGAGAGTTGGTGTTGATCGTGACAACCACGAAGCCGTGCGTTGCCAGCCGCTGTCCGAGCGCAGCGACAGACGATTGCGTCGATGTGAACCCAGGGCTGAGAGCGACAAGCGCGTATTGGCCCGCAGTATTCGGTGAATACACCGTGCCGCCGCCG
>JANNOQ010000075.1:0-3228 GCA_031399085.1 Rhodomicrobium sp.
CGCCCGCCAGTCCTCGTCGAAGCGGTGCATCCGAATCTGCGGCCGCGTGGGCGCCGGGGAGGCGGCTGCTTCGAGTAACGGGGTCGGGGGCGGTGGTGACTGCGCCCCGGCGGATTGGGCCAAACCTGCCCCGAGCGCCAGGCCCGCAAACGCGGACGACCAGGATCGCGTGCGCTCAGCCATGTTCGAGCGGAACTGCTCGAGCCGAATGTCCTGGACGCCGGAGTGCTGATCGACCAGCAGCATCGCGCAATTGATGGGCGTGAGTTTTTCGAGATAGCGGATCATCGCGTTCGGCCTCCTCGGGAAGGCTCGACCCGCCTGCGACGACAAGCAGCACCGAGCGTGTTCTCGATGATTAGCTCTACCGCGAGGCACTCGCGGCTCCGCGCTTGCTGATCACACACCGTGCTTGCTGCTGAAGGCTAGTCGCGAGTGGGACTGAGGCTTCGGAGGACTTGAAGGATTTTGGGCAGGACCGGCACACACTCGATAAATCTTCACCAGCGAGTGAAATGGCCTCTACGGCGTTGCAGGCATCCATCGAGAATCGTCCGTCGGCGGCGTCATCGAGCACTCCCTGCCAGTGCGTTGTAGGAAACGACAGGCTGCGAAGCTGATGGCTGGTGTCGACGCTGACCTTGTTGTCGACGCCCGCATCAAGCCCTGCTGAACCAGCGTCCGCCACAGACCCGAGCGCGGAAGCCAGGCGCATCGCACCGGTAGTCCCCGCGACCGCAGGCGATCGCCAATCGCTCCAGAATCAAATCGCAAGATCGGCATCCTGATCGCAGGGTTTGCAACGCATCACTTCCGGATCTCGATAGATTGCTCAAAGTGTTTGTTCGGCGCTGCAGGACGATATCCCGCCTAGTCGTTTCGAGCAGCCGGCGATCAACGGCGCACCATGCAGGAAGGATTGTCGATGCCGCCCCAAAACGATCGGAACTTGCACCGCACAACAAATGCCGGGGTCCATCGCCGACAATCAGAACAGCCTCGCCCTTGGTAATCGCGCGCTCTCCGGACGCCGGACTGGCAACTGATCGAGGAATTCGCCCCCATAACCGAGAGCGGATTTCCGAACTCGACGCCCGCGGCTGCTTCACGCCATGAAGTTGAAGCGGCGCTTACAAACGAATGGAGCATCTAGTGAGCAACTTCCCTACCTCGGTCGAGCTTTTTCGGTGCAGCCTCGATACATTTTTTGCCAAAGACATGAGGGGATGGTCAGAACTTTGCGACGCGAATGTCGTCGCTGAGTTTCCATTTGCGCCGGAGGGGTCGCCCAGGCGGCTGGAAGGCCGCGAGGCCCTTTACGATTATCTTCGCAATTATCCTGACGTCATCAATGTTCGCGCTATCCCGAAGCTTCGTGTCTATGGGACGGATGACCCGAACGTCGCCATCGCGGAATGGAGCGTATCCGGTCAAGTTCTTGCAAACGGCAACGCCTATGAAATGAGCTACGCCACGTTCGTGACTTTCAAGGACGGTCTGATCATCGGCTATCGTGAATACTGGGACCCGCTTACATTTCTGGACGCAATGAGCGGTGTCCAGTTTTGATTGACGGTCTGTGCATCATCCGGCCATGCGCCCGCGGCTAGACGCTGCCGGCGCCGTTCAACTTCACCGTCGGTGATTGGCCCGCAAGATCAGCACGCACACAGCAGCTTCTGCGCCGCGGCAAGCTCGGTCACCGGCTAGAACGCCATTCGAGAAGCAGGCCCCTCTCGATCCAGCTCAGCTACCCCCGTCGCGAGGCGACATGGCTGCGCTCTACCGAATTTCTCTCGATAGAGGATAGAAATGATCAACGAACGACCAACCGCAACACCGGCAACGCAGTTCGCTTCCGGCGTTCACGTACAATCCACGCACGAACCTCCCGGCGCTGACCTGATCGTGTTCAACGCAAAGATCTTCACCGGCAATCTCGCGCAGCCCGAAGCGTCCGCCTTCGCGGTCAAGAAGGGACGCATCTATTCGGTCGGCACAGACGACGAAATTCTTGATCTGAAAAATTCCAGCACCCAGATCATCGACGCGGGCGGCCGCAGATTGATCCCGGGCATCAATGATGCCCACATGCACCTCCTCAATGAAGCCAACTACACCTACAATGTAAGGTGGGATGGCGTGCCCACGCTGCACCGGGCGTTGACCATGCTGAGCGAGCAGGCAAAACGAACGCCTGAGGGGCACTGGGTGAAGGTGATCGGTGGTTGGTCCCCCTACCAGTTCAAGGAAAATCGCTTTCCCACCATGGAGGAGTTGCGCAAGGCCGTGCCAAACCGCCCTCTGCTCGTGCAATACGCCTACAACCGCGTCTTTATGAATGAGTTGGCGATAGAGGCATTCGGCGTGGGAACTGATCGCTTCCCCGACTTCCAGGTCATCGAGTTTGAGAAGGACGACAAGGGAAATTACACCGGCGTTGTCTATGGCGATACGTTCGGCTTTCTTGCTTTGGAGACGCTGTTGCCTCAGCCCACCTTCGACGAGCAACTAAGCTCACTGGTCGAGACAATCCACGGCTTGAACCGTTTCGGCGTCACCTCGGTGTTCGATTGCGGCAGCAGGGGCTATCCCGCGGCTCATGTGACCGCAGAAGTACTTATGCGCGAGAATCGGTTCAATCTGCGCCTGTCCTTCGTGGACATGCAATTTGGCAGCGCCAACATGGTTGATGCCGAGATCAGCGCCATCACAAAAACCTCGCCTATGGGTCCCGGGCAAAACCTGAACCCGTCTATGGCGCATGGCCATGTGTTTCGCGGCGCCAAGGCGCTTGAGGCGGAAGTGCATGATCACGAGAATTTCGACCGCCCGGCTGTCATTCTCGATTCGAGACGGATACATCGGCACGTCGAGCAGGACATAGCCAAGCTGGTGCGGCGGCGAATTCCGTTCCGCATGCATATCAGCTACAACGAAAACATCACGCCCTTCCTCGACGCCATGGAGACGATGAACGAAACCACTCCGCTGGACGGCCTGAAGTGGAGCATCGAGCACGCGGAGACGATCACCCCGGAGAACATCGCCAGGGTCAAGGCGCTTGGCGGCGGCATCGCCCTCGACCCCAAGATGGCGTTGCACGGCGATGGTTTCATCAAGACCTACAGCCGTGAGAAGGCGCTGGAAACGCCACGCCTGCGCGCGCTTGTCGACAGCGGGATACCGCTTGCCATGACGACAGACGCGTTTCGGGCCACGACATTC
>JANNOQ010000092.1:0-43697 GCA_031399085.1 Rhodomicrobium sp.
CCTATTGGAATTGCCAATGGGCCGTTGCGGGGGAAGGTATTTATACGTCATGGAAGATGCATGGCGTCACCTTCGACGCCGCGCTAAAAGGGGCCATCGAGAGGGTCGCGGCAGCCCATGCGGGGCGGATCCTGGGTGATAAGGGCGAGGGTAAATGAAGGTTCTGGCGCGATTGATTACGGCTTGGCTGGCACTGACCGCCCTGGCACCGACGCCCGCGTCTGCCGAGGGTAGAGCGGGTGAGTTTGACTATTACGCGCTCGTGCTGAACTGGTCGCCCAGCTATTGCGCCACGCCAGCAGCTCAGGGCCGGCGCGGTGAACCGCAATGCAGCGGCGACAGGCCCTATTCGTTCATCCTGCATGGGCTTTGGCCGCAATATGAGCGAGGTTGGCCGTCATCCTGTCAGACGTCGGAGCGCCCCTGGGTGCCCGAGGAGCTGATCCGGCAAATGCTTGATATCATGCCGAGCAAACGGCTTATCATCCATGAATATCGCAAACACGGAACCTGCTCCGGCCTCAATCCTCAGGATTATTTCCGAACCTCGCGCCAGCTCTTTGAAGGCATCAAAATTCCGGCGCGCTTCCAGACTGTTGACGCCTATCTGACTCTCTCGCCGGAGGAGGTCGAACGCGAATTCTTGCAGGCGAACCCGGACTTAAAGCCCGAAATGATCAGCATTGCCTGCAAGGGCCGCAATCTCGGCGATCTGCGCATCTGCTTCGGCCGCGACCTTAAGCTGCGCTCATGCGGTGCCAATGAACGCCAGGAAAAGCTATGCTCCAGCGACAAGATCGTAATGCCGCCGGTTCGCGCCGGACGGTCGAGGGATCAGGGAGAGAACGCTGAAAATGGCGGCGAGCGGGACGGGGAGAATGACGACCGCTATTAGTGGGTTAAAGCGGCGCTACGACTGGCGGCGGATTTCCCACTAATGGGATGTTCCGCAGCCATCATGGCGTCCATGCCGCCCACGATTTCAGCAAGGCTGGCGTGAACCGTGGTGCGGAAATACGTCAGGCTGAAACCGCTTTCATAAGCGAGCCAAGTCAAGCAAACGGCAAAGAGAGCAAAGCGCGCAGCCATTGTGACCTCGGGAAATCAATCGGGGACGATCATCAAACCGGCAACCTGCGCCGGTAAGGCGATCTTTGAGCCCTCATCGTTAATGCCCCGTGGACGCGACGCATTAAAATTTGCGTTTAGGTCGCCGCAAACGCGTTTTCCGCTGGCTGTTGCTCAGAAACAAACGACACCTTTAATAAAGGTCTGGTGCACGCATTGGATCATGATTCAGCTTAAACCATCCTCATTCCGGTGGTGTGGGTAGACGGCGGGAATGATCCCGCCGTCTACCCATCGCTCATCGGCACTCCAGCGAAAGTAAGACTTGGTGTGCTGGTTTCGTACAGGAATGCAGCGATTAATCGCGCTGCTTGATTATGACCTTGTCGCCGCTGTCCTCTTTGCAAAGGACCACACGTTCGCGTTCGGCGTCATTGCGAGTTGCAAAAGCGAGCGGCCCGACTTGTACGATGGTTGTATCTTGAGGGCGTGTCTCCACCACCCGGCACTCCTTATCGGGACCGCGCACGACATAATATTCTGCCGCCAACGCGGGCGAGGCCACCGCGACGAGGCCCGCAACTATCAGGAATGATTTCATCATGGCAGTTATTGCTCCTTATTCCGGTTAAGTAGGGAGCAAACGAACGCCAGCAAAAAAGGTTGCGCTATGAAATTATTTAGACTCAGGGTTGTATGGACTGCTGCCCGAATATAGCTGACAATAAACGGGCAATCCTAGCCAACTGGGCGTGTCGGCCAATTGCCGCGCGCTGGTTCGACTGTAAATGCAAGCCGCTCGATGCGCTCGTCTAGGGCGGCCGGATCCCGATGGGGGCTAGGATCCGGCCTTTTGGGCACTAGAGAGGGAGAGGACTGGTCACGAAGAGACAAGCCGAAACTTGTTATCTTCACTTCCTGTCCACTTACGCTACGCTACGCTTACAAAGTTCGCGCGACACGGCTTTCCCTTGAGCTTGTTCGCCTACAGAAAATTGCTCCATCGCGGCTCTGGATTTACACTTAATACGTGCATTTGCAGAATGCAACACCTTTAAGTGGCGTGCGTTCCCAAATTCGAGGAAAAGCTGTGAAAAAAAACGTAACCCTTCCGGGGCGTGAATTCGGTCCGGCAGCGGGGGAGCGACGGGATCCGTGAGCGGCTCGCTTCCATTGTCCGGCGACCGCAAGGTCGTGCTCATAACCGGCGCGGCGTATCGCATAGGACGAGCCATTGCCCTTAGCTTTGCAGATCCTGGCTGGCGGGTTTGCCTTCACTACTTAGGATCCGGCGATGCGGCGGAGATTCTGGCCGAAGAGATCCGGGAACGAGGCGCGGAAGCCGTGGCGCTGTCTGCGGATTTGTCCAAAGCGGACGAGGCGCGCGGGCTCATTCCGCGCTGCGTCGAATGTTTAGGCCCGCCGACTTGTCTCATCAACAACGCCTCGCTGTTTCAGGACGACAGTCTGACCGGGCTAGACGTCGAAAGCTGGCAGGCGCATATGGATGTCAATCTGCGGGCGCCCGTCTTGCTGGCGCAAAGCTTTGCAAAGCATCTGCCGCAGGGGCAAACCGGACATGTCGTCAACATCATCGACCAACGGGTCTTGAAGCCGTTGCCGGAGTTTTTTTCCTACGCCGCAAGCAAGGCGGGCCTTTGGTGGGTGACGCGGACGATGGCGCAGGCGCTGGCCCCCAATATCCGCGTAAACGCCGTGGCGCCGGGGCCGATCTTGCGCAGCATCCATCAAACGCCCGAAGAATTCGAGGCGGAGCAGCGTTCGACGCTGCTGGGGCATGGCGCCTCGCCCGAGGACATTGCGGCGGCCATCCATTTCCTGCTGCAGTCGCCCTCGATTACAGGGCAAATGATCTGCGTTGATGGTGGGCAGCATTTGGCTTGAGGGCCAGCTCAGGCTTATTGCTGCCCATAACCGCGAAACATCTCCAGCACCCGCGCCATTTCTGCTTTGCTCAGCAGCGGCCCGCCGCCGATTTGCAAGGTGCGCAAATATTGCCCGGCAAGCGTCTCCACCTCGCGGGCAAGATCGAGCGCGTCGGCCAGGTCATTGCCGCAGGCGACCTGACCGTGATGCGCCAGCAGAGCAGCCTTGCGCCCTTGAAGCGCTACCACCAACGCGTCAGCTAATTCCTTCGTGCCAAAGGTCGCGTAAGGCGCAAGCCGAATGTCCTCGCCGCCGGCGACCGCGACCATATAGTGAAATGCCGGGATTGCCCTGCCTGCGCAGGCAAGCGCGGTCGCGTTCATGGAATGGCAATGCACGATCGCCCCGGCGTCCGGTTTTGCTGCGTAGACAGCCAAGTGAAACTGCCATTCAGAGGACGGCTTCAAACTGCCGGGCGGTGTCTCGCCATTCTCGCCGACAAAAACGATATCGTTCTCGCCAAGCGCCTCATAGGCGAGGCCGGTCGGCGTAATCAGCATCCCCCCTTCGACCCGTGCAGACACATTCCCTGAGCGCCCGGGGCTAAGACCTTCCCGGCACATCGCCAGCGCGGTCTCGATCACCGCGCGGCGGAGGGCGGTGTGAGCGGCGGGCCTAGCGCTCCGCGCCTTACGCGGCGGCTTGTCCATCGGCTTTTTCTGGATAGAGCGAGAGGAGGCCGGCGGCCGAGGCCGGGCAAATGCCGCGCTCAGTGATGAAGCTTGTGATGAGCCGCGCGGGCGTGACGTCGAAAGCCGGATTTGCCGCCGGACTGCCCGGCGCGGCGATATCGACCGTCACCACCTCGCCTTCGGCGGTCCGCCCCGTCATCCGCGTAACCTCGGAGGCGTCGCGCTCCTCGATGGGGATCGTTCGCCCATCGGCAATCGTCCAGTCGATCGTGGAATAAGGGAACGCAATGTAAAACGGCACGCCATTATCGCGCGCGGCCAGCGCCTTCAGATAGGTGCCGATCTTGTTGGCGGCGTCGCCGTTGCTAGTCACCCGGTCCGCGCCGACAATGCACAGATCGACCTGGCCGGCCTGCATCAGATGCCCGCCCGCATTGTCGGCGATGATCGTATGCGGTACGCCATGCGCGCCAAGTTCGAAGGCCGTGAGCGAGGCGCCTTGATTGCGCGGACGCGTTTCGTCCACCCAGACATGAACGGGAACGCCCGCATCATGCGCCTGATAGATCGGCGATAGAGCCGTCCCCCAATCCACTGTCGCGAGCCACCCGGCGTTGCAATGCGTCAGGATATTCACGCGCCCACTTGCTTTGCGCTGCGCTTGGTCGAGGATGAGACGAGCGCCATGTGCGCCGATCAGCCGGTTCGTCTCCACATCCTCATCACAAAGGGCGGCGGCTTTAGCATAGGAGGCATCGGCGCGGGCGGATGGCCTCAGCGGCCTCAGGGCACGCTCCATCTCGCCGAGCGCCCAGCGCAGATTGATCGCGGTCGGACGGGTGGCGGCAAGCTGCGCAATCGCCGCGTCGAGATTTGCATCGGACGGATCGCGGCGCAGCGCCAGGCACATCCCGTAAGCCGCCGTCGCGCCGATCAGCGGTGCGCCGCGGACTTGCATCGACTTGATCGCGTGCGCTGCGTCCTCGACGGATGCGAGAGCCAACGTTTCGAAGCGATGCGGGAGCCGCGTCTGGTCGATGATTTCGACCGAATGGCCGTCCGCGGCGAGCCAGATCGTGCGGTAGTGAGTGCCGTCTATCTTCATGGGTAAGCCGCTTCCACCAATGCGCCGATGCGCCGTTCAGCTTGTGTTTGGCTACGGCGAATTCAGCCCATTTATATAGGGGGTCGATCCGCCTGCGTGAAAAAAATAAGCGCTCGTCGCAAGATCAATCCTCGCTTTCAGGACGCCAATAGAGCTGATAGGCAGAAAGCTTAGAACGGCAGAGCATCATGACATCTGAAAAATCCTCCCAAGCCGCTATTATCGGAGGCGGTCCAGCCGGGCTGATGGCGGCGGAGGTGCTGGCCCAAGGCGGCGTTGCCGTGACGGTGTACGACCGGATGGCGTCGGTCGGCCGCAAGTTCCTGCTTGCCGGGCGCGGCGGACTGAATCTCACGCATACGGAGCCGCTGGATGCCTTTCTCGGCCGATACGGGGCCGCCGAGGCGCATTTGCGTGCGGCGATCGACCGATTTTCGCCGGAGGATTTGCGCTCCTGGTGCGAGGGGCTAGGGCTGCAAACCTTCGTTGGGTCGAGCGGGCGGGTCTTTCCGGCCTCGTTGAAAACCTCGCCGCTTTTGCGCGCATGGCTGGGGCGGCTCGAAGGGCTGGGCGTGCAATTCAAGCTGCGGCATTACTGGCTAGGCTGGGACGCGGACGGCGCGCTGCGCATCGATACGCCGGACGGGCAGGTGACGGTCCGCCCCAACATTTGCGTGCTTGCCCTTGGTGGCGCAAGCTGGCCGCATCTGGGTTCCGATGGCGCGTGGACGGGTCCGGTCGGCGAGGCGGGCGTTAGGGTCGCTCCGCTCCAGCCGTCCAATTCCGGTTTCCTCGTGCCCTGGTCGCAGGTGTTTCGCGAGCGCTATGCCGGGCAGCCGCTGAAAGGCGTCGAGCTGGCTTTTGGGCCGCTCAGCGTTCGCGGCGAGGCCATGCTCACATTGAGCGGCCTCGAAGGCGGCGGCATCTATGCGCTGTCCCCCGCTCTGCGCGAGGCGATCGCGGCAAGCGGCGCGGCAATGCTGCATATCGACCTGTTGCCGCACTTCAATCTGGAGACGCTGACCGCGCGTTTATCGCAGACCCGCGGCAAGCAATCCTTCTCAAGTTTCCTGCGCAAATCGGTCAAGCTGGCGCCCGCCGCCATCGGTCTCTTACACGAAGCCGCGCTTGACCTGCCCTTTGCGCTCTCCGCAATGAATGCGAACGCTCTGGCCAGGCTCGTCAAAGCCGTGCCCGTCCGCTTGACCGGAACCGCCCCCATCGCCCGCGCCATCTCCACCGCTGGAGGCATTGCGCTTACCGAAATCGACAGCCGCTTTATGCTGAAGGCAAAGCCCGGAACATTCGTCGCGGGAGAGATGCTCGATTGGGAAGCGCCGACCGGCGGCTACTTGCTGCAGGCGAGTTTTGCGACGGGCGCGGCGGCAGGGCGCGGCGGGCTTGATTGGTTGGCGAGCCGCTTATCGAGTTAACGCAGCAACGCGATTGAATCAGAAGTGCCTGCAATGTCGTCCCGGACGCCGCGAAGCGGCGAGCCGGGATCCACTCACATCGCCTCTATTATATGCCGAGTTTGAAGGCGAATAGGCCCCGGCTCTTACGGCCGGGGCGACGGTGAATTGCCTAGCGATCTTAAGAATGCGAACTTTACGACACTATTGGCCCTCGATTTCCTCCCGCAAAAGCTCCAGTTCCAGCCATTGCGCCTCAGCGCCCTCCATCTGGTTTTGCGCCTCGGCGAGCGCGGCAGAGATTTCGGCGAAGCCTTTTTGATCGCGCGCGTAAAGAGTCGGATCGGAAAGCTTCACCTGCAAATCCCGTATCGCGTTTTCGAGCTTCGTGATCCGGCCGGGAAGGGTCTTCAGGGCGTGTTGCTGATTGAAACTTAACCGCTTCTTTTCCAGTTTCTGCGCCGGCGCATTCAGCCCCTCTTTCATCCTCGGCGATTTGGCCTTCTCCACCTGCCGGCCCGCCACATCGGCCCCGCGCTGCGCCAGCATATCCGCGTAGCCGCCCGCATACTCCACCCAGCGGCCCTCGCCCTCGGGCACGATCACCGCATTGACCACTCGGTCAAGAAAATCGCGGTCATGGCTGATGAGGATCACCGTACCCGCATAGCCGCTTAGCATCTCCTCCAGCACGTCGAGCGTTTCGAGGTCCAGGTCGTTGGTCGGCTCGTCGAGCACCAGGATGTTGGAGGGTTTCGCCAGCGACCGTGCCAGCATTAGCCGCCCGCGCTCGCCGCCCGAGAGCACGCGCAAGGGCGTGCGCGTCTGTTCGGGCGAGAACAGGAAATCCTTCATATAGCTGACGACATGGCGCGGCTGGCCGCCGATAATCACATGGTCGCCGCGCCCGCCGGTCATCGCCTCGCTCAAGGTCCAGTCGGGGCTGAGGCTTTCGCGGCCCTGATCGAGCGTCGCCATCTCCAAATTCGCGCCGAGACGGACCGTGCCGCTATCGGGGGCAAGCGCGCCGGTCAGCATGTTGACCAGCGTGGTCTTGCCGCTGCCATTCGGCCCGACAATGCCGATGCGGTCGCCCCGCGCGACGCGCGTGGAAAAATCCGCAACGATCCGCCGCGCGCCGAAGGACTTGCCGATCCCCTTGGCCTCGATCACCAGCTTGCTCGATTGATCCGCCTCGGCCGCGCCGATGGTCGCCTTGCCCTGCGCGCCGCGATAATTGCGCCGGGCTTGCCGCATGTCCTGCAAAGCGGCAAAGCGCCGGACATTGCGCTTACGCCGCGCCGTCACGCCATAGCGCAGCCAGTCCTTCTCGGCTTCGATCTTGCGGTCAAGCTTGTGTTGATCGCGCTCTTCCTGCGCCAATTGCTCGTCGCGCCAGGCTTCGAATTCACCGAACCCCAGCTCCACGCGGCGCGTCCTGCCGCGATCGAGCCACACGGTCGTTCGCGACAGCGTTTCGAGAAAGCGCCGGTCATGGCTGATGATGACGAGCGCGCCGCGCTGGGCGGCAAGACGGGCTTCCAGCCATTCGATGGTCGGCAGATCGAGATGGTTGGTAGGCTCGTCGAGCAGCAGGATGGAGGGCTCGGGCGCCAACACATGGGCGAGCGCCGCCCGCCGCAACTCGCCGCCAGAGAGGGTTGCCGGATTTTCGCCGCCGGTCATGCCGAGTTGCTCAAGCAGATATTGCGCCTGATAAGCATCGTCGCTCGGCACGAGGCCGGAAAGCACATAGGACAGTGTCGTCGGGTAGGCGGATAGATCCGGCTCTTGCGGTAAATATCGAACGACGGCCCCTGGCTGGACAAAAATGCTGCCGCCATCCGCCTCGACGATCCCGGCGGCGATCTTGAGCAGCGTCGATTTGCCCGACCCGTTACGACCAACGAGGCACACGCGCTCGCCCGCCGAAACGGATAGCTCCGCCGCTTGCAGCAATGGCGTTCCGCCAAAAGTGAGTGAGATGTCGCTAAGCTGAAGAAGCGGGGGAGCCATGTCGATCCGATAAGGTAAAGCTGGCTCTTCTATAAAGGGAACAGGTGCCTTGGGTCTCTACCCCGGAGCATCACCGGCGCGGCTCACCAGCCGAGACTTTCCTTCGACACGAAAGCGGTGACCTGGTTGCCCTGATGGTTGAAGCGCAGATCGTCGAAGCTTTCCTGCTTCGCAATGGCAATACCATGGCCGCTCGACTCGACCGTCATCCCATTCTTTGCCGGCGGATTCTGAACGAAATCCTGCCAGCAGAAGCCACAACCCTGATCCATGATGACGATCATGACGCCATCCTGGCGCCGGGTAATGATCACTTCGCCCCAGCGATCGGAGAATGGCGGCGTGTTGAGGCGCTTCAGCAGTTCAGCCCTATAGACGCCGCGCGCGATCCAGTCTGATTTGCGCTCCTGGCCGATCTCAAGATTGCCATGCTCGATGGCGTTCATCATGAGTTCGGTGATGCCGGTGGCGGCGCGCCTGGGCTGCGGAAAGGTGCGGGCGATCAGAGGCACCAGCTTTTCAACGTCTTCCGGCGTCCGAAATCGGAATTTGCAGCTTTCCAAGAGCGGCATGGCAGCCTCGAGGCTGAAGCCGATATTTGCGGTGACCCGGCGGCTTTTGTGCAAGACAGCCGTCAGTGCGCCCTTAAGATCGGCAAGCTGGCAAGGAGCGCACAGCCCCTCGGCTAGGCCAGCTTTGGACGCGATGCCCAGATCTTCGGCCCGGCTTGAGGCGGCAAGTGTCAGCACGCGAAGATCAAACTCGGCGGCTGTCCGCGCAAGCGCCTCGGCAAAATGGCCATCCTTCCCGCCTTCCGAGCGCCAATCAAGAATGACTGCCCCGGCCGTGGCGGCCAGCAAACCGACTTCCTCAAGCGCTCCGGGCCCCTGCTGGACGTGCACGATCGAAAAACCCAGCCGCTGCAACTGCTCGTCGATCTTACCCTGAGGTTCGCCAGTTGGATTGATCATGATCAGTCGCACCGCGCAAGGCGGTACCGTCGGGATTTCTTTGACGGCGTTGATCTCCGCCGCTTCGGGATCGCTATGCATCGGCTCTAATGTCGTCATAGGTTTCGGTTACGCCTTTCGGGCATAGCTACTCGTTTGCGTCAATCCACTGGCGCCAGCGCCGCCCGCGAACGATTACGGACTGTTTCTTGTGTGCTTGGTGGGAACTCCCACACCGGGAGCCACGTTTCGCGCCGATTAACGGCCGGCCAGCCATCGAATTCGCGCCCATCAGGAGCAAACCGTGCGTCGTTCCGCCTCTGCCTTGCGTGGATCCGCTGTATATGTTGTGGCCAAATTGTGATTCAAGCATCGTTCAATCTCTGGCGTGACCGCCGGCTAAAGATGCGCCGCTTAATCAACGAGCGCGATCTGCACTTTGGCGACACCGAGTTTGGTGATACCGAGCGCATTCGCTGCCTCCCTGGAGATGTCGATGATGCGTCCCCGGCGAAACGGTCCGCGGTCCGTGATGGTGACCACGACCTCTTTACCAGAAGCAAGATGGGTAACCCTTACGCGACTGCCAAAGGCTAGGCTGCGATGCGCGCCGTAGAACTCGCCCGGACTGTGCTTCCTCCCGGACGCTGTCTTGCCCCCAGCGGAATAAAACGAAGCAAGGCCGGTTTGTGTGAATTTCGCCTTTTCGGGCGCGATAGAGGAGGTTTTTTCCTCAGATGCCAACGGCAACGCGCTCAGCGCAACGCCTATCCAGAAAGCCGCCATCAAACCGGCGGCGTGCTTCGCAATCCCCCCGATTGACAAATTCTCCCCCAATCCCAGGCCCCTGCGCCGAATATGCCGGCATGGCGTGCTGACGCACGCAGCCATGATTCGATGGAAAAATTGTGTTCACCATCGAAACATTCAGCTGATGTTCATTATTCCTCAATCAGGGCTGTTGCAATAGGCCCTTTAGCTAATTTTTGCTACCTCGTTTCCTCTGTGCCATTCGCCGTAAGGGATGGAACGGTAACTGCGCCCGCGCGTTCAAATGCTGAATTGATAGCCCAATGCACCGGTTAAGCATAGCGAGGCGGCAATCAGACCGAACGGCACAACCGAAAACGTCAGAACGGACTTGTCCACTCGGACCGACGATGCGGACATCGCCTTCTTGGCAGAATTGATGGACGACCGATTTCGAATTCCGGGTACGCAAATTCGGTTTGGCCTCGACGCATTGCTGGGGCTTATGCCCGGCGTTGGCGACGCAGTAGGCGGCGTTGTGTCGACCTACATCATATGGCGCGCCAAACGCATGGGCGTGTCAAATTTCGTTCTGTTTCGGATGGCCGGCAATATGATTTTCGATAGCGCGCTGGGCGTCATTCCGTTTGTCGGCGACATTTTCGACGTCGGTTTCCGCGCCAACCGCCGAAATTTGGAGCTGTTGCGCCGTCACCAACCGCAGATACGCCCGCCGGCGCCCCCGCGCAATATGGGCAACGGAGTTTAGCGCAAGCAAGCTGCGACAACGCTCGGCAGGCCAATTTCCGCAAGACTCTCATGATCCAACTTGTAAGATTGCTGTTCGCTAAGCAGTCAAACAAGGGAGGCTGGATGTGGGTGACAAAGCCATCATCACTTGCGCCTTGAACGGCGTTTTGACCAACCCGAGGCAGCATCTCGTGCCTGTATCGCCCGAGGAGATGGCGCGCGAGGGCAAACGCGCCTTCGATGCCGGCGCCTCGATCATGCATATCCATTTACGCCAGCAACACCCGGACCGCGGACATCTGCCTTCGTGGGACCAAGCGCTCTCGCGGCGGGTGCAGGACGCGATCGCGGCCGAATGTCCCGGCGTCATCATCAATCACACAACCGGCGTGGTCGGCGCCGATTATCAACCCGCGCTCGACTGCATCCGCACAACGAAGCCTGAAATGGCGGCCTGCAATGCCGGCTCGCTGAATTACCTAAAAATCAACGCCGACGGGAGCTGGGCCTGGCCGCCGATGATGTTCGACAACCCCGTCGAAAAGGTTTCGGCCTATCTCGGCGCAATCGTCGATGCGGGCGCGTTGCCGGAATTTGAATGCTTTGATGTCGGCATCGTTCGCTGCGTCGGGATGTACCGCAAAGCTGGCATGTATTCCGGGCCGCTCGACTATAATTTTGTCATGGGCGTCGCATCGGGAATGCCCGCCGATCCGGCCCTGTTGCCGATCCTGATCGGTCTTCGCGAACCAGACAGCACCTGGCAGGTGACCGCGATTGGCCGGGCGGAAATCTGGCCGCTGCACCGCCGCTGCGCCGAGCTGGGCGGGCATTTGCGCACGGGCCTTGAGGATACGTTCTATCTGGCGGACGGCGAGAAAGTCATCTCCAACGGCCAACTCATTGACGCCATTGCGTTGCTGGCGCGCGACAGTGGCCGAGACATCGCCACGCCCAGCGAGGCGCGGGTTTTGCTTGGGATCTCCGCTTCATAGATTTGCTTATGCTCGAAATGCAAGCAAAGCATCGAGTGCCGCCGAGTGTTTCTCCATGTAATTCAGTTAGCAGCCAATACGCCTATCGGCGTATTGAAATAGCAGTATACGCCTATCAATGCCTTGAACGACAATGAAAGCCCGCCCTAGATTTCTGCAATTATTTTAGGAATGGAGTGAGGTGCCGCATGCAAGTGCTTGGCGAGGGTAAGCATTTTGCCAAATTATTACGCGTGCAATGGACGAAAATTCTTTTCGCGTTAGCAATCGCTTCTGTGGCAGCGATATTAGTAACACTTGCGCTCCTCCAAGTAAATATTCTCGCAGCCGATATAAATCGGGATGCGTTGCGCAGCAACGTCGAACAGGCTTTCAAATCGGGCGCCTTATCAGCAACATGGTTGCCGCTTAGCGATAATGTTCGCGGCGCTCATCAATGGAACGACTGTCTTATCCTATCCATGGCGCTAGACACGCGCGACACGGCGCTTCGCCGAGGACTTTCGCCGTTCAACATTGGGCAATCTGAAAGTACGTGCGCTTATCTTTACAAAGCGGTTATGACGGGGGAGCGCACGCCAACAAACGCCAAGCTCTACTATCACCGTTACATTCACGGGAATGTGGCACTGGCAACCGTGCTAGTGAGTGCTTTGCCGCTTGCGACCGTTCGAAAACTTCTTGACGCAGCCATGTTTTTTTCAATCGTAGCTTTAATTGGTTTTAGCATTCTGGTTATGGCGAGAAACAGCGGCGTCAAATTACCAAATACACGACCGCCTCATGTAATTCGCGCTTCCGCAACCCGTGCATCTGTGGTTTTATTGTCGGCTATGATATTATTGCTGTTCTATGGATTGCCCTATTACAGCATGTCACTTAATCATTTTCCATGCGATATTTTAATCGTCGCATACTTATATATAGTCCTTATATTTGACTTTTCCGAAATTGAACCGTTCAGAATTGCATTGATTCATGCAGTTTTCGGTGTTTTTACAGCATATTTTGAATTTCTCAACGGCGGAATTCCGTTGAGCATTAGTTTTATATTGATAGGGTATGCTGCGACAGCGATTGGGCCCAATCGAGCGGCAGCAATAGATGGCGCTGTTACTTCTGTATTTGCATTCTGTGCGGGCGTCGGACTGGCATTTGTGGTGAAGCTTGCGCTGACAGCCTCCGTTTTCGGTGTTTCAGTGCTTACGGATTTCGGCGATGGGCTCTCCTACCGAATGGCAGGCGAAAAAGTTGGTTTATTTGAAATGCTTGACGGGCTGGCGTGGACTGCCGACTACATCGGAGCCGGGTGGCGATGGTTGGGCCGCCTCCTGTTATTCGGCTCGATGGGTCTATTTGTGATTTCCGTCGTTCAAATGTGGCGCCGACGCGGGCAGATCCAGAACTGGCAGCAACCCCTGCTGCTCGGCCTAGCGTTTCTCACTATCGTCCTTTGGTTTGTCGTATTTCGTCAACATTCCCACCAGCACAATATCTTCATGGTGCGCATTGTCGTCGGGATGATCGACAGCGCCATTATCCTCGTTATTGTAACCTTCGCCGCAGATTTGGCCGTTCACATCAAGATGTTGGCGGGGTTGCTGGTTGGGGACGAGGCGCGGATGGGCGCGGCTGGTGATCAGCGCATCAATGCCGAAGTTGCAGAGCCGAATGCAGCCGTCTATCGTCGTGCGGCCGACAGCTCAATTTAGCTTTCGCATGTTTTCCGCTGGCACGATCTATGGGGCTTTAAGAGTGCATGCCTCAGATGCAGTCGCAATTGGTCACGAACGGCGAAGAGTTCCAAAGCAACCGCGCGCATATGCTCGCGCTGCTCGCCAAGATCGCCAGCATCGAACAGCGGACCCGTGACGCCTCGGCCCGCTCAAAGCCGCGTTTCGCCGAGCGTAAGCAGCTCTTGCCGCGCGAGCGTATGGCGCTCTTGCTCGATCCTGGCGCGCCGTTTCTGGAGCTGGCGACGCTGGCGGGCTGGCTCTGCGATACGCGGGATGAGGCCAAAAGCGTTGCTGGCGGCGGCATGATCGCCGGGATCGGCGTCGTCTCCGGCGTCCGCTGCATGATTAGCGCGAGCGACAGCGGCATCGCGGCTGGCGCGCTTCAGCCTTACGGACTCGACAAGAAGCTCCGCGTGCAGGAGATCGCGCTGGAAAACCGACTGCCTTTCATCCAGCTCGTCGAAAGCGCGGGCGCGAATTTGATGGCCTACCGGGTCGAGGATTTCGTGCGCGGCGGCGGCATTTTCCGCAACCTCGCCCGCCTCTCGGCCGCCGGCCTGCCGGTCGTTACAGTGACGCACGGCTCGTCCACGGCGGGGGGCGCTTACCAGACTGGCCTGTCCGACTACATCATATTGGTGCGCGGCCGGACGCGGGCCTTCCTTGCTGGGCCGCCGCTTCTCAAGGCGGCGACCGGCGAGATCGCGACCGAGGAGGAGTTGGGCGGCGCGGAGATGCACACGAGCGTTTCCGGCCTTGGCGATTATCTCGCGGAGGATGATCGCGACGCCATTCGCCTGGCACGAGACATCGTGGCCGGACTCAATTGGGATCATGAAGCCGCATTCGATCCGGCAAGCGTCACGTTCATGCCGCCGAAATACGACGCCGACGATCTGCTCGGCATCATGCCAGCCGATCATAAGCGGCCTGTCGACATGCGGGAGGTGATCGCGCGGATCGTGGACGGCTCGGAATTCGTCGAACTGGGCGCCAATTACGGCCCCGGAACCGTCTGCGGCCACGCCCATATCGAAGGCAACGCCCTAGGCATCATCACCAACAACGCGCCGCTTGACGTCGCCGGGGCCAACAAGGCGACGCATTTCATCCAGGCCTGGTGCCAGTCGCGCACGCCCATTCTGTATCTCAACAACACGACGGGCTACATGGTCGGCCGCGCCTATGAGGAGGCGGGGATGATCAAGCACGGCTCCAAGATGATCCAGGCCGTCACCAGCGCGAGCGTGCCGCAGATCACGCTCTATTGCGGGGCCTCGTTCGGCGCGGGCAATTACGGCATGTGCGGGCGTGGCTTTCATCCGCGCTTTTGCTTTTCCTGGCCGAACGCCAAGACGGCGGTGATGGGCGCGGAGCAGGCCGCCGGCACGATGGAGATCGTCGCGGCCGCGGCGGCGGAGCGGCGGGGCGAGCTGGTGGACAAGGCGGCTCTGGCCGCGCAACGCCAACGCGTCCTCGATCTGTTCAACGGGCAGATGGACGTGTTCACGACGAGCGCCCGGCTGCTCGACGACGGCGTGATCGACCCGCGCGACACCAGGGCCGTGCTGGCGGAGGTGCTCGACATCTGCCGCAAGGGCGATACGCGCCAGGTGCAGCCGATGCAGTTCTCGGTGGCGCGGCCATGATCGGCGAACCGGCTTCGCCGAGCGGCGTCACACGCGCGCGCTTTCACACGGTGCTGATCGCCAATCGCGGCGAGATCGCCTTGCGCATCATCCGGACGGCGCGGCAGATGGGCTTTGGAACCGTGGCGGTTTACTCCACGGCCGATGCCAATGCGCGCCACGTTCGCGCCGCCGACCGGGCCGTCCTCATTGGCGAGCCCGCGCCCGTGCAATCCTATTTGCGCATCGACCGGATCATCGAAGCCGCCAAGGCGAGCGGCGCCGACGCCATCCATCCCGGCTACGGCTTTCTTGCCGAGAATGCGGAGTTGGCTGACGCTTGCGCTGAAGCCGGGCTCGTCTTCATCGGCCCATCGGCGGACGCGATCCGCAAGATGGGCGACAAGGCGGCGGCGAAGGCGGTGATGATGGCGGCTGGCGTGCCCTGCGTGCCGGGGTATGACGGCGCGGACCAAAGCGAGGCGGCTCTCGCGGATGAGGCGGCCGGCATTGGCTATCCGGTGATGATCAAGGCGCGCGCCGGTGGCGGCGGGCGCGGCATGCGGCTCGTCACTGACGCCGAAACTTTCCCCGCGATGCTGCTTTCGGCGAAATCCGAGGCGAAAAACGCATTCGGCGACGACCGCATCATGCTGGAAAAGGCCATCATCCGCCCGCGCCATATCGAAATTCAAATCTTCGGCGACCGGCACGGCAATGCTATCCATCTCGGCGAGCGCGACTGCTCGGTCCAGCGCCGCCATCAAAAGCTCATCGAGGAAGCCCCATCCCCCGCCGTCTCGCCGGAGCTGCGAGCGCGCATGGGTGCGGCGGCCGTCGAGGCGGTGCGCGCCATCGGCTATGAGGGCGCGGGGACATTGGAGTTTCTGCTGGCCCCTGACGGCGCGTTTTACTTCATCGAGATGAATACGCGGCTTCAGGTCGAGCATCCTGTCACCGAGGCCGTGACGGGGCTCGATCTTGTGGCTCTGCAATTGCGCATCGCATTGGGTGAGCCGATCGGCATTGCGCAGGACGAGGTGGCGATGACCGGCCACTCCATCGAGGTCCGTGTTTGCGCGGAGGACCCTGCGCACGCGTTCGCGCCGCAGTCGGGCCGGATGGCGCTATGGCGGATGCCGGAGCATTTGCGCGTCGAAGATGCGCTGGAAGACGGCGCGAGCGTGCCGCCTTATTACGACTCGATGATCGCCAAGCTCATCAGCCATGGCGAAACGCGCGATGCGGCGCGCCGTCAGCTGCTGCGGGGGCTGCACGAATGCGTCGCGCTTGGCGTCGAGACCAATATCGCCTTTCTTGCGCGCTGCCTCGATCATCCCACTTTCGCCAATGGCGAGGCGAGGACCGATTTCATTCACGCGAATTTGGACGATTTGCTGCCCAAGACAGCGAGCAGGGACCACGCGACCTGGGCGGTGGCGGCGATGCTGCTCAGCGTAACGGAGCGCCCGCCGATCCGCCAAGGCTGGGGGCGGTCTCTCGCGCACGATTTCCCTACGCCCATGCGCTTCATGCTTGGCGGAGAGCTGGTCGCGGTCGCGCTTCTGCGCAATCCGGACGGCGGTTTCGCGGTGAGCGGGGATGGCTGGAGCGAGACGCTTTTTATCGAGCAGCTCAGCAATGAAGACTGCCGCTTCCGTCACCAAGGCGTCCTCGAACGCGCTATTTACATTCGCGAGAGCGCGCGGCTGATGCTGAAATGGGGCCGCGACAGTTTTGCCTTGGAGGACCTGACGCGCGTCGCCGAAATCTCGGGAACCTCCCCCGAGGCGGACGGCTTGGTGCGGGCCGTGATGGCCGGCCAGGTCGTTGCGGTTCATGTCGAGCAAGGCGCGGCCGTCCAGCCAAGGGCGGCCCTGGTCACCATCGAAGCGATGAAAATGGAGCATGTTCACAGCTTGGCCACAGGCGGCACTGTGGCGGAGGTGCTCGTCCGGAAAGGCGATCAGGTCACGGCGCGCCAGGTGCTCGCCCGGATCGCGATTTGAAGCGGCGCTTGGAGTTCACACATGGCTGAGGAACCCGCAGTCCTTCACGAAAAGCGCGGATCGCGTTTTTGGATCACGATCAACCGGCCGGACAAGCGCAACGCGATCAACCATGAGGTCGTCGCGGGCATTCGCGCCGGCTGGAGCCAGGCCGAAGCCGATCCCGACATTCGCGTCATCGTGCTGACGGGCGCGGGCGAAAAAGCCTTCTGCGCGGGCGGCGATCTTCAGCTCGGGCAAGGCTTCGCCTTCGATTTGTCGCAACCGACCATGCCCTACGCCGATATGCTGCGGCAAGCGCGGGCATCGCTTAAGCCGAGCATTGCGCGCGTCAACGGCGTGTGCATGGCAGGAGGGTTCGGATTGCTGTGCATGACCGACCTTGCCGTGGCGGCCGAAACCGCGACGTTCGGATTGCCGGAAGTGAAAGTCGGCGTGTTCCCGATGCAGGTGTTGAGCCTGTTGCAGTCCATCGTCCCGCCCCGGATCGTTGCCGAATGGTGCCTGACCGGCGAGCCGTTCGGCGCGGCGGAGGCGAAGGCTGCGGGCCTGATCAATCACATCGCGCCCGCTGGCGAACTCGACGCCAAGGTGGACTGGCTCGCCGCGCGCCTTGCTGACAAATCGCCGACCGCGATCCGGCGCGGCAAATATGCAATGCGAGCGATGGCCTCGATGTCGTTCGAGGAGGGGCTGGCCTTCACGGAAAGCCAGATCGCGCTTCTCGCCATGACGGAGGACGCCAAGGAAGGGCTGAAGGCTTTCGCCGAAAAGCGGACGCCGGTCTGGACGGGCAAATAGGGAGCAGTCGGCGATGGGAAGCCCGTTCTACACAGCCGAGCATGAGGCGTTCCGCGAGACCGTCCGGCGCTTCGTAGACAAGGAAATCGCACCCTACGCAACCGCCTGGGATGAGGCCGAGGAATTTCCACGCGAGCTTTACCGCAAGGCCGCAGCGATCGGAATTCTGGGCCTTGGCTTTCCCAAGGACTATGGCGGCGTGCCGGGCGATCTGTTCATGTGGCTGGTCGCCGTGCAGGAGCTGGCCCGGCCCGGCTCCGGCGGCGTCAATGCGAGTCTGTGCAGCCATGCCATCGGCGCGCCGCCGATTGCCCGCGCGGGGACTGAGGCGCTGAAGCGGCGCGTGCTGCCTCAAATCCTGTCGGGCGAAAAGATTTCCGCGCTCGCCATTACCGAGCCGGGCGGCGGCTCCGATGTCGCCGGGCTGACGACGCGCGCCGTATGGGATGGGGATGAATTCATCGTCACCGGCGAGAAGACATTTATCACCTCGGGGATGCGGGCGGATTACATTACCGTCGCGGTGCGCACCGGCGGCCCTGGCGCGAGCGGCGTCAGCCTGCTGCTCGTCGAAACCGACCGGCCCGGCCTCACCCGCACTCCCCTGAAGAAAATGGGCTGGTGGGCGTCCGACACGGCCACGCTGCATTTTGATGGGATGCGCGTGCCCGCCGGAAACCTCCTCGGCCAGGAGGGCCAAGGCTTCCGCGTCATCATGCAGAACTTCAACCATGAGCGCCTGACAATGGCCGCGGGCTGCGCCGCATTCGCGCGCGTCGCCCTCGATGAGGCAACGGCCTGGGCGAAGGAGCGCCACACCTTCGGCAAGCCGCTCACCGGGCATCAGGTCATCCGGCATAAGCTCGTCGACATGGCGCAGCGGATTGAGGCGACGCAGGCCGTGGTCGAGCTGCTCGCCTGGCGCGTCGAGAATGGCGAAAGCCCGGTCGCCGAAATCTGTATGGCGAAGAACCAGGCGACGCAAACGCTGGCGTTCTGCGCCTCCGAGGCGGTGCAAATCCTCGGCGGAGCGGGCTTTATGCGCGGGACGAAATCGGAGCGTATTTACCGCGAGGTCAAGGTCAACGCCATCGGCGGCGGGGCGGAGGAGATCATGAAGGATTTGGCGAGCCGCCAAATGGGGCTTTAGGCCGGATCCCATCAGATGGGATCGAGGAGCCCGCATACTCTCAGTTGTCATCCCGTGAAAACGGGGATTCAATATTCCATGCGAATCAAGCGGTTACTGGATTCCCGCTTTCGCGGGAATGACAAAAGACGAACCTGATTGAACTCCGGGATGAAAAAGAAACATGGGGACGCGCCTAGAAACAAAAAGGGAGGATCAATGCTGTTTACGCCAGAACATGAGGAAGTCCGGCGCACCTTGCAGAAGGTGATCGCCACCGACATCAACCCTTACGTAGACGAATGGGAGGAGGCAGGCATCTTTCCCGCCCATGAGATATTCGGCAAGCTGGGGCGGCTCGGATTGCTCGGCCTCAACAAGCCGGTGGAATTCGGCGGCCAGGGGCTCGATTACAGTTACGCGCTAACGATGGCCGAGGAGCTGGGCACGATCCATTGCGGCGGCGTGCCGATGGCGATCGGGGTCCATACCGACATGGCGACCCCCGCGCTCGCCCGCTTCGGCTCGGATGAATTGCGGCGGGAATTTCTGGAGCCGTCAATTACGGGAACGCTGGTGTCCTGCCTCGGCGTGTCCGAACCCGGCGCGGGCTCCGATGTCGCCTCGGTGAAAACCGCCGCGCGGTCCGATGGCGACGACTACGTCATCAACGGCTCCAAAATGTGGACCACGAACAGCACCCAGGCCGACTGGATCTGCCTGCTCGCCAATACCGGCGACGGGCCGCTACACCACAACAAATCGCTGATCTGCGTCCCAATGAACACGAAGGGGGTCGAGGTCGGCGCCAAGCTCGACAAGCTCGGAATGCGCTCCTCCGACACCGCGCCCGTGTTCTTCACCGATGTGCGCGTACCCAAACGCAACCGGATCGGCGAGGAAGGGCGCGGCTTTCAATATCAGATGATGCAGTTCCAGGAAGAGCGTCTGTGGGCCGCCGCCGCGTTCCTGAAGGCCAATGAATATCTGATCGAGAAAACCATCGAATATACACGGGAACGCAAGGCGTTCGGACGCTCGATCCTCGACAATCAGGTGGTGCATTTCCGGCTGGCTGAGCTGCAAACCGAAATTGAACTCGTGCGGGCGCTGGTCTATCGCGCCGCTGAGTTGCTGATCTCCGGGGAGGATGTCACGCGGCTCGCCAGCATGGCCAAGCTCAAAGCGGGGCGTCTTGCGCGTGAAATCGCCGATAGCTGCCTGCAATATTGGGGCGGCATGGGCTATGTGAACGAGACCGTCGTCAGCCGCGCCTATCGCGACGGGCGGCTGTCCTCCATCGGCGGCGGCGCCGACGAGGTCATGCTAACGATCCTGTGCAAGATGATGGGCACCCTGCCCTCCCGGAACATATAAAAGGACCGCCGATGATCACGCTTTATCATTGCATGAATGCGCGCTCCTTCCGGCCGCTCTGGGCGATGACCGAGATGGGTCTGCCGGTCGAGCTGAAAATGCTGCCCTTCCCGCCCCGCTTCCGCGCCAAAGAGTATCTCGGCGTCAACCCGCTGGGTACGATCCCCTACATGATCGACGGCGAGACGCGGATGACAGAGTCCGCGGCGATCTGCCACTACCTCGCCACCCGCTATGGACCGACGCCGCTTGCCGTTGGCGTGGAGGAAGCGGCTTACGGGGCTTATCTCAATTGGCTGTTTTTCGGCGAGGCGACGATTACGTTCCCGCAAACGCTGGTGCTGCGTTACCGGCGGCTGGAACCGGAGGAACGACGCGTGCCGCAGGTCGCCGAGGATTATGAGAAATGGTTTCTGTCAAGGCTGAGGGCGGTCGAGGCGGCGGCGGGCAATGGCGCGACGCTTTGCGCCGGGCGCTTCACGATGGCCGACATCTCCGTCGGCTATGCGATTCTACTCGCCACGCAAATCGGGCTTGGCGACAAACTTCCCCCATCCGTGCTAGCTTATTGGGCCGGGCTGCAGGCCAGGCCCGGCTTTCAAGCGGCGGTCGCCGCGCAGAAAAGCGCGAGCGAGGCGCAGGGCATACAGCCGGTTAGCCTGTCGTGACGGCGCGGCCGTTTAGGCATCGGCGACCAGCCAGCCGGAGGCCGTATCATCAAGGCTCATGGCGTCCTGCAAGTAAGGCAACAGCGCCGTGATCCGCTCGGGCACGCCATAGGGCGCGTTGAACAGGATCAGACCGTTGCCGTTGAAGCTCTCCGCCCGCTCGCGCGGCAGCACGAGCGTTTCAACGAACCAGGTGCGCGGCAGCGACAGGGCGCGCGCCGCCTGTTTCAACGCGGCGACTGGCAGATGCGCCTTGATCGGATACCAGAGCAGATAAACGCCCGTCGGCCAGCGCTTCTTCCACGCCTGCATCTGACCGGCCAGCGTTTCGAATTCGTCGCGATATTCGAATGGCGGGTCGATGTGGACGAGGCCGCGCCGTTCCTTCGGGGGGATGTGGGCCCTGGCGCATTCATAGCCGTCCATTTGCAGCGTCCGTGCATTAGGGAAAGGCGCAAGCAGACTTTGCAGCGCCTCGAAGGTCTCGGCGTGAAGCTCGTTGCCGATCAGCCTGTCCTGCGGGCGCAGGCGGCGGGCGATGAGAAGGGGGGAACCAGGATATCTTCCCTCCGCCAAATCGGCGCTGATTAGGTCCATATAGAGCGTCAGATCGTCAGGCGCGCCGCCATGATCTTTCAGGCAGCCGATGCCTCTCTTCCACTCCCCGGTTTTTTGCGCTTCGGCCGAGGTCAGATCGTAGAGCCCTGCCCCGCCATGCGTGTCGATGATGCAGAGTGAGGCGTCCTTCCTCTGCAGATAATCGAGCACCAGCACCAAGACGAGGTGCTTCAGCACATCCGCGAAATTCCCTGCGTGATAGAGATGCCGATAGTTCATGGGACGTTAGTGTGCCGAAGGCTTGGAGCAATTCCTATAATCCTCCTGTTGGCGCAATCGCGCGGATATGACAAGGGCGCCGTGCAAACCGGCGAAGTGGCTGGACGTTGCGCCCCGCATTCGCCGCGCCCAGCCACAAGTCCGCTTTAGCCAAAGCTGGCAGAGTGCCCGGCTCGAAACGGCCACGAATTGACGCGATGCGAACGCGCACCTGCCATCCGTTAACAATTATGCTGGCATTGCATTGAGTTGCGGAAGATTCGGAATTTACCTACCGGAGCTTTGCACGCCCGGACTTTACTCGATGGCCGAACCCACGAGCGCAACGCGGAACAGCGCTGACAAAGTCTTGGCGCCGGTTTTGCGCATGATGGCGGCGCGATGATTGTCGACCGTGCGCTGGCTGATATTGAGTTTGGCGGCGATCGCCTTGCTTGGGATCCCCGCGAGCACCTGGTCAAGGATTTGGCGCTGCCTGGACGTGAGGCTGTCGATTTTCGCCTCCGCGATTACCCGCTCAGCCGACGGCGTGGGCTGCTTGCCTGACTCGCTCAAAGCGCGCTCGATAGCGGCGAGCAGCTCAACCTGCTGCACCGGTTTTTCAAGAAAATCGAAGGCGCCCGCCTTCATGGCGCTGACCGCCATCGCCACGTCGCCATAGGCGGTAATCATAATCACGGGAAGCAGGGGCTGGATTTTTGCCATCCGCTCAATGAGCTGAAGTCCCCCGACGCCAGGCATGCGCGCATCGGCAAGCAAGCAGCCGTCTCGTTCAGCAGAATACGCCTCCAGGAAGTCCGCGCCATCAGCAAAAATTTCCACCCGATAGCCGTTCATTTCCAGGAAATCGCGCATCGCCTCCCGGATTTCGAGATCGTCGTCGACGACGAAGATTGTGCTTGCAAGCGATTTTCGGCCGCCAAGCAATCCGTGAATGGTGTTGATCAACCTTACCGTGTCGGCTGGTTTATGCAGGTGAATATGACCTTTATTTGCGATCTCAAGCAGCGTCGCCGCCGATATGTCGCCGGTCAGCAAAATGGTCGGTATTTTTCGCCGTGCCGCCGCGTCGATCTGCGCGACGACCTCCAACCCATTCGCGCCCGGCAGATTATAATCGGCCACAATCAAATCCAAAGCCATGCCGAGCTCGGCGGCGATGCTGAGCGCCTGCCTCCCGTCGCGCGCGGCAAAAGCGCGAAAGCCGCGGCGATCGAGAAACAATTTCAGCATGTCGCGCACCTCGGCATCGTCCTCCACGATGAGAATGGCCTGCGCCTCCGCATCGGGTGTCTGGTGCACCGGCGCCCTTGGAGCCGCAAGTGCGCGGATCGGGGGAGCCAGCCCACCAAAATGCACAACCGGCAGTTCGAGACTGAACACTGAGCCGTGGCCAACGCGCGAGCGAACGGCGATTGGCGCGTGGAGCAGATCCGCGAGGCGGTGAACGATCGCAAGACCGAGGCCGAGGCCTTTGGCGCGTTTTGCGACGCGGTTGTCGAGCTGATGAAATTCTTTGAAGATCGCGCTTAATTCGCTTTCCGGAATGCCGCTCCCAGTGTCCCAGACTTCGATGCTTAGGCTGTCGCCCCGCCGCCGGCAGCCGAGCAGGACCTTGCCGTGGTTGGTATATTTTGTGGCATTGGCGAGCATATTGCGAAGGATCTGTTCCACCAATCGGGGATCGCTGCGCACCATGAGGTGGCACGGCACGACGCGCAGTTCCAATCCATCGTTGATCGCGTGAATTTCGAACTCGGCCTGCAACTGATTGAGCATGTCGGCGACCGAGAAATTGGCGAGCTTTGGCTGCACCACCCCCGCCTCGAGCTGGTTGATGTCCAAAAGCTTGTCGAGCAAGCCCGACATGGCCGTCACGGTCTTGTCGAGGCGGTCGATCAGCTTTGCGGTCGGCGGATCGAAAACGGAGTCCGCCAGCATGCCCTGCAACAAGCTCATGGTCTGCAGCGGCTGGCGCAGATCATGGCTGGCGGCAGCCAGAAAGCGCGATTTGGCTAGATTGGCGCGCTCGGCCTCATCCTTGGCGGCGGCAAGCGCTTCGGCCCTGCTCTTTGCATCCGTTACATCGTCGATCGAGATCAGAATTCTGCGCGATTTGGAGGACTCCTCGACCATTTCCCGCGCGCTTAAGAGTAAGGATCGGAGGCCAAGCTTAGGCAGCTCGATTGTTAGCCCTATATCCTTTATGGGCCTGCCAGCCTTGGTGGGCGCCAGGAGATTGGCCAAGGTTTCCGTTTGAAGCTGGCCTCCTAGCTCGAAAGGCTTGCCAACGCTCTCCTCCGGGTGGAGCTCGAAGACATTAAAAAACGAAGCGCTGGCGGAGACGATGCGCAAGTCCTCATCCAGCACAATGAGCGGCTGTTTGACGGTGGCGATGATGCCCTCGGCGTAAGCCCTTGCAGCCGTGACCTTAGCTTCAGCCGCCTTCATCTCCGAAATCCGGGCAAAGGTAATGACGACGCCCTCGGCCGCATTGCCGTTGATGCGATAGGGCAACGTGCTGCGGATGTACCAATTGCCGTCATGGCTTTCGATTTCGCGCCGGAGCGGTTCGGCCGTGGCCACTACGGCGCGTGCATCCGTCACCAGCGCATCATCGTGGAAGCGCTGTGCCAGATCGATCAGCGGCCGCCCGAGATCGGCGCCGATGATGCCGAACAGCGATTTTGCGGCGGGCGTAAAAAAGCGAATGTTCAGGCCGACATCAAGGAAGACGGTGGCGACGTCCGAACTGTTGAGAATATTTTGCAGATCGGCGGCTGTGGCGCGCTGCTGTTCCAAGGTCTCCTGCAGCTGGGCATTGAGGGCCGTCAGTTCCTCGTTGAGCGACTGCAGTTCCTCCTTGGAGGTTTCCAGTTCCTCGTTGGTGGACTGGAATTCCTCGTTGATCGAGAGGGCCTCTTCATTGACGGCCCGCAAATCCTCATTCGAGATCTCAAGATCGCGGATCGCCGCGTTCAGCTCCTTACGCGTTTCGTCGAGTTCCTGCTCCAGATGGATGACGCGCGGCGTATCCTCGGGCGGCGCGTTGGCTTCAAAGGCCGGTGCGCGCTCGGGCTCCTCAATGAAACTGACGAGGAATTGTCCTTCGGCGGGGATCGGCTGCACCGCAATTTTGACGCCGTATGTCGCGCCATCGCGCTGGATCTGCGCGCCGATCTTCCAGGTCGTCTCGTTGGTTTCGCGCGCGCCTTCAAGCGCCGCCCGAAGGCGAGGCCGCAGTCCTTCCCGCGCCATGACGAGAATGCTCCGGTTCGCTTCGCCGGGACCGACCTGCAAATACCGGTCGACTGCGCCGGAGTAAAATAGCGCCTGGTATTTTTTGTCAACCATCACCGAGGGAGGCGCAAAGGCGTCCAGCAAAAGCTTCGATGCGACTTCGGCCAGATTGGGCCGGTGCAGCAGCTTTCTGAACTCCGGCTGCGGCGGGGTTTGCTGGCGTTCGCCCAGCGGCTCACGCGTGGGAAATTCAACCTCGCCCGGGCGGCTGACGCTGATGTGCCGGTAAATCCGCTGTTTTTTGCTGATAGGCTCAAAGCTTTCGGCAAATTTACCGATCGTCTCGGACCGCCCAAGGAACAGCACGCCGCCAACACGAAGTGCAAAATGAAATAGCGACAGGATCCGCTCTTGCGCGTCAGCCCGCAAATAGATGAGGACGTTGCGGCATGAAATGAGGTCGAGGCGCGAGAACGGCGGGTCGGCCAGCAGATCTTGCACGGTGAAGACCACGGTCTCGCGCAAGTCGCGGGTGACGCGGAGGCTGCCGCCCTCCTCGGTGAAAAATCGGCTCAAGCGTTCGGGACTGACCTGCTGCGCAATCTCGGCTCCATAAAGGCCGGCGCGCGCGAACGCCACCGAATGGGCGTCCACGTCGGACGCGAAAACCAGCAGTTTGATGTTGCGCTTTGAAGCCGCGATCGCTTCCAGAAACAGGATCGTCAGCGAGTAAACCTCCTCGCCGGTGCTGCAGCCGGGCGTCCAGATGCGCAGCGGCCGATCCGTCGGGTGGGCCGCGATCATGTCCGGAATGACGCTTTCGGCGAGCGTCTCGAACGCGCTCGCGTCGCGAAAAAACTGCGTCACATTGATCAGGAGATCTTGGGCAAGACTATCGAGTTCTGCGGCGTTGGCGCGCAGCATCTCAATGTAACCGGCGGCGTCCGTCACCCCGGCCATCGCCATGCGCCGTTCGATCCGGCGCGTGATCGTGCCGATTTTATAAAGCGAAAAGTCCTGGCCGGTCTTGCCCCTCACAAGATCGAGGATTTCGCTGAACCGGCTTTGCGGCGCAGACCGTTCGGCCGGCTTTGCGTCGGTGGAATGCGTGAGGCGATTGATATGGCGAACGATCGCGCCCGGAATGCTGGCGACGGGCAAAACGAGATCCACCAGGCGGGTCTGAATTGCACTTTTCGGCATTCCGTCGAAGCCGGCCTCGGCAGGATCTTGCACGATAACGAACCCGCCCTTCTCCTTGACCGCCCGCAGACCCGCGCTCCCGTCCGTCCCGCTCCCCGACAACATCACGCAAATGGCCCGATCGCCGCAATCCTCCGCCAGCGAATGCAGAAAAAAATCGAACGCCATCCGCGCGCCGTGACGCTCGGCGGGTTGGGTAAGACGCAATTTGCCATGCTTGATCGCGAGCGATACGCCCGGCGGGATCAGATAGACGCGGTTCGGCTCGATCAATACGTCCTCGGCCGCTTGCTTCACAGGCATTCGCGTATGGCTCGCCAGCAGTTCGCCGAGCATGCTGGCGTGCAACGGATCGAGGTGTTGGATAAGGATAAAGGCCGCGCCGGTGTCATGCGGCAACGCGCCGAGCAACGCCTTGAAGGCGTCGAGCCCGCCCGCCGAGGCCCCGATTCCCACAACGGGAAACTGGATGGGCGATTGCACATGCCTATGGTTCAGCTGATCGAGTGCCGAAGTCTCATCATCTGGGTCGCGTTGAGTATCGTGCTGCGATGGCATAAAAATCTCCGCCAAGCAACGCAGGATCGCAAGAAAATCAATTCATATCATAATTGTGATGACGCGATGCGTGTTTTCGTAGGCCCGTTTTTTAGCGCACAATGAGTAGGTTCCGAGTCTATCGGCGCGCGCTCACTATCAGCTAAGATCATGAAGTGTCCCACAGATGTCCGTTCCCGCAGGCTAGGCGGGAACGGTTTCGTCTTACGCGTGTGAAGGCTCCAACGGCTTTTGGCGGCGGCGTCCGCGGAGAGCAGATAAAGGGTCTAGCTTGAGTTGCGTAGCGTCATAGCCTCGCCAAGGTCGAATCAAAAAGGAGAGCACTCCATGTCGCTCGGAACAATTCTCGTCATTGTGCTTATCATTTTTTTGCTGGGCGGCTTTAGCGGCCGATTTGGCGGCTACGGCTACGGGTTCGGCAATGGCGGCGTCGGCGTGCTCGGCGTTTTGCTGATTGTGGTCGTCGTGCTTTTGCTAATGGGACGGATCTGATCTGGCGACTAACGATGGTATGGCGCGCACACCGGAGCGAGCCATTGTATAAAGCATCAAATTCTCGGGTTCTAGGAAGTTGAGCAGAACGGCGAGTGGGTCAAATAATATTCGACGGAATCACGGCGCGGCTTGGCTGCCGGCGATGAACCCGCACTCCCGTTAAGCTCCAGGCTAACGCACGGCAAGCCCAGGGAAATACCGCTCTTCTCGAAGGAACGGCGGCCCCCCGTTTGCGAGGCTGGTTTCCGCAATCAAGTCGCGGAATGCTAGCTCCGGTCGCCGGCAGCGCAGGGAAACTAATGATCGCAAACATGATGAGCCGGATGCGCTTGCCTGACAATTCAGGTGAGATCATGCCTCACATAAGGAAAGCCAATCCAGTGACAGTACGCGTTCAACCACATCTCGCTGACGATCTACTCGTCGAAATACCGCATTTGCGGGCCTATGCGCGGATGATGATGACAGACGTTTCAGCCGCCGATAAGCAGGTCATGGAAACGCTGGACTGCGTTTTATCCTATGGAAAAGAGTGGCGGGACCGGACTCATTTAAGAGTGCGGTTGTTTGCAACCCTGCGCGCCTTGCTCGAGCGCGATGAAAGCCTCCGTCCACTCATCGCTCGCCAAGAATATGCGCCGATTACAATGTCGCTCAACACCGCGCCTGAATCGGGAAGCAGGCGTGTGCAAATTCCGATCGGCCTTGGGGCCGCGCTTGCGGTCGTCCGTTTTGATGATCGCAATGCTGTAATACTGTCAATGGCCGCCGGATTTTCCGACAAAGAGACCGCCGAAATCTGCGGATGCGCGACGCAAATCGTCAGAGGCCGGGTTCAAAGCGGTCTTGCGCGGCTGAGCGAACTCATGCCGGACCGCGCTGCGAGGGTCTAGGCTAACGCTCCGAAACCACGCGATCGTCGCGAAATCAACCCACCGCTTGCTTCTCAGAGCGCCGCGCACGCTGGCGCTGCCGGCAGGGACTTGAAACAGGGTCAGCCATACCTATTTCCATCCATATGGATGGTTTTAGGATGGTGTACAGATGGCTGGCAATGTTCAACAGATTCGGCCGCGGACAGCGGACAGCGAGAAAATCACAATCAATCTTGGCTTCGTCGATCTCGGCCAGATCGACTTGTTGGTGCAGGAGGGATTTTACTCGAACCGCACCGATCTTATCCGAACGGCCATCCGCAATCAGATCGACCGCCACGCAGAGGTGGTCCGCCAAACCATGACCCGCAAGAGCGTCGACCTCGGCCTGAGGCATTTCAGCCGCGCCGATCTGGAAGCCGCTCGCGATGCCGGGCAAATACTTGATATTCGCGTCCTGGGCCTTGCCACGATCGCGTCGGACGTCACCCCTGAACTTGCCCGCGCCGCCATTGCCTCGGTTTCCATATTGGGCTCGCTGCATGCGAGCGCCGCCGTTAAGGCCGCCCTTGCGGACCGGATGCAATGAAAGCTGCGCGCCTTTGCCCTTACCTCGTTCGCCTAAGCCCCGATCTCGTGGAATACGTTTCCGCGCATAGAAAGCACCGATATGACCTATAGGTTTCCCCCAGAGATGGCCGAGGCCACCCGCCTAACCAAAGCCGGCAAGCTTGCCGAGGCAACCGCGCTGATTCAGCGCCTCCTGAAGGGCTCAAGCGCTCCTCCAGCGGCCCGCACCGGCTCTGCAACGATCATAGACGCTGACTATGTGGCGCTCGACCCGGCCCCGCATTCTACTCAGCCGCGCGCGGACAGCGGTCCGGACGCCAGACGCCGAACCGGCCTGGGCGAAACGCTGCGCCGCCTCGCAGCCAGGGCCAGGGCGGAGCGTCCCGACATTGGCGGAGGCATCGCCCCCCGGCCAGCTCCCGATCCGCTGCCCGAGGGCGCCACATTTGAAACGGCGTCTTTCTCCAACGCGGCCGGGACGCGCGACTACAAGCTCTATGTCCCAAGCAATCATACCGGCCAGCGGCTTCCCCTGATCGTGATGCTGCACGGCTGCACCCAGTCGCCCGACGATTTCGCCGCCGGCACGCGGATGAACTTGCTCGCCGAGGAGAAGGGGTGCCTCATCGCCTACCCGTCCCAGCCAGCCTCGGCCAATGCGCAAAAATGCTGGAACTGGTTCAAGCCGGAGGATCAGCAGCGCGACCGGGGCGAGGCCTCGCTGATTGCGGGCATTACCCGGCAAATCATGCGCGATCATCCGGTGGACCCTTCGCGCGTTTACATCGCCGGGCTTTCGGCGGGCGGCGCGGCGGCGGTGAGCGTGGCCGCCAACTATCCAGATCTCTATGCCGCGGTCGGGGTGCATTCCGGACTGCCGGCTGGAGCCGCCCGCGACCTCCCCTCCGCCTTCGCCGCCATGCGCCAGGGCGCCGGGGAGACCAGCCGGGTCACCCGTTCGGTTCCGACAATTGTCTTTCACGGCGACCAGGACCCCATCGTCCATCCGCGCAATGGCGAGGCGATCGCCGCTCAGTCTTGTGGTTCCGCAACCGGGCGGCGACCGGCCGTGCAGCGCGGCCAGATAACTGGGGGGCACAGCTATAGCCGCACGGTCCATGCCGATCTCTCCGGCCGCACACGATGCGAATTGTGGACGATCCACGGCGCCGGGCACGCCTGGTCGGGTGGTAGCCGGGCCGGTTCCTATACCGACCCGCAAGGGCCGGACGCAACGCGGGAAATACTGCGCTTCTTCCTGGAGCACCGGCTTGGCGAGCCTAGCCGCTGATTGGCTAACGGGGATTACCAATTGATCATTTACCGTAATGAAGCTTATCACGCAAATCCACAACTTTAAGTATATAAACTATTTAGCAACGGTGTATTTTCAAATACACTGAAGTAACCCCCCGCGCTTTTTATTCGTCAAATATTTTGTTATGACGTAACGGTGCAGGAGAAATTGATCTCTCGCCCGCCGAACCCGCCATGATGGTCAATTCCTGGCCACGCGGTGCCTACGGGGTGACGCCGGGCGAGGTTGGGGGGAATATTCCGTGGCTGTACAACTTCGCTCGAGGGGAGTTTTATTCTCCTTCGCAAGCGGTGATGAGAAAACCATTGCTGCTTGCGGGCAACGGCACCTCGGCTTCAAACCCGGCTTAAAAGCCGATCATCTGCGAAGCTTGTTGCGCACCACGGCGCTGACGTCGACACTGGTGATCGCCAGCGTGCTCACCGCACCAAAGGCGGATGCTGCTAATGAGTGCGGCCCCCTTGCCGCTTCGATAACCTGCACATCAGCCGGAAATACTTATCCGACCGGAATTGCTTACGATCCCGTCGGCAGCTTTACGCTGATTGTCGATCCAACCGTGGTGATCGATACAACGGGATCAGGCTTCAACGGCATCTCGATCCCAACATCAGGAAATCCCCTGCCTAACGGCGACATTGTCGTCAACGTCGCCACTGGCGCCAGCATCACCACCGATCAATATGGCATTTCGGTCTACGTCGACAGCGGCTCGGTGACCATCGACAACGGCGCGGCCATCACGGCGGGCGCTGATGGTATCCGCACTCTTAGCTATGGCGGCGGCAGCGACATCACCATCACAAATGATGGTGCCATTAATGCAGGCGACAACGGCATCTACGCGACCACATCTGGCGCGACCGCCGGCATTACCATCGTTAATAGCGGCGATATCGACGGCGGAGATTTTCCGCCTGCCTACAGCGCCGGCATCTACGCGATCACCAATGGAAATGGGAGCGGCATTGGCATCACCAATAGCGGCAACCTCGACTCAATCTATGGAGTCTTCGCTATTGCGAACGGGTCGGATGTGAATATCGCGGTTACAAATACCGGCGATATAACGGCCGTTTATGCCGGCATAACGACGTTAGCTTATGGGGCAAATAGCACCACGCTCATCAATAATAGCGGCGACGTTGTTTCCGTCTATGGCGGCGTGCAGGGCTTTTCCGACGCTGCATATAGCAATGTCACCGTCATCAATAGCGGCAACATCACCGTCACATCCAACGTTCTTCGCGGTCTTGGCGGCCGAACCAATGGCGACTTTAGCGATGTTACCATAATAAATTATGGCGATATCAACTCGGCGGGCGACGCAATTTCGTTACGCACTGGCGGCATCGGCAGTGACATCAGCGCCACCAACAGCGGCAGCCTTACCGCAGGTGGCAGAGGCATAAGCATCCGAACCTTTGGCGCTGGCGACATCATCATTTCGAACGACGGAGCGGTTACGGCGGCCACTGACGGAATCTATGCGTTCTCTACCGGCAATGGTAGCGACATCACCATTAGTAACGCTGCGGACATTCAGGCAGGGAATTTTGGCATTACCGCGGAGGTCTCGGGTTCAGGAACGATCGCCATTACCAATGCGCAGAGCAGCGTCATCGAGAGCTTCGATGCTGGCATCAATGCCGTAAACAATAACGGCAACATTTCCATCGTAAATTCGGGTTCGATCACCACGACCATTGCCGATTACTATGCAGGCGGCATTGAGGCTCGCAGTTTCGGCGCAGATAACAATATTACGATCACAAATTTGTCGACCGCCGTTGTGACGGCTCAGGCATCCGCAGGAATTTATGCCGCGAACACCGCTGACGGTGCGACCATTAATATTACGAATAATGGGACAGTCACTTCCTCCGGCTATTATGCTGGAGGTATTATTGCTTTCAACGGTAACGGGACCGCGACCGTAGACAATTTCGGTCTGGTAACAACTACAAATGATTTCGCGCAAGGCATTGTTGGATTTACGCAAGGTGGGACCGTCGACCTTTTGAATAGCGGGACGGTCATTACCTCAGGTTACGGGTCGGCTGGAATTATCTCTCGGCCCAATATAGGCTTTGATGGCACCATTATAGTGGAGAACACAGGGACGATCATAACCTCTGGCGCGTTCGCTTATGGCATCGAGACCAAGGGTTCTGGAGGCGGATCGCAAACCGTCACAAACTCTGGTTCGATCCAGACCTCGGGAGACAATGCGAACGCGATTGATGCCCGGTCTCGCTTACTCGAGACGAGCAGCGCCAACATTTTTATTACCAATGCCGGGCAAGGGGCACTCACTTCGAGGCGCGCCAATGGGATTTACGCAGCGGCCCGAAATGGCACGATCGCGGTTGCAAATAACGGCAGCATCAACGCCTTCACCAACGGCATTTTCGCCATTGCCGATAACAACTCGGTAACGATTGAAAATTCGGGCCTCATTGTCACGACTGGACCTGACGGTGCCGGTATCGCGGTAACGAGCGCGACGGGATCGGTGATCAACAATCTTGCTGGCGGCGTGATCAGCCCGAACAGCGGCTCCTTATTCGCCATAAACGCCAAGGGTGCGGCAGTCGCCGTCAACAATGCCGGCATTATCATCGGCAGGGTCGATTTGACAGGCAATTCCGATGTGTTCGCCAACCTTACCGGCGGCGCTTTTGAAGCGCGCTTGACCAGCGATTTCGGCGGCGGCGATGACGGCTTCAACAATACCGGAACGGTTCATACCGCCAACAATGCGGCTGTCGGCGAGGCCACGGCCTTCATCAATCTTGAAAACTTCAACAATTCCGGCTTAGTCAGCCTCATCGACGGCGGCACGGGCGACAGCTTCACGCTCTCCGGCAATTTCAACGCCGGAAGCGGAACGCTGGGCCTCGACGCTTTCCTCGGCGGGCCGGGCTCGCCCGCAGATTTGTTCATTGTCGGCGGCAATGTCACGGGCCAAACCGCTGTCGTCATCAATAACACCAATCCTAACGATGGGGTTTTTAACGAGGTCGGGATCACGGTCATCACGGTCAATGGCTCGGTTGACGAGAGCGCCTTCGCTCTCCAGGATGGCCCGATCGAGACGGGCTTTTTCTCCTATGACCTGTTCTTTGAGCCAGCGCCCGGCAACAACAGCTTCGAGCTGCGCAGCTTCGTCGATGCCGATGGCCATATTCTGCCGCAGCTCCTGACCGCCACGCAGGACATCTGGCACATCACCTCGGATGCTTGGTTCGATCGCACCGCCGATCTGCGGGTGCTGCTGCGCGGCGATGCACCCGTCTCTCTCAAAGATCCCTCGGCGCCGAGTGCTTTGATGCCCGCGATTTGGGCGCGCGGTTCAGGCGAGTGGCTGACGCGCGACGCTGCGGCTTCCACCACCGCCTTTGGCCGCACCTATGATTTCAACCTGGACCGCGATCTGCGGGTCGGCGACTTCCAGGCCGGGATCGACTTTGGCACGCGCGGCGTGGTTGAAAGGGGCGATGCGCTCATCTTCGGCCTCACGGGCGGCGCGATTGTCGCCAATCTCGACTACAAAAATCTCGGCCGCGAATTCGACCTTACCGGCGGCCAGATCGGCGCTTACGCCACCTATCTCAATCACAACGTCTTTATCGACGCGCTGCTCAAGGCCGACTTCCTGGAGATCGACGCAGAAAGCGGCCCGCTGACCGACACGCTGGATGCGACCACGCTGGGTATCCGCGTCGACGCCGGCTACCGCTTCGGTGGCAAGAGCCTGTTCTTTGAACCTCTCGCCACCCTCGCCGTGAGTTGGAGCGATATCGATAGCTTCACGAGCGACGGCAATCAGGTGGAGTTTGGCGACGATGCAAGCGTTCGGGGCCGGCTTGGCTTCCGGCTCGGCTCGACGATGACGCCCTGGGCTGGGGTGCAGCTTGAGCCATTTGTCATCGGCAGCCTTTGGAGCCAGCTTGAAGGCGGCAACAGCGCCGATTTAACCAGCACCGGCACAACGTTCACGCTGACCGACGACCATGCAGATGTCTGGGGCGAAATCTCAGCCGGGCTGAATGTCTTCGATGCCGGCAATTCCACTTCGGCTTTCACTAAGGTCGATGTTACCTTTGGAGACAATATCGAAGGCATCGGCGGACAGGTGGGTATGCGGATCAAGTGGTAGACCTTACGGCGCAGGATAAGAATAACGACGATCCCCACTTGAAGTCGGAAACGGCGGTCGAAGCGGCGCTGGACACAAAGGCCGACAGGGCGCAAAGCCAGGCCACTCAGATTAGCGCGTCGCGCGGCTTTTCCGACTGGCTCGCCACCAACGCGATAAGCCTCGCCTTAACCTCCTATCAAACCGGCCAATTGATCCTGCTGGGCACCTTGCCAGGGGGCCGGCTGTCGGTCCATCAGCGCAATTTCGTCCGCGCCATGGGCCTCTGCGTAACGGAGCAGCGGCTGTATCTGGCGAGCATCGCCCAGGTCTGGCGGCTGGAAAACGTGCTTCGGCCCGATCAGAAGGCCAATGAGCATTTTGACCGGCTCTACCTGCCGCGCAACGCGCAGACAACCGGCGACCTGGATGTGCACGAGATCGCCATCGACCGGGACGGCCGGGTCATCTTCGTCAACACAAAATATTCCTGCCTGGCCACCTTCAGCCTGACTGATAGCTTCAAGCCGATCTGGAAACCGGCCTTTATCTCCAAGCTCACGCCTGAAGATCGCTGTCATTTGAACGGATTAGCCATGCAGGACGGCCGCCCGAAATATGTCACCGCGGTCAGCCGGAGCGACCTGGTCGATGGCTGGCGCGAGCGCCGGATGCAGGGCGGCGTTTTGATCGATGTCGAAGATGGGCGGATCATCACCGAGGAGTTGTCGATGCCGCATTCGCCGCGCCTCGTTGGCGGCGTTCTGTGGGTACTCGACTCCGGCCGTGGATATCTGTGCCGCGTCGAGCCGCGATCTGGTCAGCGCGAAAAGGTAGCCTTCTGCCCCGGCTTCATGCGCGGCCTGTCGTTCTGGCGGAACTTTGCCGCCGTGGCGACCTCGCTGCCGCGCGACGGCGCGTTCAACGGCTTAGAGCTTGACGGCAACATTAAAGCACGGGACGGCGACCCGCGCTGCGGCCTGTTCATCATCGACACGAACAACGGCGATATTTTGCATTGGTTGCGCTTCGAGGGTGCGATCCGCGAGCTGTTCGACATCGCGTTTCTCCCCGGGGTGCGGGCGCCCATGTGCGTCGGGCTCGAGAACGCCGAGATGCGCACGCTTGTCACCTATGAGGGGAGCGACGCACTCGATACGCCGCTTTCGGGGCTTGCGAACGCTGCCCTGTGAGCTGTCCTGCACGTCATGTTCCCGTCGCCCGCTGAACGGCGGCAAAGGCCTTCACGCAATTCCTGCCGGAGCGCTTTGCCTCGTAAAGCGCGGTGTCCGCACGGGCTATCGCGCCATCGACCGTCTCATCGCCGGGCCAAACGTCCGCCACGCCGAAGCTTGCGGTAACGGCGATGGTCCTGCCGCCATGTTCGATCGGGGTTTCGCTCAACAACGCCCGCAGCTTTTCCGCGACCCTCCAAGCGCCGTCGACATTGGTCTCAGGCAATAGGATGACGAATTCTTCCCCGCCAAAGCGAGCGAAAACATCGATCTCCCGCAGGGCCTGCTGGCAGGTTTGCGCAACACTGCGCAGAGCCTGGTCGCCCATCGCATGCCCATAGGTGTCATTGACAGCCTTAAAGCGATCGATGTCGATCATCACCACCGATGCGGCCCCGCTGAACCGTTTCACCCGCGCGACTTCCAAATTGGCCTTCTCCAAAAAATAACGCCGATTATACGCGCCGGTGAGTGGGTCGGTGGCCGCCAATCGCGCCAGATCGAACTCCAACAGCTTTCGCTCGGTGATGTTCTGGTGGGAAACGACGGCCCCCCCTTGCTCGATATCGAGCGGAGTTACACGCCCCATATACCATCGCAACTCGGTGGGCGAATGGCAGGGATATTCCAACTGAAACGACTGAGCCTTGCCTTCAAGGACTGACCGGACCCCCACGGCGAACGGCCCCGCCTCGTCGGACCCGGGCCCTTTCGCGCTTTGACAAACCTTGAGATAATGAATCCCGATGTCTGAGCTGCCTGAATCGCCTGCGTTCTCAACGCCGAAATTCCGCCAGGCACGGTTTATAGCGATAATCACTCCGTTTTGATCCAGGACGCAGATATGCGCTGACAGCGCGTCAATGATTGCGACGGCGAAGCCTTTTGTATTCAGCGCTGGCAAAGTCATTTGTAGCCATCGATTCTGCAGTCAAATGTGGGCGACTAGAGACCGCAACGAATTCAACAGTCGATCGCAATTGATGCTGTGGTGACGATCGAAAACGCTCTCGCGCGTTTGACGAGGCAGTAGCTGTCGGGCCGGTCCCGTCGCTTGCCCGGCGATCTTGGATCAGGTTTGTGAAGTCCGGGTTAAGAAACGATGTGCATTTTTCGAGAACGTCTCGGCAAGCAGGAGGGATTGCTCCGGCTGCAGCCATGAGATAGTGTGCCGCTGTCATCCGCGAACCTCATCTCTCCTTGTCCTCCAACCACCCGTTTCCCACAATGTCGCTGTTTGGGGTCGTCGTCATTGCCCTCATTGCAGGCACCGGGCTTGCGGCTCTCGCGCGGCGGCTGCATGCGCCCTATCCCGCATTCCTCGCGCTTGGCGGAATCGCCCTGGCTTGGATTCCCGATATCCCGCAAATCGCCATCGATCCGCAGTTGGCTCTAACCGTATTTGTCGCGCCGGTTCTGGTGAGCGCCGCCTATGACGCCTCCCTGCGTGACTTGCGGGACAATTGGATACCCATCACCACGCTCAGCACCGTCGCCGTCAGCCTCACCGTCATCGGTGTGACGCTGGTGGCGCTTTACTTCGAGCCATCCATGCCGCTCTGGGCGGCGGTGGCGCTCGGGGCGCTGGTGGCGCCGCCGGACGCGGTCGCAGCCGCCGCCGTTCTGCGTCAGGTTTCCCCGCCGCGAAGGCTGATGGTCATTCTGGAAGGCGAAAGCCTGTTCAATGACGCGACGTCCTTGTTGATCTATGCCTTCGCCATCGGTGCGGGAGCGGCCGCGGTGATTACCGCCGGCGATGTCGTCATTCAAATTTTAAAAGCGACGGTGGTGAGCGCCGTCCTTGGCTATGCGTTTGCGCGGGTATTTATCGCGTTGCTGTTCCGAATTCAGGATATTCCTACGGCGATCGTGTTCGAGTTCGCCGCCGCATTTTTGGTGTGGAGTTTGGCGGAGCAATTTCATCTGTCGGCGATCGTCGCCGTGGTGGTCTTCGGGATTACACTTGCCCGCGCCATGCCCCGGATGCCGCTCAGGCTTCGCGTCGACTCGCAGACGGTATGGGGGGTCGCCGTCTTTGTGCTGAATGTGCTGGCCTTCGTGCTGATGGGATCGCAATTGCGCCCTGTTGTAGAGAGCCTAACTGCGGCGGGGTCGCTCGGCAATGGCCTTGCTTTGGCCGGCGCCGTGACGCTTACCGTCATCATTGTTCGCATCGCCTGGGTGATGACCTACAATTCCGCGTTGCGCTGGAAGAATGCGCGTTTCGGCATCTCGCTCCGGCGTCCAATGATGAAGCCGACACTGGCCGGCGGGCTGATCCTGGCCTGGTGCGGCATGCGGGGCATTGTCACTATTGCGGCGGCCCTCGCCTTTCCGGATGGCCCGCATCGCGATCTTATCGTCCTGACGGCCTTCGCTGTGGTCCTTGGCACCCTCATCATTCAGGGCTTCACGCTGGGCGCGCTCATCCGCTGGGCGAATCCGCCTGAGGACGCAACCGCCAAGGCCGAGAGCCTGCTGGCGCGCAAAGCGCTGGCGCAATCAGCCTTGGAGAGTCTGAAACTTGAGGACGATGCGGCCAAGCACCGGCAAATGTACGAGCACCGCTTGCGCACTCTCGCCGACGAAAACGATCCAGCCGCGCCGGATCCGATCAAACGCAATGCCGATCTGCGGCTTGTCGCCCTCAATGCCGAGCGGGGTAAGCTCGAAGAACTCCGCCGCGAAGGGGTGATCGGTGACGATGTCTTTCGGGAATTACTGGACGAGTTGGACATCGCCAATCTTGGGGTGAATGGCCGGCTTGCCGCGAGCTGACGCAGCCTGCCGGGTCGCGCGTTATTCTTATGATGAATGCCGCCTCAGCGGCGGTTTGCGGCTCTGACGCACGAGCTCTTCGACGCTATTTCGGCTCAGCCGGTCGACCTTTTGATGATGCAGCTTGATGGCCAGCGTCTGCAGGAAATACACCATGTTTTCCACGGTGACATTGTTCAGATCAATGGCGCTGAGCGAGAAGACCTTGAGCAAATGCTCGCGGCTTTCCTCGTCCATGCCCTCGTGCAAGCCCATCGACCATTGACCGAAAATCCGGCTTCTGATCTCGCCGCACGAGATTAAGACCAGATGCCCGTGGCGACTGTCTTTGACGATGCGATGGTAGGTGTCACTAATGTCTTTGCGCGATCCTTCGAGCGCCTGTGCAAAATAGCTGCCGTCGAAAAACAAAAAGCCGGTCAGATCCACTCTTTCGTTATTGTCACGGCTGACGCGGAGTAGTCCATCAAGGTCGAGCTGGATCCGCGGATTTACCTGGCTCATGTAAATCAGGCGACACAAACTCATCCGTGCTTCCCCCAAAACGTCCGTATCTCTCAAGCGCCAGCATCGGTATCGGGTCAACGAACCCAATTTTGTGATATTTTGCACTTTATGTAACCACAGCGAGTCCCCGGGAGCCTAACCGCAAAAAGTCACAGGTGGAGACGCGCCGGCCGCATCTTGCCATTATGCAAGCTCTGCGCGTTCAAGGCGGCTGAGAAGCAATACGAACACAGCCGCTTCCTCGCTGGACAAACCGTCCAACTCGCTGCGCAGCGTTTGCTTGATCTCTCGCTTCAAATTTTCAACCAGACTGCCGTCGAAATACGAGCTGAGGATATCAGGGTGAACATAGGAAGCGCGGCAGACCGCCGGCGTGTTGCCGAGCTGGCTGGCGACCTTCTTGATGGCCGTCGCCACGTTGCGGCGCGCCGCCGTCTGCGTGTCGATCTTTTCAAACTCGCTGAGCGCCCAGGCGGCGAGCACCGTTCCGGCCCAGGTGCGAAAGTCCTTGGCGGTAAAATTATCGCCGGAGATCTCGCGCAAATACTCGTTCACGTTGGCAGAGTCGACCGCCCGTCGCTCGCCTTGCTCGTCAAGATATTGAAACAGCTCCTGACCGGGCAACTCCTGTAGCTTTTTGACGGTTCTCGCCGCACGCCGGTCCGACAGTTGAACGATATGGCGCTTGCCGCTCTTGCCGACGAAATCGAATTGCAAGCTCGCCCCGTCCACAGCGACATGGCGGTTGCGCATTGTCGTCAGCCCATAGCTTTTGTTCCGCTCGGCATAGGCGCGGTTGCCGACGCGGATCAGCGTCGTCTCAAGCAGCCTGACGACCGTCGCGAGGACCGTCCTCCGCTCCAATGGTTTGCCGGCGATGTCCTTGGCGGCGGCCTTGCGCATGGCCGGCAGGGCGCGGGCGAAGGCCAGGATGCGCGTGAACTTATCCTTATCCCGCGCCTCTTGCCATTCGGCGTGATAGCGATATTGCTTGCGCCCGCGCGCATCCCTGGCCGTTGCCTGAATATGGCCGCGCGGATTGGCGCAAATCCAGACATCCGTCCACGCCGGGGGGACGACCAACGCTCTGATCCGCTTCAGGACTTTCGTGTCGCTGACGCGCTCGCCGCGCGCATCGTAATAGCAGAAGCCCTTGCCGGCGCGCCGTCTCAAAAAGCCGGGCCGGTCGTCGCTGACATAGCGCAGCCCCGCCTCCTCGGCGGATTGGGTGTAAATGGTGTCGATCAGGGTGGGGCTCATTGCGGTCAAAAACAGCCCTGCCGGGATTCCGTTCCAGGGGACGCAAATGGGGCCTCGATGCTAGGCGGATGCGAAACGCTGCGATAAAAGGGCCGATGATAATTGCCTATCGGACCGCTAGCCCTGGGAGGATTGAATGGCGATCGTCGACGTCAAAACCGAAGTCGCGGGCATTGTCTGGAAGATCGTCGCGACACCGGGGCAGACGGTCGGCGAGGATGATGCGGTGATCATCCTGGAATCCATGAAGATGGAAATCCCGGTCTTTGCGCCAAAGAGCGGGACGGTCGCTGAAATCCTTCCGGCGGAAGGGGACGCCGTGGATGAGGGCGCGGTCGTCGCCCGGATCGAAGCGTAAGCCTGGCCCTGAGTAGCGCGTTAAGGACGCATTCCGAATGCGCTTCTGCCGGGCATTCGCAGCGGCTCGGCAAGTTCGGCGAAATCGCAGAGCAGCCGCCGCGTGTCGCGCGGGTCGATGATCTCCTCGATCCAGAATGCCTCCGCCGTGCGGAACGGCGAGCGTAGCTTGTTCAGCCGGACCTCGATCTCGGTAAGCTTGGCGGCTTTATCCTCGGCAGCCTCGATCTCGGCGCGATAGGCCGCCTCGATCCCGCCTTCGAGCGGCAGCGATCCCCACCATGCCGACGGCCAGGCATAGCGCAGGGCGAGCCGTCCGGCAGGCGCGTGCGCCGCGCCCGCCACGCCGAAGACGTTCCGCACGATGATGGTGCACCACGGCACGGTGGATTGGTTCATCGCGGCCATGGCCCGCACGCCGTGGCGGATGACCGCCGATTTCTCCGCTTCCAGCCCGATCAGGAAGCCGGGGCAGTCCGCCAGATGCACGATGGGCAGGTGAAAGGTCTGAGCGGTGTCGATGAAGCGGACGATCTTCTGGCAGGCGTTGGCCGTCCAGGCGCCGGCATAATGGAACGGGTCCGACGCCATGACCGCGACCGGCAGTCCGGCGATCCGCGCAAAGCCGGTAATGAGCGAGCGGCCGAACAGCGCGCCGAATTCGAAGAAGCTGCCCTGATCGAACACCATCTCGATGATCGGGCGCATTTTGTAGACCTGCCGCCGGTTGCGCGGGATCACCGAAAGCAGCTTTTCTTCAAGCCGTTCCGCCGGGTCCGCGCTCGGCGCGCGCTCGGCGACCGAGAAAACCGAGTTCGGCAGATAGGAAAGATAGCGGCGCGCGCAGTCGAACGCCTCGTCCTCGGTTTCCGCCGCATGATCGACAGCCCCGGCGCGGCACTGGATGTCCCAGCCGCCGAGCTGCTGTTTCGTCAGCTCCTGCCCAAGCCGGGCCACAACCGGCGGCCCCGCGACGAACATCGCCGAGGTCTCCTTGGTCATCACGGAGTAATGGCTGGCGGCGACCCGGGCCGCGCCCAGCCCGGCGACGGAGCCGAGCCCCAGCGCCACTACCGGCACCGTGCCGAGCGTGTCGGTGATGTATTGAAAGCCGATGGTGGACTGGCCTTGGCCGCCCGGCAGATTGGCGCGGCCGGTCGTCTCGATGGTCTTAACCGAGCCCCCGCCGCCCGAGCCTTCGATGATGCGGACGATCGGCAGCCGCAGCTCGTTTGCCATCTGCTCGGCCAGAATGTTCTTGGTGGGGATGGTTGCGTCCGCCGAACCGCCGCGCACGGTGAAATCGTCGCCCGCAATGACGACGCGGCGTCCGCCGATCGAGGCGCGGCCGAAGACGAAATTCGAGGGCACCAGCTCAGTCAGCTCGCCATTCTCGTCATATTGCGCCATTCCCGCGATCGCGCCGATTTCATGGAAGCTGCCAGGATCGGCGAGCCTTTCAATCCGCTCGCGCACGGTCAGCCGCCCGCCTTCGTGCTGCCGCTCGACCTTGTCGGCGCCGCCCATCCGTTCGGCAAACGCCTTGCGCCGCGCAAGTTCGTCCAGCTCGGCTTGCCAGCTCATTCGTCCTCACACTGGTTTTCTTGCGTGCCCAGCCGGCGCGCTTACGGCCCCACGGCATCGTAGCAAGCGCGCTGTGAAGGGACAAATGGTGAAGGCGCCAAGGGTTCACGATTAGATGCCGATACCATTGCTTCTCCGCGTCCAAAGCAAGAATCGACCACCAATTCGCGTTGTCTGCAGCGGAATTCGCCACGAACCCTACGGATTGATGCATCGCTCACATCCTTTCTTCATTCTCCCCGACCATCCTTAGTTGGCCATAGTTGGGGACCATGAACCTGCAAGTCCGGCCAGACTTCGCCCATTTGGGCCAACTTGCCGCGTGCCGCCTGTGCGGCGCAGGGCTTAAGCATAGCTTTGTCGATCTCGGCATGTCGCCGCTTTGCGAAAGCTTTCTGAAGGCCGACGAGTTGGACGCGATGGAGCCGTACTTCCCGCTCCATGCGCTGATCTGTGATCGATGCTTCCTGGTGCAGCTCAAGCAAGTTGTTAACCCGCAGCATATTTTCCAGGACTATGCTTACTTCTCGTCCTACTCGACGAGCTGGGTCGCGCACGCCAAAAGCTATTGCGAGATGATCGCCAAGCGGCTCGGCCTTGGCACTGCGAGCCTAGTGGTGGAGCTGGCAAGCAATGACGGCTATCTCCTACAGCATTTCTTGCCGCTCGGCGTGCCGGTGCTCGGCATCGAGCCGGCCATGAACGTCGCGCAAATCGCCATTGAGAAGGGCATTGCGACCATCACCGAATTCTTCGGCGTCGCCTTAGCGAAGCGGCTGGCGGCGGACGGCAAGCGCGCCGATCTGATCGCGGGCAACAACGTCCTCGCCCAGGTGCCGGACCTTAATGATTTCGTCGCGGGCATGGTGATCCTGCTCAAGCCGGAGGGCGTCATCACGCTGGAATTCCCCCATTTGGAAAAGCTGATCGCGGAAATCCAGTTCGACACGATCTATCATGAGCATTTCTCGTATTTCTCCTTCATCACAATCGAGGCGATGGCCGAGCGGCATCGTCTCAAGCTTATCGACGTCGAGGAGCTGACGACGCATGGCGGCTCGCTGCGGTTGTTCGTTTGTCAGCAAAACAGCCATCACGTGGAGCTGGCGAGCGTAAAGACCCTGCGTGACGAGGAGCGGCAAGCCGGACTGCATGTCATCGCCGGATACGCAGGCTTTGAGGCCAAATGCCAGGGCGTGCGACAAGCGTTTCTGGCGTTCCTCAATCAGGCTAAGGCGCAGGGCAAAACGGTGGCAGCTTATGGCGCAGCAGCCAAAGGCAACACGTTTCTGAATTACTGCGGCGTGACGGCGCGAGACATCGTTTGCGTCGCTGATCTGAGTGCGGCGAAGCAGGGCAAGTTGTTGCCCGGCAGCGGCGTGCCGGTGGTGGCCCCGGCCGAATTGATGAGCCGCAAACCGGACTATGTCGTGGTGTTGCCGTGGAACCTGGTGGATGAGATATCCGGCCAGTTGACGGGCATTCGTGCGTGGGGTGGGCAATTCGTCACCGCAATCCCGGCGCTGAAGGTGTTTTGATGCGCTTTGCCGCGACCAAACTACCCGGCGTAATACTGATCGAAGCGACCCCACATCGGGATGAGCGCGGTGCGTTTGCACGGCTGTACTGTCCGGAGGAGTTCAACGCGGCTGGCATAGTCTTTCAGTCGGTGCAGATCAGCGTGTCAGCCAACCTGAAGCGCCATACGCTGCGCGGTTTGCACTGGCAGAACCCGCCCTATGCCGAGCCGAAGGTGCGCGACCAGA
>JANNOQ010000001.1:0-2107 GCA_031399085.1 Rhodomicrobium sp.
GCCAGCTCGTGGCCGCTCGGATCGGTGAAGTGAAACCGGCGTCCGCCGGGAAAGCTGAAGATCGGGCGAACGATTGTCCCTCCGGCCTGGGTCGCCATGGCCCAGCGCATCGAAAAGGCGGTCGGCGGCGACCTGAACGGCAAGGTCATCGGCGTGCTGGGCGTCACGTTCAAACCGAACACGGACGATATGCGCGATGCGCCGAGCCTCACGATTCTGCCGATGCTGAGCGAGCGCGGGGCGACGATCCAGGCCTACGATCCGCAAAGCGACGCTCACGCAAAAGAGCTTCTGCCCGAAGTCACATGGAAGGCGACCGCGATGGACGCGCTGGAAGGCGCAGACGCGCTCGTTGTGCTGACGGAGTGGAACGAGTTTCGCGCGCTAAACCTTACAGAGGTTCGCGCGATCATGCGCGGCGACGTCATCCTGGATCTGCGCAACATTTTCCGCCCGGAAATGGCGCGGGAGGCGGGCTTTCGCTATTCAAGCGTCGGGCGTCAGGACGCATCGTCGAAGCTGAAGGTTGTCCGCGGCGCAGCCTAAGGCGTTACTGGCCCGGCCATGCAAAGCTGAACGAGGTTTTGCCGAAAGCCGATCGGCGCGCGTTTGCCTCTCGCGTAACGCGCGGCCTGTCGGTGTTTTTCGGGGCCTTGCGTGCAACCTTGGCCCTAGATCGAACGGGGGCGTCCGTTGCCGTGCCGATGTCGCCACTTGCGGATTTCTTCGTCCATGGCGGCAGGTATGATGTCGCCGCGTTGTTGTCCAAAGCTGGCGGCGATTTTTCGGCCTGATCAAGAGCCCTCGACGGCGGGGCCAGATTTGCCGATAGCGTCAAGTGGCTTGTCACCATGGCAGGCTTCGGCGGCGTATTTTGTATAACCGTCGGCGCCGCGCAGACCGGCGTATTTGTTGCCTGAAGGCGGGCGAGCGCCGCAAGGCCCGGCAGGCGTTCGTTCAAATTGAGCGACGCGGCCCTGTTGAATTTGGCGACTGCTTTCTGGCTGCCGCGGCCCCACGAATTGTCGATCCTGCCGGTATAGCACCCGAGACGCTTCAGTTCGCCCTGCATCGCCGCCGCAATCCTGTCCTCGCCCGGCGCCTGTGCGGCCTCGGCATCCTGCTTGCGCAGCGACGCTTTTAAGACATTTTCCTTGATGGAGGCGCGCGCATTCAATATGGCCCGCTCGATATTCGCTCTGTCGGCGAACTGCGTGTCCCAGATGGACGGCGCCTCGCGATAGACAACTGGCTGGGGCGCGGGCGTGCTGGGAGGCGGCGCAAAAATGTTCCAGCCATATAATCCGGCAATGGCCGCGAGCCCAATATATCCAAGTACGCGATACATAATATACTCCTAGCCGTCGCCGAGCGACGCCAAAGGATGAAGAAAATCGGATAACTTGAAGATATAAAAGCTGGCCAGGATCGCAAGCACTTTCCGGCCCAACACTCGCAATTTGTAAAATTCAATTAACGAACATGCAATGGCTGCATCATAGCCGCGCACGATTATAGATGTCGACGATGGTATTTCGCTGTGGATAACCCGATCTCCGGGCACGCTCCGCCCCAAAATAAGCCGCATCCAGCCTGCCTGAGCACAAGATATAGCTATTACGCCGTCCAAATGACCCCGCTGCGAGCTAAGTCTATGCCCACCCTGATCTTTTTCGGCGAATCAGTTAGACTGCAATTGAGGGGGCTTAAAGATTTGCCCGGCCGGGCCTAGCGACGCGAACGAGATGCGGCAACATTCGTTCGCGACGACTGATCCGGCCAAGGATAGATGCGGCAACAACTGTCCTAGGGCGATTCCGGCCAAATCGTTTTGCGTTTGATTATGTTGTGTCCCACGGGGCCAGGTCGCAGGGCTTGGCGTCAAAGGCACGATTCCGGTTTAGGCATGGCGGATATTTCCGCCGTCTTGGTCTTACCGCCCCCAGCAACAACTTGACCGGTCTTGGCCGGGCAATGCGAGGGGGCAGTTATGAGGCATTTTTTAGGGCTAACAGGCGTAATCGCTGCAAGCATATTGTTGCTTGTATCCGCGGCGATGAACTGGAAATTCGGTTACAGCCTTGGCAAATCGGAGTTTGAATCGCAG
>JANNOQ010000032.1:0-29241 GCA_031399085.1 Rhodomicrobium sp.
GTGCCGCGCTCCGCGTCGGTCAGTGGCCTACGGTCGCGACTGTCATCGACAGCATGACTGAGGCTAACCGTGAACTGTCGGTGTGGCGCTACTGGCGCGCCAGAGCGTACAAAGCCCAAGGCCAGCCAGCGCTGGCGACGCAGTGGCTGACGCCGTTATCCCGCGAGCCGAATTACTATGGGCAATTGGCGCTGGAAGAACTCGGACCGATGGCGAGTAACCCCGCTATCAATATCAAAACAGGGGGCGAAGAACTCGACGCCATCGCGCGCAATCCGGCTATTCAGCGCGCCATGGCCTGGTTCGGCCTGGGCTTTCGCGCCGAGGCCACGAATGAATGGAGCTGGGCCATTCGTGCGTTCACTGATCGGCAATTGCTGGCGGCGGCTGAATTGGCGCGCCGTGTGGACTGGTATGACCAGGCCATCAATACCGCAGAAAAAACGCGCGAGACGCACGATTTTGAGTTGCGTTTTATAGCGCCGTATCGCGAGCTTGCCTCTGCCGCCGCTGCCGAAAACAAGCTGGATGAAGCCTGGGTGTATGGCCTGATCCGGCAGGAAAGCCGCTTTATTAGCGTTGCGCGCTCCGGCGTCGGCGCCGCAGGTCTGATGCAGATCATGCCCGACACCGGCCGCTGGATTGCGCGGCGGCTCGGTATCAAAGGTTTTGAGCCGCGAGACATGCATGCGCCCGATACCAATATCAAATTCGGTACCTATTATCTGAAGCATGTGCAGGACAGTCTGGACGGTTCGCCGGTATTGGCTACCGCAGCTTATAACGCCGGCCCCAGTCGCGCACAACGCTGGCGTACCGTAGCGCCGATGGAAGCGGCGGTATATATCGAATCCATCCCCTTTACCGAAACGCGCGACTATGTGCACAAAATTTTAGAGAGTGCGCAGGTTTACCGGTCTCGCTTGGCGCGCGATCCAGCGGATTTACGGCTCGCGGAGGATCTGCATCGCGGGCGGAAGGACAAGCCGCAATTCATGTTCGGAGCGGCATCCAACTAGAGCGCGCTCGCGCTGTCGATTAAGCGGCGTCAAGCGCGGCGCAGAGTATGGGGTTGAGTTGGGCGGGCGCGATATGGGCATTGCGGGTGGGCAGGGCTGGCGCGACATACATTTTACGTCGCAAGACGGGCTGACGCTTTATGCGCGTCATTACGGCGAACCGGTTCGCGGCGCGCGTCCCGTAGTCTGCCTGCCCGGCCTGACGCGCAATTCCGCCGACTTCCACGATCTCGCTGCGTTTCTTGCCAGCCATCCGTCCCGGCCGCGCGAGGTTTTCTGCCCCGATTACCGCGGGCGGGGAAAATCCGATTGGGATCCCGATTGGCGCAACTATTCGCCCTTCATCGAACTGCTTGACGTGCTCGATCTTATGGCGATCCGAGGCCTGCATGGCGCGGCCGTAATCGGCACGTCGCGCGGCGGTATCATTTCCATGCTGATGGCGCTGATGCGGCCGACCGCGCTCGCGGCGCTTGTGCTCAACGACATCGGACCCGAGATCGAGACCGCCGGGCTGGCCAGGATCATGGGGTATGCCGGCAAAATTCCGCTGCCGGGGGATTGGCAGGAGGCAACCGACGTCGTTCGCTCGATGAACAAGCGCTTCTTCACGCATCTGGGCGAGGATGATTGGGGCGAGCTTGCGCGACAGTTTTTCGGCGAGGAGAACGGCCGTCCAGCGCCGGGTTACGACTCAAATCTCGGCAATGCGCTGTCGGAGATCGACATTTCCCAGAAAATCCCGACCATGTGGACGCAGTTCGAGGCGCTGAAAAATATTCCGGTGCTTGTCCTGCGCGGGGAGAATTCGGATCTGCTGAGCGCCAAAACGGTGGCCGAAATGGCCGAGCGGCATCCGCGTCTTGCCTCCGTGACCGTTCACGCGCAGGGGCACGCTCCGCTACTGAAGGACCGCTTCACCATTGGCATCATCGCCGACTTCTTGCGCGAAACCGACCCGGATACGCTGTTCAACCCAAACGCCGAAAACGTCCGGACGCAGCTTCCACGCTTAATGGCAACTGATGATACCGGCGCTTAGGCGCAGTGCTGCAGCTCGATGCGCATTTACCGGTGCAGGGTCGTGACCGGCGGTATCGCGGCGACCCCCGGACGGGCGGGAGCGGTTACTTCGCTCTTTAGTGAGAAGCCGCTCGGAAACTCGCTGGCGAGTGACTCGATGCCCTTGAGGGCCGTCTCGCTGGGCGCATCGCCCTTGAGATGGACGGTCTGATCCGTAAGCTCGACGGTGCCACGGTCCAGCAGGCGAAGCAGCTTGAGCGCGTGCAGTGCCGCCTTCATCCACTTATCCGGAACGCTTGCGTTCACCCCCGTCTGGTTGGTGATTTCGCATTCCGAGAAGATCTTGCGGGCGGCCAGCGCAATTGCATTCTTGCCGAATTCGTCCGGCATGACGCCCGAAATGCGTAATGTTGCATCCGGACTTACCGAGGCAGACCAGGCTTTGGCGGGCGGAGCGATGCGGATATTTTTCAGCGGTACGCCGGTCGGTTGGTCATTGGCGATGAGCCTTCGAACTTCGCTTAACACAACTGCCGTGCTGGCTGACCCTTCAATCGCCAAACCGTTATTATCGACCCAAGCCTGACCGGTTTCCAGATAACCGAGCAATTTGAGCGCGAAACTCAGGCCACCGATCTTGACTTCGGAATGCGGAGCGGATTCGTTCACCTTGATCCGGTCGGTCAGATCAGCGGATGGGAAACTGGCTTTCACCAGACCGATAATGGTTTTGTAGTCCTCATCCGAGGACATGTTGCCCTTCAGCTTAATTCGCCCTGTGTCCTTGGAAATTCGCAGTGAATATGTAACCGGCATCTTGTCGGCTGAGCCTTGATTCTGCACGAACACTACGTCCTGCGGAATCATGTCGGGCTGAGCAGAACCGGCCTCATCCGCGCGGGCTGGAGCCATCCCGGCGCTTGCGAGAGTACATCCGCTAGCGAATATGACTGCGTAAAATAGAACCGCCCGTTTCACGGGTTTGTCCCCCGACATTCGATGACACTCCCAATAAACAAAAGCCGAAAGCACCGGCTTCAAGCGCTGCACGTTGTACGCGGAACGCTTTCAGACACTTCGGCTTCGTTCGTCGTTTTAGCTCATCTGTCCCTTGCTGCAGTCGCCGATGCGTTAAGAGGCAAGAAATTGCAATTCTCAACCGGCCTGCGCGGGAAGGCTTTTTCTATCTTGCGCAGAGATGAGCTACAAACTAGCCAAAATTTATGGAATTTCCAAGCATAAGCGGCAAATTCGGGAGAAAATTTTACAAAGCCTTAACTAGCCGGGCTTTTTTGCGCCCAGATCGCAAAAAAACGCGCCGGGAGGAACCCGGCGCGTGCAATTTTCGCAATTAAAACCTATTCGGCGGCTTGGGCGCCCTGACGCTCAACGATCGCGGGGAGTGCCGATTCGCCGGACTTACTGACCGGAGTGGAGCGCGCGCGCTCGGCCACAATCAACTCATCCCGATGAGCGGCAATCTTCTTCAGGCGGCTGATCGTGCCGCCCGTGCCGGCGGGCACCAGCCGGCCGACGATGACATTCTCCTTCAGGCCGTCCAGCGTGTCGATCTTTCCGCCGATCGCGGCCTCGGTCAGCACGCGGGTCGTCTCCTGGAACGAGGCTGCCGAGATGAAGCTGCGTGTCTGCAAGCTAGCCTTGGTGATACCGAGCAGCACCGGATTGCCGGTCGCTGGGCGGCCGCCATTGGCCTCGATCAGGACGTTAGCATCCTCCATCTCGACGCGGTCGATCTGCTCGCCCTTCAGGAAGTCCGTATCACCCGCATCGTCGATCTCCACCTTCTGCAGCATCTGCCCGACGATCACCTCAATATGCTTGTCGTTGATCGTCACGCCCTGCAGCCGGTAAACGTCCTGGATCTCGTTGACGAGGTAAGCGGCCAGCTCCTCCACGCCCTTGATCGCCAAAATGTCGTGCGGAGCGGGATGGCCGTCCATGATGAACTCGCCCTTCTCGATCCGGTCGCCTTCCTGAACGCTGAGATGCTTGCCCTTCGGAATGAGATATTCGATGGGCTCCAGGTTCTCTTCGTCAGGAACGATGGTGATCCGCCGCTTATTCTTGTAATCGCGGCCGAATTCCACCGTGCCGGACATTTCGGCGATGATGGCGTGATCCTTCGGACGGCGCGCCTCGAACAGCTCGGCGACACGCGGCAGACCGCCGGTGATGTCGCGCGTCCTGGCCGATTCCAACGGAATACGCGCCAGCACGTCGCCCGCCTTTACGCTCTGTCCCGGCTCGACGGAGAGAATCGCGTCCACCGAAAGCAGATAGCGAGCCTCGCCACCACGTGTCAGCTTATGCACCTTGGCCTTCTTGTCCTTGATGATCAGCGCGGGCTTCAATGTGGAGCCCTTGGGGTGAGCGCGCCAGTCGACGATGACGCGGTGCGTGATGCCGGTCGTCTCCTCGGTCTGCTCGTTGACCGAAAGGCCTTCAGACAGATCCTCGAAATCGACCACACCGTCCACCTCGGTCAGGATCGGCCTGGTATAGGGGTCCCACTCGGCGAGACGTTGGCCGCGCTTGATGATGTCACCCTCGTCGACCTTCATATGCGCGCCTTGGATGATCTTGTAGGTGCCGAGTTCCTTGCCCTCCTCATCTTGCACGATCACTGCCATGTTGCGTGTCATGGCAACGAGACGGCCCTGGCTGTCACGATTGACGCTGCGGTTGCGGACCTTGATTTTGCCGGCGAAGTTGGTCTCGATGAAGGACGAGTCGACCACCTGCGCCGTACCGCCAATATGGAAGGTGCGCATGGTGAGCTGGGTGCCCGGCTCGCCGATCGACTGCGCGGCGATGACGCCGACAGCCTCGCCGAGATTGACCCGCGCGCCGCGCGCCAGATCGCGGCCATAGCAGGACGCGCAGACGCCGTTGCGAGTTTCGCAGGTCAGCACCGATCGAATACGGATTTCCTGCACCTGCGCGTCCTCGATTGCTTTGGCCTCGGCCTCCTCAATCAGATCACCGGCCTTCAGAATGACCGTGCCGGTTGTCGGCGCGACAATGTCGTCCGCCGCCGTCCGTCCTAGCGCGCGGTCGCCGAGCGACACGACGACCTCGCCGGCGTCGATCACCGCCGCGATCTTGATGCCCTTGTCGGTGCCGCAATCTTGCTCCGTGATGATCGAGTCCTGTGCCACGTCGACGAGGCGGCGGGTTAGATAGCCGGAATTGGCCGTCTTCAGCGCCGTGTCGGCGAGGCCCTTGCGGGCGCCGTGCGTCGAGTTGAAATATTCCAGAACCGTCAGCCCCTCCTTGAAGTTGGAGATGATCGGCGTCTCGATGATCTCACCCGACGGCTTGGCCATCAGGCCGCGCATGCCTGCGAGCTGCTTCATTTGCGCAGGCGAGCCGCGTGCGCCCGAATGCGACATCATATAGATCGAGTTGATCGGCATTTCGCGGCCGGTTTCCTTATCGATCTTCACCGCGGAAATGCGGTCCATCATTTCCTTGGCGACGCGGTCGGTGCATTTCGCCCAGGCGTCGACGACCTTATTGTACTTCTCGCCCTGGGTAATGAAGCCGTCATTATATTGCTGCTCGTAGTCGCGCACGAGATCCTGAGTGTCGGCGATGATTTTCGCCTTGGTCTCCGGGATCACCATGTCGTCTTTGCCGAACGAAATGCCGGCGCGGCAGGCATGCTTGAAGCCGAGCGACATGATGCGGTCGCAGAAGATCACCGTCTCCTTCTGGCCGCACTCGCGGTAGACGGCGTCGATCAGCTTGGCGATGGTCTTCTTGGTCAGAAGCTGATTGGCCAGATCGAAGCCGATGCCCGGCTTCTTGGGCAGCACTTCCGCAAGCAGCATCCGGCCCGGCGTGGTCTCATAGACCTTGGTTATAGGCTCGCCCTCGCGTCCGACGCTGGTGAAGCGGCCGCGCACCTTGGTGTGCAAGGTCACGACGCCGCTGTCGAGCGCATGCTGAACTTCCGCCACGCCGCCAAACCCCTTGCCCTCGCCGGGCTCGTTGTCGCGCATCAGCGTCAGATAATAGAGACCGAGAACGATGTCCTGCGACGGCACGATGATCGGCCCGCCATTGGCCGGGTGCAAGATGTTGTTGGTGGACATCATTAGCACGCGGGCTTCGAGCTGCGCCTCAAGCGAGAGCGGAACGTGAACCGCCATCTGATCGCCGTCGAAATCGGCGTTGAACGCTGCGCAAACCAGCGGATGCAGCTGGATCGCCTTGCCCTCGACCAGCACGGGCTCGAACGCCTGAATGCCGAGACGATGCAAAGTCGGCGCGCGGTTCAGCAGCACCGGATGCTCGCGAATCACCTCGTCGAGGATATCCCAAACTTCCGGCTTTTCCTTTTCGACCAGCTTCTTGGCCTGCTTCACCGTCGCGGCATAGCCTTTGGCGTCGAGCCGCGAATAGATGAACGGCTTGAACAGCTCCAGCGCCATCTTCTTCGGCAAGCCGCATTGATGCAGCTTCAATTCCGGGCCGACCACGATGACCGAACGGCCGGAATAGTCGACGCGCTTGCCGAGCAGATTCTGCCGGAAGCGGCCTTGCTTACCCTTCAGCATGTCGGCGAGCGACTTCAGCGGACGCTTGTTCGCACCCGTGATCACGCGGCCGCGGCGGCCATTGTCGAACAGCGCATCGACGGATTCTTGCAGCATCCGCTTCTCGTTACGCACGATGATGTCCGGCGCGCGCAGCTCCATCAGCCGCTTCAAACGGTTGTTACGGTTGATGACGCGGCGATACAGGTCGTTGAGGTCCGAGGTGGCGAAACGGCCGCCGTCGAGTGGCACCAGCGGGCGCAGCTCCGGCGGGATGACCGGAACGACGGTCAGGATCATCCATTCCGGGCGATTGCCGGATTCGATGAACGCCTCGATGACCTTCAGGCGCTTAGCCAGCTTCTTCGGCTTCAGGTCCGTGGTGGACTGAGCGATCTCGACGCGGATCTCGTCGCGCAATGTCTCCAGATCCATGGCGATCAGAAGGTCGCGGATGGCCTCGGCGCCGATGCCGGCGGTAAAGCTGTCCTCGCCGAACTCTTCCTGCGACTTGTTAAACTCATCCTCGGAAAGGAGCTGCTTCTCCTTCAGCGCCGTCAAGCCGGGCTCGATGACGATGTAGCTCTCGAAGTAGAGCACACGCTCAAGATCCTTGAGCGTCATGTCGAGCATCAGGCCGATGCGGCTCGGCAGCGACTTGAGGAACCAAATATGGGCGACCGGCGCGGCCAATTCGATATGGCCCATGCGCTCGCGGCGGACCTTTGTGAGGGTCACTTCCACGCCGCATTTTTCGCAGATGACGCCCTTATATTTCATCCGCTTATATTTGCCGCACAAGCACTCATAGTCCTTGATCGGACCGAAAATGCGCGCGCAGAATAGCCCGTCGCGCTCCGGCTTGAAGGTGCGGTAATTGATCGTCTCGGGCTTTTTGATCTCGCCAAAAGACCAGGACAGGATCTTCTCCGGGCTTGCGACCGAAATCCGAATCTGGTCGAATGCCTGGGTCTGGGCCTGAGGGGCAAAGAGATTAGTGATCTCTTGGTTCATCCGTCACTCCTAAATAAGGGTCCGTGGCAGCTTTGTCTTCGCGCGCATTGTGGGTCGGCTCCCTTGATGCTGGCGTTATTAGCGAAGACTGGCGGCTAAATTCCTTAGCTTTCGCGTTTCGCGTTTCACGTTTGCCTGGCCGGCCTCTAAGCAGCTGGCCGGAACGGAATGGCCGGCATTGCGGTGCCAGCCATTCCAAGTCGTGCCTTATGGTTTCGCCAGCTTGCCTTCGCCGGGCGGCGGCTCCACCGATGTCAGTTCCACATTCAGACCGAGCGCGCGCATTTCCTTCACGAGCACGTTGAAGCTCTCCGGGATGCCCGCCTCGAATGTGTCGTCACCGCGAACAATGGCTTCGTAGACCTTGGTGCGGCCTGCGACGTCGTCCGATTTGACGGTCAACATCTCCTGCAGCGTGTAGGCGGCGCCATAGGCTTCGAGCGCCCACACCTCCATCTCGCCGAAGCGCTGGCCGCCGAACTGCGCCTTGCCGCCCAGCGGCTGCTGGGTGACGAGGCTGTAGGGCCCGATCGAGCGCGCGTGGATCTTGTCGTCCACCAGATGGTGCAGCTTCAGCAGATATTTATAGCCCACCGTGACTTTACGGTCGAAAGCCTCGCCGGTGCGCCCGTCATGCAGCGTCACCTGACCCGACGCGTCGAGCCCCGCCTGCTTCAGCATGGTGACAATGTCGGCTTCGCCCGCGCCATCGAACACCGGGGTCGCAACCGGCACGCCGCGACGCAGATTCTCCGACAGCTCGACGAGCTGGTCGTCGTCCAGCGTTTCGATCGTCTCGTTCTTGCCATAGACCTCGCCGAGCAGCTTCTTCAGTTCCGCCGCCTTGTGGGTTTCCTTATATTTGTCCACCGCGCGGCCAATCATTCCGCCCAGACCACGGCAGGCCCAACCCATATGGGTCTCCAGGATCTGCCCGACATTCATCCGGCTCGGAACGCCCAGCGGGTTCAGCACGATATCGACCGGCGTGCCGTCGTCGAGATAAGGCATGTCCTCAATTGGCACGATCTGGCTGATCACGCCCTTATTACCGTGACGTCCAGCCATCTTATCGCCGGGCTGGAGCTTACGCTTCACCGCGACGAACACTTTGACCATCTTCATGACGCCGGGCGGCAGCTCGTCGCCGCGCTTCAGCTTGTCGATCTTGTCGACGAAGCGCTGTTCGAGCCGCTTCTTGGCGTCGTCATATTGGCGGCGGATGGCTTCGATGCCGCCCATCGCGCTCTCATCCTTCAGCGCGATTTCCCACCACTGGCTACGCGGGATGTCGCTCAGCGTTTCGGCGGTGACGGAGGAGCCTTTGCGCATCCCCTTGGGTCCGCGCGCAACTTCCTTTTCCATCAGAATATCGCGCATACGGCCATAGACGTTGCGGTCCAGAATCTGCAATTCGTCGTCGCGGTCCTTGGCCAGGCGTTCGATTTCCTCGCGCTCGATCGCCATGGCGCGTTCGTCCTTCTCGACGCCGTGGCGGTTGAAGACCCGCACTTCCACGACCGTGCCCTGAACGCCTGGCGGCAGTTTCAGCGACGTGTCCCGCACGTCTGACGCCTTTTCACCGAAAATGGCGCGAAGGAGCTTTTCCTCCGGCGTCATCGGGCTCTCGCCCTTCGGCGTGATCTTGCCGACCAGAATGTCGCCCGGTTTCACTTCCGCGCCGATATAGACGATGCCAGCCTCGTCGAGATTTTTCAGCGCTTCTTCCGAGACGTTCGGAATGTCGCGCGTGATCTCCTCCGGCCCGAGCTTGGTGTCGCGCGCGGTGACTTCGAATTCCTCGATATGGATCGAGGTGAAAACGTCGTCATACACAATCCGCTCAGATATAAGGATGGAGTCCTCGAAATTGTAGCCCATCCACGGCATGAAGGCGACGAGTACGTTCTTGCCGAGCGCCAGATCACCCAGATCGGTCGAGGGACCGTCGGCGATGATGTCGCCAGCATCGACCCGGTCGTTGACCCGCACCAGCGGACGCTGGTTGATGCAGGTGTTCTGGTTCGAGCGCTGGAATTTACGCAGCCGGTAGATGTCGACGCCGGATTTCGACGGGTCGGCTTCATCGGTCGCGCGGATGACGATACGGGTCGCGTCCACCTGGTCGATAACACCGGTGCGACGGGCCGCGATCGCCGCGCCCGAATCCCGCGCCACCACCGACTCCATGCCGGTGCCGACCAGCGGCGCCTCGGCCCGGATCAGCGGCACGGCCTGACGCTGCATGTTCGAGCCCATCAGCGCCCGGTTGGCGTCGTCATTCTCCAGGAACGGCACGAGCGCCGCCGCCACCGAAACGACCTGTTTCGGCGACACGTCGATCAGATCGACTTGGCTGGGCGGAACCAGATGCACGTCGCCCGCATGGCGGCAGACCACCAGATCCTCGGTGAACTTGCCGGCATCGGACAATTCGGCATTGGCCTGCGCCACGTAATGGCGGGCCTCTTCCGTCGCCGAGAGATACACGACCTCGTCCGTCACCTTCATATCCTTGACGCGCCGGTACGGGCTTTCGATGAAGCCGTATTTGTTGACGCGCGCGAAGGTGGCGAGCGAATTGATCAGACCGATATTGGGGCCTTCCGGCGTCTCGATCGGGCAGATGCGGCCATAATGCGTCGGATGCACGTCGCGCACCTCAAAGCCCGCCCGCTCACGGGTTAGACCCCCAGGCCCAAGCGCCGAGAGACGCCGCTTATGGGTGATCTCCGAAAGCGGATTGGTCTGGTCCATGAATTGCGACAGCTGCGAGGAGCCGAAGAACTCACGCACCGCCGCCGAAGCCGGCTTGGCGTTGATGAGATCCTGCGGCATGACCGTGTCGATATCGACCGAGGACATGCGCTCCTTGATGGCGCGTTCCATGCGCAACAGGCCGATCCGGTACTGGTTCTCCATAAGCTCGCCGACCGAACGCACCCGGCGATTGCCGAGATGGTCGATATCGTCGATCTCGCCGCGCCCGTCGCGCAGGGCGACCAGCGTCTTGATGACGGCGATAATGTCTTCCTTGCGCAGGATGCGGACCGTATCTGGACACTCCAGCTCAAGCCGGATGTTCATCTTCACCCGGCCGACCGAGGACAGATCATAGCGCTCCGAATCGAAGAACAGGCCTTGGAACAGGTTTTCGGCGGCCTCGACGGTCGGCGGCTCGCCCGGCCGCATGACGCGGTAAATGTCGAGCAGCGCGTCGGCGCGGTCGGTGTTCTTGTCGGCATGCAGCGTGTTGCGGATGAAGCCGCCGGTCGTCACATGGTCGATGTCGAGCAGCGACAGCTGCTTCATGCCATGCTCCTTGAGCGTGTCGAGAAGCTCCTTGTCGATCTCGTCGCCCGCCTCACCGCGGATTTCGCCGGTTTCCATATTGACGATGTCATCGGCCAGATAGCGCCCGTAAATGGCCTCGTCAGGAATGAGGACCGTCTTCAGGCCATCTTCGGCGAGTTTCCTCGCCTGGCGCGCGGAGAGTTTCGCGCCCGCTTCCAAAATGACCTGGCCATTGCTGGCGTTGAGAATGTCGTGCGACGCTTTCACACCGCGCATCCGCTCGGCATTGTAGGGAATCTTCCAGCCGCCCTTCTTATCGGCCGTGAGGTCGATGCGGCCGTAGAACAGGTTGAGGATTTCCTCGTCGTCAAAGCCGAGCGCATACATCAGCGACGTCGCCGGCAGCTTGCGCCGACGGTCGATGCGGACATAGACAAGGTCCTTGGCGTCGAATTCGAAATCCAGCCATGAGCCGCGATAAGGAATGATGCGCGCCGCGAACAACAGCTTGCCGCTCGAATGCGTCTTGCCACGGTCATGGTCGAAGAAGACGCCCGGCGAGCGGTGCATTTGCGAAACGATCACGCGCTCGGTACCGTTGATGACGAAAGTGCCATTCATGGTCATGAACGGCATGTCGCCCATATAAACGTCCTGCTCCTTGATGTCGCGGACCGAGCGGGCGCCGGTTTCCTCGTTGATATCGAAGGTGATCAGGCGCAGTTTGACCTTCAGCGGCGCGGCAAAAGTCATGCCGCGTTGCTGGCATTCGTCAACGTCATATTTTGGGTTTTCGAACTCGTAGCTGACAAACTCAAGCTGGGCACGGCCGGAAAAATCTGATATAGGAAAGACTGAGCTGAAGACGGCCTGCAGACCTTCAGTCGCCCTTCCGCCTTTTGGCTCTTCGACCATCAAAAACTGGTCGTAGGACTGCTTTTGTACCTCGATCAGATTGGGCATCTCAGCCACTTCAGCGATGCGGCCGAAGCCTTTGCGCACTCGCTTGCGGCCGATGAAAGATTGCGCCATATCGTCTCCTCATATCACTCGTAAACGGCTCTCCGCAAACGCGCCTATGAGCGTTTGAGGAGAACCGTCGGTTATTTCGAACGTTAAGGTTCAGGGGACGAAGGACCGGATTGGCCCACCGCCCCCAAAACAGCTACTTGATCTCGACGCTCGCGCCGGCGGCCTCGACCTTCTTTTTGATCTCTTCGGCCTCGCTCTTGGAAACCGCTTCCTTGATTGCTTTTGGAGCGGCTTCGACCAGATCCTTGGCTTCCTTCAGGCCGAGCGCGGTTATGGCGCGCACTTCCTTGATGACGTTGATCTTCTGCGCGCCCACGCTCGTCAGAATGACGTCGAACTCGGTCTGTTCCTCGACCGGTTCGGCGGCAGCGCCGGCTCCGCCGCCCATAGGCATCGCCATCGGCATGGCCGCTGCCGCGGATACGCCCCAGCCTTCCTCAAGCCGCTTGATCAGTCCGGAAACCTCCAGGACCGTCATCTTCGAGAGTTCGTCATAGAGTTTTTCGATTTTGTCGGACATTTTTCTAACCCTTAAATTCCGTTTGGTGCTTTCGCTTTGACCGCGCCGTTAGGCTGCCGCCTGCTCGTCTTCCTGCTTGCGCCGGTAGGCATCAAGCACGGTGACCATGCCCACGCCAGGCGCATTCAGCGTCCGGGCGAGCTTGGTTGCAGGGGCGCTGAGAACGCCGAGAAGCTGTGCGCGCAATTCGTCCAGCGAGGGGATCACGGCGAGCGCCTTGACCCCGTTTTCATCCAGCGTCGTCTTGCCGAGCAGCCCGCCAATGATGACGAACTTCTGATTTTGCTTGGCAAATTCGGCCGCGATTTTCGCTGGCGCCACCGGATCGCTTGAAAAGGCGATGCCGGTTGGCTCGACGAACATGGCGCGCGCGGCTCCGTTGCCGGAGTTTTCGAGCGCGATTTTGGCGAGGCGGTTTTTGATGACCTTGAACTGCGCGCCGGCCGCGCCAAAGCGCTTCCGGAGATCAGTCATTTGGGCCACCGTCAGTCCGGTATATCGTGCAATGACGACAGAGCCGGACTGCGAAAAGATCTGGCCGAGGTCCTCGACCATATCTTTTTTCTGGACTCTATCCACCGCGTCTCTCCAAAATTTGGCGGATTGGCTGAATGCGAGCCTTTCTGCCAGTTTGATTACGCCGCCACCCTGAAGGGCTAAGCGACTGCTTAGATCTGTCCCAGGGCGACGAGCCGTAATCCGCCAAACGGAATCTGGCGAAATCAGCTTTCTCCCCCGTCTATTGCAGGCAAAATTAAGCCCGAAGGCGCCTGCAGTCTTGGACAGGTGCGCGCACCAAATGCCGGTGGCATCGGATGCGCGTTCTCAAGCGCAATCGCGCCTGAAACTCTCCGCCGGACATCCGGCGGTCTGTGATGATGCGTTAACCCGCGTATTGCGCTCCCGTGAGCGTCGCCGGCTCGACATGCACGCCAAGCCCCATGGTGGAGCTGAGCGAAACAGATTTGACATAAGTTCCCTTGGCGCCGGTCGGCCTCGCCTTGATGACCGCGTCGGTGAAGGCTTTGACATTCTCAAGCAGCGCTTGCTCGGTAAAGCTCGCCTTTCCAATGCCGGCGTGGATGATGCCGGCTTTCTCGACGCGGAACTCGACAGCGCCGCCCTTGGCCGCTTCGACCGCCGCGGCCACATCCATCGTCACCGTTCCGACTTTCGGGTTCGGCATTAACCCGCGCGGGCCAAGAACCTTACCTAGACGCCCGACCAACGGCATCATGTCGGGTGTCGCAATGCATCTGTCAAAATTGATGTTGCCGGCCTGCACCTCAGCCATGAGGTCTTCCGCTCCAACAATGTCGGCGCCCGCCTTGAGCGCTTCCTCAGCCTTCGCGCCCTTGGCGAAGACGGCCACCCGAACCGAGCGTCCGGTGCCGTTGGGAAGATTGCAAACGCCGCGCACCATTTGATCGGCATGACGCGGGTCGACGCCCAGATTCATCGCGATTTCGATGGTTTCGTCGAATTTGGCCTTGGCGCGCTCGCGCACGAGCTTCACCGCTTCATCGACGCCGTAAAATTTGAGCCGATCGATGCCTTGATGGGCCGCCTTCAGTCTTTTACCCAAAGTTGCCATGGCGTTCACCCTTCAACCGCTATTCCCATGGAACGCGCCGAGCCCGCAATGATCTTCATCGCTTGCTCCACATCATTCGCGTTCAAATCCTTCAGCTTGATCTCTGCGATCTCGCGGAGCTGAGCTTGCGTCACGGTGCCGACCTTGGCGCCGCGGCCCGCCTCTTTCGACCCAGCGCCGATCTTGGCCGCCTTCTTCAACAGGAACGACGCCGGCGGCGTTTTGAGCTGAAAGGTGAAGGATTTATCCTGGTAGTAGGTAATGACGACAGGCACGGGCGATCCCGGCTCCAATTCCTTGGTGGCCGCATTGACCGCTTTGCAGAATTCCATGATGTTGATGCCGCGCTGGCCCAGAGCCGGGCCAATCGGTGGCGACGGATTAGCTGAGCCCGCCGGCACCTGCAACTTCAACGAACCTACGATCTTCTTTGCCATTATTGCCCTTCCGAACCACCATGGTTCTGTGTTTTGAGGGTTTGCGGTGCGGACCTTCGGGGCTATGGCGCGGCCCGATATCCTCCCGCACTTTCGACCAAGTGTTTTTGTTTGCGCATCATTCTTTCCGAAAACCGGGAAGGCCACTTTTCGGAATGATGCTTAGACTTTCTCCACCTGGGCATATTCCAATTCGACCGGGGTCGCCCGGCCAAAAATGGAAACCGCGACTTTGAGCCGTGCGCGCTCCTCGTCGACTTCCTCGACACTGCCGCTGAATGAGGCGAAAGGCCCATCCGCAACGCGCACCTGCTCACCAATTTCAAACGTAATCGACGGCTTCGGGCGCTCGACGCCTTCCTTCACCTGTTGAAGGATGCGGAGCGCCTCGTTCTCGGCGATCGGCATGGGCTTGTTATTCGCCCCTAGAAAGCCCGTGACCTTGGGCGTGTTCTTGATCAGATGATAAGCCTGATCCGTCATATCCATCTTGACCAACACATAGCCGGGGAAAAACTTCCGCTCGGCATTCACCTTACGCCCGCGCCGGACTTCGACGACCTCTTCCATGGGCACAAGCACTTCCTCGAACAAAGTTTCAAGCCCAGCGGTCGACGCGCGCTCTTTAATCGACTCGGCGACTTTCTTTTCGAAATTCGAGTGTGCATGAACAATATACCAACGCTTCGTCATGGTTTTACCCGTTCTTCTTTAACGATGCGTAAACCCTAACGACCGAGTCCAAGCAACTGACTGACCCCCCAGCTCAAGACCTGGTCGGCTAGGAAAAAGAATATTGCGGCGATGATCGCCATAATCACGACCATAATGGTGGTAACAATCGTTTCATTGCGGGTTGGCCATGTCACCTTCGCGGTTTCGGCGCGTACCTGCTGCATAAATTCGAAGGGGTTGGTCTTTGCCATTTTGGAAAATCAAAACCTCAAGAACTTGGCTTTTTTGGATTTGTACAGCTGAAAAGGCCGAGCAGTCCTCACTGGCAGGAGTGGAGGGACTCGAACCCCCAACCCCCGGTTTTGGAGACCGGTGCTCTAGCCGATTGAGCTACACTCCTTCAAGGAGCCGCGCCGCAACGCCCCTTGGACAACAGCATAACGCACCAGCCAGCGATCCATATTTTTCAATTTCGCTGGCAAGATGCACAAATCTGAATATCGGTTAAGGCGTTAAGGGGGATCGAGTAACACACCCTATTTAAGCTGCCTAGAGCCAAATTACAACAACCTTTGCCTTTCAGGAATCATCGCAACAAATTTGTTCCGCGATCCGCGCGAGAAATGTCACATTCTCATCCGGCTCACCCGGCTTGCAGCCAGTTTCCTTTTGAAATAAGAAAACTTGGCGGCTACAGTTTGGCCACGCGGGTGTAGCTCAATGGTAGAGCAAGAGCCTTCCAAGCTCAAGACGTGGGTTCGATTCCCATCACCCGCTCCAATTTAAATTTGAAAACTGTCCGACGACTTTAGTCATTGAAGGAGACAAGGGTGCGGTTTCGTAACCTCGCAATCGTGCTACTGGTCGTTGTTCAGCCGCATTTGCTGTCGGCCCAAACCAGCCTTGACAGCAAGCCCGAACTCACTCTTGACGATGCCGTGCAAACGTTGCGGGAGGACTTCCAACGGCCACCCGTTTGGCGTGGGGGGGGTGTTCAAGTTGATGAAAAACCAAAACCACTAACTGATGCATCTTTTTCTTGGGCAGCCGGATACATTTGGAACCATGCGCTCGTTGGCGCTCCCGAACCTTGGCCGCCACCGACCGAAAATTTTCCAGCATGGACGTCGAACACTCACGCCGAAGCCAGTCCCAACGGCGATATGATCGCGCAAATTGGTGAAGCGCTCTCGCCTTTGACCTGGTCAGGTTCGTTGAACCTAACGGCGCGGAGAATGCCACCCGAATTGGCGGCGACAATCGGCAAGCTCGATCCGAAAGACTACCTCAGCGCTACGATTGTTAGCTTTCCATATTCGCAACGCTACGGCGTTTTTGCGATGTCAGCCAAGCTGCCAAAGGGCAATGGCCTTTGGCCGGCATTTTGGCTGCTTCCAGCCGATAGATCCTGGCCGCCAGAGATTGATATTATGGAGGTGTTAGGCCGGGATACCAAGACTCTATACACAACCTTGCATAAAGTCGGCGCGCCAGCAGCCGGCATTGGCACCGATACAGTCACCGATTTGAGCGAAGACTTTCATGAATATGCGGTCGATTGGGGGCCTGAAAAGATCGATTGGTATTTCGACCGCAAACTCATTTTCTCCCAGCCGACGCCTGCGGAGTTGAACAAGCCTTGTTACATTATAGCAAATCTTGGTGTCGGTTTTCCCAAAAGCTGGGGCGGCGCACCGGACGAGACGACAAAATTTCCCGCTACGATGACGATTGCGTATATTCGCGTCTGGCAGCGCCAGCGCTATACCCAAATACAAGGCATGAACAAGCAGCAATAATTACACGACATTTGAACTATTGAGTAAAAGCAGCGTAAATAGGCCGCAATGGGAAGTGAAATTAAAACGTTGACGGGATTACGAGGTGCGGCCGCTATTTGGGTTATGCTTTATCATTTCCTTAATCACGATCCTTACTTTCTAGAATATGTTCCTTTCATAATCACTCGAGGGTATCTTGGGGTTGATGTATTTTTTGTTCTTAGCGGGTTCGTTATGGCCCTTAGCTATGGGAGTTATTTCAAGGACGGAGTCAACCGCGAGGACTACCAGCATTTCATGCTGAAGCGGTTTGCTCGAATATATCCATTGTATATCGTTATAACGGTGATTTTTTCTATTAAATATATGTATAATTTTAGCGGGAATATGCCGGGTGATTATAATTTCGACGATTTCGTTGCTGCAATCTTCATGATCCAAGCTTGGGGGTTTGGTTTCTCAAATCCTGCCGGTGCAACTTGGTCAATCAGCACGGAGTTTTTTGCCTATATTATATTCCCGTTCCTTGTATTTTATGCCGTTTACGCTCGCCTCATTTACGTTGGGATCGTATTCCTCATTTCTCTGTTTTTCTTATATTTGGTGGTATCGACAGGCAATGGTATCAGTGGTCCTTTGGACGTCATATCATCCTCCAGCATATTGCCGATTTTGAGATGCTTAGCTGGATTTTGCTTGGGGCTAATTGTTTATCGTCTGTCACAGCGTGACAGCTGCCGCGCTATTTTTTCATCGCCAGTTTTGCTGGTCGTTCTAATTGTTGGGCTAATTGTTGCAACGCAGCTTGCAGTGCATGATTTGATCGTATTCGCACTATTTCCATTAATCGTTCTTGCGCTTTACTATAATTCCGTATCCGGAAGATTAATTTTTTCCAACAAGATCGTATATCATTTGGGAGTGATTTCTTATTCGCTCTACCTGATACATCCTTTATTCGGGCCTATAAAAACCCGACTTACCCTCGTCGTCGAACAACATATCGGGGCGATCGCTCATCCGATAATTCTTGTTGTCGTTATCTTCTCGTGCTGGGCCTTGGCATGCCTGCTGTACCAATTCATTGAGAATCCTGGGCGGCGCTTGACGCAGAGCTTTTTTCTGCGAAGAAATTCGCGTTTTCCGGGAAGCGATAGCGTATCGGTAAGTGGACCAAAATTGTCCTGACAGGGTCTTGGGCAGCGGCTTATTGCAAGGTTCTCAGCCGAATAAAACGCTGAGATCCCGAATTCGCCGGGGCCATCGCTTCAGCGCGAATTTCCGTCTTTCGGGACGGAGTGCGCCATCAAGCAACGTATGGCCCGAGTTTCAAGGCCGTCCCGTGGCGGCAGACCTGGCTGGGAGCCCCGTCCGCAGCTCTGCGAAACATCGCTGCAAGGGCTCAGTGCTAACGTCCCTTATCGAAAGGCCGCAACACGTGCGGCTTGCTCCGCGATGACGCGCGCATTGTTGGTCATCAAATCGCCGGCAGGTTCGCCGCCAACGACCACATCAGGACTCGACCATATTGGAAGGCGCGGGCACCCGTTGCAGCCCGATTTATAGCTCATCATCGTCCGCCACCTGTTGTCCTTATTGACGAAGCCGTGACCGAATGGGAAAGGCCGGCCGGACGTGTCCAGCGAGCGGTCATGCCTCGCGCCAATCAAATGGCCGATCTCGTGGGCGATGGAATAGGTCGTTGTCGCGCACTCATGGTGAACCACCGCGAAAGCCTCGTCGGCTTCCGCCGCCACGCGCGTCGCGAGGCCACACCCGGTGGGGCTGTCAACGATCAGAACGACGACGTCCGCTTTTTTCTTGTCGCGAAGCTGATGGATTTCTTCAAGAAAACCATCGCCGCGATCCGCCAGATGCCACAAATGATTAAAGAGATTGCCGCCGTCTTCATCATAGTCCGCCGCATGGATTCCGGCCACCTCGATTTGGACCGTATCGACCTTGCTGCTGCGGAAACTCTGATTGGTTTGTTCAATCGCCAGCGCGATAAGGTCCCGGTAAATATCGCCGTAATTGCGCGCCGCGGCTTTGGTGTAAACAAACAAAATAGAGATGATCCCAGACTCTGCCACGCTTCCGCTCATCGGCGACGATTCCGGCGGGGCTTGCAGCAGCTTGGCAAACTCCTCCGGAAGCTTCTCGGCGCCTACTTTTGCATCTTGAAGATTCCGCAAGTCCTCGGCGGGCATGAAGCGCCGACTTTGACTGATCGAAGGCTCCTGTGTGACCAGCACGCTGCGCACGCCGGCGTCCATGCCAGGGCGGCGCGACTTTGATCTGGAGGACATCTGCATGACCGGGTGTTCCGGCGGCATCTTGTCTGGATCCATCGCAATGACGGCGTGAGACGTGCCGCTTATATGCTTGATCATGTAGGGTTTGCCACGGTACGTCAGCGACCCGGTGATCTTGTCCCCGGGCCGCCACATCAGACTGACCGGCTCATCGGACCCCACGATCCGCCCGTGCCACACGCCGCCAAGGCTGAGCTGTTTCACATAGCTGCGCTTGGCGGTAACTTTTTCCGTGGCGCTGAGATGGATGACGATCTCGTCGTCGGCTGACTCCGGCGCTCGCTGCCGGCCGATCATCGGCTTTACGCCGCGTGCCAAAGAATATTCCATCATTGGCGATGGTTTGACCTCCATCATCGTCACCGAGGTGACGGCATCGGACTTCATGGCGTTTCGCATAAATTCCGAATGCGGCCCTGGCACCGCCGGACGCTTGTCGTTTTCAACCCTCTCGAAGACAGTCGAGACGAGTTCATTATACCCTGCGCCCAGCTCCACAATGTGGACACCTTGCTCGTCGAAGGCATGCTCGAGACTATCCGCGCGGGCAGAGTCAACGAGCCACATTTCGCCTCCGCTTCCAAGGAGCATTTCGCCTCCTATCGGACCGGCAAGTTCGCGGAGATATTTATATTCGGGGCTATCGGTGGCAGGGAGATTCCAGAGAACCATACTGGTTTTTTGCTGCTGAGCCGTTGAAGGCGACAGGTGCTGAATCAGAAAAAAGCTTGTGCAGAGAATCGCGATGGCGGTCGCTAACGCCACCCGCGATCGTCCAGCGATCGACCACCGAAGCCGCCTTAAGACACGCATAAGAATGATCCGATACCAACCGCTCTATCTTGGCGGGCTGCTCGTCATTCGATTAAACATGGCGGGCGACTGACAAGCCACCCGCCACACTCAACCAGGTATCTCGACGACTACTTCTTGGCGGCGCCGGTCTTTTGGAGCTCGGTCCAGAATTTTTCAGCGTCGTCCTTGGCATTGCCGTACTGGCGCATTTTTTCCCAGAAATTGGCAAAGTTAGCCTCATCGCCGGCCTGACACGCATCGAACGCGCGCAAACCCATGCGGTGCGTAGCCACCACGTCCTCGGTCTTGGGCTTGGAATTGCCGTACTGGCGCATCTTCTCCCAGAAATCGTCGTATCTTGCGTTACAATCTGTAGCAGCAGAAGCCGGACCTGCGGCGAAAGCGGCAATAATTGCGATAGCAATACCAGTTTTGATCATGACGTTATCATCTCCCTTAAGGATCGTTCTAGTGAAGGAGGCTGGCCACAGCGATTTAAGCTTTGCCCTCCATCGGTTGCTTGGGTTTTGATTTCGAGTATGGGGCGAAACCAAGAAACTCCTTGCTCCAATTGGCGGTAACCAGTGTCGACCATAATGCATTTATCGAAGCACTCGTCATGTCAATTATCGGTCATTGGAAGTGATTACGACGTTTATGCCTGTCTCAATCAGGCCGCAAGTCCAGATAACTTGGCAAATTTGCAAAATGTCTAAATTTTGTGATGAAAATGTTAGAAATTCGGTTGTGGCCTGAGTTGATTACAGCCGAGCGTGCTTCGTCATTTTGGTCATGGAGCCACCTGGCGCCTACGATCCACCTTCTCCAACGACGACAAAAGGGGCCCACACCGCGGGATGAGCATTATCGGCTTGCGAGGCGTCATCCATTAAGTCGATCATCGCTCGCTGCAAGGCTTCGGCGCGACCCGCTTTGGGTTTGCGCTCAAGCTCGCCGAAGGCGCCGGTGGTGAGGCGCACGGCGGCGTCGGAATAGACCGGCCAATGCGATACCAGCAGCGCCCGACCGCCCGCATAAAAGAAAGCACGGGCAAGGCCAGAGAGTGCTTGTGCGCCGATCTGATCGCCGGCGGCGGTGTTGCAGGCCGAGAGGACCACCCAGTCGGCATTGAGCTTGAGCGCGGCAACCTCCGAGGCCATGAGCAGGCCGTCATCCTCGGCGTCGTCGGATGCGTCAGGCGGCGTCAAAACCAGCGCTGGCTCGCCCTGGCGCTGCGCCATCTTCTCGACATCGCCAGAGAGCAACCCGTGCGTGGCGAAGTGCAGAATGCGGAAGCGCGCCAACTGGCCGCTTTCGCTGAGGGCTTTAATGTCGGTCTCCCTCGCCTCGCCTGCCAAACGGATCAAACGGGTTTTCTCTTTAAACCGCTGGGCGACGCATTGAATTTCATAGGCTGTGTCGGATAGCGGGCACAGGCCTCGCACTTGCTCCAACAAAGCGCGCGGCGTTGAACCTTTGGCGAAGATCTCATCCGTGGTAGCGTTAGCGCTGCGCCGCCCGCCGCGCTCACGAATGCTCGCCGGCTCGCTCTGGCTGGACGCTGTGCGCTTTGCCGCCGCGTCGATCAACGGGCAGGTGGCTGGGCTTTTTGTCACCCGGCACGAGGATCCATCGCCGCTCAGCAGCGGGTTGCCAAAGCCGATATAATCGTCGGAGGCCGCCTGGCCACTTGATGCGTGCTCGCGAAGGGCCTTCAAACTTGAAACGGCTGGGAGCGTCGTAATCGCATTGGCCCGGCCGAGCCAGGCGGCATTGCGATAGCCCTCGTACCGTTCGGGGAGGGCAACCGCAGGTGCTTTCGTGACGAGCACATGGAAGGGCAGGCTCGTCAAGGCGCCGGATGGAACGATCAAAAGCCGCTTGCCCGCGATCATGTCCTCGATCTGGCCGAACAGAGCTTTATAAAGCTCATGCGCCTTACCAAGGTCGAACGGCAGCGGCCCCGAAGCATCCGGCACTTGCGCCCGCCCAAGCAGGTCGCCGCAACGCCTCGCGTAAGTCGGCGTCGCCCATTCCTCGTCATCGAGGCCGCACCGCAGGGCCTGCACGTCACGGGTCAGCGCTGCCGTGCCTCGATCGGAGCGCGCCCAGCGCAATTCCGTCTTGGTCACCACCCAAATGAAGGTTTCTTCCGGTGTCGGCCCGAATTCCGGCAGATCGAGGAACAGCAACAGAGCTTCATCCGCGCCGAGCTGAGCCTGCGCCTCTTCGACCGACGATGGCGACGGGCTCGCGAGCGCGGCATAGTCCGGGAAATCTGCCGCGAGCCGTTGGTCGATCTCGGTTATTCGCGTGTCGATTGCGGCGAGTCTGTCGCGATTTTCCGCTTCCGCCTTGGCAATCCGTTTTTCCTGCGTTTCGCCCAGCGCGGCATTGCGCAAGCCATCGCGCCGCCGCCACTCCGCCAGCAGATCCTGGCGCTCGCGCGCAAAAGCTGCCAGTTCCGGGTCGCCCCTGGCGCCGCGCGCGGCCATCTGCGCCAGCGACCGTGCCGCCTCGGAGCTGAGGGCCCATTGCGCGGCCTGGAAGGTCTCATGCGATGCCGCCATGTCAGGGGCATTGTTCTTCGACGCGAGACTGTGCAGCGCCTTGATCAGACCCCGGAATTCAAAGCTCGATTGCTCCGCCTCGCTTTTCTGGCTTCCCGTCAGCACCGTCCCAATTGCGCCGCGCTGCGTGCGCTGCGCGATCGCCGCAGTGTCCCGCCGCCAGGATTGCGTGGCGCCGCCCCAATCGCTTTGCACGAATTGAAGCATCGCCAGGCCGTTGAGAAACCCAAGCGTGTTAGGGTGGTCCCTGCCGAGCACGCGCCCGGAGACGTCCAAGGCGCGCTCGTAGAGCCGCTCCGCCTCCGCGCCACGATTTTGGAACGGGTAAAGGAACGCCAGGTTGCCGAGACTTTGCAGCGTCGAGGGGTGCTCCGGCCCGAGCACGCGCTCTCTTGCCTCCAAACCGCGTTTGTAAAGCGCTTCCGCCTCGTCATAGCGAGCCTGAGCAAGATAAAGTCCGGCCAGATTATCGACATATTGGAGCGTATCGGGATGCTCCTTGCCGAGGATCCGTTCCGATGCGTTGAGGGCGCGCAAAATCAGCCGTTCCGCCTCGCCATAGCGGCGCTGGCTCGAAAAAAGCTCTCCCAGCCTGCTGACGCTCGCAAGCGTGTCGGGGTGCTCCATCCCAAGCACGCGTTCCCTGACGCGCAAGACCCGGGCATAAAGCGGTTCAGCCTCGCCATATCTGCCTTGGCCTCGATAAAGCGCCGCCAGATTGCTCAGGATCGAAAGCGTGCGTGGGTGGTCCGGTCCCAATTCGCGCTCAGATGCCTCAAGCGGCCGCTTGAGGAGCGACTCAGCCTCCGCATCACGGCCTTGCGTGGCATAAAGCGTTGCCAGATTGTTGATGCTTATAAGCGTATCGGGATGCTCTACGCTGAGCACGCGTTGCCTTGCCTCAAGGGCGCGCAAAAAAAGCGGTTCCGCATCTGAATAACGGCCCTTATCCAAATAAAGGCCCGCCAGATTGCTAACGCCTACGAGCGTGTTGGGATGTTCGCTGCCGAGAACGCGTTCATAGGTTGCCAGGGCGCGGTCAAACAGCGGCTCAGCCTTGGAATAGCGCCCTTGATCCCTATAAAGGCTCGCCAGATTGTTTACATTCCCGATCGTGTCGGGATGGTCCATGCCGAGCAGCCGCTCAGAAGCCTCCAGGGCGCGCTCATGCAGCGGCTCGGCCTCAGCGTATCGGCCCTGAGCGCGATAGAGCTGGGCCAGATTGCCGACAGTAATAAGCGTGTCTGAATTCTCCCGTCCGAGCACGCGCTCTTGTGCCTCCAACGCCCGTATAAAGAGCGGCGCGGCCTCGTTATACCGGCCCTGGTCAATGTAAAGCGTTGCCAGATTATTCATGCCGAGGAGCGACTGCGGATGCTCCGCGCCGAGCACACGCTCGGTCGCTTCCAAACACCGTTTAAGCAATGGCTCCGCCTCGCCATAACGGGCCTGCTCCTTGTAGAGCGCCGCAAGATTGTTGAGCCTTCCCAGCGTATCAGGGTGCTCCGCACCGCGAACGCGCTCGGAGGCCTCGACGGCGCGTTTGTAAAGCGCCTCGGCGTCCGCGTACCGGCCCTGCTCCTTGTAAAGCACCGCCAGATTGTTGACGCTCGTCAGCGTATCCGGATGCTCCTTGCCCAGCGCGCGGTCTCTGCCTTCCAGCGCGCGCAAGATCAGCGGCTTGGCCTCGCTATAACGGCCCCTGATCAGTAAAAGCTCTCCCAACCGGTTGACGCTCAACAATGTGTCGGGATGCTCCAGGCCGAGCACCCGCCCGCTGGTCTCTATACCGCGCCGGAGGAGCGGTTCGGCTTCGTCATAGCGGCCGCGCGCCCGATAAAAGGCCGCCAAACTGTCAAGGCTGAAGAGCGTATCGGGATGCTCCAGGCCGAGCACCCGCTCGCGTACTGCCAAGGCGCGCTTGAATAGCACCTCGGCCTCGGCGTGGCGGCTGACAACGGCGTAGAGCGCCGCGAGGCTGCTGACGCTCTCGATCGTGTCGTAATGCTCCGGACCGAGCACGCGCTCGCGCGCTTGCAAACCGCGCTGCATGAGGCGCTCGGCCTCGGAATATTGACCCAGCCCTTGGTGGAAGTGCCCCAGATCGTTGACGCTGACCAGCGTGTCCGGATGTTCTGGGCCGAGCACACGCTCGCGTGCCTCCAGGACGCGCCGGTAGAGCGGCTCTGACTCGGCAATGCGGCCTTGCTCAAAATAGATGCTCGCGAGATTCTCGACGCTTGACAGCGTGTCCGGATGCTCCGGGCCGAGCGTGCGTTCCGCCAGAGCCAGCGTTTGCTCGGCAATAGGCGTCGCCTCGGAATATTTGTGCGCGAACTGAAGTTGCTGGACCTGCTTATTGACCGCATTGATGTCAACCGCGTCCTGCGCCCGCGCGCCGGCCGAAATCACGGCCACGAGAATGGCCGCAATCAAGGTGCTCCAAAGCCTGTGTATTAGCTGAGCCCGCAACATATGCCCTCCGCTCATGGCGCTCGTAAGTTCCTGCGACGCCTGCTTATTAGCGGTTCTGACCGACGAACAGCGTCGTAATCTGGACCTCTCCCTCGCCCTTCTTGCGGGTCACGGTGATGGTCCAGGACCCGTTTTTCGGTTTATCGATGGCACAAAATGCAAATTGGCCGGAGCCATTGTCCTTGCAGGCGTTCTCCGGGCTTGCCGGATCGCCGCTGAACGCCATGAATTGGAATTGGTTTTTGCCCTTGCCATTGTCCTCGGCGTTCATGGCCACGCGCAACGCGGTGACGCCTTCGGGCGCTTCGATCGTGACGCTGGCCTCGGGCGTGTCAGCATTGAGTTTCAACGTCGTTCGAGCCGGCCCAAGGCTTGCCGTTTCCCATAGTGGACGGCCGCACATGGCGGAGGACAGACGTCCTTCTCCAACCGCCGCGATCCAATCGCGATATTGGAAGACATCGACATTATAGCTCAGATCTTTCTTCATACAGTCGCTGTCGGTGCCGCCCGAGACGACGCCGAAGACTTTTTCGACGACGCGCGGACCATCATTGTCGCGCATGAAGACGCCGCCGCCGCTATCGACGTTGCAGGTGTTCTGCGCCGAGCCGCTGGATGTGACATCGGCGTCGAAATTCCAGCACAGCAATTGTAGCTTGGCCAAATTATCAGGGCAGGCGGCCGTCTTGATGCTTCCCTCTCGTTTGATGCCGTAATCCAAGCGCGAGCCCCCCGTGCGGCCGAAGCCGACAATGGTCGCCGTACTGTTGTTCAGCGGCTTGACGCTCATATTGATGGCCATCGGCGCGATTCCTTCGACGGGCCTGGCAAGCGTGAGCATCGCGAGGTCAAAATAGGGGAACTTATATTTGTCCTTCGCCCACTGAACGTCCTTAACCTGGAAAAAACCCAGCTCCTGGAAAAACACCAGATACGAGGCCGGCGAGGGATCGTCGGCGATGCAATGCGCCGCCGTCAGAAACTTGTCGCATCCAACCAGCGTGCCGGTACACCAGGCGCCCGCCGCCTGCGGGGTTTCGCCCTTCACCAATGCCCCGACAGCCGGATGCGAGCGCGAAGGCAGGCCGTTGACAATGCGCCGCGCGCCACGCTCGCGCCGATTGCGGGCCTGGCGGCCATCGGAAGAGGTCTCTGGCTGGTCGAGGGCGCCGAGCGCCTTTTGCGCCTCGGCCGCGTGCGCGGGATCTTCCTTGACGATGCGCTGCAATTCCGCGCGAAGGTCGGCTTCCTCCTGCTGTTTAGCGGAGAGAACGGCCTGGGCCAAAGCGGCGCCATGGAAAATCGGGGCAACGACCAGCGACAGCGCCAGAGCAAGCATATTGCACTGCAACCCCTTCATCATCTTACTCCCTCCCCAACGACAACGAACGGCGCCCAGATGGCGGGATGAGCATTATCCGCCTGTGAGCGATCGTCCATGAGTTCGGTCATCACACGCTGCAAAGCCGCGGCGTGGCCTCCGGCCGGTTTGCGTTCAAATTCGGCGAATGTGCCCATGGCGAGCCGCACCGCGGCATCGGAATAGACAGGCCAATGCGACACGAGCAGCGCCCGGCCGCCCGCATGGAAGAAGGCGCGTGCAAGGCTTGAGAGGGCTTCCGCGCCGATCGCATCGCCGGCCGCCGTATTGCTGGCGGAGAGCACCACCCAATCGGCATTCAGCCTTAAGGCGGCGACCTCCGAGGCCATCAGCAGTCCGTCATCGTCGGCGTTGGCGGGTTTTTCCGGCGGCGTCAGAACCAGTGCCGGCTCGCCGTCGCGTTGCGGCATCGTCTTGGCATCGCCAGAGAGCAGGCCATGCGTGGCAAAATGCAGGACGCTGTATTCGGCCAGCTTGCCGCTTTGGCTGAGCGCCTTCAGATCCGCCTCGGTGGCCTTTCCTGCGAGGCGGATCAGAGGCGCTTGGGCCTTAAACTGCTCTGCGACGCACTTGATTTCGTACGCGCTGTCGGGCAGCGGACATAGTTCGCGCACGTGCCTAGGCAACACTTGGGGAATTGCATCTTCGGTGACGAGCTTATCAATCGCGATATTTGCCATGCGCGTGGGGCCGCGGCTGCGAATGGTGGCGCGGCGGCTGGCAAATTCGGCGCCCGGTTGATGTGCGACATTGGGCTCGGGGCATTCAGCGGGCGCTTTGGTCTTCCGGCAGGATGTGCCTTCGCCGTTCAGCAGCGGATCGCCATAGCCGGCATAGCTGCGAGCGGCTGCCTGACTGCCGTGGGCTGGCTGGCGCTGGATCTTCAAGCTGGAAACAGCGGGGAGCGTGGTCAAGCCATGGCTTCTGCCTAACCAGGCGACGCCGCGATAGCCCTCGAACCGATCCGGCAGCACCGTCCCATGCGGCTTGGTGACGAGGGCATGAAAGGGCAAACTCGTCAGCGCTCCGGAGGGAACGATCAGCAGGCGCTTGCCCGCTATCGTGGCCTCGATCTGGCCGAACAGCGCTTGGTATAGCTCATGCGCCTTGCCCAGATGGAATGGGAGCGGCCGCCCGGCGTCGGGCGCCTCCGCAAGCCCCAGGAGATCAGTGCAGCGTTTGGCATTGGCGGGCGAGGCCCATTCCTCCTCATCGAGGCCGCAGCGCAAGGCCCCGACTTCGCGGATCAGCGCTTGTGTCCCAAGCTCGGAGCTGACCCAGCGCGCGTCCGCCTTGGTCACAACCCAAATGAAGGTTTCCTCCGGCGCCGGCGTCCATTCCGGCGTGTCGACGAATAGCACCAGCGCCTCGTCCGCGCCGAGCAAAGCCTGGACCGTTTCGACCGAAAGCGGCTCGGGGCTGACAAAAGCGGCATCGTCCGGCGACTGGGTCACCAGCTTTGCGTCTATTGCGGCAAGTTGCGCCTCGATGCTGGCGAGTTGGGCCGCGTTGGCCGCTTCGGCGTTAGCGTCGCGCCGATCTGGGGCCTCGCGCAGCCAGGCATTGCGCAGAACGTCGCGACTACGCCATTCTGCCTCCAAATCGCGGCGTGCGCGCATTAGTTCGGCAAGCTCGGGATCACCATTTGCGCCGCGCGCGGCCCTTTGCGCCAGGCGCTCCGCCGCCTTAAAGCCAAGCGCCGATTGTGCCGTCCGGAACATTTCACGCGACGCCTGCGCCGCCGGTTCGCCGCCGTTCGCCGCGAGGCGGCTCACCGCCTTGATCAGGCCGTAGAATGGCCAGTCTGATTGCTCCGCAGCGCTTTTTGCGTTTCCCGTCAGGCTGCCGCCAGTGTCGTGAACGCCGGATTGCGAACGCCTGGAGAGTGTGGCCGTGCTTTGCCGCAGGATCGCTGCGGCGCGGGCCCAATCGCTCTGCGCGAAATAATCCCGCGCTGCTTTGTCTAGGCCGTTGGATATCGAGGGATCCCCCTCGCCGAGCACCGGTGCACTGGCCTCCAGCGCCTGCTGGCCGCCCGCCTCAGCCCCATCTCCTGCCGAACCGGCTTTCACGCGATTGAAAAGCTGTGCGATCTTTGCGCGGGCGTCGAGAACGCTTTTCGTGACGATCTCGGCAATGTCGATGTCGTGCAGGTAGGACCGCGTCATCACGGATCCCGCGATGACGATCGCGCCGGCGACGAGCACGCCGGCCGCAATGGCTCTGGCAGCGTTCGCCCCCGCTAAGATTGCGCCAGACCGAGGCGCGGCCGACGGATCAGACCGCAGAGCCTTCGTCTTGAGTTTGGGAACGATGCCGAAATAAAGGACAAGCCACAGGATCGCGGCGACTCCCGTGCCCCAGACTACCGTGCTCATTCCCTCCAGCAAAATCAATTACGGCCCCACTAAAGAATGAACGATCCGGCCATTTGGCAGTCTGAAGTCCATGAATAAATGCCGGCATTTTGCACAGATGTATCGCAACAGCAACAACAGCGCCGGCTATCTGGCTTCATGCGGGTGGGGAGATACATGCTCAGCCGACGCTTAATAGGCGACTTTCTCCCGTCAATGTCGAGCCACCGCCCTGCCATTTCATCATCTTCCCCCCTCGCCCACGACCACGAACGGCGCCCAGACGGCGGGATGCGCGTTGTCGGGTTGCGAGCCATCCTCCATCAGGGCGGTTATGGCATTTTGCAGGGCTTCGGCGCGACCGGCTTGGGGATTGCGCTCGAGTTCGGCGAAC
>JANNOQ010000040.1:0-4957 GCA_031399085.1 Rhodomicrobium sp.
CTATGAGGACCACGCCGCGATCCGGGGTGCGATCCTATCGTGCCGACGTGTGGAGTATGACTTCACGAGGATCAACCAGAACGCCAAGACGGATCGCGGGCGGTTCGGCAAAGTCATTGCCGCTGCCAAACCGTCCTTCGACTTCGAGCGCCATGCCGAACTCATCGCTGACGGCCACCTGCAAGCGGTGATGCGCCGCCGCTGGCGTGACCGGCCGTTCCCGCCTAAGCATCGCTTGGACGGGCTGCTACCGCATCAACGGCGGAATTACGCCAGCAGAGTCGTACAACCGGCCTACGTCGCTATGGCCGTAGGCGCTGTGGAAGACGGGGCACGCTCCAATCGCCAGCTTGCCACTCGCCTGCTTGTGGCAGAGAGCACAGTGCGCTACTGGCGACGGAGGTATCCCGAGTTTGCAGCGGCGATCCAAGACGCCCTGGACCGGCCTTAAGGCTGGTCGCTGCGAGGCGGTTGTGGAAAGCGCCACCCAGCGTGTTCACATTTCGTTCTGTTAATGCTACGACACCGGTATGACACGTCGCGATCCAGATCGGGCGCTGCGCACTTCTGACCGTTACGAGTGCACTCGCTCAACGCAGTGGAATTTTTACCTAGTTTGCTACCAGGGTGAGTTTGAAAACCTACCTCAGGCCATCCGATCCCTTGGCCCTTGGTTTGGCGGCCGTGAAGGCGATGTCTCCCGCCTTAAGCCCGAATACCGCGCCCAGCTCGCAAGGCGCGGCTTCTGCCTCATTGACCCACCCACAGCGGGCTTTAGGCTGGAGAATTGACACACGGCCTCAGGCCACGGACTTTGCCCTCACGGACCATGCCGTCCAGCGTTACAAGCTCACGGTCATCGCCTTAAGCCGCGCCTTTTAGCGCCAAATATACGCTAGCCCGGCTGATGCCGAGATCGCGCGCGATCTGCACCGGCTTCTCCCCCGCCGCCCGTGCCGCTTGAACCTTGGCCACATCCACGCTGCGCTTGCGGCCCTTGTAGACCCCTGCCGCTTTGGCCTTGGCGACGCCTTCCAACTGCCGTTCGCGCCGGATCGCCGTTTCAAATTCCGCGAACACCCCAAGCATGTCGAGAAACGCCTTACCCGCCGGTGTGCTGGTATCAATCGGCTGTTCGGTTGCCCGCAATGTAATGCCCTTTGCCTTTAGATCATGCACGATGTCCTGCAAGTCCTTCACCGAACGCGCCAGCCGGTCAACGCGTGTGACCACAAGCGTGTCGCCCTTGCGCATGAATTGAAGCAGAGTTTCCAACTCCGTTCGCCCCTTGCGGGAGGCGCCGGACACCTTTTCCTCGCGGATCACATCACAGCCCGCCGCGATCAATGCATCGCGCTGCACGGCCAAATCCTGATCCGCCGTGCTCACCCGCGCATAGCCGTAAATCTTCATGCCATCCCCCCAGACCGTCTAAATAGGTTCTAGAGGTTATTGATCTAATGTCTAAAAATATCAAAGTCAATTCTAATTAGACGAAAAACTGTCTAATCCATTTGTCTATCTAGGGTATACCCTAGTTAGGAGGATCAGCGCCGGAGCGGCCCCGATCTCGCTATGCCTGCACTACGGCAATCGCGCAACCATCGCGACGGCAATATGCGCAGCGCGCTCTTGTCACTAGTCTGCCTCCTCGTCTGGCGATTGTTGACAAAATTTTCCGCCATCCCATCCGTCAGGGTATCCTTGACAGGAGGAGTGGCTCCATTGCTGGCACTCAAGCGAAACAAAATCCTCAAGTGCTCGTTCTGCGGCAAGACTGCGAGCCAAGTGGCGCGGATGATCGGCGGCCCCAGCGTCCACATCTGCGATGAGTGCGTTGGCGTGAGCAATAAGATCCTCGAAGCCATAACTGCCGACTTCGCGAGCTGGGACGCGATGGCTGACGAACGATCGCTTGGCGCTCTGAAATCGGCCGAAGCAACCGTCGAGGCGACAAGGTCGGTACTCCAGGCGCAAATCCATGAACTGCGCAAGCGCGCCGTTAGTTGGGAAACCATCGGGGCAGCGCTCGGCATTTCCCGTCAAGCGGCTGGGAACGGTTTTCCTAACAAGGATGGCCATAAATTTCGAATACCTTACCGGGCCGCGCCGGTGGCGTCTCCGGCGGCCGTTGCCGTCTGCGCTATATCGCACCGATCCGGCCCGTCCCCGCCGTCCTTTGCCGCGGGGCCATCAGGGCGGGCGAGACTGTGCACGCCGGTGCAAAAGTAGGCCAGTGGAGCGGCGGCGTTGGGCCGTCAGCGTGGCGGAGTAAAACCCGGCCACTGGATAGGCTGATCCTTTTCCGATTCGGGGGGACAGCCAGGGATGTATGCCGTGGAGAAGTACGCGGCGGTTCGGCAATTTGTATTTGTGGAAGGCAAGAGCCGCAGGGAGGCCGCCCGGTTTTTCGGGTTGAGCCGGGATACGGTTGCGCGGATGTGCCGGTATTCGGCGCCGCCGGGCTATGTGCGAACGAAGCCGCCCGAGAAGCCGAAGCTGGGGCCCTTGATCCCGGTGATCGACGCGATCCTGGCAGCGGATAGATCAGCGCCGCCAAAGCAGCGGCATACGGCGTTGCGGATCTTTGAGAGGCTCAAAGCCGAGCACGGCTATGCTGGCGGCTACACGAGCGTGAAGGACTATGTGCGGATCGCCAAGGGCCGGCAGCGCGAGATGTTTGTGCCGCTGGCGCATCCGCCCGGGCATGCGCAGGTCGACTTCGGCGAGGCGATCGGCGTGATTGGCGGTGTCAGACAGAAGCTGCATATCTTCTTCATGGATCTGCCGCACTCGGACGCGCCGTTCATCAAGGCGTATCCGGCGGAGACAACAGAAGCCTTTCTCGACGGCCACGTTTCGGCGTTCGCGTTTTTCGGCGGCGTGCCGCAATCGATCCTCTACGACAACACCAAGCTGGCGGTGGCGCGCATCCTCGGCGACGGCACGCGCACGCGAACGCAGGCGTTCACGGGGCTCATCAGCCATTATCTGTTCCGTGACCGCTTCGGCCGCCCCGGCAAGGGCAATGACAAAGGCAAGGTCGAGGGGCTGGTGAAGAACGGCCGCCGCCGGTTCCTGACACCGGTGCCATCGGCATCGAGTCTTGACGAACTGAATGCCAAGCTGGAGGCGCATTGCCGCGACGAATGGGAGCGCCGTGCCGGCCGCCATTCGGAGACGATCGGCGAGCGGCTGATGGCGGACCTGGCGGTGTTCCGTGGCCTGCCGGCGGGCCGCTTCGAGGCATGCGAGAAGCGCACGGCACGCGTGTCGTCGACATTGCAGGTGCGCTACCGGATGAACGACTACTCGGTGCCGATGGCCTACGGTTACCGTGACATCATCGTCAAAGGCTTCGTCGACGACGTGGTGATCCTGTGCGGCGCCGAGGAGATCGCGCGCCACAAGCGATCCTATGGGCGGGCCGCGTTCGTCTGCGATCCCCGCCACTATCTGGCGCTGATCGAGCGCAAGCCAGGCGCGCTCGATCAGGCGGCGGCGTTGCAGGGCTGGCCGCTGTCGCCGGCCTTTGCCGATCTGCGCCGTATGCTGGAAACGCGCATGGGCAATCGCGGCAAACGCGAGTTCATCCAGGTGCTGCGGCTGATGGAGTCATTCCCCGAGGCCATCGTTGCGACGGCCGTCGGCGACGCAATCCGGCTGGGTGCGCCGGGCTTCGACGCCGTCAAACAGCTGGTCATTGCGCGCGTTGAACATCGCCCGCCGCGCCTTGATGTCAGCGCTTATCCCTATCTGCCCAAGCCCAATGTTGCCACCACGCGGGCCGCCGACTACGCGGCTCTGTTATCGGAGAATGCTGCATGACCATGGAGAAAGGCCAGGCCAAGCCCCAGGTGCTGCTCGGCCATCATCTGAAAGCATTGCGGCTGCCGACGTTCCTGTCGCAGTACGAGAAGGTCGCGGGCGAATGCGCTCGCGACGGCGTCGATCATCCCCGCTATCTGCTGCGGCTTGCGGAACTCGAACTGATCGAACGCGAGCGGCGGATGATCGACCGGCAGATCCGGGCGGCAAAGTTCCCCGCGATAAAGACGCTCGACAGCTTCGACTTCCTGGCCATCCCTGCGCTCAACAAGATGCTGGTGCTGGAGTTGGCGCGCTGCGAATACATCGCGCGGCGTGAGAACGTGATCGCGCTCGGGCCGAGCGGCACGGGCAAAAGCCATCTGGCGCTGGCGCTCGGACTAGCAGCGTGCCAGCGCGGGTTCACGACGGGCTTCGTCACGGCGGCCGGCCTCGTCCACCAGCTGATGGAAGCGCGCGACGAGAAGCGCCTGCTGAAACTGCAGGCGCATCTGGCCGGCCTGAAGCTGCTGATCATCGACGAACTCGGCTACGTACCATTGTCGTTGACGGGATCTGAGTTGCTGTTCGAGGTGTTCTCGCAGCGCTACGAGCGCGGCTCGACCATCGTCACATCGAACCTGCCGTTCGAGGACTGGACCAGCGTGTTCAGCTCGGAACGGCTGACCGGCGCATTGCTCGACCGTCTCACCCACCACGTCCACATTCTCGAAATGAACGGCGACAGCTACCGGCTCAAGCAGTCGAAAGGCCGTCGGCGAAAGACGCCGCAAAGCGGTGACCGCGCTGACGCAGAAGCTTCGGCGCCACCCCCGGTCATCGATCCCGAAACCGGCAACATCACCGGCGCCACCTGAAGCAATGAGACAGAGAAACGCGGAAGCACAAAGGGCCCCCTCGAGGGGGCCCTTTGTGCTTCAACCCGCGACACCGTCAGTGGCCTACTCTTATACCGCCACTCTGGCCTGGAATTGCTCCGCCGTTGACACTCAATGACCCGTTGTTTCTGCGAACACCAAAGGGCGTTGTCCCAAGCGAGCGGGCAGAGCAACTCGCGCCTTTAGTCGTCGAGGTGCTTGCTCAGATCAGGAATGTCGTCTCGGCAGCTACGCCGTTCGACCCGGCATCG
>JANNOQ010000064.1:0-2163 GCA_031399085.1 Rhodomicrobium sp.
GCCGCTGCGAAGGCGTCGGGGTAATGGCGCTTGATATAGCAAGACATATAGACGAGCAGCGCGAAGCTCGCCGCGTGGCTCTCAGGGAAGCCATAGGTGCCGAAACCCTTGATCTGGGCGAAGCAGCGCGCCGCGAAATCATCCGAATAACCGTTACGTCGCATCCCATCGAGAAAATCACGCTCAAAGGTGTGGATCGTGCCGACTTTTTTGAATGTCGCCATGGCGCGGCGCAATTGATCAGCGCGGGATGGGGCAAACCCCGCCGCGACGATGGCGATTTTCATACACTGCTCCTGGAACAGCGGTACACCGAGCGTGCGTTTGAGGATGCCCTCCAAGGCTGGGCTTTCATAGGACACCTTTTCCATCCCCTGCCGTCGTCGTAGATAGGGATGCACCATATCGCCTTGAATCGGGCCAGGCCGCACGATGGCGACCTCAATAACCAGATCGTAGAATTTGCGCGGCTTCAGGCGCGGCAGCATCGACATCTGCGCGCGGCTCTCGATCTGAAAGACGCCAATGGTGTCAGACTTGCAGATCATGTCGTATGTCTTTTCGTCATCCTGCGGGATGCTCGCGAGTGAATAAGAAACGCGGTGATGCTGTTTGATCAGATCGAAGCTTTTGCGGACGCAGGTCAGCATTCCCAGCGCCAGCACGTCGATCTTGAGCAAACCCAGATCATCCAGATCGTCCTTGTTCCACTCGATCATGGTACGATCCTCCATCGCCGCATTGCCGATGGGGATGATCTCGTCGAGTGGCCCGCGCGTGATGACGAAGCCGCCGGTGTGCTGGGAGAGATGGCGCGGAAAGCCAGTCAACTCGCGAGCAAGACGCACGGCCATGGTGAGCGTGCGGTCGGCGGGGTTCAGCCCGACCGAGCGAATATCGGCGTCGGTCACGCCCTCCGACCACCAAGCCAGCATGCCCGATAGAGCCCCGATCACATCCTCGGACAGCCCCAGCGCCTTGCCGACTTCGCGGATCGCCATTTTGTCGCGATAACAGATGACCGTCGCCACGATCCCGGCGCGGTGGCGACCATATTTCTCATAGATGTACTGCATTACCTCTTCGCGCCGCTCATGCTCGAAATCGATGTCGATATCGGGCGGCTCGCCGCGCTCTGACGAGATAAAACGCTCGAACAGCAGGTCGATTTCAACCGGGTTGACCGAGGTGACGCCAAGGCAGAAGCAGACGGCGGAGTTGGCAGCCGAGCCGCGCCCCTGGCAGAGTATTTTCAACTTTCGTGCATGGCGCACAAGGTCGAACACGGTCAGGAAATAGCGCGCATAGTCGAGTTCGGCGATCAGCGCCAATTCGTGGTCGATCTGTGCTTTGATTTTGTCGGGCACGCCGCCTGGAAACTTTTCTTTCGCGCCCTCCCAGGTGTGGACTTCGAGCGCCTGTTGCGGGCTGGCGTAAGGTTCATAAGGCTCATCCGGATATTCATATTTCAATTCATCCAGCGAGAATCGGAGCTTGGCGGCAATCCCGACAGTGCGGGCGACAGCTTGCTCATAACCTCGAAACAACCGCCTCATTTCGGCGGCGGGGCGCAAATACCGCTCGGCGTTAGCCTCCAGCCGGAACCCGGCTTCTCCGATGGTGCATTTTTCGCGGATGCAGGTCAGGACATCCTGCAAGGGCCGGCGGTCGGGGTGATGATAGAGGCAGTCGCCGATGGCGACGAGCAGGGCGTCCGTTTGTTCGGCAAGGTGAGATAGCGCCATAAAGCGCCTGGCATCGAACCCGTCGAGACGAGGCGCGGCGCCCAGATAAACTGAGCCAGGGAATGTCTTCGCCAATGCCGCCAGGGTTTCCAAAAACGCAGCGTCCTGCTGCAAGGCAGGCTTTGGCAGCGCAATGAAAATCTGCCCCTCACCCCACTCCAGCAGATCGTCTACCCACAAGAAGCACTGGGATTTTGGCGCGCGGCGGTTGCCTGTGGTGAGCAAGCGGCATAGGCGTCCATAAGCGGCGCGGTCGGTCGGCAGGCAGGCGATCTCGATGCCATTCATGAGGATCAGTCGGCAACCGGTGATGAACTGTATGCCGTCTGCTTTAGCCTGAGTATGGCCGCGCACAACGCCGGCAAGGCTGTTCCGGTCGCAAAGGGCGATGGCGGATAATCCCAAAGCTTTTGCTTGA
>JANNOQ010000081.1:0-3164 GCA_031399085.1 Rhodomicrobium sp.
CGCGAGATGCGCCGCGCCGTAATCGTCTGGAAAGGTGACGGAAATAACGGTGTCGTCGCCAGTCTTGGCGCCCGTTAGGCCGTCTTCGAAGCCGGGGATGAAACGGCCGCGTCCGAGAATGATGGGCGCGTCTTCGGCCGAACCGCCCTCGAAGGGCTCGCCGTCGATGCTGCCAGTAAAATCGATCGTCACGCGGTCGCCAGTCTCCGCGCCGCCGTCCTTGGCCTCATAGCCGATGTTAGCCTCCAGAATTTCTTCGAGGCTTTTCGCAATTTCGGCGTCCGTCGGCTCCGCGACCAGCTTTTCCAGTTTGACCGACTTCAAATCGGTCAGGTCGATTTTTGGGAGAACTTCGAAGGACATCACATATTCAAGATCGGCGTTGCCAGCCATAACCCGCTCGACGGTCGTCGCATCCTCGGGCAGCTTGATGTCCGGCGCGGACGCCGGCTTTTCGTCGCGGCCTTTGAGCGCCTGCTCAGTCGTCTCGTTCACGGCCTGCTGCACGACCTCCGCCATCACGGAGCGGCCGTAAGCCTTGCGGATGTGCGAAATCGGCGCTTTACCCGGGCGGAAACCCTTCAAATGAGCCTTGTTCTGGATCTCGCCCAGCTTTGCAGCCATGCGCTCGGCCAGTTCACCCGCGCCGATGACGACCTTTAATTCGCGCTTCAATCCTTCAGAATTCGTCTCTGTAACTTGCATATGACTGTTCGCTCTAAGCTGTGTTTTTAAAACTGATGGATAAGCGCGTTGCTTGGTGCGGGCGGAGGGACTTGAACCCCCACGACTTGCGTCGCTGGAACCTAAATCCAGTGCGTCTACCAATTCCGCCACGCCCGCTAAGGTTGGCGTTATTTAAGCGGTTCATGCCTCCGCGTCTATAGCCTCGCGTACCCCTGCAGAAAATCAGTGAACGCGATGCTTAGGAGAGTATCTGGGAACAAAGCCCGTAATACAGCGGAATCCCGATGGCGAGGTTAAACGGAAATGTCACCGCCAGCGATAATGGCAGGTAAACCGCCGCTTTCGCCTGCGGCAGCGCCAGGCGCATGGCGGCCGGCACGGCGATATAGGATGCGCTGGCGGCCAGCACCACAAACAGCGCGCCGGTGCCCCGATCGAGCCCGATCGCCGCCACCACTGCAAGGGCGATTGCCGCAGAAACAAGCGGCATCAGAATACCGAACGCGAGGAGCGGCGCGGTAAGATGCTTCAACTCCTCCCGCTTGCGCGCGACCAGAAGCCCCATGTCGAGGAGAAACAACGCGAGGACGCCCTGAAATGGAGTGACGAGAAAGCCCTCCATACTGTCGGCGCCGGACTTGCCGGTCACAGCGCCAATGATAAACGCCCCCATGAGCAACAGGATCGCTCCGTTGGTAAAAATCTCGCGGCTGAGGCGTGGAACGGCGCGGTCTCCAGCCTCAATGGTGTAAGGCGCCGTGCGGTGCGCGATGTATAGGCCAGATAGGATGGCGGGCGCCTCCATCAGCGCGAGCACGGCCGGCATATAACCCTCGTATGGAATCCGCTGGCTATCGAGAAAGCCCACAGCCGTTACAAAGGTCACGAGGCTCACCGACCCGTAATGCGCGCTGATAGCTGCGGCCGTTGGGCTGTCTATCTTCGATAGCGCTTTTACCAGCGCATAAGCGATGAACGGAAGCAGGAAGCTAAAAGCCACGCCCGCGGCCATGGTCAAGATCATGGCCTGATTGATGGCGGGGGCGGCGGCCAGCGCGGAACCGCCTTTGAAGCCGATCGCCATCATGAGATATATGGATAGGTAGCGGCTTATACTCTCTGGAACATCAAGATCGGATTTCAAAAAACCTGCGGCGAGGCCCAGCGCGAAAAAAAGGATGGCGGGAGAGAGCAAATTCGTCGAAACAAGGCTTATGATATCCATCAGGAAAAACTTTCCGCAGCGCCGGAGTTGATCACTACTGAACACCCGCATCGGCGTCGTTAGTTTTTCCGCAACGTTTGAAATAAAAAATGCACAGCTTGAGCAAACCGGTTTCCTCTGTCCTCGATCTTATAGGCAATACGCCTCTCATACGCCTCAAACGCGCAAGCGAGGAGACGGGATGCGAAATTCTCGGCAAGGCCGAATTCCTCAATCCAGGCCAGTCCGTGAAGGATCGCGCAGGCCTGTTCATCATTCAGGATGCGATAAGGCGAGGCGCGCTTAAGCCGGGCGGCACCATCGTCGAGGGCACCGCCGGGAACACGGGTATTGGCCTTTCTCTGGTCGCCAGCGTGATGGGCTATAAGACGGTCATCGTCATTCCTGAAACGCAATCCGCAGAAAAAAAGGATGCGTTGCGGGCGATGGGCGCAAGGCTGGTCGAGGTGCCCGCCGTTCCGTACAAAAACCCGAATAATTACGTGAAATATTCGGCGCGTCTTGCGCAGGTGCTTGATTCCACCGAGCCGAACGGCGCGATGTGGGCCAATCAGTTCGACAATGTCGCAAACCGGCAGGGGCACATCGAGACCACCGCCGAGGAAATCTGGCGCCAGACCGACGGGCGCGTGGACGCCTTCATTTGCGCGGCAGGCACGGGCGGCACCATCGGCGGCGTCTCCATGGGGCTGAAGGCCAAAAATCCGAACATCCTCATTGGCCTCGCTGATCCGATGGGCGCCGCGCTCTATAATTATTTCACTATCGGCGAACTGCGCGCCGAGGGCGCCTCGATCACGGAGGGCATTGGGCAGGGACGCATCACTGCGAACCTCGAAGGCGTTGTCATCGACCGCCCGTATCAGATCCATGACGCGGAGGCGATGGAAATTGTGTTCCAGCTCATTCAGGAGGAAGGGCTTTGCCTCGGCGGGTCGAGCGGGATCAACATTGCGGGCGCCATCCGGCTGGCGAAGGACATGGGGCCGGGACACACCATCGTCACCATCCTGTGCGATTATGCAACGCGCTATCAGAGCAAGCTATTCAACATCCCGTTCCTGATCGAGCGCGGCCTGCCCGTTCCGCCCTGGCTGATCAGCGGCAAGCCCCTGCCCTCTGTCGCGATTTGACACGAAGAACCTGTTGGCATTTTTCAGCTGCGCAATGGTACTCTTGCGCAAATCTAATAAAACGACGCGCTTTGGGAGGCGAACATGAACGACAATTCCAGCAAGTGGCTGTGTGAAAC
>JANNOQ010000095.1:0-122232 GCA_031399085.1 Rhodomicrobium sp.
TGCTGAGCAGCTAAATGCGCAGAGGATCAAGCCGCTGAGTAAGGCAACGCAGCAACGGACGCTCGCCGTCTTGAAAAACTTTTTTCATTGGCTCGCTGGCCAGCCTGGTTTTCGATCAAGATTGAACTATGCCGATGCGGATTATTTTTCATTGTCCGAGAAGGACCTGCAGATAGCCAAGGCCACTCAGGAACAGCGCTTTCCGTCGCTTGAGCAAATTCACCACGTCCTCGCTGTAATGCCGGCCGAAAAGGAGATTGATCGGCGAAACCGCGCAGTCATCGCTCTGGCGATTTTGACTGGCGCAAGAGACAGCGCAATCGCGTCGTTAAAATTGAAGCACGTTGATCTGATCGAGGGGTGCGTCCGCCAGGACGCCCGCGACGTGAAGACGAAATTCAGCAAGACCTTCACGACTTGGTTTTTCCCCGTTGGCGGCAACGCCGTCGAGATCATCGGCGACTGGGTTGCCTATCTCACTCGCGAGAAACTGTTCGGAACTGACGATCCGCTTTTTCCGAAAACTCTGGTCGCAGTGGGAGCCGAACTTAGGTTTGAGGCTCAGGGCCTCACGCGAGAACACTGGTCGAGTTCCGCCCCCATCAGGCAGATATTTCGCGATGCCTTTGGCGCCGCCAGCTTGCCATATTTCAATCCTCATAGCTTCCGAAGGACGCTGACACAACTCGGGGAGCAGGTCTGCAATACGCCGGAGGACTTCAAAGCCTGGAGCCAGAACCTCGGCCATGAACATGTCATGACGACGCTCATGAGCTACGGGTCCGTAAGCAGTTCTCGTCAGGCGGAAATCATTCGGCAGCTCGGGGCGCCCAAAGTGCCTGATAGAGAAATCCTCTGCCAGATGAAGACGCTGCTAGCGAGGATCCCTTGACTGCTCGAAGTAAAGGTCGAGAAAGCCGCCAGCGACGATGTCGATTGCTTCGGGAGGCGGCGCTACGAGTTACACCGCATACAGCTCTGCCTGCATCTGTATAAATGCATCTTTCACAGCAGTCAGCCCGCCGAGCCGAGCCTTACTCTCATTTACGCTGCCGTAGCGAGCGGTGAGAAACTGCATCAGCTTCTTCGTGGCCAACTCGCCCTCACCTCGCGCCTCGTAAGCCCTCTTCAGCGCGGTCGCGGCGTTCGGCTTCGAGGTCGTGGAGGTATTTCCGAAACAGGACCCAGGAGATCTGCTCCACATAATCCAGCTCGTTTGAAATCCCCTCTTCCGCTCTCAGATCGCGCTCGATGCCGTTGAAAGCATTCTCGTACATGAAGTCTTGACCTTGCAATTCCCTCTGACGTCAGCGGGCAATGAAATCGGGTTTGGCATAAAGGTGTCCGAGTCACCCTCGCTTGCATCGTCACCCGGTTGTTAAAGACCATGCGCTCGCGTTGCAAACGACCTTGCGATCCTTATCAACATACGCGGACGTGGCCTGACACCAGACTGCAGCGTGCCATCAGAGCCTCTTGCTGGCAGCGCCTGACGGCAGAAAATCGATGTGGCATAAGACAAACGCCATCTTTGCCATCATTCAAAATGCCAGGAGCGCTGATGCCAGCCGCTCGATCCGCGAGTGGCATGAAGCGGTAATGCCGATGTTGCCAAGCGTTCTGCCACCAGATGGCAGCGTGCCATCCGAGTGGCATCTTGGTGCCGTCAGTTGGTTGGAGAATGACGGCGGGGTGAACGGCAAAATGACGCCAATGATTGCTCGACGCCGTCACGTATGGCTTCCAATCGGGTCGCGCAACGCGCGGTAGACCGACATCCGGCTAATGCCAAGCGCTTTGGCAATGGCAGCCGGCCCATGACCGGCGACAGACATACTTGTCACCCGGTCACGGTCAATGCGCAGCTTCCCACCCGGATATTTCTCGCGGCGCAATTTCGGATCGGCTATCACCCGAGCGATGCCTTCGGCCTGACGCTCGCGCCTGACATCAGTTTCGAACTGCGCAAACACGGCGAGCATGCCAAAGAACGCCTTGCCAGCAGACGTTGAAGTGTCGACGGCCTGCTCCAACACGCGCAGAGACGCTTTCTTGCCCTCGATCTCGTGCGCGATATTCGCCAGATCGCGCAACGACCGGCCGAGACGGTCGAGGCGCGTGACGACGAGCGCGTCGCCCTCCGACAGAACCTTCAGCGCGAGCTGCAATTGGTCTCGGCCGTCGCGCTTTGTGCCGCTGATCTTTTCTTCGAAAACGATCGCGCAGCCATCGCGTTCAAGCGCGCAGTTTTGAATCGACAAATCTTGATCGCTGCTCGAAACCCGCGCATACCCAATTCTCCGCCCCATCAAGCCCTCCATCGTCACATTAGGGTATGGTTTTTACCATAAACGTAACATTACCCCAAAGGCAACCCTAATATGACGGAATTTCGAGTGCCTCCGAGCGTACCTTCAGGGTTTACCCTGAAGTAACCGTCGCTCTAAATTGCATAAGGGCTGACGCTGAGGGAGATCCTCAATCGATGGCTCCACTTAAATTGGCTAGCCCGCGTCTGAATTGCGCGAATGCCGGCAAGTTAATCAGTTGGGCTTGACTGCATTTTTGACGACAAGCTCGATAGCTAAAAATGTCCTGAATCAATATAGCCGGCTCTAATTTTGGAAGGGCTTTATTGGTTGGTCGCAATGCAGATGGAGTCAATCCAGGAAAGCAATGCTGGTCTGCTGGTCAAATGAGGTACGCTGAAGGAAAAGCTGTCGTCACACAGGAATAATAAAACTTCGCTATGCTGGTAAATAGGCAGTCAAGGCTCGCAATTAGGTGAAACAGACAATCTCTATCCGCCGTAATTTTGATTGAATTTGACTGTGATCGCAGCTAGAAAATCTTATCAGATCATTGTTCGGTAGACTGATCACCATTTTTATATTCCGTCATACTAAATGGAAAAAAAATCATCTTGATCATTACAGCTACAAACACTGTCGATAGAGCTAAACCCAAATCTCTATTAATCGTCATTATAATAAGAATTAGAAAAGATAAGACATGGATTATAATTAATGGATAAATCATTGGGTTCTCCACTTGCCTTACCTATCTTACAATGCGGTGATAGTAAGGCAATACGTAGAGTATCTCTCAGTTAAACACCGCCCGATTTCTCATTATTTTGCAAGGTCACTGGTTTCGACCTGTGGCAGTTCTTGCCAACAGGCTTGGCGTGACCGCAGATATGGCTGAGGGGCGGCACCGTGGCCATTGGCGGGCGGTGAGGTGCAACGAACTAAACGTGCAAATTCGCGGGAACACGAACACGCCACTTGAACGGCGGGCTCGTCAGTCGGAAATAGTTAACTGTTGGGACAGAGGCGCACCACTATGACTGCCGAATGAGGCGGCCCATAGCGGTATTGCTTGCCGCCGTGACTATGCTCAAATTCTTGGACGCACAACGTTTGTGCCCGCAAGTCCCAGAGTCTGAATATCATAGCAATTGGGGTTAAGCGGCGAACAGTGGTTTTCAATCAACGCTCTATAAGAAAATTGTGTCTGTCCGGTCACTTCCACCCCCTCGATGATCTCCGTGCGGTTCTCAGTTTGGCCTTTTCCGGAGACGATCCCTTCCGTTCCGCGATGCTCCGCACATGCGGCCTCTAGTCGGATTTGAGCTCCAAAAGTGGCGGCTGCAAGATTTTCAATCTCTTCTCGCACCACGAGTTTCGCCACGGAGGCGTCAAGCGGCTTAACGGGCGAGTACATCATCACAATAATCAGCAACGCATTTGTTAGTAGCGAAAGTGAAACGAAGTAATGCATTTCGTCCTCCAATGTTAGTGATTTGGACAGATTGTGGCCGTTATCACATCTTTATAAAGTCCGGCTCTTTTGTTGGTGGCGTCGAGAAGTTTAAAGGCAAAGGTATGCGTCCTCTCACCGGATTCGGAAGACTCTCCCTGAAAAATTGCCGCGTCGGTGCTAAGGTCGGTGCCAGTCCCGTCGATCTCCATGCGATAATCGACCGACCAATCCTGGCCGGTGATCGGAGGATCGAGACGCAAGCGGCCTCTGTGTTGGGAGGTCAGTCGGATAGTATAGCGTTCGTTAGACCGGGTCTGAAGGATCACGGACCGTGTCTTGCCGGCTTCCAAGCTTCCGAAATTGACGGATGTGGCGAGGCCGCCTCCCGCGATGTTGATGGTGGCAATCGCCTTTACGCGCAACAGCAGCCGGATTGACCTTCGGTCCAGTTCCGCTGAGCTTCCGTCGACAAGCAGGACTGCTGAAATGCTGTCAACGTAGACGCCGGGACGCGCAAATTGGCCACGCGGAAGGAAAACGGAATAAGTGACTGATCCGGCATTCTGCGGTGCTATGCCCTCCGTTGCCAGAGACTTAGTGGCATCAAAGGGAGGATTGTCGGTCTGAAAGAGATCAGCGCCAGTCGCGTTTGTCAGACTATAGCGAATGTCGGGACCAAGCCTGCCCTCACCTGGCGTGCGTGCGAATACGACGCGATATTTGCACGTCTGATCCCCGGTGTTTTTGACGGTGAGAGACCGGGGCGAACTCATGTCAGTGGGTGCGAACGGATCGTAGTCCGACAGAATGATCCGGCTTGGGCCATCAAAACGAGCCGCACAATCGGCAAATGCTTCAGAAGCGAGCTGAGGTAAAAGCGAGGCCAGGACAAAGAGCCATAGCTTTCGTTTCATTGCGCGATCTCACTGTTTGGTTGAAGGTCCCCAAGATCGACAAAGCCCGTCGCATCGTCCGCTATTTTGACCGCATAACGTAAATTCGGATTATGGTTTAACTGGATGATCCATTCACCCGCCTTCAATCCCTGGGCGGAGAATTTTCCTGTGGCATTGGTGAAGAGGACGATCTTTGTTTCTTGGTCCGCCGAGGACGAAGCAAAGCCCGCCTTGAAAGCTATCGGCTTATTCTCTGCATCTTTGAGAATGCCTGTAGCTGTGACCGCGGAATCTGAACCAATCGACAGGGCAAAGCCCGACTTATAGGATGCTAAGAGATTAAAGGAGCCGCTGCCGGTGTCATAGCCCGCCGGTAGATTATCTACGTCATAGGTTAAATCGGTCGGGGCGTAGGGCGCAATATCGGAGACAATAAGGGGGCCCCAGCCGTCGGATGTCGCGCGATAAGTATCTTGAAAAGGATCAAGGCGCACATCGCTGGAGGCTAGACTTTCGTGCGTGTCAATGATTGCAAATGCACCCCTGATGGGGCGACCGACAGCGACCTTGCCATCAGCAAATGCAACCGCTGTTCCCACATTCACGGACGATCTCGCTTCAAGCAGCGTCGTGCCAAGGCGCTCCACGTGCCGTGTGTGAATACCGTTCACCTCGAAACGGCTGTTGGAATGGCTGACGTCGGCTTCGACGATATGCTCGACGGCGCCGCTTTCAGTGCGGGATAAATGCTCAATATCGAGATCGACGCTGGTCTGTGATGCCCCGCTCTCGAACCCTGTCCCGATTGATGCGGTGGTAGACCTTGAGACGGCGTCATATTCAACGTTCAGATTCGTGGCCGCGCTTGGTCGGTAATTCAGCCGGGCCAACAAAGAAAACCCAGCTAAACCTGCGTCGTCGAGGCTATCCTGCTCCGTGCTGTTATAGCTTCCTGAAACACCGAGAGAAAGATCAGGGCTGACCAGGCGGCTCAGAGATATGCTTGTGCCAAAACTCTCATCCGATACCGATGGAGAAATAACAAAGTAGCCCGAGACCCCCATGCTGAACCCGGCTGGCAAAGGTTGCGACAGGGAGCCGTTAACTCGGATGCTAGCGCCTGCGGCATCTACATCTTCGAGAGAGGTCGCAAAGCCTTCGCTCCTGATTTCCGCCCCAATGTGGATAGACCCGAGTGCCTTCCAAAATCTGGCGGTATTCAGGTCAAGTTCCGCTGACAATAACCAGCCCAGCCCAATGTCATTGGAAACCGACGCCGCTGCGTCCAAGCCCAGCAGCCCAAGCGGCGTCTGAGTCAATGCACCCGCGCTTCCGAGCGCGCCCTGTTTGGAGGTCTGGATGCCGAAACTTGCGGTCAGTGTCTCGGATAGACCCGAGCGAAGCGAACCTGTGAGAATAGGCTCGCCGTCGCCATATTCCGGCTCAAACGTTGTGGGGCTTGTTGTCGTGCCAGCGGCAACGGACCATTCGGATATGCCAGGACTAAGAAGAGTTCGGTTAAATAGGATTGAAAAATCGACGTTCTCCTCCGTACCGAACTCGTCCTTGATGAGGAGCCGCACATTGTTGGTTCCGCTTGCTAGAGGCAGGTCGTCGAGATCATATTCGCCGGGGCCGACCCGCAGGCTTCGCACTTCACGCTCATTGACCATTACGCGTACTTCAGATGCCCGCTCCACCCGGAACGATCTTTTCCCGGTTGGGCGCACATTGCGGGTCGGACGAAGAGCGGCATCGGAGCGCTCTATCGCGATGCCGAGCAAGGGGGGCGTCACAAAGAACCCGCCCGGTTGAAGGCGGAGATCACCCGCAGAGAGGCGGATAGCGTCATCGGGAATATCATAGACCAGTCTAGTCGCCCGGCGCGCAAACATGCCGTCGGCATCGATCTGGGCTTCACCCTCAATTACCATGCCCTCCCAGCGCACCGCGCCATTGAGCGATACGGCGGGAAACTCGAACGCGCCTGAATGGTCTTCGCCGCGCCCGTAGGCGACGCCGAAATAGGTATTGAGAAAGCCGCTGAGATGGGCCGGCCCCAGAAGATCGGCCGGGACAGTCTTCGCTGAGGCAGTTCCGGTCACCTCACCACGAGGCCGCTGCTCGACAGTAGGTTCAATGAGTATCTCCAAATCGGACGAATTGTAGCTCGCTTTGAGCCCGGCGGCGGTCAATTCAGGGATGCTGACATATGCGGAGCCAGGCATTTTTGACTCCAGCACTTGCAACGCATCGGCTCGAAGTATAGTGCGAATGGCCGTCGCCAAACTTGTTTTTTCGACTCGCAACGATCCATCGGTATCAACAAGCACAATAACCTCGCCGACCCTGAAGCCGCCATCCTTGATCGGCATCGTCAGCTCGGCCGCTTTCGCAAAATCGGACGCGGCCACATCCGCCTTGGCCTGTGCGTTCGGCACCGCCGCGTCGGCAGAAATGGTTTGTAAGCACATCAAGACCACCGCCTTTACTGCAATCGCAGTAATAAAAGCGCACTTGCGAACGAGCGGCACCGTAGGTCTCCGACCGGACGACAATCAGCATTCGCACGCGAAGATAAAGGGTAATTAGTTTGTTGATGCGTATTGAACGCGAGCATCAATCTTGGCGAGTTGCGGTGGAATCTCGACATTGAGATTAAAACGCCGCGTCTTGCCTGGTTGAACAAGCCCAAAGCCGATCATCTGCCGCAACTCGCCGCCCGTGAGTGTTTTTGTCCATGCGCCGCTGGAGAGAACAATGGTTCCATCTCCTAACAAGGCATGCCGGTTGCCAGCATTTGATACGGTTATGACGGCACGCTTCACGCCCTTCGCGTCCGAAGCGATATTTGCAGCCACCAATTTGATGGCACTTTGCCCCTTCAATGGCGCGACGTTTACAATAACGGAAAAATTAAAAACGATTTGGACCCCGGAGTTGCTGGCACTCAGATTGACTGGAAGTTGATTGACAGAAAACACAAAGGTTTTGCTCTCAGCAAGGTTTGGGTCACCACGCCATTGCACACGAAAGGACTGGCTGCCGCCGGCGGGAATTACCGCTTGCGCAGGAAATATCAGGAATTGGTCACTTGCAGGATTGGATTGGCTATCGCCGTTCTCATTCAATGTCGCGAGGGCAACCTGGATCTCAACAGGAATTGGCGCGGCGCTATCATTGAGGACACGTATTGTCGATTTGTTGCCAGTGCCGCTCGCGGTCATCTCCACCGACAATGGAGTTACGCTCATGGCACTGGCTCCGAATGTGAAAAAGCTCAAGAACAGAATGATTGATAATACAAAAGCGTGAATAAGATCAGTGCCCGCTTCTTTAAACATAAAGCCCCCTTGGAACACAACTACATCGAATACGATGATTACATTGCCAAACCGACGTTTATCCGAATTGTATCTTGAAATGTCCCTTGCATGAGAGGTGTCGTGCTGGCCTGAGCCGAAATCACAAGGTTTAGATTGGCTTGATTTGCACCGCCGATTTGATGCTGAACAAATGTCTCAACACCGGCTGTATCCAAGGTTGGAAGCACGATGGCTCCCCAGTTTGCTGCAACCGTGTAGTTAACATGGTTGAGGAATTCACCACTTCCCGCAACGGCAGGATCAAACCCGCCGACCCGAGCCATGCCGCCACTGTCGCTGCTTATCCGCACAAATGCGTTGTAGTTACACATAACCTGTTCAAACGTGAACGTTACAGACCAGGGCTGAACAGTCGCGTCATTTTGATTGATTAAGTTGCTGACAGTTATCGTCTGATTATTGACCAAAGCATTGTTTGGGGTTGAGGATACGGGGGCTGAAATTTTGCAAACCGGCTGCGCCGTGCCCGTGATGACAAACTCGCTTGAAGCGCTGTCATCAGCGTACGCCTGCTTCGATGCGAGCAATGGAAGAATAATCCCAATGAGCGCGAACCATAGAATTGTCGTTTTCATTTTCTCGCTTCCCTCTTTTTTCTATTTTGCAGTCAAAATGGCGGATGATTTTGAATCTCCATCGCGTTAAGGATGTGCGTTGAACACCACGATCAGGTCTACCACTAGGAGGCTGTTCCGTATCAGACGCAACATTGCTTACTAGCAAATTTACGCATCCGGGGCGCAGGGTCACAGGACGGGATGAGGCCGCCGATTGCGCTTTGAAAATTGAGGGTACTGAGTTTGGCGCGAACGATTAGCCCTAATAATTTGGCTGAACACTTATCGTGATGACGTCGGCGTAGGAGCCCGCGATCGGTTCCTGCGATAGAGACCACGAAAATATGAGCGCGGCGGTCTGGGCGAGGGCGATGCCATTCCCAGAGTGGCTAAAGGCGCAAGCGCCATCTCCGGAAAGCTGGGAGCTGTCGCATAGGTCCGAGATTCCGCCGGTGTCCGTTGGGATCGTAATGCGAAGCGCGTACGGAATTAGGCCGGTGAAGCCCACGCGGACAAGCGGTTGGCCGCTGTGTCTGAGTCCGCCCTCCTGCGACCTGATCGTGTATCTAAAAGGCGCATTGCAGTGGATGCCAAAATTCACAGCGTGTGATCCGGCTGGGGTGATGTGTCCGAGTTGAACGTGGGTTGCGACATTGCTTAACCGACATTGCGGTTCAATTTCACCTTGCAATTCAATGGAGATGTTATCCCCAGCGAATGATGGCGCCGTCGAAAGCGCGACTCCCATAGTCATTATTAGCCATAGCCGTAGCCATGAATTGCCCAACTTACGCGGACGCCGCCGAAACTGAACCCGAAAGCCCCTGGAGTAAAACTGCCGCATGATGCCGTATTGGGCAGTTTTCTCAATAATGGCAAGTCGGCATTCACACGTAAAGCAGCTCTTTGGGCAGGGCTAATTTCGGAGTGAATATTGTTAATGAGTATTCGTCTGGAAAGACCGTTCCATCAAAGCGGCAATTCTCATTTTGAAACGCAGCTCAGCTAGGTTTTCAAGCCGCACAAAATTGTCGACGTAACCTGACATTTTCAAGCCAAACTCTGTGGCGTAAAACTCAAGTCCACTGTATCTAATTAAGGAACGCTGCGAGCCAGCCAGACCAGCGCATTCAAAGGATCTAAGAATTGCACCGATCGTGCCTTTGGAGGCTGTCCCACCAAGGTATCCAAAGATTTGTCTTATAGAAGCGGGCCGCCGACTGATCTCTGCAAAGATGCGTTTTCGAAGCTCGCCGCACAACTTCCGTCGCCGAATAATCAGGGCGATTCTATGCGCAAGCTCAGGTAGGTCTTGCGACGCATTAAGCCCCGCAAGCGCCTCCTGTAGTTTGGTCATGCTGTCAAACGCGTCTGCAAATACCGCATCATTCAGCAAGAAGATTTCGGACGAGGTGTGATGCCCGGTTACAAGCCCAACCTTTTCGAGCGAAAGGAGGTGTGTGCGAACTAACTCAGCGTGAGTGAGGTGCGGAACGCTATGTGCTAATGCGGCTGCTGTTGAAGGCCCCTTCTGCAGCAATAGCAGCAACGCTAATTTTTTGGGCTGGGCCAGAGCAGTAAAGACTGCATAGTAATGCGCTTCCGCTGGGATCATGGTGTTCACCAAACTGGACAATGATTGCTCTTGGACAATGAAATGTCCCTATCGCCTAATCCAGTTGGGTAAATACCTAGCGTTGCCGCCGCTCATACGGTCTGAAGGCGATAGTTCGCGCACGCGGTACGCTGTGCGGATGCAAATCGATGGCGCCAACAGGTGCATGATCTCTGTATGAGGCGCCGTTTTGCGATTTAGGCTGGCGGACCCAAAAAAATGACCGGTCCGCCAGCCCAATCCGGTTTCAGGCCGCTGCGGCCTTTAATCGGATGCGCGATTTTCCCGACTGCGCCTCTTGAACCGCAAGATTAAGTAGGTATGCCAGAAAGCCTTGATCTGCGTTGATTGCAATCTTTGAAATTTGCAAAAGTATATCTTCCATATACTCGCAAATTATCTCCTGCTCTACCGAGGTTTTTTGAGTTTTTTGCGGAGTATAAATATCAATGAAATCTTTTTGCTTTTGTTGAGATTGCGGAACTTGTTTTTGGCTCTTATTGCGCATCACTGCACTCCCTGCTTTATATTTAAATTAGCCATGTTTTCGCCGTATTTCCGTTTCTACCCCGCCTTCAGATGCGCGGTAAGTCGTGGATTGCACGTAGGCAATATCCCACTGCCTTAAAGCCGCCCTAATTGTTCCAGATTTCGCCATAAATTCAGGCGCGGCAAGATTTCCTTGGCCTCGCTGGAAGGTGAATTGGAGTTGATAGATTGTTGAGAAAATCTCGGACCACGATATTGTCGAGACTACGTAATGAATCTAACGGATGGAATTTTCATATTAGAAAGTGCAGGTTGGTTGCAGCTGTTTTGGGCTTTTCCAATGCTGGTGCATCAATGCAAATTGAAACAATAGACTCTCTAAATTACTTAAGAAGTATTTACCTGGATTGCGAGAGAGCAGAATTCGATATTCACTCGGCGGACCGAGTCTTGGTGGATCTCTGCAAAATCCGTCAGATGCAACTCTCAAACGCCGAGATTTCACTTGCATTGACTGACCTGCAACGCACGAGGCAATTGCTAATCTGCGCACGGCGAAAGCGAAAATATCCAGATTCGGGAAAGGTTGTATACTTAAGCATCAAACAATTTCCTCACGCCGGTCAAACAGCGAATGCAGTCTCCTCGCAGGGAGATATTTTTCGCGAAGCGCTCGCCACCCATCCTATCCTTCGTGCCTCAGCGACTGACAAGCTTGCGGAGGTCATTCGAGACCTAGATCTAACAATCTTTGCTCTCGAACAACGGACGCGGTCAACCCCGCTCATTGCAAAGACCATCAACTGGTTTACTACCCGGCGTTCCTAAGCGGACTTAGCTTTACGCCGAGGGCAGGTACCTCCATGGACGGTGGGGAAACCATTGCCGAGCCGTCAAAGCGAGTTAACCAAACTCCCGGCATTACGTATCAAACGCACCAAGCGGGAGAGCGTGCGTGAGCCGCGCGCGGCTCACGGCCGTTTTGGTCGCCCTCTTAGTTTGCGATGCTTGGATAATTGCAACTGTGATAGAGCACCAAGTCTCCCGCCGGTATATCCCCGTCCTTAGGGAAAGTAACGTCAGAAAGGCTTTAACTTCGCCAGCGACGGGGCGCTCCACCCACGTCCGTCGAATTTCCCGTGTGAAGCTCGTTATATGTTGCTTGTCACTTCCATTAAAACTGTACTCGACCAATCCAACGAAAACAGAAATCATAAATTCAGCAGATTCTTTAGCCACTTGCATCCGACAGTGAAGACATATTTTTCAGTAACCGTTTCATCTGGAAACATAAAATATCCAAAGCCAATCGAGGAATTTCTTATTTCGATTATCATCTCAAGCTTTTCTGCAGGATGCGGGAGGCCGGACTTCATAACTCCGTGAAGGCATACTACGCCGTTTATCTGTACTTACCTTGCCGAAGATTGCCTTGATTTTTCAGTTTAAAGACAACGGCTATAGTTGCACCGTGTTCGCTGTATCGAAGGGCGCTGGAAGTAGAAATAGCAACAGTGATCCAGTGACGATGAGAAGTGAGAAATTGCTTCAGACTTATTTCATTTCTTTCCCTTGCAGCTTCCAAGTTTTGGAGTGTTGCGCGAAGAGTAGCCCTGACCAGCCAAACAGCCCAAACGCTAAATATCAGCGCGAAAACTCCGGTCCCGGCCATGATCCATTGCGCATCGCCATCTCCCCAAAGCAGGTGGTTCTCCGGGCTCTGACCGGTGTCTTCGGCGCTGCCGGGATCATGTTCATTTGTGGCTGGATCAGTTGGCGAGACGGGCGATACCCGCAACTCCGGTTTTATGGTGGACTTGTCGGAGGTCTCATTTTGAGCGCGGGATGCTGTACTTCGTGTTCGGAAGGTATTTGTGAAATATGAAAATTGGACGAAATGCCGGAAATGGCCAGTTCACCACAGTGAGACAGGCACAGCAAAAACCTGCAACTCACATCGTTGAACCGTCAAACCTGATGGCCCGAGCAAGGGGCCTAACGACAAGAAATAGCAGCGACTTGCGGCGGCGTGTCAGATGGCGCGCTGCCGCACGTGCAACCCCTGATACGTGGAATTAGCCTGAGACCAGATGACGTTAGCTTTGCTAAGAGATCCTTGCAGCTTGGTCACTCGTGGAGACATCACGCAAGCTGGACACCTCGATACCGGGGGTGCCCCGGAAGCTCCCCGGTATCCTTTTAAACAGCCCTCAGGCTGACATTCTTCCGCTTCCCCAGCGCTTGACCCGTCCCCGCTTCGCCTGCAATCTCAATGCCTGGACAGTACGGAACGCCAGCGACGTTTTAAGCACGCTGTCGGCCTCATCCATGCCCTTGGCTTGTATCACCCGCAAGGCAAGCTCCCGCGTGTCTAGGGGGCCTTCCTGGGCCATTGCCGCCTTGCAGATGGTGACTACCTCCCCCCCGCTGGAAAAGCCGCAATGTGTCCACATAAGCGGGGAACTCGGATGGATCGCCATCTATCTTTAGAAGCCGAATGGTGGCGTTGACACTGGATAGGTCGCGCTTGGCCAAGGCGATCTTCTTTCATAAGCTTTGATGGCGGATTCGAGTTTCGCTTGCGGGTTAGCGTGGTGATGATGTGGGGATCAGCCATGCTAAAAAATGGCTTTAGAGTTGGATCTGCTACATGAATCTTAGTGCTCTTGCTACCTAATGCCGCAAACTCCCAGCCCGACCAACCAATAAGCGTTATTGGATCATGCAGAGCCATCCTATACCGTCGGCCACATTCGAGGTCGTGAGCTGGTCGATTTAGTGGCGGCACCGGATCTTGAGGGAATTGATGCAATTTGGCAGTCCAAATCAGTCACTCGTCCGAGATAGAATGTGGTAGGGATTGTGGGGTAAAAAGAATTGCAATCTGATAATCAAGTTTTTTCAACTATTTGATAACATAAATGGCGGATAGGGTGGGATTCGAACCCACGAGACGGTTGCCCGTCTGCCGGTTTTCAAGACCGGTGCCTTCAACCGCTCGGCCACCCATCCATTCTCGCCGCATGCTTATACCATCGGCCACGCGGAGCGCATGCCTTATTTTCACCTTGTTTTATGGGCAATTAGCCACCACTTCTAGTTGAGCGCTGCACATGATCGGGAGAGACCTCCTATCCTGGCTCACTAGGAAATCGGGGAAAAAGCAGCGCCCGATTTCGGCCCAGTTTGCGCTGCAGAAACACTGTTGCGCGACATATCTCATAAAGGGTGACAATGAGAAAGAGCGTGTTTGTAGCAGCGTTTTTGCTGCTGAATGGTTCAGCGTTGGCTGCGGAAAATCCAAAACTGCTTACGGGCAGAGAGCTTCAAAAGGCGGTCAGCGGTAAGACCGTTTATCTCAAGACCCCTGTCGGTGCAGAAGTCCCGGTTCGCTATCGTCCGAATGGCACGATGGCCGGCGTAAGCAGCGCAAGCTTGGCCGCTTTGGCTGGTGAGCAGGTCAGTGCCGACACCGGCCGCTGGTGGGTTCGCAGAGCCGAGCTTTGTCAGCAGTGGAACAGTTGGTCGAACGGCCGGACGCTCTGCTACAAATTGCGCGTGTCAGGACGCCAGGTCGCGTGGAGCCGCAATGATGGCGAAACCGGCGCGGCGCGGCTGGGTAATTAGCCCCCGCTCGTCTTCGGACCGAGCGGCTCGCGCGACACCGCGTGATCGTTCCCAAAAAGCTGTTCAACATGACGCTTCATAAGCTCGGCAAGGCGCTTTCCCTGCCGAGCCTCTAGTCTCGCGATCATTTCTTCGTGGTCGGCCAGGGCCTGTTCGCGTTTTTCCTGAGAAAAATCCGGTTTAAAGCGCGTACGGCCGACACGAAAGAACAAAGTGTCATATATCGCCGCGAGCAGCGGATTGCGTGCCGCCGCGACGATGCTCACGTGGATTTCCTTGTTCAGTGCGAGGTAGGCCTTAAAATTGCCCGCCCTGTAATCGGCAATCATCTTTGCGTTCAACGCTTTGATGGTGACGATTTCCGCATCGGTTATGCTTTCGCAGGCAAGCTCTCCCGACAACGCTTCGAGCTCCGCCGAGATCGGCACGCATTCTTCCAGCTCATCGGGGCCTATTTCGGCGATCATGGCGCCTCGATTGGGCGCAAGTTGCACGAGGCCCTCCGCCGCTAGCACCTTCAGCGCTTCGCGAAGCGGCGTGCGTGATACCTCAAACCGATCGCAAAGCTGCCGTTCGGGGATCTTTTCGCCCGGCAGGAATGCGCCAGCGACGATCATCTGCCGCAAGCGTCCAAGAAGTTCATCATGCAAAGAGTTTTGGGCAATAGACTGCATTTTTAGCTGTCCTCTATCTGAAATAGGCCCGGCGTAAACGGGACAGCCGCCTGGCCATCTTGGCATCTTTTTCGAGATCGGCAGCATCGACAGCCCCGAATTTTTCTTTCGCCGCCAGCGCCAGTTTCAGCAGCACCGCGGTATGGCGTGCCGTGCGGCCGGTCCCGTCCATAATTTGCCGGCGGCAGGCAAAACCGTCCGCGACGAGGAGCGTGTCGGCCCCAGTGCGACGGATTTGCGGGAACAACGAGAGTTCCCCCATGCGAAGCGAGGCGGCAACCGTATCGCGCTTATAGCCAAAGGATGTGCCCATCCCGCAACAAGTCTTCTCAGCCTCTATCACAGTCATACCAGGCACCATTGCGGCAACTTGGCGAGCGATTGGCGCAGTTGCAAAGGCATTTTGATGACAATGAGCAGAAATAAGCGCTTCGGCTTCGATCCTGAGCAAATGTGGCTTGATGGCCTTTGCCGCTGCCGGCTGAATCATCACCTCCTCGAACAATAGACTGCTCGCGGCCAAATCCTCCGCCCCCTGTTCACCAAGCGTATTCAAAAACTCATCTCGGATCGTGAGAATGCAGGCCGGCTCCATCCCGACCAGGGGAACGCCGCGCGCCGTGAATGGCGCCGCGCCCGCGATCAGCCTGCGGGCTTCGGCGCGGGCTTCCTCGATTAAACCCGTTTCCAGAAAGGTTCGGCCGCAGCAAAAAGGGCGCTCACCCGGCGCCGGCGCGAGAAGATTGAGCCGGAAACCGCTGGCGTTCAGCACGTCCGCGGCCGCTCGCAGAGTTCCTGCGTCGAAATAATTGTTGAAGGTGTCGGCAAACAGGAGAAGTTCGGGACCGCCGTCAGGCCCCATTGGCTCGTCCGAGGCGAACGGCGCCGACGTCCATCGCGGCCAGGGACGATCCCCGCTAAGGCCGGTCACGGACTCGGAAAGCTTCGCCGTCCAGGGCAGTAGATCCCGAAGATTGAGGAGATGCCGCCAAGGGCGCATCCGGGGCGCGTAATGCGGTAGAAACGCCGCTGACCTGTCCGCTCGGGAAAGCCCGTTTTTCTGCACCAGTGCGCTCCGCACGGCGATCCTGGCCTGCGGGATGTCGACGGCGCGCGGACATTCCGCGCGGCAAGCCTTGCAGGATACGCATAGCGCCATGGTTTCGGCCATGTCCTCCGACGCCAGCGCGTCCGCGCCAAGCTCGCCGGTCAGCGCCATTCGAAACGTGTTGGCGCGCCCTCGCGGGCTGTCACGCTCATCGCGCGTCATGCGGAATGACGGGCACATGACGCCGCCTTCGAGGCGCCGGCATAGCGCCGTGCCGTCGCAGGCTAACGCGGCAAAGGCTATAGCGGCCTCCGGCGGCGGCTCGCCACGCGACAGAACCGGACCAGGCTCCGTCGCAATGACAATCTTGCCCGGATTGAGCCTGCCGCCCGGATCGAAACGCGTCTTGATCGCCTCGAATAAAGCGGTCAGGCTTGGATCCCTGGCTTTTTCCTGTTGAAAGGACCGCGCGATGCCCTGGCCCTCGGCGCAGGCAAGCTGTCCCGCGAACTCCGTAAAAAGCGCGGAAATTTCCTCCGCCACCGCCGCGCTGCCGGGATGCGCTTCGCGGCTGCGCAACCACGGACGCAGGCGGAGCGACCCAGCGCCAGCGTGGCCGTGCCAAATCGCATCCAGCCCATGCCGTGCCAGGATCGCGGCGACGCCTTCCGCCGCGCTGGCAAGGCTCTGAAGCGGCAGCGCGAATTCCTGAATGGGCGCGAGCGTCGGCGGCAGCCGCGTCATGCCGTAAAGCCGCGCCAGCCCTTGACTGCGGACACGCTGCGTCGCCTCTTGGACGGCAGCTCCGAGAACTTCGCTGACGGCCCTGGCATGGCCGAGCCCATGGATTTGATCCGCCAGCTCCTTGAGCTTGCGCGCATTGGCGACGCGGTTGCCGTCCATGAACTCGACGAACAAAAGCGCCTCCGCCTGGTGGCGCAGCGCCCGGCGCGCCGGATCGGCGCTGTCGCAACCGGCAAGTCCCAGCTCAATAATGCGCCGGTCGACAAGTTCGATACCTGCGGGTTCGAGCGCGGCGATCGCCGGCACCGCTCGAAGCGCGTGGATCAGGCTGGGAAAACTGCAGACGCCCAAGGCTCGGCCGCGCGGGCGTCTCGCCAATTTCAGCTCGATGCGCTTGGCAATCGCCAGCGTGCCTTCCGATCCGGCGAGAAACGCAGCCAGGTTTTGCGGTCCGTTGCCAGGCAGCAGAGCCCGAACATTGTAGCCGTGGACGGAGCCAAGCAGGTTTGGCAACGCCCGGATCGCCATTTCCCCGCCCTCGGCGGCCTCAAGCAAGTCGAGAATGAGCGTTTCCGCCTCGCTCCCACCGCCGTCGTGGCCGAAATTGTCCGGAATTTCACCGAAACTGATTTCCGCGCCGTTGGCGAGCACGGCGTCCAGCGCCACGACATTGTCCCGCATCCGGCCATATCGCAACACTCTTGCTCCGATCGCGTCGGTGGCCGTCATCCCGCCGATTGTGGCGGTCGCCGCCGAGCCGATCTCGACGGGAAACCAGACGCGCTCCGGCCGCAGCGCCTCGTTCAAGGCGGCCGGGGAAATCCCGGGCTCGACGATACAAGTCTGCGCATTCGCGTCGTAATACAAAAGCCGGGTGACATATTTCGAAAGGTCGATGACGAGCCCTTCGCCCACGGCCTGTCCCGAGCGCCCTGTACCCCCTCCGCGTGCAATGACGGGGATGCCGGCTTCCCAGGCTGTCCTGACAGCCGCGACGATGTCCTGCTGGGTTTTGGGCAGGACAATGCCGGCGGGGAATGCTTGGTAGGGTGAGGCATCCGTGGCGTAGCGGGCGCGGTTGAAAGGGTCAAATAACAGATCGCCCTCGATGTCCCGGCGCAAGCGGCCGGCCAGCGCCGAACGGGCCCTCGCGGAAAGTGTCATTCACCTTTCTTATGCCCCTCGATTTATTTCAGGCAACAGATATTCTTTCTCCCCTGTGCAAGATTTCGGCGGGCTCAGCCGCCCGACAAGGGAACCGTAATGCAATATTCCAGCTCAATGATCTGTTACTCAAGGCATTGATACGAAATAAGAAGTGCGGAAGAACACAATAATCTTAGTACCGGTTCATACGGACACTACCTATGTATCCGTATTTTACGCTTTGACATGTTGCTAGGGCTTGAACTGTAGCTGCTAAATAATCTATAGAGACATATGCAGTTTTGAGAATTGATCGCGAGAAAGTTTTGAATTCTCATGATTTTTGTCACCAGTTGGTGACCAACCAAAGAACTTCGATGACATTGAGCGGGAATAACAGTTCGGCGTCAGCCAATACAGATAAGGCAGGCAGGTCCTGTGCCGATTTTGTCCAAATTTCCAGCAGGAAGAATGTGAGACCACATACGATAAGCTCAAATCGCCAGCCCTCGCGCAATGGTGAAGAGGGCGCATTGCGCGCTTTCCTTAGCGCTGCGTCTGACGCAATTGTCATCACAAGCTCAAGCGGAACCATCGACTTTCTGAACACTTCCGCCGAAGTTTTGTTTGGCTACCACGAGAGCGAACTGATGGGTACGAACGCTGCTCAGTTGCTTGAACCCCGCAAGCATCTTCCGACAGCATCCGTCACCCAAATCTCCCAGGACCAGGCAAGCCGGCAGCCACTCTTTGAAAACGGCCCCGCCATAGGCCGCAAGAAAAACGGAGAACGGTTTCCGCTTGAAATCGTCGCAGGCGAGGGCGCGCTCGATGGCGTCCGGGTAGCGATTTATCAGTTTCGCGATGTTTCCGCGCACTTCCGGCAGGACCAGCGCATCGCGGAGTTAGAGCGCGAAATCGCGCATCTGTCTCGCCACAGCGTGCTCGGCGAACTGGCGACAATGATCACGCATGAGCTCAGTCAGCCCTTGACCGCCATTACGAACTATACCGCCGCAGCCAGCCGTTGCTGCTCCGAGCCCGCCAATGACGATCAGGACAATTGCGTTTCGCTGATCTCGAAAGCGGGCGAGCAGGCCAAGCGTGCTTGGCTCATCATGCATCGGCTCCGGCAGCTTCTTCAACACCGGGGCGCAGAACGCGCCCTTGGCGATTTGCGTCTGGCAGTCGACGAAGCCGTGCAACTCGCGACGATGGGTGCCGGCCAACTGGGGATTGCTGTAAGCGTTGAGCTTCCGCGCGAGCCAGTGCCGGTACTAATGGACCGGGTGCAGATCCAGGTTTTAATTGCGAATTTGATACGCAACGCGATCGACGAGCTGAGCGCTTCGGAAGGCGAGCGGAAGGTCTGGATCAGGCTGAAGGTCAATGCGGAAAATTTCGCCGAATTTTCCGTCGGAGACACCGGCAACGGCATCTCCACGGAGGTGTTTGAGACCATATTCGACCCTTTCCGGACCACCAAGCCGGAAGGTCTCGGCGTCGGTCTGGCTGTTTCCCGGCGCATCGCTCAGGCGCATGGCGGGCGTCTGGGCGCTAGCAATCGCCCAGAGGGAGGCGCGGTGTTCAGTTTCTTAATCCCGGCAAGTATGAGTGAGTAGGTGTAATGAACAAATCTTTGCTTGTACAGATTTTGGACGATGACGACGCGGTCCGGGACTCTTTATCCATCCTGTTGCGAGGTGCTGGTTTCGCCGTGCGGACCCACGGCTGCGCCAAAACATTCTTTGAAGAATACCGTTCCGATGAGACCGGCTGCGTGCTGATCGATATGAGGATGCCTGACGCCACAGGTTCTGAAGTGCAAGAGCGCATTGGCCGCATGGACAATGACAAGGTGCCCATCATCATCATCACGGGGCATGGGAATATCCGAATGGCGGTGAATGCGATGAAGCGCGGCGCCATCGACTTTCTGGAAAAGCCGGTCGATCCGCAGACCCTGGTGGACTATGTAGACAAGGCGGTCAAGCGGCGCGAATATGAGCTCCGCGAGCAGGGCAAGGCCAATGAGGCGCAAGCCAAGCTTGGCGTCCTCACCCCGCGCGAGCGCGACGTGCTGAAGCATCTCATTGCCGGCCGACCCAACAAAATCATTGCCCGGGAACTCGGCCTCAGCCCCCGGACGGTCGAAATTCACCGCGCCCGCGTGATGGAAAAGACTGGCGCGGGAAGCTTGCCGCGTCTTGTGCGCATGGCGCTTGCGGCTGGACTCGATCCGGAAAACGCACTACCGGCCTAGCGGCCCATTAAACGTGGCCCGAGCGCGCAAGGCGGTCACGGCTTGGCAGGACCCCGATCGTGGCGCGTCTGGCTCGCAATGACGAGCCGGTGGGCCACCTTGGATCCTCCCAGGGAAAGCGCGCTGGAACGTTGGTTAACCGAATTCTAAGCATCTCTCCTTAAGGTTGAAAATTCGCAAGCTTACAGCTTATGCGAGCGTTCTGCCTTCGCCTTACCGATCCCATCGGGGGCGCAATGGATGGGTTTGCCTATCGTGTTTGTCCCTCAGCCCGGCCCTGCCCGGCTTATCCTAACGCGTTATTCAGGCAAGGGCCTCCCGGTCTGTCGCGCAACGATACGGCGCGACGAGAAGATCCTGCTGCGTTGCGTGCGCCATGCCGGACGCGTTATCGTACTGCTAGCGGGCGCGGTGCTTTTGTTGGCCTGCGGCGGCGGCCCTGGACGCAATGAAAGCGCAAGGCTAGGCCCCCGGATCGTCGAGTTGGGTCAGCCGGTGCCGAAAGGAGGCGGCCGCTATAAGCTGGGCTCGCCGTATCGGCTGAACGGCCAGCTTTACACTCCAGCGGAGGTCGACCGCTATGACCGGACGGGCATCGCGTCCTGGTATGGCGAGCTTTTTCACGGCAGACGCACCGCAAATGGCGAAATCTACGACATGGAGGCGCTGACCGCGGCCCACCCCACCTTGCCGCTCCCGTCCTATGCGAGAGTGACGAATTTGGGCAATGGCCGCTCGCTGGTCGTCCGCATCAACGATCGCGGACCTTACGCTCATGGACGAATTATCGACCTTTCGTGGAGCGTGGCCTCGCTCCTGCAGATGAGCGGGGTCGGCACCGCTCCTGTGCGCGTCCAATATCTCGGCCCCGCGCCGCTCGGCGGCGGCGACCGCCACGAGCGCGAGGTCCTTGCCGCACAAAGCTGGGCAGGGCCGCGGGTCGCCTTTGCCGCCTCCCCCGCAAAGGCGATGCGATCGCGGCAGGCGTCCAACAGCTATCGCTATTCGGCGGCGCCGTTGAGCGCGAGCGGCGCGATTACGTCCGTCATCCCCGGACCAATGCAACCCGCAAAAGCTGCCAAATTCAGTGCCGCGCCGCCGGTGCGCCACGCGGGGGTTGCAAAGACCGAAGGCCTTGCGGCAGCGCAAACCCAGGCCGGCATTCAACCCGCCGCCGATATCGACTCTCAACCGGCCAGCTTCTTTGCATCCTCGTTGCCCAACGCAAGGGACTCAGCAGAACCTGAACCGTCCCCGCCCCCAACAATTGCACCCGCCGCTACCCAACTGGTTGGGCGCAGTTACATCGAGGCGGGTCTTTTCCAAAGAAAAGCCACAGCCGAACGGCTTGCCTCGGTTCTTGCCGAAATCGCCCCGGCGTCGATCCAGCCTATCTTGCTCGGCGATCGCGCCATTCATCGCCTGCGGCTTGGCCCATTTGCGGGTGACGATGCAGCCAAGGCCGCCGTCGACCGAATTCGCGCGGCGGGCCTGACCGAGGCGCGGCTTGAAAGTCCGGATGGATGACCGGCGGTAAGCCGCCGTACGCCGTACGCCGCACCGCCTCAAAGCCGCGATCCGTTTGCGCATTGATTTTTGCCTCATGCCAGCCGATAGTGCGCTCGACTCGCCTGACCCCTGCGATCGACTTTTCTTGACCTGCGATGATCATGGCACAGCGTTATTTCTGCTTATTTTTGATCTTTGCGCTGGCGGCGGGCCTTTGCCCTTCGCGGCCCAGCGCGCAGGTCGAAACTGAGGCGGACTATGCCATCCTCATGGACGCCGAAACGCAAACCGTGCTGTTCGAAAAGAAAGCCGACGAGTTGATGCAGCCGGCGAGCATGAGCAAGCTGATGACGCTCGCCGTCGTCTTCGAGGCGCTCGACCAAGGCAAGATCACGCTGCAAACCGAATATCCGGTCAGCGAAAATGCCTGGCGCACTGGCGGCGCACCATCGGGCACCTCCGCCATGTTCGCGCCGCTGAAAACCAATGTGACGGTGCTGGATTTGCTGCAGGGCATCGTCATCCAGTCCGGCAACGACGCCTGCATCGTGCTGGCCGAAGGATTGGCCGGCTCGGAAGACGCCTTCGCGCAAATGATGACCGACTATGCGCGACGCATCGGGCTCACCAAATCGACTTTCGCCAACTCCACTGGACTGCCACATCCCAAGCAATTAATGACTGCGCGCGAACTTGCTCTGCTCGCCAATCACGTTATTCAGAGTTACCCAAAATATTATGCCTATTTTCAGCAGAAAGAATTCCGTTACCGAAAGCACATATTCTATAATCGTAATCCGCTAATCTATGCCAATGTTGGAGCGGATGGCCTCAAGACAGGGTTTACCGCTGAATCCGGCTACGGACTTGTCGGCTCAGCGCTTTTGGATGGCCGACGCCTTATCGTGGTGCAGAACGGCGTGAAGACACAGACCGGGCGCAAGGAAGACGGCGTCAGGCTGCTGAATTGGGGATTCAAAAGCTTTGAGAAATTTACCGTGTTCGGCGCGGGCGAAACCGTCGAGCAGGCGCTCGTATGGGGCGGTGAGAAGCGCTATGTGAAGCTGCGCGGCGATGGCGATGTGCGAATTCTGCTTCCGAAAAACGTCAAGCAAAGAACCCTGCGCGGTGAAGTTGTGTATCTTGGCCCGGTGATCGCACCGGTCAAGGAGGGCGACAAGATCGGCGAATTGCGCGTCACGGCCGAAAATGGCGTCGCGACCTCCGCCCCGCTCTATGCGGCCGAATCGATCGAGCGCGCCGGTCTGATCCGACAGGGCTTCGATTCCGCTTTGAGCCTCGCCTTCGGTTGGCTTATCCACCGGCATAGCGGCGAGTAAGCGCTTGATGCGAGGCCCAGCCGGGTCTATGCCAAAGGTCCGTTCCATCCGGGCCGGGTAGGAGAGCCTGAGTGGCGGCTGGCAAATTCATTACCTTCGAAGGCGGCGAGGGCGCGGGCAAAAGCACGCAGGCCGCGCTGCTTCGTGACAGGCTCACCGAATATGGCCACGAAATCGTGCTGACCCGCGAGCCGGGGGGATCGCCCCGCGCGGAAGCGATCCGATCCGTGCTGCTCTCAGGCAAGGCCAAAAGCTACGGCCCCATGGGCGAGGCGCTGCTGTTCTACGTTGCGCGCGACTCCCATCTCGAATTGACTATCCGTCCTGCCCTCGCACGCGGCGCCTGGGTAATCTGCGACCGTTTTCACGACTCCACCCGCGCCTATCAAGGCGCGGCGGGGGGCGTCCCGATTGCGGCGGTGGACGCGCTTGAGCGCGTGGTTGTCGGCCCGACGCGCCCCGATCTGACGCTCATTCTCGATCTGCCGCCCGAGCAGGGCCTAAAGCGCGCCGCCGCCCGCGCCAAATCCGAGGGTGGGGAGGCCGACCGCTTCGAGAGCATGTCTCTCGTCTTCCACAGCAGTTTGCGCCAGGAGTTTCTGGATATAGCCGCCGCCGAACCGTGGCGCTGCGCCGTCATCGACGCGAACCGCCTGCCCGAAACGGTTGCGGAGGATATCTGGTCGGTCGTCGCCAAGCGCTTGGAGCTATGATCCCGCATGGCGAAGGCGCGCATTATCGATGCCGACACCGAAGCGCCGCCCGAGGCCGACCGCCTCGCCGGGTGGCCGCGTCCGCGCGAAACCCGGCGGATGTTGGGGCATGAGGCCGCCGAAACGATCATCGCCGACGCCATCGCCTCCCGCCGTCTCCATCATGCCTGGCTGATGACCGGCGAGCAGGGCATCGGAAAAGCGACCTTCGCCTATCGCATCGCCCGCTTCCTTCTGGCGCAACAGGGGCTGGAGCTACCCTCCGCCCTCGCCTCGCTCACTGTGGCGGATGAGAGCCGAGCCTGGCGTCAGGTCGCGAACCTCTCGCATCCCGGCCTGCTGATCCTCCGGCGCGGATGGGACTCGTCAGGAAAAAAATTCCGTCAGAGCATCGCCATCGACGACATCCGCGCGCTGCGTCATTTTTTGCAACGCACGGCTGTCACCCCTTGGCGCGTGATAATCGTAGATGGCGCCGACGATCTCAATCTGAATTCCGCCAATGCGCTGCTCAAATCGCTGGAAGAGCCGCCGCCGCGAACCGTATTTTTGCTGATCTCATCCTCACCCGGCCGCCTGTTGCTGACCATTCGTTCCCGCTGCCGCACCGTCCGTTTCGAGCCGCTCGGGACCGAAGCGCTCCGGCAAGCGGTGCAGGCTGCCTGCCGGACGGCCGAGCGCGACGCGCCGGAGGCGGCCCAACTCTCAACGCTGCTCGCGCTTGGCAAGGGCAGCCCGCGCCGCGTCCTCCAGCTTCTCGACGGCGGCGGGTTGGCCCTGTTCGAAGCCGTTCTAACGCTCCTTGAAAGCCTGCCGCGTCTCGACCGCATGGCGCTGCACAAGCTAATTGCCCTGACTGCCGGTCGCGATACCGATGCGCATAGCATGGCCTTCGACCTGCTTGAGGAAATCCTCGCAAGCGCCTTGCGCGGCCAAGCGGCGGGCGGTGGCCCGGATGCGACCTTTCCCCAGCTGCGCCGCTTCCCCACCCTCATCACGTCCGACAACCTTGCGGATTGGGCCGAGCTGTGGGAAACAATTCGCCAAGCGCGCGGCGAAGCGGAGCGCCTCAATCTCGACAAGGCGGCGCTGACCCTGACGGTGTTCGAAACCATCGAGCGCCTCGCCCGAAAAGCGGCGAAGCGCGGGCACTAAGCCTCTCACGCCATCAACAGCGGGGTTCACAAGGCCATGACGAAGAAACCGGCCTTCTATATCACGACCGCGATTTCCTATCCCAACGGCGCGCCGCATATCGGCCACGCCTATGAGGCGATCGCAACCGACGCCATCGCCCGGTTCAAGCGGCTTGACGGCTACGACGTCTATTTCCTGACCGGCGTTGACGAGCATGGCCTTAAGATGAAGCAGACCGCCGCTAAGGCCGGGATCACGCCCGCCGAACTCGGCGAGCGCAACACGCCGCGCTTCAAGGCAATGGCCGACAGGCTCAACATTTCCTACGACGATTTCATCCGCACCACGGAGAAGCGGCATTACGATTCCGTGGCCGCGATCTGGCGGCGCATGGCGGATGCGGGAGACATCTATCTCGATCAATATGCGGGCTGGTACTCAGTGCGCGACGAGGCTTTTTACGCCGAGGACGAAACCGAACTCCGGGAGGACGGTATTCGTGTCGGCCCGCAAGGCACGCCGGTTGAGTGGGCGGAGGAAGAAACGTATTTCTTCCGGCTCGCGGCCTATGAGGAAAAGCTTCTGGCCCATTATGAGGCGAACCCGGATTTCATTCTGCCGCCGGAGCGCCGCAACGAGATTGTCAGTTTTGTAAAAGGCGGGCTGAAGGATTTATCCGTTTCGCGCACCACGCTTGACTGGGGCATCCCCGTGCCAGATGCGCCTGGCCATGTCATCTATGTCTGGGTCGACGCGCTGACCAACTACATCACCGGCGTCGGCTTTCCTGACGAGTTAGCACCGCAATATCAGCGCTACTGGCCGGCCGATGTGCACATGATCGGCAAGGACATTACTCGGTTCCACGCGGTTTATTGGCCGGCTTTCCTGCTGTCGGCCGGACTGCCGCTGCCCAAGCGCATCTTTTCGCATGGCTTCCTGAACAACCGGGGCGAGAAAATGTCGAAATCGGTCGGCAATGTCGTCGATCCGTTCGAGATGGCGGAGCGCTATGGCGTCGATCAGATGCGCTACTTCTTCCTGCGCGAGCCGCCATTCGGCCAGGATGGCAGCTATGGCCACGAGGCCATCGTCAATCGCACCAACGCCGATCTGGCGAACGATCTCGGCAATCTGGCGCAGCGATCGTTGTCCATGATCGCCAAAAATTGCGACGGCAGGCTTCCTCAGCCGGGCAACTTCACCGATGCGGACAAGGCTTTGCTCGACGCCGCCGACGCCATCATCGGCACAGCGCGCGAGGCGATGGAGCGGCAGGCGATACATCGTGTGATCGAAACGATCTGGGCGGTCGTCGCCGACACGAACCGTTATTTCGCCGGCGAGGCTCCCTGGGCGCTGAAGAAGACCGATCCGGCGCGCATGGCGACCGTGCTTTATGTCACGGCGGAGGTGCTGCGCCAGCTTGGCATCCTCGCCCAGCCTTTCATTCCTGCATCGGCGGAAAAGCTGCTCGATCAGCTAGGGCTCGTCGATGCGCGCGATTTCGCTCAGCTCGGCGCCACTGGCCGCTTGACAGCCGGCGCGGCGCTCGGGCCTTTGCAACCGATCTTCCCGCGCTATATTGAGCCGGAAACCGCCGCTGCGGAGTGATGTGAGTTCTAAAATGCTAGTCGACAGCCATTGCCACCTCGATTTCCCGGATTTCGAAAGTGAGCTCGACGCCATCGTCGCGCGCGCCGAGGCGTCCGGCGTCGGCGCGATGCTGACGATCTCGACGCGCGTTCGCCAGTTCGAGCGCATCCGCGCGGTGGCCGAGCGCTTCGCCGATGTCTGCTGCACAGTGGGCACACATCCGCATTACGCGGCGGAGGAGCGCGATGTGGAGCTCAGTGAAATCCTGACGCTCTCCCAGCATCCCAAGGCCGTGGCCATCGGCGAGGCTGGGCTGGATTATTTCTACGAAAAAAGCCCGATCCCCGATCAGGAGCACGGCTTTCGTCAGCATATTGCCGCCGCGCGCGAGACCGGCTTGCCTCTGGTGATCCACAGCCGCGACGCGGACGAGCATATGGGCCGCATCCTCGACGAGGAGATGGCCAAGGGCAAGTTCGGCGCCGTTCTGCATTGCTATACGGGCGGACGCGCGCTGGCGATGCGGGGCATCGATCTGGGTCTTTACGTCTCGTTTTCAGGCGTCCTTACCTTCAATAAATCCGAGGCGCTGCGCGCCATTGCCGCCGAAATCCCGCTCGACCGCCTGCTGGTGGAAACCGACGCGCCCTATCTCGCGCCGATGCCCCATCGCGGCAAGCGCAACGAGCCGGCCTTTGTGCGGCAAACGGCCAGCGTGCTCGCAAAGGTCAAAGGCGTGAGCGAAACCGAAATCGCAGCCGTTACGACCGAAAATTTCTTCCGCCTCTTTGCCAAGGCCGATGGGCTCGTCGCCGAGGCGGCGCGTTCGGCCGCATGACTCTCCGCTTCACAATCCTGGGCTGCGGCTCGTCTCCCGGCGTGCCTCGCATTGATGGTCATTGGGGCGCCTGCGATCCCGCCAACCCGAAGAACCGGCGTCGGCGTTGCGCGCTGCTGGTCGAGCGTTTTGCCGGCGAAAAAAGAACAGCGGTGCTCGTGGATACCGGCCCCGATCTGCGCGAACAAATCTTGGAGACCGGCATCGACTGGCTCGACGGCGTGCTTTACACGCACGACCATGCCGACCACACGCATGGCATCGACGATCTGCGCATCCTTGCCTATCGCGGCCGCCGCCGCATCGACGTTTATTTCGACGGCGTGACGGCGGACATCCTGCAACGCCGCTTTGACTACTGCTTCGCCACGCCCAAGGGCAGCAGCTATCCGCCTATTGTCAAAGCGCACATCATCCACCCCGGTGAGACTGTAACCGTCGATGGCCCCGGCGGACCGATTTCGGCCATGCCATTTCTACAGCGGCACGGCGATATCGACTCGCTCGGCTTCCGGTTCGGCGATCTCGCTTATTCGAGCGACGTGCATGATCTGCCGGAGCCTACCCTGCCGATGCTCGAAGGACTCGATGTGTGGATCATCGATGCGCTGCGGTACACGACGCATCCGAGTCATTTCTCAGTCGAGGAAGCACTAGGCTGGATCGACCGCGTCCGGCCGAAACGGGCGATCCTTACCCATATGCATATGGACCTGGATTACGAGACGCTGCGGCGGGAGCTGCCCGAAGGCGTCGAGCCCGCCTATGACGGAATGCAGATGGATCTGGCTTATTGAGCGCGCCCGGCCCGGGAGCCTTTTCCAGAAGATCGGTTTCACCAGCCCCCTCACCCAGCCGCCTTTGGCGGCAGCCCTCTCCCGCAAGGGGAGAGGGCAAGGAGGCTATCTTGCGCTGTGTGGCAACCCGCGCCTTCATTCTTTCGTTTCTTGCCCTCTCCCCCTCGCGGGAGAGGGCGGGCGCGTCAGCGACCGGGTGAGGGGGCTGCGCGCGGTGAATTGTGAAGATTGGGCTGACTCAGCGGGCAGCCTTCTCCCAACAGACATCATTGCTCTATGACACCGCCGCGATATCGCCGTCGTCGTCCTGCGCGGCTCCGGCCATACGGACGCCGATATAGCGGATTTTCCCCGCGATCTTGGCCTTTTGCACGCCGAGATCGGTCAGCTGGCGGCTGAAGATCGGAAGCCCGACCGGCTGGCGCGCTGTTGTCTCGCACCATTCGCAGTAATTGTCGTAGAGCGCCAAAGCCGTGACGCTCGCGCCGTCGTCCTGCCGGATGCGATCCTCGAAATAGATTTCGATGTCGCTTTTCGGCAAGGCAAGCTGCGCTGGCTGATGCAATTGATGCAGCTGATAGGGCGGGCGCAGCGGCGGCTGAATGATTTCTACCACCTTCACCGGCTCCGGGACCGGCCGCCTTGGCTGGTCGTTGATCCGCCAGGTGCTGGTCGAGACATAAAGCCCAAGGCTCGATCCCAATTCGACAAGCAGCGTGATAAGGATCGTCAAACCCACCTCCACGCGGCTGATGTCGACCCCCGACAGGGTTGAAATGATCGCCGCCTGCGGATCGGCAACCTTCACCGCCGAGCGTCCGTCCATCTCGCCGAGTTTGGCGCGGATTTCAGCGGCTTGCTTCTGCAGCACTTCATCCTTCTTTGCTGCGGCAAGCTCGGCTTGGAGCCTGTGATAGGATTCGCAAAACTCCCGGCTGAGGGTGACAGTGGCGTTCGTGCAGCCCTCCGACGTTGTCCAGCGGACATTCTGCTTGGCGCCTTCGATGTCGGCCGCGACCATGCCGGCTGCGCGATGTTTTTCGATCCAGCTCTGTTGCTGCGACACTTGGTTGAGTTGGGCGCGCAGGTCCTCGTATTTCTCAGTCTGAATCGTGCGGCTACCCGAGGTGTCGGAGCGATTGAGCGCAGCAAAGCCGAGCGCCGAGGTCAGCGCATAGAGAATGCAGACCGCCCAGAGCGCGGCGCCGCCAAGCGCCTGCGACCAGTTACGGTTGCGCCAGGCCGCGAAGATGAAGAACGGCAACAGCGCCTTCAGCCCGTCGGCGGCGATGCTGGCCGCCCCGAAGACTTGCGAATCGAATTCGGTCTTGCCAAGGCTGTAGCCGAATTGCCAATTCATGGCGGCTGAGACGGCCAGCAGCATAAGCGCCGCCGCACATCCGAATACGCCAAATACATGCCTCATCACTGCCCCCTATAGTCTGTGTGGCCGCACAAGGCGGCTCAGCAAAGGTCAAGGGGCCGTCTGGCATGGCTCGCCGGGATTGGCGCCGCAAATGCGTGCGCGAATCAGGAAAGCTGCCCTGTCCAGCGGATGCCGAACAGGCTGAACAATCACACAAATGGCCGTCAGTCCGCATGCCGATCAGCTCGAAAGCTGCCAGACCTGTCCCCACAGATCGAACCGGCGTTCCGGCCACTGCTCCACCGCAAGGAGCAACCGGACGACCGATCCCGCTTCGGCTAGCGGATTTGGCCCCCTCTGCGACATATGTAACTGATTCGTAAGCCCAAACGAAAAATTAAGATCGACCCACAAGAGCTAGTGGCAGCAGTGGATAAACTGACTCTATCTTGTGCGGAATTTGGGCGCAAACTGTTAGCTAAGATCGCAAAAAAGCCGCCGGGTTAGCTAAGATCGGCCATTCCAAAACCGCAAAATATGGGAGGATACTTATGTCCTCCTCGACAGAACGACCTTTCCCACAGGCCTCATGGAAAAGGACCCTCACCATGCGCCGGTTCAGCTTGATCGTTTTCGCCGCTGCCGCTCTCATCATCTTGCTATTTCCAAAAGCGAGGGAGGAGGCGAAATCGCCCGTCCAGCAAATTGCATCGGCTGCAAGCCGGCCGGAGATCCCCGTCACTCCTTCGATGAATGGCGCCATGCAGCGGCTGCCTGCGAGCGCAGTCGAGGACACGGCGCCCGGCAAGTCTGAACCGCCGAACGGCCGCATCGAGATCGCATCGGCCCAAGCCTATGAAACCTACGCTCCCGCCCACATCCCGTCTTCAGCCAAGTCGGGCGGCCTTGACGCCACTAAACTGGAGATGCCGGACGACGATCTGGCGTTGGCAGCGCAGCGCGAATTGGCGCGGCTGGGGTGTTACGACGCCAAGATCGACGGCGTATGGGGGCGAAAAAGCCGGTTGGCTGTCAAGACCATCAGCGATCGCGCCAACCGCAACTGGGACGCCGAGCCGAGCCGGGATCTGATTGCGGCGTTGCGGGCGGCGCCTGACGGAGTTTGTCAATCGGCGTGCGCCAAAAGCTCCTCCGCCGGCCAGTGCGCGCTCGCGCTGGCGACCCAAACGGAACGGACAGGCGACCCCAGGTCAGGAGAGGCAAAGCCAGATGACGCCTCCTATCTGCCTCCCTGGATGCGCGGCGAAAAACTTGCCAGCATTGCGCCGGATGGAGCCTTGACCGATGCTCAAAAGAGCGTGTCCGACTCAGCCGGCAAGGCAAAGCCTCGGCGGGAGCGGCGTAGAGAGAGCGCAGAGCGCTTCGAGCAGCCCGTCCAGAAAAGACGCTTCAGCGAGTGGCAACCGCCCGAAGGCTGGCCCGGAACAGGCCGCTGATGATCTTCCTTCGGGCTGAGGCCAGAAATGCCTCGAAGTGGACAATCCTGGCTGGAAGACTTTGCCCTCCGGGCAGGGGAGCGATCCAACTGGCTCGTCCTAATACTCTGGCGCCGTAGGCTATCCTTCGCCTGGCTGCAGCTTTAGGATCAAAGCGCACATGCGGCGGCATACGAGGCAAGCACCCTTCAACCGTTGGCCGCAGCTTGCGGGGCTGTGTGCGCGATGTTCAAATCGACGAGTTCAGAGGGCTTGGCAACCGAATGCCGGCCGACTGGCCCTAATGCCGATGCGGCCAAGTAAGCAAACCGTTTTGCTTCAGCTCGAGCGCGCGCAACGGAATCCAAAATAAGACCGCAAGCAAACAAAAGGGCGGCAAAAACGACGCAGGCAACGGAAACGATCAGCGTAGGAAAGCGCGGCACTAGACCCGTCTCCAGATATACAATCAATACTGGAACGAAAATGATCAACCCTGCGAGCGCCACGAAGAAAGACAGCGTCGAGAAAAACAGAAATGGTTTCTCTTCTTTGACCAGCAAACCGATCATTTGCAAAATCACGATTCCATCACGAATGGTATTGAGTTTGCTTCTCGAACCTTCCGGGCGCACACCGTACCGAGTGTCGACCTCGGCGGCGGGAAGGCGCATTTGCAAGGCATGCACTGTCAATTCCGTTTCGATCTCGAATCCCCGTGAGACCGCCGAAAAGGACTTAACAAAGCGGCGGCTGAAAACGCGGTATCCGGTCAGCATGTCGCGAAAGCCATGCCCGAAAGCCAATCTGACAAGTCCAGTCAACAATCGGTTTCCAAAACTATGCCCACGCCGAAAGGCTTTGGTATCCGTCGATCTTCTCGCACCGCAGACCATGTCCAAATGATCGTCGATTAACTTCTGTACGAGCATCGGTGCGGCTGTCGCATCGTAAGTTCCGTCGCCGTCGACCATGACATAAACATCGGCGACGACATCGGCGAACATGCGTCTAACGACATTGCCTTTGCCTTGGTAGAACTCCCTCCTTATGATGGCGCCAGCAGCGCGAGCCACCTCGGCCGTTCCGTCCGATGAGTTATTGTCGTAGACGTATATCTCGCTCTCCGGGAGGGCGTGTCTGAAGTCGCGGATGACCTGAGCGATCGTACTCTGCTCGTTGTAGCAAGGTATCAAGACAGCTACACGCGGCTGAAATATTATCATTCGATTACCAAGAACCGTACTTTGTGAACGATGCGAGATGAAGAAACGCTTTATAGAGTTGGTCCGCAATTTATAAAGAAGTCAATTAGGGCTTTCTGGCGAATTTCATCCTTTTTCGGTAAGCACGACTACCCCTTGGGAGACAAGATAGTGGATTTCCGCTTCCCTCTATCCCCAAATGCGGGCGGTAATTTACCCCGAAATTAATCTATATACCGCGTCAGGCCTGCCGACGCTGGAATAGGAGAACCCGCATTGCCGGGCGTATTCCGGCCGAAATACGTTGCGCAGATCGACCAGCACATCGCCGCGCATTTGCCTCTTCAGCGCGCGAAGATCGAGTGCGCGGAACTCGTTCCACTCAGTAAGCACCACGGCAATATCGGCGTCCTTAGCCGCTTCAAGCGCACTGGTGCACCATACGACGCCCGGCAGCAGCGGCTCTGCCTGCTTACGTCCCTGCGGATCATAGGCGTTGACAATGCCTCCACGCTCGACAAGCAGCGGCACGATCACGAGGCTCGGAGCCTCGCGCATATCGTCGGTGTTCGGCTTGAAGGTTACGCCCAATATGGCCACGCGCTTGTCGCGAATGCTGCCGCCGGCCGCACGTTCGATGCGTGCCGCCATGGCGATTTTGCGCTCGGTGTTCACCTTCTCGACCTGCTCGATGATGGTCATCGGCGAGCGGGCCTCGCGCGCTGTACGGATCAGGGCCGCGACGTCCTTGGGGAAGCAGGAGCCGCCGTAGCCCGGGCCGGGATGCAGAAATTTGTCGCCGATCCGCCGGTCGGAGCCGATCGCGTTCGCCACTTCCTGAACATTGGCGCCGACCTCGTCGCAAATATCGGCGATCTCGTTGATGAAGCTGATCTTCGTCGCGAGGAAGGCGTTGGCGGCATATTTCGCCAGTTCGGCGGATTCGCGGCTGACGAAAATGATCGGCGCGTTGCGCAGACGCAGCGGTTCATAAACGCGCTCCATGACTTGACGCGCGCGGTCGTCGTCGGCACCAACCAGGACGCGGTCCGGATGGCTGAAATCCTGAATGGCGGAGCCTTCCCGGAGGAATTCCGGGTTCGAGCAAACGGCGAAATCGGCATCGGGGCGGAGTTCGCGAATGCGGCGCTCGATCTCGCGGCTGGTGCCTACGGGGACGGTCGATTTCGTCGTGATTACCGTAAAGCCGCTCAAATGCGGCGCCAATTCATCGACCGCCTTATAAACGTAGCTGAGGTCGGCATAGCCGTCGCCCCGGCGCATCGGCGTACCAACAGCAAGGAAAATTAAGTCCGCGTCTCTCGCGGCGGCTGCGAGGTCGGTGAAGAAATGGATGCGGCCCTTTTCGGCATTCCGCGTCAGCAGCTCTTCCAGACCCGGCTCGAAAATTGGGATTTGGCCCTGCCGCAAGCGGTCGATCTTATCGGGGTCTTTGTCGACGCAATTGACCGTCCAGCCGAATTCGGAAAAGCAGACGGCCGAAACAAGGCCGACATAGCCCGCACCGATCATGCAGATATTCACGGCGGCGTTCCTTTAAACGTGGGCAACGAATTCTTCTGCCCGATAACCCTGCAGAAAGAGAAGGGCCGTAAGGTCGCCGTGGTTAATCCGGGCTTTTGCCTCAGCGGCGACAATCGGCTTGGCGCGGAAGGCGACGCCGAGGCCAGCGGCCTTGAGCATGGCAAGGTCGTTCGCGCCGTCGCCGACGGCTATCACCTCTTTCAGGCCGATGCCGGCGATGACGGCCTCTTTCTCCATGGCTTCGAGCTTCGCGTTCTGCCCAAGGATCGGATCGGCGACGCCGGCGATCGCGCCATGCTCGAATACGAAACTGTTGCCATAGTCCACATCGAAGCCGGCACGGTCAGCCACCGCACGGGTAAAAAACGTAAAGCCCCCGGAGACAAGCACTGTCCGGTAGCCATTCGCACGCATGGTTCCGGCAAGCTCTCTCGCGCCGGGAGCCAGCGTAATTTGCCGGTCGAGCACCTCCCGCAGCTTCGCCTGCGGAAAGCCGTGCAACAGCCCGATGCGCTCTCTTAAGGCGTCCTCAAAGGGCAATTCGCCTCGCATGGCGCGTTCGGTGATCGCGGCGATCTTCGGCCCGATGCCAGCGAGCTTTGCCACCTCGTCCAGACATTCCTGCTGAATGATGGTTGAATCCATGTCGGCGACCAGCATACGCTTGCGCCGGCCCTCGACGGGCTGGATGACGCTGTCGATGGGTGCGTTCGGCGGGATTGCCGCGACTGCGTGACGGGCAAGGGCAAGCGCCGCATCGTCGGGGGCGCGAAAAGCGATGTCGCAGGCTTCGGGCGCAAGCCAAAATGGCGGATGAGCGGCGCCGATCGCGGCCCGAAGATCGTCCGCCGTGGCGGCAATGAGGTCGTGAGCGCCAGGAGCGCCGATGAGTGTCAGAACATGGGACATGTGCGATTAGGCGCCGAATGCAATGACAGGCCGAATGCCGAAAACTCTCTTCACACTTATTGCAGGACCAACGGCCAGCGGCAAGTCCGCTCTCGCCGCTCGGCTTGCGGGCGAGCGCGGCGCGCTGATTGTGAACGCTGATTCTATGCAGGTTTACAAGGAGTTGCGTATTTTGACCGCGCGCCCTGCGGCAGTGGAGGAAGCCGCCCTGCCGCACCGGCTTTACGGCTTTCGCCCGGGCTCTGAGCCTTACTCCGTCGCCGGATGGCTTGAGGATGTCGACCCGCTGATCGCCAATGCGCGCGAGGGCGGGCCGCCGCTGGTGATCGTCGGCGGCACAGGGCTTTATTTCAAGGCGCTGCTGGAAGGTCTGTCGCCCGTGCCGGAGATCCCCGAGGCCGTGCGCAGCCATTGGCGGGCCGAGGCGGCAGCCAAGGACAGCGCGGCGCTTCATGCCGACCTGCGCGACCGCGACCCGGCGATGGCCGCGCGGCTCGCGCCTTCCGACCCTCAGCGCATCGTCAGGGCGCTCGAAGTTCTTGATGCGACGGGCCGGTCGCTGCTCGACTGGCAGCAGGTCAAGGGCAAGGCCCTGATGAGCACCGGCGAGACCGAGCGGCTATATGTTTGTCCGCCCCGTGAGCTGCTTTATGCGCGCTGCGACGCCCGGCTCGATGGAATGCTGGCGGCCGGCGCCCTCGATGAAGTGCGGCGCCTGCGCAATCTCAAACTGGATGCATCTCTTCCGATCATGCGGGCGCTCGGAGTGCGGCCGCTTCTTGCATGTCTCGATGGGCTGCTCGATTGCGAAGCAGCATTGGCGTTAGCAAAGATCGACACGCGGCAATATGCCAAAAGGCAGATGACATGGGCGAGAAGCAATATGATTACGTGGAAGACGCTTAAAACGCAATAAATGAAACGAATGCGTTGCAAAAACGTTTCTTTTTGTGCGCAAAATAGGTTGACGCTGACCGGTCACCGCCTTATCTGTTGACCTCGTCTTCGGCTCTTGCCTCAAAAATGGGTGCGGCGAGCGCTTTTCTTATGCAGAATGCCAGGCTTCGGGGCGATGCCTGAAACTGAGTGGGAGTTTGCGTCATGGCTCGCATGATGACCGGCGCGGAGATCGTGCTGGAAGCACTGTTCGACCAGGGCGTCGAGGATATTTTCGGTTATCCGGGCGGCGCGGTGCTCCCGATCTATGATGAGCTGTTCAAGCAAAACCGCGTTCGCCACATTCTCGTTAGGCATGAACAGGGCGCGGCGCACGCGGCGGAGGGTTATGCCCGCTCGACCGGCAAGGTCGGCGTGCTGCTCGTCACCTCCGGCCCCGGCGCCACCAACGTCGTCACCGGCCTCACCGACGCGCTGATGGACTCCATTCCGCTCGTTTGCCTCACCGGTCAGGTTGCCACGCATCTCATCGGCAATGACGCCTTCCAGGAATGTGACACGGTAGGCATTACCCGCCCGTGCACGAAACACAACTATCTCGTCCGCGACGTGAACGATCTGGCGCGCGTGCTGCATGAAGCGTTTTACGTGGCCAAGAGCGGGCGGCCTGGCCCCGTCGTCGTCGATATTCCCAAGGACGTGCAGTTCGCCAAGGGCACCTATATCGGCCCGAGCCGCGTGGTTCACAAAACCTATCGGCCGCAGCTCAAAGGCAACGCCACCGCCATCCGCGACGCTGTCGATATGATGGCCGGGGCGAAGCGCCCGCTGTTTTACACCGGCGGCGGCGTCATCAATTCCGGCCCGGCCGCCAGCCAATTGCTGCGCGAATTGGTGCAGCTCACCGGCTATCCGATCACCTCGACCTTGATGGGCCTCGGCTCTTATCCAGCCGACGACAAGCAGTGGCTTGGAATGCTTGGAATGCATGGCACCTACGAAGCCAACATGTCCATGCATGATTGCGACGTGATGGTGAACATCGGCGCGCGCTTCGACGACCGCATCACGGGGCGGCTGGATGCCTTTTCCCCCGGCTCGCGCAAGATCCATGTCGATATAGACCCGTCCTCGATCAATAAGACGGTGAAGGTGGATATCCCCGTCATCGGCGACTGCGCGCATGTGCTGGAAGAGATGATCCGCGTCTGGCGCGCCCGCGCACCGCAGACCGACAAGCCGGCGCTGAAGAAATGGTGGACGCAGATCGGCGAGTGGCGCGGGCGCAACTCGCTGGCCTACAAGCAGCGCTCCGACGTCATCATGCCGCAATATGCGATCCAGCGGCTGTATGAGCTGACCAAGGACAAGGACGTTTACATCACGACCGAGGTCGGCCAGCATCAGATGTGGGCGGCGCAATATTTCAAGTTCAACAAACCGAACCGCTGGATGACATCGGGCGGGCTGGGCACGATGGGCTATGGTATTCCGGCCGCCGTCGGCGTGCAGACCGCGCACCCGCACGCGCTGGTGATCGACATTGCGGGCGAGGCGTCCGCGCTGATGACGATTCAGGAAATGTCGACCGCCATGCAGCACAATCTGCCGGTCAAGATTTTCATCATCAACAATGAATATATGGGCATGGTGCGCCAATGGCAGGAGTTGCTCCATGGCGGGCGCTACTCCCATTCCTACTCCCATTCGCTGCCCGATTTCGTAAAGCTTGCCGAGGCTTATCACTGCGTCGGCCTGCGGGCGGACAAGCCGGACGAGCTGGACGATTTGATCATCCAGATGATCGAGACACCCAAGCCTGTAATCTTCGATTGCCGCGTGCACAAGCTGGCGAATTGCTTCCCGATGATTCCCTCGGGCGCGGGGCATCACGAGATGATGCTTGCCGACGATTTCCCCGGCGACGACATCGATTTCATGGTGTCGGAAGAAGGCAAGGCGATGGTGTAGCGGCTTGTGAAACGCCTGACGCCATGCTTGGCCAAACCCTAGAGACATCGGAATGACAATGACCATCCGCCAGGACATTCGCGAGCAGCACACATTGGCCGTATTGGTTGACAATGAGCCAGGCGTGTTGGCGCGGGTCATCGGCCTGTTCTCGGGTCGTGGCTATAATATCGACTCGCTCACGGTGTCCGAGACGGTGCAGGAGAAGCATTTGTCCCGCATCACCATCGTCACCACCGGCTCGCCGATGGCCATCGAGCAGATCCGCAATCAGCTCGACCGGCTGGTGCCGGTCCACCGGGTCACGGACATGACCGTCAGCGGCAATCCCATTTCGCGCGAGCTGGCGCTGGTGAAGGTTGCGGGGAAGGGCGAGAAGCGGGTGGAGTCGCTGCGGCTGGCCGAGGCATTCCGCGCCCAGGTCGTCGATGCCTCGACGGAGCATTTCGTCTTCGAAATCACCGGCCGGATTTCCAAAATCGACCAGTTCATCGCGCTCATGCAGCCAATCGGCCTCGTCGAAGTCGCCCGCACCGGCGTCGCCGCGATCACGCGAAGCCCGGCCGCAATGTAAGTCGGCGGGCCGAATTCCTCTAAAACCCACCTTGCGCCACATTTAGGCGGCATATGCTTGGTTAGCGCGCGGCGTCGAGCCGTTATAACCGCTCCTTAAGCGCGCGCTCCGCTCGAAGCCGACACCGGCCTCCATCACCCCGGCCGACTGCGGCCTGACGGTCTCGGGATCATCCGGAACCGCCCGTTGGTATCGCGTTCCAAGTCCTGCTCAACTCTGCACGATGCATGTTCCGCGCCAGGCGTTTTTGTCGCTGGGCAGTCGGTCCGAAAGGAAGTTCGTTATGTGGTCGCTTTCAGTCAAAGTTTTCGCGATGTCGGCGTTGATCAATGCATTCGCTCTGCACAGTGTCGCCGCGGCCGATCTCGGTGGACATTGCTGCGCCGAACTCGATGAGCGTGTGGCGGAATTGGAAGCGGCATCCGCCCGCAAAGGCAATCGCCCGGTCTCGCTGACAATTTCGGGCGAGGTCAACCGGGCGCTTTTAATCTGGGGCGACGGCACCGATTCCGACGCCTATGTGGTCGATAATGCCGCCCCCGCCGAAGCCTCAAAACTCAGTTTTTCCGGCGATGGTCAAATCTCGCCAAGCTGGGCGACCGGTTTCATCGTCGAGCTGGGCTTCACGGACTCATCTTCGCTGTTCGTCAATCAGACCAATGACGAAGGCCCCGGCGAAACCGCCTTCGAAACGCGGCTTGCCAATTGGTACATCGAAGGCGACCGCTTCGGACGGATTACGCTTGGTCAGCAAAGCTCGGCGACCGATGGCATCACCACCATCGATCTCTCCCGGGCCAAGACCGATCCCGTCACCTGGCACAATAAATCCTTCGGCATCCGCGACGGGAATGGCGATTACACCGGCCTGACCTGGGGCGATGTAGCCTGGGGCCTAGAGGGCTATAAGGGCGATTTCCTCCGCTACGACAGCCCAGTGCTCTACGGCTTCGTCGCCTCGGCGGCATGGGGCGAGAATGATAGTTGGGATGCGGCCGTGCGTTTTCAGCATGAGTTAGATTCGGTGCGCATCGCGGCCGGCGCGGGCTATCTATGGGTTGGCGACGACTCGACCGTGAGCTTCTATCCGAATGAAACCAAGATCGCGAGCGGGTCGATCTCCGTCATGCATGTACCAACTGGGCTGTTTGGCAATGCCGCCGCTGGCGAGGCCGATCGGTCAGGCGGCGGACTCACCAGCGCGGCCAATCCCGACGATGGCACTATGTGGATGGCTCAGGCTGGCTGGCAGAAGCGAGTGACCGCCTATGGCGCGACCACGCTTTACGGTGAATATGGCCAATATCACGATATTCTGCTCGGCTATTCGGGATATGCAGGCAGCGGTAGCCCCTCCATCGCGCCTGAGAGCATTACCGGCTCCGATGTCTCACGCTGGGGCGTCGGCGCGGTGCAGCAATTCGATGCCGCTGCCTTAGAGATGTACGCGGTGTTCAACCATTTCGACGCCGAAATCCGCACGGCGCAGACCGTCAATACGGCGGCGGAGCCTTGGTACGGCGTCGTCGTCGGCTCGCGTTTGAAGTTCTAGCGCAGAATAAGTTTGGATGGAATCCGTCAGCGCTATCCAATTCAGTTGTCATCCCCGCGCAGGCAGGGATCCAATATCTACGGCTGTTTCAATGAATTACTGGATTCCGGTCTAAAGAGGCGAACGATAGAACACTCGGCGCCTACTCCCTGCGTGACAGAAAATCGAGCACGCCTTTTTTATAGCTCAGATCGCCGACGCTCTTCATATGGTCGCGTCCGACGATTTCCAGGAACTCGGCCCGCGGAATGATCGCCGCCAATTCCGGGCCCGAGCCCGCGATCACATCGTCGGTGCCGACCGCGATGAGCACCGGCTTGCGGATCGTGGCGAGCTGCTCGGGCGCGATCTTGTCGCGCGATGAGCGGATGCAGGCGGCCAGCGCCCGCCGGTCGCTGCGGGTCTGTTCGGCGAAGACGCGGAAGCTGCGGGCCGCATCGCTCTTGATGTCCTCCGCATTCGGCGCCTCCAGCGCGGCGGCGATCGGCTCCGGCGCGCCGACGCCGCGCACCATATTGATGCCGAGCCCGGCGAAGATCACGCTGCGCACCCGCTCGGGATGCGCAAGGGTCAGGAAAGCCGCGATGCGCGCGCCCATCGAGAAACCCATCACGTCAGCGCGCGGAAGGCCCAGATGGTCGAGCAGCCGGCGCGCGTCCGCAGCCATGACGCCCGCGCCGTAATCCGCCGGATCGTAGAGCTTCTCGCTTTGGCCGTGGCCGCGATTGTCGAAGGCGATGACGCGGAACCCGGCGCCGTTCAAGGTCTTGATCCAATTGGTGTTGCGCCAATTGACGGTGCTGTTCGAGGCAAATCCATGCAGCAGCAAAATGGGTTCACCCTCGCCTTCGTCGAGGAAGGAGATGTTGATGCTGTCGGACTCAAATCGCTGCATAAAATGCGCCTTTGGCAAATCCAAGATATGGAAACAATCGGGGATAGTGGCGTTGATTTCCGAAAAATTTGGGAAATCCAACAATATCGGTGACACCGATTCAAGCTGACCGGATCATCCTCCAATAACGAGCAGCGTCAACGCTGGTTGCGCTACTATGCCAGATTCTGCAAGATTTCTCGGCGGATTTGGTCCGTTCGTCATCGGAATGCCATCCTTGCAAAGCATTGCGTGCATTTAACGATGCAGGAGAGTGTTTTGGTCAAATCTTCGAAGCCGAAAACATTTAGCGGCGGCTGCCATTGCGGTCAGGTTCGTTACGAAGTCCGCTCAGATCTGAATAGCGTAATCTCTTGCAATTGCTCGATCTGCTCCAAGCGCGGCTCACTGCTAAACTTCGTGCCGGCCTCCGAGTTCGAGCTTAAAACGGGCGGCGAGAGTTTGATCGATTACCAATTCCACAAGCACGTCATTCACCACCTGTTCTGCTCCACTTGCGGCATTGTCTCCTTCGCCAGGGGGATCGGGGCGGATGGGAGCGAGATGGTTGCCGTAAATGTACGCTGTCTCGACAATATCGATCTTGCCTCGCTCACAATCACGCCCTTCGACGGCAGCAGCCTTTAAGCCGCTTGTGAGCTCAATCATCGCCGATGAAAGCCAACGGCCACCCGCCTTGGCTAGATGGCCCAATCTCCACGCGGCGATAGAAACAGGATTTGCGGCCGGTATGACACGCGGCTTCGCCGCCGCCGATCTCCACCCGCAACAGCACGCAGTCCTGATCGCAATCGGTGCGCATCTCGATCACGCGTAGCACATTGCCGCTGGTTTCTCCCTTGCGCCAGAGCGTGCGGCGGGACCGGCTCCAAAAATGCGCCTCGCCCGTCTCCAAGGTGCGCGTCAGCGCCTCAGCATTCATGAATGCCAGCATCAGCACATCGCCGCTTGCGGCTTCCGCGACGATTGCCGCCATCAGACCGTTCTCATCGAAGCGGGGCGTGAACGCCGTCCCGTTCTCCAGCAGCTCCGTCGAATGCGCATCTGCGCTCGCAATCATGATTTGCCGCTGTCCATTAGCCCGCCTGAATGCGCGGCCCTTGAATCATACGCATGAACCGGTCGCGATAATCGGGATTTTCCGCAAACACGCCCGTGAAGCGCGTGGTGATTGTCGAAGCGTTCGGCTTATGCACGCCGCGCGTCGTCATGCATTGATGCAGCGCGTCAATGAGGATCGCGACGCCGCGCGGCTTCAGGGCGTTCTCGATGGCCTCGGCAATCTGCGCCGTCATCGTCTCCTGGGTTTGCAGGCGCTTGGCGAAGATGTCGATGACCCGCGCGAGCTTAGAAATGCCGACCACCCGGTCCTGCGGCAGGTAGGCGACATGCGCCACCCCGAGGATAGGCAGCATGTGGTGCTCGCAGTGCGATTCCAGCCGGATGTCGCGCACCATTACCAGGTCGTCATAGCCATGCACATCCTCGAAGGTGCGGGATAAAACCTCAATCGGGTCTTGCTGGTAGCCGGCGAAAAACTCGCTGTAAGACTCGACCACACGCCTCGGCGTGTCACGCAGTCCCTCGCGCTCGGGCCGGTCGCCGGCAAAGCGGATCAACGTGCGCACTGCCGCTTCAGCCTCAGCACGCGTTGGAGGCTTGTCCTGTTCCTCGGGCTTCTTCGGCGCAGTCTTTACTACCCGGCCGTTTCCTGCCTGGCCCTCATTTGAGAATGCACTCATGTGATGGTCCTTTATTGATTTGGTCGGCAGCGGCCTTTTGCGTCCATTGCCAGCTACACTATATATAGTGACGAGTCGCCCGCCCCGTAGTTCATTCGCTTCCCGCGCTCGGCTGACGACGTGACCGCAGTGCGAATTTCTCCGCCCAGCGGGGTTGTTCGGTGCGCCCGGTGATATAATCTTACGCCCATGCCGCTTCAAGCAAGGCGGCGAGCTTGATGGTCAAAGCATGGTCAATCTCGACGATCTTTACAACGGACGCATTCTCGAACTGGCTGCGAACATTCCGCGCACCCAGCGTCTGGCCAACCCCGACGCCACCGCCAGGGCGCATTCCAAGCTATGCGGGTCGCGCGTCGCGGTCGATCTGGTGATGGACGGTGATCGGGTGACGGATTACGGCCAGGAGGTGAAAGCCTGTCTGCTGGGACAAAGCTCCGCGGCGGTTGTGGGCCGCAATATTATTGGCGCCACGGCTAGCGAGCTGCGCGATGTCGGCCGGCAAATGCGTAAGATGCTGAAGGACGGCGGCGAGCCCCCCGCCGGAGATTGGGCGGACCTGGCTATGCTTGAGCCGGTGAAAGACTACAAAGCCCGGCACGCTTCCACGCTGTTGGTGTTCGATGCGGTTGAGGATGCGATAGGCCAGATCGAGTCGCAGCGCGCGCTGCTGCGCCAGCCCGCAGAGTAAATTTGCGGTGAGGAATTTGAATTAAAGGCCTAGCCCCCGACGCCCCGTATTTCGGCGCGCGCAGAAATACATTTGCTTGTTACAAGCCCCAAGGATAATTTTTATCCACCGGTCGTCCAACGCCAGGCTTTGGCAGGTCGCCGGCAATTAAAATGTTGGGGGGGGAGGCTTACCGTTGACCAAAAATCGCGCTTTGCTTCTCACTAGACCAAGCGTCAATCGAGGAGAAAGTTTTATGCGTCTGTTCAGTAAGGTGGTGGTTTCTGCAGCTGCGCTGGCTTTGGCTGGTGGTCTTTTCATTGCACCCGCCCAGGCCGCTCCGGCGGTTGGCAAGGTCGCAGTGTCGTCTCAGCTTGACCTGGTTGCCGCAAAGAAGAAGGTCGCTGCCAAAAAGCCTGCGAAGGCCAAGAAGAAGGCGAAGGCCGGTCCCGGCAGCTGCGGCACGATGATGTATTGGGATAAGAAGACGAAAAAGTGCGCCAACGCGATGTTCAAAAAGGCCTAATTGTATTTTCGTATGTTACAGAGAATGGCCGACTTCTCGTCGGCCATTCTTTTTGGCGCAATCGCATCGGCCGGGTTCTGCCTTCATCCTGTCTTAGGCGATTGCCCTCACCATGAAATTCACTCTCGCAACCTGGAATATCAATTCGGTCAGGCTTCGCATTGGGCTCGTGGAGCGTTTCGTGCGCGCCTTCAGTCCGGATGTGCTGTGCCTTCAGGAGATCAAATGCGTCGATGAGCTGTTCCCGTATGACGCAGTCCGCGCGCTTGGCTATCCCTATATCCAGGTGAAAGGCCAGCCCGGCTATCACGGCGTTGCGACATTGTCGCGCTTTCCCCTGCAGGCGAAGGGCACGGAGAACTTCTGCGGCAGCGGCGAGGCGCGGCACATCGCGGTCGCGCTCGACGGCCGCCCGCTCATTATTCACAACGTCTATATTCCGGCGGGCGGCGACATCCCCGACCCCGAGCAAAATCCCAAATTCGGACAAAAACTCGCTTATCTGCGGACGCTAACCGCTTGGTTCGGGGATGGCGGGGCGGCCGCGACCGACAGCCAGCACGTATTGGCGGGCGATTTTAACGTTGCGCCGCTCGAACATGACGTGTGGTCGCATAAGCAGTTGCTGAAGGTTGTCAGCCACACCCCGGTCGAGGTCGAGCATCTAGCCAGGCTGAAGGCGTCGGCGCGTTGGGTGGATGTGATGCGCAAATATGTGCCCGAAGATCAAAAGCTTTACACTTGGTGGAGTTATCGCGCACGCGACTGGCGCGCCAGCAATCGCGGCCGCCGCCTCGATCATATTTGGACGACGCCGGGTCTTGAGACGGCCATGAGGTCGATGCGGGTCGTCGAGGAAGCGCGCGGCTGGGAGCAGCCGTCTGACCATGTGCCGGTGATCGCGGAATTCGAATTGGCCTAAGGATAAAGCCTCGTCTTTTCCCAAGCGTCGCCCGCGCCGCCGCGCCGAAAGACGATCCGGTCATGCAGCCGGAAGGGCCGGTCATGCCAGAATTCGATTTCAACAGGGGTCAGGCGGAAGCCGGACCAATGGGCCGGGCGGGGCACCTCGCGGAGCGCATATTGCGCCGTATGCAGCGCAACGGCCTTCTCCAGCGCGAACCGGCTTTCAAGCGGGCGCGACTGCTGCGAGGCCCAGGCGCCGATCCGGCTGCCGTATGGACGCGTGCTGAAATAGGCGTCGGCCTCCGCGCCGGTGACGGATTGGACGCTTCCGCGCACGCGCACCTGCCGCCTGAGGCTCTTCCAATGAAAGCACAGCGCCGCCTTTCCGCCCGCGAGCAATTCCTGGCCCTTGGCGCTTTCATAATTGGTGTAGAACACAAAGCCGTCCGGGCCGGCATCCTTCAAAAGCACCATTCGGACATTCGGCAAGCCTGAGGCATCCACCGTCGCGAGCGCCATTGCATTGGGATCATTGAGCTCTTTGCCTTCGGCCTCGCTCAGCCAAGCGGCGAACAAGGCGAAAGGGCTTGCCTCACCCGAGAAGTCGGGCGCCTGTGAAGCTTTCTCGTAGCCACCGTCCGGTCGGTCGTTCATAGCTGGCCATCGGTTGTCGGGATGATGCAAGATATGAGCGTCTCATCTTATTGTCTCCCCATTCCTGCGATTAATGTCCAATTTCCACATCACCTTCTTGGAACCCTGCGATTGCCGCACGCACCTGGGACAAATTCCTGCACGGCTGCGTGCCCGGGCGCCATGCGGCTGGACGCCACAAGCGTTTTGTGTAGGATGCCCGCGATTGTAACCGGTGGAGGAACTGGGTGACCGAAGGTGGACCGCTGATGAATGGCAAGCGCGGCTTGATCATGGGCGTCGCGAACAACCGGTCGATCGCCTGGGGCATTGCCAAGAGCGTCGCGGCGCACGGGGCGTCTCTCGCCTTCACTTATCAGGGCGATGCGATCAAGAAGCGGGTCGAGCCGCTCGCCGCCGAGATCGGCTCGGACATCGTGCTGCCGTGCGACGTCACCGATCGCGCCTCGGTCGATACGGTTTTCGAAACGCTTGGCGAAAAATGGGGCGGGCTCGATTTCGTCGTCCATGCCATCGCCTATTCCGACAAGGACGAGTTGGACGGGCGCTATGTGGACACCAGCGCCGAGAACTTCAGCAAAACGCTGATGATCTCGTGCTACTCCTTCACCGCGATTGCGCAACGTGCCGAAAAGCTGATGCCGCATGGCGGCGCCCTTCTCACCCTGACCTATTATGGGGCGGAAAAGGTCATGCCGCATTACAACGTCATGGGGGTCGCAAAGGCGGCGCTGGAGGCCAGCGTGCGCTATCTCGCGGCGGACCTTGGCAAACAAGCCATTCGCGTGAATGCGATTTCGGCCGGTCCGATCAAAACTTTAGCTGCCTCGGGCATCAGCGATTTTCGCTACATATTGAAATGGAACGAGTATAATTCGCCTCTGCGTCGGGTGGTGTCCATCGAGGATGTCGGCGGCGCGGCATTGTATCTGCTGTCGGATTTGAGCCGCGGGGTGACCGGCGAGGTGCATCACGTGGATGCCGGATATCACGTCGTGGGCATGAAGGCCGAGGACGCGCCCGACATTTCCGTGGCGGTCAAGAACGGAGAGTAACCTATGCATCCCATGCGGCTAATCACCTACGCGCTTTTGACCAGTGTGGTCACTCTTGTGGCGCTGGGTGGCGTAGGGTTTTATGTCGGTTATTCGGCGGGGCGCGGCGATTTGAGCGAGCTGAAGGCGCTGATTGCGGCGGGCGGCTCGCCGGAAAATGCGGCGGCTCTGGCGGAGGCGCTGAAGCAGCAGCCCGCCACCCAGTCTATTGCCCAGGCGCCCGCTCCCGAGGTTAATCTTGCCCCGGTGTTGGACGAAATCCGGTCGATGAGCGCGCAAATCGGCAAGCTTGAGAAGACGGTGCCTTCCGCTCCGCCGCAGGTGGTGGACCGCGTGGTCGAGAAGGTCAAGGAAGACCCCAAGACCAAGCAGGAACTCGCCTCCGTCAAGCAGCTTCTGGCTGAGTCGAGCGACCAATATCAGACCTGCAGGCAGACCTTGACCACGCTCGAAGCCAAGTTCGAGGAGGTCAAGAGTTCGGCGAACCAATTGGCGATGATGCAGCCCGAAACACGCGATAATGCGGCGCCCGCACGGGACAATGGATCGGTCGTGTTGTTCGACAATGTGCTTTTGAAGCGTGACCAGAACAAACTTTACAATGACGTCGACGTGGCGCTCAGCTTGCAATCCATTGCGTCCCGCTCGGCGCGCGTGGTTGTGAATCAGCAAACGCTCGGCATCTCATTCGGCGAGCGAAAGATCTTTCAGCACCGCGACGTGACCTGCGAGCTTGTCCTGATGGAAACCGATCTGGAGGGCGGCAAAGCCCGGTTCAGCATCGCCTGCAAGCGATAGTCCCTCGGCGATGGCCCTGATCTATTTTCTCCGCCACGGCGAGACGGATTGGAACGCTGAACGTCGCATTCAGGGCCATCTCGATGCGCCCCTCAATGATAAGGGCCGTGGTCAAGCCGCGCGCAATGGGCGAGCGCTGTCGGCGGTGATTGGCGATCCCGGCGAATTCGACTTCGTTTCCAGCCCTTTGGTGCGTGCTAGTGAAACCATGGAGATCGTAAGGCGGGAAATGCGCCTCGATCCGCATGGCTACCGGACCGATGCGCGGCTAATGGAGTTCAATCTCGGTGATTGGCAAGGCGAGCTGTATGACGAGCTGGCCGGAAAATTCCCCGATCTCACGGCGGCCCGCGACCACGATCCATGGAATTTCAAATATCCGGGCGAGGCAAGCGAGAGCTACGCCATGCTGTCGATGCGCGTGCTCGCCTGGCTCGCCGAGGTCAACCGCGACACGGTGGTCACGGCGCATGGCGGCGTGATGCGCTGCATCCGCCGGCATTTGCTGGGTCTCGACGAAACCGCAGCCTTTAAACTCGACGCGCCGCAGGACAAGGTGCTGCGGATCGACAATGGCGCGTTGAGCTGGATTTAGAAAATCCGCTTATTCGTTATTTAATTGCAGGGTCGGCGCGAAGGCGATCAACGGCAAAATCGACGAAGGCGCGTACTTTGGCTGAGGCTCGGCGGCCTTCCTGATGCACCACATGAATAGGCAAGGGCCTGGGCTCGAACGCCTGCAAAATGATCTGAAGGCGGTGGTTTTCCAGGTGCGGCGCGACCTGATAAGACAGTGAGCGGGCGAGCGCCCAGCCGGACAATGCGATGTCGATCAGTGCGTCGAGGCTGTTGGTGTACATAAGCGGCTTAATCCGCACGGCAATGCCAGCCCCCGCATCGGCGAACCGCCAATCGAGCATCGGCACAACGCTTTCGGCTGAAACCACACGATGCGTGGCTAGGTCATCGGGATGGTGCGGAACGCCATGTGCGGCGAAATAGGACGGGGCGCCGAACAGTACGCGGCGCACGCTGCCAACGCGAATAGCTGTGAGCGAGGAGTCCGGCAGTTCGCCGATCCGTATCGCCACATCGAGCCCTTCCTCGATCATGTTGACAACGCGATCGACAAACACGGTGTTGGCGATGACCTTCGGGTAAAGGTCGATGAAATCGCGCAGCAGCGGCGCGATGTAAATGCGCCCGAATAAGGTCGAGGCGGTCACGTTCAGCACGCCGCGCGGTGCCGCATGAACGCCCGCCGCCGCTTCCTCCGCCTCCTCGATTTCGTGCAAAACGCGCTGCGTGTCGACGAGAAAACGCGCGCCGGCCTCGGTCAGGCGCACCGAACGCGTTGTGCGCAGGAAGAGCCGCGTGCCAAGTCTGTCCTCCAAAGCGGAAACGGCGCGGGTGACGGCCGGGGGTGACAGACGCATGGCCTTGCCCGCCTTCGCGAAGCTGCCGTTTTCCGCAACGGCGGCGAACACCTCCATCGCGTGCAGACGATCCATGATTATTCCTCTGGGCGGAATAGTATCTTCGATTCGACGATAATTCTAGCAGCGCTAGGTCTAATCTATATGTGAGGCGTCCCCAAGGCTGGGACTTAATTCTTGGAGATATGGAGACGCCTATGAGTAGAAGTCATTCATTGAAAACCCTTGTCGCGGCGCTCGCAATGAACGCCACCGTCATGCCTTTCACTCCCGGATTTCTGGTTTCGGCGCGCGCAGCTGACAGCGCAAGCGCGATCAGCGTTAGGCATGCTTCGAGTGTGCGCTACAAAACGCAGATGATCGACGGCGTCGAGCTGTTTTACCGTGAAGCGGGGCCGAAAGACGCGCCGGCCGTTCTGTTGCTGCATGGGTTCCCCTCATCCAGTCACATGTTCCGCAATCTGATCCCGGCGCTGGCGGACAAATACCGGATCATCGCGCCGGATCTGCCGGGGTTTGGTTTTACAAAAGTCCCGGCGGCGGCCAACTATGCTTACAATTTTGCGGCTATCACGGACACGATCGCCAAATTCACGGACGCGGTTGGCCTGAAAAACTATGCGATCTACGTTTTCGATTACGGCGCGCCGATCGGCTATCGGCTCGCCCTGCGCAATCCGGATAGGATCACGGCAATTATCTCGCAAAACGGCAATGCCTATGAAGAGGGGCTGAACCCGCAGGGCTGGAGCGCGGTGCAAACCTATTGGAAGAACCCGACTGCTCAGAATAGAGAGGCCCTTCGTCCGTTCTTCAAACAGGAAACCACCAAATGGCAATATACGCATGGTGTGGGTGACGCGTCTCTCGTGGCGCCGGAAAGCTACACGCTGGATCAGGTGAATTTGGATTCCCCCGGCAACGCTGAAATCCAGCTCGACCTGTTTGGCGATTATCAATCCAATGTCGGGCTGTACCCGAAATTTCATGAGTTCTTCCGCAATCGTAGGCCGCCCTTGCTCGCAGTTTGGGGCAAGAACGATCCGTTCTTTCTGCCAGCCGGCGCGGAGGCTTATAAACGCGATCAGCCAGAGGCGGAAGTGCATCTTCTCGATGCGGGGCACTTCGCATTGGAAAGCCGCGGGCCGGAAATTGCGGCGTTGATGCGGGACTTCTTGGCTCGCAATGTGAAATAGCGCCTCAAATGGACGCAGCGGCAGGACCGTGCCGCTCTGGCCGTCCGAATTAAGGAGAACCGATGAGCCACAAATTCGCGGAACTCGCCTTTACGCCCGCAGTACGCGCGGTGCAAGAAGGCCTTGGCAGCCGCAAGGCTTACGCAAAGCTCGACGCCGGCGAGGATCACCATCATCGTCTGAGTGAGGATGAAGCCGCGTTCATCGCCGCGCGCGACAGTTTTTACATGGCCACAGTCAGCGAGACCGGCTGGCCCTATATCCAGCATCGGGGCGGTCCGGAGGGCTTTGTAAAGGTGCTTGACGAGAAAACCATCGGTTTTGCCGATTTCCGTGGCAACCGCCAATATGTGAGCGTTGGAAATCTACAGACGAATGACCGCGTATCTCTCTTCTTCATGGACTATCCGCAGCAGGCGCGGCTGAAGCTGCTTGGCACGGCGCGGCTGATCGGCGTCGCGGAGGAGCCCGGGCTGATCGCCAAGCTTGCGATGCCGGATTACCCGGCGAAAATCGAGCGCGGTTTTCTCATCAGCGTTGAGGCATTCGATTGGAATTGCTCGCAACACATCACGCCGCGATTTACAGCGGCCGAAGTGTCGCACGCAGTTTTGCCGCTGAAGCAAAGAATCAGAGAGCTTGAGGATCGCATCGCGACGATGCAAAAAGCCCCGGGCATCAATTGAATTTCGGCGGCTGGCTGGTATCGAAATTTGGCATTGTCGGCGTTCCGCCATCGCCACCCGCCGGCCCGAGATTGCGGAATTGCTGCTCGACCGCCGACGGGTCCATGATGGTTGTCTTGCTGAGCCAATAGGTCACCATTTCCGGCCAGGCGATCATGATCGCCACCAGGATGAGCTGGAGGATGATCCACGGGATCGAGCCGAGATAAATGTCCCGGCTTTTCACCTCCGGCGGCGCGACGCCGCGCAGATAGAACAGCGCAAAGCCGAAAGGCGGGTGCATGAAGCTCGTTTGGATATTGGCGCAGATGAGCAGGCCGAACCAGATCAGGTCGATGCCAAGCTTCTCCGCTACCGGCGCCAGCAGAGGGATGATGATGAAGGCGATTTCGAAGAAATCGAGAAAGAACGCGATGAAGAAGATAAAGACCATCGTGAAAATGAGGAAGCCAGTCTGACCTCCCGGAAGCCCGGTCAGCATCTCCTCGATCCAAAGCCCGCCGCCGACGCCCTGGAAGATCAGGCTGAAGACGCGCGAGCCGATCAGGATGAACACCACCATGGCGGTGATCCGCATAGTCGACGTCATCGCCTCATAGGCCAGCTTCCAGGTCAGCGTGCCATATAGCATAGCCAGCACGAGGGCGCCGACCGCGCCCATCGCGCCCGCTTCGGTCGGGGTGGCGAGCCCCGTGAAAATGGTGCCGAGCACGAGAAAGATCAGCGCCGCCGACGGCACGATGCCGCGAAGGCTTTTCCACAAGAGCGGCCAGCCGCGCAGCGTTCTGGCCTCGATCGGCAGGGCGGGCACATGGTCTGGCCGTATGACGCTGAGGATCGCAACCCAAATGACGAACAAGCTTATTTGCATGATGCTCGGGCCGATCGAGCCGGCATACATATCGCCGACGGATTTGCCCAACACATCGGCAAGCACGATGAGCACGAGCGAGGGCGGAATGAGCTGAGTGATCGTCCCCGACGCCGCGATGACGCCGGTCGCGTGCTTCATGTTATAGCCGTAGCGAATCATGACCGGCAGCGAAATGACGCCCATCGCGATGACCGAGGCCGCCACGGTGCCGGTGATCGCGCCGAGGATCGCGCCGACGAAGATAACCGCATAAGAAAGCCCGCCGCGAATGGGTCCAAAGAGCTGCCCTATGGAGTCAAGCAGGTCCTCCGCGAGGCCGCACCTTTCTAGGACGGCGCCCATGAAGGTGAAGAAGGGTATGGCAAGCAGCAGATCGTTGGAAATGATGCCGAAAAGCTGGAACGGCAGCGCGCCAAGAAAGCTCGGGTCGATCACCCCCAACTCGATGGCGATAAAGCCGAAGAACAGTCCGACGGCCGCCAATGAGAACGCCGCCGGATAGCCGATGAGCAGGAAAATGATAAGGCCGCCGAACATGGCGGGGCCGAGATTGTCCCTGATGAGCTCCATCATTGTAGCGGCGTATGATATTCGATTTCATCGACTTCGAGACCCCGAAGCGCGGCGGCGCGTTTGATGATCTCGGACACCCCTTGCAGCGCCAGCAGAGCGAAGCCGACCGGTAGCATCAATTTCACCGGCCAGCGAAGGAGGCCGCCTGCATTGGACGACATCTCATTGATCTCCCAAGACTGCACGAAAACCGGCCAGGTGAAATAGATCATAATCAGGCACATCGGCATGAGAAATACAACGCCGCCGAGCAGGTCGATCCATTCCCGCGCCTTGTTCGAAACGGAGCCGTAGACCAGATCGACCCGGACATGCTCATTGCGCCGCAAGGTCTCCGCCGCCCCGAGCAGCACCATGGCCGCGAACATGTACCACTGAACTTCGAGCCAGGCGTTTGAACTGGCGTTCAGCGTATAACGGGACACCGCGTTGCCCGCGCTGACGAGAACCGCGAGCAGGATGAGGCTGGCCGCGACGATCCCCGCCGCTTGCGATATCCGGTCAATAATCTTGGTGAGCGGGAGCAGGCGCGGGCCAGCACGCAAAGCGCCGACGACAACCATCGCCATAATGAAGACGATCGCAACGGCGGCGATGATCTTAAGCACGCTCGTCCCCCCCCACGCGTCTCGAATTTATCGAGGTTTAATTTTCACCGTTGCAAACCGAATCTTGACGGCAGCCGGCGCGCGTAAACGGATCATAAGGTTTGGGCTACGGTGCGCAAAGGGAAAAAACCCGCAGGCGTAAGTACAGCGCTTCGATCGTTCGCTAAGGGAATTTTGACGGCGGCGCTGCACTGGTCTAAATATGGGCGGCAGACGAAAGCCGCGCCCGATGTCGCATAACAGCTTCGGCCACCTCTTCCGCGTGACCACCTGGGGCGAAAGCCACGGGCCTTCGATCGGCTGCGTCGTGGATGGCTGCCCGCCGGGCATCCCGTTGACCGAGGCCGACATCCAGCCCTTTCTGGATAAGCGCCGTCCCGGCCTGTCGCGCTTCACTACGCAGCGTCAGGAAGCCGACGAGGTGAAAATTCTCTCGGGGGTGTTCGCGGATCGTAAGGGCATGCAGGTCACGACCGGCACGCCGATTTCGCTGCTGATCGAAAACACCGATCAGCGTTCCAAGGATTATGGCGAGATCAAAGACAAATATCGGCCGGGCCACGCCGATTTCACCTATATGGCCAAATATGGCATTCGCGACTATCGCGGCGGCGGCCGTTCCTCGGCGCGCGAAACCGCCATGCGGGTGGCGGCTGGGGCGATTGCGCGTAAAGTCGTGCCAGGACTGACGATTCGCGGGGCGCTGGTGCAGCTCGGCTCGGAACAAATCGAGCGGGCGAATTGGGATTGGGACGAGGTCGAGCGCAATCCGTTCTTTTCGCCCGATCATGCCAGCGTCCAAGGTTGGGCCGCGTATCTCGATGGGGTGCGCAAGAGCGGCTCTTCCTGCGGCGCGGTGATCGAAATCGTGGCCGAGGGCATTCCGGCGGGGCTTGGAGCGCCGATTTACGGCAAGCTCGACCAGGATATTGCCAGCGCACTGATGAGCATCAATGCGGTGAAGGGCGTCGAAATCGGCGCGGGCTTCGCCGCCGCCAGCCTTTCGGGCGAGGAAAATGCCGACGAGATGCGCATTGGCGCGGACGGACGGCCTGCCTTCCTTTCGAACAAGGCTGGCGGAATTTTGGGCGGCATCTCCACTGGCCAGCCCGTCGTTGCACGGTTTGCAGTCAAGCCGACCTCATCGATCTTGACGCCGCGCCGCACAATCGACAGCCTTGGCCAGGAGACCGATATCGCCACCAAGGGGCGGCACGATCCTTGCGTCGGGATCAGGGCGGTGCCGGTGGGCGAGGCGATGATGGCCCTCGTGCTGGCGGACCATTATTTGCGCCATCGGGGGCAATGCGGGGCGCTTTGATGTCCAAGAAAGCATGGGGGAGATTAGCGCCGATGCAGGCAGACGCCGAGGTGCCCGAATTCGTCGAGCGGGGATATCACCTGCAATATGCGAAAGACGCCGGCGATTTTCGCTTCAACGTCATGGCGATCTTGACCGCCTTGGCCATCGGTATGTTCGCCGCAACCGGATATGACATGCTCGTGGTGGTCGGCGCGACAACCGGATGCGTGGCTTATTATTTCTACCCGCTAAAGGAGCGCAAGCCGAGAATTGGCGCGGGGCAATACGGTATCTTCGTCGACGGTTTCGGGTTGATCGGCTGGCGCGCCATTGGCGACATTCAGCTCGTCACCCATGCCTCGCGCTTTTCGGAAACCGATGAGCTGCAAATCCGCCTGAAAACCTCATTGGACAACGCATTGCTCGCTGATTGGCGAAGGCTTCCGATCTGGCGGCTATTGATGAAACTGCCCTGGACGATGTCTTACGATAATGTCGTGCGCATCCCGCTTGCGCCCTTCGGCTCGCCGCCCGAGGAGATTCAAAGACAATTTCAGCGTCTGTGGAAATATTACCGCTAGAGCTGACCACGGAAATTTTGTCGCTTAGATTTCACGGCCTGCGTCCGAGACTTTTCAGTATTCCCCGTCAATTGGCGACCAATACTAGACGCAGAGAATGCGCCCCGCTAATCTTCGCCCCATAACGCCTGGAGGCGAACATGACTCTCATATGGCTTGGCGCGTTGCTCATTCTCGGCGGAGTGGTGTTTATGGCTATCCAGCCGATCTGGCGAGGCCGGCTGAGCGGCGTAAGGCCCGTGCGCCCGGGACGGCCGGGAAACACCCTCGAACCTCGGCTGCCGGCGAGAGGCCTCGACATGAAATCGAATTGGCCCGGTCTTGCAATGATGGCGTTCGGCGCCGTTCTCTTGCTTGCCGGGGCCGCGTCTTGAGTTTTGGCGGTTCGTTTGGCCCGCAAAGACCTTCGTTTATTGGCCGGGCCGCAGAATGAGCCATACGCCTGTAAGCAACAGGATCGCACCGGCTATCTTTTGCAGTGTTACAGGGTGGGGCGATTGCAGAATACCGAAATGGTCAAAGACCATCGAGCCGAACATCTGGCCCGCCACGACGATGGCAATCATCGCCGCCGCGCCGAGCTTTGGAACAGTGAACGCCGCTTGCGCCACGAAAAATACCCCGGCGATACCCGTAATCCAGCCGTAAAGCGGCACCTGGCCGATCTGAGCCGCCGTCGGCACTGGCGAGCGGATCGCGAGCAGAATTGCGATCAGCATGATCGTCCCGCCGAGGAAATTGACGAGCGTGGCTAGGAAAGCTCCGCCCAGCACATCGCTGGTCCGCGCATTGACCAGCGCTTGCAGCGGCAAGAAGAAGCCGGCGAGCGCCGCCAGCGCGATATATTGGAGCATTGTGTCTCCGGCTTAGCTCTAAAGAGCGATCGGCTTTTGTCCTACTACGACCTTGGAGAGAAAGGCCAGCGACGTTTCGACCTGTTCAAAACCGCAATCGGTGAACAGCGCGTTGAGATCATCGCCGAGATAATGCTCGTAATAGGGCTCGTGGAAGCGCACGGGGAAGGCTTCCAACAGTCCGTCATAGCGCGGCTCGTCGCCCCATTGCAGGGAGTCGACCAGCACATAGATGCCGCCTGGCTTCAGGACGCGCAAAATCTCGGTCGTGACCTTGCGGCGCACATCGCCGGGTAGCTCGTGATACAGGAAGACCGAGGTGGCGATGTCCTGACTGGCGTCAGGCAAGGGCAGCGCCTCGCCATTGCCCTGCATCACCTGGACCGTGCGGCGGCCGGCCAGATGCTCCCGCGCTGCCTCGACATAGGCGGCGGAGAGGTCGATGCCGGTCATCGGCATCGCCGGGAAGGCTTGAGCCGCCTGGCCGAGGAAGCGCCCCGTGCCGCAGGCCACGTCGAGCATGGATAGCGCGCGCTGGTCCTTGCCGCGCACAAAGGCCGCAATCGGCGCCAACGCTTGGCGACGCATCGCCCCGGATGTGCCGATGAACAGCGTGTCCACCTGGATGTCGTAGAGCTGCGCGGACTCCTCGCTCAAATAGCCGTCGGTCTGGTAGTGAAAATTGCGGGCATAATAGTCGGGGAGCCCTTGGGCTTCGGGCATTGCCGCCGCCTCCTCGGCCCGACCGGCGAGCCGGCGTTCAATGGAGGCAGGCAGGTCGGCGAACATGCGTCGGAGCGCCTCGATATGGCCCGCAATCGACTCCTCGTCCTCTATCGCGGGATAGAGGCCAAGGCGGACATTTTCGGCGTCGCGCCGCTGTAGGGTGAGAGCGGCCCTAAAAAGTTCGCCTTCGCCCGGGGTCGGCCGGGTCGGCTTGAAGCGCGGAACGCCCTCGCTCAATTTGGCGACCCGCCGCCCCATAATCCCGGCGACCGCCGCATACCAGCCGGTGCGCGCCGTCTTGGTTGCCAAATGCGCGTAGGCTTCAAAACTGTTCGGCATCGCCAATCTCCGGTAATCTGCATTTCGTTGGGCCGCAAGAGCGCAGGGGTCATGCTCGCATTTCAAAAGATCGTCGTGCTCACCGGTGCGGGCCTTTCGGCCGAGTCCGGCATTTCCACTTTCCGCGACAAGGACGGCGTTTGGGCGAAATATGATTATCGCCATGTCGCCACGCCAGAGGGATATCGCCGCAACCCGGCGCTCGTGCTCGACTTCTATAATACGCGCCGCCGGCAGAATCGGGGAGTGCAGCCGAATGCCGCGCATCGCGCGCTGGCGCGGCTGGAGGCCGAACATCCCGGCGAGGTGTTGATCGTGACGCAGAATGTCGATGCGCTGCATGAGGCGGCGGGCAGCCGAAATCTTATTCATATGCACGGTGAGCTCGGGAAAATGTTGTGCTCTGAATGCGACTTCAGGGAGCCGATCGCGGAGGATTATGAGATCACGGTCGAAAGCCCGTGCGCGGCCTGCGCGAGCGTCGGCGTCCTGCGTCCCGACGTCGTCTGGTTCGGCGAGATGCCCTACCACATGGAGCGCATCTACGAAGCGCTGTCACAGGCCGATCTGTTTATCTCGGTGGGCACCAGCGGGACGGTCTATCCGGCAGCGGGCTTCGTGGCCGAAGCGCGCGCGGCCGGAGCGCATACGGTCGAGCTCAATCTGGAGCCGTCCGAAGGCGTTTCGCATTTTCACGAAACGGTCCACGGCAGGGCGACGGAGGTGGTGCCAGGCTATGTGGATCGGCTGCTGAAGACGGCGTAATAGGAGCAGTTTTGCGATGAGGTCATACGAGGTCGGAGCCGAACTCCCTCTGCCATTGGAGACCTATACGAAACAGCATCCTCCGCGTCGTCCCGGCCGAAGAGCCGGGACCCATTGGCTTGATACACTACAAAGCACTTGCCAAGGGCGATGGGTCCCGGATAGCCCTGCGGGCTTCCGGGACGACAAGTGGAGCAGCCTCGTTTCGTAGAAGTCTCCATTGGGAGAGGGTTCGCTCTAGCAACTCGGGGCGGGCCTCAATTCCCACCGATCGCCGAATTGACCACACCGAACTTCTTCGTCACCGACTCGGCAAGCTGTTCGAACTGCCCCTTATCGTCCCCGATCGAGAGCGTGCGCTGGCAGTCCGGCGCGCAGTGGAGGGATTGCCGCACCGTGCCCTTATACAGCGTGACCTGGCGCACATCGCCGTCGCGCACAGCCATCGACGCGACGAAGATCTCGCGGCCCTCGCCGTCCAGCGCAATCAGATTTGTCGCGCCATAGGATTTGCCCGTGACCACCAGAAGCCGCGCGTGCTGCGCCGTTACATCCGCGATAGCAGGATTGCCGACGATGATCTGCGCGGCGTCGCCGTCAAGACGGATCAGCCTCGCCTCGTCGATGGTGACATCGATTAAAGTCAGGTCCGCGGCCCGCAAAGCGCATGTCCACCACAACAGCGTGAACAGCAGCAAACAGCCGACATTGCGCAAACAGACCATGGAACTCTCCCGGGGCTAAAAGCCAGCGCCTGATCGTTTCACAACTCACGGCGAAGCGTCCCATTCCGTACAGGGATGAGATTGCCTCCGTCTGAGACGACCTTGCGCGATCACTTGGCAGCGCGCCCGGTAAAGAAGACTTTAATTCGGGCGATCCGGGAAACTACGGAGTCTACTTCTTCGCGGCCTTGGCGGCGGGCTTTTTCGCAGCCGGCTTTGCCACGGGCTTTGCAGCAGTCTTCTTCGGCGCAGGCGCAGCCGCTTTCGCGGGTGACTTGGCCGCAGGCTTCGCCGCAACCTTCGAAGCGGCTTTCGGCGCTTCCTTGGCAGCGGTCTTAGGAGCAGCCTTCGGCGCCGCCTTGACGGTCATTTTAGCGGCCGCCGCTTTCGGAGCGCTCTTAGGCGCTTTTTTCAATCCAGCCATTTCGCAGATAATCTCCCATTCTTTTTCGGTTACGGGTTGTACTGACAGACGAGACTGCTTTACCAGCGCCATTTCATCGAGACGCGGATCGGCTTTGGTTTCGGCGAGCGTCACGGGCTCGGGCAACGGCATGACTGCGGCAACATCGACGCAAAACCATATGCCAGTATTATCCTTCGAATCCGGATGCGCGTCTGAAATTATTTTAACGATACCTACGATACGTTTCTCATCAACCGAATGATAAAAGAAGCCAAGTTCGCCGCGGCGCATGGCGAGCATGTTGAGCTTGGCCGTGTGGTTGCGCACGCCGTTCCATTCCTCACCCCGCTCGCCCCTTGCCACCTGATCGTCCCAGGACCAGGTCGCGGGTTCGGTCTTGAACAGCCAGTACGCCATTGCCCCCCAGCGCTTGCGAATCGCAACTGGGTGCGAGACTAGGCCAATCGACGGCGCGCGGCACCGAAGACTTTCAACTTTATACAGATTTCGGAATGTGCGGCCAGCGCGAATGAGCGGACCTGAAGGCGGCTACGCGCTATTTCTTGGGAGCGGAGACTTTTGCTGCGCCAAGCATCGCGTGGGATTTATCAGATTGCAGAAACCCCGCGCACGCGTCAAACGCCGCGCCGCGCGGGATCGGAACGTCGTAGCGCGCCGCCCGGCCGTCCCAAGATCCAGCAGGCAAAAGCTGGCGGACAACATTCGTATAGGTGATCTCGCGGCCGTTATTCTCTCCGCGGCCGATATCGACGGTAACGGCGTTGCTGTAGCAAGCGAGCCACATCCGGCCGGAGCGGAACGCGCCGTTCTCCGGCGCGTCGCCCACATCCAGCTGAACATTGCCGCCCGCCAAACTCAGCGAAACCGGCACCCAGGATTTCTCAAGCAGACTGGCCGATTTTTTCATCGCTGCTTCGATGGCCGAGCGCTGACTGCCGACCGCGTGAACCATGCCGTTGACGACAAGCTGCGGCGTATAAATTTCGCGATCCCCGCGCGCGTCCGCGTAGTTCCGCTGCCGCTCATTGAAGGCATCCTTGGCAAGCGTGTCTTTCCAACCGAGATGATCCCAATAGCTGACCGGAAAGCTTAGGGTCAACACATCGTCGCGCTTAGAAAACTGTTGGAGAAGCACGTCAGCGGGCGGGCATGACGAACAGCCCTGACTGGTAAAGAGTTCAAGGACATCCATGCGTTTCTGATCGCCTGCCCAAGACGGTGAAATAAAAGTTGCCAGAACAATCGATCCAAGGAAGATGCCGGTTATAAAACCTACGAAACGATTTATGGAGGCATAGACGCGCCAAAGCGCGTCTTGAGACCGTAAGCTGTTCATGTAAATTGGAAAACCTCACCATCCGCAATCGTGCTGAAAAGTATCTCGCGGCCCATGCTCAATAGCTAGTCACGAGTGGGTGACAATTTCAGCCTCGAACCATCATGCCGCCGAGGACAATCCGCGCAGCACATAGTGCAGAATGCCGCCATTACGGAAGTAGCTCAGCTCATCGAGCGTGTCGATTCGACAGAACAGCGGCACGTCGCGCATCGCGCCGTCCGCAAAAAGGATCTTCGCTGTCAGCCAAGCTTGCGGTTTTAAATCCGTCAGCCCGCTGATGGACACCCGTTCATTGCCTTTCATGCCAAGGCTCTGCCAGGACGTGCCCTCCTCGAACACCAGCGGCAGCACGCCCATGCCGACGAGGTTCGAGCGGTGAATGCGCTCGAAGCTCTGCGCGATCACGGCGCGCACGCCGAGCAGCCGCGTGCCCTTAGCCGCCCAGTCACGGCTGGAGCCGGTGCCATATTCCTTGCCGGCGAAGATGACGAGCGGCACGCCCTCGCCGCGATAGCGCATCGCCGCCTCGTAGATCGGCAATTCATCGCCGCTCGGATAATGAACCGTGACGCCGCCTTCGGTGCCCGGCACCATCTGGTTCTTAATGCGGATATTGGCGAAGGTACCGCGCATCATCACCTGGTGATTGCCGCGCCGCGCGCCATAAGAATTGAAGTCCGTGGCTGGTACGCCGTTTTCGATCAGATAGCGTCCGGCCGGGCCGCTGCGCGAGATTGAGCCGGCGGGACTGATATGATCGGTGGTGATCGAGTCGAGGAAGAGGCCGAGAACGCGCGCTCCCTCGATGTCGCCCACCGGTGCGGGGGCGCTTTTCAAATCCTCGAAATAGGGCGGGTTCTGCACATAGGTCGAGGCGGCGTTCCAATCGTATGTCAGGCCGAATTGCGACGCGCCCAAATGCTGCCAGCGCTCGTCGCCCTTGAATACGTCGCCATAGCGGGTGGTAAAGAGCTGCGGCGTGATCGTGTCGCGGATGATGTCGGCAATTTCCTGCGAGGACGGCCAGATGTCCTTCAGAAAAACCGGGTTGCCGTCCGAGCCCTTGCCGAGCGGCTCCTTCACCAGATTGACATGCATCGACCCGGCAATCGCATAAGCGACCACCAGCGGCGGAGAGGCCAGATAGTTCGCGCGCACATCCTGATTGACGCGGCCTTCGAAATTGCGGTTGCCGGAGAGCACCGCGGCGGCGACCAAATCATTTTCGTTGATCGCTTTCGAGATTGCGTCGGGCAGCGGGCCGGAATTGCCGATGCAGGTCGTGCAGCCATAGCCGACAAGATCGAAGCCGAGCGCGTCGAGATCGGCCTGCAATCCGGATTTGGTGAGATAGTCGGTGACGACCTGGCTGCCCGGCGCCAGCGATGTCTTCACCCAGGGCTTGACGGTCAGGCCCTTGGCGCGGGCGTTGCGCGCGACCAGCCCCGCCGCGACCAGCACGCTCGGATTGGAGGTGTTGGTGCAGGACGTAATCGCCGCGATCACCACGTCGCCGTCATGGAGCCGGTAATCCGCGCCCTCGACCGCGCCGGATTTCTCGATCTTGAGAACCGCGCCGCCGCCTTCCGCCGCCATATTGGCTTCCTCGCTGCCCGGCTTGTAACCGCGAATCTCGGCGAGCGCCGCCGTGAAACCGTCGCCGGCATTGGCGAGCGAAACCCGGTCCTGTGGGCGGCGCGGCCCGGCAAGGCTCGGCTCGACCGTGTCGAGATCGAGTTCCAGCGTGTCGGTGAAATCGGGATCGGGCGTGGTGTCGTCGCGCCACATGGCTTGCGCCCTGGCGTAGGCATCGACCAGCGCGATGCGGTGCGCGTCGCGGCCGGTCGCGCGCAGATAGGCCAGCGTGTCCTTGTCGATGGGGAAGAAGCCACAGGTCGCGCCATATTCCGGCGCCATGTTGCTGATCGTCGCCTGATCCTCAAGCGTCAGACGCCCCAACCCCGCGCCGAAAAACTCGACGAATTTGCCGACAACGCCCTTCTTGCGCAGCATCTGCGTCACGGTCAGCACTAGGTCCGTCGCCGTCACGCCTTCGCGCAGCCGCCCATTCATGCGAAAGCCGATCACTTCCGGAATGACCATCGAAATCGGCTGGCCCAGCATCGCCGCTTCAGCTTCGATGCCGCCGACGCCCCAGCCTAGCACGGCAAGTCCGTTGATCATGGTCGTATGGCTGTCCGTGCCGACCAGCGTGTCGGGGAAGGCCTGCATGACTTCGCCGGCCGGCGTGATGAGCGTCCTCGTCCAAACCGTCTGGGCGAGATATTCCAGGTTCACCTGATGGCAAATGCCGGTGCCTGGCGGCACGACGCGGAAATTGTCGAACGCCCCCGCGCCCCAGCGCAGGAACTCGTAGCGCTCCTGGTTGCGCTCATACTCCATCTCGACATTGGTCTTGAACGCCATGCCGTTGCCGAAGGCGTCCACCATCACCGAATGGTCGATGACGAGATCGACCGGCACCAGCGGATTGATCTTGGCCGGATCGCCGCCCATCGCCTTCATCGCGTCGCGCATCGCGGCCAGATCGACGACGGCGGGCACGCCGGTGAAATCCTGCATCAGCACGCGCGCCGGGCGGAAGGCGATCTCGCGCTCCGATTTGCGCTCGGCGAGCCATGAAGCCATCGCCCGGATGTCATCGGCCCTGACCGTCCGGCCGTCCTCGAAGCGCAGGAGATTTTCCAAAAGCACCTTCAGCGAGAAAGGCAGCCGCGAAATGCCTGTCAGACCATTCTTTTCCGCTTCCGGCAGGCTGAAATATTCGTATTGTCGGCCCTCCACCTCCAGGGTGCGGCGGCAATTGAAGCTGTCGAGCGAAATGATGGGTTGAGCGGTCATGGCAGGGCCTTTACGTCAGTGCGCGGACAACCGGGGAGCGCCCCGCTGGCCTCGAAAGTCTCCATGTCCTATAGAGCCGGCCGCGCGATTGAGATATATGCATGAACGTTTTCTCACATGATAACCGATCCCGCCATACGACTCATCGTCAATGATCTCGCGGTCGCGCGCGGGACGCGGATCGTGTTTGCGGGGCTTGGCTTTGAGGTTGCGTCCGGTGAGGCGCTGACGCTGGTTGGCCCAAACGGGGTGGGCAAGACGACATTGCTGCGCGCAATCGCGGGATTTTTGCCCGCCGCTCACGGCACGGTGGCTTTGGCGGGCGGCGATACCGAACGCAGCGTCGGCGAGCAGAGCCATTATGTGGGACATCTCAACGGCATCAAACCGTCGCTCACGGTTTCAGAGAATCTCACCTTCTTTGCGGATTTTCTCGGCGGGGATCGCGCGATGACCGCGTCCGCCGCATCGCAACTTGCTCTGGCCGATTTAGAGGACGTGCCCGCCGCCTATCTCTCAGCCGGGCAGAAGCGGCGGCTCGGGCTTGCCCGGCTGATTTGCGCCAAGCGCCCGCTGTGGCTGCTCGACGAGCCCGCCGTGTCGCTGGACGCGGCGTCGCAGAAAATCCTGGGAGGGATGGTTGCCGCGCATCTGGCCGAGGGCGGCATGGCGATTGCCGCGACGCATACGCTGCTTGGCTGGGGAGAGGGCAAGACCCTCGACCTCGGGCGTATGGCCGCCGCGGACGCGTTATGAAGGCGTTCCTCTCGCTCATCCGGCGCGATTTACGTCTGGCTCAGCGGCAAGGCGGCGCGCTCGCGACCGCGCTCGGCTTCTACCTCGTGATCGTCGCCACGCTCCCGCTCGGCCTCGGACCAGACCTCAATCTCCTCAGCCGGATCGCGCCGGGCGTGCTCTGGGTGGCGCTCCTGCTCTCCTCGCTGCTCTCCGCCGACCGCATGTTCAACGAGGATTACGAGGACGGCGCGCTGGAGGCGATCGCGCTCGGCCCCTTGCCGCTCGAACTCGTCGCCTTCGCCAAGGCCATCGCGCATTGGCTGAGCGTCGGCGTGCCGCTCGTGCTGCTGGCCCCGCTGCTCGCGCTGCTGCTCAATATGGACGGCCGCGCTTACGGCCCGCTGGTGCTGACGCTGGCGGCGGGGACGCCTGCGGTGAGCTTTCTCGCCGGCATCGGCGCGGCGCTGACGCTCGGGATGCGTAAGGGCGGGCTGCTGCTGCCGCTGCTGATCCTGCCGCTTTATGTGCCGATTTTGATTTTCGGGGTGTCGGCGATTGACGCGGTAGTGACGGGACCGGGCGGTTTCGCTACGCCGTTCTCGATCCTATGCGCGCTGACGCTGGCCTCGGCGGTGCTGGCGCCATTGGCGACGGCGGCGGCGCTGAGGCTGAATTTGTCTTAGATATGAGTTAAATTTAAACTCGACTGGCGACTCGAATGATTAAGGTTTATTAAATGCTTTGGAAGTGTTCGGCGTGAATTTCGATTTCTTCAACAAGGCGAATGCTAAGACCAATCTTAAGTTGCTTAAGAAGGTCACATAATGCATCGCCGTCCACGAGATCAATTGCTGGCGCTCCATCGCGCGTTGCCTCACGTTTAGCCTCGGGAGTAAATGTACCGGTTGTTATAATGAGCCCCTTGTCCGCACGTCCTACCATAGCGCCTCGAAAGTCACGCACTATTGGAGCTCCGAGAGAACCTTTGAAGCGCTTGCTCTGGAACAAGACGTGAAACGACAGAAGGTTGAGGCGCAGAACACCGGTTCCATCGATTCCACCGTCACCGGATCGACCAGTGACCTCTACTTTCGTGAAACCTGACTCGCGCAAGATTCGTTGGCATAAACGCTCGAATGCATCCGGCGGCATCATTAAGAGCGCTGCCAGAAGCTTGTCCTTCCACGAAACATCGGTGACTTCATCATTATCGGGAATAACTTCCTCTGAGCCTCGCTGAGCTAGGCGTAGTCGATCCTGTTCGCGCACACGTCTTGGGATAGCGCCGATCTCAGCGTCCGGCATTTCCGCCCCAATTGATGTCAAGCGCCACACACCACGCTCGCTATTTTCGAGAGCGCCCACCTTCTTCAGGTAGGTTCGGACCCACGCAAGCCTGTACTCAATTTCGGATCGTGGTCCCTCGCCATGCGGAAGGGCCCGCAGTTCATCAGATAGCCCAATCGCGCCCGAAACGGCCTCTTCCATTTCCTCGATGGTCATTGAGCCACCGCGCGCCTTGAAGGACTCGATAGATGGCTTGAATAAACTGTCGAATGGAGGGAGGTCAGCTTTAGTTGGCACTGTCGATCACCGTGACGGCTTGCGGTAACGATTATTCCTATAGCAATCTCATTTGCTCCGTTGGCGCGGCCGAGGGTTATCAACAGACCCGACACAGATTCTATTGCTCGGTGATATTCTGCAAATTACCGCCAATCAGAATGCGCCCCAAAACATCCCGCACTCGCCGTCCGGCTTGCAAACCGCCCCGGCACGCGCAAATATGCACAAATGCTCAGCTTCGCGACCCTCGCCAATCCCAGCTTCTTCATGCGCCTCACCGACCGCGTGCTGCCCTGGCTCGCCGCCGTGTGGATCGCGCTGCTCGCCGTCGGCCTCTATCTCTCCTTCTTCGTCGCGCCCGCCGACTATCAGCAGGGCGAAACCGTCCGCATCATGTTCATCCATGTCCCGTCTGCCTGGCTTGCGATGTTCTGCTACATGATCATCGCGCTTTCCTCGATCGGCTCGCTGATCTGGCGGCATCCGCTGGCGGATGTTTCGGCGAAGGCCGCCGCCCCCATCGGCGCGGCGTTCACGCTGCTCGCGCTCGTCACCGGCAGTCTCTGGGGCAAGCCGATGTGGGGCGCTTATTGGGTGTGGGATGCGCGGCTGACATCCGTGCTCGTGCTCTTCTTCCTCTATCTCGGCCTGATCGCGCTGTGGCAGTCCATCGAGGACCCGTCGCGCGCCGGACGGGCTGCGGCGATCCTTGCCATTGTCGGCGTCGTCAACATCCCGATCATCAAATTTTCCGTGGATTGGTGGAACACGCTGCATCAGCCGGCCAGCGTCATGCGCTTGGACGGACCGACCATTCACCCGACGATCCTTGCGCCGCTGATCGTCATGGCGCTCGCTTTCAGCCTGATGTTTTTGTGGCTGCACATCAAGGCGATGCGCGCCGAAATTCTGAAACGGCGCGTTGAAACGATGATGATGACCCGTGTTAGCACCGCAGCCGTTCTAAAGGCCGCCGAATAGGAGTAGTCATGGATCTGGGACCGCACGCCGTTTTCATTTGGGCCGCTTATGGGTTGACCGCTGCTGTGGTCAGCGCGCTGGTGCTGCGCGCCATTCTCGACGAGCGGCGGCAGCGTCTCGCGCTCGCACGGTTAGAGGCGCAAGGCATCCGGCGGCGCTCCGAGGCCGGTTCGGCGGGAAATCGGCGCGGATGAGCGTCGAAGCGCCAGGGGGACGCGGCTTCCGCAGCGGGTATATCCTGCCGCTTGCGGTTTTCGGGATCATGGCCGCATTCTTCATCGTCGCCTTGCAATCCGGCGACCCGTCGCGCTTGCCCTCGGCGCTGATCGGCAAGCCGGTGCCGGAATTCACGCTCGGGCCTGTCGAAGGGCTGGGCGAGATCGGCGCGACGACGCCGGGTTTCCGCAGCGCCGATCTTGCGAATGGCGAGGTTAGCGTCGTGAATGTCTGGGCGTCCTGGTGCGCGCCGTGCATTCAGGAGCATCCCAATCTGATTGCGCTCAAGCAGCAGCAAAATCTAAGGCTGATCGGCATCAACTATAAGGATGAACCGGTCGCGGCCCGCCGCTTCCTGCAACGGCTCGGCAATCCGTTCGACGCCATCGGGGCGGATCGGAGCGGGCGCGTCTCCATCGACTGGGGCGTTTACGGCGTCCCTGAAACCTATGTCGTCGATGGCAAGGGACAGATCGTGCTCAAGCTGGTCGGGCCGCTGACGCAAGACGTCATCAAGGCGAAATTATTGCCAGCCGTCGATAAAGCGCGGACCGCGGCGCGCGGCTAGCGTTACATCGCGTCTTGGTCGTCCCGGTCGAGATAAGGATCGGCCGGGTGATGTGCGCCGCGCCCTTTTGGCAAAATCAACAGCAAAAGCACGATCGGCGGAAACAGGAAGGCCGCAATCGTCCAATAGCCTGGATGGCGGCGACGGTTTGGCGCGGCCACGCCGGCGATAACTCCGGCCGTCAAAGCGCACGCAAGGTACAAGGTAATTCCGAGCCCGGTATTCATGGAATTTTTCTTCCTGCCCTTTCCTCAACCTATGATTTAAGCGTGGTTAGGCTCCAGGAGAATACCCCTTCTGTCTTTCTTTCAATTAACTTTCAACATGATCTTCAAATCCCAGGACTTAACGATTTCGGAGATGAGAACCGGTTTTGCGTAAAGATGATGCGCAACAATCGGATAGAGCCGCCTTCCGATGGTATCGAAGCCAAAAATCTCCAGAAATTCATTTGTCTGCATCACTGACATCGCCATATAAATTGGCATGGAAAAAACCGCGCACGCCTTCCGCAAGATGAACGGTCTTGGCAATGATTTCGCCGTGCTTGATGCGCGCGTCTCCGGCCTCCGCCTCGATGCGGGCGCGGCGCGGCGGCTGGCGAACCGTGAGCATGGCGTCGGATGCGACCAGGTGATCGTGATCGAGCGGTCGGACGGCGCCGACGCATTCATGCGGATTTTGAATGCGGATGGTTCGGAAGTAGACGCCTGCGGCAATGCAACCCGCTGTGTCGCCGCGCTGTTGGCTCAGGAAGCCGGACGCCCCGAGGTGACGATCCTGACCGGCGCGGGTTTGCTGCGCGCCACGATCGGCGAAAACGGCATGGTCACGGTCGACATGGGATCGCCACGCTTGCGCTGGGATGAAATCCCCATGGCCCGGCCTTTCGACGATACAGCTAGCCTCGATGTGAGCTTCGATGCCAGTCAGTCTGGTCTGTTAGTCGCTCCCGGCGTTGTGAATGTCGGCAATCCGCACTGCATTTTCGTCGTCGATGACGCCGATGCCTACGATCTGGCTGAAATTGGACCGCGCATCGAACACGACCAGCTCTTTCCGGAGCGCGTCAACGTCTCGCTTGCCGAAATTTTATCGCCGGAAATGCTCCGCCTCAGGGTATGGGAGCGTGGCGCGGGGCTGACTAAGGCCTGCGGAACCGCGGCCTGCGCCGCCGCCGTCGCCGCCGCGCGCAAGGGCCTAACGGGACGCCGCGTCACGGTGGAATTGCCCGGCGGTAACCTTTTGATCGAATGGCGCGAGACGGACGGCCACATTTTGATGACCGGGCCGTGGTCACTGGACTATGAAGGTATTTTTGATTTCGGCGAGCCGGCGCTGGCGAGCTGAAACGGTCAATCGAAACCATGAACGAGCCTCGGATCATCAATTTCGGCTGTCGTCTCAACGCCTATGAAAGCGAGGCGATGGCGGAGCACGCGCGCAACGCAGAGCTCGCGGACGCGATCATTATCAATAGCTGCGCCGTCACCGCCGAGGCTGTGCGCCAGGCGCGGCAGGCCGTCCGCAGGGCTCGGCGCGAAAATCCCGATGCGCGCATCATCGTGACAGGCTGCGCCGCCCAAACCGACCCGCAAGGGTTCGCCGCGATGAGCGAGGTCGATCACGTGATCGGCAATCACGAAAAGATGCAGCCCGCAACCTTCGCGGCCCTCGCCAGCGGTCCAAGCGAACGCGTCATCGTCAACGACATCATGTCGGTGCGCGAAACCGCCCATCATCTGGTCACCGGATTCGGCAACCGCGCCCGCGCCTATGTGCAAATTCAGAACGGCTGCGATCATCGCTGCACCTTCTGCATCATCCCCTTTGGACGCGGCAATTCGCGATCCGTGCCCGCAGGAATCGTGGTCGATCAGGTTCGGGCGCTCGTGGAGCACGGTTATCGCGAGGTGGTGCTCACCGGCGTCGATATCACCGCTTACGGCTCCGACCTGCCCGGCGAGATGACTCTCGGCCTGCTTGCCGGCAAGATTTTAAAGCTTGTGCCTGAGCTGCCGCGCCTGCGTTTATCCTCCATCGACACCATCGAGGCCGACCAGCCGCTGATGCGGGCAATCGCCGAGGAAGAACGGCTGATGCCGCATCTGCATCTGTCGTTGCAGGCGGGCGACGACATGATCCTGAAGCGGATGAAGCGCCGCCACTCGCGCGCCCACGCGGTCAGCTTTTGCGACGAAGCGCGCCGATTGCGGCCGGACATCGTCTTCGGGGCGGATATCATCGCGGGCTTTCCCACGGAAAGCGAAGCGATGTTCGCCAACTCCCTGCAAATGGTCGGCGATTGCGGCCTGACCTTTCTGCATGTCTTCCCCTTCTCGCCGCGCCCCGGCACCCCCGCCGCGCGGATGCCGCAACTCGACCGCCGCGAGGTAAAAGCGCGGGCGGAGCGGCTGCGGCATATTGGGAAGGGCGCTCTCGATGCCTATCTACAGTCCTGTCATGGACGCCGCATCGAGGTGCTGATGGAAAAGGGCAATATCGGCCGAACGCCGCATTTCGCGGAAATCGCGCTGAATGAACCGGCCGCCTCCGGGCGCCTGATCACGGCTTCGGTGACGGGTCATGAAGCGGGGCGTCTGATCGGGACGATGGCGCCGTGAACGAAACCGAAGTGAAAAAGAAGGGCGTGTTCGGGCGTCTGTTCGGTAAGGACGATTCGCAGTCCTCGTTGACTTCGACCGCCCTTGAGGAACCCGGGAAGCCCGTCGAGACGCGGGATATTCCGCAGCACGAAAGCAACGCCGCGCCGGTCCCGGCAAGCTGGTTCCAGCGATTGCGGCAGGGTCTGTCAAAGACGTCCTCGCAGCTCACGCAAGGCATCACCGGCGTTTTCACCAAGCGCGAGCTTGACGTGGCAACGCTGGAAGCGCTGGAAGATCTGCTAATCCGGGCGGATCTCGGCGTCATCATGGCAACCCGCATCAGCGGCCGGCTGTCCGAAGGCCGCTTCGATAAGGACATCTCGCCCGAGGCGGTCAGCGCGATCCTTGCCGAAGAAGTGGAGGCCGCGCTGCGGCCGGTGGCCAAGCCGCTCGTCATCGACCGCACGCATCACCCTCACATTATTCTCGTCGTCGGCGTCAATGGGACGGGCAAAACCACGACGATTGGCAAACTGGCCCGGCTTTTCACGGCTGAAGGCAAGCGCGTCATGCTTGCAGCAGGCGACACGTTCCGCGCGGCGGCCGTCGAGCAGCTCAAGATTTGGGGCGAGCGCAGCGGCGTCCCGGTTATCGCCGGGGAGACCGGGGCCGACGCCGCCGGGCTGGCATTCGACGCGCTGCGCAGGGCGCGTGAGGACGACCGCGACATCGTCATCATCGACACCGCCGGCCGTTTGCAAAACAAGGCCAATCTGATGGCGGAATTGGAAAAGATTATCCGCGTCATCAAAAAGTTCGACCCGACCGGCCCGCACACGGTATTACTCACCCTCGATGCGACAACCGGTCAGAACGCTTTGAATCAGGTGGAGATTTTCGGCAAGATCGCCGGCGTCACCGGGCTGATCATGACCAAGCTCGACGGCACCGCACGCGGCGGCATTCTCGTCGCCATCGCCGACAAATTTAAACTCCCCGTCCATGCTATTGGCGTGGGCGAAGGCATTGACGATCTTCAGCCATTCGACGCCCGGGACTTCGCCCGGGCCATAGCCGGATTGTAACGCGCAACCAAGGGACGTGCTGTGTTAAAGGGACTATCCTCATCCACGAAGCTTGTCATCAAGCTTGTCATTGAGTTTATGCCGCTCGCGCTGTTCTTCTTGGCGAGCACGAAGTATGATTTTTTCATCAGCACTGCCATTCTGATGGGCGCAACCGTCGTTTCGCTCATCGCGGCATGGTATTTGTTCCGGCAGCTGGCGTTGATGGCGATCATTACGGCGGCGACCGGCATTGTCGCCGGCGGCATTACGCTGGTCTTGGACGATCCGATGTACATTCAGATGAAGCCGACAATCGTCAGCTTCCTCTTCGCTATGATTTTGCTGACCGGATTGATCTTCGACAAACCGCTATTCAAGGTGTTGCTTGGGCAGAGTTTGCACTTGACCGAGCAGGGCTGGAGGGTTTTGACTTGGCTTTGGTTCGGTTATTTTCTTTTCATCACCGGCTTGAACGAGTTTATTTGGCGGAATTATTCGTGGGAATTCTGGGCCGCATTCAAGGCATTTGGGCTTATGCCGCTGACAGTGCTTTACGCTGTTCCGCAAATCTTTCTTTTGAAAAGATACCGGCCGGAGGAAGCGGAGGTCGAAACGTCCTTCAGTTTCGGCAAAATGAACGCAAAGTCGTTGCCATTAAAGGCCCGCCCCGTGGAAAGCACCACCCCCTGACCGCTTGCGCGGGAGCCCCAAGTGCCTATATCAAAACTCGCTTTCGAATTCGGCCCGCTTTTGGTGTTCTTTCTCACCAATAGCCTGTCCGACCTGCAAACCGCCACGGCCGCCCTCATGGTGGCAACGGTGATTTCCCTCGTCGCCAGCAAGTTGGTTCTGAAGAAAATTCCTGTCATGCCGTTGGTCACAGGCGGCGTGGTGATGGTGTTCGGCGCGCTTACGCTCATTTTGAAGGACGATACTTTCATCAAGATGAAACCAACCATCGTAAATCTGCTGTTTGCCGGGGCGTTAACGGCTGGCTTATTCTTCGGGCGTTCACTGATCAAAATCGTGCTTGAAGAGGCCATCAAGCTGCAAGACGAAGGATGGCGGAAGCTCACCATCCGCTGGGCGCTGTTTTTTGTTTTCCTGGCCGTGCTCAATGAAATCGTCTGGCGGGGCTTCTCTACCGACACCTGGGTGGCCTTCAAAACCTTCGGGATCATGCCCATCACGTTTGTGTTCATGATGGCGCAAATCGGCCTGTTGCAAAAATATCAAATCCCAGAAGTTATCGCGGATGCCCCTTCACGTTAATTTGCGATAATCCTGTTATATTTTCAGATTAATCATAGGTGTAGCCGCTACGAAAGGCGGTGGCCGTTTGGCCGCGCGATGTGCGTTCTCGCACATGCGGGGCGTCATGTGCGCGCGGAGCTTTCCCCGAAGGCCACGCTTACCGAAACCTGAGAGCCACATCGTTTATTTGTATGAGTTCACGCAGCACGACACCGGCGAGCAAGGCCCTGACGAAGGGCGTCAGTGAAAAGACATCGTCCGGCATGAAGGGCGCTTCGCTCCCGCCGGCCTTTCACGGCTCCGCCAGCCATCTCTTCCACAGGGCCGAACAATGCGCCGGAGACCTCTTCACGCGGCTGGCCCCACCTAACTCGCTCACCCCGCGTCAATTTGCCATTCTCGCGGCTATCGAGGCAAATGAAGGCATTAGTCAGACCGGGCTTGTCGAAAAAACAGGCATCGACCGATCGACGCTTGCCGACATCGTGCGCCGGATGCTCGACAAGGACCTAGTTCAGCGCCAGCGCACCGCTGAGGACGCCAGGGCCTACGCCGTGCGGCTGACCCGTAAGGGCAGCACGATGCTCAGGAAAATGCGCCCCTATGCCGAGGAGGTGGACCGGCGCATTGTCGAGGCCATCCCGGCGGCGCATCGCACGCTTTTTCTGACTGTCCTGGCGCAAATGGTCGACACTTTGGCTGCGGGCGACGAGCCGGACGAATAGGCGGATCTCAATTTTAGTAGCAAGGCTCTGGTAAAACCGGGACGCTTGCCCTATCTTATGGTCACGTTGAGTATATGGATGTGGGTGTTTTTGCCCCCTATTATGCTCAATCTGAGTATAATTCGCCTCCGATCAAACGAGGCATGGAGAGTAAAATGGCGGCAGTCAGCTTGAATCTCGCCCGGCGCGTCAGCCCTGCGGCGCGGCCCTTGCCATTACCGGGACTGGAGTACACCAAAGAGGTGGCGCGGGAGACGGCGCATTTTTACGAACGCGTCGCCTCGGTCATACCGTCCGTCGAGTGGCCGGCTTTCGCGCCCTATGTCAAAGCGATCAACGATCTCAAGCGCGAGCGCAACGCGACCATCCTGGCGCATAATTACATGACGCCGGAGATCTTCCACTGCGTGGCCGATTTCGTTGGCGACTCGCTCCAACTCGCCAAGGAGGCCGCCAAGACCGACGCCGATGTCATCGTCCAGTGCGGCGTGCATTTCATGGCGGAAACCTCGAAAATTCTCAATCCGAACAAGACGGTGTTGATCCCTGACAGCCGCGCCGGCTGCTCGCTCGCCGCCTCGATCACGGGCGCGGACGTGCGGATGCTTCGCCAAGCCTATCCGGGCGTGCCCATCGTCACCTATGTGAACACCTCCGCCGAAGTGAAGGCCGAGAGCGACATATGCTGCACCTCGTCCAACGCGGTGAAGGTCGTCGAGAGCATGGGTGCTCCGAGCGTCATCATGCTTCCGGACGAATATTTGGCGAAATATGTGGCGACGCAAACCGATGTGAAGATCATCGCGTGGCACGGCCATTGCGAAGTGCATGAGCGCTTCACTGGCGCTGAGCTGCGCGGCTTTCGCGAGGCGCATCCGGGCCTGAAGATCATCGCCCATCCCGAATGCGCCCCCGATGTCATCGGCGAGGCCGACTTTACGGGTTCGACCCAGGGGATGATCGGCTGGGTGAAGGATCACCGGCCGCCCAAGGTGCTACTCGTCACCGAATGTTCGATGAGTCACAATGTTGAGGCGGAAACGCCGGGCGTGCAATTCATTCGCCCGTGCAATTTCTGCCCGCACATGAAACGCATTACCTTGCCGAAGATTCTGAATTCGCTGGTGACGATGGAGGAAGAGGTCACGGTCGATCCGATCGTAGCCGTGCAGGCCCGCAGGGCCGTGGAGCGGATGATCAATCTCACGAATTAGCCTGATGAGGAAAAGTGGAAACTGGTTTTCCGCTCGTCATCCGGCTTTAGACATAGGAATTAGCTGCCCGCATCATGCGCCCACGCAGCAAGAAAGCGAGGACCCGACTCCTCGCTTTCCCGATGTCTGCGATTGGGACTGAAACGACGGCGAGCGATGGGCAACGCCATGTTCCAATCATTATCCTAACATGCGTCGGTTCTGACGCAATCGTCATCTATGACATTATTGTATCAATCAGTAGCGGACGGCGCCCGGCCGCACTGCCAGGTCGCGGGAGATATCGAATTCGTCGCCATCCCCTTTGAGTAAGCCAATCTGGTCGAAATCCGCATCGAGCAGAGGGTCGGCAAAGAAGCAATAGACGTCATCGAAATCGCTCGACGGTTTTCCGCCGCCCATAAAATCCATATTGCTTTTCCGAATTTCGAATAAGTCCCGAAAGCGCGCCATGACATCTTCTCCGTACCGGGCAGTCGATGTCAGCCAAAAATCTGACATCCTTCCGCCTCATCTGATTTCAATGATCAGATAACAGGCGAGGCTTAGGCTTTATTCGCCGGACGAAGGATTTTTGCTTTTTGTAGGTGGAAGGCGCGAGAGGCGGTCAATCATCAGAATGCGCCATGCCGACCCGTGCCCGATGCGAACCGTGCCGCGCCGTCATGAGCTTCGCCGGTCCCGATGGTGTCGAGGCCTCGCGCGACCTCGTTCCGTTGCGCCTCGTGGTCGGTGAGGCTCCATTGTTCGAGCATCGACATCCGGTCGTTTCGCATCGCCGTTTGCGGGAAGCTGGAGATTTCACCGGCGAGCGCGACCGCTGACTCAAGCGCCACGCCATTCTCCGTCAACCGATTGACCAGCCCGATCGCATAAGCCTCTTCGGCCGAAATCTTACGGCCGGTGAGCACCAAGTCCATCGCCCGCGAGTGGCCGATAAGGCGCGGCAACCGCACCGTCCCTAAATCAATGAGCGGGACGCCGAAGCGGCGGTTAAAAATGCCCAGATAGGCCGAGCGCGCCGCGACGCGAAGATCGCACCACAGCGCAAGCTCCATGCCGCCGGCAACCGCTGGCCCCTCGATTGCGGCAATCACCGGCTTCCCGAGAACAAGCCGCGTCGGTCCCATCGGTGCAAGATCGCCGTCCGGCTCGATGGGCTTGCGTTCGCCCTCCGCAAGCGCCCGAAGGTCTGCGCCCGCGCAAAACGCGCCGCCATTGCCGGTGAGGATGGCGACGTCCGCCTCGGCGTCGGCGTCAAAATCGCGGAAGGCGTCATACAGCGCTCGCGCCGTCGCCAGATCGACGGCGTTGCGCCGCTCGGGCCGGTCGATGGCGACGATCAGCGTGCGGTTTTTTCGGGCTATAGACAGTGGCGCGTTCATTGGAGGACTCCTTAAACTGATAGGATCATCACAACGCCCGCGCCTGGGAATTTCAATGAAAAATCGGCCCGCGCTTATAGGAAGCCGAACCCGTAGCCGCCCCGGTCAGCGCAACCTTACCGTCACGCGGTCGACCCTGCCCTCCGCGTCGATCACCGACAGTTGCACGAAGCCCTCGCCGCTCGGCGTCCAGAACGTTTCGCGGCGATGCGGCGCGGTCGCGATCGGCGCGCCGTTGATGAGCCAGGTCAGCGGCAAGACCCCGCCTTCCGCCTTGAAGGCGAGTGGCAGGCGCGTGCCGTCCTTCTCCTTTTCGACCTCAAGCTCGGCGCGGTCGGGCGGGAAGGCGATGTGCACCGGCGGATCGGCGCTGGCGATTTCGGTGGCCGAGGCGCTGGCCGGCTCGCGGAATTTCACCAGCGGCGGCGGCAGCGTCGTCGTGGACGCGGACATGACGCCGTTGGGCGGCGGTGGAAGCGGCACGCGGTCGGAGCCGATTTGCGCGAAAATGTCGAACAGAAAAGGCGCGGCTTTGGTCAGGCCGGTAAGCCCCGGCGTCGGCGTGCCGTCCGGCCGGCCGATCCAGACCGCGACCACATGCTGGCCATCGAACCCGGCGGCCCAGGCATCGCGGAAACCATAGGATGTGCCGGTCTTGAAGGCGATGCCGCCGCCCTTGGCGTGCGACGGCGGCGGCGCGCCGCGCAGAATATCGGCGACGTACCAAGCGGCCTCGGGGCTTAACAGAGGCTCGGCGGTAGCGTGACGGAGCGCCTCGCCGCTTTGCCGGTAGGTGAGGGCCAGCGGTTCGCCGCCACGGGCGATTGCGGTGTACAGACCGGCCAGCTCTTCCAGCCTGAGCCCGACGCCGCCAAGCGCCACCGCGAGATTGCGCGGCACATCCATCTCGAATCCGGCTTGCCTGATGCGGGCGGAGAGCCGCGCCGGGCCGATCGCCGCCAGCATTTTCACGGCGGGAATGTTGAGCGAAAGCTGAAGCGCCTGCCGCACCGTCACCGCGCCATGATAGCTATTGTCGAAATTCTCCGGCGCGTAGCCGCCGAAGCGGGCGGGGCGATCTTGGATCAGCGTTTCGGGATGGGCCTGCCCCGCCTCGAAGGCCAGACCGTAGATGACGGGCTTCAATGCCGACCCTGGGGAGCGCACCGCCTGGGTCATGTCGATCGGTCCATTGCGGTCCTGATCGAAATAGCCGGCTGAGCCGATATGCGCGAGCACCTCGCCGGTTCGATGGTCGATCACGATCGCGGCGGCCGACAGTTTCGGACCGGCGCTTGCGGCGTGGCGCGCGGCGACCGCCTCGGCGCCCTCTTGGAGACGGGCCTCGATGGTCAGCCCGATGACGGTGTCCTCGGACGTCGCCGCGAGGCGCTCGGACAGGTGAGCGGCGAGCGAGGGAAAATTATAGCGCTCGGCGCGGACGGTCTGCTGCTTGGCGAAATCCGCCTCGGCGCGGCTGATGACCCCCGCGGCGGCGGCGCGGTCGATGACGCGGTCGCGGGCATGGCGCGCGGCGGTTGCGTCGCGGTCGGGGCGGCGCTGTTCGGGGGATTGCGGCAGGGCGACGAGCAGCGCGGCTTCGGCGACGGTCAGACGCCGCGGCTCCTTGCCGAAATAGGCGAGCGAGGCGGCGCGCACGCCCTCGATATTGCCGCCGAAGGGCGCCAGCCGCATGTACAGCTCAAGCACCTGGCGCTTGGTCAGGATCCCCTCAAGCTGCCAGGCGCGGAACACCTGTCCGATTTTGGCGAAATAGGACCGCGTCGGCCGGTCGTCGAGCAGCCGCGCCGTCTGCATGGTCAATGTGGACGCGCCGGAGACCGGGCGGCCCGAGCGGATGAACTGCCAGAGCGCGCGGGCAATGGCGCGGCTGTCGACGCCGCCATGCTCGTGGAAGCGGCGGTCCTCGTAGGCAAGCAGAAGCTGGAAATAGCGCGGATCGACCTCATCGACGGAGACGGGAAGCCGCCACAGGCCATCGGGCGTGGTGAAGGGGCGCAGCAACCGCCCATTCCGGTCGAGCACAAGCTTGGAGCTGATTTGCGTCGCGGCGAGGGGCGGCGGTCCAAGCCAGGCCATCGCGCCGAAATAGGCCGCCGGAATGAGCGCGCCGAGGCTCAACAGCACAGCTACGGTCACGCGCGCTCGCGATGAGACGCGCCGGCCCACCAACGCCTTCATCCGTCGCGCGATGCCGGGCTTACCACCCATCGCTCACCTCCGGGCGCCGCTTCAGCGCAAGATCTCGACCTTGCCCGGCGCGGTGCGCGCGAAGCGTTCAGGGCGGTACATATCCTCCACATAGGCGCCCGGATGGGTGTAACTTCCCGGAGCGACCGCGCGCATGACATAGGCGAGCGCGTAGTTCGCGGCCTGCCGGTTGGTATCGGTCTGCGAGAATGCCGCCGTGAAACGGTCGTCGCGGAAGGCCGTGTGCGCGGGGTTCGCGCCCGCATCCAGCCAGGCGAAGGCTTTCAGGTCCGCGCCTTTGACAAGCTTGGGATTTTCGATCTCGAAGCCCGCCGGGAGCCGGTCCTCGATGACGATGTGGCCGAGCTTGGCTTCCGTCTCGCTGACTTTCAGCACGACGACGAAGCGATCGTTCTGCTTGACGCGGTCGAACGCCGCCTCCTTGCCGTCCGGCGAATAGACCCGGCGCTCGATCGTAAAGCCCGACGCGGCCGCCGGCTCCGGCGTTGCCGACGCGCCGTTCACGATCACCGAAACACTGACCGGCTGCGCGGTGGTGTTCTTGATGACGAGCGGCGCGCGGGTGAGGTCGGCGGCGCCCAGGACGCGCTGGATGGGGCCATTTTCCGACTTGCCATCGACATCGAGCACCGTGCCCCGGCTTTGCTCGATCAGCGACTTGGCCGCGAGCAGGAGCCAGGCATTTTCCTGGGTGCTGGTCGCGGATTTCGCGGCCCGGCGGCGGGAGACGTCCTTGAGCACGCCGGGGACGCTTTGCGGCAGCATTTTCGTTTCGGCGATAAGGGTGAGCGTCGCCGCGCTGTCGCGAAGGCCGGTGCCGTAATCGACACGCTGCGCGGTGGCGGCGGGGCTGGGCTCCGTCTTCATATTGGTCAAAGCCAGGTTGAAGGCGCGCTCCGCCCGTTCCTTGTCGCCATACATGGCCAGCGCCGCCCCGAGTTGGGCTTGCGCGAGCGGCGTGGCGAAATTGGCGAGCTTTTCGTCCGCATAATAGCGCAGATCGCCGACCACGGCCCGGCCCGAGCGCGCAAGGACATAGAGCGCATAGGCCAATTCGGTGCCGCCCTTCTGAAACTCGGTCGCGGCGTTAACGGAGTTCTTCAACCGGTCCAGCGCGCTTTCGACGACGGTCGAGCGGAGCTTGTAGCCCTTTTCCTGGGCGCGGGTGAGGAAGTCGGTGACATAGGCCGTCAGCCAGAGATCGTAGCTGCCCGGCGACCAGAGGCCGAACGAGCCGCTGGAATCCTGCAGCAGCGCGAGGCGGTCGATGGCGCCCTGAATGCGCTCTCTCGCGCCGCTTTCGCCCGAAAGGCCGATCGCGTCCGCCACTTCGTTGAGATAGAGCAGCGGCAAGGCGCGGCTCACGGTCTGCTCGGCGCAGCCGAGAGGGTAACGGTCGAGCGAGAGCAGCAGCCCCGGCACGTCGAGCGCCGCTTCCGGCCCTGCGTTCACCGTGACCCGCGCCGTGTCCGGGATGAGGTCAGCGATCAGGTCGGCTGAAATCCGCAAGGAGCCGCTATTGGCCGCCAGCGCTTCCAATGTTCGCCGGGTGACATTCGGCGCGGCGGGTTCGACCGGGAAACCATAATCGCGCTCGATGCTGACCCCGCCCGGTCCGGTCAGCGTGACCGACACCGTGGCATTGCCGAGGCTTTCGCCGGTGACGGGCAGATTGAAGCTTTTGCGCTCGCCCTTCTTCATTGCGAAGCGCTGGGTCGCGGCCGCGTCCGGCAGCGCCGCGCCGCCATCCGCCACCGCGGCAAGCTCGAAATCCCCGTCCGCGCCTTCGACATTCTGGATGCTCAGATGCAATTCGGATTTGTCGCCGATGATGAGGAATTTCGGCGGCGTGCCTTGCACCACAACGGGATCGCGGACGATGATGTCCTTCATGGCGTGGCCGAGCTTTCCCCCGCTCCAGGCGGCCGCCATGACCCGCAACGTGCCGTCGAAGGCGGGAATGTCGAAGGAGGCCTCCGCTTTGCCGTTCTCGCCGACCTCGACGATGCCGGAATAGAAGGCGGTCGGCTCGGCATTCAGCGGGCGTCCCTGCACGCTCATGCCCGAGGGGCCGCCGTCGCCGCCGGAGCGGATCGTGCCGCGGACGCCTTGCATCCCGTCGATCAGCTTGCCGTAAAGGTCGCGGATTTCGGTTCCAAGGCGGCGCTGGCCGAAATAATGCGTGTCCGGCTCCGGCGTTTTGTAGTCGGTGAGGTTCAGGATGCCGAGATCGACAGCGGCGACCGTCACACGCGCTTTCTCGCCGCTGGCAAAGCCGGTGAGCGTCAGTGGAATGGTGAGCCGCTGATTGGGCCGCGTTTTCTCCGGCAGGCCAAGCGACACGCCCAATGTGCGGTCGCTGGCGTCGAAACCGACCCATTTCACGCCAATCGCGCGGCTCGGCATCCGCTTGGCTTGCGCATCCATCGGACGGTAAAGCTCCGCCATCACATAAGCGCCCGCGCCCCAATCCTCGCCGACCTTGAACGACACCGACGCGCCGCTTTCGGGCACCGCCACGGTCTCGCGCGCCAGAAGTTTGTCGCTGACGATGGTGACGATCGCCTCGCCCGCCATGCGCGGCGCGATTTGCACCTTCACCTCGTCGCCGGGCTTATAGGACGCCTTGTCCAGCGCGACGTCGAGAATGTCCGGCGTCTCGCCGGTCTCCGAGACATACCAGCCGGAGGAGAAGCTGACGCTGGCGGGCGACGCCTGCGTGCCGGGCGCGGTCACCTCCAGACGGAAGCGGCCATAATCCGGCGCGGTCTGGATGCGGGCGGGCTTACCGGCCTCGACATCGATCGTGCCATTGGCGACTTTGCGGACATATTGCACCGACTCAAAATCCCAGCGGCCGTCGCGATTATAATATTGGAAGCGGGTCTCCAACCGCGACAGCTCCCAGTTCAGCCCCTTCATCGCGGCGGGCTTGCCATCCCGGTCGAGCACGACGACATTAAACGCAGCCGCGCCGGCGTCGCCCGTATGGCCGCCCTTGAATGCAGGCTTGATGCCAATGAACGGCTTGGCGGGGCGGACATCGAGCATTGTCGCTTCGGTCAGAACGCGGCCAGACGGCTCGCGCATCCGGACAACCAATTCCGCCTGCAAAAGCTTGCTGGTCTGGGGCAGCGCGGGCAGCTTCGCCACGATCTGAGCTGCGCCGGCGGCATCGGTGATCGGCAAATTCTCCAGCGGATTGCGCAAGGGGGCGAAGGTCTCGTCTTCAAGGCCGAACGCATAATCCTTATAGCCTTCCGGTCCTTCGCCGCGCGGCGAGACATTGACCTCGGCTTCAAGCGCAAGATTTGCAGCAGGCGCGCCATAGAGATAGCGCCCGGCCACCGTCACAGTGACCCCGCTCTCCGCCGAAATGACCTCTTTGTCCGGCGTTAGCGACATTTCGAGCCGTTCGGGGGTGTAGTCCTCGACGAGAAAAGCGAGATCGCCAATCGATGCGCCCTTGGGATCGACATGCGCGCTGATCCGCCAGGTTCCGGTCATCGCCGTCGACGGAATGGCCAGCGTGTAACTGCGCCCGCCGTCGCCCGCATCCGCCGAAAGCTCGCGGCCGAATTCGACATTGTCGGGGCGGAAAATCTTGAGCGTCAGCGGCACGCCAGGCGCGGCCTTGCCGATCCCGTCGCGGAGCAGCCCGGTCACGTAAACGTTCTCGCCAGGGCGGTAAACCCCGCGCTCGGCAAACAGCATCGCATCGAGCGGACCCGGCGTCTGCCGTCCGCCAACGCCCCGGTCGGACAGGTCGAAGGCCGCCTTGGTGAGATCGAGAAAGCCGTAATCGCCGGACGCTTCGCGCGCGACCAGCAGCGCCGGTGCAAGGCCGCCCGTGCCGCGCGTCAGACCGGCCTCGAAGCGCACATAGCCATTCTCGTCGGTCTTGCTCGTCGCCAGCACCTCGTTGTTGCGCGCCAGCAGCCGCACCTCAATGCCGGTTTTGGCCTTGGCATCGGCAAGCGAGCGGATGAAGCCATGCACGCCGTCAGCGCCGCTCATCGCGGTCAGGCCGAGATCGGAGACGACGAACCACTGGGTCGCGCGATAGCCGTATTCCCCGCTGCTCTCGGCGCTTTCAGCGCTCGCGGCGCGGCCATCGTCCGGCTGGCCGGTCATCACATAGAGGCCGGGCTGAAGGTTCGGCAAAAGCTCGTCGATCGGGAAAGCGATCGTCGCCTCTTGGTTCAGCGTCGTCGCGACAGGCATGTCGCCGGTCCAGAGCAAACGGCCCTTGCTGTTCTTGATTTCCTCGGCCTGATAGCTGTCGAGCTGCTGCCCGAACGAGCCGTCGAGCACTTCATTGGCGAGACGCCGGTCGCCGACATGATAGATGCTGACCTTGATCGACTTGGTGTTGATCGCGACGACCGGAATACCCTGCTGGCCCGAGCGAGGTAGCACGTAATTCTGATTGGCGAAGCGCACGGCCGGCTTGCGGTCGCGCACATAGACCGTCAGATCGAGGGCCTTAGCCAAATTCTCGTCGACCGCCGACGGCAGCCCGTCACGGACCTTGATTTCATAACGGCGGCCGTGCAGCAGCTCCTCGATGCAGAGCTGATTGTTCTGGACCCGCACGCCTGCCGGGTCCTCGCCATTGACGGAGACGAATTTTGAAAAATCGACGCGGCTTTGGGCCAGCGTTTCGGAAAACTGCACGCAAAGGCGGGGGGATGCGGCGTCGGAATCGACCGTGTAGTCGAGCATACGGAAGCCATGTTCCGCGACCGCCTGGTCGAACGCCGCCCGGACATCGGTGTCGTCTTGAAGCGCAAGACTTTGCTTATAGGCGTCGATCGCGATCCGCCAGAGCGAGCGGGCAGAATAGCTCTCGGCAAGCGCGGCGAGCGCGGCCGCCTTCAGGCTTGCCGATTTCGCCCGTTGATAGGCGATGAACGCGGTGGAGCTGGCATTGCGCCAGAAATTGTTCTTTTCATTATAATCTTCGGTTTGAATGGCGAGATAAGCGCGCGAGAGATCAAGCCAGGTCTCCGCCAAGCTTCCGTCCAGCACCACCGAGGAGGCAAAAAAGCCCGTGGCGCGGCGCGCATCGCTGGCCTTCATCGCCGCCTGGCCGCGGCTTCTCCAGCCTTTGGCGGTGTTGCCTTCGGTGGGCCATTGGGCTTTCAGATAGGCTTCGAATTCGCGCGCGGAGCGATCCGTATCCTCGTGAAAAAACGGCTGGTTTGGCGTCTGGGACGAGGCCGGGAGGGTGGCGGCGGCCGTGAATGTGAGAACAGCTAGCGAAAACAGCAGACGCAACGGAAACAACATGGGGAACCCTGATTCCAGCGATGGGTCGAACAAAATCCGTGAAACCGAAAAGGCCGAAGTCCATTCAGGCGGGCAGAATACGCCATCGCGGCGTGAAGTCCATAAGCTGGAAAGCTTTATCTGCCGTTGATGAATGATCGCCGAATGGCTGAAGGCGCGAAGCAAAAAACCGCCTGTGAGAATCGGGGAAAACGATTCGTTAGCTTTTGACAACCTAAAATTGAGGATGCAGAAATATGCACGTCAGACCCGGAAGGTTCATGGACGAAGAAGGCGGATTGCCTGCCCCTGTCTCCCCACGATGGCGCAGTAGCGTCAACCCCGAGGCACCCCTCTTCTCGTCAACCCGCCCTCGCGAGAGCGGATTGTCACCGACCGTTATCGCCGTGAGCTGCTCCCAAGCTCACAATGAACGACTGGGGTGACCCGCATTGAGGCGATCAATGCACGGAGAGGACCTGCGAGCTGCCGGCGGGGCAGTTCGCAGGTCGGCCTCTATCCATCAGGACCGGTTCATCCGGTTGTCGATCAGGTCGCTCACCACCGCTGGCTCTGCGAGCGTCGAGGTGTCGCCCAAATTGCTGAAATCGTCCTCGGCAATCTTACGCAGAATGCGGCGCATGATCTTGCCGGAGCGCGTCTTGGGCAGGCCAGGAGCGAATTGGATCAGGTCCGGCGCGGCAATCGGGCCAATTTCGCGGCGCACCCAGTCGCGCAATTCGCGGCGCAATTCCTCGGTCGGCTCCTCGCCCGCCATCAGCGTCACATAGACATAGATGCCCTGGCCCTTGATGTTGTGCGGATAGCCGACGCAAGCCGCTTCCGCCACCTTCGGGTGGGCGACGAGCGCGGATTCGACCTCCGCCGTGCCCATGCGGTGGCCGGAGACATTGATGACATCATCGACCCGGCCGGTGATCCAGTAATAGCCGTCCGCGTCCCGCCGGCAGCCGTCGCCGGTGAAATACATATTTTTATAGGCGGAGAAATAAGTCTGCACGAAGCGCTCATGATCGCGGAACACGGTGCGCATCTGGCCCGGCCAGCTATCGGTGATGACGAGATTGCCGGACCCCGCTCCCTCGATGATCCGGCCTTCGGTGTCGACAAGCGCGGGCTTAATGCCGAAAAACGGCTTTGTCGCGGACCCGGCTTTGAGTGGGATCGCCCCGGGCAGCGGGGTGATGAGTATGCCTCCGGTCTCGGTCTGCCACCAGGTGTCGACAATCGGGCAGCGCTTGTCGCCGACCACATTGTAGTACCACTCCCAGGCTTCCGGGTTGATCGGCTCGCCGACCGAGCCGAGCAGCTTGAGCGACTTCCGGCTGGTCTTGACGACATGGCTGTCGCCCGCGCCCATCAGCGCGCGAAGCGCCGTCGGCGCGGTGTAGAAAATGTTGACCTGGTGCTTGTCGATGACATCCCAGAAGCGGGAGGGCGAGGGATAGTTCGGCACGCCCTCAAAGACGAGCGTGGTGGCGCCATTGGCCAGCGGCCCATAGACGATATAGCTGTGGCCCGTGACCCAGCCGACGTCGGCCGTGCACCAATAAATATCGCCATGCTTATAGTCGAATACGTAGTGATGGGTCATAGCTGCGTAAACGAGATAGCCGCCAGTGGTGTGGAGCACACCCTTGGGCTGGCCCGTTGAGCCTGACGTATAGAGAATAAAGAGCGGGTCTTCCGCGTTCATCTCCTCGACGGGGCATTCAGCGGAAACGCTTGCTGCCTCCTCGTGATACCAGTGGTCGCGACCGTCTTGCCAATCGACCGGCGCATTGGTGCGTTTGATCACCAGCACCTTTTCGACGGATGGGCATTTTTCAACTGCCGTATCGGTGTTCCCCTTTAGCGGAATTTTCCGGCCGCCGCGCACGCCCTCGTCCGAGGTCACAACAATATTGGACTCGCAGTCCAAAATCCGATTGGCGAGGCTGTCCGGCGAAAAGCCGCCGAACACCACCGAATGTATGGCGCCGATCCGCGCGCAGGCCAGCATGGCGTAAACGGCCTCGGGGATCATCGGCATGTAGATCGTGATCCGGTCGCCCTTTTTTGCCCCCAGCTTCTTCAGCACATTCGCAAACCGGCAAACGTGATCGTAAAGCTGCCGGTAGGTAACCTTGAGGTCCATGTCCGGCTCGTCGCCTTCCCAGACGATCGCGACCTCATTGCCGCGCGTGGCAAGATGCCGGTCGACGCAATTGGCGCAGACATTCAGCGTGCCGTCCTCGAACCATTTGATCGAAACGTTGTCCGGCGCGAAGCTGGTGTTTTTGACTTTGGTGAACGGCTTGATCCAGTCGATGCGCATGCCTTGCCCAGCCCAGAACATGTCGGGATTGGCGGTGCTAAGCTCATACATTTCATAATATTTGGTGCTGTCGAGATAGGCGGTCTTTTGCCATTCGTCGGGCACGGAATAGACCTTGGCGTCCGTCATTTTAGCCTCCCCAACCATTGATTGCGCACATTATGTCCGCCGCAGGTGCATCCGGCAAGCTGACCTTCGTCGATAAGATTTACAGGCTGTCGGCAGGAGCCATCGGTTTTTGCCACTGCTGAAAATCATGGTTTTCGGGCGGGCAGCGCTGTGACAGAATGGCCAAAATTGGACGCTGCTCTATCCACCAGAAGGCTTTTTTTGGGTCAGTCAGGTTACCGCTCAGGGAATAATTGCACCTGTCATTGCTCTCAGCTGCACGACCTATGATTCATTTGTAATCGCATTACGAGCATGTTAGCCTTTCAAAATACAGTGATTTTCCAAGTCTCTAAATTGGCTCAGCAGAGAAATCATGTCTGCCGGCAATCACGAAATCTGCAAACCACGACGGCAAGAGGTGCGCTTGACCAACCTTGATCTTTCAAGGCTCGATCGGGCGTTTTCTTAGTCGAAATATGTTGTGGCTTGGAGCCAGCGCGAATTTCAAGGCGATGCCGGCATGTCGCCTTACATTTGAAAGGAGGCCGAAGCTTTAGAGGATTATCGCACGATCGGCGGCTCGCGAGCCGCTTGGCTGGGGTTCTTACAGAAGTAAGGTGTATACTGATGAAACCTTTTGATAGCCAGGATGATCTTACGACGAAAAACGTTCCCGAGCTTATTAAGCACCTTTGGGAAGTTTACATGCAGATGTCTCTCGATCCGGCGCTGCGGGCGAGCGCAGAGCACGTCAAACTGGCGGCACTGACACTGGAAAATACGCGCCGGCTCGCTCTTCAGGTAAGCCTCGAAACGCCTTTAAGGCAGAGCGGTTCGTCGAGGCGCAGAAGCAGACACACAACCGCGGAGCAAGCCGAATTGGATTGGCTTCGCGTCGCCAAAGCCGGCTCTCCCTCCAAACATTAGCTTATTTTCACCAAGGTTTTTGCCGGCGGACAGTCGGCTTAACCGCCGTGTGCCGATCCGCAAGGATGCACGGCTCGATGGCAGGAGTGCGCCCTATCAACTGCATTTCGAGTAGCCGCAATCGCGGCATTGCAGACACCCTTCGCTATAGTGGAGCGCGCCCGACCCGCAACGCGGGCAGTGCCGGGCGGTGTTCAGGCCCGCTGTCGCCTTTCGAGATTGCAGCATCTCGTCTCCCGCGCCGTCCTTTAGCAAAAAGCCGGTGCTTACCATGTGCTGCTCAATGATATCGCCGATCGCCGCCAGCAGGCTCGGCACATAGCGCCCGCCCATCCACTGCCCGCCGCGCGGGTCGAACACCGCTTTCAGCTCCTCGACCACGAAGGACACATCGCCGCCGCGCCGGAACACCGCGCTGATCATGCGCGTCAAGGCGACCGTCCAGGCGTAATGCTCCAAATTCTTCGAGTTGATGAAAATCTCGAACGGCCGCCTGCGCCCGTCCTGCAAGAGATCGTTGATCGTGACGTAGATCGCGTGATCGGAATCGGCCCATTTCAGCTTGTAGGTGTTGCCGGACAGGACCGGATCGCGTTCGAGCGGCTTGGCCATGTAGACCACCTCGGCGCTTCCACCGCCGCCGGCCCGCGCAAGCATGGGAACCGCCGGGACCGGCTCGGCTGTCTTTGCTTCGGGATTCTCTACGTCCGGCGACGCCTTTGCCAGAACGCTGCCCGTGATCGCATTCGGCCGATAGGCGGTGCAGCCCTTCAAGCCCAATGCATAGGCGTCGCGGTAAAGCTCCTTGAAGGCCGCAAAGCCCAAATCTGCGGGACAATTGACGGTCTTGGATATCGAAGAATCGACATGGCGCTGTAAGGCGGCCTGCATTCGAAGATGCTGGGCGGGCGTCAACGACCCCGTCGAGACGAAATAATCCGGCAGGCTGGCCGTCTTGCCGAACATGCGCCGGAACTGCGCGTGCGCGTAATCCTCGACCGTTTCTTCCCGCGAGGAGCCGTTGGCTTCGAGGATGCGGCGTTGATAGGTGAAGTCGAAAACCGGCTCGATGCCGCTGGAAACATTGCCCGCGAGAAGCGAAATCGTTCCTGTCGGCGCGATCGAGGTCAGCAAACCGTTGCGCACCCCATGCTGGCGGATCAGGCCAGCCGTCGCCGGGTCGAGACGCTTGAATGCGGCGCTTTCGACAAAGCTGGCTGCGTCATAAAGCGGAAACGCGCCTTTCTCGGCCGCTAGCAAGGCGCTAGCCTCATAGGCAGCTTTCTCGATCAGCGCCATCCAGCGTCCGGCGAGCTCAGCGGCTTTCACCGACCCGTAATGCATCCGGCAAAAGATCAGCGCGTCGGCGAGCCCCGTTATGCCGAGGCCAATGCGCCGCTTGGCCAGCGCCTCCCGCCGTTGCGCCTCTAACGGAAAGTTCGAAACGTCAATAACATTGTCGAGAAAGCGGACAGCGACCGCCACGAGCTCAACAAGCCGCGTCTCATCGAGCGACGCTGCTTCGGTGAAAGGCTCGCGCACCAGCCGCGCCAGGTTGATCGAGCCGAGCAGACACGCGCCATAGGGCGGCAGAGGCTGCTCGCCGCACGGATTGGTGGCGTGGATCGTCTCGCAATAATTCAGATTGTTCTCGCGGTTCACGCGGTCGATGAAGATCACGCCCGGCTCGGCATAGTCGTAAGCCGAACGCATGATCATGTCCCAAAGCCGGCGCGCGGGCAGCGTCTTATGCACCTTTCCCTCGAAGGTAAGGTCCCAAGCGGCGTCATTTTGCACGGCGTCCATGAAGGCGTCGCTCACCAGCACCGAAAGGTTGAAATTGCGCAGCCTTGCGGGATCGGCCTTCGCCTCGATGAAGGCTTCGATGTCGGGGTGATCGCAGGCGAGCGTCGCCATCATCGCGCCCCGCCGGGAGCCGGCGGACATGATCGTGCGGCACATCGCGTCCCACACATCCATGAAACTGACCGGCCCGGATGCGTCCGCGCCGACGCCCTTCACCGGCGCGCCTTTCGGGCGCAGCGTGGAGAAATCATGGCCGATGCCGCCGCCCTGCTGCATGGTGAGGGCGGCTTCCTTAACATTCTCGAAGATCGAGGCCATGTCGTCCTCGATGCGGCCCATGACGAAGCAGTTGAACAGCGTCACGCTGCGGCCGGTGCCCGCGCCGGATAAAATCCGCCCGGCGGGCAGAAATTCGAAGCCGGACATGGCGTCGTAAAAGCGCCTCTCCCACTCGGTGCGCAAGGGCTCGGATTCCGCTGCCGCAATCGCGCCGGCCACGCGGCGCCAGCTTTCTTCGATCGAGGCTTCAGCCCTGCCATGCTCTGGCGAGAAGCGGTATTTCTGCTCCCAGATCTGCTGGGAAATTCGAGGGAGTATATCGAGCGCCATCGTGTTTCCAACATGAAAACCAAGAACGAAAGTCAGGCGGTAAGTCTGGACCGGGCTAATGTTCTTGTTTTGTACTTGATTGTCAAGAGGGCGCGTCTCGCACCTTATCCACCACTAAATATGGGGATCACGAGGGCTGAATGCCAGCCAGATCACAGCTCCGCAGGCGCCGCATTCGCAGTGCCGGCGGCTTCCCCGGCGTCAGGCGCAAGCAAGCGCGCGGTCGCCGCTTCGATCCGTTCCTCGAGCAGCGCCTTGAATTCGCGGCGCGGTAGGCCGGGCGGAATGGCGGGCAGAAATTCGACGATCAGAGTGCCCGGACGCCGCATGATGCTGGCGCGCGGCCAAAACACGCCCGAATTCAGCGCCACTGGCACGCAAGGGATCCCGAGTTCCTCATACAGCAAAATAATGCCGGGCTTGTAGGCGGGAGCCGCGCCGGGCGGCCGCCGCGTGCCCTCGGGAAAGATGACGATGTCACGCCCTTGCGCCGCGCGTTTGGCGGCCTCGCGCGTCATCTGACGAAGAGCGGCCGGGCCGATTTCGCGCCGAACCGGAATCATCTCGAATTTGCGTGAGAACCAGCCGTAGAGGGGCAGATCAAGCAGCTCCTGTTTCATAATCATCGCCGGATCGCGGGTCAGCGGGATGAGGCCGAACGTGTCCCAGGCCGATTGATGTTTGGCAGCGATGATCGCTGGCCCTTGCGGAAGATTTTCGCGCCCGCGCACCTCAAGCTTGGTGCCGACGATCAGCCGCATCCACCAGATCGAGGCGATCGCGTGCGCTTTCAGCCCGGCCATCGCCCAGCTTCGCGGCCCGAGCAAGAGCGGGGAGCCGAACACCAGAAACAGCGCCGTGTTGACGTAGAACACGGCATAAAAGAGCAGCGAGCGTAGCATCGCTCAGCCCGCGCCGCCGGCGTTGAGACAGCGCCGCGCGCCGCCATAAAGCCCGCGGTTCAGGCCGAGCTCGGCCGTCAGGCAACGGCCAAAGGCGGGCACGAACTTCACATATTCCATCGCCATGAGCTGCAAGGTGCCGGGATAGGCCCACCAGGCATCGGTATGCAGATTCCGCGGCTGCACCGGATAGGCAACCAGCTCGACATTGGGCAAGGTGCGGCGAAATTCGGCAAGCGCGCGCGGCATGTGGTAGCTCGCCGTAACCACGATCAGCGATTTGAAGCCGCGCTTCTTCACCCAAGCCCGCGTCTCGTCGGCATTGCCGACTGTGTCTTGCGCGGCGTGATCGACATCGATGCAGCAACGGAACCATGTCCGGCTGTCGGGCATCAAACTGGTCAATTCCTTCCGCGTCGTCGCCGGATTGACGCCGGAGATGAGCAGACGGCGACCCTTGCCCCGCGCCAGCAGCTTGACGGCCTCCGGAATGCGCGCCTCGCCGCCGGTAAGCACGACAATCGCGTCGGCCGAGCGAATGTTTGCGGCCGGCTCGTCACGGACGAGACTTGAAAATAGCAGAAAACCGGCAATAGCCAGCGCCGCGAGCGCCGCAGCGGCGCTCAATGCCATCTTCAGCCCTGTGAGGAAACGGTTCTGCCCCTTTACGCGAACCGGAATTTCTCGCGCATCATCCATGCCCGCGACAATGTAGGTTTTTTCGCCTTTTGAAAATGCCGTATGCTGCATAAAGACGCGATCCCAACCGTAACTCTGACAGCATGGTTTACTGGTTCTGGGCGTTCAAAATGCGACGGACGCCAAATCGCGACGTCAGCAAACAGATCATAGCAATCGCGACGACCACGATGAGAAGGCTGGCATAGCCAAGCATATCGAGACGCCCGGTGCCGACCAGCCGTCGGATGTCGGCATTAGTCGCCGCGCCGCTTAGAAATTCGCTGACGACCGGCAGGGAGAGGAACACGATTGCCGCGGCAACGGCGCCAACGATTCCGGCTCTGATCCCGAGCATGAGGAAGTGCAGCTCGAACTGGCGCGCGATGAATTTCTCCTCGGCGCCAACAAAATTGAGCACCTCGACGATTTCGCGGTTGGAGGCAATGGCGCTGCGTGCGGCCGAAACGATGATGGCGATGGTCGCGGCTGCCATCAGCACGATGACGGCGATGCCTCCCAGCGCCAGCGATCCCGTCACCCGGCGAATCTGCTGCTGCCAGCCGCGGTGATCGTCGAGCGTGGCCAGGGGGAACTTGCTTGTGAGCGCGGCCTTAAGCGTCGGCAGGTCCGGCGCATTGTCGCGGTCGATGCGCACGGCGATCAGGCGCGGCAAGGGCAATTCCTTCACCGCCGAGACCTGACCGAGCCATGGCTCGACCAGCTCGGCCGACTCGTCGAGGGACAAAAGCGTGACATTGCTCACGCCGATCTGACCGGTCAGGAATTTGACGATTTCCTGCGAGCGCTTTTCGACCTCGTCCTGATCTCCCTCCGGCTTAACCTGTACGGTAATTTCACTGCTGACATCGCGCAGCCAGTCGGCGGCCGATTGATTGATCATGTATACTGCGCCGGCGGTGAGGCAGGCCAGAAAGCCCATAATCGCGATCACCAGCACCAGCGACCGCCCGGTGACCGAACCAGGCGGCACAATCGGCGCCTTGCCGGGGGAAAAACGCCGCTTTGGCGGCTCGGGCTGCATGATGGCGGGAAGGCGCCGGTCGAGGGCCTGGTTATTCATGATTCTCAGCCTTGGATCGTCAGCTTGCCGTGCTCCAGCATCAGGCGCGGCGCGGCGAACTGGGTCATAAGCTGATAGTCGTGCGTGGCAATGATGACGGAGGTCCCAAGCCGGTTCAATTCGATGAACAGGCGCAGCAGCCGGCGCCCCATTTGCGGGTCGACGTTACCTGTCGGCTCGTCGGCGAGCAAGAGCTCCGGCTTGCCGATCACCGCGCGGGCGATGGCGGCGCGCTGTTTCTCACCGCCCGAAAGCACCGGCGGGTAGGAATGCATCCGCTCGCCCAGACCCACCCATTTCAGCAGCTCCGTCACGTCCTCGGCATATTCGGACTGGCGTTTGCCGTGAACCCGCAAGGGCAGCGCGACGTTTTCCCACGTCGTCATATGGTCGAGCAGGCGGAAATCCTGAAACACGATGCCGATGCGGCGGCGCAATTCGGCGCGCTGTTCCGGCGTCGAACGGGTGACGTTCTTGCCGAACATATAGGAGAGGCCCCGGCTCGGCTTCAGCGAAAGGAAGAGCATTTTCAACAGCGACGTCTTGCCCGCGCCCGAGGAACCGGTCAGGAAGTGGAACGATCCCGGCAGCAGATGAAAACTCACATCGCGCAGCACTTCCTGGCCAAGGCCATAGCGAAGTCCAACATTTTCAAACCTGATCACGGTAGCTCCCGAACGTACTCGAACCGGCGAGGATCAACAGCCAAAGATGCCGGCCTTTATGCGGAACCGACTCTCCTGTATCAATGCAATTCGGCAAAGGTGGAGCATAAGCACATGCGCCGCCGATTGCCGTCTCCCGTGGTAAGAGGAAAAATCCCTTGTCTACCATCATTGAGTGCCCGGCCTGCGCGACCCGATATAAAATGAATAAGGCCATACCGGAAGGGGGCCGGTCTGTGAAATGCGCTCGCTGCGGAAATCAATGGCGGCTCGTTCCAGAGGGCTTCGTCGAGGAGACCATAGAGCCAGACGCAGCCGAGCACAATCCGGTTGCCGCCGCACCAGCGGAAGGCGTTGATTGGCAACAGCCGCGTGAATCCGCCTCTGAAACGAGCCGCGCTTTTTCGCAAGGCGGCGAGGAGGATGCGGCGGACGAAGCCGGTGGGCGGGATGCGTGGCAGGCCGCGCGCGATCCTTTCTCCGCCGCGATCTCGACGCCGAGCCGGCAGGCTCTGGGTGACGATCAATCGCCTGCCGCCATCGCATCCGGCGGCGAGGAGATCTGGCGCGGATTGCGGGATAGGACGGACCAGGCTGCGGCATTCGCCGAGAGCAGCGAGGCCGGCGAGAAATCCGCGCATGACGGGCGCTTCGATGCCGCCGCCCCGCAACAAGAAGATCACGAGGCCGACGGCGAGGCGACCGCGGAGGAAGCCCGGCTGAGTTGGGCGCGTCAGATCAGCCGCCCCTGGCGGGAGATCGCAACGCCGCCGCCGCCGGAAAGCGAGCAGGAAGAGGAAGACACCGAAGCCGCAATCCGTGAAGCGCTCAGGGCAGCGTTGGAGCAGCCGGGCGATGAGAACCGTCTGATGAGCCACTTTGAGGAAACGGCCGAACCCCGGCTCGATCCGGGGGTCAGTTCCGGCTTCGGCTGGGATCCTTTCACGCCGCGCAATCCGGCAGGCGGTCTGGGCGATGATCAACCCGGTGCGATTGAAGCAGAGCAAGGGGCATTTCGAATTCCTGGCCATGATCCGAATGCGGATGAGGAACCGCCTTTCAGGCTGACCGGAAAGTCCGCCAGGCTGCCAATTTATGGGTCGGGGAACGTCGATCACAACGAACCGGATCAGGATAAGGACGCGGCATCGGGCGATCTTGCCTTTCAAAACGACATTGAAGACGCGTTCCGGACCGGACCGCTGCCGAAAAAAACCATCGAACAGGCGCGGGGCAAGGTCCGTCACGAAGAGCCGCTGACGGATTTCGACAGCGTCTATGACCAGATGTCCGCTCGTTTGCCGGGCGGCGACCATGCCGTGCCGGTAGATTACGGCGCCGAGACCGCCGCGCTGCAGGCGGAGTTGGAGTCGACCGATGTGACCGCCTATGAGGACACGCGGAACGTTGGCGGGCTTGCGGTCGCCGCTGCTTGGGCCGTGTTTTTATCCGTCATCAGCGGTCTCGCGCTCGGCCTTGTGAGCTTCCGTCAGGAAATCATGGTGGCGCTACCCGGAACCACCTCGCTTTATCGTAGCGTGGGTTTCAATGTCGCCGGCGCGGGGGTCGATTTCGCCGATGTAAGCTATCGCTGGACGGTCGCGGAAGGCAAGCCGATGATCGAAGTCACCGGCCAGGTGGTCAATGTCACCGATCGCACCGTCACGGTGCCGCGCGTTCTGATCAATGTGCGCGACGCCAAGAGCGCCGACGCGGTAAAGGTGACTGCCAGCGTTCCAACCGACACGCTGGCGCCGCGTGAAAGCGCGAGCTTTACGCTGGAATTCCTTTCACCACCGAAAAACATCACGCAGATTGAGCTGGAGTTCGACCGAAATCGCTAGACAGCCTTCAACGCAAATTTGTCAGCGGCTGAAGCGTTGCCGAATAAGCTAAAATCGGCGGGCGATCCCGTGAGCCAAAGTCCCAACGCAACCAGGGCCGAGTGCCTCAAACCGACGTGATCTTGACCTAAAAACGCTCGATCAGCCGTTCGATATAATCGAGTTCGCCAGGCGGTCTGGCGCGTTCGCCGAGGCGGCGGCGCAGCTCTTCTAATATCTGTCGCGCACGCTGAAGATCGGCTTCCTCCGGCACTTTCACAGAGTCGCCGTCATCCAAGCCCTGGTTCGGCAGCGGACGCCCGAGCGGGTCGCGGTCGCCGTTTCCAGCGTTGGCGCGGCCACGGCCGCCGGGCCGGCCCATGCCGCTCATCATTTGTTCAGCCAGCGATTTCGCGCCCTGGCGCATTTTATCGAGGGCAAGCGCCTGTTGCTCGGTGGCGCGTCCGGCATTTTCTTGGCCCAGTGCCTCGCCGGCCTGACCCATCGCCTGCCCCGCACCGTCAAACTGCTCCGGCGGCCGCGCGCCGAACCCCTTGAGGCGGTCCATCAGCTCTTGAAGCTGGCCCTGCAATCCGCCCTGCCGCTGACCGAGGCCGGGATAGGGGTTCTGTCCGTCGCCCTGCTGTCCTTGGCCCTGCTGTCCTTGACCTTGCTCGCCCTGGCCTCGCTGACCCTGCTGCCCTCGCTGGCCCTGCTGACCTTGCCTACCCTGTCCTTGGCGGCCTTGCTGTCCTTGCTGGCCTTCCTGACCGTTCTCGCCGCCCTCGCCGTCGCCGTTTTCGCCCTCTTGCTGGGCGCGATAGGTTTCATCGAGCAATTGCTGCTGCTTGGAGATCAGATCGCTGAGCCCGTCCAGCATTTGCATCATTTCCTGCGCCTGGCTGTTATTGGCTTGATTGCCGGGCTGGGCGTTCTCCAAGAGATCACGCAACTCACTCAGCATCTGCTTTGCCGCATCGCGCGATCCGGTCTTGGCCAAATCCTCGATCTGCTTCAGCATCTTCTCGAGATCCTGCGCGGTGATCATGCGGTCGGGCGAAAGCTGATTCTTCGCGTTGAAATCCGGATTTTGCTGCGCTTGCTGGCGCATATTCTCGAGAAATTCGTTAAGCGCGGTGCGCAGCTCGTCCATCAGCCGCTTGATTTCCTCATCCGACGCGCCCTGCTCCAGCGCGCGCATCAGCTCTTCTTGCGCCATGCGCAGGCGGCGTTCCGCTTCCGACAGGTCGCCGTCTTCGATGTGAACCGCGATTTGCCACAGCAAATCTGCCGTCGACTCCATCGAAGCAGTGTCGTCATTGTTCGTCAGCCGCCAAAAAGCAGACCGGACGCCCAGATAAATCTGGGAATTGCGGATGAAAATTTCCGGTGCAAGCGTCAGCGCATCGAGCGCGCGCGCCACTTTGGATTTCAAATCCGGCCGGTCGACCAGCTTCTTGCGCTGTTCGATCAGCGCCTTTGCCATCGGCTTTTCGAATTTGCGTTCGGGCAAAGCCACCTCATAAGGCTCGCTCTGACCGGTTTGTCCGGCCTGATCCTTCGCTTCGAGCGTCACGGTCGCCGGTAGACCCGCCCAATAATGCGAAGTCAGGTCGCGATAGGTTTGGCCCTCGCCCTGCTTGGTGTTGGCGCGCGGCAAAGTCAGCGGGATCGACGGCGCCTGGCCGAGCCGCTTCACATTCGCGGGCCGCTCCTGCTCCTCGTCCGCCTCGGCGGCAGCCGAGCGCGCGATCACGGCCTGCGCGGACAGCACGCCGTAATCGTCCTCGACACTGTACTTCAAGCGCAGCGAGCCGCGCTGAGCCTCGGAGGGAGCTTCGGTCAAAGTGATGGTGGGAACCGTGTCCGGGATCACGTCCACGCTCCAGCGCGCGACAGGAGAACCGCTTTCAAGCAGCTCGATCGACGCGGCGGCAGTCAGCGGCTCCTTGAATTCAGCGGTCTTGTCCTTCCCCTTGGCGAGGCTCGCCGTAATCAACTTGCCAGGATCGTCCTGCGGCAGCGGCGCATCGGTTTTATTTGCCGGCAGGATGCGCAGCGAAAATTGCGAGGCGTTGGCATGGTTGACGCGGACCGTCAATTCGCTCTTGGCCGGCACGGTGAAATGCGTCGGCTGCTCGTCCCCGCCAACGCGCTGCCGCGAGCCGTCGGCGAGCATGACGGGCGGCGTACCGGTATAGACCGGCGGCGTAATCCAGGCGTCAAGGCGAGCGGAACTGGTGGAAATTCCTCGCTTCAGCACAAAGGCCGACTTGATACGGTCGCCCGCATCCGAATAATTGGCAATGTAGCCGGTGACCAGCAAAAGCAGGAGCAGCGCGCGGAGCGCGAACGGGTCCGAGCGGTCGATGCGCGGATGCGGCCAGCCCGCTTTGAGACGCCCAAAAAGCTGCACCATGCGCTCCCGGTGCGCCTGCCAGAGGCGGTTCGTGGCCTGCGACGGCGCTTGGCCGGCGAGCGTGTCGTGGTATGAGGTCGCCGGCCGGTGCGGCAGTCCCGCCACCGCTTCGAGCCGCCGCAGCGCTTCGGCGCGGTCCGGCCAGCGGATGCGGATCAGCGGGATGAACGACAGAGCGAGCACGACGCCGAAGCTCCACAGAATACCCCGGTGGAGTTCGAAGGTCAGATATTGCCAGAAGCCGAAAAGCGACAGCAGCAGGAAAATCCCGACAACACTGATTGGCAGCCATAAGGCGGGCCAAAGGCGGTCGAGGATAATGACGAGGCGCGCCCTACGCACCTTACCGTCCAATTGCTGCGACAGGCTTCGTTGTGAGGAGCCGCTTACGCTATCCGGCTGATCAGACGTCCATCTCATGCAACTAAGGATAACACAATATTGCGGTGCGACAACAGATTGCACTGAACGCGCCAGTGCACGCGATACATACAGCGTAAACGCCTAGAAAGCCTAAGATTTTAAGCTCAACTCTGCCAAGGTGCGAGCGCTTCGGCATTCAACATGTCGTCATAATTCGGCCTTGCTCGGACGACTGCCCATCGCGCCTCGTCGACGAGAATTTCCGGCACCAGCAACCGGCTATTATAGGTCGAGGACTGCACCGCGCCATAAGCCCCTGCCGTCATGATCGCCAGCAAATTGCCCGAGGCGAGTGGCGGCAGGGCGCGCGACTTGGCGAAATAGTCGCTGCTCTCGCAGATCGGGCCGACGACGTCGAAAATGTCCCGGCGCTCGGCGGTGCCCGGCTCGAAAACCGGCCATATTTCATGATAGGCGTCGTAAAGCGTCGGGCGGATGAGATCGTTCATCGCCGCGTCGACGATGAGAAAGCGCTTGTCGCCGTTCAGCTTTTCGTAGATGACGCGGGTGACGAGTATGCCGGCATTGGCCGTAATCATCCGCCCCGGCTCGAACAGCAGCTTGCAATCGAGCGGCGCCAACGCCTTCAGTACGATCCGCGCATAGGCTTCCGGGAGAGGCGGCGGTTCGCTATCGTCGCGGTAAGGCACGCCAAGGCCGCCACCGGCGTTGACAAAGTCGATCCGGTGCCCTGCTTGCCGCAAGGCCGTGACGAGTTCGGCGATGAGGGCGAAGGCGTTGCCGAGCGGCGCAAGGTCGGTGATCTGGCTGCCAATATGCATATGCACGCCGCGCGCGTCGATCCCCGGCAAATCGCGGGCCAGATCGTAAAGGCGGGGCGCATCTCGCCACGGCACACCGAATTTGTCGCCCGCGCGGCCGGTCGAGATTTTGTGATGGGTCTTGGCGTCCACATCCGGGTTGACGCGGAAGGCGATGCGGGCCCTCACGCCCTTCGCGCTAGCGACTTCGGACATGGCGCGCAGCTCGGCCTCGGACTCAACATTGAACGCGAAAATACCCTCATCGAGCGCATAGGCGATCTCGTGCCGCGTTTTGCCGACGCCGGAAAACACAATCCGCTCGCCTGGCACGCCCGCCGCTCGGGCGCGCCGCAATTCGCCTTCCGAGACGACATCCATCCCGGCGCCCATTTCGGCAAGGGTTCGCAGCACCGCGAGGTTGGAATTGGATTTGATGGCGAAGCAGACCAGCGCGTCGCTGCCGGCAAAGGCTTCGGCAAAGACGCGGTAATGCCGTTTCAGCGTGGCGGTCGAATAGCAATAGAACGGTGTGCCCACCGCCTCGGCGAGGACGGGCAGGCTGACATTTTCGGCATGGAGCACGCCGTCTCGATAGGCGAAGTGATGCATGGGTGGCCACGCTGAGCATAAGCGACTAGAGCGGGATGAGGAAAAGTGGGAACCGGTTTTCCGCTCGTCATCCCGCTCTAAATGTAAGAAATTCGATCACTGTTCATGATTTTGGATTGAACCAATCCAAAATCATGAACAGTGATCTAGTACTGCTGATAGCGGCGAGAGGGGAGAAAGGTCAAGCAGCGTTTGAAGATGCGCGGCCGGACTTAAGCCGCCGCCTTAGCTAGCGGAGCAACCCGTCCAGCACGAAAGGCCGGTGTGGCGTTTCCTTGGGCGTCGGCGTCGAGGAGTTGGATTTCGAGGTCTTCGAGGATGCCGTGCCGTCAGTGGAGGCAGGCGTTTCAAGCGCGCCGCGTTTTCCGCAGGCGGCAACGGACAGTGTGGCGAAAGCCAGAATGGTCAGTAATTTCAAGCTGCGGCTCATCAAATCCCCCGTCCCGCCCTTAGCGCCGATAAGGTAAAGGCGAAATCTGGCTTTTCTTAGCGCGATTGGCGCTCCGCTTCCAGCCGATTCAGCCAATCCCGCGCCGCCGCTGCGACATTTTCCGGCGCTGTGCCTCCAAAGCTGCGGCGGCTTGCAACGGAATTCTCCACGCTCAGCACGGAAAAAACGTCCTCCACGATGCGCGGCTCGACGCTTTGCATCTCGGCAAGGCTCAGGGCTTCGAGCCCAACCGCCCTGCCCTCCGCCAGCTTCACGATCCCCCCGGTGGCATGGTGCGCCTCGCGGAACGGCAAGCCTAATTCGCGCACCAGCCAGTCGGCCAGGTCCGTCGCGGTCGAATAGCCGCGCGCCGCCGCGAGCCGCATCCGGTCGGCATTCACCTCCAGGTCGCCGATCATGCCGGTCATCGCCGCGATCATCAGCGAAAGCGTGTCGAGCGCGTCGAAGGTCAGCTCCTTGTCCTCCTGCATGTCCTTGGAATAGGCAAGCGGTAGGCCCTTCATCACGATGGTCAAGGCGGTGAACGCGCCCGCGACCCGGCCAACCTTGGCCCGCACCAGCTCGGCGGCGTCGGGGTTGCGCTTTTGCGGCATGATCGAGGAGCCGGAGGTGAATTTGTCGCTGAGGCGGATGAAGCCGAATTCGGCCGAACACCAGATCACGATTTCCTCGGCAAGCCGCGACAGGTGTGTCGCGCAAATCGTGCTCGCCGCCAGCGTCTCCAGCACGAAATCGCGGGCGGACACCGCGTCGAGCGAATTCGCCATCGGCCGGTCGAAGCCGAGTTCGGCGGCGGTCATCTCCCGGTCGATGGGGAAGGACGTGCCCGCCAGCGCCGCAGCGCCGAGCGGCAGCTCGTTCAGCCGCCCGCGCGCATCGCGCAGACGCCCACGGTCGCGCGCCAGCATTTCGACATAGGCGAGGCAATGATGGCCGAAGGTCACGGGCTGGGCGGTTTGCAAATGGGTGAAGCCGGGCATCGCCGTCGCCGCGTGCGTGGCCGCTTTTTCCGCGAGCGCCCGCTGGAGACCGGCAAGCTGGCCGTCGAGATGGTCGATACTGTCGCGGACGTAAAGCCGGAAATCCGTCGCCACCTGATCGTTGCGCGAGCGCGCCGTATGCAAACGCCCGGCCGCGTCGCCGATAAGCTCTTGGAGGCGGGACTCGATGTTGAGGTGAATATCCTCCAAAGCGGGGGAAAAGCTGAACTGGCCGGCCTCGATCTCGGCCTTGATCGCGCCAAGCCCCGCCACAATCGCCTCCGCGTCGGCCTTGGAGATGATGCCTTGGCGTGCCAGCATGTTGGCATGGGCGATCGAACCGCTTATGTCTTGCGCATAAAGCCGGCGGTCGAAGCCGATGGAGGCGTTGATCTCCTCCATGATTTCGGCGGGACCGGACGCGAACCGGCCGCCCCACATTTTGTTTGTCATCGTGAAGGTTACAGCGGTTTGAATATCACCGAGGACGAAAACACCGACGCTGGGAGACCTCGCCCGATTGGCGGCGTTGGCAGCTTTTATATCCTTGCGGCGGTGCTGGCGGCAATCGCTGGTTTTAGCGCGGTCGTTCTCGTGCAGCTTTGGTCGTCCCGATCCGACGTGACGATTGCGCGGCCAAGCGTTTCAAATCCAACGGTCATGGCGGCGCAAGAGGGAGCCAATGGCGGCAGCGGGATGCAAAAGCTGGTCCGCTCGCAAACGCCGCAGCCTGTGGCGGACACGGCTTTCTCGGATGGCGAGGGAAAAGAGCGCAGGTTCGGCGAATGGAAGGGCAAGATCGTCCTGGTCAATCTCTGGGCGACCTGGTGCGCGCCCTGCAAGCTGGAGATGCCGAGCCTTGACCGGCTACAAGCCAAGCTCGGCGGCGACAATTTCGCTGTCGTCCCGATCAGCCTCGACCGAACCGGGCTTGAGAAGCCGCGCGAATTCCTCGCCACCAAAAATCTGACCAATCTTGGCCTTTTTCTAGACAGCAAGAATGCGATGATGCAGACGCTGCGTGCGCAAGGGCTGCCGCTGACGGTCATTCTGGATCGCCAAGGACGCGAAATCGCGCGGCTCGCCGGCCCGGCGGAATGGGATTCGGCGGAGGCGGAAGCGATGATCCGCGCGCTGCTCGCGCAATCCGGCGGGAGTTGAACATGGCGGTGTTTTTCACCTCAGACACGCATTTCGGTCACGAGGCCATCATCCGGCTCTCCGAACGCCCATTCTCCTCGGTCGAGGCGATGGACGCCGCACTGATCGCACAATGGAACGCGACGGTCGCCCCCGGTGACACCGTCTATCACCTCGGCGATTTTTGCTTTCGCAGCCGCAGCCGCGCGGTGGATTATCTGAAACAGCTTAACGGCGAAGTCCACCTCATCGCCGGCAATCACGACAAGGAGACGCTGCGCAGCGATCCAAATATTTTTGCCTCGGTCAGTCCGATCAAGGATCTCCGCGTCGATGGCCTGCGCATTATCCTTTGTCATTACCCGCTCCGCGAGTGGCAAGCCGCGCGCAAGGGTTCGTGGCATTTGTTCGGCCATTTGCACGGCAGGCTGAACCATCAGCCGATCGGCTACAGCATGGATGTGGGGGTCGACTCCAACCCGTTCCGGCCCTGGGGGATAAACGAGATCGCCGCGATTTTCGCCGAGCGAGAAAATCCGTTCGCCAGGCCAACGGAGCCGCCGGTCAAAAGGACCATTCGCGAGCCTTGGAAACCATGAAATCGCGAAACACGTCGATGCGCTTGGAAGCTTTCATTTCTTCCGGATAGACGAAATAGGTCTCGAAGGCGGGCAAGTTGTCCTCGCTGTCGAGCACGGCGACAAGGCGGGGATCGTCACGCGCGACATAATCGGGCAGCACCGCAATCCCCAGCCCACGCCGGACGCCTTCCAGCAGACCGAGGACACTGTTGATCTGCAAGCTGGGAATGCGCGGCGAGGCGCCGTTCTCGCGCCCCGCCGTCTCCAGCCAGTTGATGCGGCGCAAATGGGTCGGTGCGGTGCCGCCATAGACCAAAATTCGGTGTCGTTCGAGATCGGCCACCGTGCGCGGCGCGCCAAATTTCTTTACATAGTCCGGCGAGGCATAGACGTGGTTATGCACCACAAAGAGTTTGCGTCGGATGAGATCGTTCTGCGATGGCGGCTGAAAGCGGATCGCCACATCGGCCTCGCGCATGCCCAGATCCAGCTCCTCATCATTAAGGATGAGCTGCATCCGGATGTCGGGGTAAAGGCTCATGAATTCCCCGAGCCTTGGCGTCAGCCAAACCGCGCCAAGCGCGACGGTGGTGGTGACACGCAGATCGCCATTCGGCTTGCCGCGAGAATCCGCCAACAGGATTTCCGCCGAGGCAAGCTTCGTGAACACCTCCTGGGCGGTGCGATAAAGCAACTCGCCCTGTTCGGTGAGCACGAGGCCGCGCGCATGGCGATGGAAGAGCGGCGCCCGCAGCTCCCGCTCCAGCGCGCTGACCTGACGGCTCACCGCCGACTGGCTCATATTCAGCGTTTCGCCCGCGTGGGTGAAACTGCCAGCCTCGGCCGCAGCGTGAAAGATCCTGAGTTTATCCCAGTCCATGAAACAGCATTATGCTTTTATCGTTGATGAATGACTACTCGGCGGCTTGGGCGTGGGCTTCAAGCCCGGCGAGGAACTTCTCCGCTTCCAGCGCCGCCATGCAACCCATGCCGGCGGCGGTGACCGCCTGGCGGTAGATATCGTCGGCGACATCGCCGGCCGCGAACACGCCCGGCACATTGGTCGCCGTGGAATGCGGCGCGACGAGAATATAGCCGTTGGATTTCATCGCGACCTGGCCCTTGAAAATTTCGGTCGCGGGCGTGTGGCCGATGGCGATGAAGATCGCGTCGGTTTTCATGTCGTAGACCTCGCCGGTCTTCAGGTTCTTGAGCCGCGCGCCCTTGACGCTGAGCGGGGCTTCGCTGCCGAGCACCTCATCAAGCGCGGTGTTCCAGATGACCCGGATTTTCTCATGCTTGAAAAGCCGCTCCTGGAGGATGCGTTCGGCGCGGAGTTCGCCCCGGCGGTGCACGAGCGTGACCTTGGCGGCATGATTGGTGAGATACAGCGCTTCCTCCACGGCCGTGTTGCCGCCGCCGATCACCATGACTTCCTTGTTCCGGCAGAAAAAGCCGTCGCAAGTCGCGCAGGCCGAGACGCCGAAACCCTTGAATTTGTCCTCGCTGGGCAGACCCAGCCAGCGGGCTTGCGCTCCCGTGGAGATGACGACGGTCTCGGCGATGTATTCGGCCCCGCTATCGGCTGTTAGCCGAAATGGGCGGCGGCTAAGATCGACCGAGGCGATATGATCCGAAATAAGCTCGGTGCCGACATGCAGCGCCTGCGCGCGCATCTGCTCCATCAGCCAGGGACCCTGGATGACATCGGCGAAGCCGGGATAATTCTCCACGTCGGTGGTGATAGTAAGCTGGCCGCCGGGCTGGATGCCTTCGATTAAAAGTGGCTTGAGCATGGCGCGGGCGGCATAGACGGCGGCTGTATATCCCGCCGGTCCCGATCCGATGATGATCAGCTTTGCGTGGCGCGCTGTCATGGCTGCTCCCGAGTCCGATGCTTTCCCGAGAGCAGAGGTAGGAAATGTCAGTCATGCTGACAAGCCTTGCCTGTCAGCCGGAGCGGATTGTCGACCGGAAAATGCTCCAGCTGGCCTCGATTGCGGCGGCGACCTGCTCAGCGGCGTGCAATGGCTCATAGGTCCAAATCGCCAGCGCAAAAGGCGGAGCGGGCAGCGGGCGCGTCGCGCCATGCGCTTGCAGCGCGTCGTGGAAGCGCCGGAACTTGGCGCGTCCGCCGGGCGGCGCAAACACATAGACCGGCCGGCCAGTCGCGCAGGCTTCGCCCGTCATGTTCACGGAATCGGCGGTGACGATCAGGATGTCCCCCTGCGCGAGGAAGTGCGGGTAGGGATTTTCGCCAAGGCCCCGCCAGAGGATGCGGGGTTTATCCGCTGTCGCCGCGTCGGCTGCCGCGAGCAGCTCCGGCGGCGTGCGGCGCGAGGGCGTGATCAGAAAGCTTCCAGCGTCGAGCGCGACCGCGCGGAGCCGTTCGGCGAACGCGCCGATGGCATTGGCGTCATAAGCGTAGCCCGCGCCAGGCCCGCCGAGAAACAGCGCGACGCGCGGCGAGGGCAGCGCGGCGATATCGGGCGGCGTCTCGCCGCGTAAGGTTTCGAGCGCCGGAGCCGTGAAACGGTGAGGCGCGGTCAGCGTTGCGATGACATTGCGCCCATGCAACCCGTCATGGATCGGCGCCCAGATGACATGGGCGCTGCCGAGGCTTGCGCGTGGCGACTGGAACAGTACCGTGAACGCGCCAGCCCGCTTCAGCGCGCGGACAAACGGCACCGTCTGGCGTCCAGCGCCGAGCACGATTTGGGGCAAGGGTTCGGCGAGCAGCGCCGCAAGTTCGCGAGGGTCGGCCGGACCGATGGGCGCCAGATGACGCCACGGCGCGCGGGGCGCGATGGATTTAACGTCGACGCGCAGGCCGAGCGTTTCGGCGACCCCCAGTGTGATGGCCAGATGCCCGGCAACGCCGTCCGAAATGATCCACGCGTGGCGGCCTGCCAAGCTTTCGGCGTCCCCTCCGTGCGCAATAATATCAATAGTCTTGGGGGTATGGCTTTTCATTTGTTACGTTGTCGGCCCCAGCGTCTATGTTTCGGCCCTGCCGCATTCTCTAATCCCGCCCCGCACGGAGGCCAAGCATGAACATCAGGCGCGAGGCCCCATCGTGGATCAGTCTCGACCGCATCGACTGGCTCATCCTCAAGGAGTTGCAGGCCGATGGTCGCATAACGAATGTGGAACTGGCCAGCCGCGTCGGCATATCCGCGCCGCCCTGCCTGCGCCGGGTCCGCGCCCTGGAAAAGGCCGGCTTCATCCTCGGCTATCACGCCCGCCTCAACGCCAAGCTGCTCGGCTTCGACCTTGAAGCTTACGCGATGGTGCGCCTGACGAGCCAGGCCGAGGCCGATCTGGCGGCGTTCGAAGCGCTGGCGCGGTCGTGGACCCTCGTGCGGGAATGCGCGATGCTGTCCGGGGATATCGATTTTCTGCTGAAATGTGTCGCGCCGGACCTGGCGTCGTTCCAGAATTTCATCATCCGCGATTTGACGGCCGCGCCGAATGTCGATCATGTGCGGACGGCATTTGCCATCCGATCATCGAAGTTCGAGCCAAGCCTGCCGCTGGATTGATTTGCAGAGATTATTAAAGGCTGCATGGTCCGATCAGGTTTTGCTTGTCCTCCGGCAGTTGCGAGGCCCGGCGAATTCCCTACCGTGCCGATCATCAGAGCTCAAAACCAGTAATCTGACGAAATCACCGAAAATCCCAAGAGTTCGCCTTGTTGACTTTCATAGAGCCAAACTTGGACAGGGTACTTTACAAGAAAAGATATTACTAGATAGCGGAAGACCCATGACCAATTCGAAGGCCAATATTTCTTCAATCCAATTGTATGCCGACGATGTATACCTTCGATCTTATATTGATCATATGTACCGCTTTCGCTATTCCGCTCTCGCGAATAATAATCCTCACCAGGCTCTACATCATGCTGCGCGTAGGCGATCCCACCCCACCTGCCTTGAAGCTCTTTAATGACAGTTTCGATAGAGGCCTTGTTTTTTATTGCATCTTCTAAAAAATAATGAACCTCCTCCCTGGTGTGGCCAATATTAAAGATCACACGTTCAAATTCCTTGATCGAGTTAATGTCATTGTTTCGAATGACTTGGCGTTCGATGACCTGTCCAAAAAACGACGCTTCAATTCGACCTAGTGGGTCTTTTTCCGCCGGCACGCTCGAAATTACAAATAAAAATATGGCCAACATAACCGCTCGCGGAAGCTGCATAGCCACACGTTTATTGAATGTTGTAAGTCTTTCGAAACGGGCAGCGCCTTGGCCGGTTCAGAACACTTCGATCAGCCGAACTTGACCTGTAAAATCTCATAGGATTTGTGCCCGCGCGGCGTCGAAACCTCCACGACGTCGCCAGCCCGCTTGCCAATCAGCGCGCGGGCGATAGGGGAGTTGATCGCGATCTTGCCGCCCTTCACATCGGCCTCGAAATCGCCGACAATCTGATATTTGAGTTCTTCCTCGCTATCCTCGTCCACGATGCGGACCGTCGCGCCGAATTTCACCGTATCGCCGGACAGCTTCGACACGTCGATGATGTCGGCGCGGGAAATCTTGTCCTCCAAATCAGACACGCGAGCCTCGTTCATGCCCTGCGCTTCCTTGGCGGCATGATATTCGGCATTCTCGGAAAGATCCCCATGCGCGCGGGCTTCGGCAATCGCCTTGATGATGCGAGGGCGCTCGATTGTTTTTAATTGTTTAATTTCGGCCTCCAACCAAGCGTATCCCGCCGCGGTCATCGGAACTTTTTCTAACGACATTCCTAAATTCTCCCTTGGCCCTAGAACCTCCCCGGGCCGTCTCACTCTTTGGATAATTGCTTGAAACGGAAACGGTGGCTAGAGGGCGATCTCGGACCGCTCGGCTTGACCACTTTGGCCAATATATTTTTGCAACGGGGTCACTTCAAGTATCCCGGCCCGCATTGCTGCAATAGCCTGAGTGACCGCCAGCGCACCCGATATAGTCGTATAATAGGGTATATGATAGAGCAGAGCGGTCCGCCTTATCTCTGAACTGTCAGCCAAGGCCTTGGCCCCTTCCGTGGTGTTGAATACTAGCGCAACCTCGCCGTTCTTCATAGCGTCCACGATATTGGGGCGGCCTTCAAGAACTTTGTTGATGCGTTCGCACGGAATTCCGTGGGCTTCCAGATGCCGCTTGGTGCCCCTGGTCGCCAATACCTTAAATCCCATCGCCACAAGGTCGCGGATCGAGGGAATAATACGGTCCTTGTCAGTATCCTTGACCGAGACGAAAACCGTGCCCGAGGCCGGCACTTTGCTGCCGCTGGCGATCTGGCTTTTGGCGAAAGCGAGGGCGTAATCCATGTCGATGCCCATCACCTCCCCGGTCGAACGCATTTCGGGGCCGAGCACCGGGTCGACTTCGGGGAAACGCGCGAAGGGGAACACCGCTTCCTTCACGGCGATATGGCTGAAGACCGGCTCCTTCAACGCAAGCTCCCGCAGCATTTTTCCCGCCATCACCTGCGAAGCGATTCCAGCAATCGGCAGGCCGACCGTCTTGGCCACGAACGGCACAGTGCGGCTAGCGCGTGGATTAACTTCCAAAATGTAAATGTCGCCATCTTTTATGGCGAATTGCACATTCATCAGGCCGACGACTTGCAGAGCCAGAGCCAGTTTCCTGGTTTGCTGCTTTAACTCCACGACCAGCTCGGGCGATAGTGAATAAGGCGGCAGCGAACAGGCAGAATCGCCGGAATGAACGCCTGCCTCCTCGATATGTTCCATGATCCCGCAAACGAACACGTCCTCGCCGTCGGCGATGGCGTCGACATCGACTTCGATGGCGTCGCGCAGATAGCTGTCGAACAAGAGCGCGTTGCGGGCGAGCAAGTCGTTAATCTGGGCGACCGGCTGGCCGGGATGGCGGTTGCGGACATCGGGCGGCACGAAGGAGGCGAGCGTTGTCTCGATGTAATCCTTCAGCGCGACATTGTCGTGGATAATCGCCATGGCGCGCCCGCCAAGCACATAGGACGGGCGGATGACCAGCGGATAGCCGATCTCATCGGCAATAATCTGCGTTTGCTCGGCACTATGAGCGATGCCGTTGCGCGGCTGACGCAGGCCGAGCTTTTCGATGAGAAGCTTGAACCGGTCGCGGTCTTCGGCCAAGTCGATGGCGTCGGGCGAGGTGCCCAGAATTGGCACATTAGCGGCCTCCAGCGCCTGGGCGAGCTTCAACGGCGTTTGCCCGCCGAATTGCACGATGACGCCCTTGACCGTGCCTCGCTGGCTTTCGACACGTACGATTTCGAGCACGTCTTCCGCCGTCAGCGGCTCGAAGTAAAGTCGGTCCGACGTGTCATAATCGGTAGAAACGGTCTCCGGGTTGCAGTTGATCATGATCGTTTCGTAGCCCGCCTTGGAAAGCGCGAAGGCGGCATGGCAGCAGCAATAGTCGAATTCGATGCCCTGGCCGATGCGGTTCGGGCCGCTGCCAAGGATGATGATTTTCTCGCGGTCGGAGGGGTTGGCTTCGCAGGCGGGCTCGCCGTCGGCGCCGCTTTCATAGGTCGAATACATGTAAGGCGTCGGCGAGCGGAATTCGGCGGCGCAGGTGTCAATGCGTTTATAGACAGGGTGAACGCCGAGCGCCTGACGCCTGCGCGTCACCTCTTCGACCGGCAAACCGGATAGCGCGGCGAGCCGGGCGTCGGAAAAGCCTCTCGCCTTCAACGCGCGGAAAAGCCCTTTCGTCTCGGGCAAGCCGTGCGCGCGGACGCGGTTTTCCCAATCCACGATCTCCTGGATTTGCGCTACGAACCAATGGTCGATCTTGCAGGACAGGTAAATCTGCTCGTGATCGACATTCAGCCGAAGCGCCTGCGCCACCTTCAGAATGCGATCCGGCGCCGGCCGGCCCAGCGCCTCGCGCACGACATTCTTGTCGTCGCCCTGGCCGAGGCCCTCGAATTGCACATCGTCAAGCCCGGTCAGCTCCGTTTCCATCGAGCGCAGCGCCTTTTGCAGCGACTCCTGGAACGTGCCGCCAAGTCCCAGCACCTCGCCGACGGATTTCATCGAGGTCGTCAGCGTCGAGATCGCGCCGGGGAATTTCTCGAAGGCGAAGCGGGGAATTTTCGTGACCACATAGTCGATGGCCGGCTCGAAGGAGGCGGGCGTCGCGCCTTGCGTGATGTCGTTTTCCAGCTCATCGAGCGTGTAGCCGACCGCCAGCAGCGCCGCGACCTTTGCAATCGGAAAGCCGGTGGCCTTCGAGGCGAGCGCCGAGGACCGCGATACGCGCGGGTTCATTTCGATGACGACGAGCTGGCCGTCCGCCGGGTTGACCGCGAATTGCACATTCGAGCCGCCCGTGTCGACGCCGATCTCGCGCAGCACCGCGATCGAGGCGTTGCGCATCATCTGATATTCTTTGTCGGTGAGCGTCAGCGCGGGCGCGACGGTGATCGAGTCGCCCGTATGCACGCCCATCGGGTCGATGTTCTCGATGGAGCAGACGATGATGCAATTATCCGCCTTGTCGCGGACCACCTCCATCTCATACTCCTTCCAGCCGAGCACCGACTCCTCGACCAGCACTTCGCGCGTTGGCGAGGCGTCCAACCCGCGCTCGATGATGCGCAGATATTCCTCGCGGTTGTAGGCGACCCCGCCGCCCGTTCCCCCAAGCGTGAAGGAGGGGCGGATAATCGCGGGCAGACCGACCACTTCGAGCGCCTTGAGCGCCTCGGTCAGGTCATGGGCGAGCCTGGATGTGGGCGTGGCAAGGCCGATCTTCGTCATCGCTTGGCGAAAGCGATCGCGGTTCTCAGCCTTATCGATCGCGTCAGCGCTGGCGCCGATCATCTCGATGTTCAATCGTTCCAGCGTGCCATCGCGCCAGAGCGCGAGTGCCGTATTCAGCGCCGTTTGCCCGCCCATGGTGGGAAGCAGCGCCATCCGTTCGCCCGGATGCTCCGCCTGCTCCCGCTGGATCACTTTGGCGACAATCTCGGGCGTGATCGGCTCGATATAAGTCGCGTCCGCCAGATCCGGGTCGGTCATAATGGTCGCCGGATTGGAGTTCACCAGAATGATCCGATACCCCTCGGCGCGCAGCGCCTTGCAGGCCTGCGTGCCGGAATAGTCGAACTCGCAAGCCTGGCCGATGACGATCGGGCCGGCTCCAATGATCAGGATGGAGTCGATGTCGGTGCGTTTGGGCATTCGATCAGCACTCGGTTCCGGGCGCTTATAAAGGAAGTTGGGCGCGTTTCAACAAGGAGCTTTGACGTAATCTAGCAGATCGGCGCGCGAGACGGGCGTTCAAGAGGCTTGAAAGCCAATGCCCGAAACGGAAGCGTTGCATTCTTTGTGCGCCAATCTGAACGGGGGCTATTTGCCTTGACCGTTTTTCCAAAAATCGACATTGTGCCACCCATGACGACCGTCAGCCGTTCAGGCTTTGCCATTATCTGTATTATTTTCGCGGGCTAATATAAGCTGGCGCGGCCGTTTCCCTTTTTCGCAAAAATCGAACCGAACGTCGCGCCTTGCTAAGAGCTGAGGAGGCGAGTTCGTGGTTTTGAAGCTTTACAACACGCGCACGCGGAAGAAGGAAGAGTTCCAGCCGCTCGATCCGAAAAACGTGCGCATGTATGTCTGCGGGCCGACGGTTTACGATAACGCGCATATCGGCAATGCGCGCCCGGTGATTGTGTTCGATGTGCTGTATCGGCTGTTGCGGCATGTTTACGGGGCGGAGCACGTCAAATATGTCCGCAACATCACGGATGTGGACGACAAGATCAATGCGCGGGCGGCGGAGCAGGGCGTCTCGATCCGCGATTTGACCGATCGCACGTTGAAGCAGTTCCAGGCTGATGCGGCGGCGCTTGGCTGCCTGCCCCCCGATGTCGAGCCGCGTGCGACCGATCACATCGAAGAAATGAAGACGATGATCGAGACGCTGGTCGCCAAGGGCTGCGCCTATGTCGCCGAGGATCATGTGCTGTTCCACGTGGCGGCGATGCCGGATTACGGCCAGCTTGCGCGGCGTTCGCTGGATGAGATGCAGGCCGGGGCGCGGGTTGAGGTTGCGCCGTATAAGCGTGATCCGATGGATTTCGTGCTGTGGAAGCCGTCCAAGGAGGGCGAGCCGGGATGGGCTTCGCCGTGTGGGATTGGGGCGCCTGGACGGCCAGGATGGCATATCGAGTGCTCGGCAATGGCGGAGAAGCATCTCGGGAAGACGTTTGATATTCACGGCGGCGGTATCGATTTGGTTTTTCCGCATCATGAGAATGAAGTGGCGCAGAGCCGCTGCGCGCATGACACAGAGATCATGGCGAATGTCTGGATGCATAATGGGTTCTTGCAGGTCGAAGGGCAGAAGATGTCCAAGAGCCTGGGGAATTTCGTGACAATCGGTAATCTTTTGCGCGATTGGCCAGGCCAAGTCGTACGTCTCAATATGCTACGCACACATTATCACCAACCGATGGATTGGACGGTGAATGCGCTCAAGGAGAGCGAACTGATTTTGCGTCGCTGGCGTAGCGAAGGCGTGTCCTATGAAGATTGGCTCAATGCAGAAGATGGATTTGGTGACCCGATAGGAATGCCTGACGGCGACGGGTATGGCGGTGGAACTGCGGACCAGGACTTTTTTCCCGCATTGCTTGACGATTTGAATACGCCGCTGGCGATTGCAATGATCCATCAAATGGAGTCAGAGAACCGGCTTCATGCGTTGCATGTGCTTGGATTAGCTGAGGAGTTTAGCGATCCCCGACGCAAGAAGGTGGATGCGGCGACGGTTGAGCAAAGCATCGCTTTACGTTTGGCTGCTCGCAAAGCGAAGAATTGGGCAGAGGCCGACCGCATCCGCGATAAACTTGTTGCAATGGGTATTGCGCTTATGGACGCGAAAAATCCCCAAACTGGCGAAATCGAAACCACCTGGGAGATAGCTCGGTGAGTCTTAAAAAGCCCCCTCACCCGGCCGCTTCGCGTCCGCCCTCTCCCGCGAGGGGAGAGGGCTGCTCTGAGCTTGGGGCGAGGACGCCGCAGGAGACGAAGGCCAAGATGGTAAGCCTTGGCGCTCGCTCGAAATGGGCCACGCGCGCCGATCCCGGCACAGCTAAGCCCTCTCCCCTCGCGGGAGAGGGCGGCGAGCGGCGCAGCCGGTCGCCGGGTGAGGGGGAGGCCGCGAGCACGGCATCGGCGGCTCCATCCAACGAACCCCGCGTCGCGCAAAGCCCTCGCAATCCGAAACGAGACACCGCCCGCCGCCTCCGCAACACCATGACGGACGCCGAGCGCAAGCTCTGGTCGCTGCTCCGCAACCGCAAGCTTTCCGGCTGCAAATTCCGCCGCCAAGTCCCCGTCGGCCCGTATGTCGCGGACTTCCTCAGCTTCGAATCCCGCCTCATCGTTGAAGCCGACGGCGGCCAGCACGCCGACTCCGAGACGGATATGGACCGCGACGCCTGGCTCACGAACCAGGGGTTCCGCATCGTGCGCTTTTGGAATTCCGACATAGCGGAAAACCCGGACGGGGTTGTCTCACGGCTGTCAGAACTTGCCTGTACCAACCGGCAAACAGCCGAGGACATCATCCGATGACCGACACCCCCCCAACCCACACAGGCGGCTGCCAATGCGGCGCGGTGCGTTATACGTTTGCCGGGGAGCCCGTCGATCCGCATATTTGCCATTGCCGCATGTGCCAGAAAGCCTTCGGCGGCCTGTTCGCGCCGCTTGCAGGCGTTTCGATGAGCGACATCGTTTGGACGCGCGGCCAACCCGCTGTTTACCACTCCTCCAACATCGCCGAACGCGGCTTCTGCGCCTCCTGCGGCACCCCCCTCAGCTTCCGCTATCTCGACAGCGACCTCATCAATATTTCAATCGGCAGCCTCGACCACCCGGCTGACGTGCGCCCCGGCAAGCAATATGGCGTCGAGGGCCGGATGCCCTGGTTCGCCGAACTGCCCGTTTTGCCTAGCACGCGCACCGAGGACGATTTGCCCGCCGATCTGCAATCCAAGATCGTCAAGGCGCAGCATCCCGATGAGGGCATGACCGAACCGCACCGCGAAGGCAGACACCCGCTATGACAAAAGAGCGGCTGTACCTCTTCGATACCACGCTGCGCGACGGGGCGCAGGCGCAGGGCGTGAGCTTTTCGCTGGAGGATAAGCTGCTGATCGCGCGCGCGCTCGACGATCTCGGCCTCGATTACATCGAGGGCGGCTATCCCGGCGCGAACCCGACCGACACGGCCTTTTTCAGCGAGAAGCGCGGCCTGAAAAACGCGCGCGTCACGGCCTTCGGCATGACCAAGCGCGCCGGGCGGTCCGTCTCCAACGACCCCGGCTTTGCGGAAATTCTGGACGCCCAGGCCGACGCCGTATGTTTGGTCGCCAAAAGCTGGGATTTTCACGTTCAGATCGCGCTCGGCATCACCAACGAGGAGAATCTGGACTCAATCGCCGAGTCTGTCCGCGCCGTCGCCGCAGCCGGCCGCGAGCCGATGATCGACTGCGAGCATTTCTTCGACGGCTACAAAGCGAACCGTGACTATGCGCTGGCCTGCGCCAAAGCCGCCCACGAGGCGGGCGCCCGCTGGGTCGTGCTCTGCGACACCAATGGCGGCACGCTGCCGCATGAGATCGAGGCCATTGTCGCCGAAGTCGCGCGGCATGTACCCGGCGGCCGTCTCGGCATTCACGCACATAACGACACGGAGAACGCCGTCGCCAATACTCTGGCCGCGATCCGCGCCGGAGTGCGACAGGTCCAGGGCACGCTAAACGGCATCGGCGAACGCTGCGGCAACGCCAATCTTACGTCGATCATCCCGACGCTGCTGCTGAAACCCGATTTCGCCGGCCGTTTCGAGACGGGCATCACACCGGAGCGGCTGAAATGGCTTACCCACGCCTCGCGCCTGCTTGACGAGGTGCTGAACCGCGCGCCGAACCGGGCGGCGGCCTATGTCGGCGAGTCGGCCTTCGCGCACAAAGGCGGCATCCATGTCTCGGCCGTCCAGAAAGACCCGCGCACCTATGAGCATGTGCCGCCGGAAGCGGTTGGCAACAGCCGCAAGCTGCTAGTCTCCAATCAGGCCGGGCGGTCCAACATCATCGCCGAGCTTGAGCGCATCGGTATCCCTATGCGCGCCGACGATCCGCAAATTGGCCAGTTGCTGGAGGAGGTGAAGCGGCGCGAATCTCTCGGCTACGCCTATGAGGCGGCGGACGCCTCGTTCGAGCTACTGGCGCGCCGCACGCTGGGCGAGGTGCCCGAATATTTCCGTGTTGAAGGCTTCCGCGTGCTGGTCGAACGCCGCCACAATGCGCTGGGCGAATTGATCACGGTTTCGGAGGCGACGGTCAAAGTGAAAGTCGCGGGCCAGTTGGTCATGAATGTCGGCGAGGGGAACGGCCCCGTTCACGCGCTCGATCAGGCGCTGCGGCGCGATCTCGGCAAATATCAGGACTATATTCGTGGCATCGAGCTGGTCGACTACAAGGTCCGCATCCTTACCGGCGGTACCGACGCCGTGACCCGCGTGCTTATCGAGACGCATGACCGCGACACCGGCAGCCGCTGGTTCACGGTCGGCGTGTCGCCCAACATCGTCGATGCCTCGTTCGAGGCGCTGCTGGATTCGATCACCTATAAGCTGTTGAAAAACAAAGCGCCGGCGCCCGACGCGCTGGCCGCGTGAGGGGAAAACATGGCGTACCGGGTGTGGATATTTCTGGCGGGCGTTTCGGCCCTGCTTGCGGTGCTGGCCGGCGCGTATGGCGCACACGCGCTGAACCAGGCCGGCGTGCCGGCGAGCGCCGTGAAGATTTACGAGTCCGGCCAGTTCTATCAAATGGTGCATTCCGTCGCGATGCTCGGCCTGGCCGCGCTGATCGCCGCCACCGATGGCCGCCGCTCCGGCTGGGCGAATTGGCTGCTGCAGATCGCCGGGCTGGCGTTCCTCGCGGGCGTCGTGATGTTTTCGGGCGGGATCTATGTCCAGATCCTCAAGGGCGTGCAGTTGGGCGTGCCTGTCGTGCCCGCTGGCGGCATCGCGTTCCTGATCGGCTGGTCGGCGCTGGCGCTTTCGAGCTTCGGGTTTCGCGGCTGAAGTTTCTACGTTACCGCAAACAGCTAAAGCCTGGCGCGTCAATGCTTCCGGTTGGAGACGAAATGCGCGGCGGCGGCGAGCGTCCCGGCGGCCGAGCCGAACGGCGCAAGCGCATCAATCGCGCGTGCTTCCATCTCGCACAGGCGTTTGCGCGCGGCATCAGCGCCGATCAGCGAAACAAGCGTCGCCTTGCCCGCTTCCCGGTCCTTGGCGACGGCTTTGCCGACCAGCGCCGCGTCGCCTTCGACATCGAGGAGATCGTCGGCAAGCTGGAATGCGAGGCCCAGCGCTGCGCCGTAATCCGTGAGAGCCCGGCGCTGAACCTCGCCCGCGCCCGCAAGAATTGCTCCAGCGTCGCAGGCGAAGTGGATCAGCCTGCCAGTCTTCATGGATTGCAGCTGCAAAATCTCGGCCTCTCCAAGCTCCTGACCTGGCGCCAGCAAATCGAGCATTTGACCGCCCGCCATGCCAGCCCGCCCCGACCCGCGCGCCAGCTTCAGCGCCAGCTCGCTGCGCACAGCGGCATCCGGATGGGTCGCTGGGTCGGTCACGATCTCGAAGGCCAACGTCAGCAGCGCGTCGCCGGCGAGAATGGCGGTGGCCTCGTCGAAGGCCTTGTGCACAGTCGGCCGCCCGCGCCGTATATCGTCGTCATCCATGGCGGGCAAATCGTCGTGGACGAGCGAATAGCAATGCACGCATTCGAGGGCTGCCGCCGCATTCAGCGCCGCTTCATCGGCAAGGCCGCATATTCGGGCGGTCTCTAAAACCAGGAATGGACGCAGCCTTTTGCCGCCGCCCAGCACGGCATGACGCATGGCCTCGCCCAACCGGTCGGGAACAAATTCGTGCCGCTGCGATTTCGTTAGCCACGCTTCCAGCCGCGCGTCGATAAGGCTTGCGCAGCGATTTAGCCGCTGGTTAAAGCTTGCCAGGTCCGTTGTGTGTTTCAAGTTGTCCAAGTCCATGAACGCCATCGCCGAAAAGATGCGCCAGATAGCCGCCAGGCTCAAGTCCGCTGGCGACATGATGAGGCGAACGGCTGGCGCGCGTGTCCGGGATGCAATGAACGCGGCGCAACGGACGCGCGAATGGCGCGGCGAGCGGCACGATACGAGCAAAACCGCCGTGGCTCCTGCGGCGAACGGCGAGTGGAGCGATACGGCAATCGCCGGACGCGCGCGGATGGACGACACGAGCGTGCGTCTGGAGCAGGCGAGCGGCCGGGCGCGGCACCCGCTGTTGAAGGCAATGCGCATTGCGCTTATCGCCCTCGCAGCTTTCCTGGCGCTGCCCTACCCGCTGATGCTGATCTTCCGCGTCGCCGATCCGCCTTTCTCGTCGCTGATGCTGCGGCATGCGTTGCTCGGGCGCGATATCCGTCACGATTGGGTCGATTTCCAGGATATTTCGCCCAATCTCGCCACCGCCGCCGTCATCGCCGAGGATGCCGCGTTCTGCCGCCATTGGGGCGTCGATTGGGACGCGGTCGGCGACGCGCTGGAAGATTTAGAGGACGGCGACCGGCCGCGCGGGGCAAGCACCATCCCCATGCAGACGGCGAAGAACCTCTTCCTCTGGCCGGAGCAGGACTATTTGCGTAAGGCGCTTGAAGTGCCACTTGCCAGCTTTATGACGCTTGTCTGGCCTAAGCAGCGGGTCTTGGAAGTTTATCTGAACATCGCCGAATGGGGCCCTGGCATTTACGGGGCGGAAGCGGCGTCCCGATATCATTTTGGCAAGTCGGCCGCGTCGCTCAGCCAAAGCGAGGCGGCGTTGCTGGTGGCGGCGCTGCCCAGCCCACAAAAGCGCAATGCGGGCAAGCCCAACGGCCGGACGCAAAGTCTCGCCGTCCGCGTTCAAACCCGGGTCGCCCGGGAATCGGCGGACGCTTCGTGCATTTTTGGCCGATAGACCTTGACTCCGCTCTGGCCAAAGCCGGATGACATCATTATAAGACGCCTGATGAGCGCCTCCTGGTCAGGCGCGAGCGAATTCATGGATAGGCTTGCGGGTGGCGTTCGTCCCTGGCGAGCCTTTAGCTCGTTTTTGAGGTAGATGCGAAATGGCCGTTCCAAAACGAAAAACCTCCCGCATGAAGCGTGGGACACGCCGGTCCGCCGACGCACTCACCGCACCGACCTATGTCGAGGACAAGGAGTCGGGTGAACTGCGGCGTCCACATCATATCGACCTCAAATCGGGCAAATATCGCGGCCGGCAGGTTCTCGAAGCCAAAGACGATTTTTAAGACTTGGCCGCAGAGCCGGCGTTCGAGCGGCCAGGGCCGGATAGCACGGCTGATTTACCTTCGCGGGGGCGCTCAAGCCCGGTCAATGCACATAAGAGATGGAGAGTGAACGATGATCCTCAGCATACCGTGGCTTGTAGTGGCGATCCTTTTGTACAATGCGGTGGCGTTCTCATCGTCATGGCCGGTCCCGGGAACCCCCGGGCCGACGATTTTTGACGATCGGTTGTTATCGTTCGATATGATTTCCGGCGCGACATGGAACCTGACCGTCGGGGATGTCGTGGTGATTGTCACGTTGAGTTTGCTGTTCATCGAACTCATCAAGGCGACCCGCACCGGCGGCTCCTCGATCGTCGACCATGCGCTGTCCACAATCCTTTTCATGGTCTGTCTTGTGGAATTTCTAGTTGTGCGTCAGGCTGCCACATCGACGTTTTTCTTTATTCTCGTGGTTACGATGATCGACGTGATCGCTGGCTTCTCGATTACCATTCGCGGTGCGCGGCGTGACTTTGGCTTGGGCCAAGGGACCAACTGATTCGGAAGCGGTTGTCCGATCGTTGTGCTGCTGAATTATAATGGGGGCGCTTTTAACGGCGCCCCTTATTTTTAGATGCGCAGACATGTCGTCCTCTTCCTTTATTGCCCGGCCATTGGAAACACCGCTCAACGGCGAGGTTGCCGTCGAGATCGGCCTCACCGCCGCGATCGTCTCGGTTGACGGCGACAATCCCCGCATTTTGGTGGTGAAGCCGGGCGACGGGACGCCGGACCGCCGCGCCGCGCTGCCTTTCGGCCTCTTCGCCCCGCTCGACCACCGGACCCTGGAAATCGGGCTGCGGGCGTGGGTCAAGGATCAGACCGGCCTTGAACTAGGCTATGTCGAACAGCTTTACACCTTCGCGGATCGCGGACGCCATGCGCGTCAGGGCGATGTCGGGATGCAGGTGGTCTCCATTGGCTATCTGGCGCTCACCGGATCGGGCGCACATTGCGGTCTCAAGCATGGCGATTGGCAAAATTGGTACAATTATTGTCCATGGGAGGACCGGCGCACGGAAAAGCCGGCCATTCTGACCAATGAAATCCTTCCCCGCCTAACCAGCTGGGCGCGCCAAAAAGAACCTGCGGACGCCCCCCCGCGGCCGCTCAGCCGCGATGACCGTCTCGGCATTTGCTTCGGCGGGGCGTTGGGTTGGGACGAGGAGAAGGTGCTGGACCGTTACGAGCTGCTATACGAGGCAGGGCTCGTCGGCGAGGCTTCGACCGATGGTCGCGAGGCCGCCAAGCATTGGACGAACCTGCCGTCCTTCGGGGTGGCAATGCAGTTCGATCATCGCCGCATCCTGGCAACCGCCATGAGCCGGCTACGCGGAAAAATCAAATACCGCCCTGTCATTTTCGAGCTGATGCCGGAAACCTTCACCCTGTTCGAGCTGCAGCGAACCGTGGAGGCGATTTTGGGCAGTCACCTGCACAAACAGAATTTCCGGCGGCTTATTGCGTCCTCCGGTCTGGTTGAAGCGACGGGCGACGTGCGCATGGCGACGGGCGGACGCCCGGCGAAGGCCTTCCGCTTCCGTCGCGAGGTCGTCTTAGAGCGCCCAGCCGCTGGCGTGCGTGTCCGAGGCGGGCGCGGGTGATCACGCGTGGGCTTATCACAGCGTCAAACTAACAATTTCTGTGGAGTTAATGCTTTTTTAACCGCCGCCACCTTTAAGGCGCGCCATTTAACCTTTATATTAAGCAACTTGGGATTGAACTGAAGTGACCGACGGGCCGAAAAGTAAGTCTCAGCACACGGCTTGGCTTATCGCCATTGTTAACAATGTTGCGCAAATGCCTAAGCTGTCCGGCTTTTTTGCCAAGGCGGTCATTAGCGTGGCTTCCAAAAAACGATGAATGTGGTATTATCCCAGCCACAAAAGCACACGGTTGGTGACAAAGCGCGAAATCTTCCCGCTACAGGGCAAGTATTTTCTAAATTTGCGTCGGTAACAAGCGGTCTCGGAACTGAGTCGCTTAGGATGCTGTTTACCTATGCACATGCTCCATCCGTCAGATTTTGGTTTGTATGGCTGCTGTCAATTGGGGGCAATGCGGCAGCTGTTGACACGGCGCGTGACCGATCGCGAGCTGTGAATTGTTTCGTCGGGATAGCGGACACGACGTAGTCAGAAGAAGGCTTTCGGCACACGCGCCGGGAAAGAAACGTGAGAATGAGTATGGCTGCGAAAAAGAAGTCCACACATCGCAACGGATTCCATAAGGACGAGTATATCGTCTACCCGACACACGGGGTTGGCCGAATTGTTGGCATCGAAGAACAGGAAATCGCCGGGTACAAGCTTGAACTTTTCATCATCAATTTTGAAAAGGACAAGATGACCCTGCGCGTTCCAACCGGGAAATGCGAAAGCGCCGGAATGCGCAAGCTGTCCGACGATTCCATCGTCACCCGAGCGCTGGACACGCTGCGCGGCCGCGCCCGTCTGAAACGGACGATGTGGAGCCGTCGCGCTCAGGAGTATGAAACCAAGATCAATTCTGGCAATCTGATCTCTATCGCGGAGGTCGTGCGCGATCTCTACCGTTCTGACAGTCAGCCGGAACAATCCTATTCGGAACGGCAGCTTTACGAAGCGGCGCTTGACCGGATGGCTCGCGAAATCGCTGCGGTCCAGGATGTGGATGAAGTGATGGCGCTTCAGGCCATCAATGAATATTTAACTAAGGCCTCGCGGCTTCCCCGCAAGGTGGTCATCGAAGAGCATACGCAGGACGAAGCGGCCTGAGCTAACGTATTATTGGATAGACGGCGCGTAGAACATATTCAAGTTGTTCTGTGCGCCGTCTGACTGATTTATTCGGTTTCATCAAATTGGCATTCACGCATGCGACGGCGCTCTATAGATCGTGCAGGCTCGGATCTGTGCGAAATGAGTGAAAATTGAGATCCGCCCCAGCCATTCGCATTCGATTGACATTAACCTCGCCGGTGTTTCGCCTTTCGTAAGTTCCGTCTGGGAGCTTGGCTCTAGCCGGCATTTGATTTCCGCCCAGGATATAGATGCTGTCATTCACTTGGCTAACAAAAAAGCCGACATGGCCGCGCCAAGACTCCCGCTTATGCTGAAACACGACTATATCGCCGGGTCGAGGACTCTCCGTCTTCAGGCCCCAGCTGCGGAAAGTCGCGGAGGCGGCGCTGGCGGTATGCGGCAACAGCTTTGGGGCGTCCTCGCGGTCTTGCCGACCCTTCTCAACGCACCAATTGACAAACGCGGCGCACCAGGCCGTTTGATCGCCGGCTGGCGTTCGCAGCGTGGTTGCATCGAAAAACGAGACGATCACCGGATTGGCGCGCACGGGCCACTCCTCGCCATAAAGATGCGCGTCGCTTCCCAGGTCGGCGTTCAGCTCACCTTGCCTCAAATCGGCAAAAAACTGCGCAACTTGAAACGGGTTTTGCCGCACCGGGCATTTCGTCAAAATCTCTTTGGCCTTCTGGACTTCCGCCGGATAGGGCGAGGCGGTGCCTCTGGCCTGCAATTCGCGCGCCAGAAGATCGTCAAGACTAGGAACGGCTTTGCCCGCCTCGAATGGGAAAAGATTGCCGCTTTCAAGCTCGGCTGGCGCTGCTCCGGCATCGCCAGATTGCAGTGACAAAAGCGCCAATGCGGCGCCCGACGCGCTTAAAAATTGTCTTCTCTGCACGTTCCCCTCCAAACTCATTGAATAAAAAATTTTCAATACGATCTTGGCGGCGCGGCAATCGCACCACGGGACGCCAGCTCTTTCACCAGCAGCGCCGCGCCGCACTGGCGGCTGACCGCATTGGGATCCCAAACCCCGTCCTTGACGTATTTTCCTTTGATGTATTGGTTGGAGAAACTCCAAAGATAGGGCGATTCGATCCCGCGCCTTCGATAGCCAAAACCATTATATTTTTCAAAGCGATAAAGCATTTGCGCGATCGACCAATCCGGCTGGTTGTCGTATTTTTTCATCGCTAAGGCGTCGGCGGCACTTGCGATCCAGTCGGTCGGGGGAAGCCATTCCAGGGGCCGGCCGGCGGGAACCTGCCAGGTCCGCGCCCTGAGCGGGTCGCCATTATGCAGATGTCCCGAAAAGTTGAACCCTGCTTCCAGACTGTGGATGATGCCGACGACGTACCAGGGGATTTGCAATCGCTTTTCCACTTCGTCGTAGCGGCTGCGATTTTCCGGCTTTAACAGAGTGCCGATATGCCAGTTGGTGATCGCGGCGCGTTCCGAGCGCACGGCGCAATTGTCGTAAAGGGCCAGATAGCTGTCGCGCAACGGCTCAAATGTGTAAGTGACGGCCCGCTCATCGCCGTCCGTGAAGGGAGAACGCTCGGCATTGGCAAGCGCGCCCAAAAGTTCTGTCGCGTCCCTCACGGCGGCATCGAGGTCGCCGCCCGGTGCCCTCGCTCGGCTGCGTTGCTGGTCGAGGGCGGAAATTAGGTCGACCAGCTCGGGGAGGATTGCGTCATAATCGTCGGTGATCTCGGCGGCAAGCGATCTGGGGGCTGAGGCCCCAGCGCCGGCGGCTCTGCGGCGAAGGTCGTTGAACGCCGAAGCCGCCGATCCGGACAAGCCGGTCCAGCCGTCCGCTTCGGCGGCCGCCAAAAGCGTGTTGCTGGCGCCGCCGCTGCCCAATAGCGCCGAGAGAAAGCCTAAAAATAAGCGGCGATTGAGCATCTTTCACCCATCAGTAAATTTGGCTTACGGATAACAGATTTGGTTATCCAGATCAAACGGCGTCGACCTGACGATGATTTTAGCAATTCCCGCCAAGATTGCGCCAGAAATCGCGCACACGCAAGCTGCCACACGGCGATTGATGACAGCGGCGTTGTTGCCGTGGTTATACTTATGTGCAAAATACAGCGATTCATTAATGCTATCATAGGGGCTAAAATGCTACGGGCGAGCCTCACGCGCATCATCTTACATGTTTTAATGATGACGATGCTGGCGGTTATTGGCTGCGCGTCCGCGCGGGCGCAGAGCGCGGCAGAGATCAACGCCCTCGTCTTGCAGGTCGACCAGCTTTATGCGCAGGGCAAATATTCCGAAGCGTCCGCGCTTACCGAGCGGATTGTGGCGGCCGCCGAAAAACTTCTCGGGAAGGATGATCCTTTCCTGCTGGCGGCAGGCAACAATCTGGCCGAGCTTTATCGGGAACAGGGCCGCTACAGCGAGGCCGAGCCGCTCTATCGGCGCGTCGTGGATGCCAGCGAACGCATGAACGGGCTGGAGCATCCAAATACGATCGCGATCATCAGCAATCTGGCGGAACTTTATCACAATCAGGGACGCCTAGACGAAGCCGAGCCGCTTTATCACCGAGTGCTGAACGCCTCTGAGCGCGTACTTGGCAAGGAGCATCCTGATACGCTTATCAGCGTCAACAATTTGGCGGCACTATATCTGAGCCAACGGCGCTACGACGATGCCGAGCCGCTTTTCCGTCGCGCCTTGGAGGCGTCCGAGCGCGTCCTTGGCGCGGAGCATCCCGATACGCTTCGCAGCGTCAACAGTCTGGCGGCGCTTTATCACAAGCAGCGTCGCTATGACGATGCCGAGCCCCTCTATCGACGGGCCCGCGAGGCAAGAACGCGCGTGCTGGGAACTGAACATCCCGAGACGCTGACGAGCCTCAACAATCTCGCGAAACTCTATGAGGCCGAGGGCCGCTATGACGAGGCCGAGCCGCTCTACAGCAGCGTCATTGAGGCATCGGAGCGCGTGCTAGGCAAGGAACATCCGCGTACGCTGGCGAGCGTCAGCAATATGGGTATCGTGCATTTTTCGCAGCGCGACTGGGCAGGGGCAGCCCAATTCTGGGGTCGAAGCACGGCTGCAATCATCCAGCGAACGCAACGCGGCATGCTGAACGCAGGCCTAACCGGCAACAAGCAGAGCGAGGCCGAGCAATCGAACTGGCAATTCTGGGGCCTGGTTAAGGCGTTACACCGCCTAACGGCAGAAATTCCAGGCTCGGATCCGGCGATGGCATTGCGCGAGACGTTCCGGATTGCTCAATGGACGCTTGGCTCCGAGGTGGCGCAATCGCTGGCGCAAATGGCCGCGCGCGGGACCAAGGGCGATGCGGAGCTTGCTGGTCTGGTTCGTGAGCGCCAGGATCTTGTGGTCGATTGGCAGATGCGCGATGGCTTGCGCAATTCGGCCCTGGGCGAGGCGCCGGACAAACGCGATGCCGAGGCCGAGGCGGGGAATTCGGCCAGGCTCGCCGCCGTTGAAGGGCGGCTTGCTACAATCGATCAGCGGCTGGCGACGGCGTTCCCTGACTATGCCGCACTCGCGAACCCAACGCCGCTTTCGGTCGAGGAGGTGCAAGCTCAGCTGCGCGCGGACGAAGCACTCATCTTGTTTCTCGATGTTGACAGCAGGTTCACACCAACCCCCGAGGAAACCTTCATCTGGGTTGTGACCAAAACGGATCTGCGCTGGGTTCGCTCCGACCTTGGGACGGCAGCGCTGACCCGCGAGGTGCAGGCGCTGCGCTGCGGGCTGGACGAAGAGGAATGGGCGACACCGAGCAAT
>JANNOQ010000107.1:0-112264 GCA_031399085.1 Rhodomicrobium sp.
GATGTCGCGGTCATGGTCGGTGAAGCCGTAGACAGTTGCGTCGGCGCGGATCAGCCGCCAGCACCAGGCAAGTGTGGTCGCGCCGGAGTCGAGGTGGCTTTGCAGGCCGGAGGGGAGAGTTTTCATGTGGGCGGTGCTCGCGGCTTAGGGTTTTACGTACATCGGCGCATCCGCGCCGATGTGTTGGCCCACTTAGCCGTGGGCCCCGGGGGGTCAATGGAGGGATCGTGCTCGCGGGCGTGTGCACTGGATGGGCCAGCGAGCAAACTATGCCCAAAGCCGCAGGCAGAGTGTTTGTGTAGGCCCCCCGGGGCCCACGGCCAAGTGGGCGAACCATCGGCGCGGATGCGCCGATGCAGCTAAAAACCCATTCATACTCTGATCTCCACGACCGGAATGCTCGGTATCGACCCATGCCGGAACCCATCCAGGTTCACTTCCAGCCGGTCGGTGTCGAAGCGGGCGGGCACGTCGAATTCGAAGCCCGCTGTGACGGCCGCGCCAATGCCCGGGATCGAGCCGGGCTGGAAGCTGAGACGGCCCGTTGCGTAGTCGCAGGTGAAGTCAACGCCTTCGGCTTGCGGCACGCCGTCGACGGCAATGAGCAAAGTGCCCGCCACCGGCTTGGTGATCGCGCGCGGCCAGGGGGCAAAACTTGCCCCATAGGCTTTGATCAGTTGGAAATCGGCTTCGGCGGCGTCGCCGCTGCCGATGTCCTGATCCGCCGCTGACGGCGTGGCGCTCGCGGCGCAGCTCTTAAAATCGGCGTGGTCCTTCCAGCGGAAGCCGTGCAGACGCCCGCGCCGCTCTTCAAAAAAAGCGACCACAGTTTGCAGATCGTCGAGCGACTTCACGCCATAGCCCGCATCGTAGCGGCGGCGGCTGTCGGCCCAGCGCTGATTGCGCTCCTGATGCCCCGAGCCGAGCACGACGATGTCGGTGCGCCGTTCGGGACCGCCGCTGGCTCCAAGAGAGATCGCGGTCGGGAAGCGGATTTCGTGAAAGGCCATGGTGGCAACCTACAAATTGCGTTGGCCGCGGCTCACCGCGCGGGAGAGCATCGCGCCGATCTGGGTTTCCGAGCGGCGGAAACCTTCCGCGTCGGGCGTCGAGATCGTCATGTTGATCGTGATGCCCGCGCCGCCGCCTTGCGTGCGCACCCCGAGGCGGCCATCCGCGCCGCGTGCGAGTGGCATGATCGCCTCCGGGCCTGCCTCGCCGGCAAGGCCAAGCTGGCCGCGTCCGAGTGGAAATGTGGTCGGCGAGGCGATGACGCCGCCTGCCGCGAAAGGCTTCGGCATCGGCGAGCCGACGACCCCGCCTTTGGCGAAGGGCGTCAGGCCTTGGAACAGGCTGGCAAGGCCGCCGCCGATAGCCGAGCTAAACGGCTGAATCGCCGAGCGCAGAGCAAGGCGCGACAGATCGAGCGCCAGCGAGCGAAGCGTGTCCCCGAAGCTTTGGCCGGAGAAGACGGCATCCTCGAACGCACCAGTGATCTTTTTGCCGAAGGAGCTGCCAAGCCGTTCCAGCTCCTGCAGCTTCTGCTTTGCCTCGCTCGTATCGGCGCCGACGCGCACGGACAGGCTGGCGACTGTGTCGGTCATCGCATGAAGGTCCTTGGCTTGGAATCGGGGAAGCGCTGCATGAGGTCGGCCAGATCGCCTCGCGCCAAGGGCATGGCGGCTCCGGGAAGGCCGGCCGCGCCCTGCAAAGCGAGGGTGAGTTCCCGTGGCGTCATCGACCAGAAACCGGCGGGCGCAAGGCCGAGCACGCCTAAACCGGCGGCAATTGCCTCGTCCCAAGGAAAGGGCGCCAGTGCGTCTCCACTGCTGCCCTTTAAGACTTTCCCGGCGCGGGGTTTTCGCTCACTTTCGCGGGTGTAGGCGGGGCAAAAGTTGCGCCCAGCAGACGCACGACAATGTCGACGAAACCCGCCGCACCGCCATCCGCTTGCATTTGACCGATCTGGCCGGTTTCCAATTCGTGACCGCCGCCGCGCAGGCCAGCCGCGATGATGCGGATCGCGTCCCGCGCGCTGAGCCGCCCAGCCTCGAACCGTTCGGCAAGGGCAAGCATATCCGACGCACCGAAGGCATCTTCAAGCTCGGCAAGCGCGCCCAGCGTCAGGCAAAGCCGGTAGGGCTTGCCGTCGAGCACGGCTTCGATTTCGCCGCGATGGCGGTTGACCATGCCGATGTCCTTAAGTTGCGGTGAAGGTCAGCGCGCCGGCGGATTCCAGCGCGATTTCGAAGGTCAGCTCATTGTCATGGCTGCCGGAATATTCGAGCGCCGTGATCTGAAACGCCCCCTCGACCGTGCCGAAATCGGGAATCACCACCTGCCAATCACGGATCGTGCTGGCGAAGAAATATCCGCGCGCCGTCTCGTCGGAGCCCGCATCCTTGAAGATGCCGCTGCCGGAGAGCCGCGCTGTCTTTACGCCCACGCCGGCCAGCAACTCGCGCCATTCGTTGGCCGATTCAGTGTGGGTGATGTCCACGGTCGCCGCGTTGAAGGCAAGGCTGCGCGCTCGCAGGCCCGCAACAGTGGTGAAGCTGCCGGTGCCGGTCGAATCGACTTTCAGCAAAAGGTCTTTGCCGCGTTGGGCCGCCATATCGGTGTCTCCTGGATTGTTGCTTTGCCGTCCGCCGCAGTAGCAACCTCTCCCCAATGGTGAGAGGGCGTCGGCTGGCCGCGTCTCTAAATCAGCGGCTCCGTCACCGCGCGGAAGCGCATGACGCCGTGATAGGTCTCGCCGTCGGGGTCGAGCTTAAGGTCGGAATATTGGTGGGCAAGGTTGATAAGGCGGTTGTCCGCAAGCGTCAGCTCCGCGCCGTCCAGCACCTCGCGGACCGCGTCGGCGACCTCATAGGCCTCGCGCTTGCCGTCATAGCGCGACCAGATATGCAGCATGAGAACATGCTCGGAGCCGCGCTCGGTCCCGGTGCTCCAGTCCCGCACTTGCATCTGGTCGATGACGACGTAGGGGAACGCCGCATTTTGCGGGACATGATCGTAGAGCGCCTCGCCGATCAGAATAGTCAGAGGAGCATCGGCGGCGAGCGCGGAATAAACGGTTTTCTGCAAATCCCAGCCTGGATTGGACATCGAACGCTCCTTTGCCGTAGCGGCGGAGAAGTTGGGCGTTGGGAAGCCGGCTAGCCGCGCTTGCCGCGCTTGCCGGAATTGGCCAGCCAGAATTTGACACGCGCCAGAACGCCGGAACGAGATGCATCGAATGCGGGTTTGAGCCACGGTGAAGCCGAACGGCTGGAACTGCCAAATTCCAAATGCCAGCCATGGTCCAGCGGCGTGCCCACGATAAAGCCGGTCCCATCGCTCACGGCATCGACGGTCAGTGATTCCGCGAGCGCGCCGGAGCGACTCTCGGGCGGTTGACCGTCAGTCAGATTGGCTTGCGCGGCAGCCAGGATGTCTTCGGCCGCCGCCTCCAAATTCTCGGTGAGTGTGAACGGCTCGGCAATGCGGGACAGGGCGCCGCGCAATCCGTCCACCCCATCCACCCGGCTGCTGATTTTCATAGATCGCGCCGCTCGCATTGGCAGGTTAGAAATCGCCTACGCCCATCCTTGTCGAGGGCGGAGAGGATGTGGAATGTCTCCGATGCGCTCCGAAAGCGCATGGCCGGGATGATATCGGTGCGGTGGCGGATGGTGATCAGGTAGGCCGCCTGGCCAGTCACGCGGTCCGCCCCAATGGTCTCATTGCCAGACGACGCCTCGACCGCCCCCCAAACCTCCCCGACCTCTTCCCAAACGGTCGTGCCGCCGCCGCCGCCATCCTCCGTGCGCTGTTCCTGCTCGATCGTCAGGCGGTGGCGCAGTCGCCCTATGCGAGTGCTCACAGTTTTACCGCGCGATAGGGGGCAATCAGGCTTGCAACGCTCGCCGGCACGGGATCGGCGGTCTCGCCGAACAGCACAGGCTCACGGGCTTCATGCCAATGCGCGACAAGCAGCCTGATCGCTAGTCTGACTGGCATTGGAACATCGTCGGCCGTCTCGCCATAACCTGCCGTGAGGCAATTTCGATGCCATTGACGCTGCGCCCTGGAAGCGGCCAGCTCTGCCCATCCTGGCGGGCAAGACGCGGACGCCGGGAGGCTGCGTCAACAATGAACAGGCTCGGGTCGAGCGTGACCGACGTGCCTGTCGGGCTGTAAAGCCGGATGGCGTCGACGCTCAGTAGGGGCGACAGCGGCAATTCGACATGCGGCGCGTCCGGCCACCGGTCGAGATAGAGCGACCAGCTCTGGCTGATCAGCGCCAGATCGAGGCAGCGCTCGATATGCAAGCGCCCGGCGAGAATGAGGGTGGCGACGAGCGTATCTTCGGCGTCGCTGTCCACGCGGCAATGGGCCTTTGCTTCGGCGAGCGTGATCGGCTCAATCGAAGGGCCGGACGTCAGGATAAGGGGCATCGCAATACCTCGCGGAAACGGCCGAAAAGGGGGCTAGCTTTGTGGCACCAGGAATAAGTGAGGCCGCGATGGGGGAGGGCATCGCGGCCTCGGCCCAAGGCGGGCCTTAGCGCCGGGGGGACAGCGCTTTATTCTTATTAGCTATGTAGGTTCACCGCTTTCAGACCTGAATACAAAAAGCAAAAAAGTTTCGCTGGGCATAGAGCCGGGAATCTGCGTATCGGCAAACGTGCTGGAAGCGCTTTCCGAATTTGGCGAGCGCAAGTTCACCCGTTAGTTACGGGTGCGAAATCAAGGCAGTAAGCGCCGAATTTCGGCCCGGAACAATCGTCCAGGACAGCGAAATTGCTTTGGCGCCCACTGATTCGATTTCAACAGATTTCAGCGAAACTATGGCGTGCGTGTCCTGTTTGCATAAGGACTATCCCTAGCCGTGGAACAGCGCGCGCATTCTGGGCCCGAATTACAACGGTTACGCCGTGCCGAATTTCAGCAGTTTGATGGCGTTGAAGTCCTGCACTCCGCCGCCGACGCGCTTGGTTGTGTAGAACAGCACATAGGGCTTGGCGGAAAACGGATCGCGCAGGATGCGGATGCCGAGCCGGTCGACGACCAGATAACCACGCCCGAAGTCGCCGAAGGCGATTGAGTAGCTGTCGGTGCCGATATCCGGCATGTCCTCGGTCTCGGCAATCGGGAAGGTCATGAGCGTTGCGCCCTGCCCGGCCTGCTCGCCCGGCCGCCAGATGTAATTGCCGTCGCCATCCTTGATCTTGCGGATCTCGGCCTGGACACCGCGGTTCATCACCCAATGCGCATTGGCGCGGTAGGCGGATTTCACCGTGTAGACCAGGTCGATCAGGATGTCGGCGGGATCGGAGGCAGGGAAGGCGCCGGCGGCGCCGGTTGCCACATAGCCGATCTTATCCCAGCTCCAGCTCGCTTCCGCGACCTTCGTGTAGCTCAGGAAGCCTTTGGGCTTGTTCGTGCCGTCGCCGGAAACGAAAGCCAGGTTTTCCTGATCGGCAAAGGCAATGCGGACTTCTTCGGCCACCCACTCGTCGATATTGACGGCGGCATCTTCAAGCACCGTCTGCGTGGCTGCCGGCATGGCGTAGAGTTCCATGGTCGGGAATGCCAGCTCAGCAAGCGTCGGGGAGTTGGTCTGCGAGCGCGTGCCCGTTTCGGCGACCCAGCCGGTTGCCGCGCCGGTGATGGCGAAGGGCTTCTTGTAAATGTTGCCCGAGACCTGGCGGATACCTGAAATCGCGCGGATCGGCGAACCGTCACGCAGAGCGCGCATCACGCCGGCTTCGATTTCGTCCGGCACCAGATAGCCGCCATCGGCATCGATGCCGACGGAGAGCGCCTTTTCCTCAAGCCGGCGCAAATTATGCGCTTCGCCGCGACGCATATAGCTGTCGAAGGCGTTCTTGTGCTCCGCCGCCGCGCCGCTGCGAGGGGATACGCCACCACGTTGCGGGCGGGACGCCTTCAGCACGAGCTGATCGACCGTGCCCTTATACTCGTCGAGCGCGCGATTGACGCGGTCGAGCTTTTCGGTTGTCAGCACATCGGCGGACATGCGGCGTTCGATTTCGCCAAGCCGGCGGTCGTTGGTGTCCTTGAAGTCCTCGAAAGCGTGGAGAAGTTCGTCGTGAGTTTCCCCGATCTCGGAGGCGCTGGGCCGTGCGGCTTTGTTCTCCCACTCTGCGGGAGCGTTGTAATCGGTCATTTCATCCTCTTCGGTTATGAATGGTTGGTGTCGGCGGCGCCTGAACCGCTAGCGTGCATAAAGGCCCGCCCGGCCGGGCTTCGCGCCGCCCTGGGGAGTGGGCGGTCTGGCGGAGGCCGGAGGAGCCGCGAAGCGATGCGCGCTCAGCCTGGGAGGGCGAGGCGAGCGCTCGGTGCGGCCGGGCGGGGGGACATGCTGCCGCGGCGAGGAGTTTGACCGCGCTCACGCGCGCGCCGGGCAGCATGGGGAAGGTGACGATGGAGATTTCCCAAAGGTCGATTTCGTGGAGGCGGCGCTGCCCAGTGCGGGCGTCTCGCAATGCCTTCTTGGCGCGGAAGCCGATGGAGAGGCCGTCGATCGCCCCGGCGCGCATCAGCGCCAGGATTTCACGGGCGCGCGCCACCTCCTCGATGAGATGGCCGCGCACATAAAGACCGCGCACATCCTCGCGGATGTCATCCCAAGCGCCGATCGGTTGCGCCGGATCGTGCTGGAACAGCATCCGGATGGTGTCCGGACCGCGCTTGGCGAGCGAGGCGCGGAAGGCGCCCGGCATCACGAGGTCGCGGCTCTGATCCTCCGCGCCGAACAGGCTGGCGTAGCCTTCGAAGCTGCCGTTAGCCGTGAGGCGCGCGGAAGGGAAGCCGGCCCGCAGCGGAGCCATGCTGGATAAGGATTTCAACGGATTGTCTCCGGGAATTTGGGAGGAGCGCCTGCGATTAATACGGCTGCAAAGGCGGCTCGACCACCGCGTTGACGAAGCGGTCAACAAGCGGGGCGACGACGAAGCGCATAGGGATAGCAATCATGCAGGAAACCGGCCAGGCGGCGAGCCAAATGACGGGCGTGTCGAAGCTGATGCCGAAGGTTTTGACGGCTACAATCAGCGAAATGACCCCCGACATCGCCACCGACACCGCGACCGACATGACGTAAGGCGAATAGCGCCGGGGAATGCGGGGCAGGCGCGGAGCTGGCCGGCTCGCGCCGCCTTCGGCGTAGGGATCGGCCACCGGCTCCCAGTCCGGCTGGAAAGGCGCAAGGGCCGCGCCGCGAAAGATCCGTAAGCGGTGTTGACGATGGAAAGACGCAGCCGCCATCTATTCCCCCGCGCCGACGGGGCCGAGGCCCACCGCCGCGCGCTTCTCGTCGACGGTGAGAAAATCGGCGCGCTGGATGCGGTCCCACAGCGCCGCGCGCTCGGTCGCCAGCGCGTCGATCTTGTCGAGCGCCGGGCGCAGCTCCAGCCGCTCGCCGAAATTCGGCCCGAGCCACATGGTCAGCGCCTTCAGCGTGCGGTTCACGATGCCGAGCACCGTCTGCCGCCAGAACACCCGGTTCGCCTCCGCGTAATTCGCATAGGTGTTATCCCCCGGTATGCCGAGCAGCATCGGCGGCACGCCCAGCGCCAGCGCGATCTCGCGCGCCGCCACATGCTTGGCCTCGATGAAATCCATATCCTTCGGCGACAGCGACATCGTCTTCCAGTCGAGCCCGCCTTCGAGCAGCAGCGGCCGCCCGGCATTCATCGCGCCCTGATAATTCGTCTCCAGCTCCGACTTCAGCCGCGCGAACTGCTCCTCGGTCAGATGCCCGTCGGCGGCGGTGTAGACCAGCGCGCCGGAGGGCCGCGCCGCATTGTCGAGCAGCGCCTTGTTCCACCCCGACGCCGCATTGTGCAGGTCGATGGCCGACGACGCCGCCTCGATGGGCGACATGCCGTAATAATCGTTTGACGGGTTGAACAGCGCCATATGCAGGATCGGCCGCAGCCCGCTTTCGGGCGACTGGCGGAAGCGCACACTCACCCCATTGGCGGTGTATTCATATGCCTCCGGCCAGCCATCGCCGCCGGCGACGATCTTCATCCGGTCGGGCCGCAGCACATGCAGCTCGCGCACCGCGCCGCCGACGCTGACCGCCTCCATATAGGCGTTGCCCGCGATCAGCAGATAGCCATACCAGTCCTCCAAGAGGTCCGGACCGCAGGCGGCGGCGTTCGGCTGGGCGAGAAGCGAGAGCAGCGGATGCGCGGCGATCTCGGTGTCGCCCTCGAATAGGCGGAGCGGGACGGAAGCGGCCGCCTCGGCGATCATCCGCACCGCCCGGTAGACGATGGGGTTGCGCGCATAGCCCTCGCGGGCGAAGGCGGCGTAGTCCTTGGGGGACCACATGGGTTGGCCGGTGTGGTGCAGGGCGATGAGGGGGTGGGTGACGGAGGATTTGGTTGTGGGGGCGGCAGGGAGCGTTGCGCCGCGAAGGAGCGCGGTCGCTAGGGTGCGGAGGGACATGGGGAAGCCTTGAAGTTGAGCAGGATTGTTGCTGTAGAAGCAATTACAGGTACTGATATCCTGTGTATCGGAAACTACATCGCTGCCCCTTATTCATTCACCGCTTCAATGGCGGGTGCAGGCGGTCGAGCGTACTGCATAAAGGCTCCGTTCCGAAATCTTGCGGCAGATAAGAATGTGGGGCCAATTAAGTCGATTAAGCGTTTCAGTCGTGCTTTCTCCGCTCGCTTTTTTTCGCGGTTAGAACCAGCGTAAGGGGGTGCCATGAGATCAGAGTGATTTGGCTTCCCTGGAAGCGCTGTGTCATAGATACAAACGAAGCGCCTGCCTTCATCATATCTCACCGTCGCTGCCCGGAAAGACAGCATGCCATGAAAGTACCTTTCCACTTGTCCGGGTCGTTGCTGCAACTCGTTGAGTGTTATAACGAATTCATTATCAGCCGCTGCGTCTCTTACTGTGCTCAGACCACCACGATCGATTTGCATCGCTAATACTGGATTCAGCTCAGTACCGTTTAGCAAGTGCTGGGGGTCACTTATAATGAGGTGCAATGTTTCATCGTCTGTGATTTGTCCAGGCGAGTTTTCCGCCGCCTTGTATCGTTCACATCCGCAACATTCGCTTGACGCTGCATGAACGCAGGCAGCTCTTTCGATAGCGGGTAGATGGTTGAATGCGGCTCGGCATGCCTCGCAACTCATATTGCAACCGTCAGTCCGCAAAGTGTGCTAGTTCAATTGGCAAAGCCGTGCCATCAAATGCAACTCCGTCCTGAAAGTACTCTGCACCACTCACAATAGCATACCAGGTGAGGATGTTAGTTTGCTCCACAGTAAGGTGCAAATAGAACTCATTGGATTTTGCCGCGAATGTGGGAAAGCCGTCCATGTCCAGAGCTAACTGAGGACGGCGGGATACTGGCCATGCGGCAAAAAACGAGGCCAAGTATTCAGCAGTGGTGAGACTACCAGGCTCCGGCGTGGGCGCCTCCATTCCGTCCCATCCCCTCCTATATGTTCGATAGCGCTCGATGCGCCCGAGGGTTTCCGTGAGCCATCCATCGTTTATCGGAGGGTGAAAAGGAACATTGAAGCTCGAGAGAGGTGGGCTAGTCTCCCCCGCAACGTTGGGACTCGCTAAAGTAGCCAGCAAGCGACCAATAAGCGCGTGTAAATGGCTTGGCGATGACTCCAAGGCTACAGCAGTCATTGTCGCTTCTCCGCTTTCAATGCAATTCGATCAGCAATAGTGTCTAGGATAATCGACGCAAACAGCCCCTTCAATACCTCATGAAGATTGGTCAGCGATTCGGAAACGATGTTCAGGGTGCTCGCTTCATCCCCCCTTTCCAAATCATCCTGCATCATTGTATAAATTCCTATTGAGGGCGTGGTAGGCCGTCCAGATTGAATTAAATCAACAACATCAATGTTGACGTTTACTAAACGTCTATTTTTTTCTTTTAATTGCTCAAACCACCCACAGTGACTATGCCAAGCCGTGCCTGGTCGCACAGCGGAATTAGCTAGTAATCCATTGTTCTTGTTTAACAGAAGCCACGGGTCAATTTCGCTGGGGGAGCCAGTCCAAATGAATCGATCCCAGTACTCCAATTTTACCTTTGTTACTGAGACTACTTCTATAAATGTCTTCAAAAGCGGGAAAAGAAATCTTTCATACTCGCCGCGAAAAGGTGCCCAGCGAACATATTTCGTTGTGTGCCAACTTACCATATTGGGGAATAATATAAGCTGAGATGTGTTATCTATTGAGATATAGACTTGGGATTGCCCGTGGGGATTAACAGTGATCTGCCCTCTCGCAGCGTCAAACTCGATATTGGCTCCAGAAGTAGCGGCGGGTTTTAAACGGATCTCGCTTAAGCGAAGTGTAAAATCAGCCAATAACCTTTCGAACGGCTTTTGGGGCAAGGGCTGATCGAACATAATTGTGGCAGCACAGCGCTCGATTGCATGAGCGGGCAAAATTGGGTCGAAACGGGCAAGTTGGTCCATAATGCGATGTTACGGGTTTAACGACTTGTATTGCTACGTAATGATCGTAGCGAATCATGATTCGTTTTCCTCCTGAATGCAACCGGTTATGCAATTGCTCCGCCATCTCAGAGTTTCCGTATCCTCGGCGCCCCCCTCGCCTCCAGCACCAACTCCGTCACCCCCCAAACCAGCGCATCGACCCGATCCGGACTCCCCCCGCCCGACAGTCCGCCCACCCCGAAATCGCACATCTGGTCCTCCAGCTCTGGCCACACGCCCACATGCGCCACGCGGCCCTGCTCATAGAGCGCGGCGACCGGTTCGGCGCGGAGATATTTGCCGCGCGTGGCGCGCACCATGCGCACGGGCACGCCGGGCGAGACCTGCCGCAGCATTTGCGCGACCAGCTCGCCGCCCTGATTGACCTCGGCGACGATGCAGTCGGCCTCCAAACTCTCATAGAGGCGGACGGCGGCGCGCGCCCAGTCGAGCGGCGCGTGCCCCCGCGTCGTGGCGTCGGCGAGCACGAAGGCGCGGCCATCCTCGGCGCGGCCGCAAGCGACGATGCCGCAAGCGTCGGCGCGCGGGCCGCTCGTCACCGGCGGGTCGACCGCGACGACGATGCGGGTTAGCGGCGGGGCGTTGTCGACGCGCAGCCGGTCGAGCGTGTCGCGGCGCCAGAGCGCGTCGGCGCGGTCCTCGATCAGGTCGCCGTCAAGCTCCTGCCGGCCGAGCCGCGTGCCCTGATAGCGGCTGACGATCGCGCCCAGGAATGAGGGCGCGAGGTTGGCGGCGTTGGCGCTAGTCGCGGCGCGGCTGATGGCGGTCGCGGGATCGGCGATGAGGCGCTTCAGCAGCGGGATCGGGCGCGGCGTGGTCGTCACGGCCTGGCGCGGATGCTCGCCGAGCCGCAGGCAGAATTGCAGCATGTCCCACGCCGCTTCGGCGTAGCGCCATTTCGCCAGCTCGTCGGCCCAGGCCGCGCCGAATTGCGGGCCGCGCAGGGATTCTGGGTCGTCCGCCGAGAAAAGCTGCGCCACCGCGCCATTCGGCCAGGCGAGTTCGCGGCGCGAGACGTTGTAGGCCGGACGCTCGCTCGCCGAATGGATGGCAAGCAGGCCGGATGGCCCATCCACCATCACGGCGCGCGCGTCGCCCAAAGTCTCGCCGATCAGCGCGATGCGCTCGACCGGGCGGGTGGCGAAAGGCGGCTTGCCAAGCGCGAGACCGCGCACCCATTCCGCCCCTGTCCGAGTCTTGCCCGCACCGCGTCCGCCCAAAATAAGCCACGTCGTCCAAGGCCCTCCGCCTTGCGCCGTCACGGGCGGAAGCTGGTCGTCGCGCGCCCAGAGCTGCCAGTCATTGGCGATGAACGCGATCTCCTTAGCGCTCAAGCCGCGTGTGAACGCCTCAACCGCCAATGCCGAGGCGCAATCTCTCAAGGCGCTGCGCAAGCTCGTGGCGGAGGCGGTCCGCGTCATGGGCGTCCTTTCCGGCGGGGGCGGCGCTATCGGAGGCGCGGGCGCGGCTTTGGCTTTTCTCGCCGAAACCGGTCAGCTTCTCGAACAGCCGCACGAGCGTGTTCAAGGTGCGGGCGTCGCGCTCGCTGTCGGCGGCGGTCGGTGCGGCGCCGTCCGCGATGCGGGTTTCGAACTCGGTCATTTTCTGGTCCAGGGCAGTGAGCAAACGGCGCGATAAATCGGCCTTGCGCGCCGGCCGGGCGGCAATGCGCGAGGCCGCTGCGGAGAGAGCCGGCATGCGCAAAGCCCAACCATCGGCCCGCGCCCGGTCGTATAAGGCTTTGCGGTCGATCGAATGTAGCGCGCAGATGTCGCCGACTGTCAGCGACCCCGCCGCGTAGTCGCACGCAATGGCGGACCAATCCGCGCTTGCGGACTTGGAAATCTTCGCTGATGGCAATTGGGTCTCGGAGGAGGCTGGAGCTATGAGGGGCGAGCTTGCGGCTCGGCGCTTCGTAAGACTAGGCGATAATGATGTTACGCCTCAGTCCAACCCGGCTGCTTCTACGAGGGTTGGCTGCTCACCCACTTTTCGGATCATGGCCAAAACATACACGAGAAGCGTTGCGCTGTGAATTCGTATATTTACGTAATGGGTGATTTTTCGCCATTACGCAGCGTTTTTGGCATCACGCCCAAGATGCTCGAAAAAGCGCTTCAATTCATTATTGGTGATTTTCACGCTTCCCTCATTCCAGTGCTGTTCCTCCGCCTAGCTTCGAACATTATCTCCCCCGCACAATATACCGCTCATACCGCCCACCCTTGACCTTCTTCTCGCTGACCGCAAATCCCTGTACCGAAATCCCCGCCTCATGCACCGTCGCCTCGCTTCCCGATACCAGCGGGTGCCACCAAGCCAAATCCTCGCGGTTCGCCACCAGCCGGTAAGCGCAGGTCTTGGGCAGCCACGCCAGGGTCGCCGCGCTCTCAGCCGTCAATTCCACACAATCCGGCACCTTGTCGCGCCGATTTTCATAATCCTTGCAGCGGCATGAGCCGAGATTGAGCAATTTGCACGCGACCCGCGTATAAACCACCTCGGTCGTGTCCTCATCCTCCAGTTTGATCAAACAGCACTGTCCGCAGCCGTCGCAAAGCGACTCCCATTCCTCGCGCGACATCTCGCCGAGGCGTTTAGTTTTCCAAAATGGTGCATCGTCCTGCATCGGGGGCGGCTCTTGGCGTGTTATCGGCTTTGACACGGATGACGCGGTATAGACGTATTGCGCCGATACCGATCATCACAACCGGGAACAGGGTTTGTATTTCCCCAATGCGCCGGTTAGCATATCAATTAACGCAGATTGCACTGATTCAAAGGGCCAACCCGTTGCGCGACTGGATTTTCAAACCGAACCGCCGCAATCGCATCATTGATTGGTGGGCGCTCGATGCTTGGATCGACTCCAGCCTTTACCGCGTCTGGGCCAGATATCAGGATTGGTGGTCCGGCTACTCCAACTTTGTCAACCGATTCCGTGTTTCAGGTTTCCGGCGCGTCTCCGTTGAAATTTTCTCTGAAGCGACCACCATCGGCGCGCTGGGCCTTATCGGTGTGCTGGCGCTGGCGCTGCCCTCTCTGGAGGCAACCAACAACCCGTCCTGGCGCACCGCCTCGCAGTATAGCGTCACTTTCCTGGACAGGAACGGCAGCGAAATCGGCAAGCGGGGCATTCTTTATTCAGACTCCGTCCCCCTCGAGGAAATCCCTGACATCCTGATCAAGGCAACGCTTGCGACCGAGGACCGCCGGTTCTTCGACCATTTCGGCATCGACGCTTTGGGCACCTTCCGCGCCATGCTGGCTAACGTGCAGGCCAATGACGTGGTGCAAGGCGGTAGCTCGCTGACGCAGCAACTAGCCAAAAACCTCTTTTTGACCTCCGAGCGCTCCTTCGACCGAAAGGTCAAGGAAGCCTTCATTTCGCTCTGGATGGAGGCTCGCCTGACCAAGAAGGAAATCCTGAAGATGTATCTCGACCGCTCCTATATGGGCGGCGGCACCTTCGGGGTTGAAGCCGCGTCGCAGTTTTACTTCGGCAAATCGGTGCGCGAGATCAATGTGGCGGAAGCCGCGCTGCTGGCGGGTCTATTCAAGGCGCCGACCAAATTCGCGCCGCACGCCAATGCGGCGGAATCGCGCGCGCGCGCCAATCAGGTGCTGACCAACATGGTCGATGCCGGCTTCATGACCGAAGGGCAGGTCCATGGCGCAAGGCTGAACCCTGCCAAAGTCATCGACAATACCGACTCATACACCCCGAACTATTTCCTCGATTGGGCCTTCGACGAGGTTCAGCGTCTCACGCAAGGCAAAGGCGAATATAATGTCGTCGCCCGCGCGACGGTCGATATCGGCCTGCAGAAATCCGCCGAGCAGGCCGTCGAAACCACGCTGGAGCAGAACAGCAAGGCGATGCAAGTGGGGCAGGCGGCGCTAGTCTCGATGGAGACCGACGGGGCGGTGCGCGCGATGGTTGGCGGCAGAGACTATGGCGAGAGCCAGTTCAACCGCGCCACCAAGGCCCTGCGTCAGCCGGGTTCGTCGTTCAAAACTTATGTCTATCTGACGGCCCTGGAAAACGGCGCCAAGCCGACTCAGATCGTCAATGACAGCCCGGTGTCTTGCGGAAATTGGTCGCCTGGCAACTATTCGGGCGGGTTTAAGGGCCGGATGTCGTTGACGACGGCTCTGGCTTTGTCCATCAACACGATTGCGGTAAAGCTGTCTTTCGACTATGGCCGCGAAAAGGTGCTCGATACGCTAAAGCGGATGGGCTTGGGGCATATCAAGAAGAGCTGTTCGATGGCGCTCGGCGATCAGGGCATTACGCCGCTCGACCACACATCGGGCTACGCGACGCTTGCGGCCGGTGGAAAGCTCGTGAAGGGCTATGCCATCACCGAGATCCGCAACGCGCAGGACGAGGTAGTTTATTCAAGGCAGCGAGACGAGCCGGCGCCGCGGCAAACCTTCGATCGCAAGGCCGTGGAAACCCTGAACGAAATGCTATCGCATGTCATAACCGAAGGCACCGGCCGCGCCGCAACGTTGGATTTCACCAGCGTCGCCGGCAAGACTGGCACCAGCTCGGACTACCGCGATGCCTGGTTCATTGGCTATACCGGCCAATATGTGACCGGCGTTTGGTACGGCAATGACAGTTTCACGCCGATGAACAAGGTGACGGGCGGTTCGCTGCCAGGGCGCACCTGGCATGAATATATGGTCGCAGCTTCGACGAACTATAATATTCCGCAGATTCCAGGCGTGCCGTTGCATCCCAAACAAATCGAGGAAATGCAACGCGTTGCCGAGATCAAGAAGGAAGACCCGACGCTCGGCACGGTCTCGCAGGGGGCGCGCCGGATGCCGCCAAAGACGCGTCAGATGTTGATGGCGCTCGGCAAGATGTTTAAAGACGCTAAGCTGCTGGACGAGAACGGCGTGAAGGGCGCGTCGCTGGACGGCACGTCACCGGCAGGGCGTGTGGCAGGCGGCTCTGATCAATAGCGCAGCTTGCCGGACCAATAGACGATCCGATGCCGCTAGCGGATCCCACGCGCAAGGGGAGGAACGGCTTTCGTGAAAAACTTCTTCTCCTTTTTAATCTTCGCCGGCGTGTCGTTGGTGCTCGGTCTCGGCTCGGCCAATTACCTCATCAATGACGGCTTTGCGCTGGTTGTCAGCCAGGCGGGGCCATGGAAAACCTGGGTCAACGCCGGCGGCCTCGCCGCCGACCCCTACACACGGGCCCATATCGCCCGCTCTGGCCAGCTTCCGATTACCTCGGGCAGCGGGCTCACCTTTTTCGCCACCGCCGACAGCGAGGGCGGCGGGCTCAGTTCGGATTGCGAGTATGAGATCATCGCGCGGCCGCTGGCGGCGCTGTGGTGGACGATCGCGGTCTATGACGAGAACGGCAAGCTCATTCCCAACAAGGCGGCGCGATACGCATTCAGCAGTCAGAATCTGACCATCCTGCCTGACGGAACCCAGCGCATTGCCCTGGCTTCCCAGGCGCGGCCAGGCTATTGGCTACCCTCCGGCAAGGGACATGATCTGACATTGGCGCTGCGCGTCATCAGGCCGCTTGCTGTCGATCAAGGGCAGGATGCCGCCGCCGCCAACGCCAACGCCATGCCGATCATTCGAAGGGTGAGCTGCTGATGCGCGCGCTGTGGCCCTGGCTGGTCGCCGCGCTCTTTTGCGCGGGGGTCATTCACATCCTCACGGTGTTCGGCGTGCCCTATATAGCAACGCGCGACGCCTGGGCGAGGCTTTCGACCATCTCCTCGGAAAATCGCATCCATCTATTGCCGGTCGCGGCGAGCGAGACGCCGCTGCCATTCATGGCGCCCGATATCGCCTATGCCTTTTGCCGTTACGATCTGACGAAAAACAATGTGCTGGTCAAGACCGCGCTCGGCGACGCGACTTGGAGCATCGCCGTATCCGGCCGGCATGGGGAGAATTTCTATTTCATCACCGGCGCCGAGGCAAAGCGCCGGGAGCTGCGGCTGCTGCTCGTGCCGCGCTCGCGCCTCGCCGAGGAGGTGAGCACGGAGCGATCCGAGGAAGGCGACGAGCAAATTATCGTCATCACGCCGGGCATGATTGGATTGGTGGTACTGCGCGCGCCGATCCGGGGGCCGAGCTTTGCCGCCGATACGATTGCGTCTCTGCAAGGCGCGGAATGCAATCCGGTGACGGAAACCCTGCCCGATCCGGCGACCCTGTCGGAGGGTGTCGGGCTGCCGCAGCAGAAAAGGCGTCCGACCCTTCTCAGGCGCGACCTAAGATAGCCGCTCGGGGACCAAAAAGCGCCGCTTAAGCGGCTTCCGCGGCGGTTTCGCTTTCGGCGCGGAATTGGGAAAAAGGATGATCTCGGCCCCGTCGTTTTCGCACGAACCGCCGCGACCCGCCGAAGGCGAAGCATAGCCGGCAGGTTCGATGAGGGGCAGGCAGCCAGCCTCGATACGCCAGTGGCGCAAATTGACGAGTGTGGTCATAGTCGTAAGTCCGGTGAGGAAATTCGTCCGACCCAGCGGGGCCTTGCGGTGTGGGGCAGGGTGTCGTCAAGCAATTTGGCTGGTCACACCTAAAGAATCGTTAAGCTGACAAAGTATTCCAGCAATTCTCGAAGATTTATTCTTCGACGAGAAATTCGTGCAGGAAATGGCGGCCCTGCCGGTCTTCGACTTCGATGATCCACATATCGGAATCGAAATTCGCCTGGCGCGCGAGATAGGCATCTGCGGCGGCTTCGTCGGGCCGCTCGTGCTTGAGCGCCAACGCCCAGAAGCGGGTTGACGCCCCGCCGGAAAGCCCGGTTGCGGCGGGGCGGAGCACCTGCGCAAAGCCGTCGAGCGTATTGACTTTGATGAAGATCGCGCCCGCATCGGCATCGCCGCGCCGCGTCACCATCGCCGAAACCGGCATGGCGTTGAGCTGCCTTATATAGGCGCTGACCCAAATGCCGGCTTTGAGGCGCAAAATTTCAGCTCCAATCGTGGCGGTCACCGCTCGGCCCCGCCGATCGCCTACTCAAACGCAAGTTGCCGGAGCCAGCAGCCAGCCTACACGCCCGCGTCGACCACGAATTTGGTGCGCAGGAACGTCTCCAGTCCCTCGATGCCGCCTTCCGATCCATAGCCGGATTCGTTGACCCCGCCGAACGGTGTCTCGGGCGTCGATACGAACGGGTTGTTGACCCCGACCAACCCCGTCTCCAAGGCGTCGGCGATCTTGGCAGCCTTGCCCCCGTCGCTGGTGAAAACATAGGATGCAAGGCCAAAGGGCAGGCTGTTGGCGCGCTCTACCACTTCGTCGAAGGTCTTGAAATGGGTGATTGGCGCGATCGGTCCGAACGGCTCCTCGACCATGATTTTGGCCTGATCGGGAACGTCCTTAAGCACGGTTGGCGCGTAGAAAAAGCCGCGATTGCCGACCCGCTCGCCGCCAGTTGTTACCTCCGCGCCGTGATCGCGCGCGTCGGCGACGAAACGATCCATCACATCGAGACGCCGGGCGGCGATCAGCGGCCCCATCTGCACGCCGTCATCAAGCCCGTTGCCAGCCTTCACACCCTTGGCGCGTTCGGTGAACCCTTCGACGAAGCTCTTATAAACCGAATCCTGCACATAGAATCGGGTCGGCGAGATGCAGACCTGTCCTGCATTGCGATATTTAAAACCGGCCATCATGCTCAGGGCGCGGTTCACGTCCGCGTCGTCGAACACGATGACCGGCGCGTGCCCGCCGAGTTCCATCGTCGCGCGCTTCACTGTATCGGCCGAGAGCTTCAAAAGCTGTTTGCCGACCGGGATGCTGCCCGTGAACGACACCTTGCGCGGAATCCACGAGCCAAGAAGGTGCCGGGAAACCTCGTCCGGCACGCCGAAGACGACGTTGAGCACGCCAGCGGGCAGCCCGGCGTCCTGAAAGCATCGAGCGATGGCGACAGCCGTCCCCGGAGTTTCCTCGCTTGGCTTGATGATGATCGAGCAGCCGGCGCCGAGCGCTCCGGCGACCTTACGGATGACGTTCACGCCCGGAAAATTCCAAGCCACGAATGCGCAGGTCGGCCCGACCGGCTCCTTCATCACCATCTGCCGCAAGCCCGGCACGCGCGCCGGCACGAGACGGCCATAAGCCCGCTTACCTTCTTCGCCATACCAACGCGTCGTGTCGACCACGAATTGCAGCTCGCCCTTTGCCTCGGCGAGCGGCTTGCCCATCTCCATCGTCAGCGTTCGTGCGATGCCCTCGATACGCTCCTCGATGAGGCGGGCGGCCTTCTCCATCACCACCTGCCGCTGGATCGGCGTTCTTGCTCGCCAGACCTTGAAACCGTCCGCCGAGGCCGTCAGCGCCCGGTCGAGATCGGCGGCGGACGCATGCGGCACGTCGCCGATGACTTCTTCGGTGGCGGGATTGATGACGGGCTCGGTTTTGCCCTCGCTGCCCTGGCGAAACTCACCCGCGATCAGCAGTTCAAGCTTTTCGTAGGACATTGGGTGCTTCTCCTTCCGCTACTGCGACGCAACCAGATGGACACGCGATATAGGCTGTTGTCAGGGGCGCATCATCGTGCTGGCTCGCCGAAATCTCATTGCTATAAATATCTTGGAATAATACGCGTTTTGGAGGGTGAGGGACAAGCTTCAGGCAAATCCCACCTCTCGCTGCGGCTTTTGCGGCGCGTCAGCACTGGCGAGCCGGCGCCTGCCAAGCTTTTCTAATACGGCCCGGGCACGCGATCGACAAATGGCTCATCGGATGACGGCCAGCGCAGGCGGCGCGATTGGCGCTGTATCGGCTGCTCGTCGGCAGTGGGTGAGGTGCTTTCGGTCGTCTGCGGCGAGGTGGCGTTTTCGATCATCCGCTGAGCTTGTCCGGTGTAGCGGCCATTCGGATAGGCATTCAAATAGGCAAAGTAAGCGTTACGGCTGTTATCCCTGCGCGCCTTGAGCCAGGCTTCGTCCTCTTTTCGCTGCGCATCTTCCTGAGTGTTGAGCGAGGCCAGTTTTCGCTTGGCGTCGTCGATAAATCGTCCGTTAGGAAAGGCCTGAATATAGGACTGATAGGCCATGCGCGTACCGGTGCGCCGCGCCTTGGTCCAGGCGGTCGCCTCCTTCTTGCGGCCCGAAATCTGCTCCTCCAGCGCGGCCAGCTTTTCCTCCGCCTCATCGACATAGCGGCCGTTGGGATAGCCAAGCAGATAGGCCCTGAATGCGGCCACCGTCCCAGCGTCCTTCGTGCTCACCCAGGCGTTCTCATCGGCGTCCGCCGTTGCCTTTTCGACCAGCATCGCCAATCGGCGGTTCACCACCGCCTTTTCGGCGCTATCCTGCGGAACCTGCTTGATGAAGCCCTTTAGCTCTTCAGGGTTTTCCACGGCCGCGACAAGGGTGCGAAAGCGAATTCGAGCCTCATCGACCAACGGCTTTTCGGCATGCCGCAAGATAAACCCGTGCAGCGCTAGCAGTTCGGTCGAATTGCGAAGTAAGCGCCATTCGTCTTCCCAGGGCGAAGCCGCATCGACGGGGGCAGGAACCGGATTCTGTAAAGCCGCGAGCCGTTCCGGCGGCTCATCCGCCGTCGGCGCCTCCGCCACCATGCCGGCGGGTGGGTGTTCTTGCGCCGGTGATGCTTCACCAGCGAGCTCTGTGTCATGCGATGCTGCGGCGACCTCATCATGTCCGGTCGATTCAACGTTGTCCAAAGCCTGCTGATTCGAGGCCGGCTCCGCTTTATCGCCTCTAAAGCTCCAGCCTTCCCGCTCCGCACGGCTCTCGCGCTCGGTCAACGGCATTCCGATCAGGCGCGCCTTCCGTTCGGCGCGATCGTCCGGTTCGACGAATGCGGCGATGTTCTCCGGCGCGGACTGGCTGCCATTAGCGGCTTTCTGAGACACACGCTCTCGATCCGCGAAAGGAGGCATATCGAACCAATACAGGCCAAGGCTCGGGACGGCGAGGGCGGCGGCGAAAAGGCCCATCGCGGCGGCCCAGGACGGCGTAGCCCGCCGCTTGCGGTGCTGGGAGCGGCGGTGTTCGAGTGCGATCAGCAACCGGTAGCCCTCGGTGATCCGCTTGAAGCGCCGCTCGGCTTCGACATCGCCGGGATTGAGGTCGGGATGATATTTCTTTGCAAGCCTCAGATAGGCCGCGCGAATATCTTCGGGTTTGGCTCGCCGCGACAGACCGAACAGCATATAGGGGTCGGCCGGCAGCTGATCGTCCTCGTCCTCCTCATCGCTATCGGCAAAAGCGAGGAAAACCCGTCTCCAAGCGTCGGGAATCGATAGGTAAGCGGGGAGCGACGTCGCCTCGTCGCCATGCGCATCCTCGATCTGCGCTTGCGTCAGATTGGCCGCAAAATGCAAACGCGCCCCTTCGAGAAAGGCACCAGTCAATCTGGTGTTGTCCAGGTCCGCATTGTCGAAGATGGCGTTGGAAAGATTGGCGAAGGAGAGATCCGAGGAACCGAGCAGGGCGCGCGACAAGTTCGCGCCCCGTAGATCGGCATTTCCCAGATTGGCGCCGGTGAGCACGGCGCCCTCAAGATTGGCGCGATTGAGCAGCGCGTCCCGCAAGTCGAACGCGCCGCCATTCCCGTGACCGAGCAGGGGCTCTCCAACGGACAGCACGACATTGCGCAAATCCGGCGCCACGCCCGGATTTTCCGCTCGCCAATCATTCCACGCGTCCGGCCCTTCGCGAAGTTTAGAGAGATGATCGGGATTACCCATACCATCTCCTCACAAACGACTCGAATGTGCCAAAGCGCGACGCATGAACCGGAAAAGCTGCCCCATCAAACCTTGCTTTTATCCGCGCCAGATGCGCGGGGTTGCTAAAATTGTATTCTTGCACCTAAAACCACCGCACTCCACGGCTCGACCGGCAACGACTGCACATCGCCCCATTTGACCCCCTCCGCATTACATCGAATGCCAGCAAGATCCGCCTCATAGTGGTGAAACTGAGCGTAAAGCAGCATCGCGGACGCGTCGATCGCCTGTTCGATGCCGACTCCCCAGCGCCGGACTTCGCTGTCCGTGACCTCGCCCCACGTGGCATAGTTGCCAGGGCCGAAAATGTCCGCCTGGATCAGCCGGCCAACAGTATAATCGTTGTAAACACCATATTCGCCATAAAAAGTCGTGTTTCCAGCCGAAAGAAATTGACGCTTCAATCCAAGCTGTCCGAAATAAAAATGCGCGTTTTCGCCGCTTGTGAATAGCCCGGAATGATCCTCACGCGTGCCGCCTGCGGTGGACACGAACAGGCCGGATGGAAGATGAAGCGCGGATGCGGACCCGCGCACATCCTCGACCTCCAACTCGCCGGAGTCCATATACCCAATGCCCGCGGCGAGTTGCACGGAGTTCCATGCCTTCTGATAGCGCAGGGCGACGTCCCAGACATCGTCTTCGCCCGCCGCGGCGGACAGCACGAAACCGCCGATCGCGGGTGAGTCGTAGCGCACGAAATCGCCGCGCAGGCTGTCCACGTTGTGAGCGAAATGGCCCCAGGTCAGATCGGTCGTAAGCCCGAACAGGAGATCGAGACGCAGGCCGAACCCGTTGTTGTAGTGCAGAGCCGCATCGCTCATCTTCGCGCCGAGATTGATGATTGTGATGTCATCCGTCGCGGGCGACTGCTGGCCGACGGAAACGCGCCCGAACTGATCGCTTTCGATGAACCAATAGGAATGACGGATGCGAAGGCCTTGCGCGGTCGAGCCCTCATCGCCGCCGTTGAAGACCTCATCGGAGGCGGCTTGCTTGAACTCCATCTCGATGCGGTAGCCGGTAAACCAGCCAGGCTTAATGGCGGCCTCGCCAATCAGCCCAAGGCGTGTCGACGACGTGTCGTTATCGACGACATAGGTATCGGAGTCGAAACCGTCATCCCAAATCAGCAGGGCCTTATTGACCTGACCGTAAACCTGAAGGCTGACGTTTCTTTGGCCTTTGCGTGCGGTGGTCGCTTCGAGCTCGGCGACGCGAGCCTCGAGATCGGCACAGCAAGCCTCGCCCATATCCGCCGCCGAGGCGTACGGAATCGCAGCCGGGTTGACCCCCGATAGCAAAACCGCCGCAACCAGGATGAACCCCCTGATGACGGCTACTACAAACCCACACATCCCCCAACGTCCCTCTGGCGATCACTCCGGATGCAATAGAGGCGCATTCTTATTGGACACCGCGCTTCCGGCGTCATGCCGATCAAATGCGGCGTCTTCGGCTCCTTAACCTGCCCTGCGGAACCTAGCGATAATCCTGCAGGATGAGTAATACCCCGTAAAACGCAAGCTTTCAAGCCGCCATGAACGATTTCTCGGGAGTTGGCAAGAATATGCTAAGTCTGTGACTGCGTAAGCACGACTTAGCGGCAGCTAATTTAACGTAATTCTGGAGCCGAAACCGTGCGTTTGTGGTTAAGGCTACAAATCAATTGAGAAGTCAGACCGACTGACTCGAAAGGCGATTTCCCTCTTCTGCGCTCACGCCGCGACCCAAATCAGGAGGCGCGGCGGCCGCTTGCCACGCCAGCAAGCGCAAGAGCGGCCAACAGCCCAGAAAGCAGCGCGCTGTATCCCGCTAGGGACAGGCCCAACACGCGCAACGCGGCTTGATCGCAGCGCACGACTTGAGGGCGTTTCAAGCTCTCCAGCAGCGCGCCTGGAGTCTTGGCGATCGAGCCGATGCCGGAACAGGCGTCTGGCCCAGGCCACCATCCCCATTCGATGCCCGAGTGGTAGATGCCGAGGCCCAGGTTGAACAAAAATCCAGCGGCAATGAGCGCGAAAATTGCACGGCTCAGCCGCTGATTGCCAGGCCAAAGCGCAAAGGCGACAAGGGCGAAAGGAATGGCCGCGTAATAGGTGATGCGCTGGTCGAGGCATAGTGGGCAGGGCGCAATGCCGCCGATCCATTCGATGGCGAGCGCTGAGCCAAGACCCGCCGCGCTCAACACCGCAATGCCCAGCGCAATCTCGCGCGGCCCAAAAACGAGGCGCCCGCCGGTCGAGGCAATAACCCTAAATGACATACCGTGCGATCACAAACCCGCCCACGATGATCACAGCCATGCCAAGTGTGACCAGCTCCAGCCGCTTGTCGATGAAGCTGCGCACCGGCTCTCCGTAATAATACAACAGCGCCGCAACGATATAAAAACGTGCGGCTCGCGTGATGAGCGAGAGTACAACAAACCAGCCGAAATCATAAGCTGCAAAACCACTCGCGATCGTCACGATTTTGTAAGGGATTGGCGTCAGGCCCTTGATGAGGATGATCCATGCGCCCCATTCGGCATAGGCTTGGCGGAACTGCTCCAGCTTGCCGGTATAGCCATAGAGATTCATTAGCCAGACGCCGACGGTGTCGTAAAGTAGCGCGCCGATCGCATAGCCGAAGATGCCCCCCAGCACCGAGAACAAAGTGCAAATGCCGGCAAGGCGCCACGCTCGCTTGCGATCGGCGAGCACCATCGGCACAAGTAGCACGTCAGGAGGAATGGGAAAGAATGAGCTTTCGGTAAACGATACCGCGGCCATTGCCCAAGTCGCGTTGCGATGAGCGGCAAAGGACATCGTCCAATTGTAGAGTGATCTCAGCATTTCTCGCCAGAGCCTTATTCGTCCAATGAAATCGGAAATGGCTCCGACTCGTTACATGCAAGATTTTCTCCGCAAAGCGGTATCGACCCGCTTCGGAATGCCTTAGAGCCGGGTTGCCTGCTTGTCCACGGGAATGTCCTGACCATGCTTTATTTCTTCATCGCGAAGCATCTGACCGTCGTCAGAATGCATCCGCGAGAAGACAGCCCAACTGGCCTCAATTTACGTTTCCGCGAGGCGTTTCGCTCAGACGATGCAGTTCGAGGCATTTGCTTATGATTTAGGCACCAGATGCTCATCAATTCGGCGGAGCCGGTCCGCCCTATGCTTTAATGCGTTAGGAATCAATGAGTTCTCCTATTTCATCGGCTTGGCACGGGTTTTGACTCTATGCACTCTGGCTGAGGTTTTTTGGGGTGCGTGTATTCGGGTCCCTGCCAAGGCCGCCAAGGCTGGGCTCCAAATTTAAAGGGAGAAGATTGATGAAATTGGTGATGGCCGTCATCAAGCCCTTCAAGCTCGACGAAGTGAGGCAAGCCCTCACGGACATCGGCATCCAGGGCATGACCGTCACTGAAGTCAAGGGCTATGGGCGTCAGAAAGGGCACACCGAGATCTATCGTGGCGCCGAATACGAAGTGACATTCGTACCCAAGCTCAAGATCGAAGTGGTGGTGCCAGCCGCGTCGGTTGACAAGGTGATCGAAACGATCTCCTCGGTCGCGAAAACCGGACAGATCGGCGATGGGAAAATCTTTGTCATTTCCATCGACCAATCCATCCGCATCCGCACCGGAGAGACCGACGAGGACGCACTTTAATCAGGGGAAAGCGATGAAAAGATTTGCCTTTACACTTACCGCAGCGCTGGGGGGCCTTGCGCTGCTGACAGGCGCGGCCTACGCGCAAACGCCTCCAGCACCGGAATTGTCCTTCAACAAGGCCGACGACGCCTGGATGATGATCAGCACCGCGCTGGTGCTGTTAATGACCGTACCCGGCCTTGCCCTGTTCTACGGCGGCATGGTTCGCGGTAAGAACATGCTCTCGATGATCACACAGATCCTCGCGATCCTGTGCATCGTCTGCGTGGTCTGGTTCCTTTGGGGGTATAGCCTCGCCTTTACCGAAGGCTCCGGCTTCCTGGCGCCGTTCATCGGCGGCTTGAGCAAAGCCTTTCTGTCAGGTGTCGAAATCGGGGGCAAGGTCGAGACCTTCTCGCTCGGCGTTGGCATCCATGAGCTGGTGTTCATCTCCTTTCAGATGACCTTCGCCGCCATCACGACAGCGCTGGCCATCGGCGGTTTCGCCGAGCGGACGAAATTTTCCGCTATCGTTCTGTTCGCCATCCTTTGGCCGACGCTGGTCTACTTCCCGATCGCCCACATGGTATGGTTCTGGCCGGGACCCAGCGGCATCGCTACCGGTGCCTCGACCGAAACCGCCGGCTTCGTCTGGCAAATGGGCGCTATCGACTTTGCGGGCGGCACCGTGGTGCACATCAGCGCCGGTATCGCCGGCTTCGTTGGCGCGCTCATGCTCGGCCGCCGCATCGGCTTTGGCAAGGAGCCCATGCCTCCGCATTCGCTGACCCTCACGATGGTCGGCGTCGGCCTGCTGTGGACGGGCTGGTTCGGCTTCAACGCCGGCTCCAACCTCGAAGCGAACGAATATGCCGTGCTCGCCATGGCAAACACGTTCATCGCCACAGCGGCCGCCGGCTTGAGCTGGATGTTCGCGGAATGGCTTGTCAAAGGCAAGCCGAGCCTGCTCGGTCTTGCTTCGGGCATCGTCGCTGGTCTTGTTGCCGTCACGCCGGCATCGGGCTTTGGCGGTCCGATGGGCACGCTGGTGCTCGGCCTCGCCGCGGGCGTCGTCTGCTTCTTCTTCTGCACCGCGGTCAAAAGCGCCCTCGGCTACGACGATACGCTTGATGTCTTCGGCATCCACGCGATCGCCGGCATCCTCGGCGCGCTCGGCACGGGTATCATCGTCGATCCGGCTCTAGGCGGAGCGGGCATCGTCGACTACACGAAGTGCGCGGTAGAGAACGGCGCCTTCACCGGCGTTTGCGGCGCACTCGACTACAACATGGTCTCGCAGGTGATCATTCAGGCCAAGGCGGTCCTGGTGACAATTGCCTGGGCTGGCTTGGGCAGCCTCGTGGTGTACATCATCATCGGCGTCCTGGTGGGTCTGCGCGTCACCGAGGAAACCGAGCGCGAAGGCCTCGACATCGCCTCGCATGGCGAGCGCGCTTACAACCAGTAACATCGTTTGGGGCGTATCGGCGGCAAGCTGGTGCGCCCCATTTTCTTGACGTCGCGAGGCCCGCGTCACGTCGTTTTTCCCGACCTCTGATCGCGCTTGCGGTCTTACAGGGCTCCTGTCATCGTTCGGCTTTGCGCCCTAGAATGCTTAGCGCACCCGACCATGGGAGACTTCGATGGCATGGACGAGAACGCCGCGGAAATTCTTCGCTCCCTTGGCGATCGGCGCTCCGGCCCCGTTACGTGAACGGACCGCACGGCTTGAGCGCATGATCCATTTCATTCCGCCGCATATCGAGAAACTGCGCAGCCGCGTCGGCGAGATCGCGCGCCAAGTCGACGTGGTGCTTGGCAATCTCGAAGACGCCATCCCATCCGACGCCAAGCAAGCCGCCCGCCGCGGCTTTATCGAAATGGCGGGCGCGCACGAATTTGGCGAAACCGGCCTGTGGACGCGCATCAATTGCCTTAACAGCCCGTGGGGCCTCGACGACATTTTGGAGATTGTCCCGGCCGTCGGCCACAAGCTCGATGTGATCATGCTGCCCAAGGTCGAAGGGCCGTGGGACATTAACTATCTCGACCAGCTTCTCGCCCAGCTTGAGGCCAAGGCCGGCATCAAGCGCCCGATCATGATCCACGCCATTTTGGAGACGCCGGAAGGCGTGAACAATGTCGAGGAGATCGCGGCGGCGAGCCCGCGTATGCACGGCATGAGCCTTGGCCCGGCCGATCTTGCAGCCTCACGCGGCATGAAGACGACCCGCGTCGGCGGCGGCCATCCGGGCTATGGCATTATGGCCGATGCGGGAGCCGGTGGAGCGGCCCGCGCGTTCTTCCAGCAGGATCTATGGCATTATACGATTGGGCGAATGGTCGATGCTTGCGCGGCCTATGGACTCGATGCCTTTTACGGACCATTTGGAGATTTTTCCGATCCGCAAGCCTGTGAGGCCCAGTTCCGCAACGCTTTTCTGCAAGGGTGCGCCGGAGCATGGTCATTGCATCCCAGTCAGATCGACATCGCCAAGCGCGTCTTCAGCCCCGATCCGGGCGAAGTCGAGTTTGCCAAGAAGATTGTCGAAGCTATGCCAGATGGGACCGGCGCGGCGATGATCGAGGGCAAAATGCAGGATGACGCGACCTGGAAACAAGCCAAGGTCATGATCGACCGCGCCAGGCTCGTGTCCAAGAAAGATGCAGATTTGGCCGCGCAGTACGGGCTTTAGCTTGCTTGTATTGACAGTGCTGAGCCGCCGCGCGATATGGTTTTAAGGTGATGGCAGAAGCAGACTTAGACATGGTTGATCGTAAAAAAGCTAAGTTTCAGCTCGGACAGGTGGTCCGTCATCGCTTTTCCCCCTTTCGCGGCGTCATTTTCGACGTCGATCCGACATTTGCGAATACGGAGGAGTGGTGGCAATCTATTCCCCCCGAGGTCAGGCCGCGCAAGGACCAGCCGTTTTACCATCTGCTCGCCGAGAATGAAGAGACGGAATATGTCGCCTATGTCTCCGAGCAGAATTTGCTCGCGGACAATTCAGGTGAGCCGCTGCGCCACCCGCAGATTCCAGAAATGTTTGACGACCTTCATGACGGCGTCTATCGCAGCCGTTTCGTGCAGGAGCATTGAGCGCTCATGGATCAGTTCTTATAAATAATGTATTGACTTCCAATAAGCTTTTTTCGGCAGTTGTGAATGGAACAAAATTCATCGACTGCGCTTTTTACAGCCAAAGTTCCATCAACGTCCCTCCAGAAATAATCGTCGCCCGTAATTATCCCGGCATGGGTCGTCTTTTGCCAAGACAATGTTAAATCATCGAAGACCGCGTTCCGGCTATGGTCTCCATCAATATACACCCAGTCAAGCAGCTCTTCTAAATCCTGGAAAAAATCCACTGACGTCTGCCTTTGGATACGTACACAATCAACGTGCTTAAACTTATTACGGACGTCTTCAAATATTGTATCCATATTTTCTTGGTTTTTTGCAGTTTTGCCGCCATATCTCCGTTTGGGTTTCTGGGGTTGGAAACTCCAAGGATCAACAAGATAAAATAACTTCGGATTGGTCGTCTCCAGGATACGCTCGGAAAATTGCCCTTTCCATACGCCGATCTCCGCGCAGCGCGCGCCTGAGGGCATCTGTCGTAACAATTCCTGCCGGTAGTCTGGGTTGAGGGGCAAAGCCTTCGCAAGCCGCCAACAAAACGGACTGCTTGACGCAAAAGCCGAGAAAATGCTTGTGGGTGATATCATCGCCACTAGTCTTACCCTCCCAGTGACTGCAACGCGGCCGTACAACCAAGCCAAATCGCCGCCGGTTTTTTGTATCCTAACTAATCGATGCGGATATCTAAGCTGTATTTGATTACGTGGCAATTCACTTGATACTTAAAGCAGGATCCGGGAAAGCGTCGCTCCGATTAGATGCCGGGCAAGCGGCGCGATACCGCGACTGGGGTCAGCGCGGCGCGGCGATGATCACGGCCGCGCCCGCAAGGCATAAGAATACGCCCGCAATGTCCCACCCATCCGGGCGGATGCCCTCGATCGCCCAGAGCCAGGCGAGCGAGGCGGCAATATAGACGCCGCCATAGGCCGCGTAGGCGCGCCCCGCCGCGGCGCTCTCGACAAGGGTCAGCAGATAGGCGAATAGCACGAGCAGCGCGACGCCCGGAACGACCCACCAGACGGATTTATCGAGTCTGAGCCAGGCCCAAAACGCAAAGCATCCAGCGATTTCAGCAATCGCGGCAATCCCATAGGCGGCGATGGTTTTCATAAGCCCTCGCGAGGCTCTACCCGCTGCAGCGCGATCGGAGAAAGCCAAGCAGCCGTTCCGGTTCCACCGCATCCGTGCTGAATGCCTTGCCGATCCCCCGGACGAGGATGAAGGTTAGGCGGCCCGCCACCGCCTTTTTGTCTTGAGCCATAAGATCGACAAGCGCCTCAGCGCTGGGCAGCGCGCCGCCGGTCATCGCCGCGATATCCCCTATGCGGGCCGGAAGGCCGGCCGCGTTCAAATGCGCAGCGACCCGGCTCGAAAGCTCCGCCTTGCAAAGCCCCAATTCCTCCGACAGCTCGAAGGCTAGCACCATGCCGAGGGCCACCGCCTCGCCATGCAGGAGCTTTGCGGAATAGCCTGCCCAGGCTTCCAGAGCGTGGCCGAAAGTGTGACCGAGATTGAGCAACGCGCGCCGTCCGCCTTCCTTTTCGTCTTCGGCGACGATCGCCGCCTTGGCGCGGCAGCTCGTTTCGATCGCGTGCAGCTGCGCCGCTTCGTCGCCCCCGAAAATGCTCGCCCAATGCTTGTCGAGCCATTCAAAGAACGCGGCGTCGCCAAGCAGTCCATATTTGACCACTTCGGCGTAGCCGGAACGCATTTCGCGGGCATCCAGGGTGTTCAGCACATCCGTGTCGATCAGCACAAGGCTCGGTTGATGAAAGGCGCCGATAAGATTTTTGCCGTGGCGGGTGTTAATGCCCGTCTTGCCGCCGATAGAGGAATCGACTTGGGCGAGCAGCGTCGTCGGAATTTGAATGCAGCGGACGCCGCGCTTTAAGACGCTGGCCGCGAACCCGGCAAGGTCCCCGATGACGCCGCCGCCGAGTGCGATCACGACGTCGCTTCGATCCAACCCTTCATCGAGCAGCGAATTGCAGAGACCCGCCAGGTGCCGGAAGCTTTTCGTGCCTTCGCCTGGCGGCAAGATCGTCTCGCCGTAGGAAAGCCCCGCCGCCGTCAGGCTGGACCGCACCGCGGGCAGGTGCAGCCCGGCCACCGTCTCATCCGTCACCACAACGCATCGGGACGTGGCCATCAGTTTAACCGCGTCACCAATGCCGGCGAGCACCCCGCCGCCGATCGCGATGTCATAACTGCGAGCGCCTAGCGCCACATTGACCACCCGCGCACCGCCCTCCATCAAGCCCGTTGCGTTCAGCATTCCCATCCGATCCGTTTCATCGCCGCGCCGATTCAGTTCGGGCCGTCGCATTTGGTGCAGTGCGCCAGCGCCTCGATGATCTCGCCGACAATGGTTTCATGCGCGACATCCCTGCTCATTACGGTTATATCCGCAAGCGCGTAAACCGGATAGCGCTCGGTGATGAGGGCTTCCATAACGGCGCGGGGGTCGGAGGTGCGGAGCAAGGGGCGAGTGTCACGCCGGGCGACGCGGTGCATCAACAGATCGAGTTCTGCCTTTAGCCACACGGATATCCCAGCCTCGGCGATGCGCCGCCTGGTTTCCTCGTGCATGAACGCGCCGCCACCGGTCGCGATGACCTTGCCGCCGCCATCTAGGAGCCGCGCGAGGACGCGCCGCTCGCCGTCGCGGAAATAGGATTCGCCATGTTCGTCGAAAATCTCGTTAATACTTTTGCCAGCGGCCTTTTCAATCTCGTGATCAGCATCGGCGAAAGCAAGGTCGAGCGTCGCGGCGAGGCGCTTTCCGATCGCCGATTTGCCAGCCCCCATCAGCCCGATCAGCACCAGTGGACGCCGGCCCAGACGCTGCCGAATCTGCTCACTCGAATAGGTCACGCACGCCTCACCTTGTTTTTGCTCCAGATCAAGATCACGAACAGCGATCTCGTTCTTACATTTGGAGCGGGATGACGAGTGGAAAACCGGCTTCCGCTTTTCTTCATCCAGCTCCCGGCAGCGCATGGCTGCCGCGTCTAGCCTGCGCAATTATTCGTCGGCGGCTAAGGGAAATGTCAACAATCGGTGAGACTTTGTTACGCTTCTTGACAAAGGCCGTGTGCTTTGTTCGAAGCCATAATAATGCCAATATCGCATATGAAGAATAGTTGGGATGCAATAGACAATGCCAAGTCTGATACGTTTTTTAACAATGTGCGGTGTCGCGGTTGGGGTTTTCTATGGTGGGATGTATGTACTCGCCAAGTATTTCCAGCCGCAACCGAAGGAAATATCGAAGCCGGTCCGAAATCTGCAAGTGCGATAGCACCGATTCGCGTGTCATCTGGTTTTTTTGCTAATTTGCATTGTGAGCTTAAAGTTGAGGGGCGGGGGCGTTCCCTTGGCTTGGTATCTGCGAGAATAAGCACGCCTGGTAAGTAACCTACCAGTTAATTTACCTAAGCGGAAAAACACATCGCCGATGCTGCGCTGGGTCAACATTCAATCGAGAGTCGACACATGGAGCATATTCGGGGGGACCATCGGGGGCAGGCTAAGCTTGCCATCGTGGAACGATTTTTGGAAATGCTGAGCGCGGAACGGGGACATTCCGCCAACACCCTGGACGCCTATTCGCGGGATCTGGCGAATTTTTCCAGTTTCATCCACAAACGCGACCGCGCGCTTGAGCGGGCGACCGCCGACGACGTCACCAACTTCATTGCGCTCATGGTCGAGGAGGGGCTTGCCGCGTCATCGCGGGCGCGGCGTCTTTCGGCGCTGAAGCAGTTCTTCCGCTTTCTCGTGGCGGACGGTATTCGCGCGGACGACCCTGCGGCAATGGTCGGCGGGCCCAAGCGCGAGGCGGCGCTGCCGAAAACCCTGACCGTCGACGAGGTCGATCTGCTGCTTGCGGCCGCGCGGCGCAAGGTCGACGAGTCGCGCAATGGGCAGCGGGCGAAGGCTCTGCGGCTTTATTGCCTTCTTGAAATCCTCTACGCTACCGGGATGCGCGTATCGGAGCTTGTCGCTCTGCCCCGCTCCGCCCTGATTGGCGATGAGCGGACGCTGACGATCAAGGGCAAGGGCGGCCGTCAACGCATGGTGCCGCTCAATCCCGCCGCGCAAGATGTGCTGGTGCTGTTTCTGCGTGAACGGGACGCCGCCACCGCCAGCGAGCACGGCAATGGCGGCTCGCCTTGGCTGTTTCCATCCTGGGGCCAGCAGGGGCATCTTACCCGCCAACGGCTTGCGCAGGAACTGAAGCTTCTGGCGCATCAGGCCGCCATCGATCCCTCGCGCGTGTCGCCGCATGTGCTTCGCCACGCGTTCGCCAGCCATATGCTGGAGCGCGGCGCCGATCTTCGGGCGCTGCAAAAGCTGCTCGGCCATGCGGACATCTCCACGACGCAGGTCTACACCCATTTGCGGGAGGGCCATTTGCGCCGTATCGTGCATGAGCATCATCCGCTTAGCGAGCGTCAGCGCACGGAAGCGTAACGAGGGGCTTGGAAAGCTCGGTGCCGATGCGCTTCGCGGCTTGACAGAAGCGGCGATCGGTTGACAGTTGGCGGTGTTGCGGCGGCTCAGTGCCGCCGCTACCCATTTCAGCGTTTCGTAACGATATAAAAGCGATGATGATACGCACCTATCTCGACTTTGAAAAACCGATTGCCGAGCTGGAAAGCCGCATCGAGGATCTCAAATCCCTGCGAAACGAGGATAGCTCCGTTGCGATCGACGACGAAGTTAAGCTGCTTGAGGATAAGGCCAAAACGGCACTGCAGGAAACCTATGCAAAGCTGACGCCTTGGCAGAAAACCCAGGTCGCGCGCCATCCCGACCGACCGCATTGCCTCGACTACATCAAGGCGCTGATCGAGGATTTCGTGCCACTCGCCGGCGACCGGTATTACGCCGAAGACATGGCGATCATCGGCGGGGTAGGGCGCTTCCGCGGCCGTTCCGTCGTGATTATCGGCCATGAGAAGGGCAGCGACACCCAAACGCGGCTAAAGCACAACTTCGGCATGGCGCGCCCGGAAGGCTATCGCAAGGCCGTCCGCCTGATGAAGCTGGGCGAAAAATTCGGGATGCCGGTGATCACCTTCGTCGACACGGCCGGCGCTTATCCTGGCATCGGCGCGGAAGAACGCGGCCAGGCGGAAGCCATAGCGCGCTCGACCGATTGCTGTCTCGGCGTGACCGTGCCGATTATCGCCGTCGTCATCGGCGAGGGCGGATCCGGCGGCGCGGTCGCCATCGCCACGGCGAACAAGGTGCTTATGCTGGAGCATTCGATTTACACCGTCGCCTCGCCCGAGGCTGCCGCCTCGATCCTGTGGCACGACTCCGCCCGCGCCCAGGATGCGGCCACGAACATGAAGATCACAGCGCAAGATCTCGCGCAGATGGGAATCATCGACGTCGTCATCAGCGAGCCACTTGGCGGCGCTCACCGCGACCGGATTGCGATTATTCGCCTGGCCGGAAACATGCTGGAGCGCGCGCTGCGTGAGTTCGATGGCATGTCGGGCGAGGACATCCGACGGGCGCGGCATAACAAGTTTCTTGCGATCGGCCGCTCGGTTTGAGCGAAAGCCACAGTTGCGCGTAATGTCGCGCTCGGGCGGAAAACATAAAGATGGTCAAAAAGCCGCCGCTTTTGCGCAGGCTCATGAATCCGCTTGCGAATCGCCTCGCAGCATTCTGTTATGGACCGTAGTTAACTTAATTTAAACACGATAAGTCGATCTTCTCGGCGCGTGCGTAGGGGCACAGGACATGTCGATAAGCATCGTTATTCGTTTTGCGTGCCTCGCCGCGACCGCGGTGTTGCTTGGCGGCTGCCCGTTCGGCGGCAGCGGCAATATCTTGCCGGCTTTGAAGCAACTCCCGGCCGAGACCCAAGTCCTCCTGGCCAAGAGCGGCATGACTCAGGAAGCCCCCATTCTCGTGCGGATCTTCAAGGAAGAGGCGCAGCTTGAAGTCTGGAAGGAAAAGCCTGACGGTCGCTATTATCACTTTAAGACCTATCCGATCTGCACCTTCTCTGGGGAGCTTGGACCAAAGATCGCAACCGGCGATAAACAGTCGCCGGAGGGCTTCTACACGGTGACGCCGGGACAGATGAACCCGAACAGCCAATTCCACCTTGCCTTCAATCTGGGCTTCCCCAACGCTTATGATAAGGCGAATGGCCGTACTGGAAGCGCGCTTATGGTGCATGGCGATTGCCGCTCCGCCGGGTGCTACGCGATGACCGATGCGCTGATTGAGGAAATTTACGCGCTCGCGCGCGAGTCGTTCCGCGCCGGCCAGACCAAATTTCACGTCCACGCTTTCCCCTTCCGCATGACGGAAGAGAACATGAAGCGCCATCGGGATCATAAGTGGTTTGGCTTTTGGCGGTCGCTGAAGGCTGGCTATGACGATTTCGAACTGGCTCGCGTTCCGCCTAAGGTGTATGTATGCTCGCGGCAATATCTGGTTAACGCCAACTTTCTCGGATTTGACGGCGCACCTGACCCCGCAGCCGATTGTCCGGCCTATCGGCGCGCTCCCGTCGAACCCTTCAATCCGTTTGGCGGGGATGGGCAGATCATGGCGCGCGGGCCCATCGGCCCGGAGACGACTCAGGCCAGCCGCCTTGCGGCCTACGCGCCCGCTCCAGGGCAAAACCAATCCGCCGCGATGCCCCAGGGTCAGCCAGCTCAACAAACTCAGCCAGCCCCTGCCCAACAATCAGCGGTTTCTTCGCAGCCGGCTACGGCCGCGCGGCCGGCCCCGTCTCAGCCCGAGTCGCGTGATAGCGGACCAGGTACGGTTTCGCTTGCAGGCGCCGTCGCGACGCAGCCTGCGTCCGCAAGCTTCGATACGCCCGCGCCAGAACCTCAGTCAGAGAAAGAAAAGCAGGAGCCCGCCGAAACACGAGGGCTCCATAATGTCGTGCAGTCTGGCAAATCCGATATGATTATGCCGAACACGCAGCTCCGTTAAAAGCCTGCGTTGCATATCTGCAGCAAACCCGCTCCCAATCCGCGCGGGTTTCTTTTTGCCCGCTTATGGGCTATCGGGTTAGGGCTTGCTGCAATTCCGGAAAAGCGCCCGCGACCGCTGATATGATCCGTCACTTGACCCGTATAGCCGTCGGCGCCGTCCTCCTGCTCGGCTTGCTCGTTGCCTTGTCGGATGGCGTTTGGTATCGCGCGGTCGACCGCGCCTGGATGGCGACGCGGCATCTCAATCGAACCCTGCACGTCACGTTCGGCCGCCAGCTCCCCGGCACTCCGGACCTGGCGTCGCTCGATGCGCGTCTTGCCGCCAAAGGCTTAAAACGCGGCGATCCGGTCTTCGTCCGGATTTTCAAAGGCGACCTCACACTGGAACTTTGGATGAGGCAAGGCGACCGCTTCGCGCTGTTCGCAACCTATCCAATCTGCTACTGGTCCGGCCGTCTCGGGCCGAAACTGCAGACCGGCGACCGGCAGGCGCCGGAGGGCTTCTATACGGTCTCAAAGGCCCAGCTCAATCCCAACAGCCGCTGGCATCGCTCCTTCGATCTCGGCTTTCCCAATCTGTTCGACCGCGCGCATGGCCGCACCGGCTCCTATCTGATGGTGCATGGCGGCTGCGCCTCGGTCGGCTGCTACGCCATGACGAACGGCGTTGTGTCGGAATTGTGGGATTTGCTGACGGCGGCGCTGGCCAACGGCCAGCAGCGCTTTGCGGTGCATGTGTTCCCGTTCCGGATGACGGAGGCAAGGCTCCGGGCTTACAAGGATGATGGATGGGCGGAGTTTTGGCGCGAGTTGAAGCCCGGCTATGACCTGTTCGATGCGAGCGGGATCCCGCCTGAGGTCAGCGTTTGCCGGGGTAAATACGCGGTAAGACGAGCAAGCGCGCCCTCGGCTGATGCGCCGCTCCTGCGCAATGAATGCGCGGTGCTTGAATCCTCCTAGCAGCCAAAGCGTTCGGTGTTGGAGGCGGGGCCGGGGCGGTGCTATCGTTCCTCAAAACAGCCCGATCCAGTCCGCTGGGGTAAGGCGGCAAAAGGGAGGAACGGTATGGGGAGCACGGTGGCGCTGCCGCTTTGGCTGGCTGTCGTCATGGCAGCGCTTGCGGTCTGGGCGCTGCTCGACCGGCTGTTGATCCCCAGCGTGCGCTGGGCGCTGCGACGCCGCGCCAACAAGGCCATCGACGAGCTAAACACCCGTCTGCATCTGCGCATCAAGCCTTTCAAATCTACGCGCCGGCAGGTGCTGATCGACCGGCTGCTCTACGACCCGGACGTGCTCGACGCGGTCGAACAGCACGCCAAGGAGGCCGGCGTGCCGCGTGCCGTCGCGATGGATAAAGCCAAGCGCTATGCGCGGGAAATCGTGCCGTCCTTCAGCGCCTACGCCTATTTCCGCATAGGCACACGGCTCGCACGGCGTTTGTCGCAACTGCTTTACCGGGTGCGCGTCGGCTACACCAACTCCGATGCGCTGCGCGAAGTCGATCCCGACGCCTCGGTGGTGTTCGTCATCAACCACCGCTCGAATATGGATTACGTGCTTGTGACCTATGTCGCGGCGACCGCCTCGGCACTGAGTTACGCGGTCGGCGAATGGGCGCAGGTCTGGCCGCTGCGGGCACTGATCCGCTCCATGGGTGCCTATTTCATCCGCCGCAATTCGCGCGACCTGCTCTATCGCCGGGTGCTCGCCCGCTATGTGCATACCGCCACCCAGGCAGGCGTGGTGCAGGCGGTCTTCCCCGAAGGCGGCCTCAGCCTCGATGGCGCGCTGCGTGAGCCCAAGCTTGGCCTCATCAGCTACATGGTCGCCGGTTTCGATCCGCAGGGGCCGAGAGATGTCGTCTTCATCCCCGTCGGCGTGAATTACGATCGGGTGCTGGAGGACCGGCTGCTGACCGGCGCGGCGGCGAGAGCGGCAAGCGGCGGCCGCCCGTCCTTCAGAATCAGCGGCCGGAAATTGCTGGGCTTCATGGCGAACAGCGTCTGGCTGATGGTGCGCGGGCGCTGGTATCGCTATGGCTATGCCTGTGTGAGCTTTGGCAAGCCGATTTCCCTGCGCGCCTATCTGGCTGAGCGATCGGTCGATCTGCGAATGCTGACCGCCGAACGCCGCGAGGCGGAAATCGCCCGGTTTGGCACTGCACTGATGTGGGAACTGGCACGGACTGTCCCGGCGCTGCCCGTCTCGCTTGTCGCGTTGGCGCTCATGGAGGAGCCGGAACGCGGCCTTACCGCCTTCGAGTTGAAGGGCCGGGTGCATGAACTGATCGGGCGGCTCGAGTCGCACGGGGCGTATATCCACATTCCGCGCCGGGACCGCGAATACGCCATCGACGTCGGCGTGCGGATGCTGCTCTTGCGGCGCATGATTTTGCAGGAGAATGAGCAGTTCCGCGTCAACCCGGCCGAGAAAGTGCTGCTGGCCTATTACGCCAACGCGATTGCGCCGATGGCGCGGGCGGACGCGGCGAAGGCTCGCTCGGCGGAGGGCGCGACCGGTCAGCCCAGCGGAGCGATCGCGCCTATGCCTGTTGTTTGACGCCGGACGCGCTCTACCTCAATCCTGCGCCAGGGTCGGCCGGCACCGCAAGGGAGCCTGGATCAAGCCCATGCCGAAGACCGGGTCGCGTCCCGCCGCCCCCAAATCCTGCGCCGCCGCCGCGTCTCCTGACTTTTCATCCGCCGCCCCTTTGCCCGAGATGGCGAGGATCGCGGCGACGAAGGGCGCTGCGAAGGAGGTGCCCGTCGCCAAGCCGCCCCGGCCGCGCGGCCCGGCCGTCCAGATCGCCACACCCGGCGCGGCGTAATCCACCTGCGGCCCTTGCCCGGCCGATCGGTAGGCCCGCAGGCGGCTATCGACGCCCGTGACGCCGATCACGCCGGGAAGTGCGGCCGGATGGCGCGGCGCGGCGCTTGGACCGTCGTTGCCGACCGCCGCCACGACTTGGATTCCAGCGGACATAGTCGTCCCGACCGCCGCCTCGACGAGCCGGTTCTCTGGGCCGGCGAGGCTCAGATTGATGACCGAGACCCGTTCGGATTTCAGCCAAGCGAGGCCCCTGGCGACACTCACCGCGTCGGCTTCCATACCGTTAGCGCCGGCGGCATGAAAGACGTCTGCGGCGAAGAATTCGGCATGCGGCAATAAACCGGGCGCGACGCTACCCGGTTTCCCCGCAAGAAGCGCGAGCACCGCCGTGCCGTGCCGCGTCGGCGAGGCGCTCGTCAAAGCCGGCGCGAAGGAGACCGTCTTGATGCGTTGACCGGCGAGAGCGGGATGCCTCGCGTCGATGCCGGTGTCGACAAGGCCGATCCGCACGCCGTGGCCGCAGGCGGCAAGCTCAGCCGTCCAGCCGACCATCCGCTGGCCGTAGCATTGCTGACCGGGGCAAGCCAGTTGGGCTGGCAGCGTTCCACTCTCCGGCAACCAGGCGGATGGAGAGCAAATTGCGCCCCGGCAGGCTTGCGGCCTGTAGAGGTGATTGAGATCGGACACCTCCTCTGGGATTTCACGCCGCAACAGGGCCAGCCCATTTATCGCGCCGAGGCCCTGCGGCGGCCGCAGGCGCGCGACCGTCAGTTCGAGACCGGCGATGATCTCGCGCGAATAGATTGTGAAGCCGAGCGCTTGCGACCGGGTAAGGCCCGCCTCGCTGGGGTTTAGCAGCAGCACTTCGCCCGGCACGAAATCGGGCCGTAAGGCGCGCACGCGCCGGTCGCCATCATCGTCGTCGTCTCCGCCCTTGTCATCGTCATCGTCGTCGGCGAGCGCGCTCATGCCGCCCAGGCGGCCATCGGCCCAGCCTGCCGGATTGAAAATCCAAATAGTGGCCGCGACTGGCAAAATGATGAGAAGCCGCTGGAGGAAACGTGGACCAGACATGCAGCGCGAGGCTCCGTAATCGTTGCGGCGGGCAAGACCGGGATCGCCTTGATGTGAACCGATCCCGGTTTAACGGCTTTGTTTTTTGCGATTTTTGAGGCTTACCGCTAGTTTATTTCAAATCATTTGATTGGATCATGCATCAATCATCGTCATCGTCGCGCTTGCCGCGATCGTCGTCATCGTCATCGTCGCGCGGCTTGGGAGCCGGTTTCCACTGATCTCTGCCGTCGGCGTAGGGGCGGACAACGCGCCTTTTACGCTTGCCGTCATCATCGTCGTCGTCCGCGGAGGCCGCCGAGACGAACGGGTTATTGCCGCCGGCGTTCGGTCCCAAGGAGGCAAGTGGCGCCACAAAAGCGAAGCCGGCAACGGCCAAAGCCATAAGGGTAATTCTACGAACAATTCTCATATCCACGCATTCCTTTCTCGAAAGGTGAGCGCGACTCTGCGCGCGGTTAACGCCTCGATAACGGAACGGCAGGCCGATTTATTTCCTAGCATTCGAGAAATAAATTTTTCGGCGACCGGGAATAAAGATGCGCCGATGTTCGTTTTTGCGCAATAACCAGGAGCAAAGCGTGACCGACGACGTGAGGGATCGGATGATCGAGATGCTGCCGCGTCTTCGCCGCTTCGCCTTCGCCCTGACCGGCTGTCAGGATCGCGGCGAGGATCTCGTGCAGGAAACCTGCGTCAAGGCGCTTGGCCGGGCCGATCAATGGCAACCGGGAACGAGGTTCGATAGCTGGATGTTCCGGATCGCCAAGAACCAATGGATCGACACGCTAAGGCTGGGAGCGAGATATTCAGGCATCCCCCTAGAGAAGCTTCCTGTCGTCGACGCGGCCAGCGCTCATAATTCAGCCGCCGTGCGGCATGAACATCACGCCGTGCGGGCGGCCGTCAACGCGCTGCCGCCCGAGCAGCGGGCTATCGTTGCGCTGGTCTGCATCGACGGCTTCAGCTACCGCGAGGCCGCCGAGACTCTTGCGGTCCCGATCGGCACCGTGATGAGCCGCCTCGCTCGCGCCCGGAAATCGCTTGATCTTTCGCTTTACGGCGAAGAACCCGCTTCGGAGACCCACGTGTCATGAAATACAAGCTCAGCGACGACATGCTGATGGCCTATGCCGATGGCGAGCTTGACGACGCCGAGCAGGAGCGGATCGGGCGTCTTATCGCGGCGCATCCGGCGGCGCTTGCGCGCTTGCGGCGCTTCGAGCGTACCGGCCGCGCGCTTGGATTAGCATTCGAGGTTGGCGACCGGCCGCTGCCGGCGGCGCTGCGGCAGATGACGCCTACGCGGCCGGGCGCTGGAACGAGCCGCAAAAGAACGGCGAACGCCTTAGACTGGCTAACGGCTTGGCCCGCGCTGACACGGCCTCGGTTTGCGGCGGCGGCGCTCATGCTCATCGCGGCTTTTCTGGGTGGCCGCATCTGGGAGAATTTTGTAGCGGTCCCTCCCGCGACTAGAATTCTTTTCTCCGAAACCGGACCGCTTCTCGCCAGCGGCGCATTGCGGGAAGCGCTGGAGACAAGGCCCAGTCCGGGCGGTGGCGGGGAGGGTGCGCCGGTTGCCGCCTTGCAGACCTTCAGGGCATCGGGAGGCGCATTCTGCCGCGAATATGCCGCACAAAACGAGGGGAGGGCAGCCGCGCGCGGCGTTGCTTGCAGGCAGCCAGACGGAGAGTGGGCCGTATCACTGCATATTGCCAATGCGGGCGGTCCGCCAAGCCAGGGCGGTTACGCTCCGGCGGGGGGTGGATTGCGGCAAACTCTCGAGACTTACATGCATGAAATTATGGACGGCAACCCACTCACGCCGGATGAGGAAAAGCGCGCTATCGGAAGCCGCTGGAATTCGGCGCAGTGAACCTGAGGCAATGTCATCCGCGCTCATAAAGCGGTAGCATCGTGCCGCACGCCCGTTCATCGCTTGCCGAACAAATAATCGGGAGCAAGGCCCAGCCGTCGCGATGCCTCGACGGGCGGGGTGCCGGGGAGCGGAATGGCGTCGGCGGTCGCTGCGGCGGCTTTGACGATTCGGCTCTCCCAAGCGCTAAGCCGCCATGACTCGTCGAGCCCCAGCTGCGCCCGTGCCCAGCCCGGCACCGTTTCGACCCCGGCGCGAACGAGCATCCCCTGGAAACCGCGCAGCGCGCGCGGCAGGACGGGCGCTTTGCTCATAATCGTCAGGAAGTCGGTGATGATCGGCGAGGGCTCCAGCTTGGGCGCCATGACGGCGAAAAACGCCTGCATTGCGGTTTGGGAGCCCGGGGCGCTCAGCGCACCGTACAGCGCCGCAGCTGGCTTACCTTCGGCGCAAAAGCGCGAGATTTGCGCCTCGGGCAGCGGTCGCACGAAGCTGCTATAGGCCTCGACAAAGCCGAACGCCGCCGTCGCGTGGACCCAGTTCAGCAACTCAGGATCGTCGGCCGAATAGGCGATGCCAGCAGGCGTGCCGCCTTTGACGTGGCCGTGAATGCGGCGGACACGGGCAATCATGGCCTCTGCTTGGGTTTTCGGGCCGTATACCGTGATCATCGCGGCAAGCCCCGTGCGCCTCAGCCGCCGCACGGGGTCGGTGCGAAAGCTGGTATGGTCCCATACGCCCGACCGCACGCGCGGTTCGGCGAGCTCTAATATCACGGCCGCGACGCCGCCGATGAACAAGGAGCAGGGATTTTTGAAGATCTGCCACGACACAGACTCCGGCGCGGCAAGGGCGGGTTCGCCGGCGGGCTTGCTGAAATCGAAACTGGGGCGGTTCCCTTCGAAGAGGAAACGCGTCGCCTCCGACGCCAGCCGCGCTTGCAGCCAACGGGGAAGGCCTCGCCGAGCCGCCATCGCCATCAAACGTGTTCACCCAATGCTTATACAACCAACTTATGCCACTCCATGCTCGCTCAGTGGCAGCTAGGAACGCGCGAGCAATGCGCCGATCATCATGCCGGCGGCGAGCGCAAAGCTTAACCCGCCAATGCCTGCAACAGCCATAGGCTTTTCGCCAGCGGCTTGCGGATCGTGAATGGACATGCGGTGTGAGCCGAACCGGCGCGCGTAGACTTGCGTGAACTCCGCGCCTAAAAAGACGATCTGCGCCGAATAGTAAATCCAGACCAGGATCAACACGATCGAGGACGCCGCGCCATAGGTTGACTCCAAGCCTTGCTTGCCCAGATATAGCGCGATCAGAAACTTGCCGATGTTAAAGAGCGCGGCCGTCAGCGCAGCTCCGATCCAAACGTCTTTCCAGGCAATCTGGATGTCGGGCAGCCATTTAAACATCATAGCGAAAAGCAGCGTCAGCACAGCAAAGTTCAGTGCGAAGTTGGCTGCATGAAGCAACCCTTCACTCCAGCCCGACCCAAAAGATTGGCCTAACCCGCTGATTAAAGCCGTGCTCAGGAGCGAGATGGTTAAGAGAAAGCCGAGACCGAGCACGCCGGCAAGCGAGAAAACGTAGCTGCGGATGTAACCCCAAACGCCCGCCGCCTTCGGAGCCTCAACGTCCCAGATAATATTCAGGGCGTCTTTCAACTGCATAACGACGCTGAGCGCCCCGAAAACCAGCACCACGAACCCGATTGCAGTCGCGATCACGGATTGGTTGCCGCCAGCGCTGCTGGCGAGCATGGTCTTGATGGCTTCCGCGCCTTGCTGGCCTACGAGCCCGCTAATTTGGTCGATCACTTGAATCTGGACAGCGCCGCTGTCGAAGACGAGGCTTGCAACACCGATTGCAATGACCAGAAGCGGCCCTAGCGAAAAGACCGAGTAATAAGCCAAGGCAGCGCCAAGCCGAGGCGCGCCGTGTTCGGACCATTCGCGGAAGGTTTGCTTGATGAGCGACCAGAGGGTGGAGATCATGGGCGAGTTCTCGCACGACACGGGGTTGGCGCTTTACCGGGTCTCGTTAACGCTGCAACAAGGCGTGTTGTTCGGAAAAGTTTCACCCGGCTCCGCCTGCGCCGCTCGCCGACTCGCGGCGCGCCTGCGCACCTCGATCCAAATAGCCCATGACCGGCGTCACCGTTGTTCCGTGGATGACAATGGAGGCCAGTACGATCAGGCTTGTCACGGTCCACAATAGGTCGGGATCGTCGAACTTGCCGTGATTGAGCCCGTAGGCGAGATAATAGGCCGTGCCGATGCCGCGAATTCCGAAAAAACTGACGACTCCCCGTTCCGCTAGCCTGCCGTTCCTGCCGAGCGCGATCCAGGCGGCCGCCGGCCGGATAAGGAAGATGGCGCAAAAGGTGTAAAGCACCGCTTCGACATTGATCCCGCGCAGCCATCCGCCGCTGACCAGCGCTCCGCCGAACACGACCAAAAGCACCATCAGCATGAGCCGCTCGAGCTGCTCGATAAATTCATGCAGCGTCTCATGATAGCTATGGTCACGCTCCGCTTCGCGAATTCGTAGCGCCGCCACGAAAACCGCGATGAATCCGTATCCCAAAAGCATTTCGGTGAGCCCATAGGTCAGGCAGGCAATGCCGAGGGCGACAAAACCATCGCCTGTGCCCGAAATGCGCGATGCTCTGGGCAGATCGAAAATCAGCCAACCCAGCCATTTGCCGGCAAGCCAGCCGATTGCCACACCGGCCGCTATCTTCCAAACCACGTCGATCAGGAGCCACCGGGCGAGCGGCTGGCTGCCTTGCGTCTCGACCAGCGCTAGCGCCAGGGCGAGGTTCACAAAGGGAAAGGCGAGGCCGTCGTTGAGGCCCGCTTCCGAGGTCAGCGCGAAGCGGACATCGTCTTCGCCGCCCTCGCGTGGCGGCCCGACCTGAACGTCGCCCGCGAGCACCGGATCAGTGGGAGCGATCGCGGCCGCCAGCAAGAGAGCGCTCGCCGCACCGAGGCCGAGGACGGCGTGTCCCAAGAGCGCAAGCAGCAAGATGGTGAGCGGCATGGCGATGCCGAGCAGCCGCCAGGTCCACGCTCCGGCCGCCCATTTCAGCGGGCGGTCGAGCTTCAGTCCCGCTCCCATCAGCGAGATGATGACAACGAGTTCGGTGACGTGCTCCATGAGTTTCAGGCTGTCGAGCGGATGAGGCACGTCAGGAACGCCGGGCAGCGAAAAAATCACCGCGCCAAGCGCCACGCAAATCATCGGCAGCGAAAGCGGCAATTCCTTCATCAGCATCGGCAGCCAGGCGGTTAAAAGCACGATGGCGCCGAAGCCTGTCACAACCAAGATGTAAGGTTCCATCCATGGTCAAACCCCCGCCCCGCCTGCAAGTTCGGCGGGCGGAGCAGGCTTGGCAGCGACGGTTGCCTATAAGCCGCCTTCCCCATTCTGCTCCGGGTTTCTCATCAGCGGCGCGAAGGCTGCGCGCAAATCTGCCCACCTCGCCCGATTGGATGATTTCAAATAAGCCGAGATGGTCAATCGTTGGCAAGCCGTCCTATCCGCAATGTTAAGTTGCGCTAGACGGCGGAGGACCGATTTCCGGCCAGGACGAGCCTTCCGCGACCAAATCGGCATTTTTGAGCCAGCCCATCAGGGGACCGAAGTGGAACTTGCCATCGTGCTGCGAACATTCGTGCTGTACGTGCATTTGCTCGCCGTCTGTGCGGCGTTGGGCGCGATATTGATACAGGATTTTGCGCTCCTGCTGCCACGACGGCTCGATGTCGGTCAGTTGCGCGGCACCATGTCCATTGTGACGGCCGCGCTCGTGGTGCTCTGGCTCACCGGCCTTGGCCTGATATGGATGGATACGCAAGGCGCATTTGCCGTTCTGCTTGAAAAACCGAAATTGATGGCGAAACTCTGCGTTGTCGTCATTTTGACCCTCAACGGAGTGCTGCTCCATAAGCTTGCTGTGCCCTGCTTGGTAGTTCCAAGCCACCCATCGCAGGGCAAAGCCGGGCTCTGCGCCGCTTTAGGCGCTGTGAGCACTGTCAGCTGGCTGTTTGCGCTCTTCCTCGGCATCGCCAAGCCGGTGGAGGCCTATCTGGGTGTCTCGGGGTTTTTGGTGCTCTATGGCGCGTTGCTGCTGGCTGGACTGCTTTTTGCCGTCGCCCTCATCAGAGTCCGGGTGTTTAAGCTTATGACATTGACATCGCTCGGTCACGAACGCGGCGGCGCGGCCTGAGCGATCATGGTCTAGTCGGCTAGCGAAATCTCCAGATCGGCTTGAAAGCCGTGCGTGTCAAAGCGGCTCGTATAGCTCCCCGACAGACCCTTCACGGTCTGCTCGATCAGGCGCGTTCCAAAACCTTTTCGTGTCGGCATGGCAACAGCCGGACCGTGCTGCTCGATCCAACGAATAACAAGCGTCCGTTCCGGTTCCCTGACAAACCATGAGAGGAGCACCCCGCCTCCCGATCTGGAGAGAGAGCCATATTTGGTGGCATTGGTTGCCAACTCATGAAGCACCAAGCCCAGCCCGTGCGCCTGCGTCGGGTTCAGTTGCACGTCCGGCCCGTCGAGGCTCAGCGCCTCTCCGGCCCGCGCCGCATAGGGCCGGACCTGGCGCACGATCAGGTCGGTCAGCGAGCCTGAAACGCTCTCGCTGATCACGGTGTCATGCGCCCGCGCGATGGCTTGCAGGCGTCCAAGAAATGCGTCGCGAAACTCGACCGGCGATTCGACGTCGCGCAAGGACAGCACGGCGATCGCATGGATGGTCGTCAGCATGTTTTTGACGCGGTGGTTCAACTCCTGCAGCAGCAGTTCCCGGTGCTTTTCAGCATGAATGCGCTCGGTGATGTCGATGAAGGTCAGCACCGTTCCGTCGCGCACCCCTTCGGCATTGCGGTAAGGCATCACGCGCACAAGAAAGGCGCGCCCGTCGATCGTCACCGCTTCGGTTTCGACCCGCAATGCGATATCGCTCCCGTCGGTGAGGCTTGGTAATTCCAGTTTCTCGAAGCGGTGAGTGAAATGGCTGAGCGGACGGCCTGCATCGCCGAGCTCCAGATTATAAAGCCCCGCAGCAGCAGGCGTGAAGCCGCGTATCCGGCCGCCGCTATCCGTGAAAATCGCCGCGATCTCCGTCGAGCGCAGCAAGTTCTGCAAATCGGCATTGGCCGCCGCCAACGCGCGGTTGCCCGCCTCGACCTCCTCCTTGGAGCTTTCCAGCTCCTCGTTTGAGGATTGCAGTTCCTCGTTCATCGAAAGCAATTCTTCGTTCGATGATTTCAACTCCTCATTCGCCGCTTCCAGATCCTGGACCGTGCGTTCCAACTCGTCCCGGGTCCGCACCAGTTCGCTTTCGAGCTGTTCGACCAGGCGTTCGGTTTCGCTATGGGCGGAGGAGCTGGGCGCGCCATCGGGGATCGCGCCGGTGGTTTCGAATACGACCATGTAGAGGCCGTTCTCGAAGCCTGCGTCGGGCATCGGCTGCACGGTAAGGCGTATCTTGTGAGGCTGACCTTCGACCTCGACCGACAGGCCCTCATAGCTGGCCTTGCGGCGGGTGTCACGGGCCTCCGACCATGCCGAACGCAGGCCCACACGCAGGCCGCTTCGCGCCATGCGCAAAATATTGTTCACGAAACGGCCTTCGGGAGGTTGCAGAAAACCATCTGCCTTCTGCGAGAGATAGACGATCTGCGCGTCTTGATCGACGATGACATAGGGAGGGGCAAACTCGTCCAGAATAATGCGCTGCCCCATCGCGCCGAGATCGAACTCACCAGCTTGGGTCTGCTGCGCGGTGAGAGCGAACGGTGCTTGACCGCCGCCGCGGGCGGCTGTGTAGCCGTCAGCGCCGGTTGTCCGCCGTTGCGCGATCCGGTGCTTGGAATCCACGACGCGGAAAAGTTCTCCATGCCCGGCTACCGATTCGGATGAGCCAAGGAACAGGAAGCCGTCCTCCTTCAATGCGTAATGAAATAGCGACATCAGCTTTTTCTGCAGATGCGACCCCAGATAAATCAGCAGATTACGGCAGGATATCAGGTCGAGACGGGAGAAAGGCGGGTCGCTGATGAGATTGTGCGGGGCAAAGGTGACGAGCTTACGCAACTCGTTGGTCACTTGATGGCGCCGTCCGTTGCGCTCGAAAAAGCGCTCAAGGCGTTCGGGGCTTACATCGCGCGCGATGTCGGCCGGATAGAGACCGCGCCGGGCAATGTTGAGGGCGCGCTCATCCAGATCGGTTGCAAAAATCTGCACCTCGAACGGCGACGGCTGCTGCGCGATCAGTTCGGCGGCGATCATGGCCAGCGAATAGGCTTCCTGACCCGTGCCGCAGCCGGGGGTCCAAATGCGGATCGGCGCCTTGGCATTGGCAACCAAGGGCCGCAGCACCGACTCGGTCAAGGCGTCGAACGCCGTAGCATCGCGAAAAAAGGATGTGACGCCGATGAGCAGATCGCGGATCAGCGCCCGTGCCTCGTCCGGATTGTCTTTTAGAAGCACAAGATATTGCTCGGCCGAGGCCGACCGGGTCACCGTGATGCGCCGGAGGATGCGTCTGGCGAGCGTGCTGGATTTGTAATGCCTGAAATCATGCCCCGTTAGCGCATGGAGCACTTCGCAAATCTCGCGGATATAATGCGTATCGAACTCGGGGGCGGCATTGTTTGTCGTGACGTCTTCGACCCGCCCCAGATAGACGAGTACCTCTTCGGCGAGCCGCTCCGGCGATCCCACAATGTCGACGGCGCTCATGGCGATGGCAGCTTCCGGCATGTCCCGAAATTCGGCGGTATTGGGGTCCTGCGCCAGCGTCAGCGCGCCGACGCGGGCCAAATCCTCCAAACCAAGCAACGCGTCGGAGCCTTCCCCGGAAAAAACGACGCCGGCGGCGCGGCGCCCGGCGCTTTTCGCGATCGCCCTGAAGCAGAGGTCGATGGATTGCCGAAACTGGCTCGACCGGCCGGCTGTCGCGACGCGGAAAATTCCCTTCTCGATCGAGAAGACGTTGCCTGGATGCGCGACAAACACATGGCCCGCCTTGAGCGCCTGGCCATCCTCGATTTCGGTGACGGGCATCTGGGCGCCTTCCCGCAAACTCGCGGCCAAGGCCATGTTGCTATCATCCATGCCGGTTTGAACGACGATCGCGCACAGCTCATTCGTCTGGCCTAGCGCCGCCAGAAATCGGTTGATCGCGCCGGAGCTTCCCGCCGAACCGCCGATTCCGACGATAAAGGGCGATTTGCTCGTGATATCGGATGGTTGCACCGGCGTCAGCTTTCTTGATGCCGGGATATCCGGACGGTGCGGCAAGACATATCCATGACCCCTCTAGCGGGGCAAGCTTGCTGCAAATTCGACAGTGGTCAAGCCTTATACCCCAACGGGTTGGCGGCAAAGCCGCCGCTAGCCCGTGCAGAGCAGGGAGAATTGCAAACCCGCTCATTCGAACGGTCCTCAAATGGCGAAGTTCTCCACCAGCAAAACCGTTGCTAGTCCAATTCCGTTGCATAGGATTGCACCGATAGGCTTGGCTGGAACTGCGGACCGCCCCGGCGTGGCGGCAAGCGAAATCAAAGCACCATTTGCGTTTGCGTGACCGTTGCGGCGAGCTTGCCGTCGGCGGTGAAGATATCCGTCCGCCAGACCATCGTCCGGCGGCCCTTATGGACAGGCCGCGATTCTGCCCTGGCCGTCGTCCCGGCGGGAATGCCGCGCAGGAAATTGGTCTTGCTCTCGATCGTGGTGGTTTGGCCGCCTTCGGGGAGGTTGATGACGGTGCCTAGCGCCCCGAGATTATCCGCAAAGCTCATGATCGCGCCGCCGTGCAAAATGCCGGGGAAAGTGCATTTGTTCTCGGTCACATCCATCTCGCCGCAAACCAGGTCCGGTTCGGCCCGGGTGATGCGGATGCCCATATATTTTGCGAAAGGAACCAAGTCGTTGAGAGCGTCGAGCGGTACGGTGTCAGTCATGCCGGGCGTCCTCCGTTTAGCGTGTGATAAGCAGCTTTTGATCAGCCGCCGAACCGCATAATACCACCAGCCGGAGGACGCCTCACTGCCTTTGCGCCGGCGTCTCAGCGCTTTGTATCCTCTCAACGTCATCCCGAACAGCCGTCAGGCTGATCCGGGACCCACTCGCATATCCTGTGGAATTTGGGCGGGTGATTAGTCCCCGGCTCTGGCGGCCGGGGCGACGAGCTGGTCGGTTCCACCCAAGAGGCGATGGTTGGTTCTACCTAAACTGATTGTCCTAGAGATTGACCTTGGCGTGCTGGCCCGCATCCGTTTTTGGACGCTCGCCCTGCAGAACGGCTTTTAGTCCATCAAACACGTAGCGGAGGCCGCGCGTGCCTGAATTGTCCCAATATTCGCCCTCCTGGGCCTCCAATTTGATGATGCAGAGCGATGGATCCGTCTTGCCGCCGGGAAACCAGACCTTCCAATCGCTCGCCCATAGCCGGTCGATCAAGGCTTGGTCGCGCACGACGTGAGCTTTGCCGCTGATCGATGCAAATTGCGATGAGCTTTGAAAGGTAATCATGGCCCGGGGGTCCGCTTCGATTTCAGCGACTTTCGGCGAATCGATACTGGCGGCGAAATAGGCGTCGGCGTCCGGTTGCAGTTCCGCGACCGCCATGGGCCGGGCGCTGAAACCGCCGTCCACGCCTTTGGTGACAAGCATCGCCGTGCTGAAATCCTTTACGAGTTCGTACAGGTTCTGGTGAGTATCGGTTTCAGCCATTGATCGGCTCCTGTTTGACGTGAAGTTTCGATGCCCCAACGTGCGGTGGCTGACAGGGTTCCCAATCCCGGCGCCGAAGGGGTTGCTTTTGGGGCCAGCCACGGCACTATGAGCGTGTGTAAAACGAAATCGCGCGTGGGAGGACACAATGGCGGAAGACAACGCGGACAATCATGACCACCCACACGACCACGACCACGACCATGACGGTTTGCCATCTGACCCCGAACTGCGAGTGCGCGCCATCGAGACCTTGCTGGTCGAGAAGGGACTGGTCGATCCTGCCGCGCTGGACGCGATCATCGAAACCTATGAAAACCGCATCGGGCCGCGCAATGGCGCGCAGGTGGTGGCGCGGGCTTGGACTGATCCGGGCTTTTTGCAACGCCTGCGCGACGATGCAACGGCGGCGATCGCGGAAATGGGTTTTGGCGGGCGGCAGGGTGAGCATATGGTCGCGGTCGAGAATACGCCCGAAATTCACAATCTCGTCGTCTGCACCCTTTGCAGTTGCTACCCTTGGCCGGTGCTTGGATTGCCTCCGACCTGGTATAAATCAGCCGCTTACCGCTCGCGGGCGGTGATAGACCCACGCAGCGTGCTGGCGGAGTTTGGCGTCTCGCTGGCGCCCGAGAAGGAAATCCGGGTCTGGGATTCAACGGCGGAAATCCGGTATCTGGTTATCCCCGAGCGGCCATCGGGAAGCCAACATTTGGCGCTCGGCGGGCTTGCCGCGCTGGTCACGCGCGACTCGATGATCGGCACGGGAATGCCGATGGCGGTGGGGCCATGAACGGGCTGCACGATGTTGGCGGATCGCACGGTTTCGGCCCTGTCGTTCCGGAGCCGGAAACGCCAGTTTTTTACCAGCCTTGGCATAAGCGGGTGTTCGCCGTCACGCTGGCGATGGGCGCATTGGGAAAGTGGTCGCTCGACGAATCCCGCCACGCGCGCGAAAGCCTGCCGCCCGAGGACATGATCACGCTCAGCTATTACGAGCGCCGACTGGCCGCGCTTATTGGGTTGATGTTAAAGCATGGCTTTGTCAGCGAGGCTGAGTTGCGCGACGCGCGGGCGAGCCCGAATATTGTCCCCGCAACATCCGCGCTTCCCACCGCGAATGTTGCGACCGTTCTGTCTCAGGGCTCGCCAACCGAGAGGCCGCTCGCACGTCCTCCACGCTTTCAGCCCGGCGACCGCGTCCGGACGTTGAACATCCATCCCACCACCCATACGCGGCTGCCGCGCTACGCGCGCGGCCGGACCGGCGAGATCGCGATGTACCATGGCGCGCATGTGTTCGCGGATGCAAACGCCCATCGCAAAGATGCGCCGGCCGAGCCGCTTTACGCGGTGCGGTTCGCTGCCCGCGAACTATGGGGCGGCGAAGCCGATCCCCGGCAGAGCGTGACCATCGACCTCTGGGAGCCGCATCTTGAGCCCGCATGAGTCCGGGCCAGAACGGCCGTTCGAAGAGCCGTGGCAGGCGAAAGCTTTCGCCCTTGCCGTGCATCTTTCGGAACGCGGGCTGTTCACTTGGCCGGAGTGGACCGAGATTTTTGCCGAGATGGGCCGCGAGCCGCAGTTCTCGAAGGATGTTTCGGAAGCCACCGACTATTGGCGTCGATGGGTGCTGGCGCTGGAGCGGGTCATGGTCCTCCGGGGACATGCAACGCCTGCGACGATCGACAGGTTGCGGGCCGCCTGGGATGAGGCATTTCACGCAACCCCGCACGCGCAGCCGGTTGCATTGCCGAATGAGTTGACGCGGGCGATTATGTCGACCGAATAGCCGCAGGCCGTGATTTCAGATGCTTCCCGGCGCGGTCGCAAAGGTCAGGCTGCGCAGACCCTGCATTTCGAGCCAGAAGCCGTGCGGCGTCTTTGCTACCCGCATCAGCACCCCGTCACAGCCGGGGCAGCGCATCACATAGCCCATAAGCCCGCCATAGAGCCGCGCCTCGGCGAATGGCCCTTCCCGTCCGCAGCCTGCGCAGCGTCCGGTGGCGAGGGTCATGTCGCGCCAGAACACCTCGCTTAGCACACCAGCCGCCGCGTTACCGTCCAACGGCTGCGCCTCGTTCTGCTCCATCATCACGATCCTCCCGACGGCCCGAACCGTTCTGTCTTGATCCGTCCTGCATCGATCCCCAGCTCGACCAGAGCCTGCGCGGCTGTTTCGACCAGCGGCGTCGGCCCGCAAATGAACACATGGGGTGCGGCCAGCTCGGGAATGCCGATTTCGGCCAGCATCGTTTTGTCGATCCGCCGCCGATAGCCTTGCCAGCCAGCGGGCTGCGCGCGCGTCAGCGTGTGAATGAGGCGAACTGAGGGATCTTCCGCCGCCAGCCGCTCCAACTCGGCGCGATAGATGACGTCGTCCCAGCTCCGCGATGAATAAACCAGCAGCGCGCCGCAGGAATGGCCCGCGATGGCGCGATGGCGGAGCATGGCCATCAGCGGCACGATGCCGGAGCCTCCCGCGATCAGCACAAGCGGTCCAACCAGGCTATTCGACCAGACGAAATAGCCACCGATCGGGCCGCGCAGCTCGAAAATGTCGCCGGGGCGAAGCTCTCCGGTGAGATAGGGCGACACCTCGCCATCGCTGATTGTCTCGACGGTCAGCTCGATCTCCCGCGCCTCGGGGGGCGAGCCGATCGAATAGCTGCGCTGCGCCTGATAGCCGTCCTCGGCGGTCAGCCGCACGTCGACATGCTGCCCGGACAAATGGCCCGGCCAGTCGGGCACTGCGAGCGTGAGCGTGCGCACGCGCGGCGTTTCATCCTTGATGCCGAGGAGTTCGGCCCGCCGCCAGATTAAACGGCGCGGCGCGGCGTCCTGTGCGGGATCGTCAATCACCGGTGTAGCGCTGCTCGCGCCAGGGATCGCCATAAATGTGATAGCCGAGCGACTCCCAGAAGCCCGCCTCGTCCTTCTCGATGAACCGCAGCCGCCGCACCCATTTCGCGCTCTTCCAGAAATACAGATGCGGCACCAGCATCCGCGCGGGTCCGCCATGCGACGGCGCCAGCGGCAGACCTTCATAATGCGTCGCGACCATGCCCTTGCCGCCAAGAAGATCGGCGACGGGAACATTGGTCGTGTAGCCGCCATCGCAATGCAGCATGGTGAAGCCGCTGGGAGCCTCGGTCAGACCGACCGCTTCGAGCAGCGTGTCGAAGCTGACGCCGCGCCAATTCGTGTCGAATTTCGACCATTTGGTCACGCAATGGATGTCGGTGCGAAGCTCCGTCTGCGGCAGGCTCTGGAACTCCGTCCAATTCCATTTCCCGAGCAGGGAGCCACCCAGTTGCAGCGCAAAGCTCCAATTGGCGACGGTGATGGACGGTGTTGGTCCAGCCGACAAAACCGGGAAGTCGGTGGTCAAATATTGGCCTGGAGGAAGCCGGTCACGTTGGTCGGATGAAGATCTGCGGGAGCGGAACCCGCGTGAAATCGGCGGCTCGTCCATCGGACCTCCAGGCGAAAGCTGACGTGTTTTAACTAACCTATCAAATCCAATTCCTTACCGCCATCATCTATGCGGATAACTGCGCTATCTCTTTGCGCCGTCCGGTTCGAAACGATAGGCAGCACCGCGTCGGCCAGCTCGATCAGCCGAGCCAAATGTCGAAATTGCCCGCGAGCGCGTCAGGCTCGATCCCGTCCGCCGCGGCGAGCCGCACGATCACACTGTCGCGCTGCCGGGCGTCGCGAATCCCATTCAGCACGCCGTCCCGCTCGTTTAGAGGCTCGCCAAAGACATACATCTGGGTGGTGAGGGGCGCGCCTGACGGCCGGGTCACTTGGAAATGAATATGCGGCGTGCGACCGGGATAGGCGACCGGCTTGATGGTGCGGAATTCATAGCGGCCAGCCTCATCTGTGCGGCTGCGGCCACGGCCCTGAAATCCGGTGTCGATTTGCCGGCTGCCGCGCGCGTCGCGAGGGTGGCGATAGATCCCGCGCGCGTCGCATTGCCAGATTTCGACCACCGCATCTCGAACCGGCGCGCCTTGCAGGTCGAACACATGGCCGCGCACATGCAGAACCTGGCCGATGGCGCTCGCAGCCGCCCCTTGCACTTTAACGAGATCATTGTCGATGTCACCGAGCCAATCGGCGGGATAGAACGGTCCCTCGGTCTGCCGCGGCGTCGGCGCCTGGACCGTGCCCGCCTGGAGGAAGCGCACCGGCAGACTGAGCGAGGCGGCAGCGGATGTCAGCACGGCGAGGGCGTGTCGGCGGCCGATCCGAGGGGTTGTCATTGGCATTGCGATCTCCTGTTTAGCAGGAAATGGGGCGGGGCGCGACGCACGCCAAGAGGATTGCGCGGCCGTGCTTTGGCTCGAAACGACTGCCGTTAGTCCTCGGCCTTCAAATGCCGCGCGAAAAATTCCATCGCCACGGCGGTGGCGTCTGCAGCCGCGGAGCGGTTCGCCTCGATGCTCTGGCGCTTGCGGGTCGGCGCATCAAAGCCATGCGTCGCGTCTTCAAACAGCGCGATCTCCACACTTCCCCCAGCCTCGCGGCTTTCCTCCACCAGCGAGACGCAGCGCGTGTAAGAGACTTCCTCGTCAGCTGTACCGCTCAGGATCAGAACTGGGGCGTAAGGACGGAATGGCGCGTCATCGAACCGCCCCTTCAGTTGGCACGCGGGGTAAAAAGCCAAAGCCGCGCGGAATCCTGTACGCGGGGTCGGCGGTTCAATTCCGGGCGCACCATCCGACATCGCCGAAAGTGCCGCGCTGCCACCGTTCGACCAGCCCATCAATCCGATTTGGTCCGGGATCACCTCCGGCCGCGCGTGCAGATAGGCCAACGCGCCATAGGCGTCGAGCGGGCGGATCGTTACCTCATTCACCTCTGGCGGCCGCTCGTCATAGCTGTCGCGCGGAAAGCCCTCGGGATAGCCGCGCGGGCCGAAGCCATCGACGAGGATCGCCATATACCCTGCCTCGGCCCAATTGCGCCCCCAGGCTTTATGCCGAGCGGCAAGGGTCGAGGCATCGTACACGCCCTCGGCCCGCTCCGAATAGGCGCCGGACCGGCCGTGCATCATCACGACAGCGGGGCGGCGGGCATTTTCCGTCCAAGCAGGCTTGTAAAGATAGCCGATGAGCCTCGTTTTCCCGTCAGCGCTTGGAAAGGTCACGCGCTCGGGAACGGCGGCGTCATCCTTCGCTTGCGCCAAGCCGGTAGAGAGTAACAGCGCGATCAGAGCGGCGCTCGGCTTGGCCAACGCTGATAGGGAGGACTTGATCCGCATCGTGGTCCTGATCAAATGAGCCGACCGCATTCAACAGCGACGAGTACTGGTTGACTCCGCTCCGCATGAACAGGAATTCATCGACTGTGTAAATCGAAGACTTAGCTTACCAAAGCTCGACGGAATGCGCCTTATCGGCCGCAATCAAAGATTGTCCTGGGACATTCGCAAAGCTAAGGTGCCGAGCTTCAACGTATGGGGGACTGTCAATGACCTTGGACGCAACGGATTCCGAATCTGAACGAGTTTTGGCGCATCGTCTGCTCACTTACTGGCAGCGCGAGCTAGTAGCGGCGCCGGTCGCCGATGAACCGTTCCAGTACTTCTATTGCGATCATATATGGCCACAGGACGTCTACGAGCAGATCCTCCAGAACTTGCCGCCGCACGATCTCTACGTGCCCCTTAACATCAAGCAATGGGTCAACGCTGAAGGCCTCTCGACGCGCGACCGCTTTTTGCTCACACCCGCTAACATTGAGCGTTTGGATCCGGAGCGCGCCGCTTTCTGGCGTCGGATCGTATTGGCGCTGACATCGGATGCGTTCAAGCGCCTGGTCTTCCGAAAGCTTAAGAACGACATCGCACGCCGGCTAGAGGTTGAGGCGGATCAGGCGGAAAACGCTCAGGTCTTTGTTAGCTGCTCACTTTTGCGAGATGTAGAGGACTACAAGCTCAAGCCGCACACCGACGGCGTGCCGCGTGTTGTCACGTCGCAATTCTATTTCCCCTCTGACGACAGTCAAATCGACCTTGGCACATCGCTCTATACAGAAGCGCCCCTGCTCAACCGCTTGTTTACTAAGCGGTTCCAAGAAGTTAAGCGTATGCCCTTCGCGCCCAATAGCGGCTATGCGTTCGCGGTGAATAATCTGCCGGATCATCGCAGCCTGCATGGCCGCGAGCTAATTAGGCATGGGGCAGGCGTTCGCAACTCGATGATTGTATCATGGCTAACCGAGGAGCCGGAACAGCGCAAGACCTCGACAACTTCGGTTGTTCCGACCCACGACTTGGTTGTCGCCTGAGTGAGGGCACGGGCGCTGGAGGAATGAAATTGGAACTGTTGCACAAAATCCCTAAACTTAAATGGCTGCCAATACGTCATTGGTACGATCTGCGTCAGGCGATGGGGTTGAGGGTCAGCCTGCGCGATCCTGAAGACGGAATACGGTATCGTTTCGTCGCCGATTCCTTACATTCCTATCAGCGGGCTCACAGCTTGCTGAGCAAGGAACCAGACATGATCAATTGGCTGCGGAAACATTTGCGGCCGTCTGATGTATTTCTCGATATCGGCGCCAACATTGGGACTTTTTCGATCTACGCGGCTAAACATCTTTCCGCCGGCGGTCATGTTTATGCCTGCGAGCCCCATCTGCCAACCACCGTTCAACTTCTGCAGAATGTGGTCGCCAACGGTCTTGACGAACGCGTTTCGGTCATTTCGGTGGCGGCGTCGGGCGAGGACAGCTTTGTGCCGTTCCGCTATAAGCGGTGGCGGCAGGGGGCATCCGGCAGCCAGCTTGGCATCGACGGCAGTCCTTCCGTGGATAAACATGTCGGGACTGAGTTGAAGTATGGGATGCGAGTCGACACGATGATTGCCCAGGGCGCTATTCGGGCTCCGGATCTAATCAAGATCGACACGGATGGCATTGAGGTGCAGATACTTTCGGGGATGACCGAACTTTTGCGCAGCCATAAGCCTCGCTCTTTGCGGGTGGAGGTGCAGGTGGGTGAGCTGGCAAAGCAGGTGCAGCTAATGCAGTCTTGCGGCTATTCGCTCGTCGAACACCAAGTCATCGGCAAGTGGAAACGGATGATCGACCGAGGTCATTCGCTGGACGAAGTTGCGTTCAATGCGATATTCGAACCGGATCCAAGAGCCGTCCCGGCCTGAGATTGAGGGACGGCGCGCCCGCCGTTGCGCGCACCCAACCGCGAACAGGAGACCGAGAATGGCCGGAGTGAGCAAGAGCGAAATCGAGGAAGGCTTCGAGGTGTTTGCCGCCGATGGCCAACCGGGCGTGGGCGCGGTCAGGCGGCTTTTGTCGCCCGATCAGCCCGAACTGGTAATCTACATCGAAAACGCCGGGGACTTTCGCATTCCCCTCGATGCGATCCGGGAAGTCCACTCGCAAAAGGTAATCCTCGATCTGAGCAAACTGGACCACAAACTTCAACACGCCATCCGCCATGCTCATGACGTGGAAGACCCCGATATCGCGAGTCGCACCGCCTAGGATTACGGACGAGGCAGGTCGGCAGTTCACCGAAGCTTAGTTCGCCGCCGGCGCTGGAAGCGACCCTACGACCGTCAGCTCATTGCTTGCCGTACGCCGCATGACAATCATTTCACCCGACGCCGTCATTTCGCTGGCAAGGGCGGAAATAACGACCTGATGGGTCACGAGAACAGCCGGTTTCGAAAGATCCATCGCCGCGATGTCCTGACGAAGTTGCCGGATTTGTTCGCGCGCGCGGTTCGGCTCGTCGAAGAAGGAGTTGAGCGAGGTAAGCCTCGCGACCTCTCCGAGGCCCAGAAGTCGAGCTGTCTCCAAACAGCGGCACCATTCGCTTGATAGCACCTTGGCGCTCCCGAGTCCGCCCGAGCGAAGCGCATCGCCGATACGCTGCGCCTGCCTCCGGCCGGCTTCAGACAAATTTCGCTGCGAGGCGCAATCATTCGGTTGAAACCCGGCCGGATCGCCGGTGCCGGGCGCGAGGGCGTGTCGCATGATGATGAAATGGCCGGGCGTGCGGAGCGCTGCGAAGATCGAGTCGACGCTGTTCCCGGCCGCCGCCGCCGGCAGCGCGCCGATCAGCGGCGCAATAAGCAACGCAATGGCAAGCCGCGCCCCAACGCGCGCAAAAATGGGGAGTAGTTTCAAGCGCCGGCCTCCGTGTCTGATCTATTTCGATCTCAGGCATTTGGGCGCAGCGCGGAGTGGATCAAGATGGCCCGTTGCCTCATGCGCCGAGATCGATAGCCGCAATCATCATCCTGGTCACAGTCGCTTCCAGTTCGGGCGCGTTCAGAGCGTCGGGCTGGTACTCGAGCGCGGTGCTCACCATGCCCTCCAGCGAGGCGAGCGCAATCGAAATTCGCTGCATCTGGGCGGCCGTTAGAGGGCGATCGAGGATGCGCTCGATCGTTTCAGTGACGAGATCCTGGCATTGCTGAAAGCCTTCGCGCATGATTTGCCGTCCGGCGACATCGGCTTTCGGGTGTTTCAGCGCGAGCGATAAAGGCAATTTGGCCCGCTTTTGCGCGACGAATTCCGAAGCCAGACGCGACAACAGGTCCGGAACGTTTTCGGCTCCCGCCGCCGCCCGCTGCAGGCTGGTGTAGATCTCGCGGGCGCGGCGGCGGATGATTTCGGCCAGGATTGCTTGCTTGTTAGGGAAATATTGATAGAGCGAGCCGACCGATACGCCGGCCAGATCGGCCACCGTTTTTGTCGTCAGCGCTTGATAGCCGCGCTCGAGCAAAATGCGAACCGCAGCCTCCAAAATCGCGTCCACCGTCACCGTAGAACGATCCTGGGCCGGAAATTTCCGAGGCTTTAGAGCAGCTTGATGGTTTATCGGGATCGTCATGGGAATGCGAATTGCCGGTTCCGGGTTCAAGGCCATATCTGTGGTATGAGCGATTATAGGAGCAACGCCATGCAGAACTCTAAAATTTTTGTGTTGACGGGCGGCACTTCGGGCCTTGGGCTTGCAGCCGTCAGGCAGCTCGCCGAGGATCGCCGGAACCACATCATCGTCGGCGCGCGTCAGCCGGAGCGGGCCGAGGCGCTGTTCCCCTTGCGCCATGCCGGGCGGGTCGCCATCGAGGCGCTCGACACATCCTCATTGCAATCGGTGCGCGGCTTTGTCGAGGCGGTGCAGCGGCGTCTTTCGCCAGCTCAGACGATTTCCGGTCTCGCTTGCAATGCCGGCCTGCAGATTTATGGCGACAAACGCTCGCCGGACGGCTTCGATTTGACTTTCGCAACCAATCATCTTGGCCATTTCCTGCTTGTGCATGGGCTCCAGCTGCGCCTTGCTCCCGGAGCCGCCATCGTTTCGACCGCCAGCGGAACGCACGACCCGAACGAGCCGGGGGCGAAGCGTTTCGGCTTTCGCGGCGGCCTGTTTCCCAGTGCGAGAGAGGTCGCCGCCGGGCGGCTGAGCGCCTCCACCGACGCGGCCCAAATCGGACGCGACCGTTACGCCACCTCCAAATTGTGCAACATCTTGTTCACGCTCGAAATGGCCCGCCGCGTGCCCGCCGCGACGGCGCGCTTCATCGCCCTCGATCCGGGCCTGATGCCAGGCACGAGGCTCGCACGCGAATATTCCGGTCCCGCGCAATTCGCATGGAGTCATATTTTGCCCATTATCGGGCCGGCGCTTCCGGGCGTCAGCTCCGCGAGGCGGTCCGGCCGCACACTGGCGCTGCTGCTGTCCGACCCCAGTATTGCGCAGCGTACGGGACTACATTTTGATTACCGGCTCAGGCAAACGGAAGTGTGGGACCAAGCCCGCCGCAAAGACTGGGCGGCCGATTTATATAAGCTCAGCGCCGAGCTATGCGGACTGGACCCCAGCGCTTTGATTGGTGCTGCCGCCTGAGTTGGTTGGTCTTACGGCACATTAGCGAGAGCGGCAATGCGGTCGAGAAACGGGCGCTGGGCGGCAAGGATTTTTTCGTGCGCCTCTGGCAGCGAAAACCAGCCAGCGCGGTCAACTTCCGGAAAGGTCTGAACACGGCCGCTGCGCGGCGGCCATTCCATTTCGAAGCGGTTGCTGCGGATCATGGTAATGTCGAGGTCGCCTTCGAGCGTAAAGGCGGTGACGCGTTTACCGGACCGCTGCTTGACCTCGCCGAGGGATTTCAAGTCTCCGGCCGCCTCCACGCCGAGCTCTTCGCTGAATTCGCGTCGGGCCGCGGTTTCGGCGTCCTCATCGAAGCCATATTCCCCTTTAGGAATCGACCAAGCGCCGAGGTCTTTTTTACGCCAAAACGGTCCGCCGGGATGAACGAGCAGCACCTCAAGCCGACAGCCGCACCGCCGGTACATCAGAATTCCCGCGCTTGTCGGCACCATCGCTCTTGCCTTGCGCGCACCGTCACATCGTCCCGCCGATCCAATCATGGTCCGGCTCGTTGCGAAAGCGCCAGGCTCGGCGCGGTCCGGCCATGACATTCAAATAATAAAGATCGTAGCCATGCGCGGCGGCGCACGGGTGATGGCCGCGCGGCACCAGAACGGCATCGCCGTCATAGACCGCCATCGTCTCGTCGAGCGAGCGGTCGGCGGTGTAGACGCGCTGAATGCCGAAGCCCTGCGGTGGTTGCAGCCGGTGGTAATAGGTTTCCTCTAGATAGGTCTCATGCGGAAAATCGTCCGTGTCATGCTTGTGCGGCGGATAGGAGGACCAGTTGCCGGCGGGGGTAAAAACCTCGGTGATGAGCAAGCTCTCGGCGGCGTCGCGCTCTTCCATCATGATGGGGTGGACATGGCGCAAATTGCTTCCAGCGCCACGGCTGACGCGCTGGATGTCGCCCGGGCGGATGAGGCGCGGCGGATACCCGCCTTTGCCGGGGGCTGAGCCGATGCCGATTTCCAAATCGGTTACCGCCACGAGCGACCATGACGACCCAGGGGGAACGTACAGCGCAAAAGGCGGCGTTTGCTCAAAGACCGAATGCCTCTCTCCGACCTCGCCGAAATCCTTGCCGCCGGCGGATGCCCGCGCGCGGCCCGAGAGGATAACGATGCAGACCTCGCGGTCACCGGTTTCGCGCGCCAAGGCTTGGCCTTGCCCCAGGCGATGAACCGCAAAGCCGACATAGCGCCAGCCCGCGCTCTCCGGCGTGATGCAATGGATTTTGCCATCGGCATCGGGAGCATTGGGTTTGAGTAGCAGAGACAAAGCGATCTCCGATTTCAGATGCTACGCTTCGATCTGGTTTCGATTCCGCCCGCGCCACAAGGCGACAAGCGACCGGAAGCGGCTCGCCATATCCTCGATCGCTGCCTCATCGTCGATCTCACCCCTCAGCCAAAGTTCGGCGGCGTGGCTGAAGATGGTGCGCCCGACAGCGAAGCCTTTCACGCTGCGGCTGCCGGCCGAATCCTGGAAGGCGGCGCGCAGTTCGGTTTCCTCCGCCTCCAGCCCGAGAATGACGACGCCGCGGCAGGCGGGATCGTGCCGGGCAATGACGGCGTCGATGCGCGCCCATGCGGCAGGCGAGATTTGCGGCTCTAATTTCCACCAGTCGGGTTTGATGCCGAGGCTGTAGAGATGATCCAGCACATCGGCGACGGTCGTTTCCTCAAGCGGCGCGGATTTCCCAGCGATAATCTCGATTAGAAACTCCCGGCCGAGTTTGAGCGCGGCTTCTTGCAGATGCAGCAGAGCCCGATCTTGGGCCCCGCGCAAGACAGACTTGTCATCCGGATGGTAGAAGCACAAGGCTTTAGCGACATGGCTGGCGGGCCATTCGATCAGATGCGCGCCCAAATCATGTCCGCATTCGAAGCTGAGCGGGATTGAGCCGGGCTCCTCGACCGGCCGCGCCACCCACAGCCCGTACTCCTCCGCCTTGAACAGCGCCGCGCGCCCATAGCGGCCGTCGCACAGCACGCCGAAGCCCGCGCCGCCATCGGCCGTGCGCGCCGCCGCCTCGATAGCGAGCAGCTTGAGCCGTTCGAGTTTTGTCGTCTCGACGCCGAGGGACCGGCATAAATCCGCAAGCTGTTTGCGATGATCGATGGCGAGCGCCATCAGCTCGGGCTGTTCGCTCCGCCTCGTGCTCGTTCTATGCAAGTGATTGAGCGCCCCGTCCTCGCGCAGACGCGGATTGCGGTTTTCGCTCGCGAGGAAATGTTGCATCTCGGGCCATGTCGGGTATTCGGGCGAGCAGAGCAGGCGCGAAACCGCGATCGCCCCGCACGCATTCGCCCAGCGCGCCGACACCGCCCAAGGCTCATCCCGAAGCCAGCCGCGCAGCAGCCCGGCCATGAACGCGTCGCCCGCTCCGAGCACGTTATAGACCTCGACCGGAAAACCCGCGCCTTGGATACCCGCATCCAGATCGGCGGGGATCGCAGCGGGAAACACCGCACAGCCCATCGGCCCGCGTTTGCAAACCAGGGTCGCCGCCGAAACCTCCCGCACGCCCCGGAGCGCGTTGAGCGTATCGGCTGAGCCGCCCGCGATGTGGAACTCTTCTTCAGTACCCACGATCAGGTCGCAAAGCGGAAGCAGTTCCGTCAGCATCGCCGTCACAGTCTCGCTGCCGATGAATCGGGCCGCGCCATCACCATGGCCCGCCAATCCCCAAAGATTGGGTCGGTAGTCGATGTCGAGCACCAGCCTTGCTCCGCCGGACTTTGCCAGACGCGCGGCGTTCATGCAGGCGGCCCGCGTGTTCTCGGCGGAAAGGTGGGTGCCGGTGAGGACGACCGCCTTTGTCCGCCCGATCAAGTCCGGGTCGATATCGGCCTCGCACAAAGCCATGTCGGCGCAATTCTCGCGATAGAAAATCAACGGGAAATCGTGCTCGTTGCGCACCCCGAGCAGCACCAGCGCGGTCAAGCGGGCCTTGTCGGTGATGACGCCGCTCACGTCGACGCGCTCGGCGATGAGCTGCTCGCGGATGAAGCGGCCCATATGTTCGTCGCCCACCCGCGTGATGAGTCCCGCCCGCAGACCCAGTCTGGCGCAGCCGACCGCGATATTCGTCGGGCAGCCGCCCACGGCCTTGGCGAATGTCGCCATATCTTCGAGGCGACCGCCAATTTGTTGGCCGTAAAGGTCAACCGACGACCGGCCGATCGTCAAGACATCCAACATGCCCATGTCCCGTCCCAAAAGGCTTCACTCCGATTCAGCCGATCCGCTAGAATTAGAATTTTAATTCTATTTGATGTCAATCCAGAACGAACGTGTCGCAACTATCCCTCGGCACGAAGCTCCGCCGCAAGCGTGGCGAGCGCCATGCAGACACAAAAGGTAGCGCCGAGCGAGCGGAAGCCCAGATAGTCCTCCTCGACGACTTCGAGCCATCGGCGGGCGATGTGGGCGAGCGGGCTGAATGTGCTGTCGGTGATCGAGATGACCGGCACGCCGCGCTCGGCGGCGGCCGTCGCGATCTCGACCGTCGCCGGGGTGTAGGGCGTGAAGCTGATGGCGATCAGCGTGTCGCGCGCCGACGAGCCGGACAGTTCAGATGCGCCCATATGCGCCATGTTGGTCAAGAGGCGGTGGCGCATATCGAGCTTGCCGAACAGATAGGCGAGATAGCTGGCTGCCGGAAAGGCGCGGCGATTGCCGAGCAGGTAGATCGTGTCGGCCTTGGCGATGATTTGGGCGGCGGCAGCGAATTGTTCGCCATCGAGCGCCTCGCGGATGCGCAGGATCGAGCGGATGGTGGCTTCCGAGAAGCCGGCCAGCAAATTTCCGCCCGGATCGTCGGGCGCTGTTGCGCGTAACGAATGGAGCCGGTCCTGGTAGTCGGGCCAACGCTGCTGCAATTTGCGCCGGTAGATCGACTGCAGCTCGGAGAAACCTTGAAAGCCAAGCGCCTGGGCGAAACGCACCAGCGTCGAGGGTTGAACGCCGGCTTGCGCCGCGATGCTGCCGACAGTCCCCAGCGCGATCTCGTCGGGATGATCGACGGCGAATTCGGCGACCTGCGCCAGGCGTTTTGGCATCCCGCCGCGCCCGGCGATGATCCGTTCGCGCAACGTTTCATAGTCCGGCGCGGAGGCGGCGGTTTCGGAGTGATCGTCCATCATGCCCGCCAGCCTCGACCCGCCCGCCGGATGATCGTGAAACTGCGTGGCGCTGTAAGCCGCGAATAGGTCTTGCGTTCGAACATAAATTCGATATCCTTGCAAAAGGAATGAACGTTCCATTTAACAGATATAAACGTCCCAGACCGAACGCGCAAGAACTGGAGACGGAGACAGGGCACGAGGAAACGGTCCGGCACGCGGCGCAGGCCAATTGGCTGAGACCAAGAATGGGAGGACAGAATGAGCAGGATGTTATTGCGTATCGCGCTTTCGGCTTCGGCAATGGCCTTAGCTATCGGCGCGCAGTCCGCAGCAGCCCAGGATAAGAAACCCATCGTCATCGGCATCACCTCCGACGCGAGTGGGCAATACGCCAATTCCGGCGCCGAAGACCGGCGCGGCATGATGATGGCCATCGACGAGTTCAATGAAAAGGGCGGTGTGCTTGGCCGTCCGATCAAGACCGTGCATATCGACACGGAAACGACGCCCGCGACGGGATCGCGCGTGGCGGAGCGCATGATCACACGCGAGGGCGCGGGCTATCTGATCGGCGCGGTGCATTCGGGCGTCGCCAACGCCGTCAGCCAGGTCGCGCAGAAGCATGGCGTCATCTATCTGAACACCAATTCCTCGGCCCCTACCGAGGCAGGCGCGAATTGCCACCGGACGAAATTCGTCTGGGACGGCAATGGCACCAACTTCGCCAAGGCGACGGTGAAAACCGCCATCGAAAAATACGGCAAGAAATGGCTGCTAATCACCAATGATTATGGCTGGGGACATGATACCTCGGCGACGACCAAGAAATTGGCCGAAGCAGCGGGCGCGACCATCCTCGACAACATCCTTGTGCCCGTCGGCACCCGCGACTTTGCCTCCGTGCTGCTCAAGGTCCAGCAGATCAAGCCTGACGTGATCGCGGCGGCCGTGGGCGGCGACGACCAGAAGGCGATGCGCACCCAAGTGGCGTCGCTCGGCCTTGGCGACAAATTCGCCTGGATCAACAACCAGCAAGACTGGCCCGATGTTTACGGGCTGCCGCGCGATAATTTGTTCGGCGTGTTCGGCACGACTTGGTATTTCGATCTCGACCGCCCGGGCGTGAAGGAGTTCGTCGCGAGCTACCGCAAGCGCTATCCCGATACGCAAATGCAGGTGCCCGGCAACGTCTTCTTCAACGGCTATTGGGCGACGCGCTCGCTGCTCGAAGCCATCGAACGCGCGGGCACGACGAAGAGCCACGCGGTCATCAAGGAGCTGGAGAAGCTGCGCAGCCCTGGCAAGGACCGGATGCAGCACCACGATGCTTACATGAACCCCAAGACGCATCAGATGCAACAGACGATCTATCTCGCGACGGCCAACCCGGACGATAAGGACGATCCGAACAAGCTGTTCAAGATCATCGGTAATTCCGCGCCGGAAGATGCGCTCGACGATGCGGCGGAAGGGGCGTGCAAGATGGAGCCGCTCGAGGCGACGCCGGAAACGCAGCCTTGAGGATGAGCGTTCGCGGGCTGCCTTATGTTCGGTTTACAACGAATGGCCGGGATAAGACAGTGGCGACGCATTTGTACGGCCCAGCTCCCTCACCCACCCGCCTTTGGGGGGAGCCCTCTCCCGAAGGCGAACGTTTATCGTTCGCCGTAAAGGCTCACGATGGGGGGGAGGGCAGACGCGGCACCTTTCTTTCTTGCCCTCTCCCCTCGCGGGAGAGAGCGGGCGCGTAGCGACCGGGTGAGGGGGTGCAAGCCCCGGCAGGTTTCGTTGGCCCGGCCATCCAAACCTACTTAAACGGTGCGACATGATCGAGCCCGAAAGGCGCGAGCGATGGACTTCCTTCAGAACCTCCTGCCTCACCTGCTGAACGGCCTCGCGCTGGGGCTGCTGTTCGCGCTGATCGCGCTCGGTTTCACGCTGATCGTGAGCGTGATGGAAGTCATCAACCTGGCGCACGGGTCGTTTTTCGCGCTCGGGGCCTATGTCGCGATGGTCATCATCAATCCCGGCCTGGCCGGCGGCGGCGGGCTCGGCGATGCCTATATGACCCTCCCGCTCGGCGCGCGTTACGTCATCGCGCTGGTGCTGGCGCCGCTCCTCATCGCGGTCATCGGCTTCGGCCTCGAACTCCTGTTGCGGCGAACATACGGAAAAAAGAAGGAATACGGCCTGCTGCTGACGTTCGGCGCGGCGCTCGTGCTGGAGGAAACCATCCGCCTGATCTGGGGACCGGCCGAGCAGATCATGCCAACGCCGCCCGCCATCTCGGGCGCGTTCATCGCGGGCGACATGATCTATTCGATCTACCGGGTCTACGCCATGCTTGCCGGCGCCTTCGCGATCTTCATGGTCTGGCTGTTCCTCGAAAAGACCCCTTACGGCGCGATCATTAAAGCAGGCGCGCATGACAGCGAGATGGTGCGCGCGCTCGGCATCAATTTGCCCCGGCTGCAAATGCTGGTTTTTGGCCTCGGCGCAGCGTTGGCGGCGCTGGCGGGCATCATCCTGACACCGATCTGGGGTCTGCGGCCGCATGTCGGCGTCGATGCGACCATCCCGGCGTTCCTGATCATCGTGCTGGGCGGGATCGGCAGTTTCCGGGGCGCGGTGCTCGGCGGCATTCTCGTCGGCCTCGCGGTCGGCTTGACCGGGGCCTATGCGTCCGATTGGTCGCTCCTTTCGATGTATCTGCTGCTCATCGCGGTGCTGACCTTCCGCGGGCGCGGTCTGTTCGGCAAAAAAACCGCGCTGGAAGCTTGACGCCATGCTGACCTCCCAAAACGGCGCGGCCATCGTCACCCAGCCAATGCTGGTGTTCTTCCTGCTGCTGTTTACCTATCCGCTCTGGGCCGACGCGGTCGGGCTTTACAATTATCTCGGCGTCGAGATCGCGATCTTTGTGCTCTACGCGCTCGGCTATAATCTCCTCTTCGGGTATGCGGGTTTGCCATCCTTCGGCCACGGGGCGTTTCTCGGTGTAGGGGCGTATTCCTACGGGCTTTGGCAGCTTGGTGCCTACCCGCATGTCTTCGCCGGGCTGCTCGTCGCCGTGCTCAGCGCGGCGGCGGCGGCGGCGGGCGTCGTCGCGCTCTTCCTGTCCCACCGGCGCGGCATCTATTTCGCACTGATGACCATCGCCTTCGGCCAGATCTTCTGGTTCCTCGCCATCCGGCTGCGCTGGCTGACGGGCGGCGAGGACGGGATGCTCAACATTCTCCGGCCCAAGCTCGATCTCGGCATTGCGACCCTCAATCTCAGCTCCAATGCGGTGCTGCATTATCTGATCGCCGTGATCTTGGCCGCCGTCATCCTTATCCTCTGGCGGATCGTGCATTCGCCCTTCGGCACGGCGCTCCAGGCGATCCGCATGAACGAAATGCGCGCGCGGTTCGCCGGCTACCGGGTGTGGCTGATCAAATGGACCGTGTTCACCCTGTCCGGCGCCATCGCGGGGCTGGCCGGCGCGTTCCTCGCCATGACTCAGGAAAGCGCCTATCCCGATGTGATGAGCCTGCACGCTTCCGGCTTCGTCGTGATGATGACGCTGATCGGCGGCGGCTTCGTCTCCTTTTGGGGGCCGGTGGTAGGCGCGATCGTGTTCATCCTTGCGCGCGATGTGCTCGGCGCGGCGACCGAAACCTGGCTGCTCTGGTACGGGCTGTTGTTCATGGCCGTCATGGTCGTCGAGCCGGAAGGCGTGGTCGGCGTTTGGCGCAGGATCGAGGCGCGGATCAAGCGTCCGGCGAGCACCCCCGAACAGGCGAAACGCGAGGTGGTCCTATGAGCCCCGCCCGCCCGTTCTTCGTCGCCGAAAATCTGCATAAGCGCTTCGGCGACCAGGTCGTGCTGGAAAACATCTCGCTGAATTTCGCCCAAGGCACGGTCAGCGGCATCATGGGGCCGAACGGGGCGGGCAAGTCCACCTGCTTCAACGTCCTGACCGGCCTCTACAAACCCGATCGCGGCCGCATCGTCTTCGACGGCGAGGACATCACCGGCCTTAGCCCCGAAGCCATCGCGCGCAAGGGCGTCTCGCGCTCCTTCCAAGTGATGAACCTGTTCGATGAGTTCACCGCCATCGAAAACGTCATGGTGGCGCTGCCGCGCGTGCGCTCCGGCCTCTCCCGCGCTTTTTGGGACATCAGAGGCGATAGCGGGCTGATGGACGAAGCGCGCGACGTGCTGAGGCGCGTCGGACTTCGAGGCCGGGAGAAGACGCTCGCCGCCGACCTACCTTACGGGCAACGGCGCGCGCTCGAAATCGGCGTCGCGCTTGCCGCCAAGCCGCGCATCGTTTTCCTCGACGAGCCGACGCAAGGGCTAGGCGCGGACGGGCGCGCCAATCTCGCGGACCTCATCGGCGAATTGAAGCGCTCCTACACGCTCGTCATCATCGAGCACGATATGAGCTTCCTGTTCGGCCTCGCGGAGCGGATTTCCGTCATCCATTGGGGCCAAGTCATCGCCGAGGGCACGCCCGAGGAGCTGGTGCGCAACGAATGGGTGCGCGCTTCCGATCTGGGGAAGGTGGCGTGATGCTGTCGGTCTCGAACATCAAATCGTTCTACGGCGAGACGCAGGCGCTATTCGGCGTGTCACTGAATATCGAACGCGGCGAGGCCGTCGCGCTGCTCGGAGCCAATGGCGCGGGGAAGACCACCGTATTGCGCTCCATCCTTGGCCTCACGCCGCCGCGCGGCGGCAGCATCGCATTCGACGGCGCGGACATCTCGCGCACCCCGACCCACGAGATCGCCAAGCTCGGCATCGGTTGGGTGCCCGAGGACCGCCGCATTTTCCCTTCGTTGAAGGTCAGCACGAACCTGTCGCTAGGAACGAAAAAGAGCCGCTACAAAGCGTGGCGGCTCGGCGATTGTTTCACGCTGTTCTCCGCCCTCGAATATCTGATGGACCGGGAATGCGAGAACCTTTCCGGCGGGGAAATGCAAATGGTCTCGATCTCGCGCGCCATGCTCGGCGGGCCGGGCCTGATGCTGATGGACGAGCCGAGCCAGGGGCTTGCGCCGAAGCTGGTGCAGGACGTGCTGAAATCCGTCACGGCGATGAAGCGCGAGGGCGTGGCCGTGATCCTGGTCGAGCAGCACGCCCTGGCGGCGCTTGAGGTGACGGACCGCGTCTATGTGCTCGACAAAGGCCGCGTTGTTTACGAGGGCGCGTCCCAGACATTGCGCGATGACCCCGCGCTCCGCCAACGACTCTTGGGAGGGTGACGGAATGACGGCGCCGCTGCTCCAGGTCGAAGGCTTGACCAAGGTCTACACGCAAGGCCGGCTGCGCCCGCGCGAGACCTTCCGCCTCGCCGCCGCGTTCACCATCGCCGAGCCGCAAATCGTCGGCGTCATGGGCCCGAACGGCTCCGGCAAGACGACGCTGTTCGAGCTGATCACCGGCTCGAACCGGCCGACGCACGGGACGGTGATTTGCGCCGGCCAGAACATCCACAAGGTGCGCTACCGCGAGCGCGACCGGCTGGCGATCCATTACCATCAATCCTATCAGGTCCGGCATTTCGCCAAGACCGTGCCGTCGTTCCTGTTGCAGCCGTCGGTTTCCGCCTACCCGCTAGTGCATCTGTTCGATGAGCCGCAATTCAACCGGCAGGACGGCTATATCGGCTTCATGCTCGACTTCTTCCGCAGACTGAGGAACGAGGGGCGGCTGGTGTTCCTCTGCGTGCATCCGCAGGAGCGCTATCACTTGGAAATCCTGCGCGAAATTTGCGAGCAGTTCATTTTCGTCCGGAAAGGCACGGTAAGCCGGATGCCATCCTACGACGCGATGCTCGAACATGACGATGTGCGCTCTTATCTCGGCGCGCTGGCGACATAATGAAAGGTTGAGACAATGGCAAGAACGGGCGTGATCGGCGTTGGGCTGATGGGGCAGGGGATCGGCGCGAACCTGTTGAAGAAGGGGCATGGGCTGACGGTCGTCGCCCATCGCAATCGCAAGCCGGTCGAGGAATTGGTCGCCGGGGGCGCGCGCGAGGCCGTCACGCCGAGGCAGGTGGCGGAGGCATCCGACATTATTGTCGTCTGCGTGACGGCCTCGCCGCAGTTCAAGGCGATCGCCGAGGGCGATGACGGGTTCATGGCGGCGATCGGACCGGGCAAAATCGTGATCGACTGCACGACCGGCGAGCCGGGCGTCGTGATGGACTATGCCGAACGGATCGCGGCGGCGGGCGGGCGTTTCGCCGATGCGCCCTTGGCGCGCACGCCGGTCGAGGCGCGCGAGGGGCGGCTGAACGCGATGGTCGGCGCGACGCCGGAGGTGTTCGCCGAAATCCGGCCGGTCCTGGAGTGCTTCTGCGAGAACATCTTCCATATTGGCGGGCCGGGAAGCGGGGCCAAGCTGAAGCTGATTTACAACCTGATCACCATGGGCCAAGCCGCGCTGACCGCCGAAGCGGTGGCGGCGTGCACGGCGACCGGGATTAATTTGACCAAACTCTACGAAGTCGTCTCCAAGGGCGGCGGCAATAGCGGCATTTTCCAGATGATCATGACCGGCTTCCTAGCGAGCGGCGCGCTGGACGGGCTGAAATTCTCCATCGCCAACGCCGAAAAGGACTTACGCTACTACACGCGCATGACCGGCGAGCACGCGCTTGCGGCGCCGATGGGGCCTGCCGTGCATAACCAGCTCATGACCGCGCGCAAGCTGGGCTTTGACGATGGGCTTGTCGGCCATCTGGTGGCGGCGGCGCTGAAGCTGAATGGTTTGGACGTAGCCGCTGATGTCATCCCCGTGGAAGCGGGGACCCAGTAATCCGTGCCCTCGCGGCATAGCCGAGAGGCTGCGGAGGACTGGATCCCGGCTCAGCGCTGCGCGCTGTCCGGGATGACAAGAGGGTGCGGGCAGGAGGGAATGATGACTGTGCTGCAGGACAAAATCTGCCTCGTAACTGGGGCGGCGGGCGTGGTTGGCGAAGCGATCAGCCGGCGGTTCGCGGGCATGGGCTGCCGGATGATCCTCGTCGACATCCAGGGCGAGCGGATCGCGGCGCTGGCGGAAGAACTGGGCGGATTTGCGCTGCCGATGGACATTAGCGACGAAGCGGCTGTCACCGATGGCCTGGCCGCGCTCCCCGCCGACTGGCGCGGCATCGACATCCTCGTCAACAATGCGGGCATCCTCACCAACAACAAGGCCGCCGCGACATCGGCCGATGAATGGCGCAAGGTGCTGGCCGTCAATCTCGACGGCGCGTTTTACCTTGCCAAAGCCTGCCTGCCCGCAATGCGCGCCAAAGGCTGGGGCCGCATCGTCAACATCTGCTCGCTCGCCATGAAAACCGGCGGGCTGACAGCCGGCACGGCCTACACCACCTCGAAAAGCGCGCTCGGCGGGCTGACCTTCTCGCTCGCCCGCGAAACCGCCCGCGACGGCATCACCGTGAACGGCCTCGCGCCCGCCTATGTGCTGACGCCAATGGTCACCGAACAGCTCACCCGGGCGCAGCGCGATCAGCTTCTCGCCACGATCCCCGTGGGACGCTTCTGCGAGGCGAGCGAAGTCGCCCATGCCGTGGCCTTCCTCGCCTCGCCCGAAAGCGGCTTCATCACCGGCGAAATCATCGACATCAATGGCGGGCTGCATCTCGACTGAATGGAGACACGCATGACGGACCCCATCACGCCGCGCATCGACTTTCAATCCGATCTGTCCGGCCTGTTCCGGCTCGACGGGCAGGTCGTCTTCATCCCCGGCGGCTATGGCGGGATCGGCGAGGCCATCGCTTGGGGCGCGGCGATGGCGGGGGCGACGGTCGTGATCTGCGGCCGCGATGAAGGCAAGGCGGCGACGCTTGCCGGGGCGCTAACCGATGCGGGGTTCGCCGCCGACGGAATGGCGCTCGACTGTAAATCCGTGGCGAGCATCCGCGAAACCGTCGATGCCGCCGCCAAGCGCCATGGACGCCTCGACGTGCTCATCAACTGCGTCGGCATTCAGCGCGAGCAGCCCATCGCCGAAGTCACCGAGGAGGCGTTTGACGAGGTCTACACCGTCAATCTAAAGGCGGCGATGTTCCTCGGCCAGGCCGTCGCGCGCCATCAGGTCGAGGCGGGGCGCGGCGGGCGGCTGGTGCATCTCCTGTCGGTGCGCTCGACACTGGGCCTGCGCGGCAGGGGCTATTCAGCCTATTGCTCGACCAAGGGCGGCATCGCCATGCTCATCAAGCAGCATGCGATGGAGTTGGCCCCGCATTGCATCACCGTCAATGGCGTCGCGCCAACCTTCGTCTACACCGAGATGATCCGCCATGTGATGGAGAATGACAGCTTCCGGCGCGGCCTCATCGAGCGCATCCCGCTCGGCCGCATCGCCGATCCCAAGGACATCGTCGGCCCGGCGCTGTTCTTTGCCGCGCCTGCCTCCGGCTTCGTGACAGGGCAGAATTTGCTGGTGGATGGCGGCATTACCGCGAGCCAATAGCGTGAGAGCCGCGCATCATTCGGGCGCTTGGTCCCGCAGATTCGCCAAGGCGGCAGGAAGCGGCGTCTCATCGGCAAGCTGGTCGATGCGAAGGAGGAGGCGGTGCAGCGCCTCCCCCTCATCGCTCAAGCTGTAGGATACGTTGAGCGGGTAGACCCCCGCATCGACGCGGCCGACGAGGCCTAGATCTTCCATATGCTTCAGCCGCGCCGACAAGACCCGCGCGGAGATGTCGCCCGGCATGGCGCGAGACAATTCGCTGAAGCGAAGGCTGCCATTCTGCCCCAAGACCCAGACAATATGAGCCGTCCATTGCGGCGCGAAAAACTTTAAGATGCGATCGAGCGGGCAGCCTTTCGGAACGGCGCTTTCAGGCATTTCCAGATCTCCGTTTTTCATCCAGAGGACGGATTCCCGATAGTTACGAGATAGTTACTACTAGCCAGGCGACCGTTGACAGCCTAAATGGCGCAGCAGGTTTTGTAACGTCTCCGGCGTAACAACGGTGTCGCAGAGGCCGATTAAGACGTTCCCCTACGAGCATCGACGCCCTTCTACCCTTTGTGGAGCCCGGATCATGCCGAACTATCTCGAGCTGCTCACCCCGCATAACTGCCAGCTTATCTTTATCGACCATCAGCCGCAAATGGCCTTCGGCGTGCAAAGTATCGACCGGCAGACGCTGAAAAACAACACGGTCGCCCTCGCCAAAGCCGCCAAGCTTTTCAACATCCCGACGATCATCACGACGGTCGAGACGGAAGGCTTTTCCGGCTACGCCTACCCCGAGCTTCTCGCCGTCTTCCCCGATGCGCCGCTTCTGGAACGCAGCTCGATGAATTCCTGGGACGACCAGAAAGTGCGCGACGCGCTTGCCAAGAACGGTCAGAAAAAAATCGTTGTTTCCGGGCTTTGGACGGAGGTTTGCAACAACTCTTTCGCCCTGTCCGCCATGCTCGAAGGCGGTTACGACATCTACATGGTCGCCGATGCCTCCGGCGGGACATCCAAGGAAGCGCATGACTATGGCATGCAGCGCATGATTCAGGCCGGCGTCGTGCCGGTGACCTGGCAGCAGGTGCTGCTCGAATGGCAGCGCGATTGGGCGCGCAAAGACACCTATGATGCCGTGATCGCCGTTGTTAAGGAGCATTCCGGCGCTTATGGCATGGGCGTCGATTACGCTTACACCATGGTCCACAAGGCGCCCGAGCGCGTCACACATGGCCAACGCCTCGCGCCGGTTCCGGCGGCCTCCGCGTAAACACCAAGCAAACAGGTCCAATCCCATGAAAACGCCTTCATTAACTCGCCGCCAGATCAACGCCGGAGCCGCTGGGCTCGGCGCGGCCGCTCTGTTGGGCTTTTCGGCCAGCTCGCAATCGCAGCAAGCAAGCGCCGTCCTATCTCCCGAAACAATCCTGATGAACGGCAAGATCACCACGCTCGACCGCGCCAACCCGGAAGCGCAGGCGGTCGCGATCGGCGAGGGCCGCATTCTCGCCGCCGGGACAAATGACGACATCATGCGGCTCCGCGCTGCCGGCACCCAAATCATCGACCTGGGCGGTAGGCGCGTCATTCCCGGCCTCAATGACAGCCACACCCATCTCATTCGCGGCGGCCTGAACTATAATTTGGAGCTGCGCTGGGAAAGCGTGCCCTCCATCGCCGACGCGCTGCGGATGTTGAAGGAGCAGGCCGCGCGCACGCCCGCGCCGCAATGGGTGCGCGTGGTCGGCGGCTGGTCGGAGTTCCAATTCGCCGAGAAGCGGATGCCGACGCTGGCTGAGATCAACGCGGCCGCGCCGGAAACGCCGGTGTTCGTGCTGCATCTTTATTCGAGCGCGCTACTCAACAAAGCCGCGCTGAACGCTCTAGGCTTCACCAAGGACACGCCCAACCCGCCTGGCGGGGTCATCGAGAAGGACGCGGCAGGCAATCCGACGGGACTGTTGGTCGCCAAGCCCGCCGCGCTGATCCTTTACTCGACGCTCGCGCGCGGCCCAAAGCTGCCGATCGAGGACCAGATCAACTCGACCCGGCACTATATGCGCGAGATGAACCGGCTCGGCATTACCAGCGTCATCGATGCCGGCGGCGGCGGGCAGAATTTCCCCGATGACTATGCGGTGATCCAGAGGCTGCATGATGACGGGCAGCTCACGGTGCGCGTCGCCTATAATCTCTTCGCGCAGAAGGCGGGCGGTGAATTGGCGGACTATCAGCGCTGGACGGGCATGACGTCGCCGGGCGCGGGCACGGCCATGTACCGCATGAATGGCGCTGGGGAGAACATCGCTTGGTCGGCGGCCGATTTTGAGAACTTCCTTGAGCCGCGCCCCGAACCCCAGCCGACGATGGAAAGCGAGCTGGAGCCGATCGTCGAGCTGCTGGCGACGAAGGAATGGCCGTTCCGCATTCACGCGACTTATGACCAGACCATCGACCGCTTCCTGACGCTCTTCGAGCGGGTGAACGGCAAGACGCCGTTCAAGACGCGGTTCATCATCGACCATGCCGAGACGATTACGCCCCGCAACATCGAGCGCATCAAGGCGATGGGCGGCGGCATCGCGATCCAGCACCGGATGGCGTTCCAGGGCGAATATTTCGTCAACCGTTATGGCGCGAAAGCCGCCGAGCTGACGCCACCGGTCGCGAAGATGCTGGAGATGGACTTGCCCGTCGGCGCGGGGACCGATGCAACGCGCGTTTCATCCTACGATCCTTGGGTGGCGCTCTATTGGCTGACGACGGGCAAGACCCTCGGCGGTTTGCGGCTCTATTCGGAGGCCAATACCCTCGACCGCGAAAGCGCCCTGCGGATTTGGACGAAAGGCTCGGCTTGGTTCTCCGGCGAATCGGATGTGAAGGGCACGCTCGCACCCGGCCAATATGCCGATCTGGCGGTGCTTTCGGCGGATTATCTCACGGTGCCCGCCGAAGAAATCCGGCGGCTCGCAGCAGTCATGACGCTGGTCGGCGGTAAAATCGTATACGGATCGGATGCGTTCAAGAGCTTCGACCCGCCCCTGCCGCCCGTCAGCCCGTCCTGGTCTCCGGTTGCAAAATTCGACGCGCCGGGCCTGCGCACAACCCAACTGGCGCAGCCGCAAACGCAGCACGCGCGTGCCTGCAATGATGGCTGCGCTTCGGCTTGCGGGATGCATGGCCACAACCATCAGATCGCCTGGACGACGCCGATCCCTGCCGCCGACCTGAAATCCTTTTGGGGCGCGCTCGGCTGCTCCTGCTTTGCGGCCTAGCATGACACGAGCGATCTATAGTGTGGCGGTTCTGCTCCTCACATCGGCGTTTTGGCTGTCGGGCGTCTTCAAGGCGCTCGACTTCCCGGCCGCCATTGCCGAAGTGCGCGGCCTGACGGGTTTGGAGCCTGCCGAGATCATCGCGGGGGTGGTTATCGCGGTTCAGCTTGGCGGCTCATTGCTCCTGCTGATCGGCGGGCGCGCGGCGATCCTCGGCGCCCTCGCGCTTGGCGGGTTCACTATCGCGGCGACTCTGCTCGCCCATAGCTGGTGGACGAAGGAAGGCGTCGAACGCATCCGCGATTTCAACATTTTCTGGGAGCATATGGGTCTCGTCGGCGGCTTTATGCTGGCGGCGCTCGCCGCGCAAAAGATAAGGGAAAAGGTGTAGATGCCAGCGCTCTTTCCCGTCATCGGCTTAAGCTTCGTGGCAGGGTTCGTGGACACGGTCGGGTTTATCGCGCTGTTCGGCCTTTTCACCGCGCATGTGACCGGCAACTTCGTGCTCCTGGGCGCGGGGCTGGCGGGGCAATCGGCCGGCGTCGTCACCAAGCTTTTGGCGCTTCCGATATTCATCCTCGTCGTGGCCCTGGTGACCGTCGCGGTTCGCCGCGCAGAAGCAGACGGCCGCAATCTGGCATTTCCCGTCATTCTGGCGCAAATCGCGCTCCTGTTCCTGTTCATGCTGGCAGGGATTTCGACCGCGCCCTTCGATCATCCGGATTCCCTTGATGCGGCGCTGACGGGTTTGACCGGCGTGGCCGCAATGAGTGTGCAAAACGCAGCCGGCCGTCTGACGCAGCTTGGGACGCCGACAACGGTCATGACCGGCAATGTGACGCAAGCGGTGATCGACGCGGTCGATATGCTTCGCGGCAACGAAAAGGGCGATGGAGCGCGGATCAGAAGTCTGGCCAGCGCCGTCATCGGCTTTGCCGCCGGAGCTCTTTGCGGCGCTCTGGGTTACATCACGCTGTCCTATGCGAGCCTGACGGCGCCGATCCTCGTGCTGCTAATCTTGGCGTTCGCGCCGGCAAAAATTCGAGGTAGGTAAAATGAGCACCGATCTAGGTTTCATTCATCGGTTCGAGCGGGGCGACAATGGGAACACGCTGCTGTTGCTGCATGGCACGGGCGGCGACGAGCGCGACCTGATCGGCCTCGGTCAGGAAGTCGCGCCGGGCTGGGCGCTGCTCTCGCCGCGTGGGAAAGTGCTCGAAAACGGCATGGCCCGGTTTTTCAAACGCATGTCGGAAGGGGTGTTCGACTTGCCGGACTTGAAGGCGCGCGCGGCCGAACTTGCCGATTTTGCCGCCGCCGCCTCAGCCCATTATCGGTTCGACCACACGCGGCTTTTCGCGCTCGGCTATTCCAATGGCGCCAATGTCGCCGCCGCCATGATGCTGTTGCGGCCCGAGTCGCTGCGCGGCGCGGCCTTGCTGCGGGCGATGGTCCCGTTCGAGCCGGAGACACGCGCCGACCTGGCCGGCCGATCGGTGCTGCTGCTGTCAGGCCAGCTCGACCCGCTGATGCCGGCCGCCCAATCGGGCCGCCTGGAGGCCATGTTCGCCGAACGCGGCGCGTCGGTCGAGCGGCACCTCCTGCCCGCCGCGCACGGATTGACGCAGGCCGATGTGAATCTGACGCGGCAATGGCTGAGCGGCCTAAACGACAGCGGCTGATGGTCTCAGGTGTTTAATCCCTTCTGTAATCCGATCCCTCGCATCAAGGGAAAAAGTGGCCGCGCACTCCGCTTCCGCTATCGCGGGCAGAGCTGGAGAAATTTCCGGTGTAATGAACGCTGTTCTTGACCCATTGCGGACACCACCGGGACCCAGTTAAAGTCCAGCGTGCGAGCTTGCGCCTCTCCATGCTATGCAGTGAGCTTCTATCCACTCGAAACCGGAGGCGTCGAGCTTGACACGAGAGAAGGGTGGGCGGTCATGAGCAAGCGCTTCCTGAGGTGGGCCGAGACATGGATCGAGGAAAACATCCCTCCTGGCGCTAATCCCGACATTGAGAGCCACGAAGCGAGGGCAAAGCGACTGTCGGAGAAGCTGTTGGCCGAGGCGACCGAGGACGGCTTCACAAGCTTAGAGGTTGAGGAGGAGATGGAGCGCGTTTCGCCCCTCGTGCTGGCCGCAGTCTCGGACAGCACCGACTTCGACATCGATGCCTATCATCTCAAGTCGCAACTGGCGCGGGAGAATGAAGATGGCGACTGAGCCGGCGACAATTGCGACGATGAGCTGACCATGACACTCTCCGCAAATCATGGTATGCTTAGCGCAAAGCATCGAAGCCCGCGCGCCTAGGACTGGACGGCCTAGGAAAAACGCCTGAGACACTACCGACTGTGGCGTTCGCGGCCCAGAGCCATCAATTGATTGACCGGCTTGAGACGAAATCCCCGCGAATTCGGCGATCCAGTCCACTATTGCGTCTGCTGAATACTGGGTCCCCGCTTCGCGGGGATTTCAAAAAGTGTGCTTACCGAAATTGATCATTCTCTAATTATCTGCTGACAGCAGCTTGGCCAAGCGTTCTCGCAGCTCCGTTTTCAGCACTTTGCCGTAATTGTTCTTCGGCAACTCAGCGACCGGGAAATACGCCTTCGGCCGCTTGAACCGGGCGATCTGTTCCTGGCAATGCCGATCGAGCGCCGTCTCGTCTAACGCCGCCCCGCTTGCCGAAACCACGAAGGCCACGACGTCCTCGCCCCATTCGGCGCTGGTCCGCCCCACCACGGACACCTCGGCGACGGACGGATGCAATAGCAGCGCCTCCTCCACCTCGCGCGGATAGATGTTGCTGCCGCCGGAGATGATGACATCCTTCGAGCGGTCCTTCAGCGTCAGAAACCCGTCCTCATCCATCGCGCCCATGTCGCCGGTCCAGAGCCAACCATTCCGCAAAGTCTCCGCCGTCGCCGCCGCGTTGCGCCAATAGCCGAGCATCACCGGCGCGCCGCGCACCAAGACCTCGCCGGTCTCGCCGGGCGGCAGCGTGCGCCCCTCGGCATCGGCGACGCGCACCTCGACGCAGGACTGCGCCACGCCCACCGAGCCGAGCCGTTCGCGCCAACGCGGATGCCCCCGGTCGGCGACGAGATCGCGGGAAAGCGCGGTGATCGTCATCGGACTTTCACCCTGGCCATAAATCTGGATGAAGCGCGGCCCCATGACGCGGACCGCTTCCTCGATGTCCGGCACGTACATCGGGCCGCCGCCATAGACGATGGAGCGCAGGCCATCGCCCGCCTCGCCGCTCGCCTTGGCGGTTTCGACGAGACGGCGCACCATCGTCGGCGCGGCGAACATGGTGATGCCGCCGAGCGTCCGGCCCAGCGCCAGAATTTCCGCCGGATCGAAGCCGCCGGACTCCGGCACGACATGACGCGCGCCGCGTAGGACGTTGACGAAATTGTAAATCCCAGCGCCATGCGAGATCGGGGCGGCGTAAAGCCCGGCGTCGCCAGCCCGCGCCTCGTCGACATTGACGAAATAGGCAAAAGCCATGGCGTGGACATTGCCGTTGGAGATCATCACGCCTTTGGGCTTACCGGTCGTGCCCGAAGTGTAGAACAGCCAGGCGAGGTCGTCGCGGCCGCGCGGAACTGGCGCGGTCATCGGTTCAGCCCTGCGGAGGGCGGCAAATTCGGAACCGTCGGCGGCGATCAGGCGGGTGGACGCGGGCAGGATCGCGGCGAGTTCATGACACATATCTTCAAGCGCGAAGGCCAGCTTGGCTTCGGCATTCTCGATGATCCAGGCGGCTTCCTTTGAGTGGAGCTTATAGTTGATCGGGACGGTGGCCGCGCCTGCGAACCAGATGGCGTATAAAAGCTCAAGATAGCTGGTCGCGTTCGGCATGAAGATGGCTACGCGGTCGCCCCGCTGGATGCCGAACCGGTCGCCAAGCGCGGTAGCCATGCGCGCGGCGCCGCCCGCGAACCCGGCGTAATCCGCGACCATGCGCATGCCGTTGAACAAAGCAGGCCGCTCAGGCGCGAGGCGGCCAGTCCGCACCAGCCATTCAGCAATGTTCATCCGAATCTCCTCCGATGTAGACAACGAAATGTGACATCCGGAATGTCCGTCCTGTTTTGAGGTGTCCGTTCACCAGCCGTAAACCCTTTTCCGCCATAAGTTTTATGAGAGTTCTCATCATCGTTGCGATGTTCATGTGAGTGGGCCGGGTCATGGGCTACGTTGTCGAGCAAAAGTCGCAGATCAATTCCGAGTTGGGTCTTGTCATGCCGCGCCTCAATTCATTCGCGGCGGCGTTGACTGGGAGCGAGTCCAAAGCCCAAGCCCTGCTGAAGGCGGCCCGCAATCATATCCTATCGCGCGTGTCGAAGGATCGCGGTCATACCCCTCTTGCGCTATGGGCCTTCACGCAAACCTATAGCATTTGGGTGAGCCGCATGAAGGGTGCGCCATCCGACCGTCCGGAAGCGGCCGATCCCCGGCTTTTCCAGCCGCGCAGCCGCGCCAATGACGGCGGCGCATCGGCGCGCTTCGCCATGCAGCTAGCGCAATTGTCCCCGCAGCGGCGCGCGACGCTGCATCTGGTCTATGGCGAAAGGCTGTCCTACGACGAGGTGGCGGAAATCTTCGGCGTGCCGGTTGCGACGGTCATCACGCGGCTGGCAAAATGTCATGAGGCGCTTGCCCAACCCGACGAGCGCGCGCAATTGGCTCCGGCATCGCCGCGCGCACAAGGGCGGGCCGCATGATCGACCTGAGCGACGAGCTGCTGATGGCCTATGTGGACGGTCAGCTCGACAAGCCGCAAGCCGCCGTGGTCGGACGCATCCTGCGCGACGACCGGGATATGGCCTACCGGGTGAGCCGGCTGCAGCAAACCCAGGCGCAGCTTCTAGACACATTCGGCGCGCTGCTGCGCGAGGGCATGAGCAGCGCCTCGCGCGCCCAGCGCGGATCGCGGCCCGGCGCCGGCGCGATCGCGGCGGGCGGCCGAGTGCTGACCATCGGCACGGCGGGCTTTCTCCTGCTGATCGGGGCGTCCGCCGGCTTTACCACGTCGTATTATTCCGGGGTCAAAGCCAAGCCGGAAGCCGTCATGCAATTGCCTGCGTCCAATTGGCCGGAAGATATCGCCGAATTCCATGCCTTCTTCACCGGTGAAACGGTCGGCGTCAGCGCGGAAAGCCAGTCCAACCCGGACATGGTCAAGTTCCAGCTCGGACAGCTGTTTAAATCCGCCTCGTTGCCGGACTTTTCCGCTCATGGGTTGAAATTTGCGCGCGGGCAATTGCTCTCCTACCGGGGCAACAAGGTGATGCAGCTGATTTATTTGGGCAAGAACGAGCCGCTGGTGGCGCTCTATGTCAGCGCCGGCGGCCTCGATATGCCAATGTCGCCCGGCCGCTTCGGCGATGTCAAGACGATGAGCTGGAGCGTCAAGGAGCTGCGTTATGTGATCGCGGCGGACATGCAGCCGCAGGAGCTTCGAGCGCTGGCCGCCGTTGCTCAGTCACAATTCGGGCGGAAGTGACAAAAAGGGCGGCAGACGCCTTTTTACACACCGTCACCTAAGGCCAATCCCCTAAAACCCTAAAATTTAGCGGTGTGTTTCGGCTCAATTTTTTAGGCTGGGCGGCCGAACACTCGCGTCTTCAGTGCATTTTTACTCCGCTCTGTTGCCGCCGCGCAAGCCTTTGGCCGCAGAGACAGCGTGATTTTAGAATATATGCGGAGAGCGAATTTGATATCATCACGCGATAATGACGAACTCCATTTCCAGCCAAGTCATCTCCCTCGGCAAGCTTTTGCGCATCGGCGACACTTATATCGTGCCGCCCTATCAGCGTAATTATGCCTGGGATGAAAGCCAGTTCAGCGTTTTCTGGTTCGATGTCTCCAAGACCTTCACCGGCGCCGCGCCGGAATATTTTCTCGGCTCGATCGTTATCAAAAACAGCCCGGCGCCCGAGCATGTCGTCATCGACGGGCAGCAGCGCCTCATCACCACCGCAGTGCTGGTTTCAGCGTTGCGCAGCCATTTGAAAGCGGAAGGCAAATCGAGGCTCGCATCCGCGATCGAGCAAGATTTTCTCGCCAAATCCGACCATCAGCGCCAGCTCTTCAAGCCCAGCCTGGAGCTGAACAAGACCGACAAGGTCTTTTACGACAATTACATCGCCCATAGCCGCCCGATCGCGGAAATAAAACGGCTGGCGGAGGATGAAACCCTCTCGCCCTCCAACCGGCTGCTCGCCGAATGTTTCTGCTTCATGCACCGCAAAATCGGCGAAATGCGAGAGGGCGGGATGAGCATCGAGGAGACCGCCAAAGCCATCGTCGATTCGCTTAATGACCGGGTGTTTGTCATCCGCATCGACGTGAAGGACGACTACAACGCCTTCTTGCTGTTCGAGACTTTGAATGATCGCGGCTTGGAGCTGTCCGAGGCCGATCTCCTGAAAAACCATCTTTTCGCGGTCTCGCTCGACCGGCTCGGCGAAACGCAGGGCAATTGGGATTTGATGGAGCATAATCTGGGCAGCGAGCGGCTGATTAAATTCGTCCGCCACCATTGGCTGTCGACGCGCGGCGCGATCGGCGAGCGCGGGCTTTACTCTGACATCAAAGCCGCGATCGCGACGCCCGAGGATGTCGCTGCCTATTCGGAGAGCCTATGCGAAACGTCCGATCTCTATGCGGCGCTTTCCAGTCCGCAGCATCGCCTGTGGGCGGGCTTTCCAAATCTTATGCAGCCCGCCATTCGCGAGCTGATCGACGCCATTGACGTATTGCGGCCCGAGCAGCTTTTCATCGTGCTGCTGGCGGCGCTCGAAGTCGACAAGCGCGGCTTTCTCGAACTGACCCGAATGCTGGTGAATTTCACCTTCCGCTACAACACCATTTGCAATCTCAGCCCGTCGGCCATCCTTGCGCCTTTCATCAGTGCGGCGCGGGACATCCGCGAAACGGGCGGCGTCGAGACCGGCGAGATCTTCCGCAAACATCTCGCCCAGCTTTACCCCGACGACAGCCAGTTCCACTCGGCCTTTTCGCGCAAGCTCATCCGCAGCAATGCCCAGGCGCGTTATGTGCTCGCCAAGATCAACGATTACCTGTCGCCCAATCCGTCGCTGCGCACGACGGCCGACCCTTTCGCCACCGACCTCGAACACATCCTGCCCAAGCGCCATAACGCCGCCTGGGACACGAACCGCCGCGACTTTCCGGGCGGCCTCGACAAATATGTCTACCGGCTCGGCAATATGACGCTGATCTCGGCCAAGCTGAACAGCGAGCTGGGCAACGCCGATTTTGCGACGAAGAAGAAGGTTTTCGCGCATGACCGGCTGGAGATCACGCAGAAGGTGATTAGCGCCGAGAGATGGACGGCGGATGAAATTAAGAACCGCCAGAACTGGCTGGCCAGCCTGGCGTGCAAGATTTGGCGCTATCCGGATTAAGGTTTTAACCTCTCAAATAGAGACTTCTGCGAACCAGCATCCTCTGCGTCGTCCCGGCCGAAGAGCCGGGACCAATTAGCCTTGATACCCCAAAGCGCTTGCTGCGGTGCCGTTGGGTCCCGGATAGCCCTACGGGCTTCCGGGACGACAAAGGAAGGAGCCTCGTTTGGCAGAAGTCTCCCGTAGGAGAGAGTTCTAACGCACCAGCTCCTTCATAGCCGCGTCGATGCCTTCCAGCGTCAGGGGGTACATGCGGCCGTTCATCAGCTGGCCGATCAGCTGGATCGAGGGCGTGTAGCCCCATAAATGCTCGGCGACGGGATTGAGCCAGACCGCGCTCTTATAAATCTGCGTCACCCGCTCAACCCAGGCCCCACCCGGCTCCTCGTTCCAATGCTCCACCGACCCGCCCGGCATGGCCACCTCATAGGGGCTCATCGAGGCGTCACCGATGAAGATCACCTTGTAGTCGGCGGGGTAGGTGTGCAGCACATCCCAGGTCGGCATCCGCTCGGCATGGCGGCGCGCATTGTTGCGCCAGACGCTCTCATAAAGGCAATTGTGGAAGTAGAAATATTCCATATGCTTGAATTCGGTGCGCGCGGCCGAGAACAGCTCTTCCGAAATCTTGATGTGCCAGTCCATCGAGCCGCCGACGTCGAAAAACAGCAGCACCTTCACCGTGTTACGGCGCTCGGGGCGGAATTCGAGGTCGAGATAGCCGTGATGGGCGGTCGACCGGATCGTCTTGTCGAGGTCGAGTTCCTCCGCCGCGCCCTCGCGCGCGAATTGGCGCAGGCGGCGCAGCGCGACCTTGATATTGCGCGTGCCGAGTTCGACCGAGGCGTCTAAATCCTTGAATTCCCGCTTGTCCCAGACCTTGACCGCGCGGAAATTGCGATTGCTGGCCTGGCCGATGCGCACGCCCGCCGGGTTGTAGCCATACGCCCCATAGGGCGACGTGCCGCCCGTGCCGATCCATTTCGAGCCGCCCTCATGCCGCCCCTTCTGCTCTTCGAGGCGCTTGCGCAACTCCTCCATGATCTTTTCCCAGCCGCCTAGCGCCTCGATCTGGGCTTTCTCCTCATCGGTGAACACGCGCTCGGTGAGGGCGCGCAGCCATTCCTCGGGGATCGCCGCGCTCGCCGCCTCAGCCATGAATTCGACTCCCTTGAACGCGGAAGCAAAAACGCGGTCGAACTTGTCGAGATTGCGCTCGTCCTTCACCAGCGCGGTGCGGGAGAGATAGTAGAAATCCTCAACACGCTTGTCCGCGAGGTCCGCCTGCATCGCCTCCATCAACGACAGATATTCCCGCAAGCTGACCGGCACGCCGGCTTGGCGTAAATCATGAAAAAACTGAACGAACATTTTCTCAATCCTATCCGCGAAGCCAGGGAAAGCTTCGAATTTGCGGCGGCTTCGGCGTCATCTTGGCCTGCAATTCCATGACGCTCAAAGTGAGCGGCCCCGGCTCATCCTGCGGCTCGCCTTCGCTCTCGTCTTCGTCTTCGTCTTCGAAGGCATCATCGATATTCGTCTCCTGGTCGCCATTCTCGCCGCCCACTCCATCGTCGACATCCAAGAGTTTAGCCAGAAGCGTTGGCGTTGTCTCGCCCGGCATATCCTTGCTGGCTTCCGCCGACGCCTGGGCGGGATCAGCAATCGGCAAAGTTTCCAAGGTAGACGGTGGCCGTTCCGATGCGGCATTCGCGCGGCCAAACAAGCGCGCTAAAAACGATCGGCGCTTCTCTTGGGGGTGAACAGGGTCCGGCGCGACGCTTACGATGTCCGAGGGAAGCGCGCTTGCGCTGCCGATTTTGGTCTCTACGCGCTTGGGCGGCTCGGTCCGCTTTGCCGGTTCTGGCGAGACGCCGATTTGATCGGCAAGCGCTGGCTGAGCCGGGGCGGCCTCTTGCGCGATCGCCGCCGGGAATTCCGATAGCTTCGCCGTGCGTTGCGGAACATCGGCCTTGAATGGCTTGGGCGGTGCAGGCTTTGGCTCGGGCGCTAGACGCGTGGGTGGCTCGGGTACGAGTTCGGGGGTCGGCTGAGCGATGGTCTTATCCGTCGCAGCCACAGGCGTCAGGTTTTCCCGCCTGAACAGCGCGCCTAACATCGATTCGCGCTTCTTGTCCCGCCGATCTTTTTTTGATTGGGGCGAAGCCTGCGCATCATTTTGCTTGATTGCCACATCTTTCGGGCGCTTAGCCGGAATCGCTGTCGGACCGCTCGCTAAAATCTTCCCATTTGCTTTTTTATCGGCAGCAGCTTGACCAGAGGCATCGCCCCTGACGGTTGCCGGCAGCGCGTCCTTCGGCACGGCCAAGGTTTTCGTGGCTAGCTTTGGCTTCGCCGCCTTTGCGGGCGCTGCCACCGCCTTCTTGCTTGTGGTCGCCCCTGCGGGCTGTTTGGCTCGCCTTCCCGCATCCTTGGCTTGCCCGGACGAAACCCCGCCGGACTTTGCCGCAAGCTTGCCTTTCGTCGTTGCGGCAGGCCTCGCGGCGAGCGTGGGAGGTCGCGCCTGCTCTTCACGCAAGCCCGCCGAGACGAGCGCCATCCGATAGGAGCGGAAGGCGGAGGTCTGCCGTCCGCGCACGGGCGTTGGCGCGAGGGTGGCCGTAGCCAGCGCCCAGGGACCCGTTGCGCTCAGCTCCGCATGAACGCGCTGTAAAGCCGCGATCAGATGGCCAAGGCCATTCACGAGCTGGCGCGTCAGCCAGATCAAAAAATTGGCCGATGTCAGCCGCAGGCGCTCCGACCGCTCGGCCAGTTCGAGGCGGAGGATGAACTGCCGGCCGCGCTCCGTGACCTCCGGCGCCTTGCGCAGGACTTGCTCATATTTCGCCTGAAAATCATGTGCTGCGGCAAGGAAATCATAATGGCGGCGCAGTCCCGCGGCACTTTCTCGCGCGGTGGCTGAAGCGCGCTCTAGACCGGTCGCGAGGCGTTGCGGCAATTCCTCGCGGGCCTGGCGGAGCTGGCTGGCGCCGCGCGCCATGGTCTCAGAATCGCGAATTGCGCGAGCGGCGTCCCCAGCATGGAAGAAGAACGCGCTGAGAAAAGCCCGCGCGGTCCGTAACATGCGCGGCAGGGCGCCGATCCAGGCGATCGGATAGGCGATGACCTCGGACGGCGTCGGCAGCCGGTCCTGTTCCCGCGCGGCCCGGATCGCCTCATTCAGGGCTTCAATAAAGACATCGGCATCCGCGCGGGCGAGAGACAGGCGGAGATCAATGAGATCGTCCTCGCTAGAAGCTGCGCTGGCCTGTTTGAAGAGAAGCGCCGCCGCCTCCCCCCGCAGCCGTTCATATGCGCCCTCCTCGGCGAACGACGCCCCGAAACTGCTGACATCCTCCACGAGCAGGATTTCGCTCGCCGCCCACAGATCGCGGCGGATATGCAGCACTTCTGACAGCGGCGCGTGCTCCTCCATGCCGAACGAAGCCTGCATCTGCACGCGCAGCGTGTTGACGTCGTCGAAGAAGGCCGCGTGCTCCTGAATGCGTTTGAGCAGCGCCAGGGTTTCAGCGGTCAGCCGGGCGTCGTTCGACGGCGGGGCTAGCGCGGCGGTACTGCGGATCGCGTCGAAAACGGGTTGAGCCTCGCCAACATAGATCGCTGCGCGTTCGGCTTGCTGCATCTGCCGCCGCTGACCGCCATGGACCGACCGCCGATGCAGCCACCACAGCCCGCAGCTGAGGCCGAGCCACAGCGCGATGACGCCGCCGAATGACCAGACCTCGTCCATCTGCCGCTATCAGATCCCCGCTTCAACGCTGGCCGAAATTAATGCCAGGGTCCGGGCAATGGAACAAGTCGTGCCGCGTAAGGCACACAGCGGACCTTTGGTTTTCCTAGGAAAGTAGGTCAGCTTAAGCGCTTGCCGCTGGCCCGTTGCAGCACGGAAGAGGTTTCGTCCGGTGCGCCGAAATGCCCGAAATAGCGCGAATCGATCGCTTCGACCGGTAGGATGATCAGCACATCCGTGGTGCCAAACTGGCGGTCGATCACCGCGCCGTCGCCAATGTAAGCGCCAAGCCGGATATATCCCTTGATCAGCGGCGGCATCCCCTTCAGCGCCGCCTTTGCGTCGATATCCCGCGCGGGCATCATGTTCATGTTGACGAAAAGGCGGTCATGCGCCTTGACCCGCCATTCCTTCGGGGCCAGCGCATTGTGATGGAGATAGCTCAGCGCCATCGCATGGCGCTTGGGATCGATGCCCGGAAAGCTGGCACAGCCGATCATGACATCGACGCCGTGTTCGCGCACATAGGTCCAGACGCCGTGCCAAAGCAGCTCGACCGTGCGGCGGTTGCGATAGGCTTTGAGCACGCAGGAGCGGCCAAGCTCCAAGAACTCATAGTTCCGGCTTTTAGCCGCCAGCAGCGGATTGATGTCGTACTCGCCCTGGCTGTAAAAACCGCCATGCGCCGTGGCCATCTCCTGGCGCAGAACGCGGTATGTCCCCACGACGCGCGGGCGCTTCCGCCACGGATTTTTACCGCTCGTCACCAGGCTGCCGTGATCGACCACGAGCAGGTGATCGCAAATGTCATCATAGGAATCTTCGTCCCGCCGCGTAATCATCGCCGCCGCATTCGGAATGGCGTCCATCTCCTCGTAAAACACCTCATAGCGCAGCTTTTGCGCCCGCCGCAAATCGCCGCGCGAGCGCGCCAGGCGCACTTCGAGATTGCCGATCCGGCCGTAAACCTTCGGCATCCGGCCGATGGGAATAATCGGCATCCGCTTCCCGCGCTTATTGCGAAAAGGCAAAATCAACGGCGGAATCCCCTGAAGCGCGCGCGGCCTGAACTTGCTGACAATGCGCCGAGGACTTAAGATCATGCGTTTCTCCCATTCGCCTTAAAGGCACGCCGGCTAGCGCCCTGCAAAAGCAGCGCGACCCCCAGGCTGTCTTGGCTCATCGCGGGCGGCGGCAGTCAGGCAGCCGGCGCGGCGCGTCAATCAATCATTGTTCAGGATAGCGTTTCTGTCACAAGGCTTTACCCGCCGTGCCAACGGCCGCTCTCGATGCGGGACCTGCCCTCGCGCGCGCAAGATGCTCAAACATTTCCCCATGGCAGAAACGTTCAGGAATGTTACCTCAATCGGCCCGGAAATGTTAGTTATTCTTAGTCTCGCACGGGACCATACGCGTCATCCGCCGGCTCGCATCTTGCCGGCACGATGGAACCGATTTAGCCTGAGCGCTTATTTCCGGCAAGAGAGTGCGACAAAGGTGAGCAGATGACCAGCCCGAGCGACACGAGCCACAGCGTGGACCCGCGCCTTCTTGAAGTGCTGGTGTGCCCGGTGAGCAAGACGTCGCTGCGCTATGATCGCGAGCGGCAGGAGTTGATTAGCGACGCGGCAAAGCTCGCTTATCCGATCCGCGAGGGCGTGCCGATCATGTTGCCCGGCGAGGCGCGCAAGCTGGAGGATTGAGCGGGTGGAGGCCTGCATCGTCAGGCCGAGGCCAAAAGATGCTGGGCGGCGTAGGCCCGCCAAGGCTGCCATGTCGCGGTTCGGGCTGCGATTTGGCGAGCCGAGGGCCGCGTTCTAGCCTCGATGCTCGCCGTGAGCATCGGGCCGATATCGGTTGACGGGGGAAAGGCGTCCGTCTCGCGAAGCTGGCGCATGGCGATGTAGCGAGCGGTCGAATCGGCCACCCCACCATTGGCGAGCAGCGCCCGGGTTGCCTCCTCCAGGGTGCGCTGCGCGCCAAGGACGTCCGGATCGGCTGCGAAAGTCTCGGCGACCGAGCGCAGTGCGGCGGCGCGGCTGCCAGACAGTCCGAGCACACCCAAATCCGCCTTCGCCAATCGTTCGGCCGGCGGGAAAACGTGGCTGAGCGGGCCGGCTGGGGGATCCAATGGCACGCCGAGCGTCGCCACAAGACGCCCGGCAAGCCGGCGCGCGGAGGCGGCGTTCAATTGCTGCCCCAGCACCGCCCGGACCGCCAGCTCAAGCCCGTCCCACGCTCCGGGCAGACGAAGGCCGGGTCTGGCGGCCACAAGCGGGGCAAGCAACGGATCGCGCGAGAGATGAGCCGCGATGGCGGCTGGATCGGCGGCAAGATCGAACACGCGCCGTAGCCGGGCGATGATAGTCGGCAGCGCAGTGAGTTTCGGAAAGCAGATCGTGGCGCGCAGGGCGGAGCCGGCGAACGGGCGAACGGCAACCGTCCCCTGGCTGCCCTCGATCTCGACGGTGCGCGACCATTCGCCGTCCGCCACGCTTTCGATGCCGGGGATCGCGCGTGCGGCCAGGAATTCCAGCATTGCCGGCCAGTCGTAAGGCGGCTTATAGCGCAAAAGCAAACTGATCTCGCCGCGCGGGCCCGCCGGCACGTCCGGCGCGGTTCCGCGCCGCAGCCGATGCGGCGGTCGGGCGAAGAGGGCAAGAAAGGTTTCGTTGAAGCGCCGGATGCTTCCGAAACCGGAGGCAAAGGCGATTTCGGTCATCGGCAGTCGCGTCTCGTGAATGAGCTGTTTGGCGAGCAGCACGCGGCGCGTCTGCGCGACAGCGACCGGCGAGGCTCCCAAATGAAGCCGAAACAAGCGCCGGAGCTGCCGGCCGCCGACGCCGAGACGGCCTGCCAGCGCCTCAACGCTTCCCTCATCCAGCGCGCCCTCTTCGATGAGCGTCAAGGCGCGGGACACCGTATTGGACGAGCCGCGCCACGCGCCCAGATCGGGCGCGGTTTCCGGCCGGCACCGCAGGCAGGGGCGGAATCCGGCCGACTGAGCCGCCGCTGCTGTCGGATAGAAGATGACGTTTTTTGAAAACGGCGTGCGCGCCGGGCAGATCGGACGGCAGTAAATTCCGGTTGTCTTCACGCCGATGAAAAACCGCCCATCGAAGCGCGGATCGCGCAGGGTAAGCGCCCGATAGCAGGCATCGTGGTCCATGTCCATGCGGGCATACTCCGCCTGCGCCGCGTTGCCGTCTAGCGGTTTTCGGACACCGTCATCCGCAGCAATGGTTGCGTCCGGAAAGCGCCAGACCGTGACGGCCGCATTCACCAACATAGAAAGATGCGGGAATGAAAGGAGATCGAATCATGACCACACAAGAGAACAAGCAGCGCGTCATCGAGACCTGGAAGGCCTTCGCCACGCGCGACGCGGCGCAAATTCGTAAATGTTTCAAGCCGGACGCCGTCTGGATCGCGCCCCAGGATAATGCAACGGCCAGGGCGCTGAACGCCCCGAGCGGGTTTGTGGGTGCCGACAAAATCGCACATTTCATTGCCGCCGATTTCGGCAAGCTGTTCGCCAGCGATGTGAAGATCGAGTTCAAGGGCGTCTACGCCGATGGCAACGCGGTTGTCGTCGAGCAGCGAATGCGGGCGACTTTGGCGAACGGGCGGCACTATGAAAACGATTATTGCTTTGTATTCGAAATGGAGGATGGCCTCATCAAGATTATGCGCGAATATATGGACACGGCCAAGGGCCACCGAATGATCTTCGGCGAACAATAGAGGCAGCGCTTTGCATCAAGCCAATTCGCCCCTCAGAAGCTTCGGCAGCTCGCCCGTAAGCCCAGCCGCCTCGCGCATGAAGACGCTCTTCAGCCGGGGCGCCCTGTCCACGAGGCCCAAGCCAAGCTGGCGGATTAGGCGCAGCGGCGTGTTGTCATTTGCAAACAGCCGGTTGAGCGCGGCGGCGGTCATGGCCGAAGAGGCGCTGTCGAAGCGCCGCCAGCGTTCGTAACGCTCCAGCACGGTAAGGTCGCCGGGATCGAGACCGAGCCGCGCGGCGTCAACCAGCACTTCCGTCAGCGCGGCGGCGTCCTTCAGCCCGTGATTGAGGCCCTGCCCGGCGATCCAATGCAGGCCGTGCGCGGCGTCGCCCGCGAGCGCGATGCGGGGCTTCACGAAGCCGCGCGCCAGCGTCATGGTCAGCGGATAGCCGGACAGCTTGCCGGCGATGGACAACGCCCCGAGCCGTCCGCCCATGCGCTTTTCGATTTCAGCGAGCGCGCCCGCTTCGCCCAGCGCCAGGATGCGGTTGGCCTCAATCGTGCGCTCGGTCCACACCAGCGAGCAGCGATTGTCCACCATCGGCAGGATGGCGAACGGGCCGGAGGGGAGGAAATGCTGCACCGCGCGGCCCTCATGCGGCTTTTCATGCGCGACCGTGCCGACGATGGCCGTCTGATCCGATTTCCATTCGACGATTTTGAAGCCCGCCATTTGCCGGAGCGCGGAGCGCTGGCCGTCGGCGGCGACCAGGAGGTTGGCGGTGAGTGTTTGCCCGCTGGCCAGCGTCGCCGATGCGCTGGCTTCGCCAAGTTCAATGGCGGCAATGCTCTCGGGGGCCAGGATGGTGATGTCGGCGAGCGGCTCGGCGGTTTCATAGAGAGCGCGGCGCAGCAGGGCGTTTTCGAAGATAAAAGCCGTTGGTCCCTCCGCGTCGGAGGCTGTGTCGAAATTCAGCAGCACGGAGCGGATCGGGATTTCCAGCTTGCTGTCGGTGATGTCGATGGCCGTGACGGGCTGCGCGTGCGCCGCGATGCCGTCCCAGACGCCAAGCGCGCCGAGCATATGCCGCGCCGCCGCCGTCAGCGCCACGGCGCGCCCGTCGAACCGGCCTTCGCGCGCCTCGCTGACCGGCATCCGCTCGACGACGGCGATGCGGAACCCGCCCGGTGCGGATTTGGCAAGCCCGATCGCGAGCGCAAGGCCGACGAAACTGCCGCCGCCGATAATCAGGTCGTATCTCTGGGTTTCCATCGCTTCCACGTCTCCGACATTGGCGCACTATGGACCGGAGCGGTGCGATGCGAAAGGCCGCCAGTTGACGCAAGCCCGAGACCCGCTCCGCAGGCGGGCCGCCCTTGCCTTAGCGCTTGACAGCAAACGGCCGGTCCGGCTCTGCTTGCGGGTGAAAAGCCCCTGAAATCCTTACCAACGGCATAATCCTTATGGCGCCCGACCTCACCGGCCTAATCTCCGTCCTTGACCTCGAACAGTTAGAGGTCAACCTGTTTCGCGGACACAGCCCGCAAAACGGCTGGAAGCGCGTCTTCGGCGGCCAGGTGGTCGGCCAGGCGATGGTGGCCGCCGCGCGCACGGTCGAGGACCGGCTGGCGCATTCGCTTCACTGCTATTTCCTCCTCGGCGGCGACCCGAAAGCGCCGATCATTTTCGAGGTGGACCGCATCCGCGACGGATCGAGCTTTACCACGCGCAATGTGGTGGCGATCCAGCATGGCGCGGCGATCTTCTCGATGAGCGTGTCCTTCCACAAGGCTGAAACAGGCTTTTCGCATCAGCTCGCCATGCCCGATGTGCCCGACCCCGACTCGCTGCCAACCGAGGAAGAGGCCAAGAACTCGGTTCCGCCGCATCTGCGCAGTTTCTGGTCCTTCGACCGGCCCATCGAGCTGCGCCCCGTCAGCCTGGACCGCTATCTGAAGACCGGCGAGGCCGAGCCGGTGCAGAAAATCTGGTTCCGCACCAAAGGCGCGCTACCGGATGACAAGAAGCTGCATCAATGCGCGCTCGCCTATGCGTCGGACTATACGCTGCTGAGCGCCGGGCTTGTGCAGCATGGGCGCATCCCGTTCGATCCGTCGCTGATGATGGCCAGCCTCGACCACGCGGTCTGGTTCCACCGGGATTTTCGTGCGGATGAGTGGCTGCTCTATGTGCAGGACAGCCCGTCGGCGGAGGGCGCGCGGGCGTTTTGCCGGGGGAGCATTTTCAGCCGCGATGGGGTGCTCGTTGCGTCGGTGGCGCAGGAGGGGTTGGTGAGGGAGAGGCGGAGTTAAATAGTGGTCGCTAGACGCTATCTGGCGGGTTGAACACTACTCCGCCACCAACGCCATATCCCGCTCCCGCCGAATATGGTTCATAAACCGCCGAAACAAATAATGACTATCCTGCGGCCCCGGCGACGCCTCCGGGTGATATTGCACCGAGAAAACCGGCCGGTCCGTCATCCGCAAACCGCAGTTCGAGCCGTCGAACAGCGACACATGCGTCTCCTCCACACCGACCGGCAGCGTATCGCGATCCACGGTAAAGCCGTGGTTCATCGACGTAATCTCAACCTTGCCGGTGGTAAAATCCTTCACCGGGTGGTTCGCGCCATGATGGCCTTGGTGCATCTTGCGCGTCTCGGCCCCGAGTGCCAGCGCCAGCAATTGATGCCCCAGGCAAATGCCGAACACCGGCTTGCCGCTCCCCACGATCTTGCGGATGGCGGGCACGGCATAATCGCTCATCGCGGCGGGATCGCCGGGGCCGTTCGAGAGGAACACGCCGTCGGGATCGCGCGCGAGCACATCCTCGGCCGTGGCGGTCGCTGGCAGCACTGTCACCTTGCAGCCGGCCGTCGCCAGGCAGCGCAGGATGTTGCGCTTCATGCCGTAGTCGATGGCGACGACGTGGAAATCGGGCTTCTCCTGCCGGCCATAGCCCTCGTTCCAAACCCAGGCGGTCTCGTCCCAGCCATAGCTTTGCCCGGCGGTGACCTGTTTCGCCAGGTCCATACCCTCGATCCCCGGCCAGGCGCGCGCCTCGGTTTTCAGCGCCGCCACATCGAAATCGCCAGCCGGGTCATGCACGATTACCGCGTTCGGCATTCCCTTTTCTCGGATGAGGCTGGTCAGCGCGCGCGTATCGACGCCGCAAATCCCGACGATGCCGCGCGATTTCAGCCAGGTGTCGAAATGCTGCATGGCGCGGTAGTTCGATGGCGCGGTGATATTGGCGCGCAGGACGCAGCCGCGCACGCCCGAGCCGGCGGCAAGATTGGCCGTCTCCATATCGTCTGGATTGGCGCCGGCATTGCCAATATGGGGGAAGGTGAACGTGATGATCTGCCCGGCATAGGAAGGGTCCGTCAGGATTTCCTGATAACCGGTCATCGCCGTGTTGAAGCACAATTCGCCAACCGCCTGGCCCGTCGCGCCGAGGCCGTAGCCGCGCAGAACTGTGCCGTCCGCCAGCACCAACGCGCCGGTAAAGCCCGGCTCCTTCCAGCTCTCGCAGGGAGCGCGCTTCATCGGGGCAAAAACCATATCGTTGAAGAAGGACAAGGCAGGTTCGTCCAAGTTTTGGCCGTCACCGGAATGATCGCTGGACATCGTGCCTCTTTCGCCTGACTGCCGTCATCAGGCTTTGGCTTATCGCGCCCAGCCTTAACCACATATGAAGCCGCCGGAGACGAAGCACAAGCCAGCGCTGCTATCGCGTCGGCACCGGCACCTTGCCGCGATAGTCGTAGAAGCCGCGCTGCGTCTTCCGGCCAAGCCAGCCCGCCTCGACATATTTGACCAGCAGCGGGCAGGGCCGGTATTTCGAATCGGCCAGCCCTTCGTAAAGCACCTGCATCACCGACAGACAGGTATCGAGGCCGATGAAGTCAGCCAGTTGCAGCGGTCCCATCGGATGGTTCGCGCCGAGCCGCAAGGCCGTGTCGATCGCCTCCACATTGCCGACGCCTTCATAGAGCGTGTAGACCGCCTCGTTGATCATCGGCAGCAGGATGCGGTTGACCATGAAAGCTGGGAAATCTTCTGAAACGGCGATGGTCTTGCCCAGGCTGGCGACAAATTCCCGGGCGACGGCGAAAGTGGCTTCCTCGGTGGCGATGCCGCGGATCATCTCGACGAGATCCATCACCGGCACTGGGTTCATGAAATGCATGCCGATGAAGCGCTCGGGCCGGTCGGTGGCGGCGGCGAGCCGGGTAATCGAGATCGACGAGGTGTTGGTGGCCAGAATTGCGTCCGGCCGTAGATGGGGGCACAGGGCCTGAAAAATGCGGCGCTTGACGTCCTCATCCTCGGTGGCGGCCTCGATGATAATGTCGGTGTCGCCGAAATCCTCCAGCGAAGGCGCGTAGCGGATGCGGGCCAGCGCCGTGCGCCGCTCGTCCTCGGTCAGTTTGCCGCGCGAAATCTGCCGCGCCATGTGCCCGTTGATGGTGGCGAGCGCCGCCTCGACTTTCTGCTCGGAAACGTCGTTGATCGCGACGTCATATCCGGCGAGGGAGATCACATGGGCGATGCCGTTGCCCATCTGCCCCGCGCCGATGATGCCGACGGAGCGAATGCCCGCATTCGAGGCGCCGGGACCCGAAGGCTGGCGATGGGCGGCTGGTGGATTCGTTTCCATATTCGTCATTATCCGCCTCGACGGTTGATCCCGGCTTAAAATCCAGCCTTGGTCAGTTCGGCCTCGAGCTCAGGCAGGGCCTGGAATAGGTCGGCGACGAGGCCGTAATCGGCGACCTGGAAGATCGGCGCTTCCTCGTCCTTATTGATGGCGACGATGACTTTGGCGTCCTTCATGCCGGCCAGATGCTGGATCGCGCCGGAAATGCCGACCGCGATGTACAGCTCCGGCGCAACGATCTTGCCGGTCTGGCCAACCTGATAATCGTTTGGCACATAGCCGGCATCGACGGCGGCGCGGCTTGCGCCGATGGCCGCGCCGAGCTTGTCGGCGATGCTCTCGATCAGCTTGAAATTATCGCCGGACTGCATCCCGCGCCCCCCGGAAATGATAATGCGGGCGGCGGTCAGTTCCGGACGATCCGACGACGAAAGTTCCGCGCCTTCGAATTTGGAGAGGCCCAAGGGCGCCGGGGCTTGGATCGTCTCGATGACGGCCGACCCGCCTTCGGGCGCGGCTTGGAAGGATGGCGCGCGCACGGTAATGACCAGCTTCATGCCTGCGGGCGCTTCGACGATCTGAATCGCGTTGCCGGCGTAGATCGGGCGGGCGAAACGGTTCGGCGCGTCGACCGCGATAATCTCGGAGATTTGCGGCACGTCGAGCTGCGCCGCGACGCGCGGCATGAAGTTTTTGCTGACGCTGGTCGCTGGAGCCATCAGCACGTCATAATTTTGCATCAGCGGCGTGACCAGCGCGGCCAATTCCTCAGCCAGATCGTTCGCCAGATGGTCGGCCTCGGCCAGCAGCACCTTGCGCACGCCGTCGAGGTTTGCGGCGGCTTCCGCCGCAGCGCGGCAATCCTTGCCGGCAACCAAAATGTCGATATCGCCGCCGATCGCTTTCGCGGCGGTCAGCGCCTTGGCGGTGGCCGGAGCCACGGCGCTCTGAATATGATCGGCGAACAGCAAAATGGCCATCAGATCACTCCCGCTTCGTCGCGCAGCTTCGCGACCAGTTCCGCGACGCTGGCGACCTTCACGCCGGCCTTGCGCGCGCCAGGTTCCTGCGTTTTCACAACTTTCAGGCGCGGTTCGAGATCGAGGCCGAGCGTGGCCGGGTCGATTTCCGCCAGCGGCTTGGACTTTGCCTTCATGATGTTCGGCAGCGACGCATAGCGCGGCTCATTCAGGCGCAAATCCGTGGTCAGCACGGCCGGGAGCTTAAGGGTCAACGTCTGCAAGCCGCCGTCGATCTCGCGCGTCACCCGCAACTGCCCGTCGGCAGGGGACACTTTCGAGGCAAAGGTGCCCTGCGGCCAGCCGAGCAGTCCCGCCAGCATCTGGCCGGTCTGATTGGCGTCGTCGTCGATGGCTTGCTTGCCCAGAATGATGATGTCCGGCTTTTCCTGTTCGGCCACTTTTTGCAAGATCTTGGCGACGGTAAGCGGCTCGATCCCAATATCGGTCTTGACCAGGATGGCGCGGTCGGCGCCCATCGCGAGAGCGGTCCGCAAGGTTTCCTGCGCCTTTTGAGGCCCGATGGAAACGGCGATGATTTCCTTGGCCGCGCCGGATTCCCTTAGCCGGATGGCCTCCTCTACCGCGATCTCGTCAAACGGGTTCATCGACATTTTGACGTTCGCTGTGTCGACGCCGCTGCCATCGGGCTTCAGCCGGATCTTGACGTTGTAATCGACCACGCGCTTGACCGGGACCAGGATCTTCATGCACCACGCCTCCCTGCTCAGACCGTTCCCTCGCGCTTAAACATGCGTCATTTATATGAGTGCTGGCGCATTAGCTTGCGCCAGCACTCCAGGAAACGTTTCGCAACTGCGAAAGAAATTTGAGGCTAATGCGGCGGCGGGTGCAAGTCAATGCACACAGAAGGCGCAGATGCCTAGAAAATCACGGCTATTCCGCAGTGCGGAAAGCAGCCGTCAGGTGCGCGGCTCAAGACCGGTTGCACGGTCGAAAAGCGGCACGCCTGGCCTGCGCATGAACAGGATCAGCACCGCCCCGGCGATCAATCCGCCAATATGCGCCCACCAGGCCGTGCCGCTGCCATCGTCGAAGATCACGCTGACGATCTGCAAGACGATCCAGACCACGAGCGCAAAGCCTGCGCTGACCCGCAGCGGTATGCGGAAAAGCCACAGGCACCAGACGCGCACATTCGGATGCAGCATCAAATAGGCGGCGATGACCCCGGCCACAGCGCCGCTGGCGCCAATCATCGGGATGTTCGATCCCGCGCTCACCAATGCGTGCGCGACGCCGGCAAAGACCCCGCACAGCAGATAAAAAAACAGGAAGCGAAGGTGCCCCACGGCGTCCTCGACATTATCGCCGAAGACCCAAAGGAAGACCATGTTGCCCGCCAGATGCAGAACATTGCCGTGCAGGAACATGTAGGTCAGCAGCGTCAACTGCTCGGGAACCGCCACCGGTGCGGCGGGCACGGCGCTGACCGGCTCGCTGAGCAAGCCGTAGCGCACGAGTTCGCTCGGCACGACGGCGAAGGCGATGAGGGCATCGGTGCTAACCGGATAAAGCAGCCCCATCTGCAAAAGAAAGAAAACCGCGCAATTGGCCAGGATCAGGCCAACGGTCACATATTGGAAGCGAACCGACTTAACCGGGTTCATATCCCACAGCGGTACAAACACTTGCGCTTCCCCCCGTCCCTATCGATTCTGCCCCGGCTTCCATAGCGTATCATGGCTGCCTTTGCCGTTCACATAGCGGCTCGCCACAAAGAGCAGATCGGAGAGCCGATTGATGTATTTCAGCGCCGGCGCGCCGACCGGCTCGGCCTCGCGCGCGGCCAGTTCCACCATATGGCGCTCGGCGCGGCGGCAAATCGTCCGGGACATGTGCAGGGCGGCGGCGGCGGCGGTCCCGCCCGGCAGCACGAAGGAGGCAAGCGGCTTCAGCTCGGCGTTCATGCGGTCGATCTCGGTTTCAAGCCACGCCACCTGGCTGTCGACGACGCGCAAGGGTTCATAGGGCAGCGGCTCGCCCCGGTCGGGCACGCACAAATCCGCGCCGAGATCGAACAGATCGTTTTGAATCCGCATCAAGGCGGTATCGAGCGCTGCATCGTCCGGTCCGAGCGCATGGCGCGCGACGCCGATCGAGGCATTGGTTTCATCCACCGTGCCATAGGCGGCGACGCGCAGATCGTATTTCGGCAGCCGCTTGCCGTCGCCCAGCCCGGTGGTTCCATCGTCCCCGGTGCGTGTGTAGATTTTGGTGAGAACAACCATCGCTCAGCATTCGCCCATCGAATTCGGGCGGCAGATTACCACCGATATCCCAAACCGACACCTGCAATTGTGAGGCCTTGGTTTTGGTCGCAAAGGCCCGCATTCGACATGTGATCGACCGTGGCCATGAGGCGCACTTGGTCGGTCAATTCGACGCCGATCGAAGCCGATTCCCGGAACTGGATCGTGCAGCCATAAGAGTCGGTGTCATCTGCGTCGGTTGGGCCGTTGTGCACCACCCCTCCGAAGCTGCTCTCGACAAACAGTCGCTCGCCGAGTTGATAATCCCAGGTCAGACCGAAATAGGCTTGGCTGACGCCATCATCTGGGCCGATCGAGGCGCCGACATGAAACCGCGGGCGAAATAACATGTCGTGTAGCGGGTCGGTATATTGCCCGTCAAAGCGATCGAACAGCACTTCGCCGTTAATGGCGGTCTCGCTATCTCCGGCGCCGCCACCCTCCAGATTTGCGGCAAGCACTCCTAAGCGGAATTCATCGACGACCCAAAACGGATCGACGCTAAGCGGGCCGGCTCTGGCGCCAGCGGTTAGAGCGAGCGTCACGCTCCCAAGCCACGCCATCATCACTATCGTCCGAATGGGAGCGTTGCGCACCTTCAATTTCGCATTGAGTTGCTGAAAACGCATACGTAAACATCCCCGGAGCACCGCCCGAATTTATTTCGCAAAGTTTGATCTCGGAAGTCAATTCGATCACTTATGGAAAGATCGCAATTGCGGGAGGTGCGGAAAAAAGGCCACGCCTGCACCATTCTTGGTCAGCGGGCGAAGTAAACCGCCGCCATCGCAATCACAATGGCGGCGAATTGCAGCAGAATCCGCCAGCGCATGAGCCGTTGGCTCCGGCCTGGATTGCCGCCGCGCAGCATGTTCCAGAGGCCCAGGACGAGGACGATGCCGACGACGGCGAGCAGCAGCGGCAAGAGCACGCGCGAAATATCTTCCATCTCAATCGGTCTCCTGCGCCCACCGGCAATACCGAACGTGTCCGGAACGGCTGACGGCTCATAGATCAGATCGGGAAGGAGCGCTAGACGGTGCGTTCGCGACATTCCATCGCGCGTCGGGGAAAATTAGGCGTTGCGGCCGGCGATCAGCCAGTAAATGAAGCCCGCCGCGAAGCCCGCTGTGGCGATGATCGCGAAGTAAGGCGCCGAATAAGTGCTGCTTTCGACGGTCTCGGGCCGGGTCGCGATAAGCGGCATCAGCGCCGCCGCCGCGCCTCCGGCAAGCACATAGTAGAACATCGATCGGATACGGGCGACCTCGCCGACGACCGCTGCCGCGACGCCTGGGAGCAGTGTCACCACCGGCGCGATCGTGAGGAAGAAGGCGATCACCCCCAGCCCTTCATTGACGACGCGGGACATATCGTCGGCGGTCTGCGGCGTAAATGTCGTGGCCTCCGTGGCTGCCCACCTGGCGCCGAGGAAAAACAGTGTGATGGCGCCGGCAATCGCCGCCAGGACGAAACCGAAGCCAACCGCAAGGATGCGCCGCATCGCCGGCCAGATCATGAGATCGGGCCGCCGGCATTCGCGGGCAATGGCGCTGCGGCGCGGCGCGCGCTGGCCTTGAGCGTTTCACTCGCCGAGCGGAGCTGGCCGCAAGCGGCCATGATGTCGCGTCCGCGAGGGGTGCGGATGGGGCTGGCGTAGCCTGCCCGGTTGACCACTTCGGCGAAGCGCTCGATCTGCTCCCATTCGGAACATTCGTAAGGCGCGCCAGGCCACGGGTTGAAAGGGATCAGATTGATCTTGGCGGGGATCCCGGCCAGCAGCCGCACTAGCTCCTTTGCTTCGGCGGTGCTGTCATTGACACCCTTCAGCATCACATATTCGAAGGTGATGCGCTTAGCGTTCGCCAGGCCCGGATAGGCGCGGCAGGCGTCCAGCAATTGCGCAATCGGATATTTGCGGTTGATCGGCACCAGCACATCGCGCAGCTCGTCGCGCACGGCATGGAGCGAGATGGCGAGCATGACGCCCATTTCCTCCCCGGCGCGGGTGATCATCGGCACGACGCCGGAGGTCGAGAGCGTGATGCGCCGTCTGGAATAGGAAAGTCCGTCGCCGTCGGAGGCGATCTCCATGGCGTTCTTCACATTGTCGAAATTATAGAGCGGCTCGCCCATGCCCATCAGTACGATATTGGTGATTTTGCGCTCGCTCTGCGGAAGCCCATGTACTTCGGCAGGCTCAGGCGCGCCCGGCCATTCACCGAGTCGGTCGCGCGCTAACAGGATTTGCCCCACGATTTCGCCTGCCGTCAGATTGCGCACGAGCCGCTGCGTGCCGGTATGGCAAAAGGTGCAGGTCAACGTGCATCCGACCTGGCTGGAAATGCAAAGCGTCCCCCGGTCGGCTTCGGGAATATAGACCGTCTCAATTTCGGGAGCGCGTTCGCCGGGCCGTGCGGGCTGCAGGCGCAACAGCCATTTGCGGGTTCCGTCGCGCGAAATCTGCTCGGTGACGATTTCGGGGCGGGCAAGGTCGTAGCGCTCAGTCAGATCGCCGCGCAAACTCTTGGCGACATTGCTCATTGCGCCAAATTCGGTGACGCCGTGCGCATAAATCCAGCCCCAAAGCTGGGCGACGCGCATCCGCCGCTCGGCTGCTGAAACGCCGATGCTTGCCAGCGCCTCCGCCAACTCCGGCCGCGTCATACCGATCAGCGAACGGCGCTGGACAGCCGCGACCGAACGTTGCACCGAAGCGGCGTCCGCCTCAATTTCGCCGCTGAGCGCTTCACTGATCATACAAACCTACCGTGGCGATCCGGCCAAATGCCCATCTCAGGGACAGGCCGTCTCGACCTGACTAAGCGCGGCGCTGAGCCCTTTCAGAGAATATTTATCCTCCGTGCTCGTGCCGCGCGCCGAGGTGCCTTTCATCGACAAATCGCCAGCTTTGCGCATCGCATCGAGCAGTTTGCGCTCCTCAGCCGGATCGCGCATGAAGGCTTTATCGTCCTTAGGGTAAAGCTGGAAATTGGCCGTGCCGACCGCAACGCTCGGCGTACTGTCGGTTTTGAGCGTGTAGCCAACTTTTACACTCAGCTCGTTCCTGACGCCGTCCTTTTGCCAGGTGGTCAGATAAATGAACACCGAACCCCGATTGACGCCCTTAGGTAACATTTCCTTCGGCGCGGAGGCGGCAAAGCAAACCTTCTCATTATTCGCTTCGTGAACGAAAACCTGCCAGTCATCGAACGTCTTCAGCAGCTTCGCGGTTTGGGCGAACGCCGGAGAAGCGGCGCAGATCAAGCCAGCAGCTAAGCAGGCAGAGGCCAGTCCCATGCTTTAAGGTCCCTACTTTACAGGGTTTCAACGGCCTATCTATAGCGATTTGCGCTCAGCTTGGCCAGCCGGCCAGCGGAAAATTACCAACTCTTCATCATTATTCGACGGCTTGCCGGGCCGGGCGCGCCGACATTGGCCGCGGCGCGAATCGCCCCAGCACTCTCACTCTGTCATACATCACAATCGCCCCCGCCATTGCAACGTTGATGCAGAAATCCGTCGGGATACGGACAAGATGATCGCAGCGCGCGATCAGGCCCGGCGATAAAGCCCCAAGCTCAGGTCCCAGCACATAGGCCGCCTTGAGCGGATGACGGAAGCTGGGCAGATCCTCTGCATCAGCCATCAGCTCGACCCCGACAAGGCGGCAATCCTCCGGCAGACACATCTCGCCGATGCTGGCCCAATGATAATAGGGAAGATGACTGCCAGATTTGGAAGTGTCGGAGATGAAATCGAAGGCGTTTGGGTGTGCGCCGACGGTGAAGACAAAGCTAGCGCCGAAGGCGTGGGCGGATCGGATCAGGTTGCCCAGATTGAGCGGCTTGGAAATGCGCTCCGCGCCGATGCCGAAATAGCCGCGCGCACGCTTGGTCTCAACGCTGGTTGTGCTCATCTGTCTGGTGCTTCCAGCCTTTCCTGCGCAGGGCGTGAGCAATAGCTTGGGTAGGGGCGGAATGACAAGCCGATTTCCACGCGCCGCGCCGGCCATTTTCGGAAAACCGCGAAAGCGCTTCGATAACACCGCAAGGAGGTTGCGGCGCGATGAGGATTGCCATTATAACAGGCGTCCTGGATCGGCTGTCCTCGTCGGATGCGCCCGATAGGAAAATTGGAGCGGTGGCCGAGAGGCTGAAGGCGACGGTTTGCTAAATCGTTATACGGGTTAAACCGTATCGAGGGTTCGAATCCCTCCCGCTCCGCCATTTACCGCCGATTGGATGCGTAGGCGCGTTATTTCGAGAGATAGCACGTCAATCATCGCCGATTGTGCCACATGGGAGCCGGCGGCGCTCGACATGAGTTAGCGGCTCATCGCTTCGCGCCCTTTTTGTTCCGGCTGTTGATAGGCAGCGTGTCATGCCAGGCTGATTAAGCCTTTCACTCCTTGGGTTGAGGATTACCGGAGCCGACCATCTCGGTGGCCGCTCTGACGATGACGCGGCGCAGCCAGACGTGGCGGGGCGAGTCGAGGTGACGCGCGTGCCAGACCAGACTCATTGCGAAACGGCCGAGATCGAGCGGCGGCGGCAGCGCGACGAAGCGCCCCATGCCAGCCGCCGTGAGCGCCAGGCTCGTCGGAAGGGTCATCACGAGATCGGAGCGGGCGGCGATCTCCACCGCCGCGAAGAAGTTCGGCACGCGCACCTTCACCCGTCGTTTGCGGCCCATGCCAGCAAGCGCCACATCGACGGGTGCCGGACCAACGCCAGTGACGCTCACCACCATATGGTCGAGTTCCAAATATCGGTCGAGCGTCAGCTCTCCGTCGATGGCGGGATGTCCGGAGCGCATAAGCGTGACAAACCCGTCATGATATAGGGTTCGCAGGCGGATGCCCGCCGGGGCATCGTCAATAACCGCCACCACTGCCTCTACCACATCGTTCTCAAGCGCTTCGATCACACGCGCGCCCGGCGCCATGATGTCGAGGTTCAGCGCCGGCGCCTCTGCGGCAAGGCGGGTCAGCAGATGGGGCACAAGTGCGGCCGCCGGGAGATCGGGCATCAAGAGGCGCAGATGGCCCGTTGCTGTCGATGGGTCGAACGGGCTCGTCTCCAGCATCTCGCCGATGCCCGCGAGCGTCCTGCGCAAGGCCGGCCGGATTGCCTCGGCGCGGGCGCTGAGCATGTAGCCGCCAGGGCCGTCGACCAGCAGCGCATCGGCGAACAGCGTGCGCAATCGCCCGAGCGCACGGCTGGCCGCCGGCTGGCTCATACCGATACGCTCGGCGGCGCGGGTGACGTTTCGCTCCTCCAGTAGCGACTGAAGCGCAACAAGGAGATTGAGATCGACGCGACGTAAATCCGATTCACGCATAGCGTCTATATACACCATGCATTGGACGCATGTCAGTTTAAGATCTATCGTTCGTGCATCACCAAATGCCAACCAGGAGATGATCATGTATGTAGTTTTTGGCGCAAATGGGCGAGCCGGCGGCGAAACAGCGAAGGCTCTGATCGAAAGCGCCGAAGCCGTGCGCGTCGTCGTGCGCCTTCCCAAACAGGGCGAAAGCTGGAGGGAGCGCGGAGCTGATGTCGTGATCGCCAACATCGACAATGTAGACGCGGTCACCGCCGCATTGCAGGGTGCTTCCGGGGCGTTCCTGCTTAGTCCGCCACCCGTTTCCGGCGATCCCTACGCGCGGGCCGCCGAGATCGGCACAGTGCTTGCGCAGGCCGTGCGGCGCACGCGACTGCCAAAGGTTGTCCTCCTGTCGTCCATCGGCGCACAACACGCATCCGGCACGGGGGTCATCGCCACCCTCAATCGGATGGAGGCCTTGCTGAACGGTGCGGCGCCAGCGACAGCTTTCCTGCGGTCGGGCTATTTCGTCGAGACCTGGAGCGAGGTCGCGGAATCGGCTGTCACGGAAGGCGTGCTTCCGACCTTCCTCCGGCCCGATCAGACCATCCCGATGGTGTCGACGATCGATGTCGGGCGCGCGGCGGCCAGGCTCCTGTGCGAGGATTGGAATGGACGGCGGATCGTGGACCTGGACGGACCGGAGGACTGGAGCGCGGGCGACGTAGCGGCGGCCTTCGCCGAGCATCTCGGCCACACGGTCACGCCGGCGTTCGTCTTGCCCGAACAGCGCGCAGCCGCCCTCGCCGAGGCGGGCGTCCCTGAGCAGGTGGCGAACGCGCTTCTCGGCATGTACGAGGGCATCGCCAGCGGCCGAGTGGCGCGCGAGGCCGGCACCGAGCACTGGCGCGGTGACGTCCCCCTGAAGACCGCGATCGAACGCATTCTCGTAAAGCTCAAGGCCGCAGCTTGATCCCTGACGGCGCGCGGAAATGCGGCGAGCATCTAGAGCTATGGCGAACACGTAATGCTCATCTTCGTCGGCCACAGTCCGCCAAGCGCACCGCAACCCCTCTGGGTCGCACAGAGCGTTTGATGCTTGAAGCCAGGAAGTGAATTTTGCTTGGCGTCATCCACAAAGTTTGATACCGAACTATAATTAGTTCGGTATCAAACTTGTTGGAGCGCCTACATGCCCTTGTCTCGACGTTCATTCATCCGCGCTGCCGCCGGCGGAACCCTTGCTCTCGTGGCCGCTGGCGGCGTATACGTCGTTACCCGCCGGCCGCACACGGCGTTAGAGCCCTGGACCATTGACGCTGCGATGCCAAGCGACATCCGCCTCGATGTCTTCCGGCATGCGATCCTCGCCCCGAACCCGCATAACCGCCAGCCGTGGCAAATCCGGCTCATCGGCGGCGACGAGGCCGCCATTTGCTGCGATCTTGGCCGCCGCCTGCCGGAAACTGACCCAGTCGACCGGCAAATCGTCATCGGTTTTGGCTGCTTCCTGGAGCTCGCCCGGATCGCGGCGGCCGAGCGCGGCTATCGGCTAGAAACCGCGGTTTTTCCAAAAGGGAACCCGGAGCCGAGACTCGACAAGCGCCCGATCGCACATCTGCGCTTCGTACGCGACCCGCAAACGCCCAAAGACCCGCTCTTTGCCGCCATCTTGCGGCGCCGGTCCGTGAAGCAGCCTTTCGACGCCTCCCGCCCGGTCGGCGAAATTGAGCAAGAGCGCCTTCGCGCCGCGGGCCAGCCGGAGGTGCTTATCCATACTTCCGCCGATTCCGCGCTCGTTGCCGATCTTCGCGATCTGACCTGGAAAGCTTGGGAGGTCGAGGTGCAAACACGGCGCACATATATGGAAAGCGTCGAGCTCATGCGGATCGGCAGCGCCGAAATCGAGGCGAACCCCGACGGGATCGCACTTTCGGGGCCGTTCATCGAAGCGCTGGGAGCGGCTGGGCTGATCTCGCGCGAGCAATTGGCGGACCCGGCGAGCCTGGCCTTTCAATCGGGCATCGACCAATATCGCCAAATGCTGAACGGTGTTGCGTCCTACGCCTGGGTGACGACCGGCGGCAACAGCCGGACGCAGCAGATCAGAGCCGGCGAAGCCTATGTGCGTTTGAATTTGACGGCCACCCAACTCGGGCTTGCATTGCATCCCGTGAGCCAGGCCTTGCAGGAATTTGCCGAAATGCGCCAAATATCTGACGCGGTCAATGCCCGCCTTGCCATCCCATCCGCAGAGCGGCTGCAAATGCTTGCGCGGATCGGTTATGGTCCCATCTTATCGCCCGCGCCTCGCTGGCCGCTCGCAGCGAAATTGGAGTCAGCGTGACCGACGACCCCGTCGCCTTCCGCGTCATGAATGAGATCGGCATCATTGACCAGCTTGCCCGAACCGCATTCGAGCGGGCGCTACCCGATGGCCTGACGGTTGCGCAGTTCAGCGTGCTCAATCACTTTATGCGCCTCGGCGGAGAGCGGACCCCGGCTGAGCTTGCCCGAAGCTTTCAGGTCACGAAGGGGACCATGACGAGCACGCTTCAGCGGCTGGAGGCAAAAAGATTGATCGAGGTGCGTGCCGATCCTGCGGACGGGCGGGGCAAGCGCGTGGCGATCACGGACAAGGGGCGGGCAGTGCGGAATGCCTCCGTTTCGGCGATTGCGCCATTTCTTGAGAGGATGGAGACGGGAGTCAGCGCTGTGGCACTCTCGGCGATCTTGCCGGAATTACGTAGGATTCGGGCTTATTTGGACGGCGAGCGGGATGGGCGGCGACCGCAGGACATCTAGCGAAACAATCGATCAAATGAAGCCAGTACTGCGGCGCCCGCCAGATCATTGCGCGCGAACACTCCCCCTCGGCATTCGGGCGCACGGGGAAGTTTTAAAATGCAGGTTTCTGCGCTGAAGCGCCCATTTAGCCGCCTGTCACCGCGCGGGGAACACAAAACCTTCCACCGCAAAGCGTGAGCCAATTGTCGTTAAATGGGTGCGATCGAAATAAAGTAGTTCTCCCTCACGTTCAAAAAGGCACCCGGCAGACGAACAAAATCGTCTTCGAAGATCAAGCCAATCGGCACCGTGTTCCAATGCCACCTGTTTAACAGCCGCTTCCATTCCAAGCTTATCTGGCTCAGTCATCGCCGAAATACCGCTGCTCGGAAACGGATGGTCTTCGGTCCACCACAACATTCGCGCGAGATATCCCCTAGCCGGAATGGCCTTCGCGTATTCAAGATGAGTTGGACTAAACTGCCAGCCTGGTACATCACCAACAAGTATAACTTGCTTGCCGGCTGCTCTCATCAGCGCGACTGATCCCCCCAAGGCAGTTCGGAAATTGTCTAAACCCATATTACGGTAGCTATTCCAGAATCCCGCGATCATGATTGTTGAGATGTCTGGATTGTTTGCAATAGTCTGAAATACCTCGTTCATAAAATTGGTGCACGACTTGCCAAAATTTGACATCGCGTCTGTATCTTTAGCGCCGGGAAAAGGCCCGCAGGACGATTTCGTTAGTATCCAGAACCCGAAGTTATTTTGGCTTGTCACATGGCGAAGACCCGGACCGAGAGCGGCGGCATGACTGTCACCGACGAGCGCGACGGTTGGACGGCCTTTTCTCTCGAGAACGCACTCAGGCGATTTATCGGGGGAACTTTCGGTAAACTTTGCAACGCAATCACCACGTCCGGCTTTCATTGTTGCGTCGATTTGATTCGCTTGCGCGGACAACCGTTGCGGCACTCCCTCGCCAAATTTGATCGCGGCTGCAACCGCGAGCACCGCGGCTAGTGTCATTGCATAGGATGCTAATGCTTTTAAGGGTCGCGACCGTACTATCCTGAACGGTTGTTCTACATACCGCCAAGACAAAACCGCCAAACCGAAAGCCAAGCCGCCAGCAACGACCATTAGCCAGGTAGGGGGGTCGGCAACGGAAATAACGCTGATGAAGCTCATCAGTGGCCAATGCCACAGATACCAGGAGTATGAAATCAGCCCAATGAAAACCATCGGCTTGGCGGATAGGAGCCAACGGTTGACGAGGCTCCCTTCCGACCAAATGAGGGCAACAGTGCCGGCGACGGGCAGCAGCGCAAACAATCCCGGAAACGGTTCGACAGGATCGAGGAGAAAGATACTCGTCGCCAGGGCGACAAGGCCAAGCGCTCCCAATACTTGCCGCAGCCGCATGCTGCTAGAAATGTCCGGCCGCAAACGGTTCGTTCGCCAAACTTCGGATGCAGCCAATGTTGCGCCTGCGCCTAATTCCCAGGCTCGCGACGGCAGCAGATAGAAAGCGCTCGTTGGATATGCCGCCGTGCACCATACCGAGAAAACAAAAGATGCCGCTGTGATCAAAGCCAGAACCGGTAGCGTCTTCCCAGGCGCCAAGCGCGTCGTAGCAAGTATCAAAAAAGGAAAAAGAACATAAAACTGTTCCTCGACGCCAAGAGACCACGTCATCAACAGAGGCGACAGCCGAGAGTCTGGATCAAAGTAATCCTGGTGGCGCCAAAAGCTGAAGTTTGAGGTCCCCAACAGCGCAGACATTGACGTAGCACCGACTCCGCGATATTCGGCGGCGCTTAGAAAGAAAAATCCCGCGACACACGTTACGGCTACAACCAAGAGCAAAGCGGGAAGAATGCGGCGTGCGCGGCGAGCATAGAATTCGACGAAACGGAATTGACCTGACGCGACGCCGCGCAAGATGATGCCGCCTATCAAATAACCCGAGATCACGAAAAAAATATCGACGCCTACGAACCCGGACCTAAAGGGAAACAGCCCGGCGTGGAACAGGACCACGGATGTGACGGCAATTGCGCGCAATCCGTCTATATCCGGACGGTAGCGAGGTTTTTCTTCCTCCCTCGCATTGGCGGAGGGCGCGGAAGACACTGCCCGGGGAATCGCCGTTGGATGATGCAACATAAGGGGCTTCCGCATAGGGCGCGGCAACGAACAACGGTTCAAAACGCTGGTTTAGTCATGATTTGAAATGCCAAGAATGCACATATCGCATTGCGATTTGGTCAAGCAGTTGCAAGAGGATAGCGTTCGTCCGGCGCATTCGCCGCGTTGCAGCATTGGTAATTAAGACCTCTTAGATTAGCATTCCGGGGAATGCAAATTGGTTTCAACGGATTGGTAAGCGACCGTGTGTTGGAGACTGGGCTTACTTCCGCTCACCCCTTAGGATAATCCAGCCCGATTTCCCGATACCGTTCGGGATCATCCCCCCATTTCTCCCGCACCTTGACGAACACGAATAAATGCACGGTCACGCCCAGCGCTTCCTGCAATTCCTTGCGCGAGGACATTGAAATGTTCTTGATCGTCGCCCCGCCAGCGCCAAGGACGATCTTTTTCTGGCTTTCCCGCTGGACATAAATTGTCTGCTCGATGCGGGCGGCGCCGCCCTTCAGCGTTTTCCAATCGGTCGTTTCGATCGTGGACTCGTATGGCAGTTCGTCATGCAAACGGTTGTAAAGCTTCTCGCGCGTCACCTCCGCCGCCCAGTGGCGTTGCGGCGCGTCGCTGATCTGGTCTTCCGGGTAAAGCCACGGTCCGGGCGGGACGATCGCGGCCAGATAGTCCTTCAAGTCGACGACGCCGTCGCCAGTCTCGGCAGAAATCATGAAGGTCCGGTCGAAACGGCCATATTCGGAGCCTTTTTCGGCGAGCTTGAACAGCTTTGGCCGGTCGTCGCGCTCGATGCGATCCACCTTGTTGAGCACCAAGGACACCGGCATCTTAAGCTGTTTGGAGCCTTCCAGGATTGCCTCGGCCTCCTCGTCGATGCCCTTGGCGGCGTCGACCATGAGCACGACAGCGTCCGCCTCGCGCGCGCCGCCCCAAGCCGCCTCTACCATGGCGCGGTCGAGCCGGCGCTTCGGGCGGAAAATGCCGGGCGTGTCGACCAGGATGATCTGGCTGGCGCCATGCAGGGCGATGCCGCGGATTTGCGCGCGGGTCGTTTGCACCTTATGCGAGACAATGGAGACCTTGACGCCGACCAGCGCGTTGGTGAGCGTGGATTTGCCGGCATTGGGCGCGCCGATGACGCCGACGAAGCCGCAGCGCGTCTCGCTGGCTGGTTTGCTTACGCTGTCGGCACTCATGGCGCCACGTCCCAAACGCCTTCGCGCGTCAGCATCGCCGCCGCCGCTGCCTGTTCGGCCGCGCGGCGCGAAGCGCCTTTACCGGGCGCCGGCTCCAACCCTTCCACCCGAACCTCGTAAATGAAGTTCGGCGCGTGGTCCGGCCCAGAACTGGCAATTTTGACATAGCGCGGCAGTTTGGTCTCGCCCCGGCCCTGCACCCATTCCTGCAGCGCCGTCTTGGCGTCGAGCGGGACCATTTCGGCCTCGGCGGCTCGCGCCGCCCAAAATCTCACAATGACGGTCTTGACCGGCTCCCAGCCGCCATCGAGATAGATCGCCCCAAGCAGCGCCTCGCAGCTATCGGCGAGGATGGTGCGTTTGCGCCGGCCGCCCGCCAGCGCCTCGCTGTCGCCAAGTTTAATATAGAGACCCAGCTCCAATTGCTCGGCCACGTCAGCGCAGGTTTCCTTACGCACCAGGCTGTTGAAGCGGCGGGCCAAATCCCCTTCGGCGGCGCTGGGGTAGGCGTGAAACAAATGCTCGGCAACGGCAAGTCCCAGCACGCGGTCGCCGAGAAATTCGAGCCGCTCGTAATCGGCGACGCCTTTGTGGCCATAAGCGGCGCTGGCGTGGGTCAACGCCTCATTCAGTACCATTTTGTTACGGAACCGGTAGCCGACGCGCTCCTGGAGCTGTTTCAGGTCGGGGCGGGTCGCCACGGAAATCAGTCTATGAGATCGAGGAAGCGCGACCAGCGGATTTCGACCGGCCAGCGCCACGGCGCAAACAGGCTCGCGGCCTCATCCACAGAGAAGAAAATGATGTCGGCCCGGCCGATCAGGTTGTCATAGGGCACGAAGCCGACGCCTGAATAGGAGGCATAGCGGCTGTCGGTGGAGTTGTCGCGGTTGTCGCCCATCATGAAATAATGGCCTGCCGGCACTTCGAAAATGGCGGTATCGTCGCCATCGCCGCCGGCTGTGCAATCCAGCGTCTCGTAGCGCACGCCATTCGGCAGGGTCTCGACATAGCGCGGGACCTGGATGGTCTCCTGGCGGCGGGAATTGCACGTGGAGGCGGGGCCGCTGAAGTCGGCGATCCGCTCGCGTGGCACAGCGGTCCCGTTAATGTGCAGAATGCCGCGGATCATCTGGACGCGGTCTCCCGGCAGGCCGATGACACGCTTGATGTAATCTGTCTCATTGTCGCGTGGCAGCTTGAAGACGCTCACATCGCCGCGTTCGGGCTCCGAGCCGAGAATGCGGCCATCGAACAGATTCGGGCTCCAGGGCAGCGAATATTTGGTGTAGCCGTAGCTGAATTTGGACACGAACAGATAATCCCCGATGAGCAAGGTCGGGATCATCGAGCCGGAGGGAATATTGAACGGCTGGTAGAGGAAAACGCGAACGATCAGCGCCAGAACCAGCGCGTGAAAGACGACGCGAAGCGTATCCAGCAGGCCGCCGCCTTCGGCGTCTTTGTCCTTCACATTCGCCTCGCTGCTCATCGAATCCATTCCCGCTCTAAAACGCTCATCGGCATAATAGCACCCATAGTCAAAGGCAAATAAGCCTGCATTGACACGGGTGCAAATGAAAAGCGATGCGGCGGGCTTATTTCGGCACTGCCGAAATGATGACAATGGCCTGCGCCAGCGGAAAGTCATCTGAAAGGGACACATCGATCTTGCTGTCATACCCCTCGGGCGTCAATGCGGCGAGGCGTTTTGCTGCCCCGCCCGTCAATCGCATCGTCGGCTTGCCCGACGCTAAATTAAGAACGCCCATGTCGCGCCAGAACACGCCGCCGCTGAGGCCGGTGCCAAGTGCCTTGGCGCAGGCTTCCTTGGCGGCGAAACGTTTTGCGTAGGTCTCGGCGCGGTTCTTGCGGCGTTCGGCTTTCGCGCGCTCGATGTCGGTGAACACCCGCATGAGAAAACGATCGCCATGCCGCTCCATCACCTTGGCGACGCGGCGAACGTCGGTGATGTCGGAGCCGAGACCTAAAATCATACGACAGCCTTGGCGCGGCCACGGTCCATCGCGGCGCGCATGACCTTGACGCTCGCAGCGAGACTCGTGAACACCGCCTCCCCGATGAGGAAATGCCCGATGTTGAGTTCGGCGATCTCGGGCAAGGACGAAATCGCTTCGGCACTGGCATAGTCGAGGCCGTGCCCGGCATGCACTTCAAGGCCGAGGCTCCTCGCCAGTTTCGCACCGTCGCGGATACGCCGCCACTCGGCATCCGCCGCGGCCTTGTCCCCGTCGAACAGCGCGTGACACCAGGCGCCGGTGTGGATCTCGATGACCGGCGCGCGAAGCGCCGCCGCCGTCTCGATCTGCCTGGGATCGGCGGCGATGAACAACGACACCCGGATACCGGCGTCGCGCAGCGCCGCGATCCGGGGGCCCAGCTCGACGCGCCCGCCGGCGGCGTCGAGGCCGCCTTCGGTGGTCCGCTCGGCTCGGCGCTCGGGCACAAGGCACGCGGCATGCGGACGCGTCCGCACCGCGATGTCGATCATCTCC
>JANNOQ010000023.1:0-37135 GCA_031399085.1 Rhodomicrobium sp.
TCGCCTTCTTCACCATCGCCTCATATTGCCGGGGCGTGGTGTTGGAGGCCGATTGCGGAAAATCCAGGCTCGCCCCATTGGGCGCGGGCGCGTGGCTGAGCGGAGCGTCGAGCGCGTCGACGGCCAAGGCGAGGCGGTCCATCGCGCGGGAATAGGCCGTCTTCGCCGCGACGCGCTTTTGCGGGCGGACGGGGGTGACGAGGAAAATCTCGTCCTTCACATTGTCGAAGATCGCCATCAGCGTCGGGCGGATCAGCACCGCGTCGGGAATGCCGATGGGGTCAGGATTGGGCTCGGGCAGGCGCTCGATCAGCCGCACCGTGTCGTAGCCCATATAGCCGAACACGCCGAGCGCCATGGGCGGCAGGCTGGCGGGCAGGTCCATGCGGGATTCGGCCAGGAGGTCGCGCAGCGAGGCGAGGGTGCCGCCTTTGCATTTGGTAAACTTTTTCAGCGACTTGCCCGGCGCGCGGTTGATTTCCGGCTCGTCGCCATGCGCGCGCCAGATGATGTCGGGATCGAAGCCGAGCACCGAATAGCGCCCGCGCACCGCGCCGCCCTCGACCGACTCCAATAGGAAGCTCATCGGCCGGTCCGCGCCGAGCTTGAGCATGGCGGAGACGGGCGTTTCCAGATCGGCGATCAGCCGCGTCCAAACGGCCTGCGGCTCACCCTGGTTATACTTCTCGGCGAATTCGTCGAAACCGGGATAGAGCCGCATGGAAGCGCCTTGGGAGGGAGCGCGGCCCAAAACGACGCGCTTTCTTGTGAGCTATTGTCCGATGAGGGACGATATAGCGCCCGGGTTGACCTGAACGCCATAGCTCTTTTGCAGACCGCCGACATATTGCGTCAGAATATCCACACCGACGCCGCGCCGGAGTTCCTCACCCAGCGCCTCGGCCTGTTTCTCGTCAAGCGCAGGCGCGGGTTTGATTTCGACGACCTGGAGAATGGCCTGGCTGACGCGGTCCGGCATCTGCACCGTGCCGAGACCGTCCTGCGGCAAGGTGAAGGCCAAAGGGATCGCGGTGCGCGGTAGGCCTTGCGGCGCGGCCTCGCGCTTCAGCGGCGGTGTGGTTTCGACCTTGGCGCCGAGCGGCTCGGCCAGCGTCTCGATGCTCGTCCCGGCCCGGCCCTTTTCCACCAGCTCATCCGCCTTGGCGCGCACGCGCTTGCGGCTCTCGTCCTGAAGCCAGGCGGTCTTTACCGCCTCGCTGACTTCCTCGAAGCTCTTTCGCCGCTCGGGCGTGATTTCCTCAACATCGAGGAACAAATAGCCATCGCCGACCGTCACCGGATTATTCTCCACCCCGACATCGCTCTCGAAGGCGATGCGCAGCGCATCGCGGTTGGCGGAGACCAAGCTATCTGGTTGGCTGTCCGGGCCGAGACCGCGCGCGTCGATGACGCGTTCGTCATATTTCAGGTTCAGCTTCTTGGCGGCCTCGGCGACCTTGGCCCCATTCGCGCGCTCATCCTCGATGGCGTCGTAGAGTTTGGCGATCTCGGCGCTGGCGCGGCTCTTGGCCAGCGCGTCACGGACCTGATCCTTGACCTCCTCGAAGCCCTTTTGCGTCCCCGGCACGATATCGGTGACGCGCACGATGACCGAGGCGAAGCTGTCCACCGGCTCGCTCGGCTTGTCCTTTTCGACGGCGAACGCGGCATCGGCGATCTTGCGGTCCGCGAGTTGCGCCTTGGAGAAAGTGCCGAGCGCGATATCGCTGTCTTTCAGCCCCAGCTCCTTGCCGAGCGCCAGGAAATCCATCCCGCCGGCCAGCTTTGCGGCGCCTTCGCGGGCGGCGGCCATGTCTTTGAAAACGAGCTTTTCGATGGTGCGGCGCTCCGGCGTGCCGTAAGTCGCCTTGGTCGCCTCGTAGGACTCCTTAACCTCTTCATCCGTCACCGCAATTGTGTCCTTGATCGCGTCGGGCGTCAGCGAGAGGATGCCGATCTTGCGATATTCGGGCGCTTTGAAGCCGGCCTTGCGCTCCTCGTAATAGGTTTTCAGCGCGGCGTCCTCGGGAGCGGCAACCTCGCCGGCCACGCTCGGTGGCAGCACGAAAAATTTCAGCACCCGCTCGTCATTGCGAAAATTGTTTGACGCGTCGAGCAACGTTTTGGAGACGAAAGCGCCCCGACTGAGCGCGCCGACGATCTGGCGGCGGATCATCTCCTCGCGCTGCAAGGCGACAAAGCCCGGCTCGTTCATGCCGACATTGCGCAAAACTTCCTGAAAACGCTGCGGATCGAACGCGCCATTGGCGCCTTGAAAGGACCGCTCGCTTTGGATGGCGCTGGCGACGGCCGCATCGGAAATGCCGAGAGCGAGCGTGTCGGCATGGATGTCGATCGCGGTCGTGCCGATCAGATTTTCCAGCACGCGTTGGCCAAGCCCATAGGTGCGCGCTTCGGCGCTGGTCAATTGGCGGCCGAGCTGATTGCTGGCCATTCCGATTTGGTTCTGATAGTCGCGTTGGAACTCTTGCGGCGAGATTTTCCGGCCCCCGACCTCGGCGACGGTGCTCTGCGCACCGCCGCGAAAAATATCGCCGACGCCCCAAATCGCAAAACTGATGACCAGAAGGCCGAGCAACGCCTTGACGAACCAGCTTCCCGCGCTTTTTCTGAGAGCGTCCAACATCTTTGTTTCGTTTCCACCATGGTTTGGGGCAAGCTTGAGCAGCGATCTTATTCGCCGGATGACCAGTAAGCGGCGCCAGCCACCAGCGCTTGCAGGAAAATTCGCTTGGTTTAGATCAAGTCTGCGGCGAACATAAAGTCAAGGCCGAAGGCGGGGAAATCAATGGCAGATATCAAGCCGCTCATTGCCGGCAACTGGAAAATGAACGGGATAACGGCCTCGCTCGCCGAAGTCGAAAGGCTGCGCGAAGGCGCCGCGGCCCGCGAATTGAGCGGCGCGGTGGACATCATGGTGTGTCCGCCGGCAACGCTGATCGCCGCCGCCTTGGGGCTTTTGCGGAACACGCCGATTACCGTCGGCGCGCAGGACTGCCATGTCAAGCCGTCGGGCGCGTTTACCGGCGATCTGTCCGCCCCGATGCTTGCCGATGCTGGCGCACGGGCGGTCATTGTCGGCCATTCCGAACGCCGCGCCATGCATGGCGAGCGTGACCAGGATGTGCGCGAGAAAGCGCAAGCGGTGCACGGCGCGGGTCTCCAGGCGATCATTTGCGTGGGTGAAACCGCGGGCGAACGCAGGCTTGGCCTGACGCTCGCCGTGATCGGGCGACAATTGCAAGGCTCGCTGCCGGAGGGCGCGACGGCCGCCAATTGCGTCATCGCCTATGAGCCAGTCTGGGCGATCGGCACCGGCCTCACGCCGACGGCGGCCGACATCGCCGAGGTGCATCATTTCATCCGCGCCGAGTTGACGCGCCTTTCGGGCTCGGCTATGGCCGGGACAACGCGAATTCTTTACGGCGGATCGGTAAAACCAGACAATGCCGGGGAACTGCTGGCGATCGCGGGCGTGAACGGCGCTCTCGTGGGCGGGGCTAGCCTTAAGGCCGACGATTTTTTAGGGATTATTGCGGCTGTCGCCGGCCTGAGCGCGTGAGGGGAACGGTTCCGCTCTTTGGCGCGGGATTTGGAATAGATTTTAGGTGTTCATATGCTTTTGCGTCCGCTCCTGCGGTTTTCTTATGTTTTCCTGGCCGGCCTCGTGCTTGCCATGACCACGGCGGCCGCCAATCCGCTCGACGAGGACGCCTGCAAGCGCTTGCAAACCGAGCGCCAGGCACTAACGGTGCTCGGAATGGACCGATATTTCGCCAAAGGCGCGGATTGGGCGAAGGCGCATCTGACGGTCGCGGACCTCGATCAGCTTAAACGCTATCTCGATGTCTACGAGCAGTTGAAATTCCGCTGCGAGAAGATCGTCGCCGCGATCGAGCCGGAGGAAAAAGACGAGGATGACGACGATGACACCAGCGCGAACGCCGCGTCTGGCGGACCGGTTCCGCCACTCCCAGAACGCAAAGCGCCTGGAGCGGTGAAAGCCTCCACCGCACCAGTTGCGGAGCCGCGCGCGAAAGCCGCCAATTCAACTGAGATCGTGAAATCGCCGCCGTCACGTCCGACCAATGCAAGCGCCGTGCAAGCCGGCCCGGCCAAGGCGGCTCCCGTCCGATAGGCAAGCTGCGCTCATGCGCGGCCTCGAATTGCGCTCAAGGCTGGAAAAACCCAAGCGCGAGCCTAATTTCTAGCTATAGCTAATGAAATGCGGTACACCGCCTCAAAATCGCGGATAGAAATAGTCACATGACGACGGTCGTTCTGGTTCTCCATATTATGATTGCGGCGGCGCTTGTCGGCATTGTGCTCGTGCAACGGTCCGAAGGCGGCGCGCTTGGCATTGGCGGCGGCGGTGGCGGCTTGATGAGCGGTCGCGGCGCAGCCAATCTGCTGACGCGAATGACGGCGGTTCTTGCTGCGGCATTTTTCGCGACCAGCCTCCTACTGGCGGTCTTGGCGAGCAACAGTTCGGGACCGGCCTCCATCATCACCGGACCGGGCGGGCAGCCGAGCGCCCCGGCAGGTGGTGATGGCAGCGCGCTACCCAAGCTTGCCCCCCTCGTCCCGCCTGCGCCAAGCGCCCCGAGTGGACCGCAAGTTCCGCAATCGCAATAGGCCGGCAGTCATCGTTTGATGTTGGATCGTCGAGGCGGGCGGTCCTGTCTGCAAGGATGGGCGAGCTGATCGCGTCTAAGTGCGATCAAGCCCGGCCTGCGACGACTAAACCCGCTTAGGCGGTCCACCCACGACGGTCTTTTCGCATTCAATCGCCTCGCCATCCCACATCACTTTAAGCTTTGCGGAATAGGAGCCGCCATCGCCGCCGAGCGTGACCTTTCCTAGCCTTGCGGGGGCGTCCGGACCGGCTTTAAACGCGCCGCCTTGATTGATATTGGAGCGGCCACCGCCGATCTTGCCCACCTGTAGCTGATAGCGCCCCTCAACCTCGGCATTGGCGAACACCGCCCCTTGAAATTCGACCCCGCCGCTTGATGCCGTGAACTCGATCTCACAGCGCACAAGCCCCGATACGGCCTTCGCCGACGCTGGATGGACTTGGCTCCGACCGGCTACGATCATCACCCCAAGGCCGAGCGCGAGCGGTATGAACCGCCGCCCGGCGGACCCGTTTTCCGTGGTCATTCTCGCCGCCTCCGCCGTATGTGCCTTTTGGCACCGCTGAACTATAAAACAGATATTGCCCCGCCAAGCTTACGCGGCGGTGGCGCGGCTGTTGCGGCGGCCTGGATATTGCCGCCAATGGCCTTTCTCGAGGCCGTTCACAAAGCTGCAATGCGGGATGGCGGCGCCGGCGACGCATCATCGGTAAAGCCGGGCGAGACGCGCCTGCGCCTTGGCCGCGTCTTCCTCGCTCCAGGCCGCAAAGCCCATCAACACGCCGCGATGGGCGGCCTTGGCTGGCCGCATGTGAAACTCGGCCAGCGGCTGGCACTGCACATCTGCCTTGGCCAACAGCTCGGCGAGCGCCGCGTCACTGATTCCATCACCGCTGGTCACGACCGTTTGCAAGCCGCCGTCGGGCATGGCTGCAATCAGCGCTTCGCCCGAGTGCCTGGCGATCCCCTCGCAAAACGCCTCCAGTCTGCCAGCATAAACCGATCGCATCCGCCTGACATGAGCCGCGTAATGGCCGCGTTCAAGGAAATCGGCAAGCGCGAGCTGGATGACGGGCGGCACGAATTGCCCCGTATGCCGATGCACCTTGGCAAATCCCTCGGCGAGCCCTGGCGGGACGACGATGAAGCCGACGCGAAGCGCGGGTATCAGGCTTTTCGAAAAGCTGCCGAGATAGAGCACGCATTCCCGGCTGTCGAGCCCTTGCAGCGCCGCGATCGGACGGCCGCGATATTGGAACTCGCTGTCGTAATCGTCTTCGATAATGTAGGCGCCCTCGCGGCTGGCGCGATCTAGCAGGTCCAAACGACGCGCCAGCGTCATCAGCGCGCCGGTGGGATATTGATGCGACGGCGTTGTGTAAATGAGGCGCGGCTTGCCGCTCAGCGGCGCGCGCGCCGGGTCGATGCCCCGCGCATCGACCGGGATGGGCACGAGCCTGCCGCCATGCGCGCTGAAGATCGCCTTGGCGCTGCGGAAGCCCGGCTCCTCGATCCAGGTCTCCTCGCCGGGCGAGAGCAGGGCGCTTGCGATAAGGCTGAGGCCGCCGCGCGCCGAGGAGGTGACGATGATCTGCTCCGGCTCGGCGATCACGCCTCTGGCTTCGGCAAGATGCTGGCGGAGCGCCTCGCGGAAACGCTGATGGCCGGACATCTGGGCGTAGCCCGCGCTGTCCGCATCGGGATGGCGGGCCGCCCGGCGCAGCGCGGCGCTCCAAATTTCGTTCGGGAACGAGCTCAGATCGGGAATGCCGGGCTGGAAGGGGCGCGGCGTTTGAAGCGAAACTGGCTGATAGGCCGCGAGCGGCTCGTCCCAATGCGGGGCAAGCCGGTGGTTGATTGGAGCCGGTTTTCCGCTGTTCGGCTTCGCGCGTTCGAACTCGGGCCGCGACAGGGCGGCGATGCGCGTGCCCGACCCCGGCACGGTCTCCAGATAGCCCTCCGCCTTGAGCTGATCGAGCGCGGTCAGCACCGTATTGCGACTGATCCCCAGCCCGGCGGCCATGTCCCGGCTGGACGGCAATCGAAGCTGCGCGGGAAGTTTGCCGCTCAGGACGGCGCTTTTGATCTGCTCGCTGATTTGCAGATGCAGGGGCGCCGCCGCCGCACGCGACAGGTCCAACAGGCCGGAGAGCAGGTTCGTCAAACTGGTCCCCTCAAAATGCGTAAACCGGTCCTTTTCGTTGAGGCCAGCTTACAGCATATTGCGCGTCAACGTGACCCCATTTGGAGATGATCCATGAGCCAGTTCGCAATCGGTCCGCTCAACAAAGTGCGCCGCCCGGATCGCGCCAGCTATGACGAGGCGGCCATCCACGCCGTCTTGGACGAGGCGCTTATCGCGCATGTCGGCTTCATGGAGGGGGACCGCCCGGTTGTCATTCCTATGATTTATGGACGAAACGACGGCCAGCTCTATTTGCACGGGGCAAAGGCCGCCCGCTTCGCCAAGACGATGGGACCCGGCGTGCCGATTTGCATGACGGTGACGCTCACGGACGCGATCGTCGTCGCCCGCTCGGCCTTCCATTGCTCGATGAACTACCGTTCGGTGATGATCCATGGCCACGCGCGTTTGGTGACCGAGCCGGAGGAGGCGGAAGCGGCGCTCGCGGCGGTGACGGATCATTTGCTGCCGGGGCGCTGGGCGGAGTCGCGCCCGATGCTGGACAAGGAACTGCGGGCGACGGCGGTCTTGCGGGTCGAGATCGAGGCGGCATCGCTGAAATCGCGCTCCGGCCCGCCCGTCGACGATGAGGAAGACTACGCTTTGCCGATTTGGGGCGGCTTGCTGCCGCTGCGCGTCGCTGCCGGCGAGCCGAATGGCGACGGCCGGACGCTGCCCGGCGTGGACGTGCCCCTCTCGGTGCGGGCAAGGGCGTAGCGGCGGTGGCGATAGGGCATTGCCGCTGCGGCATAAAAGCTGTTTCATACGCCTGTTAATAAATCGTGTATAGATCGGCCTCGGGGACTATCCGTTGCAGCTTGAAGACGGGCGGGTCGCGTGGCGGGATTGCTGATTTTCGGCATCTTGGCGCTTGCGGGCGTAAGCGCGCAAACGTCCACTTTGCCTGTGGGCAATCCACTGACATCGGGTGCGGCGATCGCCCAGGCGAAATCCCGTAACTGGGTGGTGCCGGAAGCGTCGGCGGCCTTGACGCCTGCCCAGAACGCCGTGCCATCCTGCCCCGCGCCTCGCATCGATCTCGTGCCGTTACGGGCCGGGCGGACGGAAATCATCATCGACTCCCCATGCCGCAAATTCGAGATCGTCCGCATCAAATATGCCGGAATGGAATTCATCCGACCGGTGGACGAAAACGGCCGGCTCGACTTCGTGCTGGACTGTATTGCGGGCGATGGTGTGCCCGTCGATTTTGTTTTCGCCGACGGCAGCTCCGATTCGAAAAAGGCGGTGGCGCTCGATCTGAACAAGGTCATCAAGATCGCCGTGCTCTGGTCCGCTCCCGTCAACCTCGATTTGCACGCCTTCGAATATGCCGCCAAGCCGCAGTCTCCGGAACATGTTTGGGCCGGCGCGCCGTCATCCGAGGCCGAGGCGCTCGGCAAGCTTGGCTCGCAAAAGCGCGGCCACGGCTTCATGAGCACGATTAGCGGCGGAACGGAGAATGGCTCCAAGCTGGAGGTTTACACCTTCTGGAACCAGCCGGGCCAGAAGAGCGGCGTGATCAATATGGCGCTCGACTATGAGAGCCGGGCGGCGCAAGCGGGGCGGGACTTGGAAACCTGCGGCACGGGCCTTTACTCCGATGTGGAATATGAGGCGGTGCTGCTCGACCGCAACGCGCCGGCGAAACGCTCCTTCAGAAGATTCTCCTCGTTGGACTGTTCGATCACCCTCTCGGGGCTCGACCGGTTCAACCATAAGACCGTCCCCGAAATCGTCATCAAAAACTGATACCGCGAGGAATGCTGGCGCGATGCGACTGACAATGATCCAAATTTTGCTCGGGCTTGGCTTGTTTGCCGCGGGCGCGTCCATGGTTTTTGCCGAACCGGTAGAGCTGCGCCTGCGCGGCGGCGATATCGTCCTCAACGGCGACCTTTTGTCGACGGACGGCAATTCCGCCATTCTCACCTCTCCCAAATTCGGCATTATGATGGTCGAGGCGGAACGCTTCGACTGCACCGGCCCCGGTTGCGCCAAGCTGCGCCCGAGTGGTGCCTTCGGTATTCACGGCTCCAATACGATCGGCGAAGCGCTCACCCCCGCGATTATCGAGGCCTATGCCGCGAGCAAACAGCTCCGCGTCGAAAAACGCCTTGGCGCCAGCGCCGAGGAAGTCGGCATGGAATTGTTCGAGGGCGACGGGCGGAAGTTTGCCGCGATCGACCTGCGATCCCACGGCTCGGGAACGTCGGTGCCCGGCCTTGCGAGCGGAGCCGCCGAAATCGGCGCGTCCTCCCGGCCGATCAAGCCGGAGGAGCTTAAAGGACTGACCGACGCCGGGTACGCTGCGCAGCCGCATGTGCTTGCGCTTGACGGACTGCTTGTCGTCGTCGCCCCGTCCAACCCGGTTGGCGAACTCCCGCTTGAGCAGGTGGCGAAAATCTTCGCCGGGCAGATCACGGATTGGGCGCAATTGGGCCGCGCGCCAGGCCCGATCAAGGTCTATGCGCGGGACAACAAATCCGGGACCTTCGACACCTTCGACACGCTTGTCCTGAAACCCTACAAGGTGAAGATCGCCGAAACCGCCAGCCGCTTCGAATCCTCCGTCGAGCTTTCCGACAGCGTCGCGCGCGATCCCGACGGCATCGGCTTCATCGGCTTTGCCTATCTGCGCAACACCAAAGCGCTTGCGATCAAAAGCGCTTGCGGGATGACCTCGCCCGCGTCGGAATTCGCGGTCAAGACCGAGGAATATCCGCTCGCGCGCCGTCTATACTATTACACCACCGACAAAATGAAGTCGCCGGCGGCGAAATCGCTGCTCCAATTCGCCTTGTCCGATGCCGCCCAGCAAGCCGTGGTCGACGCCGGCTTCATCAATCAGTCGATTGACTATCTGCCCTTCGGCGCGCAGGCGGAGCGGGTCGCGCTGGCGCTGACCGCCAAGCCGGAAGATTTCGACATGGTCTTGATGAAGGATCTCGTCACGCTGCTTCAGGGCGCAAGGCGGATGTCGGTGACCTACCGCTTCGAGAAGAATTCCGGCGAACTTGAGCTGAAGGCCAAGCAAGACCTGCCACGCCTTGCCCGCTATTTGCAGACCGATGAAATGCGCGGCAAGCAAATCATTCTGATCGGCTTTACCGACTCATCCGGTCCGCTTTTGACCAACACCACCGTCTCCCTTGCCCGGGCGACAGCGGTGCGTGACGCGCTCGTCGCAGCGGCGGGAAGCACCATCGACCCGGCGAAAATCGTCGTGAAGGCTTATGGCGAGATGATGCCCGTCGATTGCAATACCACGGAAGACGGCCGGAGCAAAAACCGGCGGGTGGAGATTTGGGTGAAGGGGTAGACGCGCTGGACTCCCGGCCACGCAACAATCCAAGCTAGCTTGAGCCTAAAGCAACCTGGTTGAATGCAATCAGTTGGCGCAATCACCGCATTTGTCATCCCCGCGAAAGCGGGGATCCAGCTTTTTTACCGAGATTCAGCTGATTAATGGATTCCCGCTTTCGCGGGAATGACAAAAATAGGGGCATTGCGCGGAAGCGCCAGACGGTCCAAATTCAAACAATCATGCCCTAACTCGCCGCGCTCAGAAAATCGGTCGCGCCGCTTTCCAGCTTCTTCTTCAGAAACTCCCCGTGCACGATCAGCGCCTGCGCGTCGTTCTTGGACAGATCGACGAGGATGGTTTTCAGCTCGCCTTCGATGAGGCCGAGCTGCTCGCCGAGCAGTTGCTCGGCGGTCTTGCCGTCGCGCACGGGGTGAAGCCTGGCGAAGGCCGAGGGCAGTTTGGCGTAGGTCTCGAGTACGGTCGGCAGGTAGCTGTTGACCGTCTGGCGGACGATCTGGAGCTGGAAGGGCTGCCCGCCGATGGCCTCCGATTGGGACAAAATATCGGCCACGGACTGCTCGATCCGCTTCACCGCCTGCGCCGCGTTCTCTGGCAGCGTGCGCTTGGCCAGCGCTGACAGTTCGGCCAGCTTGGCGCGCAGCTCCGCCTCGTCCCAGGCTTGCTCCAGCCCGAGCGTCAAGCCTTGCGGACGCGGCGCGACGAGGTAGCCGATGCCGTAAAGGCCGAAAACGATCAGCGGCCAATAGCTTTTGATGACCCCGCCAAACAGCAGCGCCAAGCCGGCGAGCGCCAGCGAGGCGCCAAGAATGTTCGGCAGCCCGTAGATGAAAAGCCAGATCGCGCGTCCCATCCTATTGATATCCGCGAATGGCTTTGAAGGCCTGGGCGAGGGATGTCTTGCCGTCGAAGACGCGTCCGCCGGAGAGTTCGGCGAGCGTTTTCATTTCAGTGTCGTTGGCCGAACCGAACACGATTGGAAAAATTTTCATGGCTTGGTTCTCGGGCCGCATCGCGCGGTAGAGTTGGTCAAACTGGCCAGCGGTGATGCCCTGATTGTTCTCCCCATCCGTCAAGAGAACAACGGAGTAAAAGCGGTCAGCGTCGGCGGCGCGGTCCTGCTTGGCAATGTCATAGGCGCGCTCGAGCGCAGAATAGATCGCCGTCCCGCCATCCGTTTGCAAACCGGCGATCAGCGCGCGCAGATCGGCGATGGCAGCGGACTTTTCCACCGGCCCGGTGATCTCGAAGGCGCGCACATCGTTGACCCGGCTGCTGAAGGTGATGACCGTCACCTTCTCGCGGCTACGGAAGCGGGCGAACTGGCCGGTCAGCGAGCGGTCCTGGCCGGTGAGGTTGGTCATCGCCTGGCGCAGCGATTCGATCCGCTCACCCTGCATCGAGCCGCTGACATCGAGCACGAAATAGACATGCGCCGGGCGCTGATGCCGGTCGAGATAGGCAAACAAAATCCGGTCGACGATTTCCAGACGGTCGGGAAAGGGCAGCTCCACAAGCAGCCGGTCGCCGAAGGCCGCGCTCGCCTTTACCTGCGGCACGATGGGGCGGCGCTGGGTTTCGGTCATGATGCGGGTCTGAACTTCGGGCTTGCGCAAATAGTCGACAAGTTTCGTGAAGGCTTCGCGCTTCTGCTCGTTCAGCAGCATGAGCGGGTAGTCGGCGCTGATGACGCCTTCGGAGGGATAGATCAACGTGAGCCGCTCTTTCAGCCCGCCCGCCGCATTGAGCTGCATCAGCACCGATTCATAATTGACGATGCCGTTGAGCTGGTCTTGGCTAGCAAGGAACGCCTCGGCAAGCCAGCCGGAACTGCCCGATGTTAGCTGCTGGCCCTTGAAGAAGTCCGTAATGACGGAATTCTGGATGTCGGCCTCGGTGATGGCGTCGCCGCGTCCGGCAAAGGCGACGGTGACAGCGACAAGCGCGGAGAAGCCGGTGTTCGACGTCGCCGGATTGGTCATCGCGAACCGCAATTCGCCGGCCGCCGACTTCTGTGCGATGTCGCGCCAGGATGGCGGCTTGTCGAGCCAGCCCCAGCGCCGCGCGGCGCTTTCCTTCACGCCCAGGATGACCGGCGACAGCATGGTCTTTTCCTGCGCCAGGATCTTGCGCGACGCGCCCTCCAGGAGCGTCAGATATTTATTGTGCGAGAACCAGGCGGCGTCGGACGCATCGCCGCCTATGATTTTCTCGGCCCCGTCGAGCGTGCCGGTATAGGACAGCTTGAGGCGCACGCCCGTTGCCCGCTCGATGTCCGGCAGCAGCGGTTCGATGTCCTTCAGCTCGGAGCCGGCGAGGACGGTCAGTTCCTTGTCGCGGCCGTCGCCGCACGCTGTCAGCGCGATGGCGAGCAACGCGGCGACGGTCAGGCCGATCCACCGATTCATCCTTGCCCCTCCGGTGCTGCTGGCGCTCGAGGCGCGCCTTTATCCTTTTCAACGGCATCTTTGCGACACAGCGCGGATGCCCCGAAATTGTCGCCCCGGAAAGCGCTAAGCGCTTATCCGGGGTCCAATAACCTTACTCCCCGCGTAATGAGGCTCCCGTAGGTCCCGGCTCGGCCTGCCGGCCGTCCGGAACGACACCGGGGATCGACCGGGTCATTCTGCTCGGGGTTGCGCCGCTCTAAATGGACACCCCGCTCGCGGGATCCCCTATCGCCGCACGCGCTTCCTCGCCGCGCGTCCGGTCGAGATAGGTCTTGGCCTTCTCGACTTCCGAGCTCAGCGCATCCACCGTCTGCTTCATCGTTCCGAGCGCCTTGAGCTTGTAGCTGTCAAGCGCGTCCATCGCCTCATAGATGTTGCGGAAGGCGCGCTGCAGCGTCTCGACGCTGATCGCCGCCGAGGCCGCCTGTTCATGCGTCGCCGCGCCTTGCTGCTTGAGCTGCTCGGCCGTGTGCTCGATCAGGCTGCCGGTGGTCTTGTTGAGCGCGGTGATCTGATCCAGCACCAGCTTTTGATTGGCGAGCGCCTGCGCCACGAGAACGGCGGTGCGCAGGGCCGAGACCGTGGTCGTCGTCGCGCGGTCCACGCCCTTGATGAGTTCCATATTGTTCTTGCGGATCATGTCGATGGCCAGATAGCCCTGCATGGTCACCGCGAGCTGCGTGAGCAGGTCCTGCACTTTTTGGCGCACATAGAACTGCATCTCCTCCCGTACGGCCTTAGCCTTCTGGGGGTCCTGCGCCTCGATGGCGGCCAGCCGCTGCTCCAGCGCGCCGTCCAGCTCCTTGCCCATGAACACATATTGTTCGAGCTTTTTCATCAACGCCCAGGCGTTGCGCTTTTCTTCCTCGATCGCGGCATTGTCCTTCATCAGCTCGTCCTGCCCGTCGAGCAGCGATTGGATGATGGCGCTGAGGTGGCTCTGCGCGGACTGATAGCGGTCGAAATAGTCGCGCAGCTTGTCGCCGGCCGGGATGATGCCGAACAGCTTTTTCGGCGACAGCAGATCGCCGTAATTTTTCGGATTGAGGTCGTCGATTTGCTGGCGCAGATCGATCAGCGCCTTGCCGACGGTCGAGGTCTTGTCCAGCGTATCGAGCGCGTGCATCGGCCGCTGCAAGAGCCGGTTCGAGATCGAGGCGGCCGCGCGGATGTCGGCATTGCCCATCTGATGCACTCGGTTCACCTTGTCCTGAAATGCATCGGTGTTGGCGGGCGTATCGACGATCTCCTTCACGAAAGCCTCGATCTTGGCGTTCAGATCGCCAGCCTGCGCGGGCTCCAGCTTGACCGAGCCGTCCGCCTGCTTCGTCGAGATCGGCGCGACCGGCTCCGGCGGCGTCAGCACGATGGCGGTCATGGCGGATGTGTCAGTTGTTGTCGGTTGGGACATTGAGTTGGCCACCCTGATAGCTGGCTTCGATTTGGACGATCATGCGTTCGAGGACTTCGTAACTGGGCACTTCGACGACGTTGACGATCTCGTCCGGCACCGCGAGGCTATGCCGATTGACGAAAGCCTTGAAGCCCGCGCGGTCGTCATTGCGGAAACCGTGCTCGATGGCAAGCCGTTTCAACTCCGGATCGGTCATCAGCGCTTCGCCGAGGCGCTCGCCGCCGGGGCTGAGCGGCACGAGCACGTGCTTGGTGAAGACGGTTGGCTCCGGATAGAGCAGGATCATGTCCTCGCTGATCGGCGAGGCTTCCTCAGCCTTGGCATGGAGGAACTGAGATTCGTAGATCATCACCAACGGCGATTTGCCGGGCCCTTGCGACAGGTAGTCTTCAAATGGCGTTTCGCTCGAATAGCCGGTAAATCCCTGCCGGGCGAAAAGCGCTATCAGCTCGGCCATGATCAGCGCGGTCTGCTCATTGTTCGTCACTACATTTGAACCATTATAGATATAGCTTGCCAAACCGAGATACATCGCTCCGCTATTGCTTTTGCGCGCATCCGTTGAATTGATGAGAATGCTTCGTCCAACTGGGAAACTCTCGTTCGACACCAACTCATTCCAACGCTTGCGTTGCTTGATGAGGTCGAACAGGCGCGGCATATCGGTGATGTAGTAAACGCCATCTTTCTGAGCCGCGATTTGATTGGCCTCCAGGATCTGCACGACGCGTTTCCAGGATGCAATCGTCATCGGGGTGAAAAACGGCGTGTAGAATTTCGCGATCTTGCGGTCGATGCGGATTTTTTCGGCGGCGGGGACACCGGCCGGAAAGGCGAAATCATACGGCTTGAGGTCGAATTTCGTGGCGATCTCGCGCGAACCGGCCTTGACGAAATCCACGCGCAGATTGTTGTTGCCAAGCGCCTTGATTACGCGCGGGTCGCGGAAAAATTCTTCCTTTTCCGAACCGATGACCCCTTTGATATCGGTGACCGACTGTTCCGAGATTGAGAGGTAAAGCGCAAAACCGACGCCCGCGATCAGCAGGAGGGTGAGGACGGGTGCGATAATCCTATTCATGCAAGCCTTTGCATCCGGCCGTAGCTACAGCGCGCCATTGGCGATTGCTCATCAGGCGGCCGTTGGAAAGGCTTGATGCGCCCCCCCGCCACGGCTGTTTAAACCTAAGCGGCCTTAATGACAACTGAACGTCGGCCGCTGAGGCGATAGATTCAAGAGCCGCGCAGCGTCGCGCCAGACGGCTAGCGCTTGGCGTCGAGAAACGTCCGCACGGCGGCGACGGTTGCGGCCGGTTGTTCCTCCATCAGCCAGTGACCCGAATTCGCGATCACCAGCTCGGTGACATCGGTTGCAGCGGCCCGCATGACGATGGCCATGGTCGGGCCAAAGGATTTTTCACCGCCGACAGCAAGCACCGGCATCGTCAGCTTCCCCTTGGCGACGAAAGCCTTGTTATCAATAGCGTCCTGATCGAAAGCGGCGAACTGATTGAAGCCGGCATGCATCGCGCCGGGTTGCGCGTAAAGCTTCGCATAATGGTCACGCGAGGCTTCGCTAAATGATTTTGGATCGGCCGAAAACTCATTCCAGAAGCGGTCGAGATAAATCCGCTCGCGGCCGGCGACAAGCCGCTCCGCGTCTGGCCCTCTGAACGAGAAGTGCCAGAGGGCGCTGCTGCGCACAATTTCGTCCCATGGGCCAACGCCTGGCAGCGGCGCGTCCATGATGACAAAACGGGTGACGCGGCCTGGATATTGCGCGGCGAACGCGTACCCTACCATGTTGCCGATATCGTGCGTGACGAGAGCGACCTTTTCAATTTTCAGCGCATCGAGCACTCCGGCAATATCCTGGCCCTGCGTTTTCTTGTCGTAGCCGTCCTCGGGACGGGATGAAAGTCCCATTCCGCGCAGGTCGGGCGCAACCACCATGTGATCCCGAGCCAGTTCCGCCGCGAGCGGCGCCCACATGTCGCCGGTCTCGCCATAGCCGTGAAGCAGGACGACGACCGATGGCCCCTTGCCGCCGATGCGGACATGCAGCGATGTGGCGTTTGTTTGGATTTGTTGGGTCCGAAAATCAGCAGGGAATGGCTGAATCTGGGCTGCAACCGGGAGCGAAAACGCCAATGCGATTAGAGCACCGAGCAAAAGCCGGAACATTCTTATCTCCTTGATGAGGGGCAACAGCACTAGCCCGAGCTTCGAACTTTTCCATCGATGAATGTATGGCACAAATCACGCAATTAGCTTCGGCCGTAATGGATGGAATGATGTCGCGAAGGGGCTATGGATCGCCTCGACGACAAGACCCCAGCGCTGACGATGGTTGGGCAACGGTCCGGCGCGCTTCCGCAGGGTAAAGCCGGATGCTGCGCACCTTCAGAGCGAAATGCCACGATCGAAACAAGCATGAAACTTACTTTGCCCTACAAACTTACTTTGCACGTTTGCCGTGAATTTGCTGCGTCGCACAATATACGATCAGCAATTTTTTGCTGAAATATCAACACTCATTTTATAGCGCCTATATTGGCACGCTCCTTGCTGTTGGAGTGACGAACAAGATTACGATCAATAACTCAACATCGGAGGACGCGATGGCCAATCTGTTATGGCTGCAAGGCGGGGCATGTTCCGGCAATACGATGTCGTTCCTCAACGCCGAGGAGCCGAGCGCCTGCGATCTCGTCACCGATTTCGGCATCAACATTCTTTGGCACCCCTCCCTTGGCATGGAGCTCGGCGACAATTTAAAGAAGATGTTGAACGCGCTGACCTCCGGACAGATGCCGCTCGACATTTTCGTCTTCGAAGGCACCGTCGTGAACGCGCCGAACGGCACCGGGGAATGGAACCGGTTTGCCGGACGGCCAATGAAGGACTGGGTTGCCGACCTGTCGAAAGTGGCCAGCTATACGGTCGCAATCGGCGATTGCGCCACCTGGGGCGGGATTCCCGCCACGGCCCCCAACCCTTCCGATAGCGTCGGACTGCAATTCCTGAAACGGGCGCCTGGGGGCGCGTTGGGCGTCGGCTATAAGTCCAAAGCCGGACTTCCGGTAATCAACGTGCCCGGATGTCCAGCCCACCCCGACTGGATCACACAGATCGTGGTTGCCGTCGCGACCGGGCGGGGCGGCGATTTGACCCTCGACGAATTCCAGCGCCCCAAGACGTTCTTCACCAGCTTTACCCAAACCGGCTGCACCCGGAACATGCATTTCGCCTATAAGGTCTCGGCGACCGAGTTCGGCCAGCGCAAGGGCTGCCTGTTCTACGATCTGGGCTGCCGCGGGCCGATGACGCATTCGCCCTGCAACCGCATCCTGTGGAACCGGCAATCCTCGAAAACCCGCGCGGGGATGCCATGCCTTGGCTGCACCGAGCCGGAGTTTCCGTTCTTCGAGCTGATGCCGGGAACCGTGTTCAAGACCCAGACTGTCATGGGCGTGCCGAAGGATATGCCGGCTGGCGTCGACAAGTCGGGCTACATCAAGCTGACGGCGGCGGCTAAATCGGCCTCTCCCGCTTGGGCCGAGAAAGATATTTTCGTCGTCTAAGCATCATTGCGAAAAGTGGTCCACCGGTTTTCGCAAAAAATGATGCGCGAACAAAGACTCTAAGCCGCAAGCAGCACAACAAACTTATTCGGGAGACCGTCCCATGTCAGCAGTGCAAACCCTTGATATTTCCCCGGTCGGCCGCGTCGAAGGCGATCTCGATGTGCGCGTCGATATCCAGGATGGCGTCGTCGTCAATGCCTGGACGCAAGCCGAGCTGTTCCGCGGTTTTGAGGTCATTCTCCGCGACAAGGACCCGCAAGCCGGCCTCGTGGTGACGCCGCGCGCCTGCGGCATTTGCGGAGCGTCGCATTTGACCTGCGCGGCCTGGGCGCTGGATACCGCCTGGCAAACGCAGGTGCCGCGCAATGCGATCCTGGCGCGCAATCTCGGTCAGATCGTCGAAAGTTTGCAAAGCCTGCCGCGCCATCACTACGGCTTGTTCATGATCGACTACACGAACAAGAACTATTCCAAATCGCCCTTCTATGAAGAAGCCGTTCGACGCTGGGCGCCCTTCACCGGCACCAATTACGAGATCGGCGTGACGATCTCAGGTCGCCCGGTGGAAATCTACGCGCTGCTCGGCGGGCAATGGCCGCATTCGAGCTATATGGTCCCGGGCGGCGTGATGTGCGCGCCGACGCTCACCGACGTGACCCGCGCCTGGTCGATCCTGGAATATTTCCGCCGCGACTGGATGGAAAAGATCTGGCTCGGCTGCTCGCTGGAGCGCTACGAGGAAATCAAGTCTTACGACGATTTCATGGTCTGGCTGAATGAGCGGCCGGAACACGCCAATTCCGACCTTGGCATGTTCTGGCGCATGAGCCTGGACATCGGATTGCAGCATTACGGCCACGGCCATGGCCGTTACATCAGTTGGGGCTATCTACCGCATGAAGACAAATACAATAAACCGACCATCGACACGCGCAATGCCTCGCTGCACATGAAGAGCGGCGTTTATGACGGCGCGACCAAAACCCATAAGCTCATGGAACATGCTTATACGCGCGAAGACACCAAGCACGCCTGGTATGACGAGCCGGGCGGCCTGCACCCCTTCGACCGGGTGACGGTGCCGACGCAGAAGAACACGATGGACCCGAACGGGAAATATTCGTGGGCGACGGCGGTGCGGCATTCCGAAAACGGCCGCCTCGAAGCCGGCCCGCTCGCCCGGCAGATGGTTGCCGGGGGAACCCATGGCGAGCCTTGGCAGCATCACGATCCGCTGGTGCTCGACATGTACAACAAGGCGGGCGGGGCGAGCGTCTTGCTGCGCCATTTCGCGCGGATGCATGAGGGCGTGAAACTGTACCGGCAAGCGGAACACGCCCTGCGCGAATTCCGGCTGAACGACCCATGGTATATTAAGCCCACTGAACGGGACGGGCGCGGATGGGGCGCCACCGAGGCCATTCGCGGCGCACTGTGCCATTGGATCGAGGTGCAAGGCGGCAAGATCAAGAACTACCAGATCGTCGCGCCGACCACCTGGAATGTCGGTCCGCGCACCGATGACGGCGTGCGCGGTCCGATGGAGGAGGCGCTGATCGGCGCGCCGATCGCCGATCCGCATGACCCGGTGGAAGTCGGCCATGTCTGCCGGTCCTACGATTCATGCCTGGTCTGCACGGTGCACGCCTATGATGCGAAAACCGGTGAGCAATTGGCGCAATTCCGTACAGCGTAAGCTGCGTGCATTTTACCGGTGGAAGAAGCTGTCCGTCCGGCGCTCGTTCTTAGCAAAGACAGCGCCGGACCAATGACAGATTCACCAGAAAGGGCCGGATATGAATGGGAGCGAGAGCGCGGAAACATTGAGGCGTATTGCGGAGCTGCTCGGCGCCGGATTGGTGACGCAAACCGAGCCGTTTCCGGAAACCGATAAGGAATTCGCGGAAATTTTGATCCAGCTTCGCCAATTGGACCCGAGCGACCTCAAGGGCAAATTGGTGATCGGCGGATTTACCGATCACCCTTACGGCCCCGATCAGCAGCGCTGCATGGAATGCATGTACTACCTCGTGCATCATAAATGGTGCGATTTGCCCGAGCTTGCCGTGCCGGTCGAGGCCGATTGGTGGTGCCGGCTCTGGCGCATCTAGCCAGGAGGCGGGCTGTGGCGGACGAGGCGGCAAGACGCGGGGAAATTCAGGGTATGTTGGCTGGCGGCCTGGCCACCGAGGTTTTTCCGCGCGCCGATACGCAGGACGATGTGCTTGCGATCACCGGCCGGCTCCAGGCGGTGGCGGGCGAACTCAAGGAAAGGCTTGTGATTGCCGGGTTCACGCTGACGCCCATCGACCATGCCGGGACTGAACAAGCCTGCGAGAGTTGCATGTATTATCTGGTTCACAGGAATTATTGCGAACTTCCCGAGCTTAATGTGCCGGTGGAACCCGAATGGTCGTGCCGGCTCTGGCGGATTTAGGTCGACCGGCATCGCGATTTGAAACTAAGTTGAATCCTTATAGGTTTCGTTGATTATCTAGAATGCGATTTCGGATCGCCAATTCAACGGTCCCATTTGCATGATTGCAATCATCGGCTGCGGCAACACCAATCGCCGGGACGACGGCGTGGGTCCGGAAATCATCAACCGCTTGCGGCCCAAATGCGTGGGTGCACCCGAAGACCGGCTGCGCCTCTTCGATGCGGGAACTGATGGGATGGCAGTGATTTTCGCGGCGCGCGGCTGCAAGGCGCTGATCATCGTGGATGCTTGCCGCTCTGGCGCCGAGCCTGGCGCAATCTTCACCTTGCCGGGGACCGGCGCTGCGCAACCGCACCACCGTTCGATTAGTCTTCACGACTTCCGGTGGGATAATGCGCTTTATTCAGGCCGCAAGATTTACGGCAGTAATTTTCCGGGCGACGTGACCGTCTTCTTGATTGAGGCCGAAAGCACCGATTTTGGTATCGGCCTCTCGCCCCCGGTGGCGGCGGCAGCCGACATTGCCGTGCAGTCGATCCTGGCGATGCTGGAGGAGCGGCGGGCAATCGCTCGGGCGGCACCATGTTAGCGGTGGAAAAGGTCACGGTGCGGCGCGGCAGCCTCTACTTGACCAGGGACGTTTATGACCGCTATTTCGCTGGTCTTGAAGCCGTCATTCTGCTCCGGCGCGGCGAGCAGCTCGCAATTCTGCCTGTCCGTCACGCGGCCTCCGGCGGATATTTGTTAAAGCTGCGTAATGGCGCGGGCGATCGCGTCGTCAATGCCCCCGACTTTTTTCGCGAACACGGCCTATCCGACAGCGCCGAATTCGACATTGAGGTCAGTTGGCGAGCCGATGAAGGCGCGTTGCTGAGCAACAAGATGTTTACCCTGCATAGTTAATTTACTAACAGCATAACAAGTTGACAAGCAGCTAGATCACTGCATTAATATTGTTGTAACAAACAGAATAGTTTCACGTCCGGGGAGGATTGAGCCGTGGCGGCTGATCGATTCGAAGATCAGGTGCGCGCTGCTTTGGCGGCAGCCAAGGATGAAAGCGCCACGCCCCGGGAACGCGCCGAAATGTTGACCGAAATCGCCATCGGTCTGCAGCAGCGCCCCAAATCGCAAGATCAGTTGCGGGCGGCGGTCGGCCTTTATGACGAAGCGCTCGCGATCGCTCCCGAAAACGACAGACTTTTCCAGGCTCGAATCACCGCGCGGAAGGCGACGGCGCTGCAGGCGATCGCCGAAGAGGGGACAGCATCGCTGGAAGCTGCGCGCGACGCCTTTCTCAAGGCGATTCCCGCTTTCAAGGATCTGGGCGAGCCTGAAGAACTTGCGGAAGCCGAGTTAAATCTGGGCCTGGTGTATCAGAGTCTGGCAAATGTCAATCGCGCCCGCATTACCGACGCCATCTCCGCCTATCAGCGAGCGCTGCGCACCTTTGATCGCGAACGGCACCCGCAAGAATTCGCCATCCTCCAAAACAATCTGGCGACCGCGTTCCTCTCGATTCCGATGACCGACGAGCGGGCGAAAATGCGGGAGGCGCTTGCGGTGCGGGCCTTCGAGGAGGGATTGCAGGTCGTCAATCTCATCGACCATCCGGCGGAATACGCCATGTTGCAGAACAATCTCGGCAACGCGCTGCAATATGCCTCCTCTAGCCATGCGGTTGAGAACAATTTGCGCGCGCTCGATGCCTATGACGAGGCGCTGAAAGTGCGCACCCGCGACACGCGCCCGCTCGAATATGCCAACACCATCGCCAACAAAGCCAATTGCCTGTGGAATTTGCTCGACGACCCCGAGCATCCCGAGCAGGGCAATCGCGCCAACCTATTGCAGGCCAAGACTTATTACACGGAAGCGCGCGAGTTGTTCGTGGCTGCCGGTGAAGTGGAAAAAGCCAAGATGGTGGCCGAGGCCTCGTTTCAGATCGAACGCGAATTGATGGCGCTGCCTCCTGTCAATGGGAGCGGTGCGCATGAGGGATCAAGCGGTAACGGCATCCGCGCCAGCTAAAGAGGACAGCGGCAATGATCGACGGCTTGCAGGATTCACCGATTTTCTGGATCGCCACCGCGCTCGCCATCAGCTTTATCGCGTCGATTATCGGCGGGGCCGTCGGCGGGATATTCACCGGCGGCAAGGCGCTCGGCAATGAACTTGCCGCGATGATGGGCAGCCTTTACGGCCCGCTCGCCGGGGTCAGCGGCGTTGCGCTAGCACTCGTCATATTGGCGGTCGCTGGATAGGAGGCGTTCATGTGGTCAATGGTGAAAAGCTCGTTCGGTCAGTTCTTGCGCGGCAAGCTGTTCGCCGAGCCGGCCAAGGTTTACCGGCAATTGGCGATCGGCGTCGGTGTGACGGCGTTGCTCATGCTCGGCGCGGTGGTCGCGGGCGCTTCGCTTTGGATTGCCGCCCTGATTGCCGGATTCATCGGCGGCGCGCTCCAGCCCTATCTTTTCAAAGATTTGCGGTATCGGTGACAGGCCTATGAGCGCGCTCGAAACACCGTCCATGCAGCGCGACGACCTCACCAGCCTGACGGGTGACATCGAACATCTTGGCGCGATTTTCGAGAGCTGGGACGAGACGCCGCGCGGGGCGGCGCTGGCTTATGGCCGCGCCATCGAGGCACTGCACGCCGAAGCGCTGAAGCGCCTGATCCGGGCGGTGAAGTCCAATCCCGCCGCGCTCGAGGCGATGGCCGCCGCCGCCGGCGACGAGGTCGTCTATGCGGTTTTGCGCCGCCACGCGATTCTGAAACCCAGTTTGAACGAAAGGGTCGATGCGGCGCTGCAAAGCATCAGGCCGATGCTCGCCTCGCATGGCGGCAATGTCGAATTGGTCAGCGTCGCGCCGCCCGCCATAGAGGTGCGCTTCATCGGCGCTTGCGATGGCTGCCCGGCCTCCGCGCTCACCTTCCATGCGGGCGTGAAAAAAGCCGTCCAGGACGCCTGCCCGGAGATTACCGAGATCCGTCAGGTGAAGGGTATGAGCAGCGGCTCGGGCGGCGACGGCGTCCGTTTCGTCAGCCCCTTCGCGCTCGGCGCAACCGGAAACTGGCTGCCAGCCGGCGCATTGACAGACATTCCCGAAGGCGGCATCCGCACGCTGAACTTAAGCGGAGAAAAGCTGTTGCTGTCGCGCCAGGGCGACGTCGTGACGTGCTTTCAAAACGCCTGCGCGCATCTGGGCTTTCCGATCCATGACGGCGAGATCGAGGGCGGCATCATCACCTGCCCGCATCACGGCTTTCAATATGATTTGTCCTCCGGCGAGTGCCTGACCGCGCCTGAAGTGCAATTGCAGTCCCATGCGGTGCGGGTGATCGGCGAACGCGTGGATGTGAGGCTCTCGAAATGATGAGGGTGTCGCTGGCCCAGCAACGCGCGCCTGCGCCCTTCCCGGGACTTCTGGCCGGGCAACCCGCATTGCCGGTGCTTGCCCAGAGCGGCCCGCGCGCCATCCTCGGCGGACATCAGGGCATTCATGGCCTTGCCGATCCCATCCAACCCAGCGCGACGTCGTTGTTTGGACCACGCGGCGGGTGTCTCGCCGGAAAGACCGGCCCGCTCTTTGTTTGCGATACCGGCCATCACCGGCTGCTGATCTGGAGCCTTGCGCCCGACACCGATGCCACGCCCGCCGACCTTATCATCGGACAGCCCGATTTTTTTCATGAAGGGCGCAACGCCAAGACCGAAGCGAACGCGGCCACCCTGAACGTGCCGGTCGGCGTGTCGGCCGGGGAGGGCGTGCTCGCTGTCGCGGACGCCTGGAACCACCGCATTTTGATCTGGCACGGGTTGCCCCAGCGCAGCAACCAGGCCGCCGATGTGGTGCTGGGTCAGGCCGATTTTCACGGCTGCCTTGCCAATCGCGGCTCGAACGCCGCTGGCGCGGACACGCTCAACTGGTGCTATGGCGTCGCCATCGCCGATGGCCGGCTGATTGTGGCGGATACCGGCAACCGCCGCGTGCTCGTTTGGGACCGGATCCCCGAAACCAATGGCGAACCCGCCGACCTGGTGCTCGGCCAGCGCGATTTTACCACCCGCGATGAAAATGCGGGGCAAGATGCAGGCGCGCTCGGAATGCGATGGCCGCATGGCCTGGCACTATCCGGGGGTATGCTGCTCGTCTCCGACGCAGGCAATAATCGCATCATGGTCTGGCGCGGCGTACCCAAATCCAACGGCGCGCCTTGCGATTTCGTGCTCGGGCAGGCGGACGAGACGGGCCTCGACATCAACCGCGCGGCGTATTACCCGACGGCATCGGCGATGAGCATGCCCTACGGCCTTGCCGCGCAAGACGGCCGCATCATTGTGGCGGACACCGCCAATTCCCGCCTCATCGGGTTCGATTTGGGCGGCGTTGCGATGGGAACCAGCGCCGTTTACTTGACCGGCCAGCAGACCTTCATGGACAAGGGCGATAACCGCTGGGGCCTGCCTGTGCGCGACAGCCTTTGCTGGCCTTATGGCGTCGCGGTTTGCGGTTCGACCGCAATCATCGCGGACTCCGGTAACAACCGCGTCCTGTTATGGGAGGCGGCATCGTGACCATCGCGCCGCGCATCGCGCCAGCGGAACCGGCAATTGCCGTGGAAATCCGCGTGCGCGGGCGCGTGCAGGGGGTCGGCTTTCGCCCGGCGGTGTGGCGGCTTGCCCGCACACTGGGCCTGTCCGGCGAAGTGATGAACGATGCCGAAGGCGTCATTGTCCGCATTGGCGGCACGGACGACCGGATCGCCGCGTTCCTTGACCGGCTGCAGGACGCGCCGCCTCCGCTCGCCCGCATCGACAGCATTGAGCAAGGGGCATTTTCCGGCGCGTTGCCGGTCGAATTCCGCATCGCCGAAAGCATCGCAGGCGCGGCGCATACGCAGGTTGCGCCCGATGCTGCCACCTGTCCGGCGTGCGCGGATGAAATCTTCGACCCGTTCGAGCGGCGCTATCGCTACCCGTTCGCCAATTGCACGCATTGCGGCCCGCGCTTGACGATCTTGCACGGCATTCCCTATGACCGCGCGTCGACAGCCATGGCCGCCTTCAAAATGTGCCAAGCGTGCCGCGCCGAATATGAAAATCCGGCCGACCGCCGTTTCCATGCCCAGCCCATTGCCTGCCACGCCTGCGGGCCAAAAACCGCGCTGGTCCGGCTCGACGGGCGCGCCGTGAGCTTCGATCAGCATTCGATGCTGGATAATGTCGATGCGGCATGCAGCCTGATCCAGAAGGGCGAGATCGTCGCCATCAAGGGGCTTGGCGGCTATCATCTGGTCTGCGATGCCACCCAAGCCGAGGCGGTTGCGCGGCTGCGCCTGTTGAAACGCCGCGACGCCAAGCCGTTCGCCCTGATGGCGCGCGATCTCGACGTCATCCGCCGGTTTTGCAGCGTGACGCCGGAGGAACAGCGTCAGCTCGCCAGCCAGCAAGCCCCGATCGTTTTACTGAAGGCTGACGGCGGCGAGCGACTGCCCGAAGCCGTCGCGCCTGGCCTCGACACGCTTGGCTTCATGCTGCCCTACACCCCGCTGCACGCGCTGCTGTTGCGCCGCATGATCCGGCCCGTGGTCATGACGAGCGGCAATCTCTCGGATGAGCCCCAGATCATCGACGATAACGAAATGCTGCAAAAACTGCGCGGCGTCGCGGCCTATGCGCTGATGCACGACCGCGCGATCGTCAACCGGGTCGATGACAGCGTTGTGCGCATGATGGGTGGCAAGCCGCGCCTATTGCGGCGGTCGCGCGGCTATGCGCCCGAGTCCATCCGCTTGCCTGACGGCTTCGAGACCGCGCCGGACATTCTAGCGATGGGCGGCGAGCTGAAGGCCACGTTCTGTCTATTGAAGGATGGCGAAGCGGTGCTCTCGCAGCATCAAGGCGATCTTGAAGACGCCGCGACCTTTGATGATTATCAAGCAAATTTAAAGCTTTACCAGGAGCTTTTCACTCATGCGCCGGCCGCGCTCGCCGCCGACAAGCATCCGGAATATTTATCCTCAAAACTCGCCCGCGAACGCGCGGCGGCTGGGGCGCTGCCGCTGGTCGAAATCCAGCACCACCACGCGCATGTGGCGTCATGCCTTGCCGAAAACGGCCGCGCGCTCGATGCGCCGCCCGTGCTTGGCATTGTTTTGGACGGGCTAGGCTGGGGTGACGACGGCACCATCTGGGGCGGCGAATTCCTGCTCGCCGATTACCGGGGCTATGAACGGCTGGGCACGATGAAGCCGGTCGCGATGCCGGGCGGCGCGCAAGCGGTCCGCGAGCCGTGGCGCAATCTTTATGCGCATCTGATCGCAGAGATGGGCTGGGCGGCCTTTACGCTGAATTTTGACGAACTGGAATTGCACGCCTATCTGGCGGCAAAACCGCGCGTCACGCTCAATGCGATGATCAAAGGCGGCATCAACGCGCCCTTGGCGTCGTCATGCGGGCGGCTGTTCGACGCGGTCGCGGCGGCGATCGACATTTGCCGCGAAGGGCAGGGCTATGAGGGAGAAACCGGCGCCCGCCTGGAGGCGCTGGCGGATGAAGGCACGCTTTGCCGTGAGGATGATGAACTGGCCTATCCGCTCAGCATTCCGAACCTGCGCGGCTCGGGGCTGCCCTATATCGAACCGCTGGCTATGTGGAATGCGATCCTCGGCGACCTGATCCTCAAGACGCCCGCGCCTGTCATGGCGGCGCGCTTTCATAAGGGTCTTGCCAAGGCGATCGCCGCAATGACCGTGAAGCTCGCCGGCCGTGAAAGCGGCGACACGCCGCGCTTCGATACGGTGGCGCTGTCCGGCGGCTGTTTTCAGAACCGCATTTTGTTCGAGCAGGTCACGCGGCGGCTGGCAGCAAAAAATTTCACCGTTCTCGCGCATGCGAGCGTCCCCGCCAATGATGGCGGCCTCGCGCTTGGGCAAGCCGCCATCGCCGCCGCGCATCTGATTGCAAATGCGCATCATCAACCCGAAGGAAACGCGCCATGTGCCTCGGCATTCCCGGCCGCATCGTAAAAATCGACGACGCGGCAAAGAAACTGGCGACCGTCGATGTCAGCGGCGTCCGGCGGCAGGTCAATATCGCCTGCATCGTGAATGAGACGCATCCGGTGGAGGCGTGTGTCGGCGACTGGGTGCTCCTGCATGTCGGCTTCGCGATGAGCCGCATCAACGAGCAGGAAGCCGCCGAGACATTGAAAATCCTCACCGAACTGGGCGAAGCCCAGGCCGAAATCGAGGCCATGCGGCTGTCGGCGGTGCATTAGATGATGACCCCTCCCATCGGCGACGTCCGCGAAATGAGGCTCCTCCATTTGTCGTCCCGGAAGCCCGCAGGGCTATCCAGGACCCAATGGCCCGCGGCAACCACCTTGCAGCATATCCAGGTCAATGGCTCCCGGCGCTTCGGCCGGGACGACGCGGACCATGCTGTTTCGCACAGGTTCCCGCTGGGAAAGGGAGCCGATAAATCTTGGAGGATTGGCCATGAAATATGTCGATGAGTTTCGTGACTCGCAAAAGGCAGGCTATCTCTTCAAGGAGATCGAGACGCTGGCCGCGCAAATCACGCCGCCGGGCGGCCGGCCGATCCACATCATGGAAGTGTGCGGCGGCCACACGCATTCCATCTTCCGCTACGGCATCGAAGGGATGCTGCCGCAATCTATCGAACTGGTGCACGGCCCCGGCTGCCCGGTCTGCGTTCTGCCTTTAGGCCGGGTCGACGACGCTATTGCCATCGCCGAGCGCCCGGAGGTGATTTTCACCACATTCGGCGATGCGATGCGCGTGCCCGGCTCGAAAAAGAGCCTCATGCAAGCCAAAGCCGAAGGCGCGGATGTGCGGATGGTGTATTCGCCGATGGATGCGCTCGCCATCGCGCGCAAGCATCCGGATCGCGAAGTGGTGTTCTTCGGCCTTGGCTTCGAGACCACCATGCCCTCGACGGCGCTGACCGTGCTGGCCGCCGAAACCGAAGGCATCGCGAATTTTTCGGTGTTCTGCAACCACATCACCATCGTGCCGACGATGCGGGCCATTCTCGACAGCCCGGAATTGGAACTGGACGGCTTCGTTGGCCCCGGCCATGTCTCCATGGTGATCGGCACAACGCCTTATGAGGTGATTTCGCAGGTCTACAAAAAGCCGATGGTGGTCTCCGGCTTCGAGCCGCTCGACATCCTGCAATCCATTTGGATGGTCCTTAAGCAGATCAAGGACGGCCGCGCCGAGGTCGAAAACCAATATTCCCGTATCGTGCCGGAAAACGGCAATGCGCCCGCGCTCGAGGCGGTCGGCCGCGTCTATGAGCTGCGCGACTTCTTCGAATGGCGCGGCCTCGGTTCGATCGTGCATTCGGGCGTCAAGATGACAGCAAGCTACGCCCGCTACGACGCCGAACAAAAATTCTCGGTGCCCAACGTCAAGATCGAAGATCCCGACGTCTGCCAATGCGGCGAGGTGCTCAAGGGCGTGATCAAGCCGTGGCAGTGCCGGGTGTTCGGCACGGCCTGCACGCCGGAGGTCCCGCTCGGCGCGCTGATGGTGTCGCCGGAAGGCGCGTGCTCGGCCTATTATCAATATGGCGGCATCAAAACCCAGGCGGGCGCGGCATGACCATCCTACCGCCCATGCGGGCTCGAAAGCTCGGCAAGGTTCATGTGCCCACCGTGACGCTCGCGCATGGCGGCGGCGGCAAGGCGATGAAGGATCTGATCGACGATGTGTTCGTCTCGGCCTTCGACAATCCCGCGCTCAGCCCGCTTGAAGACCAGGCGCGCTTCGACATCGCCGGACTTGCCGCGCGCGGCGACAGGCTGGCCTTTACGACCGACAGCTTCGTCGTCGATCCGCTGATTTTCCCCGGCGGCGACATCGGCAAGCTGGCGGTTTGCGGCACGGTGAACGATCTGGCGGTCGGCGGGGCGACGCCGCTTTATCTGTCCTGCGCGGTCATCATCGAGGAAGGCGTCACAATCGAGCTGCTGCGGCGGATCGCGCAATCCATGGCCTGGACGGCGAAGGAAGCCGGGGTTCAGGTCGTCACGGGCGACACCAAGGTGGTGCAAAAGGGTGCCTGCGATAGGCTGTTCATCACAACAACGGGACTCGGTGTCATCCGCGAAGGGGTCGATCTCGGGGCGCATAAGGCCCGGATCGGCGACGCCGTGCTGGTGAACGGTCTGCTCGGCGATCACGGCGCGGCCATCCTCGGCGCGCGCGGCGAAATGGCGCTCGAAACGGAGATAGAGAGCGACTGCGCGCCGCTGAACGGCTTGATCGAAGCGACCTTGCGCACGGCGCCTGGCGTTCGGTTCATGCGCGATGCCACGCGAGGCGGCCTGGCGACGGTTTTGAACGAGATCGCAGCTGCGTCCCAGGTGGCTATCGAAATCGAGGAAACCGCGACGCCGCTGCGTCGCGAAGTGAAAGGCTTCTGCGAAATTTTAGGGCTCGATCCGCTCTATCTTGCCAATGAGGGCAAGATCGTCGTCATCGCGCCGCCTGACGAGGAGCAAGCCGCGCTGGCCGCGATGCGGGCGCATCCCTTCGGTGAGGCGGCGATGCTGATTGGGCGCGTGATCGACGGGCAGCCGGGGCGCGTCACCATGCGCACCGTGTTCGGCGGGCGGCGCATCGTCGATATGCTGGTAGGCGAGCAATTGCCGCGGATTTGCTGAAGCATGATCCGAAAAATGCCTGTCCCCGCGGAGGCGGCGATGGGAACCGGTCTTCCGATAAGATCATGCGCAAAGGAAAATGACTGCCATGCACGAGCTTGCCATCGCCCGAAATATTGTCGCCATCGTCGCGGAAAAGGCGAATGGGCGGCGCGTGGCGAAAGTCACGCTTGAGGTCGGGAAGCTTTCGGGCGTTATGGCGGGGGCGATCGCCTTTTGCTTCGATCAGGTCGCCGCAGGCACCGCGCTCGATGGCGCAACGCTCGATATCCGCGAAATCGAAGGGCGCGCGCAATGCCAAGCCTGCGGTGCGGAATTCCGTAAACCGGCGGTCTTCACGCCTTGCCCGTGCGGCTCGCGCCAAAGCACGCTTTTGCAAGGCAGCGAATTGAACATCAAATCCATGCAATTGGAGGAAACGGGCATATGTGCGGAACCTGCGGCTGTTCAAGCCGGACGGATGTGAAAATCATCAATCTGCAAACCGGAAAGGAAAGTTCGATGCCTAAATTGGAAGACCACGAACACGAGCACGAGCACGTTCATGCGGACGGCACGCGGCACAGCCACACGCACGATCACCCGCACGAACATTCCCACGGGCAGGGTCACGCGCATGAGCATGTGCATCCGGACGGCTCACGCCACACCCATCCGCATGACCATGCGCACGGCCATGAGCATGGCGGCGACCACGGTCACTCGCATGAAAGCGATCATGCGCATGATCATGAGCATGTTCATCCGGACGGCACCCGGCACACGCATCCGCACGGCCACGCTCACGAGCATTCCCATGACAGCTAGTCACCCCGCCGGCCATCAGCTCGGCCGGCTGGAGACCGCGACGGTTGAGCTGGAGGCGCGCATCCTGGCCAAGAATGATGCGCTGGCCGCCACGAATCGCGCCTGGTTCGCGGATCGCAACATTCTGGCGCTTAACCTCGTCTCTTCGCCCGGCGCGGGCAAGACGACGCTGCTGGAGCGCACCATCCGGGATTTGCGCGGCGAGCTTGCGCTGTTCGTCATCGAAGGCGATCAGGCCACGGCTAACGACGGACTGCGCATCCGCGCGGCTGGCGCGCCGGTCGTTCAGATCAACACCGGCGCGGGCTGCCATCTCGAAGCGGATATGGTCGCCGCTGGACTGAAGGAACTTGAGCCGGCATCCGATTCCGTCGTGCTGATCGAGAATGTCGGCAACCTGGTTTGCCCCGCGATGTTCGATCTCGGCGAGCGCGCCAAAGTCGTCGTTTTTTCAGTGACTGAGGGCGAAGACAAGCCGCTGAAATACCCGCATATGTTCGCTGCCTGCGAGGTGATGATCCTCAACAAGATCGACTTGCTGCCGCATCTGGATTTCGATGTGGTGGCCGCGATTGCCAACGCCGTCACCGTCAATCCGAACATTGCCCCGTTCCTTGTCTCGGCCAAGAGCGGGGAGGGGCTTTTGGATTGGTATGACTGGCTCCGGGGGCAGGCGGCGCCGCGCGGCTCTCTCAGCGGCAACAGAGCAGTTTGAGTGGCGTATCGTGCATTCGGATTTGGTCGCAGGGAAAGTTTTCAATGGGAAGGGTCATACGCATGTCTTCGCACAACTCAATATTTCGTCTTGTTCTCGCCCTCGCGGCAGTCTTGATCCCCAGCGCCGCCTGGGCGCATGTCGGGGGCGAACACACATCCGGCTTCATGCACGGCTTCGGGCATCCGATCGGCGGGCTTGACCACGTGCTCGCCATGGTCGCCGTCGGCATGTTCGCGGCCAATCTCGGCGGGCGGGCCCTGTGGGCGGTTCCCATGACCTTCGTTCTGATTATGGCCGTGGGCGGCGCGCTTGGGATATCGGGCATCGACGTGCCTTATGCCGAGGCCGGAATTGCCTTGTCTGTCGTCGTTCTCGGTCTTGCCGTCGCCATGCAATGGAAATTGCCGGTGGTGATAGCCATGCTGCTGGTGGGCGTCTTCGCCATTTTCCATGGCCATGCCCACGGCGCGGAAATGCCTGTGGACGCATCCGGCGCGGCCTATGCGGCGGGCTTCATGATCGCGACCGCCATGCTGCACGCTGCCGGCATCTTGCTCGGCATCGGCATTAGCCGGATCGGAACGTCCTATGGCGCGCGCACGACTCAACTTGGCGGCGCCGCCATTTCCCTCGCTGGTATCGCGATTCTGACCGGCATTTTGTGATGCAAAGGCGGCGCGGCATTGTCAATTGACCGTGCCGCGCCCTCTCCCAGCATCCGCGAAAACCATATCAAGCAGTCTTCCGAAGGGCGTCTAGAGCGGGATGAAGAAAAGTGGGAACCGGTTTTCCGCTCGTTCATCCCACTCTAAACTCATGATCTAGCGCCGAGCGCGCATTGCTCAATGGGACGGCACACTGCTAAGATAGTTTGCAAACGGCATCGACGCATCCCATGGATCTTGCAGGAACAGTGCTTATCGTGTCGTCGGCGGGCGCGGAGTGGGCCGCTACGACCGAGCTTCTGACGGAGCGCTACGCTTACCGCGTGCTCTGCGCCCATACGCGCGCCGGAGCGGCATCCGTTCTCGCCAACGCGCAGGTCGATCTCGTGGTGGCTGAGGAAGGCGGCAAGGGCTGCGACGGACTGGCGCTGCTGTCGGGCTTGCGTATTTCGCATCCCGAACTGATCCGCGTTCTGGTCCTGCCGGTAAAATATGGATCGCCGCAGCAAGCGATGTCGGAAGCGGCGGTGTATCAATATCTGCGGACGCCGCTCGATCCTGAGCAAGTGGGGCTGGTCGTCAAGCGCGGTCTCGAAGCGCGCGAACTGGCTCGCCGCCACCGCCTGCTGTCGCGCGAATTCAAAATTTCCGGCGCCTCGCTCAGCGGGGCGCGGCCCGACCTTTCGTTGCGGGCCGAGAGCCAGCGTTTCGAGAAGCTGGTTTACGTCAGCGAAAAAATGGCGACTCTCTGCGATCTCGCGCGCAAGGCCGCCAGGACAGAACTTCCCATCCTCATTCAAGGCGAAACCGGCACCGGCAAGGAATTGTTGGCGCGGGCGGTCCACTACAATTCGACCCGCCGCGCCAGCCCGCTGATGGTGCAAAATTGCGGCGGGATGCCTGACGAATTGCTGCAATCCGAATTGTTCGGTCATAAGCGTGGGGCGTTTACCGGAGCCATTTCTGACCGCCTTGGGCTGTTTCGGGCAGCCGATGGCGGAACGGTCTTCCTTGACGAAATCTCCGAAGTCTCTTCCGCTTTTCAGGTCAGCTTGCTTCGGTTTTTGCAGGAAGGCGAAGTCAAGCCGCTCGGGTCCGACAAGACCACGACCTGCAATGTCCGTATTGTCGCCGCTTCGAACCGCTCGCTAAAGACAATGGTGGAAAGACGCGAGTTTCGCCAAGATCTGTATTTCCGTTTGCGCGGCTTTGAGTTCGAGGTTCCGCCGCTGCGCGACCGGCCCGACGATATCCCCGCATTGGCCGAGTTTTTCGCTGCCAAACACAGCTCGGCGATCGGCAGAAAAATCCTCGGCATTTCGGCCAATGTACTCGATAAGCTTTGCTCGTTCGACTTCCCGGGCAACATCCGCGAGTTGGAAAACGAAATCCACCGCATGGTCGCGCTGGCCAGGGACGGCGAATATTTGACGACGCACAATATGTCCCCCGCTTTGCTCGCAACCCCACCCCGCAAGAATGCTAAGCCATCGTCCGGCGTGGCCGGCGCGACGCTGAAAGACCAGGTCGAAAATCTTGAGAAACTGCTGGTAAGCGAAACTCTCGCCCGGTATCGCTGGAATCAAAGCCGCGTCGCCGAGGAACTTGGGCTGTCCCGCGTCGGCCTGGCGAACAAAATCAAACGATACGGCTTGCACGAGATCAACTGAGAGATTGAGTATAATCCATTATATTACGCCGCTGTAGATAGCAAAAGTCGAATGACCGGTATTCCGATGGATAGGGGTTCTTACCTAAAAAAAATTCTTATCTAGCCTTTTATAATGCTAGATTATCCCCCCTAGTTCTCTGGCGGACATGACCTGTTCATCAGGCTAAGTTACGGAGCGGCTATAGTGATCGGGCGCGCATGACACCAGCGCAAATTCGGATCGTCCAGAAGACATTCCTCAAGATTGCGCCGAACTCGCGCGATTTCAGCGCCTTGTTCTACGATCAGCTGTTCGCGATGGACCCCGAGACGCGAGCTTTGTTCAGGGACGACCTGAAAGCGCAACACGCCAAATTCATGAAGGTGATCGCCGAGGTCGTGCAATTGCATTTGCGCGCCTTGATTTCGCTCCCGGTCACCGCAAGCGCGTCCGGCGAAGCCGCCATCCCCGGCGCGTACTGGGCTGGCAAAATGCACTTTGCCTATGGTGTGAAGCCGGAACATTACGCCACCATGAAAGAGGCGTTGCTGCGCACACTGCATAAAAGCCTTGGCGAGGAGTTTACCCAGGAAGCCAGGGACGCCTGGAGCGGCGCTTACGATATTTTGGCCGAAGCCATGAAGAAAGGCATCGATCCTGAAGACGAAGATCTGGATCAGACCCGAGCGTCCCGGCCCAGCGAACCGGAGGAAAAGCAGGCGTCGTCGGCGTTTCTCAATGGACTTGGCGAGCAACAATTTTCGGGCGAGGATGTATGACCCAAGCGCGACGACGTAGCGCGGCTACCTGACGGTCAGGGGTCCCATGCCTGAAGACGATTCCAATGATGCCGAGGGCGCCTCGGTCGTGCGTTTCCCGCAGTCGCGCGTCCGGCCTGGTCGAAGCATTCGGCCCTATACCGATCTCGGGCTCAGCCCGCTGGCGCGCTCGCTCGGCTCCCCGGAACGGCAGGCGACCGGCCATTGGTGCAGCAATTGTCAGGGGATTTGGTTCGGCTACATGCTCGAGGTGGCCTGCCCGCGTTGCGGCAGCCGGCACGGCTGAACCCGCCGCATCCGCCCTCTCAGCGTGAGCCGTCACACGATTGCAATATAAATCAGCTTGTCTTCGCGCATGCAATGGGAAGCAGCGATGCTGGGCGTGCAAGACGCTGACGGTTCCTGGAATGGCGGCGAGCGTGACCGCACGACCTTCCGGACGCTTTTCATCTCTGACACGCATCTCGGCACGCGAGCGTGTCAGGCCGAGGCTTTTCTCGAATTCTTAAGGACGCACGACGCGGCGACAATCTATCTGGTCGGCGACATCATTGATTTTTGGCGGGTCAAACGCGGCGCGATCTGGCCGCAATCGCACAATGACGTCCTGCAAAAGCTCCTGCGTAAGGTGCGCAAAGGGACAAGGATTATCTTCATCCCCGGCAATCACGACGAAGGGCTGCGCGACTATTGCGGCATGACGTTTGGCGGCATTGAAATCCACCATGACATCGTGCACGTGACGGCCGATGGCCGCCGTTTGCTGGTCATGCATGGCGACGAATTCGACGTCATCGTGCGGTACGCCAAATGGCTGGCTCTGCTCGGGGACCGCTCCTATGAGTTTGCACTTTGGTGCAACCATCCGCTAAACTGGGTGCGGCGGCGGCTTGGCTTTGGCTTTTGGTCGCTCTCGGCGTATTTGAAGCTCCGCGTCAAAACCGCGGTCAATTTCATCGGGGAGTTCGAACATGCGATCGCTGAAGAGGCCAAGCGCCGGGATGCGGACGGCGTGATCTGCGGCCATATTCATCATGCCGCGGACCGGATGATCGAGGGGATCCGCTACATCAATTGCGGCGACTGGGTCGAAAGCCGCACGGCGATCGCCGAAGATTATGACGGGCGTCTGCAACTCATCCGCTGGCACGACCGCCCGCTGCATCACCAGCCGGGCGAGGCCTCGCCGCTCGTGCCTATTTCCTTGGCTCCAATCGAGACCGCGGCAAGCCCCGTGCCCACCGAAGCCGTGCATCGCACCGTGCTGCCGGCGTAAATGCGACCGGCCTGGCGGCGTCACCTGAAAACCTTTGTCATACGACCGCCGTCCGCGAGTGGCGCACGACGGCTCCCAAAGCTCAGTGGAATTATTCGAAAAGGAGACGGGATTGGCTAACGCGGCAGAAGCGGTGAGGCCGAAAAGCGGCGAAATGATCGGTGCGGCGGTATCGCGGAGCCGGCTGCTTTCGGCCGAGGGCTTGCGGGAGCGGCTGTTCACGCTGGTGTTCTCGAACCTGGTCTATCCGCAGATCTGGGAAGACCCGGCGGTTGACCTGGAAGCGCTGGCGCTCGATGGCGACAGCCGCATCATCACCATCGCCTCAGGCGGCTGCAACGTGCTGAGCTATCTGACCGCAGGGCCGGCCCATATTACCGCCGTCGATATCAACGGCGCGCATATTGCGCTCAACCGTCTGAAGCTGGCCGCTGCTCGCCACCTGCCGGATTACGACGCGTTTTACCGCTTCTTCGGCGCGGCCGATGCGACCGCCAATATCGCCGCGTTCAAGCAGCATATTCTGCCCCATCTCGACACGCGGACGGCGGCCTATTGGTATGGCCGGCACGGAATTCGCCGGGGCCGGCGCATCAGGCGCTTCACCAATAACTTCTACCGCGCCGGGCTGCTTGGCAGCTTCATCGGCGCGAGCCATCTGGTTGCCAGGCTTTACGGCGTCAACCCGCGCACGTTGCTCAAGGCGCGAACGCTGGAGGAGCAGCGCCGCATCTTCGACCGCGAACTGGCGCCCTTGTTCAGCCGGCGGATGGTTCGCTGGCTCGTCAATCGCCCGGCCTCGCTCTATGGGCTCGGCATTCCGCCGGCGCAGTATAAGGCGCTGGTCGGCGGGATGGAGGGCGGCATGGCCGAAGTGCTGCGCCAGCGCCTGGAACGGCTTGCCTGCGGCTTTCCGCTCTCGGAGAATTATTTTGCCTGGCAGGCCTTCGGGCGGCGCTATGCCGCCTCAGGACGCGGGACGCTGCCACCCTATCTCGACCGCGCCAATTTTGATGCGGTGCGCGACCACGCCTCGCGCGTCTCGGTGCATCACGTTTCGCTGACCGATCATCTCGCCGCCGCGCCCGCCGAAAGCCTCGACCGCTACGTGCTGCTCGATGCGCAGGACTGGATGTCGACCGAGGACCTGGGCGAGCTGTGGCGCGAGATCACGCGCACGGCGCGGCCCGCAGCGCGCGTCATCTTCCGCACCGCCGCCGAGGAGAGCGTGCTGCCGGGACGCCTTGCGCCGGGGCTGCTGGCGCGCTGGCGCTACGAGGCGGAGCGCTCCAGGGAACTGGGCGCCCGGGATCGCTCGGCCATCTACGGCGGCTTCCACCTCTACGTGCTGGCCTGACGCCGCCATGACAGACACCGCCCACGCGCTGCACCTCGATGCCATCTATCGCCACCAGCGCCACGTCTACGACCTGACGCGGGAGTACTACCTGCTCGGCCGCGACGCGCTGATCGCGGGCCT
>JANNOQ010000034.1:0-1694 GCA_031399085.1 Rhodomicrobium sp.
AACCACAGTTTCTACCTCAACGAATTCTACAATCTCAACCGGCTGGCGAAGGGCGAGATGACCATTGGCGGCGTCAAGCTCGATCTCTCGCAGATTAAGCTGCCGATTTATGAACTGGCGACGCGGGATGACCACATCGCGCCGGCGAATTCGGTCTTTCAGGGATCGAAGCTGTTCGGGGAAGCGGCGCGGTTCGTGCTCGCCGGTTCCGGCCACATTGCGGGCGTCATCAACCCGCCCGAGAAGAACAAATATATGTACTGGACGGCGGATGGCGCGAACGAGCCAGTTCAGACGCTGGAAGACTGGATGCAGCAGGCGACGGAATTCAGCGGCTCATGGTGGCCCGATTACGGAGCGTGGCTTGCGATCCATTCGGGCGATAGCGTGCCTGCGCGCGAGCCGGGGGAAGGCCCATTTCCAGCAATCGAAGATGCGCCGGGCAGCTATGTAAGGGCGTGAGCCAGTAAAGGCTGCGAACGCCGCGCGGCTCCTCATCAGCCGGGAGGCGGCTGGGTTTGCGCCGCAGAGGGTGTAGCCTTCCTGACGAAATCGCGGATGCGGTCGGCAAGCTGATCGGCGAAAAGATCGCTGAAGAAGTGGTCCGCCCCCGCGACGACCGAGAGCGTAACGTTTTTCGATGGCTGGCCTTCGATGGCGGCCATCGCTTCCGCCGCCGATCGATCCTGATCGCCGACCACGACGAGCGCCGGAATTTTCAGGCCAGCGAGCAGGCTGGGTGTGAAAAAGCGCGGACTGGCGCTGTAATAGTCGGAAAACGCTCCGGCGGTGACTTTCGGGGTCGCGCATTCGAGAAATCCGGCGCCCTCCAGAAGTTCATCCGCCGAATCCTGCGAAACGAACTTCTCGGCCTGGCCGAGCACATCGCGCAATGAGCGCCGATAGCGCAACTGATATTCAGCTTCGGCGCTGTCGAATGTCTGAGCGAGCGGCCCGATCAGAACGAGGCGTCGGATGGCCTTTTCGTTTTTGCGTTCGGCGTATAGAGCCGCCTGAGCGGCTCCGCGTCCATGCCCGCCCAGCGTTATGCCGGCAGCCCCTTTTTCCTTGAGCCACGCCACCCACGTGTCGATCTCATCGAGCGCATCGTCGTGGCGGTGATCCTGCTCGATGGCGCAATCATACATGCCGCGCCGCTGGTCGAGACCAAGGCTAAGGGTAATCGCCAGCGAGTTGACGCCGCGCTCCTTCAGCAGGTCCTGCTGGGCGGAAATCACCTCCATACGGTGATGCGCGAGCGTGTCATGGACGAGGAGCACGACGCCATCGGATTTCAGCGAGCGACCCGGCGCGATTTCGAGATTTCCTAGAACATCGAGGCCCTGATGCTCCGTCACGACTTCCTCGGCGCGGGCGCCAACTACGCCAAACGTAGGCGCTGACAAAAGCATTGCGCATGCAACGACCAGAATTCTTGGTAAAGCCATAACCTCATTCCTTGATAGGCGCATCGCGGATCGACCCCGGTAAGGGCAAGCCACCCCCGCGATATTCGACAGGCAAGCGGCGGGAGCAAGGCGTCGGGATCAATCATCCGCCAGTTATTTGCCGGAAGCCTCCCTTTGACGCCGCCGGTAAGCCGCGACGCGCGCTTTCAGCCCCTTGCTTAGTATGAGACCCTTCTTGCGTCGCATGGCCATGATGTTGAAGAATTCGACGAGCAGGGCAAAACC
>JANNOQ010000036.1:0-1924 GCA_031399085.1 Rhodomicrobium sp.
CTTGTTTCGATCCACGGAGTTCCGGATCGCTTCGGACGCGCTTTTAGATGCGTCGTCTTTCAATTGCCGCCAGAAGGCCCATTCGTCTTGCTTCACATGCAGGATCGCCGCGGTAACGGTGCCGCCAACCACCAGAAACACCCTGAGTATCAGCTTGAGGTCCATTTCCCCATCCCAGCAATCATTCGGCTTATCACCACCACAGCGCCGCGCCGGGAGCGACATCGGTTCGCTCTACGGCATCAGGATTTTTCAGCGAGGCGTCGAGATCGAGAAGCACGCGGCGCTTGGCGCTCTCGAAGGCCGGGGAAAGCCGGTCGCGCGGGCGCTGCATCCCGATCGGCGTTTCGCGGAACATCCGGCCGGGCCTAGGCCGCATCACGATAACGCGGTCGCCAAGCGAAACCGCCTCCTCCACATCGTGCGTCACGAGAACAACGGTCGGGCGGCTGGCCTCCCACAGCGCAAGGAGATGCTCGTGCAAGCTCGCGCGCGTGAAGGCGTCGAGCGCAGAAAACGGCTCATCGAGCAGCAGCGCCTTGGGCGTTGCCACGAGCGCGCGCGCGATGGAGACGCGCTGTTGCTGACCGCCGGAAAGTTCGCGCGGCCAGCGCTCCGCATAATCGCCGAGCCCGACGCGGGATAGCGCCTCGTTCACACGCGCCTCCCGCTCGGCCTTAGTGAGATTCGACAGTCCGAAGCCGACATTATCGGCAACCTTGAGCCATGGCAGCAATCGCGGCTCCTGAAACACGATGCCGATGGCGGGGTGCGACGACTGGATGGTTTCGCCGTCCACCTGAATGCGCCCGCGCGTCGCCTGATCCAGCCCGGCGATGAGGCGCAGCAGGGTCGTTTTCCCACAACCCGAGCCCCCGACAATGGCGACGATTTCGCCAGCTTGCATCGTGAGATTGACGGTCGATAGCGCCTCCGTGCCGTCGGAATAAGTTTTGCTGAGAGACTCTATCGTGAGCATAGGGCTTACAGCCTCGTCCTAGCAGTGTCCTGCCAAGCTAGGAATGGCCGTGCGAAAAGCATCAGGATGCTGTCGGACGCCTTGCCGAGCAACGCAAACGCAATAATGGCGGCGACAATCTGCGCCGGTTTGCCAAGCTGCTGCCCGTCCACCAGAAGGTAGCCAAGGCCCTCGCTCGCCCCCATGAACTCGGCCGCCACCACGAACATGAAACCAAGGCCGAGGCCGCTCCGGAGTGAGGTGATCCAACTCGGCAGCACGGCGGGGAGAAGCACCCGGCGCACCATCGCGAGGCGTGACAGGCGGAAGACGCGGCCAACCTCAATCAGCTTCCGGTCGACGCCCTGGATTGCATCCGCGACGCCAAGATATACGGGAAAGAACACGCCAACGGCGATCAGCGCTATTTTCGAGGCCTCAAAAATTCCCATCCAAAGGATAAAGAGCGGCACCCATGCAATCGATGGAATGGCGCGCAGCGCCTGTAAGGTCGGGTCAAGCAGCCGCCGCGCTTCCGACGATGCGCCCGACAACGCGCCAAGCGCCGTGCCTATCAGCGCGCCGAGCGCAAATCCGGCGTACACCCGCCCAAGCGTTGCGGTTGCATGAAACCCAAGGTCGCCGGAGCGTGCGAGCGACATGAACTCGGCGAAGATGCGACTCGGCGGCGGCAACAGGCGTCCGTTGGAAAGCCCGGCGTATACGGCCAGTTCCCAGGCCAGCGCTAACGTAACGGGCAGGATGACGCCGATGGCCCAGTTGAAGCCGTTGAACGAAAATGCGCGGGTTGCTCGATCCGCGCGACCGTTCAGCACCTGATCCTCGCGCGCGGCGGCGTCAACCATAACTTCTGCACCCTACGGAGTTGCCAGCGAGGGCGTTCCCCGCTGGCCGTTATTGTACAAGGCTTTATTGTGTCGCAGCAAGATAGCTTGGATCGATAAG
>JANNOQ010000047.1:0-2847 GCA_031399085.1 Rhodomicrobium sp.
ATCCCCGAACTGGTGGCGGCCCAGCCCGTCAATCAGCCGCTCCGTATCTGGGTGACGGGATGCAGCACGGGCGAAGAGGTCTATTCGCTGGCGATCCTGTTTCAGGAGGCCATCAGGGCGTCCAAACGGAACGTCAAACTCCAGGCATTCGCCTCGGATGTCGATGCGCAGGCCATCACATTCGCACGGGCCGGGGTGTATGGGCGCGATATCGAAGAACACGTTAACCCGGAGCGGTTGAGCCGCTTTTTCACGCGCGAGGGCAACGGTTACCGCGTTGCGCGCGACCTGCGGGAGACCATCGTGTTCACCGTACAAGACCTGCTCGCCGACCCGCCCTTCTCGCGGCTCGATCTCATTTCCTGCCGGAATGTCCTGATTTATCTGCGACCCGCGGCGCAGCAGCAGATTTTATCGCTTTTTCATTTCGCACTGCGCGTCAATGGCGTGCTGGTTCTCGGGCGGTCAGAAACGGTTGGCAGTTTTTCCGACTGCTTCGAGCCAATGCATAAAAAGCAGCGTGTTTACCGCCACCTGAAGGCCAGCCGCGCGGGCGACGTCGATTTTGCCGGCGGCCGCTCGACCAAGCCGCGCTTGCCCCCAATTCTCACAGGTGCCAGGCTACGGCCGCAGCGTGAAAGCCACGGCGACATGGCTCAGCGGCTGTTGATCGACGCCTACGCCCCTGCCTCCGTGCTGATTAACAAGCGGCATGAAGCGGTGTTTTTCTCAGGCGCGGTCGACCGATATCTCCAGATCACCAGCGGCGAAGTTCATCGCAATATCCTTGTGATGGCGCGGGAGGGTTTACGGTCAAAGCTGCGGGCAGCGCTGGATGAGGCTCGCGAATCCGGGTTGCTCTCACTCAAGGTGGGGGGCAGCGTTCGCCGCGACGGGTTGGAAATTGGCGTCAAGGTTTCCGTGCGGCCGGTGCCGTCGGAAGATTTGTTCCTGATCAGTTTCCTCGAAGAGCCTGCGCGCCCGCCCCCGTCGCTGGACAAAGACCCGTCTCCGGAGGATGCGACCCATGTCCTCCAACTGGAGCGCGAACTGGAGTCGACGCGCAGCGACCTGAACGCGACCATTCGCGACCTCGAATTCGCGAACGAAGACCTGCGCACGCTCAACGAGGAAGCCCTCTCGGTCAACGAGGAGTTTCAGTCCACCAATGAGGAGCTTGAGACCTCGAAGGAGGAATTGCAGGCACTGAACGAAGAACTGACGGCGCTAAACGCACAGCTGCACGAAACGCTGGAGCAGCAGCGCGCCACGTCCGCCGACTTGCAAAACATCCTCAACAGCGCCGACATCGCGACGGTTTTCCTCGATAGGGCGCTCAACATCCGGTTCTTCACGCCCGCGGCGAAATCGCTGTTCGGCGTCATCGGCGTGGATATTGGCCGTCCGCTCGTCGATCTGGCGCAGCGTTTCCATGACGACGCACTGCTGACCGATGCGCTCACCGTATTGCAGACGCACACGCCGATCCGGCGCGAAATCGAAAGCGTTGACGGCAACTGGTACATGCGCGGCGCACTCCCTTATCGCGACGCAAGCGGCAACGTGGAAGGCGTCGTCATCACGTTCATGCGCGTGACCGAAATGAAAGCCGCCGAGCAGACCATCAAGGCCGCGCAGGCGGCGGCGGAGTCCGCCAATATGGCGAAGTCGCAGTTTCTGGCGGCGGCCAGTCACGATCTGCGCCAGCCGCTGCAAACCATCACCTTGTTGCAAACCATGCTCTTCAACGCCGCCGCGAATGACCGGGCGCGAAAGCTGGTCGAGCGGCTTGGCGGCACTGTGCGCTCGATGTCGGGCCTGCTGGACAAGCTTCTCGACATCAATCAGCTTGAGGCGGGCGTCGTGCGTCCGGTGCTCAGCAACTTCGCCATCCAGGATTTGCTCAGCCAGGTGCAGGCCGAGTTTGACATCCACGCCGCGAACGAAGGCCTATCGCTGCGCGTCGTCCCATGCAGCCTGGCAGTGCGCACCGACTCCCGTTTGCTGGAGCAAATCCTGCGCAACATGCTTTCGAACGCCACAAAATATACTGAGCGCGGAAAAGTGCTGCTCGGTTGCAGGCGGCGCGGCGACAGCCTTAGCATCGAGGTGTGGGATACCGGCGCCGGCATTCCTGAGAACCAGTTCAGCGCCATTTTCAACGAGTTTCACCAACTCGAAAATCCGGTCAAGAAGCGCATGAAGGGCCTTGGGCTTGGCCTCGCGATCGTTCGACGGCTGGCGGACCTTCTGGGCGCGCCGGTCACCGTGCGTTCGCGCGTTGGCCGCGGCTCGGTATTTGCGATCACGGTGAAACTGGCGGACTACGCATCTTCTGGCGGCGTCATTCTAACTGCATCGGATTCAGCGCGCAGGGAGCACGCTGAACGAGCGCAGATACCTTATGCCGCGAAGATTCTGCTCGTAGAGGATGACGCGGACTTGCGCGATACGCTTAGCCTGATGCTGAGCGAGCTCGGCTATCGGGTTATGGAGGCGCGCGATGGCGCTCAAGCGCTGGCGCTCACCAAGGTGGACGCCTTGCAACCAGATTTGATCGTCGCGGACTTCAACCTACCGGGCGCGAACGGAATTGACGTCGTCGCGTCATTGGCGACTGCCGCCGGGCGTCCGATCCCCGCCATCCTGCTGACGGGCGACATATCGGCCGCGACGCTGCGCGAGATCGGCAACAAAGGGCATGTGCATCTCTACAAACCTGTCAATGCGACAAGCCTAATCCGCCATATCGACGAAACGCTTCGCCGAGCCCAGGATCAGGCTCCGGCGCGCACGATCTTTGTCGTCGACGATGACAGCGAGGTTCGCGAAGCCTTGCGCGATATG
>JANNOQ010000065.1:0-1863 GCA_031399085.1 Rhodomicrobium sp.
GCTGATCACCGATTTTCTGGAAAGCCAGACATATATTGAATCCGAGAAAAACACGTGGGAAGACGCGGCGCGGATTTTTTATGATCTGCGCCGTAAGGGCAAAACCGTACGCAGCATCCTGGATTGCTGCATCGCGCAACTTGCGATCGAAAACGAACTGTCGCTCATCCACAACGACCGCGATTTCGAAACCATTGCCGAGGTGCGCCGTCTGCGCCACTTCGTCCTGGAATTAAATCCCGCCCTTGGCCTCCACGAACCGCAACCGGACCCGTTTCTATGACCAGCACAGCCAGCAGCTTCATCACCATTGGCGAGCGCACGAATGTCACCGGCTCGGCCAAGTTCCGCAAGCTGATCGAGGCCGGCGATTATGACGCCGCTCTCGGCGTGGCGCGCGATCAGGTCGAGAATGGGGCGAACGTCCTCGACATCAACATGGACGAGGGCCTGCTCGACAGCGAAAAGGCAATGACGACGTTTCTCAACCTCATTGCCGCCGAGCCGGACATTTCCCGCGTTCCCGTGATGATCGACTCGTCGAAATGGAACGTGATCGAGGCCGGTCTGAAATGCGTGCAGGGCAAGGCGATCGTCAATTCCATCAGCATGAAAGAAGGCGAGGCGCAGTTCATCGAACAGGCGCGCAAGGTGCTGCGTTACGGCGCCGCCGTTGTGGTGATGGCGTTTGATGAGCAGGGGCAGGCGGACACGGCCGACCGCAAGTTCGAGATTTGCGCGCGCGCCTATAAAATCCTCACCGAACAGGTCGGCTTCCCTCCCGAGGACATCATTTTCGACCCAAACATCTTCGCCGTCGCGACCGGCATCGAGGAGCACAATAACTACGGGGTCGATTTTATCGAGGCGACGCGGCGCATCCGTGAGAACCTGCCGCACGCGCATATCTCCGGAGGGGTTTCGAACCTGTCGTTCTCGTTTCGCGGCAATGAGCAGGTGCGCGAGGCGATGCACTCCGTGTTCCTCTATCACGCCATTCAGGCGGGCATGGACATGGGCATCGTGAATGCGGGGCAGCTCGCAGTTTACGACAACATCAAGCCCGAACTCCGCGATCTGGTCGAGGATGTGATCCTGAACCGGCGCGCAGACTCTACCGACCGTTTGCTGGAAGCCGCAGATCGCTTCAAGGCGGGCGCGGGCAAGAAAAAGGAAGTCGATACCGCCTGGCGCGATAAGCCGGTCGCGGACCGCATCACCCACGCGCTTGTGCATGGCATCGCCGATTTTATCGAGGCCGATACGGAGGAGGCGCGTCACAACTATGCCCGGCCGCTCCACGTTATCGAGGGGCCGCTCATGAATGGCATGAATGTGGTCGGCGACCTGTTCGGGTCGGGCAAGATGTTCCTGCCGCAGGTCGTGAAATCCGCGCGCGTCATGAAGAAAGCGGTCGCGCATTTGATGCCGTACATGGACGCCGAGAAGCGTGAGATGGGGTTGGAGGATTCTCCTTCAGCCGGCAGGATCGTCATGGCGACGGTCAAGGGCGATGTGCACGATATCGGCAAAAACATCGTCGGCGTCGTACTCCAGTGCAATAATTACGAGGTCATCGACCTGGGGGTTATGGTCCCCGCGCAGAAAATTCTGGAGAAGGCGCGGGAGGTGAACGCTGACATCATCGGCCTGTCGGGCCTCATTACGCCGAGCCTCGATGAAATGGTGCATGTCGCGTCTGAAATGGAGCGCCAGGGCTTCACTGTGCCGCTGTTGATCGGCGGCGCGACGACCAGTCAGGTTCATACCGCCGTCAAGATCAGCCCGAATTACCGGCGCAATCAGGCGATTTACGTCACTGACGCGAGCCGCGCGGTTGGCGTTGTTTCGCAGCTTCTGGGG
>JANNOQ010000068.1:0-3508 GCA_031399085.1 Rhodomicrobium sp.
TATCGGCCTGACGGGCGGCGCGGTTTTATGCAACACCGGAACCGAGATCGATGCGCGCTCTGGAACATGGCTTTGCAGACTCGCAAACCGGGTCACAGCCCCCTCTCCCAACCTTGCGCTCAAGCGGTCGAAGAGAGCGCCGAGCATGTGTTTATCACTCGCGCAGTCATCGCCGCCCACGGTCAGATCGCTTTGCTCAGGCTTAATGACCTCAGTCCGCCGCGCTCGCAACGCCGCCGCGTCAAATCCGAGCGTCTCGTCGAAGCGGCCCTCCAGCGCAGCGAAGCGCTCTTTGAACACGCGCGCGATATGGTCCGGCGCATGGCTCGGGCGCGCGAGAGCAAGGTTCAAATCCGTTAGCGCGCCTTGCGTATCCAACACGCTGAGCGTAAAGCGCCTTGCGCCCTTCCCATCCCCTCGAAGTTGCGCGGCGACCTGTTCAATCAGACGACGGGTCACGTGCGCGATGGCGCCAAGACTTGTAACCGGTTCGGCAAAGTCGATGCGGCTGGCGTAGATTGGCTCATAGGCAAGCGACGTCAATCCCTCCCCTGCAAGGCCAAACGCCTGCTCCAACCGCTCGCACACAGTTCCGCCGAAACGTGAGCGCAGCGCGCTGCGCGGTATGTCAAAAATCTGGCCGATGGTTTTGAGGCCCAGCCTGTCGAGGACAACCGCTTTATCCTCGGGTATATTCAAGGCGCGGATGGGCAGCGTCGAAAGGCGTGGCCTTTCCTCGCCACCGCAAATGATCGACAATGGCGAGGATGCGAACCGCGCCATGCCCCAAGCGGCGGCGTGGGTGTTGGCGATGGCGGCGCGGCAGGCAAATCCAGCGCGATGAAATCGCTGTGCTATGTCGCGCAGCAGCGTCTCTTCACCACCAAAAAGATGCGCTGCCCCAGTGATATCGATCCATAGACCGTCATCGCCATCGGCCGAGACATGCGGGCTGTAACGCCTGCACCAAAGGGCGAGACGCTTCAAATCAGTGGTTTCGCCCTGCTTATCCTGCGGCACGGCTCTCAAGCCCGGCTCGACGGCGGTTGCATCCATCAGCAGCATGCCAACACGCAAGCTGGCTCGCTCGGCGGCGGCGTTCACCCCCACAAGCCGATTGCCGCCTTTCCCCGGCGCATTGATCGCCAGAGGTCGATCATGCGGCGTTTCGGTGTGAGATTTTCGTCGCTCCAGCCGGTCGGTCAGAAAGCGGGGCAACCATATGCATGCCAGTCGTCGCATCGATCTCTATCTCCCAGGTTTGCGGCGGCAGTCCCGCACAGGCTTCCCGCCGCACTGAGAAAGTCGGCGCGCCCAACAATGGCGTGGAGGAACTGGTGGTGATAACGCCTCGGCTCGGCTTTGGGGCGACATGCCAGCGCGCCGTGGCGGCGGTTGCATCGCCCGAGTTATGCCGGAGGATGAACATGGGCACGCCAGACTTTTCGTGCCGCAGTTTCAAGCGGCGGCTGGCGGTGAAGCCGTAAAGTTTTTCACGGTGGCCCAGTATCACAACAACAGCGCCAAGCGCGGCGCAGGACGCCGCCTCCTCTGCCGCCCAGAGCAGTTCCTTCTCCCGATCCACGGAGACCGTACACACACGAGCGGGGTCGATCCCGAGAGCATCAAAGCCTTGTCCGTTAAGCTCGCCACCTTCCCGCCCCTCCCCGGCAAGCGTCGCAATCAGCATCGGTTTTCGGGTTGAGTTTGCGGCGACTGTGGCGGCAAGCGCGAAGGCCGTAGCAGCCGCATGATCGGCCGCCGTCTCGCACACCACTTCATGCAGGCCGTTTGCAAAGAGCCCCACATCGAATAAGCTTTTGTCCGGTCGGCTTTGACCGTGAGCCGCGTAAAGCGCGCCGCTCGTCGAAAACCTCTGACGGAGTTTTTCCAGAGCTAAGCGCTTGTCGTTAAGTGTGGGCACGTTTATGTTCCTCTTTTGTTCTAAATATGCGCAAGCTGGTGAAGAGTCAACTGCGGCGCAGTTTCGTGAGATTTAACGGACAATTCCATGTGCGGGCGCTTTACTCAAACCGACAGCCAGTTGCCGGGGCTTGAGATCGCTGTGGATGAGGCGGCGGGCGAGGATGCTTCAGCACCTCTGCGCTATAACGGTGCGCCGTCTCAGGATTTTTGGGTCATCCGCCGCCACCCCGAAACTGGCCTCTATCATCGCGACCGGCTGATCTGGGGGCTGATCCCGGCCTGGGTGAAAGAAGCAAATGGCGGCCGCAAGCCAATCAATGCTAGGGGCGAAACGTTGACGACCCTGCCCAGCTTCCGCGCAGCCTATGCCAAGCGCCGTTGCCTGATCCCCATCGACAATTTCTTCGAATGGCGCAAAACAGCTCTGCCCAAACAGCCATTCGCCATCGCGATGAAAGATCGCGCGCCCTTCGCGCTGGCGGGGGTTTGGGAGAATTGGAGGCATCCCGTCACGGGCGATTATATCCGCACCTTCTGCATCCTGACCTGTCCAGCGAATGCGCTGATCGCGACCATCCACGACCGTATGCCAGTCATCATACCGGCCCACGCCTACGACCGCTGGCTGTCGCCTCTGGAGGCCGACCCTCGCGATCTGGTCGCGCCTTATCCCTCAGATGAGATGACGATGTGGGCAATTTCAGCGCGGGTGAATGCGCCCAGGAACGACGACCCGTCAATACTCAGTCCGATCCAATCCGAACCGTGAGGCTTAAACGCACCTCACGAGCCCCTGATCCTTTGGTTTCGTTGTAGTTCGCGCGGGCAATCGGTGATGTTTGCGGCAAACGCAACCATTGCGCCTGCCGCTTCTTGCACGCCGCGTTAGTGGCCGTCGCCTGCAAAGCGCCACACGCGTAACCCGAGCGCCTTCGCCTTATCGGCAAGGTTGGCGGCGACGCCTGCGCCGCCAAACACGATGACGCCGGTCGGTAGCGTCTCCAGCATGACATTGTTGCGCTTGAACGGCGCGGCTTTGCCATGGCGCGTCCAGTCCGGCTTGAAGACGACCTGCGCAACTTTGCGGTGATCGGCCCAGCGGGCGGCGATAAATTCCGCGCCGCGGGATGCTCCGCCATGCAGCAAAACCATGTCCGCATGCTTGGCCCTGACCTTATCGAGCGCATCCCAGATCAGGCGATGATCGTTAAAATCGACGCCGCCGGTGACGGCGATCCGAACTCCTGTCGGTGTCAGCGGTTCGATTTCCGCCCGGCGTTTGGCGGCGAGATAATCGCGGCTGTCGATGATGGCGGCGGTAAGGGGGCGTTTCGAGACGATCGAGCCGGTACGGGGCCGCCAGCTAGATCCAGTGCGCGCCTCGAACAGCGTCGCCGCCTGATCGCGTAAGGCCGCATAGGCATCAAGGGTTTCGGTGAGTCGTTCTCCGTCGGCGATCAGCCGCTCCAACTCGACTGACATGACTTCGGAACCATCCTGCTCAGATTGCGAGCGGCGCTGTGCGCTTTCATTAGCGTCGAGTTTGGTCGCGAGACGGCCCATTTGCGCGTGGAAGAGGTTT
>JANNOQ010000073.1:0-5494 GCA_031399085.1 Rhodomicrobium sp.
TTCGTATCGACCGTGATCGATCCTTGCGCGATCACAGCGCTGACGATGGGAGCGGTCGCCGCCCAACTGCCGAACCCGACGAAAATCAGGACAATCCAAAATAGGCCGAAGTAAATCCAGAACCGCGTGCCTGTCTCGACATTCGACGTGATGTTTGCCTGGACTGAGGACGGGGAGTTGCTCATCTTTTCACCTTTGCACTTCTTACAGCTTTTACCGCTTGAGCCGAAGCCTGCGCCGGCGAAGCATTTGGAACCACCTGCGGCGTCCAAAGCTTGTTCATGACCTCCGCTTTAGGCCCGAACATTTTCACTCGGCCTGCATCCAGAACCAAAAGTTTGTCCATGTCCGCCAGCGTACTGCGTTTGTGGGAGATAATGATCACGGTTTTCCGCAACGCCTTCAGTTGCTTAAGGGTGAGGTGCAGTGCTGCCTCGCCCTCCGAATCCAAGTTCGCATTCGGCTCGTCGAGCACGATGAAGCACGGTAGACGATAGATGGCGCGCGCAAGGCCAATCCGCTGCCGCTGGCCGCCCGATAGCACGCAGCCACCCTCGCCGATCTGGGAGTCATATCCATCGGGGAGTTGCAGGATCATTTCGTGAGCGTTGGCAATCTGGGCGGCTTTATGCACCGCCTCTGCCGATGGCTGCTCAAAGCGAGCGATGTTCTCGGCAACGGTGCCATCGAACAGTTCAACGTCCTGCGGCAAGTACCCCAGGTATTGTCCGAGGTCTTTGCGATCCCAATCCGCCATATCTGCGCCGTCTAAGCGGACGTGGCCTATCTTCGGCGTCCAAATTCCCATCAACGCGCGTGCGAGACTTGACTTGCCCGCAGCGCTCGGCCCAACGACCCCCAGCAATTCACCGGGCGCAAGCTGGAAACTGACATTGATCAGGGATGGCTTTGGCGCACCAGGGGGCACGACCGTCATGCCTTCAACATTGATGCGGCCCTTCGGCGCTGGCAGCTTCATGCGCTGACGATTGATGTCGTACTCGGCAAGAAGAGTGCTGAGACGCCCGTAGGCGGAGCGCGCCGCGATAAACGACCGCCAATGCGTGATCGATGCCTCGACCGGCGCGAGCGCGCGGCCCATCACAATCGAGGCCGCGATCATCACGCCCGCGCTGATTTCCTCCTCAATAACCAGATAAGCGCCAAAGCCGAGTAGACCCACCTGCAATAAGGGCCGCACGAACTTGGCGATGGCGGAAAACGTGCCCAACAGATCGGTCGCCTTGCCGGAATAGCTCAGCGCGGCAAGGTGCTTGTCCTGCCACCTCCGCCGCAGATCGCCGAGCATGCCAAGCGCCCATATGACGTCGGCATTGCGCAATGACGCCTCCGCGAAACGATGCGCCTGCATGGATTCGGACGTCGCTCTTTGCCACGGCGCCCGCGTGGTCAGCTCCGACAGGATGGCAAGAACGAGGAGAATGGCGGCCCCAACGCACGCAACGATCCCCAATAGCGGATGAAACAGGAAAATGAGGGCGAGGAACAACGGGGCCCAGGGCGCGTCGAAAAGAGCGAGAAGGCCGGGGCCGGTCAAGAAGCTGCGAACCGTTTCGAGGTCTCGTATCGGCTGGCTTCCGGTGTTGCGGTGGGTGGCTATACGATCCTCGATCAGCGCCGCGAAAAGGTCGTGGGTCACATATCTGTCGAGGCGCGCGCCGAGCCGCACCAGAATGCGACCGCGCACGAGTTCCAGCATGGCGCTAATGGCGAGCAGCCCGACCGCTAGCAGTGTCAGCGCGTAAAGCGTATCCTTGCTGCGCGACGTTAAAACTCGATCATACACCTGAAGCATGTAAAACGGCGAAACGAGCATAAGTAGGTTTAGAAAGAAGCTGAACAGGGCGACCGCCATGAAGACATAGCGAGCCGCATAGACAGTTTCCCGCAACTCATTGCTTAGTTTATTTCGCATTGCCGCCGCACCGCACAAGAAGGAAACGAGTGAACAAGAAAAACTTCATTATCTTGTCCGGTGATAGTGAATTGTCTTACACAAATCGCGCTAAGCTGCAGCCCGTGCCGATCCGCTGCATTTTTAACCGAAAAGGTTCGTATCTTCGTGGCTGAACACGATAGCGCTTACGCCTAGCAGTGTGGGAATGTCGGCGTGATCCTGCCACGCCGGCTGGTTCGCGTCCTCCATATAGGTTGAGTAAATCTCCGTCGCGTCTATTAATCCAGTAGCGATAAATTCGTCCCATTCCTGATCGCGGCTTATATCGTCGTAAGCATAACCCGCTCCAAACCCTGCAAAATCTAGCTCATCCTCGTGGTAATCGCTTCTGGAGCCGCTATTTTGAGACCCTCTTCCGCTGTTGCTGTGAACGGCGAGAACAGCCCCGTTATGAAATACATAGTCTCGTCCATAAGCTGTCTCGTTGAGCGCATATGTGTATTCTCTGTCGTCAGCGCCGAAATCGATTTCGTCGCAGCCGTCTTCGAAATCCATTATGGCGTCGTTGCCCTCGGTCGGTCTGTAGATGAAGACATCTCGGCCAGCGCCGCCGTAGAGGGTGTCATCGCCTGAGCCGCCATTGATTACGTCATCCCCCGCGCCACCCATAAGGGTGTCAGCGTCGGCGCCTCCCAGCAAGACATCGTCGCCGCGACCACCATCAATCCGATCGGCGCCGAATTCGCCTTCGAGCGTATCGTCGCCCTTGCCGCCGTGTAGAGAGTCTGCCCCCTCTCCGCCGTAAAGCGTATCGTCGCCCTTGCCGCCGAAGAGCGTATCGTCGCCGCCTTCGCCAAACATGGTGTCGTCGCCGTTGCCGCCATACAGCGTGTCGTCCCCATCGCCTCCGCGGATCTCATCGGCCCCACGACGTCCATGCACGGTGTCATTTCCGGCATGAGCCGAAATGAAGTCTGCGCCCTTGCTCCCGAATAGACTTTCCGCCGCTGAATTACCGTCAATAACATTGAATTCGACGGCTGCGGGGTCGCCGGTAGGGCCGTTGTTATCTGCAGCGGAGCCAGAGTTAGAGGGCGCGTCATCACAGATATCGTCGTCGCGCTCTCCGCCAGTTGTCGTGTCGTTCGCGTCCGCGCCGCTCAGATTGCTGTTATCATCGGTTGCAGCGCCAGACCCGGCGTCGCTGTTGGGCGCGTTCGTTACGGGGGGGGTTGCGTCAGAGTAAGCCGTGTGGGCTGAGTATGCGCTATCTATAAAGATGTAGGTCAGCGCGACACGCAATGAGAAACCGGCATCGGATTGCCGTGGGGTGAACCGCGCGCTTGTTGCGCCGGGGATCGACGCCCAGTTGCGACCATCCGAAGATGACTGCCACTGATATCGCATTTCTGCGATGCTCTCGGCATTGAACAGCGGTTGAATGAGCGCGCTCAACGACTCGTTGACGACCGCAGTAGGCGCGCCATCGCCGGGCTCTTTATCCTCAACATGCACGGAGCCGTTGAGTTGCTGCGGCGCCGGACCTGGACTGCCGGCGGGCGCGGCAACACCCACATGAAAGCCAGACTGCACGGTGAGGCCAGCCTGATCGGTGGCGGTGATAACAACATCGCCGCCGGTTACGGTGGGTACCGACTGAACTGTATTCACCGAAACAGCGACATTTACGTCGTCAAAGTCTTTATCGCCGCCGCCCTGCAGATCTTCCCAGTTTTGATTGCCAGTAACGCCTGTATCCCGAAGATGATCGAAGGCGTCTGCATTCAGAGCCTGATGCGAGAAATAAATGCCCGCCCCCTCGCCGACCAGTTTCACGTCATCGACGTAAGCGCCCCAAGCCCCATTTGTGAACTTGAAATCAACAGCTTGGCCGTCGGCCAACGACGGGTTTTTCTTTGCGCCATTGGGAATGATGAAAAATCCAACGCTGATTGCGCCTGGGTAGTCCGCTGGGTCGATCGTGGCGGTGTTTGCGCCAAGACTCTTGACGTTATTCTCGATGATGGCGCCGCCAATTGGCTTGCCGTTCTCATCTGCAATGTAATATCCGAAGCTGTTATGGTAAGCCGCTTCTGTCGAGAAGGTTTGGGCGGAAATTTCCACGAGGCCGCCGGACGACAAGCCGTAACCGCCATGAGTATCAGCCGTGAGCTCTTGTCGAACGAGGTGAGTTGGCGGCGTGCCGGTGATCACGCCTGTCATCGGATCTATGGACAGCCAATCGGGGCCATCCATGCTGTAAGTCAGCGTGTCGTCATCGTTGGGATCGGCGAAATGGCCGGAAACATTGAGAACGAATGGCGCGCCAGCTTGCGCCATACGGTCGGCGATAGTCGTCGCTGTCGGAGCAAGATTTACCTCTGGCTCATGGTCTGCCGATAGGGAGATGATTTGATCGGCGAACTCCAGATATTCGATATTGATCAGCGTATCAGTGCCGTCGGCCCCGCCATTCAGGTGGGTGACGATAGTCGTTCCGTCGTCCAATGCCGCCACGTTATAGCTTGCACGCGCGCCGGAGAAGATAGCGACATCTACGCCGCCGCCGCCATCCAATTCGTCCTCGCCCGAGCCGCCTTCCAGGCTGTCGTCGCTCTCGCCGCCAGAAAGCAGGTCATGGCCGTCGCCTCCGCTTATGTGGTCGTGGCCGCTGCCCCCGGCCAGTTCATCGTGGCCAGCATCGCCGAAAAGTTCGTCATTTCCGGCACCGCCGTTCACGCTATCGGCGCCGTCGCCGCCCCACAATTCGTCGTCATTCTCGCCGCCCACGAGATCGTCGTCGCCCGTGTCGCCAAGCAGCAGGTCGTTGCCCGCGCCGCCGTCGAGATGATCGTTACCTTCACCGCCGCTCAGTTCGTCGTTGCCAGCGCCTCCGGACAGTTCGTCGTCCCCTCCAGCGCCATTCACAGTATCGTCCCCGCCAAGGGCGTAGATGATGTCGTTGCCAGGTGTTCCGGCAACATCGTCCGCCGCGTCGCTCGTCGTCCCATCCCCAGGTTCCGCAGGCGGCGGGGAGTTAAGCGGGGTCGCCTTAAAGATGTCCGCAGGAAGAGTCGTCAGACCGGTGTTGCGGGCGATGATTTCCGAGAATGTCTGGTCGTTGATGTCGTCGCGGAAATCGGCTCGATCCAGCAATTCGAGATAATAGAGCCGATCGCCCTCCTGAAGCTGGTCGAGCTGGTCGAGGAAAATCCACGCGAATGTCGATCCGAGCTGTCCTTCGCGGGCCTCTTCCAGCAAACCGCCGACCCAGAGATCGACAGCCGCAAATCCCTCGGGATAGGCTTCCTTCAGCTTCGACATCAAGTCATCGGAAAGGCTGTTGCGATCCTGGAAATCATCCCAGCCTTCATACGGGCGCAGGGAGGTGTCGCCGGTGTTCGCAAATAACTCGGTGCGCACCTCGTTCAGCGTTCCAACGCCCGTGTCGCGACCGCGGAAGATATTAAGCGCGGCCAGATCCAGCGGACGCCCAACCAGTTGATTGCGCAGCGCGTTTACGACATGAACGTCGATCGCTTGATGCTCGACCGCCGTCGACCCTTGGATCAGATT
>JANNOQ010000076.1:0-2227 GCA_031399085.1 Rhodomicrobium sp.
TGGGGTGGGTGAGCCAACGCCGACAGAACTCATCAGGGTGGTGAGGTTGATAAAGTAGCTAGAGAAGTCGATACCGCCCATGATGGCGCCGAGCGGCGGCATGATGATGTCGCCAACCAGAGAGGTTACGACCGTCGAAAACGCAGTCCCGATGATGACGCCGACCGCCAGATCAAAGGCGTTGCCCTTGAGAATAAATTCCTGAAATTCCTTCAGCATCGAAGAACCCTCTTTTTCGACTCGCTCTCATAAATATGAACGAAGAGGGTTAACGAGATTTTAACGCTGTTTGTCGGGTGCTCGTCGTTAGACGGCGCCGGTTTATCGTGCAAGGAACTCGGCGACTGGCCGCAGGGAAGGCACACGCTCGCAGAATATCTTGATGCTCGCAAGCAGCGGCACCGCCATCAGCGCGCCGACGATGCCCCACATCCAGCCCCAGATAGTTATCGCCAGAAAAATAGCGACCGGATTCAGCACTAGCCGACGGCCCATCACCTGCGGAACGACGACGCTCTGGACGAAAATCGATCCGGCGAGAAAAATGCTCGGCAGAAGCAGAGCCCGCCCGAGGCTGTCAAACTCGACCATGCCAACGAGAGCCAGAATGATCATGCTGATCACCGATCCGACATACGGCACGAACGCCAGCAGCGCGACGATGCTGCCCCACAGCACGGCGTTGGGCACCCCGAGATAGTAGGCGGCGGCGCCGGTCATCGCGCCCAGACCGATGTTGATGCAGGTCGCGGCCGTCAGATAGAACGAAATATCGCGCCGGATTGCGCCGATCATGCCCGCCGTCTGCCCATTGTTGTTGAGTGTCGGAAAGACTGCGGCGAGCTTTCGCATGAACAGATCGCCGGACGACAGCAGGAAAAACAGGAGGATCAGAGTCACGCCAATCGAGGCGACGACGCGCTGCGTGCCAGCGAAAACATCCTCAATCACGCCGGGCCTCGCGATTTCGACCCTCTGCCGGCGCGGGCGGTTGGAAAGCTCGGTGGCGCTCTCGATCTGCTCCGTGGCTTTCTGGATGTCCTGGATCGGCTTTTTGACGATGCGCAGCTTCTGCTCGATCTTGGCGAAACTGGCGGGCAGCTTGGTCACCCATTCCTGCGCCGGACCGGCAAGCTGACCAAGGCCGCCAATGATGAGACCAAGCGTGGCGAGCACGACGAAAGCCGCCCCGGCCCCGCGCGGGATGCGCAGTCGCTCCAGACGCTCGACCAGTGGATAAAGCAGGAGAGAAAGAAGGATAGCCGCCGCAATTGGAATGAGCACGGGCGCGGCGAAATACAGGGTATAAAAAATCAGGAGGACGAAGATGCCTTTGATGGCGGCGCCGCGGCCTATCGAAACCGGCGCGCTTATCTGGCCGATCATGCCCACTCCAGCGCTGGGCAATTCCCTGTTGTCGTGCATGGCGTACCATTCGCGTCTGGCGTCAGCGTTTCCATGAAACGCATTCGCACCATGCATGTCGCAGATGGTCAGATCAAGCCTTCCGGAAGCGTCTCAACCGGCGCACGGGAGATTTCCAACGTTAAGCGCGTCGCAGCTTATTTCGGCGCGCGTTTAGCGAGGATGCGCTGCAAGGTGCGGCGGTGCATGTTGAGCCGCCGCGCGGTTTCCGAAACATTGCGACCGCAGAGTTCGTAGACGCGCTGGATGTGCTCCCAGCGGACGCGATCGGCTGACATCGGATTTTCCGGAGGCGCCACCTTCTGGTCGTCGCTCGCCAGCAGCGCTGCGAGGATATCGTCGGCGTCGGCAGGTTTGGCAAGGTAGTCGGCAGCGCCGAGCTTCACCGCATTAACGGCGGTGACGATATTTCCGTAGCCTGTGAGAACAATTGCGCGCGCATCCGGCCGCATCTCCTTGAGCAAGGCGATGGCGTCAAGACCGCTGCCATCATCGAGGCGCAGGTCGACCACGGCGAAGGCGGGCGGGGCGGTGCGAATGGCCGCCTTGGCGTCTCGAACGCTCTGCACGATGCGAACGTCGAAGCCGCGCGTCTCCATCGCTCTTCCAAGCCGGGTCGAAAAAGCCTTATCGTCGTCCACGATAAGAATCGTCCGATCAGCCGGCAAATTGGCTAGCTCACTACGATCCCCGGTCGCAATTTCCGTCACACCCATCTCCATGGCTCCGTCCTTCTCATATCTGGTTGTCAAGAGCGCAAAGTGTCCAGACATTATTTAGACTAGTTTTAATATTCGCCAAG
>JANNOQ010000021.1:0-2791 GCA_031399085.1 Rhodomicrobium sp.
GCGGGCTCCGACTACGCCGAAAAAAATTGCGCTGAGTGCCACGCGACGAACGATGAAGACCCAGCGTCGCCAGTCGACAAGGCGCCGAGCTTTGACGCCATCGCCAATACGCAGGACATTTCCGCGATAGCCATCTCAGTCTTGCTGCAAACGCCGCACAGGGACATGCCAAATCTGGTCATTCCTCAAACCGCGCGCGAAGACTTGATCGCCTACATCCTCACCTTGAAGGATTGAATCAACGCTGCATAAGTGCAACGCGCGCCCGTTGGGTAAGGAGAACGCAGTGTCGTCTCAGCCATCATTTAGGTTTTCAGCCGCTGGAGAGCACATTGAGCTTGCCGGCCCATGGACTGCGGCGCACGCTGGCGAAATCGAACGGCGTATCGATCTCAATCCAGCCGATGGACCTGCACGTCGCGTTGTGTTCGATGCGAAAGGGATCACAGCCTTCGACACGTTCGGCGCTTCGCTGTTGCGTCGTATCATGCGCGAAGCCAAAGCGGCTGGACGAGAGGTTCAACTTACCGGGTTAGCCCCCAATTTTGCGAAGCTGCTCGATAAAATGCAGAGTCTGGGCCGCGTTCCCGGAAAAATGGCGACCGCGAAGTTTGAATTTCCTTCCATCTTCGAAGCTCTCGGGCGTTCTGTCGTTGGTCAGGGACGGGAACTGACGCCGTTCGCCTCCATGCTCGGCGAATTGACAGCTGTCGGCGGGCGCACGATCGCCCGGGCGCGCGCATTTCGTTTGACGTCGGTTGTGCATCAGATCGACCGGGTCTGCTGGCAAGCCGTTCCGATCATACTTCTCATCACCTTTCTGATTGGCTGCATCCTCGCGCAGCAAGGTATTTTTCATTTCCGAAAGTTTGGGGCTGACATTTACGTGGTCGATTTCGTCGGCATCCTAATTCTACGCGAGATCGGCGTGCTCATCGTCGCCATTATGGTCGCCGGACGTTCGGCCAGCTCCTACACGGCGGAGCTTGGCGCCATGAAAATGCGCGAGGAGATCGACGCTCTGCGCACCATGGGCCGTGACCCTGTCGAAATTCTCATCCTGCCGCGCGTTTTAGCGCTGATCGTTGCGCTGCCGATCCTCACGTTTCTCGGTTCGATGTCGGCGCTGTGCGGCGCGGGTCTTGTCGCATGGCTTTATGGCGACATGGCCCCGGCAATCTTTATAGAGCGGCTGAAAGAGGCGATCACCGTAACGCATTTTCAGGTCGGGATCATCAAAGCGCCGTTCATGGCGCTCGTCATCGGCATCGTCGCCTGCTCCGAAGGATTGCGTGTGAAGGGCAGTACGGAGTCACTCGGCCTGCAAACGACGACCTCCGTGGTCAAGTCCATCTTTCTGGTCATCGTGCTGGATGGCCTGTTCGCCATCTTCTTCGCCTCGATCGGCATGTGACCGGGATGGCGAATACAAACGGCGGGACGGTGATCCGCGTGGAGAATTTACAGGTCGGGTTCGGCGAGCGGTTGGTTCTGGACGGGCTGTCGCTGGACGTCCTTCCGGGCGAGATTTTGGGCGTTGTCGGCGGGTCAGGCAGTGGCAAGTCCGTGCTCATGAGAACCATTATTGGCCTTATCCCAAAACGCACCGGGCGCATCATGCTGATCGGCCAGGACATGGACGCCATGACTGACGACGAACGGCGCGCCACCGAGCGACGCTGGGGCGTGCTCTTCCAGCATGGCGCGCTGTTTTCCTCGCTTACCGTCCGACAAAACGTTCAGTTCCCTATGCGCGAATATCTCGACGTCTCCGAGCATCTTATGGACGAGTTGGCGCTGGCCAAACTAGAGATGGTCGGCCTTGACGCAAACGACGCCGAGAAATTTCCCGCAGAGCTCTCCGGCGGCATGACGAAGCGGGCGGCGCTGGCGCGGGCCCTGGCGCTCGACCCGGAAATCGTTTTCCTCGACGAGCCGACATCGGGCCTCGACCCCATATCGGCAGGCGATTTCGATGCGCTGATCAAAACCTTGCAGGAAACGCTTAATCTGACGGTTTTCATGGTCACCCACGACCTCGCAAGCCTCCAGGCGGTGTGCGACCGCATCGCTGTGGTCGCCGACGGCCGCATTGCCGCGGTCGGCTCGATGGAGGCGATGCGGCTATCGACGCATCCATGGGTGCAGTCCTATTTTCGCGGTAAGCGGGCGCAAGCGATCGCGCCGCCACCGCACGCTTTTGCATGAGGGATACAATGGAAACGAAAGCCCGTTACACGCTCATCGGGATATTCACATTGCTCGTCATTCTCGGCGGCTTCGCCTTTGTGTACTGGCTAGAGGGATCCGGCGGCTTTCAAAAGCGCGCGCTTTACCGGATTGAGTTTCGGGGCGGGGTCGCGGGCCTCAACACGGGCGCTGGCGTTCTGTTCAATGGCGTGCGGGTCGGCGAGGTGGTGAAGCTGCAACTCGACCCGGCCGAGCCGAAACGGGTCGAAGTCACGATCGCGGTTGCGAGTGAAACCGCTGTGCGGGTCGACACGCGCGTGGGCATCGATTATCAGGGCCTCACCGGCGTGCCGACGATCTCGCTCACAGGCGGAGATGCGACGAGTGCGCCGTTCGACCGTAAGGGCAACGCTGCGCCGCTGCTGATCGCCGCCGATGACTCAAGCGCCAGCCTCACTCAATCTGCACGGCAGACGCTTAACCGCCTCGATGGCATCCTGGCCGATAATGCTGAACCGCTTAGGGATACAATCGCTAACATCGACATATTCTCCAAGGCCCTCGCGCGCAATGCCGATCGCGTGGATGGCGTGGTCGCCGG
>JANNOQ010000028.1:0-2442 GCA_031399085.1 Rhodomicrobium sp.
ACAGGCAAAGCCCGCTGCCGAACCTCAGCTATTGTCTTGCGCCACTCCATGTCCGCCTCGCCCGAATCATTTCGCCTAACGAAGACTACCTTGATTCGCTGCCGGGAAGCATTTCGCCCGGTGGCCCGCACGGGAAGGGCGGCTGATCGCTTCCGACAGGCAATGGTGGATATGGTTAAATCAGACGCGTCATTTCCACGCCTGTATGGTTTGCAGCATTGAACTTGAGAGTCTTTCCAGCCAGAATGCGGCGCAATTGGCGGCTGGCGTGCTTATATAAAATGCAATCAAACCAGCGCGGACGAATTCAAGGAAAACAGCATGCCCAAGCTGATCATCAACGATGTCGTCATCGAAGTGGAAGACGGGCTGAACCTGTTGCAGGCCTGTGAGCAGGCTGGCGCCGAGATCCCGCGCTTCTGCTATCACGAGCGCCTGTCTATTGCTGGCAACTGCCGCATGTGCCTCGTCGAGGTGGTTGGCATGCCCAAGCCGATCGCGTCGTGTCATATGGCGGTGAACGACATGCGACCGGGCCGCGATGGAACGCCGCCGACGGTTCGGACCGACTCTGGGCTCGTGAAGAAGGCGCGCGAGGGCGTGATGGAGTTTCTGCTCATCAACCATCCGCTCGATTGCCCCATCTGCGATCAGGGCGGCGAGTGCGATTTGCAGGATCAGGCCATGTATTACGGCCTCGACGGCAGCCGTTACAAGGAAAACAAACGCGCGGTTGAGGATAAGTACCTTGGCCCGCTCATCAAGACCTTCATGAACCGGTGCATCCATTGTACGCGCTGCGTTCGGTTCATGACCGAGGTCGCTGGCATCGAGGAGCTTGGCGCGACGGGCCGCGGCGAGGACATGGAGATCACCACCTATCTCGAAGCCGGGATGGCGTCCGAGCTGTCGGGCAACGTCATCGACCTGTGCCCGGTCGGCGCGCTGACCTCCAAGCCCTATGCATTTAGCGCCCGGCCGTGGGAGTTGCGCAAGACCGAATCCATCGACGTCATGGACGGTCTTGGCTCGAACATCCGGATCGATGCGCGCGGCCGCGAGATCATGCGCATCCTGCCGCGCAACCATGACGGCGTGAACGAGGAGTGGATTTCGGACAAAACCCGGTTCATTTGGGATGGGCTCAAGCGCCAGAGGCTCGATCGGCCGTATATGCGCTCCGGCGGCAAGCTGGTCGAGGTCGGCTGGGATGAGGCGTTCAACGAGATCAAGGCGCGGGTGAGCGCGTCGTCGGGCGCGCGCATTGGCGCCATCGCCGGGGATTTGTGCGCGGTCGAGGAAATGTTCGCGCTGAAGCAGCTCATGGGCAAGCTGGCCTCGCCAAACCTAGACTGCCGTCAGGACGGGGCGCGGCTGCATCCGCGAAACGGGCGCGCGAGCTATATCTTCAATTCCACCATAGCCGGGCTCGACGAGACGGACGCGCTGCTGCTGGTCGGCGTCAATCCGCGCGCTGAAGCCGCCGTGCTTAATGCGCGCATTCTCAAAGGATGGCGCGGGCGGCGCCTCCGGATTGGCCTTGTCGGCGAGGCGGTCGATCTCGGATATCCGTACGACTATCTCGGCGCAGGGCCGCAGACGCTGGCGGACCTTGCAAATGGCTCTCACCCCTTCGCGAAGGCGCTGAAGGAGGCGCGCCGCCCTATGCTGATCCTCGGTTCGGCGGCTTTCGCGCGGCAGGACGGCGTCGCAGTCGCCGATCTCGCGGGGCAAATCGCCGTTGCAACCGGCATGATCCGAGAGGATGAGGGCTGGAACGGCTATAACGTGCTCCACACGGCGGCGGCCCGCGTCGGCGGCCTCGATATCGGGTTTGTGCCTGGGCTGGACGGGCTCGACACCGGCGGCATGCTTGAGAAAGCGCAATCGGGCGGCCTCGACCTGCTGTATCTGCTCGCGGCGGATGAATTCGACATGAGCCGCATCGGCAAGGCCTATGTCGTCTATCAGGGCAGCCATGGCGACCGCGGCGCGCGCCTCGCAGACATCGTGCTCCCGGGCGTCGCCTATAGCGAGAAAAGCGGCACCTATGTCAACACCGAGGGGCGCGTGCAGATGGCGGAGCGGGCCGTATTCCCGCCGGGCGATGCGCGCGAGGACTGGACCATCATCCGCGCGCTGTCCGATCACCTCGGCAAAAGCATCGGCTACGATAACCTGAGCGAGCTGCGCGCGGCGATGTATGCCGCTCATCCGCATCTGGCGGCGCTCGATGCGATATTGCCCGGCAAGATGGCTGACATCAAAACGCTGGAGAAAGCCAAAACCAAACCGTCCGATCGCCCGTTCCGCAGCGCCGTTGACGACTTTTATCAGACCAACCCGATCGCGCGCGCCTCAACCATCATGGCCGAGTTGTCCGCGCTGAAGCAGGAACGCGACGAGGGAGCCGCAGCTCATGGGTGACGCCGGCGGATTCTG
>JANNOQ010000035.1:0-2225 GCA_031399085.1 Rhodomicrobium sp.
AGAACATGTTTTCGGCGCCTCTTTCCGTCGTACGCCAGATGTAAAGGGTGCGTGAATTTCACGTGCCATAGGTGGCGTAATAAAACAAATGAGTATACACAGGTTGCCTGAACGCCTGCGGATTAACCAAAACGCCGGGACTGGACTCATGCGAATAGCTATTTCTGTGTTTGCGATATTTTTTGCCGGATTTGCGCAGCACGCCGCCGGACAGACGCCCGGAGCGACGCCGCAAACGGGAACGACGCCACGGCCTGCTCCAAAGCCCGCGGCTCCAGCGGCCGGGCAACCCGCTGCGACGCCTGGCGCGGCAGTCGCTCCCAAGCCAAGGCCGGTCGTCGTCACTCCTCCGGCCAAGTTTCTCGAAAAGCACGACGATTGGCATTCCTATATTCATGAAGCGGGCGGCGCGAAGGTATGCTTTGCCGCCGCCGTTCCGAAAGACAGCGAGCCAAAAGCCGTAAAGCGCGGGCCATCGTATTTCTACATTACGACCTGGCCCAAGGATGGCGTGAGGAATGAAGCGAGCGTCGCTATTGGCTATCCGATCAAGCCGGATGGCCTCGTGAAGGTGATTATCGGCGCTGAAGAATTCGAGTTTTTCGGTCGGCAGGACAAGGCCTTCATCAAGGATCCTGCGAACGAGCGCAAGCTGATGGAGGCCATGTCCAGCGCAGCCTCGCCAACGATGTTGGTCAAGGGCGTGTCCGCGAGGGGCACCGAGACTTCGGACCAATACTCGCTTGCAGGCCTTGGGGCGGCCATCAAAAAAATGGAGCAGACCTGCCCATAGGTTTGATCAGGTTTGAACACTGAAATGCCTCTGATTACAGACATCGCGCCGTTGGAGGGCCTCGCACACGCGGGTCGTCCCGAAGGCGCGCCTTCGGACAAGGCCGCGTCGGCTTTGCGGAAGCTCGATCTGATCGGCCTGAGCCGAAGCGAACTCGCAAACGCGATCATTGCGACGGGCGTCAGCGAGCGCGAGGCGAAAATGCGCGCATCGCAGCTCTGGTCGTGGATGTATGTGCGCGGCGCGTCCAGCTTCGCGCCGATGACGAATATCAGCAAGACTGCCCGCGCGACGTTTGATGATGCGTTCAGCCTGGAGCGCCCCGAGATCGCCGAAGAGCAGGTCTCGAACGACGGCACGCGCAAATGGCTGTTGCGGCTAAAGCCATCGCGTCCTGGCGAAAAGCCCCCCGAAGTGGAGGCTGTTTACATCCCCGAAGCGGATCGCGGCACGCTTTGCGTCTCCAGCCAGGTCGGCTGCACGCTCAATTGCACATTCTGCCACACCGGCACGCAGGCGCTAGTGCGCAATCTTAGTGCAGGCGAGATTGCCGGCCAGATAATGGTCGCGCGCGACAGAATCGGCGACTGGCCGGGCGCCGAGGCGCAGGACAAGCGGGGTTTGCCTGACGCCGAGCGCAAAATCACCAATGTCGTGTTGATGGGCATGGGCGAGCCGCTCTACAACTTCGACAACGTGAAACGCGCCATGGAGATCGCCTCGGACAGCGACGGGCTTTCGCTTTCAAAGCGGCGGATCACACTGTCGACATCGGGCATCGTGCCGTTCATTGGCCGGGCGGGCGCTGAAATGGGCACAATGCTCGCCATCTCTCTGCACGCCGTGCGCGACGACCTGCGCGATGTGCTCGTGCCGATCAACCGCAAATGGCCCATCGCCGAATTGCTCGCGGCCTGTCGCGACTATCCGGGGCTGTCGAATGCCCGCCGGATCACGTTCGAATATGTGATGCTGAAGGGCGTCAATGACTCCATTGCCGAGGCGAAGGAGCTGGTGCGTCTGCTGCGCGGCATCCCCGCCAAGATCAACCTCATCCCGTTCAACCCATGGCCGGGGGCGCCTTATGAATGCTCCGAATGGGATCAGATCGAGCATTTTGCCGAGGTCGTGAACCGCGCCGGTTACGCCAGCCCGATCCGGACGCCGCGCGGTCGCGACATCATGGCCGCGTGCGGTCAGCTCAAATCCGCGTCCGAAAAGCTCAAGGCGAGCTTGCGCGGCGCCGCGACGGCTACGTCGTGATGCAGCCTAATAACGGGGCGGCATGATCGGAACATTCATCGGTAGATTGCTCGGCGTCTTTTTCGCGAGCGTGCTTGCCGTCCTGACCGCCCTCGTCACGCTGTTCTGGATCGGCGGAAGCTGGGCGACGCGGCGCACCCAAAGCGAAATGGACCCGCAGGATCCGTTA
>JANNOQ010000049.1:0-86170 GCA_031399085.1 Rhodomicrobium sp.
CATCGAGGTCAATCCGCGCATCCAGGTCGAGCACACCGTCACCGAGGAGGTGACCGGCATCGACATCGTGAAGGCGCAGATCCACATGATCGAGGGAAAGCGCATCGGCGAGCCGGATTCCGGCGTGCCGCCGCAGGAGGAGATCCGGCTGAACGGCCACGCACTTCAGTGCCGCATCACCACCGAGGACCCCGAGCAGAATTTTATCCCCGATTACGGCCGCATCACCGCCTATCGCGGCGCGACCGGCTTCGGCATCCGGCTCGACGGCGGCACCGCCTATTCCGGCGCCGTCATCACCCGCTATTACGACTCGCTGCTGGAAAAGGTCACCGCCTGGGCGCCCTCGCCGGAGGAGGCGATCCGGCGCATGGACCGCGCGCTGCGCGAGTTCCGCATCCGAGGGGTCGCCACCAACCTCGTCTTCCTCGAAAACCTCATCAACCACCCCGACTTCATCGCCAACACCTACACCACCCAGTTCATCGACACCCATCCCGAGCTCTTCCGCTTCCCCCGCCGCCGCGACCGCGCCACCAAGCTGCTCAACTACATCGCCGACATCACCGTCAATCAGAACCCGGAAGTGGCCGGGCGCCCGCGTCCGCCCGAACATGCCAAGGCGCCCAAGGCGCCCAAGCTGCGCGCCGGCGCTCCGCCTCCCGGCTTGAAGCAGATGCTGGATGCGCAAGGGCCGCAGGCCGTCGCCGACTGGATGCTGGCGCAACCGCAACTGCTGCTCACCGACACCACCATGCGCGACGGCCACCAATCGCTGCTCGCAACGCGCATGCGCAGCGCCGACATGCTGAATGTCGCAGATGCCTACGCCCACAATTTGCCGCAGCTTTTCTCGGTCGAATGCTGGGGCGGCGCGACTTTCGACGTCGCCTATCGCTTCCTGCAGGAATGCCCATGGCAGCGGCTGCGCGATCTGCGCGAGCGGATGCCGAACCATCTGTTGCAAATGCTGCTGCGCGCCTCGAATGGCGTCGGCTACACCAACTATCCCGACAATGTCGTGCAAAAGTTCGTGGCCCAGGCAGCCTTGAGTGGCGTCGATGTATTCCGGGTCTTCGACAGCCTGAATTGGGTGGAGAACATGCGCGTCGCCGTCGACGCGGTGCTGGAGACGGGCCGCATCTGCGAGGCCGCGATCTGCTACACCGGCGACATTCTCGATCCCGACCGGCCGAAATACGACCTTGATTACTATCTGACCATGGCGCGCGATCTGAAGGCGGCGGGCACGCATATTATCGGCCTGAAAGACATGGCTGGCGTGCTCAAGCCAGCCGCCGCCAAGCTCCTGGTCCAGGCGATTAAGGCTGAAACCGGCCTGCCGGTGCACTTCCACACGCATGACACCAGCGGCATCGCCGCCGCCACCATCCTTGCCGCCAGCGAGGGCGGAGTGGACGCCGCTGACTGCGCCATGGACTCCTTCTCCGGCCTGAGTTCGCAGCCCTGCTTCGGCTCGATCGTCGAGGCGCTGCGGCACACGGAGCGCGACACCGGCTTCGATCCGGCGGTCATCCGCGAGATGTCCGACTATTGGGAGGCCGTCCGGCTGCAATACGCCGCTTTCGAGACCGATATGAAGGCCCCTGCATCGGAAGTCTACCTGCATGAAATGCCGGGCGGGCAGTTCACCAATCTGAAAACGCAGGCCCGCAGCATGGGGCTTGACGAGCGCTGGCATCAGATCGCCCAGACCTATGCCGAAGTGAACCACATGTTCGGCGACATTCCCAAGGTGACGCCGTCTTCGAAGGTTGTCGGCGACATGGCGCTGGCGATGGTTGCAGCGGGCCTGTCACGCGCGGATGTCGAAAATCCCGGCAAGGAGGTCTCGTTTCCGGCCTCGGTCGTCGATTTCTTCAAGGGCGGGCTTGGCCAGCCGCCCTGCGGGTTTCCCAAGCACCTGCAAGCCAAGATTCTGCAAGGCGAGGCGCCGATCGACGGCCGTCCCGGCGCCGTCCTCGCGCCCGTCGACCTGGAAGCGGCGCGCAAGGAGGCCAGCGACCAGATGCCTGGAGTCAAGGTCGACGATGAGGATCTGTGCTCCTACCTGATGTATCCCAAGGTCTATCTCGACTATATGGGCCGGCGGCGCAATTACGGCCCCGTGCGCCAGCTCCCGACGCCGATATTTTTCTACGGGATGCAGGCCGGCGAGGAGATTTTCGTCGATATCGAAAAGGGCAAGAGCCTGGTGATCCGCCTGCTCGCGGTCGGCGAAACCGACGATGAGGGCATGGCCAAGGTGTTCTTCGAGCTGAATGGCCAGCCGCGCACCGCGTTGGTGCCCAACCGCCTGGCCGCCGGCAGCGTCAAGGCGCATCCGAAGGCCGAAGAGGGCAATCCCAACCACGTCGCCGCGCCGATGCCGGGCTTGGTCGCCTCGGTCGCGGTGGAGGAAGGCAAGACGGTGCGTCCGGGGGATTTGCTGCTGACCATCGAGGCGATGAAGATGGAGACGTCGATCCGGGCTGAGCGAGGCGGGGTGGTGAAGCGGGTGGTGGCGAAAGCAGGGTCGCAGGTGGACGCGAAGGATTTGCTGGTGGAGTTGGGGGAGGGGTAGATTTAGGGGTTATCGCCGTTAGGTGTGTTTCCTTTCGGCCCTCGTCGCGATGCGACCTATTTCTGACCGATTGTGGGATGCCTCCCGAGAAAGCCCTTATTTCGTCTGCCCAATGAGACAGAGCGTTAATCTCCGTTTGCGACCATCGCGTTGGTTCGTTCGGATTCTCATTCGATCCGAAAGCCATAACACCCCGGCCCGCGCAAATGAATATGCCCTTCAATCCCGACCTGCGCATGGCCGCATTGCTCGGCTCTCTGAGCCATGCGCTCGATCTCGTTGAAGGTCAGCCATCAGGACATTGCGTCCGATGCTGCTGGATCGGGGTGCAGATCGGACATCAGATCGGGCTCGGCGAGGCGGAAATATCAGATCTATACTACACCGTGCTCCTTAAAGATCTCGGCTGCTCCAGCAATGCCGCCCGAATTTGTCAGCTCTTTCTAACGGACGACATGAATTTCAAGCGCGACAGCAAGACCGTCGATACGCAAAGCCTCTCCCAGGCGATTCGGTTCATCCTGACCCATACCGGTCTCAAAGCCGGGCTTGCCGAGCGATTCCAAGCGATCTTCAACGTCAGCCGGAACAGCGGTGAGATCACGCGGGAGCTGATTGAAACCCGATGCCATCGCGGGGCGGACATTGCCCGCCGGATGCGCTTTTCCGATGCGGTGGCCGCCGGGATCGAGAACCTCGATGAGCACTGGGATGGCAAGGGCCAGCCCGAGGGCCGTCGCGGAGTTGAAATACCGATTTATGCCCGTATCGCGCTGCTTGCCCAGATTATCGACGTGTTCCAAACGGTGAATGGCATTTCGGCTGCCATGCCGGAGATCAGACGCCGAAGCGGCACTTGGTTCGATCCGGAACTTGTCAGCGCATTCGAGCATATTGCGGCGCGCCCCGAGTTTTGGGAGATGCTGCGTTCGGAAAATATTGAGGAAGTCTTATTCTCTCTGGAGCCGGCGCAGCACGTCATTGTGCTCGATGAGACCTATCTTGACGACATTGCCGCCGCTTTTGCTCAGGTCATCGACGCCAAATCGCCCTTTACACGCGGACACAGCGAACGTGTCGCGTTGTTCACGGACATCATTGCAAAACAGCTTGGGCTCCAGGATGCGAACCGCAGCCGGCTGAAACGCGCCGCATTGGTGCACGATATCGGCAAGCTTGGTGTGAGCAACTCCATTCTGGACAAACCGGGCAAGCTTGACGAAGCGGAATGGATAGCCATGCGAATGCATCCAGTGTACTCGGAGGAAATTCTTTCACGCGCCGCGGGCTTTGCCGACCTCGCGCGCGTCGGCGGCGGGCACCATGAACGTCTCGATGGAAAAGGCTATCCGCGCGGCGTGACAGGTGACGCGATCGATCTCGAAACCAGGATCGTAACCGTGGCCGACATCTTCGACGCACTGACGGCTGACCGCCCTTATCGCGCCGCCATGCCGGTGCCTAAGGCTCTTGAGGTGATGTCGGAAATGGTCGATGTCGCAATTGATCCGACATGCTTCGAAGCGCTCAAATTTGGGCTTATCGCCCTCGATCTCAATCCGAAGCCGCAAGAGAACCGAGTGAGCGGTTGATCTGCGCCCGGATCACTTTGATGAATGATCTTTCGGGAGCCGGCAACGCTCCATCGGATCCGTCTCCTTTTTTACCCGTCTTAACGCGAAAATATCGTTGGCGATGTCGGGACCGAGGCTGCCCATGCGTCCTTGCAATGATGCGGCTGATCACTCCCGCCAAAGTCACAACCCCAGGAGATACCTCATGTCCAAAATCACTCCATGCCTCTGGTTTGAAAGCGAGGCCGAGGAGGCCGCGAACTTTTATGTTGCGCGCGTACCAGACTCGCGGATCGACCGGGTGCAGAAGAACATAATGGACATCCCGGCCGGAAAGGCCGGCTCGGTGCTAATCGTGGAGTTCACGCTTGCTGGACAGCGTTTCCAAGCCCTTAACGGCGGAACGCGGTTCGAATACACCCATGCGATCTCGTTCAGCATCGACTGCGCGGACCAAGCGGAAGTCGACCAGCTGTGGGAGGCTCTGTCCGATGGCGGCTCCGTTGAACAGTGCGGCTGGTTGAAGGACCGCTACGGGGTATCCTGGCAGATCGTCCCCACTATCCTCCTGAAGATGCTGGGCGATCCCGATGTGAAAAAGGCCCAGCGGGTCATGCAGGCGATGATGGGCATGGTCAAGCTCGACATTGCCGCCCTCCAAAAGGCCTATGCTGGCGGCTGAGACCCGGCACGCGTCACATATTCAATTGTCCCTGCGAAAGCGGGAATCCATGAGCTAAAGGAATCGATTGTTACTGGATTCTTGCTTTCGCTGAAGTTCAAAAATGGGAGTTTTGATGCGTCAATCGCCGTCAATGCTTCGTCTCACCCATCTCCTCAACCTGCATTCGCCGCCCGCTTATATCGAAGAAGGCGCCCTTGTTAAGCTCCATTCGATCCACCCGGACGCGTTCTTCCGTGTCGAGCAGCCGCAGCTTGGCAAGCCGGTCGGAGATCGGACCCGATGTCCCGTCGCGCGAAACGAAGAACGCCGCCGCGTTCCACTTGTTCGGCGCGCCCTTGAGCAAGCCGCGCATGGCGCTCCAATCGACCTCATCGCCGATGATGTGGAGATAGGTGGAGGCGACCGGCTCGATCGTCTCATCGCCAATATCGACAACCAAAATCAATGCGGTGAACGGGCCGTGCGCGAATTCCTCGGCAATCCACTCATTGAAATCCGCAAGCATCAGGCGTCCGGGCCGATCAAATTGCCGAGGGGAAATGGCGGAAGAGAGTGGGAGTCGAACCCACGAAAGACCGTTCGAAACGGCCCCCACTGGCTTTGAAGGCCAGCCGCACCACCGGGAACGTTTCTCTTCCAATTGTAAGCATCATCATGATGCGTAAAATCAAAGGCGATCATGCCACCTCGCCGAAATAGGTCAATCGATCTGGATGGACGCGCCGCCGGTCGCCGCGCCGGATCGTCACGCCCTGCTTATCCAGGAACTCCAGCACCTGGATCGCCACCTTGCGGCCGCTGTCGATCCGGTCGCGGAAGGCGGCGGCGGTGATTTCGGCTTCTGGTGCGGCGGCAGCGATGTCAGCGGCGATCCGGATCATCTCGGCGACGGCCTCGCGCAGGAAGAAATGATCGTGCGCCACTTCGATGACGCGGCCGAGCCGGACAAGCCGATGCATCAGATCGCGCACCTGCTCTTCGTCGGCATTCAGGCTATCGGCGAAATCGCGCACGCGGGGCGGACGGAAGCGGTTGGCGCGGATTGACGCCTCGATGTTATGCCAAAGCACCTCATCCTCGGGGCTGAGGGTTACCTGATGGTCGGGCAAGCGCAGCCACGGCCCATCAACGACGACAGCCCCGATTTTCCGCTCCTCCGCCAGCACCTCGGCGAAGGCGTCTTTGGAGAGGTTTATCTCCATCATAGTGCGCAAGCGTTCGGGGTGCAGGCCGGGATGGTTCGGCGCTTTCCGATGATGCGCCGCGAGCGCCACGACCAGGGCCTGACGCGCCGCGATCCAATGGTCCTTGCCGAAGACGAAGCGCCCGACGACGACCGCGCCGCGCCGCTCGTAGAGCGCCGCGCTTTCTTCCGGCTTCAAATTATAGGCGAGGGTGAATGCATCTTGCTCAAAGAAACCCGGTGGTTCGGCAAGCAGACGCCGCGCCGCTTCCTCGGCAGGATTGGCCAGCGCGCGCAGCCTCGTCAGCCGCTCGGGGCGGCGGCGGTGGCGCGTCGCGGCGATGGGATCGACCACTTCCCCGCCGCCAATGGTTGCCCGTGCGGACTGATCGCGCAAAATCATCCGGTCACCGGCGAGCGCTCCGATCGGCTCGTCGAGAACGATCTGGGCAAAGCCGCTTTCCCCAGCTGCGAGACTGTCGCTCTCAAGCAGCGCGATCCGGCCCATCGCGTGGGCTGCGGCCAGGTGCACATGGACGGGCGTCCAGTGCTGTAGGGGCCGCCCGTCGCACGCCAGATAATCGAGACGGATGTCGATCACCGAGGTCGGTGCGTGCAGCTGCGGCGCCAGCACCCAATCCCCGCGTGAAATTTCGTCCTTGCTGAGCCGCGCGCCCGCGATGTTCAAGGCACAGCGGTCACCGGCAACCGCGCTTGCGGCCGGCCGATTTTGCGCGTGCAAGCCGCGCACCCGTGCTTCAAGCCCTTTCGGCGAGATCATCAGCCGATCGCCGACGCGGATTTCACCCGAGAAAAGCGTGCCGGTGACCACGACGCCCGTGCCTTGCAGTGTGAAAACCCGGTCAATGGCAAGACGCGGAAAACCGCGCGCATCGCGCCGCAGGCTGCCATGCGACGCCAACGCCTCGCGCAGCGGCTCGATCCCCTCACCGGTCAGGCTGGACACGGCCAAGATTGGCGCGGCTGCAAGCTTGGTGGGCGCAAGGAGCGTCCGAATTTCCGAAATGCGGCGCGCGCGCAGTTCGTCGTCGGCTAGATCGGCCTTTGTCAGCGCGACGACGCCGTGCTCGATGCCGAGGAGATCGACGATCTGGAGGTGCTCGATGGTCTGCGGCATCACACCGTCATCGGCGGCGACCACGAGCAGCACCAAGTCGATGCCGGTCGCGCCGGCCAGCATGTTGTGAACGAAACGCTCGTGACCAGGGACATCGACGAAGCCGAGGATGGAGCCGTCCGGCAGCGGCGCATAGGCGTAGCCGAGGTCGATGGTGATGCCGCGCTTTTTTTCCTCGGCGAGCCGGTCGGCGTCGACACCGGTCAGCGCCTTGACCAGCGCGGTCTTGCCGTGATCGATGTGGCCGGCCGTACCGATAATCATGGCCTGCGTGCTCCCGCGGCTATGAGGCTCGCGGCCTCTTGGCGCTGTTCGGGGGTGGCCGCTGCTTCGGCCTGAGCAATGAAGCTGGCGGCGACTTCACTGCCGCCATTCTGCGCCAGGCAAAGCCAAGTCAAAGCGGCGACCGGGTCGCGGGGCACGCCGCGCCCCATCAAATACGCCGCGCCGAGCATCGCGCGCGCCTCGGTATGGCCCAGCTCGGCGGCTTTGCGCCACCATTCGGCGGCGATGGCGGCGTCCCGCTCCACACCGAGCGCATTGTGATGGATGTCGCCTAGCCGCGCCATCGCGTCCCGGCGTCCGGCGTTCGCGGCTTGCAGCCCGTATTTCAGCGCCTTAGAATAATCCTGCTCCACGCCGCCGCCGACAATATGCATCCAGCTCACCATGTCGGCGGCCTCGGCGTCGCCCAGATCGGCGGCGCGCCGATACCACTCGGCGGCAATGGCGTGGTCTTGCGGAACGCCGCGCCCTTCGAAATAGAGCAGCGCCAGATTGCGCATGGCGGCGCTCTGGCCCGCTTCGGCCGCGCGCGTGATGAGCATGGCGGCGTGCGCCTCGTCGCGGGTGACGCCATCGCCTTCGAGATAGAGCGCGCCGAGCGCGTTGAGAGCGCGCGGCTCACCGGCTTCGGCCAGCGGCACCCAAATGCTCAGCGCTTGGTCGCGGTCGCCGGACTTATACGCCGCAAGCGCCTGCTGCAACCTCTCGGCGGGAGCCGGCAGCGGCTCCGCGTTTTTCGCTGAAAACAACCGTCCGATCAATCCCATTGCCGCCCCCTACGCCGGAAGGGCGGTAAACTGCTCGGCGAACAGCCGTTCGTCGTAAGGCTCAAGGCAGCGCAGATCGAGCCACAGCCGGCCATCGGCGAGCCGGCCGATCACCGGTACCGGCAGCGCCCGCAGTTTGGCCGCGAGCGCTTCCAATTTCGCGCCGGAGCCGCGCGGCTGCTTCGCCGCGAAGCTGATGGCAAAGCTGGGCATCAGATCGAGCGGCAGCGCGCCCGAGCCGATTTGACTCTGGCATGGGACAATCCCGGCCACCACTCCGGCCGGCAAATGCGGCTCTAGCGCTGGGAGGAGCCGTTCAGCAGCGGCGGCGATGTCATCGGCAGGGCGGGAGAGCAGGCGGATCGTCGGCAGTTTTTCCCTCAGCCGGTCCGGATCGGCATAGAGTTTTAAGGTCGCCTCGATGGCGGCTAGCCTGATCTTGTCCAGCCGCAGCGCCCGCTTCATCGGATGCTTGGCGATCCGGCTGACCAAATCCTGGCGCCCGGCGATGAATCCGGCTTGCGGGCCGCCCAGCAGCTTGTCGCCGGAGAAAGTGACGATGTCCGCCCCGGCTTTGATGGAGGCGGCGGCGGTCGGTTCATTGGGCAGTCCGTAGCGGCGCAGATCGATGAGGGTCCCGGAGCCCAAATCTTCGATGACCGGCAGGCCGCGCTCGCGCCCCAGCCCGGCAAGCTCGCCGATGCCGACGGTTTTCGTGAAGCCCTTGATCGCGTAATTGGAGCAATGCACCTTCATGATGAGCGCGGTTTCAGGACCGATGGCGCGCTCGTAATCGGCGAGGTGCGTGCGGTTGGTGGTGCCGACCTCGACCAGACGGCAGCCCGCCTCGCGCATGATATCGGGGATGCGAAATGAGCCGCCGATCTCCACCAATTCGCCGCGCGACACGATGACGTCCTTGCCGCGCGCAAGGGCTGACAGCACGAGCAGCACGGCGGCGGCGTTGTTGTTGACCGCGCAAACCGCTTCCGCTCCCGTTAATCCGATGAGCCAGCCTTCGATATGGCGGTCGCGCTCGCCGCGCTGGCCTGCATCTAGCTCATATTCCAGCGTTGTGGCGTTGCGCATCGCCTCGACGGCGGAAGCGATGGCTTCCTCCGCGATCAGCGCGCGGCCGAGATTGGTGTGCAGCACAGTGCCGGTGAGGTTGAACACGCGCTTCTGCGACCGGGCGAATCGCGCGCGCAGGTCCGCAGCGACCGCCGCCGCGACGGCCCCTTCATCCGCCGCCAATGCACCTCCGCGAATGGCCGCCGCAATCGCGCGCAGCCCTTCCACCACAGGGACGCGGCCGAATTCGGCTTCCAACACCGCGACAGAAGGCCATTTCAACATGACATCGACTGACGGCGGCACCTGGCGCTTCAGGCGCGCATCGGCACCCACAGCGTCATCGGTATCATGGCCGACTAAATCGCGGGCAGGAACGGGTTGGGTGCGTGACGTTTCCATCCGGCTTCACTGACCAAAAGGTCGAGAGACAGCGTTGCAAGATCGTCGCAAAGCGCTTCGACGGACATATTCTTTTGCTGATAGAATATCTTTGAATAGGTTTCGCAATCGTCGCAAGTCTCGCATTTGGCCGCGCCGTCGCCGCCCTCGATCTCGTGATAGGCGATCCGCTTCTCCAGCGCGCAGTTGACGCAGGCGACGCGGACATGGTGCCAGCTCGTCGAGCAGAGCCCGCAGCTCAGGTAGCGGCGGCCAAAGGCTTCATCCGCGACGACCACGCCGGCAACGGAATGCGACCCGCAAACCGGGCAAAGGCCAGCCGCGTCGAGTGGATTTACGGCGCCGGGCTCGATCTGGGCCGCCATGCGGGCGAACTCCACCTGTAGCGCGGCGGCGGCGAACAGCGCCTCGGCCTGCCAATGCGCCGGCACTTCGCCGGACAGGAAGGCGCGCGCGAGGCTATCCAGATGACCGTCGGCCGCCCCGCCGATCCCGGTCAGCGCATCGACCGTGGCTTGCGGCAGGCCATCCGCTGGAATATTCGCCGCGATGAAACGCAATGCCTCACGATAGGTCGCGGTCGGTGTCCAACTCTCCGGCGCGAGCGGCGGCATGACATGCTCTTTCGCGCGGGCCAGTGTGGCGGCGGACGGTGCTTCGACCTTACCCGCAGCGGCGCAAGCGCCAGACTGCGCCAAGAAAATCCGTCCCATCAAGCCTAGAAAACCCGCCATCGGGCTAGCTTCGGCCAGCGCCGTCATCCGCGCGGCCCGCTTCTCGAATAAAGCCGGAAGCCGCGGCAGGCGGACGAAATCCCCTGCCGCGGCTTTTCCGATACTCAAATCCCCGAATTGGGGCGTGGGTGCGCTCATTCAGCCGGCACTCGCTTCTCGCCGTTGACTTCCTGACGCAGCCATTTGCGGTGATGCCGCCAAGCCCATCCGCCCGTGACATTGCCGCGCATCATGGCGCGCACGGTGCCGCGCACCCAGACCGCCGCATAGGCATGGACGATCCACAACAGCACCGCCGCGACCGCCGCGACGGCATGAACGACGACCGCCAGCCGCCGCTGCTCGATGGTGAAATAGTGAGAGAAATAAACATCCCAGATCACGACGCCGCTGGTGACGAGCGCAATGATCGTCCAGGTCATGCCCCAGAAATAGATTTTCTGGCCCGCATTGTAGCGGCCCACCTCCGGCAGCCTTTCGTCGTCATTGCTGAGCACCGCCCCGATCCTGCCCATCCAGCGGAAGTCATCGGCATTAGGCCAATTATAGCGGACGAACCGCAAGAACAGGCCCAAAAAGCTGACGACAAGCACGACGCCGATGAACGGATGGATGATGCGCGTCATCTGTCCGCCGCCGAACAAGCTGGTGAGGAAGAATAGCGACGGGTGGAACAGGGCGAACCCGCTCAGCGCCAGAAGGATGAGCGAGGCCGCCGTGATCCAATGGTTGAGCCGCGCGCCAGTGGTGTACCGGCTTACGACTGCGTCTTTTTCAGGCGCCATCACGACCTCCCGGACAGGCGCTTGGCGTTGTCCTCATCCTCATCCGTGACCTCGTTCGGCCCGGCCGAGACATAGTGCACGAAGGCGAGAACCGCCGCCAGCGCGATACCGCCGAGCGAGAGCGGTTTGAACAGCCCCTTCCACAAGGCAACCGAGTCGGCGATCTGCGGCTTGTTCGGAAGCCCGGCATACAGCTCCGGCCGGTCGTTGTGATGCAGCACATACATCACGTGCGTGCCGCCGACGCCCGGCGGATCGTAAAGCCCGGCATTGGCGAAGCCGCGCTCCTTCAGATCGGCGATGCGGCCTTGCGCATGTTCGACCATGTCTTCCTTGGAGCCGAAATAGATAGCCTGGGTCGGGCACGCCTTGGCGCAGGCCGGAGCCTGTCCGACGGCGACGCGGTCCGAGCAGAGCGTGCATTTATAGGCCTTGCGGTCCACCTCGGAGATGCGCGGAATGTTGAAGGGGCAGCCCTTCACGCAATAGCCGCAGCCGATACAGTTCTCCGAGACGAAGTCCACGATGCCGTTGGAATACTGCACGATGGCGCCCGGGGCCGGACACGCTTTCAGGCAGCCCGGATCGTCGCAATGCATGCAGCCATCTTTGCGGATCAGCCATTCCAGGTTCTCCGTTTCCGGATTGACCCATTCGGTGAAGCGCATCAGCGTCCAGGTGTGCTCCGTCAAATCATGCGGGTTGTCGTAAACCCCCACATTGACGCCGACCTCTTCCTTGAGGTTGTTCCACTCCAGGCAGGCCACCTGACACGCCTTGCAGCCGATGCATTTCGACACGTCGATGAGTTTTGCAACCTCGACGGCGGTGTCGCGGATGCTTGGCGGCGGCTCCGTCGAAGCGGAGCGGCGGCGAAGGTCAAGCGATTGGTACGTAGCCATGTCTTGACCTCCTCAACCTTGCGGCTTGCTGGCGGGGCTGGCAGCCGCCATCGGGGTTTCGTTCGGCGGCGTCGAAGGCTCGACATTCACCAGATACGCCTTAAATTCCGGCGTCTCAGAGTTAGCATCGCCAACGACAGGGCCAAGCGTGTTTACGCCGAAACCCTTTTTTGCCTCGCCGGTGAACCCCCAATGAATGGGAATGCCGATCACATGAACGGTTTTGCCATCCACCTGAAGAGGCTGCAGCCGTTTGGTTATAAGGGCTTTGGCCTTGAGATAGTTTCGATTGCTCGAAACCTTCACCCAAGCGCCGTTTTGGATGCCCTTCTCTTCCGCGAGTTGTTCTGACATCTCGATGAAGGCCTCTGGCTGCATCACCGCATTTGGCCGAACATGCTTCGTCCAATAATGGAAGTGCTCGGTAAGGCGGTATGTGGTCGCCACGATCGGGAAGTCCTTGGCATCGCCGAGCGCGTCCCTGTCCTCCTTGAACATACGCGCCACCGGGTTGCCCTTGATCTTCGGGCTCATCGGATTGACGATGGGTGACTCGAAAGGTTCATAATGCTCGGGGAACGGCCCCTCCCGCATCATGCCTCGGGCGAACAGGCGGGCCACGCCTTCCTGGTTCATGATGAACGGACCAACGGCTTTATCCGGCGCAACGGTTGGGCCGTAGTCTGGGACATCGAAGCCGACCCAGCGCGTTCCGTTCCATTGGACGAGCGGCTTTTGCGGCGCCCACGGCTTGCCGTTGACGTCCGACGAGGCGCGATTATAGAGAATGCGCCGGTTTGCCGGCCAAGCCCACGCCCATTTCGGCGAAAGGCCGGTTTCACCCGGGTCAGCGGTATCACGCCGCGCCATCATGTTACCGGCATCGGTGAAGCAGCCGGCGTAAATCCAACAGCCACACGAGGTTTTGCCGTCATCGGTCAGTTGCGCGAAGCCATCGAGCTGTTTGCCCGCCGCCAGGACGACCTTGGTGAGGTCGACCGGATCGGTGATGTCTTCAAGCACGCGGCCGTTGATTTCCTTGGCGATTTCCTCTGGCGTCGGATGGTCGGGCACCTGATAATTCCAGGTGAGATTGACGATCGGGTCCGGGAAAGCTCCGCCTTCGGCTTGATAAAGCGCTTTCAGGCGAAGATGGATCGACGCCATGATGTCGATATCGGTCCGCGTCTCGTAGGGCGGCTCCTGTCCGGGATAGTGCCATTGCAGCCAGCGGGAGGAGTTGGTGAGCGACCCTTCATCCTCCGCAAAGGTCGTGGCCGGCAATTCGAACACTTCGGTCTGGATCGACGCCGGATCGGAGTTGTTGAACTCGCCGTGGTTTTCCCAAAACCGGGCCGTCTCGGTCTGCAAGGGGTCGATGACCACGAGGAACTTCAGCTTTGCCAGCGCCTTGAGGTTTTTCGCCTTATCGGGAGCCGACATCAGCGGGTTGAAGCCCTGACAGATATAGCCGGTCATCTTGCCCTGATACATCAGGTCGAACGCCCGCATCATGTCATAGGCGACATCAAGCTTGGGCAGGTAGTTGTATGCCCAATCGTTCTCAGCCGTCGCGGCCTTGCCCCACATCGCCTTCTGGAAGCTGACAAAGAACTTTTTGTAGTTCTGCCAAAAGCTGACCTGCCCGGGCCGCAGCGGCTTGAAGCCCCTGGTACTCATGTGGGAGGCCAGATCCGGTTCCTTCTGCGTCGGCAAGGTGAGATAGCCGGGCATCAGATTGCTCATCAGCCCGATGTCAGTCAGTCCTTGGATGTTGGAGTGGCCGCGCAGAGCATTCATGCCGCCTCCGCGCACGCCGATATTGCCGAGCAGGAGCTGAATCATTGCCATGCAGCGAATGTTCTGGGCGCCTTTCGAGTGCTGCGTCCAGCCTAGCGCGTACATCGAGGTCATGGCTTTGTCCGGCTTTGCCGTCGAGGCCATATATTCGGCGACCTTGAGAAACTTGTCCTTCGGCGAACCGCAAACGCGTTCGACCATTTCCGGCGTGTAGCGCGAGAAATGCACCTTCATGAGCTGATAAACGCAGCGGGGGTCCTGAAGGGTCGGATCGACTTTCGCGAAACCGTCCTCGCCGAGCTCATAATCCCAACTGGCTTTGTCGTAGTCACGCTTTTCTTCGCTATAGCCAGTGAACAAGCCGTCCTGGAAGCCGTAGCCTTCCTTCACAATGTAGGATGCGTTGGTGTAGGCGTTGACATATTCCTTCTGGATAAAGTCGTTGCTGAGCAGATAGTTGATGACCCCGCCCAGGAAGGCAATGTCCGAACCGGGACGGATCGGGCAATAGAAATCAGCCACCGAAGCCGAGCGCGTGAAGCGCGGATCGACCACGATCAATTTCGCCTTATTATGTGCTTTGGCTTCCGTCACCCATTTGAAGCCGCAAGGATGGGCTTCAGCGGCATTGCCGCCCATGATGACGATGACATCGGAACTCTTGATGTCTCCCCAGCAGTTTGTCATCGCACCGCGACCGAATGTTGGGCCCAAACTGGACACCGTCGGTCCGTGTCAAACGCGCGCCTGGTTATCGAAGACCAGCATTCCGAGGCTGCGGACCGTTTTATAGGTCATGAACGCGCTCTCGTTCGTCGTCGCGGAGGCGGCGAGCATACCCGTCGTGATCCAGCGGTTGACGGTCGCGCCCTCGGCGTTCGTCGCGATGAAATTCTTGTCGCGGTCTTCCTTCATCAATCTGGTGATGCGGTCGAGCGCGAAATCCCAGGAGACGCGCTCCCACTGGTCGGAGCCGGGCTTGCGATGCATCGGATATTTCGTGCGCGTCTTAGATCGCACAAACTCCAACAAGCCAGCGCCCTTGGGGCAGAGCGTGCCGCGGTTTACAGGGTGATCGGGATCGCCCTCGATATGGATGACCTCGGCCTTGGCGTTTTTGGATTTGTCGCCGAGCGCATACATCAATATGCCGCAGCTCACGGAGCAATAGGGGCAGGTGTTTCTGGTTTCCGTCGTCCTGGCAAGCTTATAAGGGCGAACCGCCTGCGCGAGCGCCTTCTGGTCTTCACCGAAGCCCAGAACGGTCATGCTCGATGCGAGGGCTGCTCCTCCACCAGCTTTCAGGAAACTACGCCGATCTAATTCCATCGCGGTTTCCTCTCCTACGGGGGCGACGGGGACCATCGCTCCTCCGACATCGTGTTTCCATTGGAAGAAACACGAATTTTTTCAGCCATCCCATTCGACGGGATGCACTTTCATAATCTAATCCTATTCAATCCGCCGTCAACATAAAACCCTTCGCAACTAAAGGTGTAGTAAGTCTAAGCCATTATTGTAAAAGATCAAAACTCAGCAGTAACGCTCTGTTGATGGCCGCTTCGCGATCTGCCACAATCGATTTCGGCATCCATAGGCTCGCCGCCAGGCTGGGCAGGAGGTTGCTGCAAGCGCCAATCAACCCAACTTTAAAGGACAGGGAACCATGTACCGGCTCGCTTATGCGGCGGTGGCGGCTCTTGCGATGATGGCATCTATGCCCGCAGCCGCTCAGGATAAAACCTTCGTATTCACCGCCATTCCGGACGAAGACGAGACCAAACTGGTCGAACGTTTCGGCAAGGTCGCGACATATCTCGAAAAGACGCTCAGCGTTCGAGTGAAATATGTTGCGGTGAAGAGCTATCCTGCCGCCGTCACCGCTTTCGTCAACGATCAGGTGCAGCTTGCATGGTTCGGCGGGCTGACCGGCGTGCAGGCCAAGCTGAAAGTGCCCGGCTCCGAAGCGCTGGCGCAAGGCATCGACGACCCGAATTTCAAAAGCTACTTCATCGCCCATAGCTCAGCTGGCGTCGATAAGGGCGCGGCCTTTCCGGCGGGCCTTGCGGGCAAGACTTTCACCTTCGGGTCGCGCTCCTCGACCTCGGGCCGGTTGATGCCCGAATTCTACATCCGCGAAAACACCAAGCAAGCGCCGGAACAATTCTTCTCGCGCATCGGCTTTTCAGGCGATCATTCGCAAACCATCGCGCTGGTGCAATCGGGCGCCTATGAAGCGGGCGCGGTGAGTTATCTGGTTTGGGAATCGGAGTTGAAGGCGGGCAAGATCGACGTCGCCAAGGTCAAGGTCGTCTGGGAAACGCCAACCTATCCCGACTATCACTGGGTCATTCGCGGTGATGTGGACAAGACAGTCGGCGCGGGTTTTAAGGAAAAGCTGCGCGCCGCGCTCACCGGCTTGAAGGAACCCGGCATTCTCGCCTCATTCGACCGCAAGGCGTTCATCCCGGCCAAGAACGAGGATTTCAAACCCATCGAGTCGGTCGGCCGCTCCGTTGGGCTGATCGAATAGCTGTGCTGACCCGGGGGGAGCTGGTCTTCGAACTTGCGCGGCGCTCCATCGGCTATGGCGGCGAGGCGGTGCTGAAATCCGTCTCGCTGACCATTGAAGAGGGTGAGCGGATCGCCGTGATGGGCCGGTCGGGGGCGGGGAAGTCGACCCTGCTCAACACCCTCTACAACATCGCGCCGGACCGCTGCGCGCTCGTTCCGCAGGCCCCCGCCCTGGTGCAGCCCATGTCGGTCTTTGCCAATGTCTATATGGGCCGCCTCGACAAGCGGTCCACGCTCGAAAATCTGATGACGCTGATCCGGCGTCGGCGCGCCGATGTGGAGGAGATTGGCGGAATCCTGGATAGGCTGGGGATGCGCGACAAAATCTTCGAGCCCGCCGGCAGCCTCTCCGGCGGGCAGCAGCAGCGCACTGCGATCGCCCGCGCGCTCTACAATGGCCGCCCGGTTCTGATCGCCGACGAGCCGGTCTCAGCACTCGACCGGGTGCAAGCCCGCGCCGTGCTGGAAGAAATGCGGCGGCAGCATCCGACCGTGATCCTCGCGCTCCACGACATCGCGCTGGCGCTGGAATTTGCCCAGCGCATCATTGTCATCGACGGCGGCAAGATTGCCATGGACGCTCCCGCCGGCGACATCACCGCCGCCGACCTCGTGCCGCATTACGCCGGATGACCGCGTCCGCGCCGCGCCTGACCTATCGCAGCATCAGCCTTTCGATCCTGGCGCTCGCGGTGCTGGCGGCGCTGGCGGGCGATCTGGCCGTCACCGCTTTTGAGCCGCTCGGTCAGCTTTTGCGGTTTCTGAGGCAAGTGGTGCGGCCCGATTTCGCCGCGGTGGACTGGCGCAGCATCGTCTATACTGTCGCCTTCGCGGTGATCGGCGTGTCGATTGGCGCGACCGCCGGGTTCGGGCTCTCCGTGCTGTTTCCGCTCTCAGCCCCCGTGCGCGTGCTGTGCGCCAGCCTTCGATCCGTGCATGAGCTGTTCTGGGCGCTCATCCTCATTCAGATTTTCGGCCTGACGCCGCTGGCGGGTATCCTCGCCATTGCGCTGCCCTATGCTGGCATTTTCGGTAAGGTCTATTCCGAGATCGCCGAGGAAGCGGATTTGTCGGCGGAGCGGGTCTTGCCGAAAGGCACATCCGCATTGTCCAGCTATGTCTATGCCCGCCTGCCGGAACTGCTCAGCGCGTTCAAAACCTATACGCTCTATCGCCTCGAATGCGGCCTCCGCTCCTCCGCCGTGCTCGGTTTCATCGGACTGCCGACGCTCGGCTTCCATCTCGACAGCTATTTCAGGCAAGGCAATTACGGCGCCGTCGGCGCGCTGCTGTTAACGTTTTACCTTGCGATTGCCTCTCGGCGCCTCTGGGCACGGCTTTCGATCTGGCCCTTTGTGCTGATCGGCGCGGTCCTGGTTCTGCCCGAAGGCGTGGGCGGCTTCAGGCTCGCCAATCTCACCCGCTTCATCACCGAGGACATCGTGCCGCTGCCCTTGCGCCAAGGCGGCTTCCTCGCCGCGGACAGTTGGGCCAAGAGCGGTGTCTGGCTTTGGACTCTCGCCCGCGACGCCCTCATCCCCGGAACCATCGCCACGCTGATGCTCGGCCAAATGGCGCTCGCGCTCACCGGCATCATCGCGCTCACCGTCTACCCGCTAGCCAATATTCGCCTGCTCGGCCCCTTCGGCCACGTGCTAGGCCGCGCGCTTTTGATCGTCGGCCGCTCGACCCCCGAATATGTCGTCGCCTTCATCCTCCTGCAGATGTTCGGCCCCTCCATGCTGCCCGCCGTGCTCGCCATTGCCCTGCATAACGGCGCGATCATCGGCTATCTCGTTGGGCGGCAGGCGGACGGCCTCCCCTTGCGCGCCGACGCGCCAACGGGCATCAACCTCTATGCATTCGAGCTGACGCCGCGTATTTACGGACAGTTCCTTGCCTATCTGCTCTATCGCTGGGAGATCATCTTGCGGGAAAGCGCCATTCTCGGCCTTTTGGGCGTCGCCACGCTCGGCTATTACGTCGATGCGGCGATCTCCGAGCTGCGCTTCGACGAAGCGATGGCGATCATCGTCTGGGTTGGACTTATGACTCTGGCGGTCGATGCTGTCTCACGGCGATTGCGCGCGGCCTTGCGGCTGAGCACGCTGCCGCAGGGTGCATAGGCGATAAGGGCAAATCTAGGAAAAACGTTCCCACGCCGCCTGCCGGGAAACGCCGAGCGCCGCCCCGATTGCCTCCCAGCTTACGCTGCGCTGGCGGAGTTCATGGACCTGCGCATCCAGCACGGTGCGTGTACCGTTGACGGCAGCCTCGGCGACTTTCAGGGCGCCAAGCAGGTCCTCATTGGACATCGACGCCCAGCCAGCAAAATTCGTCGGCGTGGCTTCGAGGATGCTGTTGCAGACGCCGATGCAGCTGTCGCAAATGTGCACGCCGGGTCCGCCTAGCAGGCGCGAGACTTCCCTCTCGGTTTTGCCGCAAAACGAGCAGGCGAGCAGTTTCTTCCTTGCACTTAAAATCATTGCAGCCGCCTCTTTGTCAAGTCTCCCTTGACGTAGCAACCAGCGAGCTACTTGTCAAGCAAACCCTGACACGAATGGCAGCTTTGCGGTTAGTCCCGGTCTTCGTCGATTTCCGGCGGCTGATCGTAGCCTTTGCGGTTGCTGTAGAAGACCAACGCCATTAGACCACCCCCGACGATCAGTGTGAAGATGACCATCAAGACCAGCGCGGTTTGCCCGTGGCCGCTGATCGGCGCGTCCTCAACGCTGGTCCAGACATAGACCGCCCAGAGGATGGCCCCAGCTAGCAACGTAAACAGGACGGTAAGAGTGAGGGCGGTTCTCATAGCGTCACCCTTCCAGGGCTCAGAGCACTTCAAGCGGGCGGGGAGCCGAGGGCGGCGGAAACAAGCGATCGAGTTCCGCCAGCTGATCCGCTGAAAGCGTCCTATCCAGCGCTGCAAGATTCTCGCGAAGCCGCTGGGCCTTGCTGGACTTCGGGATGACAATCACATCGTCTTGCGCCAGCAGCCAGCGCAGCGCGGCCTGTGCCGGTGTCATGTCGTGGGTTTTGGCGAAGGCAGCGAGCGGCCGGTTTTGCATCAGCCTTGCCTGTTCGAGCGGAGAATAGGCCATAGTCGGGATGCCGCGCTCACGCATCCAAGGCAGCAAAGCCCATTCGATGCCGCGCCGCGTTAGATTGTAGAGCAGCTGATTGACGGCAACCGCGCTGCCGCCCGGCGCCTTCCAAAGGTCCGCCATCTCGTCGACAGCAAAATTGCTTACGCCGTAATGGCGGATTTTGCCTGCTTGCTGCAATGCCATGAACGCGTTCAGCGTTTCGGCAATCGGCACGCTTGCCGGCCAATGCAGCAGATACAGGTCGAGGCGGTCGGTGCCCAGCCGCTTCAGACTGCGCTCGCAGGCGGCGATAACGTCGCTCCGCCCGGCATTGTGCGGGTAGACCTTGCTGACGAGGAACAACCCCTCCCGCCGCCCCGCTATCGCTTCCCCGACAACCCGCTCAGCGCCGCCATCGGCATACATTTCAGCGGTGTCGATGAGCGTTACGCCAAGATCGATGGCGAGGCGGAGGGTCCCGATTTCCTCCGACCGGCGCGAACGCACCTCACCCATCCGCCAGGTCCCGACGCCGAAGGCCGGTATCCGCTCGCCGGAAGGGAGGGAAACGGTGTTTGCAATGGGTAAGGCCTTGTTCATGCTGTCATTCGGATCGAAAGGTAACGCGGTTTACAGCGTTTTAATCTTTAACATTGTCGGCCGAGGTTGCTACGAGAAATGCCGATTTCAGTGCAAATTTTGTTGGTTGCATCATTTCAACTTTACACGCATATCGCGAATGACTAATTGCGAGGCTGATAATTACCTTCGGCATTTTAGTGTTAGCGAACATTAGGCGGCATTGTGCGCGATATCGCAAAAGTAAGTAATCTAAGGCACGCAAAGGTGTCTTCCGCACGATTTAACAGCCTTATTTTGGCCCGTGGAATTGCAGCGATGCTTGTTGTCGCTCACCACGCAGGCTCCATGGCGGCCCAACCGCGTTTTTTCGGGGAACATGCATTCGATGGCATATTGACCCGATTTACGGGTGTAGGTTTTTTCTTTGTGCTTAGCGGGTTCTTTATTGGATGGATCAACTGGAAACAGATCGGGTGCGAGCGCGAGGCGTGGGAATTTTGCAAGAAGCGTTTAGTTAGAATCTATCCAGCCTATTGGTGCGTCTTGATCCCTCTCATCGGACTTTATACGGCATTTCCAAATGCAGGGATTCCCAGCCAACGAGATCCAACCAATACGATCTTTTCATTCTTGTTGCTCCCTTATCCACTCCCGCCGGTCTTTGGAGCGGCGTGGACATTGGTGCATGAGGTTTTCTTTTGCGCAATTTTCACGATGATTATTTGGTGCGGCCGAAAAGCAATTTGGATTCTACCCGCATGGGCAATAACAATATGTATTATGCAGAGCACGTCTGATCAACTTGCATTTCCTCAATCGTTTTTGCTCTCCGCGTCAAATTTGCAGTTTCTAATGGGAGTCGGCGTCGCGAGACTCTTCCAGAAATGGAGGCCGCCGGTGCCCATTGCACTTACGCTGATCGGGGTATTTTTGTATTTTGGCTTTATGCTTACGGGCGCGCTTATAACAAAATATTACTTTATTGAGCGATTTATTTATGGCGTGGGATCCGGGTTAATAATTTTAGGACTTGTTGGAATTGAACATAAATATGTAATTTTTATTCCAAAGTTATTCGTTTTGTTAGGGAGCGCAGCTTTCGGAATTTATTTGATTCATCCGATAGCTTTGTCCTTTGGCGCACATTTGCTGATTAGATTACCACCAGGCTTAATGTCAGTGGAAACTGTAGTTTTAATCCTGATCTTTATTGGCAGTCTTACTGGAACGATTTTTTATCTTTTCATTGAAATGAAGATTGTTGCCGTCGTAAACGGATGGCGCGTACGAGATCAGGCTTTGAGTTGAAATATGCAAATGAACGGAAAATGTTGACAACTTGCGGCATATACGGACCTTCCTCGTCTCTCGCTCAGGTATCGGTTCGAGCGCTCGTTGAAAGTGAATCGCGCCAAAGTCGGCCCGTAGATTTAATCCTCCCGATATTGCGGGCTTAGCTTTCAGCCGCGCAGCTTGTTGGCGGTCTCGGCGATCTTGCGGCCCTGATAGCGGGCCGCGTCCAACTCATTCTCGCTCGGCTGGCGCGAGCCGTCGCCTCCGGTGATCGTCGTCGCGCCATAAGGCGAACCGCCGGTCACCTCGTCGAGTTTCATCTGCCCGGCAAAGCCATAGTCCAGTCCAACCACCACCATGCCGAAATGCATCAGGTTGGCGATGATCGAGAATAATGTCGTCTCCTGGCCGCCATGCTGGGTCGCTGTCGAGGTGAACGCGCCGCCGACCTTGCCGTTCAAAGCGCCACGCGCCCAGAGGCCGCCCGCCTGATCGAGGAAATTCGCCATTTGCGATGACATGCGGCCAAAGCGCGTGCCGGTGCCGACGATGATCGCGTCATAATTCGGCAGGTCGTCGATCTTGGCAATCGGCGCGGGCTGGTCGAGCTTGAAATGCGAGCGTTTGGCAAGCTCCTCGGGCACGAGTTCCGGCACCCGCTTGATGTCGACCTCGGCGCCGGCCGCGCGCGCGCCTTCCGCTACGGCTTCGGCCATTTTTTCGATATGGCCATAGGCCGAATAGTAGAGAACGAGAACCTTGGTCATGGATAGCTCCTGGAGGATGTTTTCATAGGAAAGAGAAGTGGAACGCTACAGAACCAATGAAGACCTGACCCGCGCGCGGGATCAGCACGTCATCCAAGCGATTGTTGGATGTCGGCCAGAATTTCGTAAGAGCGCAGCCGCGCCGCGTGATTGTAAATGGCCGAGGCGACGATCACCTCATCGACGCCGGTCTCAGCGATGAAGGCTTGAAGTCCGCCTTGCACCGTTTCCGGGCCACCCACATAGGAGCGGGACAGCATTCGGGCGACATGCCGTTTCTCGGCGGGCTGCCAATAGGTTTCGATATCGTCAATGGGCGGGCGGAGCTGTCCTGGCGTGCCGCGCACCAGATTGGTGAAACTCTGCTGGATGGAGGTGAACAGGCGGCGCGCCTCGGCATCGGTCGCGGCGGCGGCAACATTCACGCCGGCCATCGCATACGGCTTCTCCAGCTGACGCGACGGCTGAAATCTGGCGCGATAGACCTCGAGCGCTTGCATCAGCGCATCCGGCGCGAAATGCGAGGCGAATGCGAAAGGCAGGCCAAGCATGCCGGCGAGCTGCGCGCCGAACAGGCTCGATCCGAGAATCCAAAGCGGCACATTGGTGCCAAACCCTGGAACGGCGCGAATCGCTTGTCCGGGCTGGTCGGGGCCGAGCAGAGCCTGCAATTCGAGCACGTCTTGGGGGAAACTGTCGGCGGCCTCCGGATCGCGGCGCAGGGCGCGCGCGGTGCGCTGATCGGTGCCCGGCGCGCGGCCGAGGCCAAGGTCGATGCGGCCGGGATAGAGCGATTCCAGCGTGCCGAACTGCTCGGCGATGATCAGCGGGGCGTGATTGGGAAGCATGATCCCGCCCGACCCGACCCGGATGGTGCTGGTGCCGCCCGCAACGTAACCGATGACGACGGCCGTCGCGGCGCTCGCGATGCCGGCGAAATTGTGGTGTTCGGCCAGCCAGAAGCGCCGATAGCCCCAGCGCTCGGCGTGCTGGGCCAGGTCCAGCGAGTTCCGCAATGCCTCCCCAGGTGTCGAACCTTGCGGGATCGGGGCCAGATCGAGGATCGAAAATGGCGGCATGGGCTTCATCTCCGGAACGCTGCCTGCTATCACATTTCGGTATGCGGCGGGATCGTCACAAGCGGCGTCTTTGCATTTTCACGATTGCACAGTTGAGACCGCGGGCGTCGTGCTGATTGCGGCCGCGCGAAGACTTGAGGGAAACGCTCAATGAGCGCATCGGGCTTTAAGGATCATTTCTCCACGCGTTCGACGGAATATGCTGCAAATCGGCCTAACTATCCGGCAGCGCTCGGCGCATTTCTCGCAGTCCACGCGCCGGGACGCGGCCTCGCGCTGGATTGCGGCTGCGGCAACGGCCAGCTCTCGGCGCTGCTTACCGAGCATTTCGATCAGGTCGTCGCGACCGACGCCAGCGCACAACAAATCGCCGCCGCCGAGCCGCATCCGCGTATCGCCTATCGGACCGCCCCAGCCGAGGCAAGCGGCCTCGAACCCGCGAGCGCCGACCTGATCGTCGCGGCCCAAGCCGCCCATTGGTTCGATCTCGACGCCTTTTACGCCGAGGCCCGCCGCGTCGCACGCCCGGCCGCGCTGTTGGCGCTGGTGAGCTATGGTGTGTTCCATGTTGAGGGGGACGCCGAGCCGCTGATTCAAGAATTCTATTGGAAAACCATCGGACCGTTCTGGCCACCGGAGCGCCGCCATGTCGAGGAGGGATACCGCTCATTGCCCTTCCCTTTCGCGGAGATGCCACCGCCGGACCTTGCCATCGAGCGGTTATGGACGCGCGATCAGCTGCTTGGCTATGTGGAGACGTGGTCTGCGGTGAGGGAGGCGGAAAAGAGCGTCGGGAGGGGAGTGGTGGAGGAATTCATCGCAAGCCTTGGCTTGATTTGGCCCAACGGTGAACGCTGTTTGGTACGATGGCCACTTGCGGTCAGGGCTGGCCGTTTGGACTGAGAGCGTTTGGTGCCTACAGTCTCCATATTTTGTCATTCCCGCGAAAGCGGGAAATCCAGTATTGTTATACTTCTCAAGTCGTCATAAGCGCCGGGAATACTGGATCCCCGATAGCCGCTTGCGCGGCTTCGAGGATGACAAAAATGCCGTTTTCCTCAACTCGGCCCGTCAAGCGCCGCCCTGATCGTCAGCAGATCGCGCCAGGCCATGCGCTTGGCGGAGGGGTTGCGCAGCAGATAGGCCGGGTGAAGCGTCGCCATTGTAGGGATCGAGCGGGCGGCCGCTTCATAACCCTGCCATTTGCCCCGCAGCTTCATGATCCCCTGATCCGTGCCGAGCAGTTGCTTCGCCGCCGAGCCGCCGAGCAGCACAAGAATCTCCGGCGCGACCAGCTCGATCTGGCGCTGGAGGAAAGGCTGGCAGGCCTGCACCTCTTGCGGCGTCGGCGTGCGGTTGCCGGGCGGACGCCAGTAGACGACGTTGGTGATGTAAGCCTCGTCGCGCCCGATGCCGATGGATGCAAGCATCTTGTCGAGCAATTGCCCGGCGCGTCCCACGAACGGCACGCCCTCAATGTCCTCGTCGCGTCCCGGCGCTTCGCCGATCAGCATCAGCCGCGCCTGCGGATTGCCGCGTGCAAAGCAGAGATTCTTGGCGGTGCGTTTCAGAGGGCAGCCATCGAACGCGGCGAGCGCGGCTTCGAGAGCGGCAAGATCCGGCGCGTCGGGCGCAAGCGCGCGCGCATCAGGAGCGGATGGTTCGGCCAGCGCGGTGAATGTCTGCTGCGGCGGCTGGGTTGGCACTCGTCTCGAAACCGGTTGCGGAGGGGAAGCCGGAGCCTTAGGCGATAGCGGAACCGACGTCCGCCGTTCGGGGTCGTAGTCCGACCAATCCTGAGGAGTCTCCGCCACGGCCTCATCCACGCCCATTGCCTGATACCAGCGGAGCAGCGCGACGGCCATGTCGTCCGGATTTTCGCGTCTATCTTGCATAGCCTCTCGCAAACTGCGTCGGTTCGCCTGTGCTTGCCACTTGCCTCCCCTTTACCATGCCACGTAGAACTATGGGCAAAGATCGCGCTGGATAAGACGCACGCGGGCGCTGGCGCCGCAAGACGGAGGGACAGGATGGCTTTATCCGAAACGACGCTGCCCGAACGCGAAGGCATGGATTTCGACGTGGTCATCGTGGGCGCTGGTCCCGCAGGGCTTGCCGCTGCCATCCGTTTGCGCCAGCTCGCGGCGGAGAATAATCGCGAGATTTCGGTTGTCGTACTTGAAAAAGGCTCTGAGGTCGGCGCGCATATCCTCTCCGGCGCGGTAATCGACCCGATCGGCCTCGACCGCCTTCTCCCGAATTGGAAGGAGCTGGGCGCACCGGTGACCCAAGCGGTGACCGACGACCGCTTTCTGTATCTTGGCGCGACGGGCGCGATGCGTCTCCCCAATCTCGTTATGCCGCCCTTGATGAGCAATCACGGCAATTACATCGTCAGCCTCGGCGATCTCTGCCGCTGGCTCGGCGAGCAGGCCGTCAATCTCGGGGCGGAAGTCTATCCCGGCTTCCCTGCCGCTGAAGTTTTACGAGACGCCGACGGCGCGGTGATTGGCGTCGCAACGGGCGACATGGGCGTCGATCGCCAAGGTCGGGTGACCGAGCGGTTCACGCGCGGTATGGAGCTTCGCGGCAAATATACGCTGATCGCCGAGGGTGCGCATGGTTCGCTGACCAAGCAGCTCGTGCCGATGTTCGGCTTGCGCGACGGCCGTGACCCTCAGAAATACGGCATCGGGTTGAAGGAGCTTTGGCAGGTCAAGCCGGAGACGCACAAGCCCGGCTTGGTGCAGCATACGCTCGGCTGGCCGCTGGACGACCGCACCGGCGGCGGCTCCTTCATCTATCATTATGGCGACAATCTCGTCGCGGTCGGCTTCGTCGTGCATCTCAATTACGAAAACCCCTATCTATCGCCCTTCGAGGAATTTCAGCGCTTTAAGACCCATCCGGCCATCGCACCCACTTTCCAGGGCGGCAAGCGCATCGGCTATGGCGCGCGGGCGATCACCGAGGGCGGCTGGCAGTCGATTCCGAAACTGGCATTTCCGGGCGGCGCGCTGATCGGCTGTGCGGCGGGCTTGATCAATTTGCCGCGCATCAAGGGTTCGCACAATGCGATCCTGTCCGGCATGTTGGCCGCCGAAGCCGCGTTCGAGGCGCTTAGCGCAGGCCGGGCGGCGGATGTGCTGACCGATTATGAAGCTTCGTTTAAATGGAGCCCGATCGCCAAGGATCTGCGCCGCGTGCGTAATGTCAAGCCGCTCCTGACGCGGCTCGGCACGCGGCTCGGCACGATCGCGGGCGGGACCGAAATGTGGCTCAACACCCTGTTACCTTTCCTTAGCTACACACTGAAGCATGGCAAGACGGACGCTGCCTCCACCAAGCCGGCCGCCGAGTTCACGCCGATCCAGTACCCCAAATCCGACGGCGTCCTCACCTTCGACCGCCTGTCCTCGGTGTTCATCTCGGGCACCAATCACGAGGAAGACCAGCCCGTGCACCTGGTCCTGACTGACCCTTCAATCCCGATTGCGGTCAATCTTCCGCTCTACTCCGAGCCCGCGCAACGCTATTGCCCTGCGGCTGTTTATGAGGTGATCGAGGAGGCCGGCAAAAAACGCTTCCAGATCAACGCCCAGAATTGCGTCCACTGCAAAACCTGCGACATCAAGGACCCGTCGCAGAACATCAATTGGGTGCCGCCTGAAGGCGCGGGCGGGCCGAACTATGCCGGGATGTAGGCGATCAAATCACCTCTCTCCAAGGGAGAGGAAGAAAACCAAGAGTTGAATCACCGCACCGAGTCCGCTTCGCCGCATTTGAGATCGCGCAGAAGCCCATTCTCGAGGCCATAGACCCAACCATGTAAGGTAACGTCCTGCCCATGCTTGCGAGCATGGCGCATGACAGGGGAAAAAACCAGATTGCGCACCTGGGCGCGCACATTCTCCTCGCATAGAAAATTGACGCGGGCGGCATCGTCTGGCAGCCCGTGGAGATGACTTTCGCATTCCCGCGCGAGTTGTTTCACCGGTTCGAGCCAGTGATCGACCAGCCCTTCACTGTCCCCGTGCATCGCCGCGTGCACCCCTCCGCAGCCATAATGGCCGCAGACGATGACATGCTTCACTCTCAACACCTCGACCGCGAATTGCAGCACGGACATGCAATTAAGGTCGGACGCGTAGACCAGATTGGCGACATTGCGGTGAACGAACACCTCACCGGGCTGCAAGCCCGTGATAACATTTGCCGGAACGCGGCTGTCAGAGCAGCCGATCCAAAGGATTTCCGGAGCTTGCAGTGCCGCGAGACGCGCAAAATACTGCGGATCCTCGTCGGTCCGCGCCTTGGCCCATTTAGCATTGTGCTCCAATATGATGTTCAGATCGCTCATCGGTTTCCCCAGGCTGCTTAACGAGATTTACTTCCGTTAATGCGAATTTGAAAGCCTCGCGCCCTCCCCACATCGTGAGGAAAGGCATGTTCGCAACTCTTGCTTCGCGAACCGATCTGCCGCCGTGGCGCGCGCCAATTGACTGAAAACTCATCGGCTCAGCGGTGCTCCAATTCGACCGCAATTAAACTCCTTTCGCATAGTCCTCATTGCCAAGGACGACCGGTCGGCTAACCTTGAAAGGCGGGATTGTTGCATCTGGCGCTAGGATGTTGAATAAATTGCTTCGCTGGGTGAGGCAGCGATTTTGGGGCAGGAGCCAATTTGTGTCTGTAAAAATTGATAGGTAAATTATATCTAGCTGGTGCTGTGCGTAGGCAACATGAAAATAATACTTAAGAAAATCGCAACCACTGTTGGAATTAGGCGTTCGCACGCCGCCTCGGCGCGAATGTATTGTGAACGTCGAGCACTGGCGCTAACAGCGCGGCGCGCCTCGCGTCCAAACGGACGCATTCTGTGTTATCACTCCCTCGGCCAACCCCAGACCGGCGTCAATGATGTATCACCACGCCAGTTCCAGCGTCATTTGGATTTCGCGCTGAAACACGGCTACAATTTCGTATCCGCCACGCGCATCGCGCAAAATGGGGGCGGGCAAAAAGATTTGGCGATTACTTTCGATGATGGCTGGAATAGCGTCTTCACGAACGCGGCTCCGATCTTGAAAGACTATGACATTCCGTGGTCGCTGTTCGTGGTCGCGGATTGGAGCGATCACCATAATTCCTGGTCGCAAAATTTTGTCCTGGATTGGCGCGCTCTGGAGCGCTTGATCGACGATGGGGTTGACATCGGCAGTCACTCTGTCACGCACCCTGATTTTGGCAAAATCAGCGCCACTCAGATGGCCGAGGAGCTGGGCAATTCGCGGCGAATGATCGAACAAAAGCTCGGTTTCGCGCCGGAGACTTTCGCGATTCCCTTAGGACAGTCGATGAATTGGCCCGCAGCGGCAGCACAAGCTGCGCGCGAGGCCGGATATAAAATTGTTTATGCGCAAGCCGAGAACACCCGTCCGAAAGGGACTGTCGCGCGAACTTTCGTCACCCAATTTGACGGCGACCGCAACTTCAAAGCTTTGTTAGGCGGTGCCTACGACAATTGGGAGGAATGGATTTGAAGGCCACGCGGCGCCGTATCTCCGTTATCGTGCCAACGCGCGACCGACTAGACTTTCTGCCGCAAGCTCTCGCTAGCATCCGCGCGCTGGAAGGTTCTGAATACACCTTCGAAATTCTCGTCGGCGACAATGGCTTTGCCGCCGAAACGCGCCTCATCGCCGAGAAATTCGGCGCCAATTACATCAAGGTAGATCGGACCGGTGCGGGGGCCGCGCGCAATGCTGGCCTTGAGGCTGCGACAGGGGACTATCTCGCTTTCCTCGATGACGACGATGTGTGGATGTCGACGCATCTGCGCGATCAGCTGGCCATTTTGGATGCGCGGCCCGAGGTGGACGCCGTAATCGGCCAGGCGGTCAGCACGGATACGGCCTTGCAGCCCGTCAGCAAGCCATGGCCGCAAGAATCGCCCGGAGAGGGAGATGAACTCCTGCGAAAGATGTTGAGCGGCTTCTTCCCACAAATCGGAACGACCGTTGCGCGCATTCAAATCCGCGAGATGATCGGCAGTTTCGATGAAAAGCTGATCGGCGGGCAGGATTTGGATTGGCTGTTGCGGATCGCACGGCGGCGGACGCTCAGCTGTGCCCTTGCACCTTGCGTGCTGTTCAGGCAGCGGCCTCCCGGCTCCTACGACGCGCTGCAAAGAAAGCGGGTCGGTTTCGACCGCCGCGTGTTTCTGCGCCATGCGGTGCCCGAATGGCGGATCTGGGGATCGCCGAAGGCATTCATCAAGGCGTATTCCGGCACCCTCATACATTTTTATTGGTATTTCGTTTGGGCGGCGTTGGATCGAGCGAATGCTGGGCAACGGGTAGCCGCGGCCCGCTGTGTGATAAGCGCGATTGCCATTTTACCCTGGCGCGCCGCTTACGATGTTGTGGCGCCGGGTGCGCTCCGTACAGCCATTCGCGCGATACTCTTCGGGCCTAAACCGTCTCGCGCACAGCCGACCGCAACGTCTTAGGAAGGTTAATGTGACGACACCGGCATGCGAACGGTATCTCGAACTCGACGGAGTGCGGGGCGTCGCAATCGTGCTGACCGTCGTCTGCAATACGGTAGTATTGCGTGGCTCGCAATTCGACGAACGAATTTGGAGCACATTGGCCGATGCCGGTTGGATCGGTGTCCAGCTTTTTTTCGTGCTATCCGGATTTCTCATCACCGGCATCCTGATCGACACAAAAGGCAACCCTAGATATTTCGGCAATTTTTATGCGAGGCGCGCTCTAAGAATTTTTCCCATATATTTCTTTGTTTTAGCAATTATTTTTACCTGGTGTTTCTTTTCGCCTTACCGGTCGATCCCATTAAATCCACTTTGCTACATATTATTCGTTTCAAATTTTTGTATTGCTGCTAACGGATCGTGGGTTGAAGGCTATCTTGGCGTGACTTGGTCGTTGGCGGTTGAAGAGCATTTTTATCTGTTCTGGCCTTTTCTGGTCGCGTTTCTACCCAGTCGCTGGTTTTTGATCGTAACATGCGGTCTCATCGCAGGTAGTTTGCTCTTGCGTTATGCGATGACCGCCGGCGGCTTCTCAGGATTATCCATTTACACACTGACCCCAACCCGCATTGACGGGTTAGCGGCCGGAGCACTCGTGGCGATGCTCGTGCGCTCACAAATCTCAGCGGAAGTGCTGACGCGCGCGGCAAAGTGGGCTTTCGCGGCAGGTCTGCTTATTATGACCGCGACTGCGGTTAGAGATAAGTCATTCTACTACGATAGCATCCTAATCCAAACGATCGGCTATACCGCGTTGACATTGATGGCAACAGGATTAGTTCTGATGCTTGTCATGATGCGGGGGCAGCAAGATCTCCTTTGTCGCGCGATGCGCTGGCGTCCTCTTACCTTGCTGGGATTCTACAGTTACGCGATCTATCTTTATCATTCCATTGTACAGACATTGTTATTGAAGCTACCAGTGTTCCAGCGGGAACAGTTCGACGCTTTTCCGAGTTGGAAAATTATTGCGCAGGCAAGTTTTACATGCCTTGTACTGATTATCACATTCGGCCTCTCGGTTATAAGCTATTACGTCATTGAAAAACGCTTTCTCGATTTACGTCGTTATTTTGATCCAAATTCCACTAGACGTGCCCCAGACACCTCGATTATTCGCGCTTCGGTTCGCTGAACTTTCTTATACACAGGCGGCAGCCAATAGACGCTCTTCGCATTGGCATTCAAAGTTCGGCAGGAAATGCCAGCCACCAGGTCATGGTCTGCGATTGTTGGTGCTGCATCTATCGCACCCAACGGGATAATCTCTCGATCAGCAACCGGCCTGCTGCAATGGCTGAAGCCGATGAGCATCATTGCCGAAGAACTGCCTTTCCTCCCTCTCCCACGACCACGAACGGCGCCCAATAGGACGGCGGTCTACCTTCCGCGATCAGCGTCAGCATAGCTTGTCGGAAGGCTTCCGCGCGTCCAATATCCAGCTTGTTTGAAAGGTTGTGAAACGTGCGGGTTGTGAGTTCCACGGCGGCCTGCGAATAGACTGACCAATGCGACACAAGCATCGATCGCGCGCCCGCAAAGAAAAATGCGCGCGCGAGACCCGAAAGAGCGTCCGCGCCGACCCGGTCGCCAGCCGCCGTATTGCACGCAGAAAGTACAACCCAATCCGCATCGAGTTCGAGGCCAGCAATTTCCGACGCAGTGAGCAGCCCATCATCCTCAAGCGTCGCCGTGCGCGGGGGTGTCAGCACAAGGGCGGGTTCGGCAAGGCCGCTCAGATCGCCTGCGACCAGCCCGTGCGTCGCGAATTGAACAATCCGATAATCCTTTAGGCGCATGGCTTTCAGCCGCGTTTCGGTTGCAGCCTCGCGCAGGCTCAAGGCGTCGCGCCGGGCGCCGAGAATCGTCGCGATCGCTTCCAGCTCTTGCGCCGTATCGGGCAGCGGGGTCAGCTCCCGCAACGCGCGAAGATCGGCGACGCCGTCGCGATAGACGCGATAGAGAGGCGGTGCGACGCTCCGTTTTCGCTGCCCGCCGGACGGACCAACCAGCACCGGGTCGCCGAGCCCGAAAAACGGCTTTGTCGCCGTTCCCTCGGCCGCAAATCTGCGCAGCGACCGCAGCGACTCCACCGATGGCAAAACGCTCAGCGCATGGCGCCGGATCAGCCAGCTCGCCTCGCGGAAAGCATCGGACGCGGGAGCGCCCGGCTTAGGAGGGTCCGTCAGCAGGACTTGGAAGGGAAGGCTGGTCAAAGGGCCGGTTGGCACCAGCATAACATGCTGCTTGCCGGCCAATAGCGCGCTGAACGGCTCCAAAAGCAATCGGTAGACGACATGCGCCCGCAATAAGTCAAAGGTGCCCGGCACGGTTGCGGCCACACCGTCCGAAACACCTGGCGCGAGCGGATCGAGCCCCAGCCGCAGGATCGCCACATGCTCCGCGAGCGCCTTTTCGCCTACCGAGATTTCCGCCCACTCTCCGCCGTCTCGCGTCACAGCCCAAACGATGGCCTTTGCCGAGCCGACGAGAATGGAAATGAGCGCCTCGTCATCCTTGAGCAGACCCTGAGTTTCGGCGACCGATAACGGCGCAGGCTCGGTCAGCGCAAGGAATTGCGGGAAGGCGGCGACCACACCCGCGCGAAGCTTCGAAAGTTGGTTTTCAAGCGCCTGGACTTCTTTCAAAAGTGCTGTGCGGCGCGCGTTGAATTCGGCATAGCCGGGCAAACGCTGTTCCGCCGCTGTCATACGGCCGTGCAGGCTCATGAATTCGGCGGCGCCTTTGGAGGTTTCAGCGGAAAGCGCGGCCAGTTCCCGGGTGATCGCCTCGCGCTCGCTCGCGCTGGTTTCGCAGCCCGTCTTGGTTTGGCCGGGTGGACAGCGGGCCAGCCCATCCTGCAGCCGGGCGACAAGATCCTTCTGCCGCTTGACGAACGGCGCGTTGCGCTTGCCCTGCTCAATGCTCGCCACGCGAAACTCATCGAGCAGTCGGCTGTAGGTCTGGTCGGCACGTTGAATGCCACTCCAGGCGGTAAGCGATTTCTGATCCTCGTCGTGCAGGGCAAGAATTCGGTCGGACATGTCCTGCAATTGGCGGATCGCGCGGCCCGAATCGGTGTCGCCAGCCTTGAGCCGCGCGGTCATCTTGGCGAGCGCCGAGGCGGCCGCCGTCGCCCAGGCCAGTTGACCGGCGGAGTATGTTTCGTCCATCAGCGCCGCCGTGTCCGCCCCTGGCTGACGACGCTGCGCGGATGCGGCTCGCGATAGCCCGATAAACACCTCGCGATTCCGCTTGATCTCGTTTTCGAAAACCGACTTGGCCAGGGTTTGGTCGGCGATTTGGCTGGTCAGAAGCTTGATCGCCTTGCGATAATACGGCAATGCCCCGGCGAAATCGCCTTCGACGCGCTTCACATCTCCGAGGCCGGCATATGCGCTAGCGGCGTAGGCATGCTCGCCCAAAAGCTCCTGCCGGATCTTCAGTACGCGCTCGAAAAGGGTTCGCGCCTCGGCCGTCCGGCCTGCATTCAGAACAACGGAAGCAAGCCGCTCGAGACCCTGCGAGACCGCGGCGCTTTCGGCGCCATAAAGTTTTTCCCCGACACGCAAGGACTGCCGGAAATATCGCTCTGCAAGGCCGAGATCACCCGCCGCTTCGGCGATCATGCCGGTCGTTTGGGCCTGAATGGCAATTTGCTCTTGCTCCGGGCCGATCTCCTCCGCCGCTAGAGCGAGAGCCTTTTCCGCCGCATTCAGCGCCAGGTCATAGTCTTCGTCGCGATAGAAGCTTTCAGACTGGGCCTGCAGCGCCTTGAGCTTTTCGGATGGCTCGGTCGCGGCCGCGCCCGTCGCAAGCGCAACCGTGCAAAACAGCGCCAGAGGCAGGCGCAATAGCCGGACGAGGTGTGCGCTCATGGACAAGCCTTGCGCCTCGTCACTTTTCGGGACAGCCCGTCGTCAGATCGCCGGAGCGCGCGAGGGGCTTGCCGTTGACAAAAACATTCGATGCGCCGCCGACGGTAAGGCCGCCGCAATCCGTGCGGTCGCCCAGCGTCGCGGCGGGGCGGCCATTGATGAACACATTCGGCGAGCCTTCGGCAAGCTGATCGCTTTGATCCGTGGCATCGCCTTTCCGGGCAGCCGGCAGACCGCCGACACTGACATCGCCGCTTCCGCCGGTGATGACACCCGGCGCGCCGGCTAGCGACTGTTGTTGTTGCGCCACGGCTTCCGCGCCCGCGCCGGCCAATGCAATCATCACAGTGGCCCACTTCAGATGCCGCATGACTTGCTCCCTAGCACCAACATTCGGGGGACCCTAACCCATTGGACAGCCGCCAACAAGCGCTGGGCGCGCCTGCCGCAGCGCTGACGTGACTGTGGTTTTTGAAGTCTCCTATACGCGCCGAAGACGGATATCGACCTCGCGCTCCACGAAACGCCACTCGGCCGATGCGCGCAGATTGATCAGCAATTCGTCGAACATCGCCGCGTGTTCGGGCGCGAATTCGAACCACGTCAGAAAATCGAACTCCTCCCCCAAATCGCGGCAGTGATAGAGTTGCCTTGCTATTGCGGGCAGATATTTCAAACTTCCGGCAATGTGATGCGATTGCGTTTCGAAGATTTCGCGGCGCTCGTCCTGGGGCAGATCCCACCATGCCACCGATTTCGAAATCGGGAGTAAAGCAGCGCAGCTTGCCTCGGACCTGCCGAGACCGGCTTGCCGCTGCACAAGGTCCGTTTTCTCGCGCCGCTCGACATAGCGAACATGGCTCGCCACGCCAGTTAACCGCCATTCATTTCGCTGCAACGGCGAAAATTCCAGCGTTTGCATAACATTCAAATGGGTGGGCTGGCGCAAAGCTGCCCCTCGCACTGTTACAACGGAGGTCACCTGCCAAGAACCTTCGGCGCCGCCTATGAAGGTCGTAAACATTCTAATCCCATGAATATTCCGCGCGGATAGCTTCAGATCATTGGCTCCAGTTGGCAATATGCTGCATTGCCGCAATGATTGCCTCAATGGTGCCCCGTGGTTCTGCATCGGCAGGAATGCGATGGAGAGTGAGCCAGAAGAGCGAAAAGGCTCATCGGCGTGCCGCAGCCGCGCTCAGATTTCGCGCTGGGCCACGTCGGGAAATAGATGGCGATCTGACCTTGCGGCGAAACGGCTTGCAAACGCCTCGACAAGCAGCAATGCGGTCGTTGCTCCGTGATCTTTGCCCTTTTTGAAGTCGCCCTCGCCCTGGCCGAGCGCATTTGTGATGTGGGCGATGCAAATCACCGGCTTGGCTCTTGCCTTGGCAAAGGCGAGCAGGGCCGCGGCTTCCATCTCGACGGTATGAACGCCCTGCGCCCGCCGCTCGGCAATGCTCGCCGCCGTTTCGCGAAATGGCGCATCGGTGGTCCAGCTGGTTCCACGGCGCAGAGCGATCCCGGCTGGCGCGGCCGATGCCAAGAGATCCAACAGGCCGGTATCGGCGGCGATGAAAGGTTCGGGTGGCAGGTAATGATAGCTGGTGCCCTCGTCGCGCAACGCCCGCTCGATCAGCATATAGCACGGCTTCGGCAGCCGTGTGCTGATCTCCCCGGCTGAGGCGATGCTGATGAGCAGCTTGCAGCCCGAGACGAACAGTTGTTCAGCCACCAGCACAGCAAAAGACGCCCCTACCGCCCTTCCGACAATGCCAAAACGCTGCCCATCGCTCTCCCACTCCCATAGATCGGTATGGAAACATCCCCAGCATCGGCTGGGCGCAGCGGCGTGAACTGCACGGACATAATCGACGAGGTCGCCATCCGGATCGAGAACACAGATCTCCGGCACCGCGCCGTCAGTCAGATTCTTCTGCTTCCGCGCCTCGCGCAACAGGACCTCTGGCTGAAACACCGACGGCTCCGCGTGGTCCCTGCGCGCCAGTAAGGGTACGGCTGCGGCCGCTTCATGCGGCCTGATCGTGATGGTGCTGCGTGGCGGTGTCAGGCCTTGGTAGGACATCAGCGCTCCTGCCGCGTTAGCAAATTATGGCCGTTGCGGCTCGATGCCACGCGGGCGAGCGTCATGAGAATGCGGCTTCCCGCGTTCAGCGTGCCGCGAATGGAGCCGGCGACTTTCGACGCGCCGCCGGTGCGGTTGGCATAGGGCACGGGGATTTCGAGGATGCGAAGCCCCGCGCGTGCGGCCTTCATCTGCATCTCCAGATTCCAGCCATAGGTCATCTCGCGCATGTCGAGCGCCATCAGCGCATCGCGGCGGATCGCGCGGAAGGCGCACATATCGGTGTAGCGGAAGCCGTAGAGCGCGCCGACGATGCCGCCGATGATCCGCCCGCTCGCCAGTTGATGCCAGGACATCGAACCAGGTTCGCGCGCGCCCCGTGCCCGCGACGCGATCACGAAATCATGCGTGCCGGCACGAATGGGCGCGACCAACTTGGGCAATTCCTCGGGGTAGTCGCTGCCGTCGCCATCCATGATGACGATAATATCGCAGCCGGCACCCGCAGCCTTGGCACCCTCGAAGCAGGCGCGGCCATAGCCTCGGCCCGGATGGATAACGCGCGCTCCCCTGCCTTGCGCTAAGGCAATTGTGCGATCCTTCGAGCCGCCGTCGGCGACAATGATCTCGTCCACGGCATCGAGCGAAATCCGGTCGATGACGCCGCCTATGGACGCCTCTTCGTTCCAGACCGGGATAATGATCGCCACGCCGGTTTTGGCTCGCGCCCGCCCAGGATTGTCACCCTCGACGAGATCGGTGACATCGTGCAGGTCCGCCGGGATCGCATCGGCCGGATTTGTCATCACAGGCTCCAGCGGCAGCCGCAGCCGGCGCAGGCCTTCGGCGGGCTGTCGCTCAGCAGCTGCTGGCGGAATTCCCGATAGGCCGGGCCATTCCAAATCTCCTGCAAAGGCGTGGTCTTGGCGTTGCCGAGCGTGAAGTTTTCATAGCCATGCATTGAGAACGGCGCAATGCAGCAGGGCAGCGCCCGGCCATGCGCGGTGAAATACATTAAGGACCACGGCCGGCGGCACAGCGACCACGGCGTGTCCTCGCTAACCCGTTTCAAGCTGGTTTCCGGCTCCGCCGCTCCGGATGCATCGAAGAACACGCCGAGCTTGGCGGCGACGCGTTCCGCTTCGAGCAGATAATGGCCTTCCTCCTCGTCGCGGCGCTCGAACAACGAGCTTTCCGGGCGCGCAAGCCCGAATTGCTGATTGTCGAAATAGACCAGCCGCTGCAAATGCACCTCCGGCACGCCGATCTCGTGGGCAAGGCGGATGAAGGCGGGCAATTGTTCGAGCGTTTCCTTCAGCCCGGTCAGCCAAAGTGACAGGCGCGGCAACTCCGCCCCCATCTCTTTCTTCAGTGCCACGAAATTCTTCACATTGCGAACGATGCGGTCGAACAGATCGCGGCCGCGCACCAGCTCGAAGGTTTCCCGCTCGGCGGCGTCAAGCGAAATGCGCATTTCATCCAGCCCCGCTTCGATCAATTCGCGGCTTTTCTTGTCGCGCATGAGCGTGCCGTTGGTGTTGAACAACACATAGGCGCCGCGCGCCTTCAGATAGCGCACCATCGCGGGCAGTTCGGCCACCATCATCGGCTCACCGACGCCGTGCAGGACGACGCGTTCGATATTTGGGAACTGATCGATGATGCTGGTGAACAGCTCCCAGCTCATATCGGACGGGGGTTCAAGTTCCTCGTAGGTGCGCGGACAGGTGGTGCAGAGCAGATTGCAGCGGTTGGTTGTCTCCAGATACAGGCACACCGGGTCCTGTGTGGCGACGGGGGTGCGCGCCTCGCCGATGCGGTCGAAATAGCGGCGCTGGTCCGGTTCGGACTGAACTGCGGTCGAATTATGCAAGTGCGCTGCCACGGCGCGCCTCCTTTTGCGAAAAAGCTTTGAGATTTTCCAAAGCGAGTAGAACCAAGAACGGTCCATACATGACGGCCGCGCCTTGCAGGCTGGGCGGCCAGCCGAGCCAGTAGAGCGCGCACGCTGACAAAGTGAGGTACAGAACTGCGAGCGAGGGCGCGAAGCACAGGAAAGGGATCAGCCAGATGAAGTACCAGGCGTGCTGCGGCGAAAACAACACGGTGAGCGCGGTCATGATGGCAAATGCCGCTCGCAGTTCAGGGCGTTCGGGATTTTTACGCGATATCGCCAGCAACGCGAGACCACCCAAAAGCATCGCCGCGATAGCGAGGAACACCGGCAGCGACAATGCGCCCAGGCCTGCCTGCTTCAGAAGCGAGGCGATCAGAATGCCGTCGCCCGTTTTAAGGCCGCCTTCTTCCGCGTATCCGCCGAGGAAACCCAGGAGATTTTGACCGGCGCTGAGATAGGGCAGGTAAAGCAGGCACACGGTCGCCGCAAAAGCGGCGGGCATTTTCCAGTCCCATCGCTTCCAGATCGCGGGCGCGATGGCGAGCGGGAAGTATTTCGCCAGCACGGCTGCGCCAAGCGCCACGCCCGCCGCGAAGCGGTTGCCCCGCTCAGCGGCAAGCATGGCAAGCAGCAGCAACGCGACCGCGACGATGTCGATATGCCCGCTTCCAGCGATTTCCCACAGCGGCAAAGGATGCCAGGCGTAGATCGCGGCGAGGCCGACCGGCAGTGCGCGCGCTTGCAACAGCTTGATGATCGCCCAGATCGCCAGCGCCTCGAAGGCGAGCATCGCGATCTTCATCATCGTGACGGTTTCGGAAATCCGCGCGGCCAGGGCGAAAACGATCTGCGCCGTGGGCGGATAGATGGTTGGCGCGTATTCCGCGCGGTTGATCCGCGGGTAGATGGCGTCCGCGTCGCGCAGGCCGGACAATGCTGGGTCGGCGGGTATGTGGAGATACGGGTTAATGCCGTTTGCCTGAACGCGGCCGTCCCAGACATAGCGATAAATGTCGGTCGAGTGCGGCGGGGCGAAAAGGATGATGCCGCGCATGATGGCGGCAAGACCGATGATGAAGATGAGCGTGCGCTTAGCATTCAAGGCCGGCAAGCGGTCCCGGAAGGACCAAAGCAAAATGGCCCCAATTGCGAACACCGCGCCCTGCATCAGGGCGACATAAACGACCCTTGCGTGATCGTAAGTGTATAGGCCCGTTGCGCCGTAAATCGTGAGGGCAAGCAGCGTTGCGCCGATTGCAACGACCGGCCATGGCGCACCGAAAACCATCCTCATTGCGCGCTGCCGGACCATGCTGGCGTCTCCGCGAGGTTGCGGACATTTGCCGAGCCCTTGGTTTCCAGGCGGCGGTCCAAATCCGAATCCGCGCGCATCCGTTCAAGCAAAACCGCCGTATGGCGCGCCGGACTGGACCGGATGTCCGCGCAAAAGGACCTATTGTCCAGCACTTCGCCTGCCAATAGCCGAAGCGCGGCTGCGTCGTCCACGTCGTACCATTCGGGAAGGCGGTGCACGTGAACGCCGATTTCGGCCGCGCGTTCAAGCGTTTGCCTGGCGACGATGTCCGTGCTCCAGGCAATGTCCTCGAACAGTCGGCGATGCACGCTCTTGCAGCCGAGCAGGTAATATCCGCCATCGGTGGAGGTGCCTAAAACGATGCGATCGCCGGGCTGCGCGAGCGCGCGGGCGGCGTCCGCTAAGATCATCGGCGGCAAGGTCGGACTGTCGGAATTGAGGACGCAGGCGGCTAGATGTCCAGCAGCGAACTGGGCTTCGAGCGCCTTCGTCAGACAAAGCCCAAAATCCGGCTCCCAAACCTCGAACAAACCTATCCCGGCGGACAAATTGCGCTCGAAAAAGCTCCCATGACCCGGCGGGCCGTAAGCCATATATCCGGAAATCGGCGCAAGCCGCGCCGCCGCCAGGAGATTATCGGCGATGTCTTGAAGAAAAACGGTGTTGCACTGGGCGGCCTCTTCGAGGGTCAGCGGCGGCGAAAGCCGGGTCTTCGTGCGTCCCGCGCAAGAGGCTTTCGCCATCACCGCGATGCCGCAAGAATTGGATTGTTGCCCGGCTGAGATCATGGTGCTTCCGCGTGCCAATGGCCCGTATTTGTCCGCTAAGTTCGTGCGAACGTGAAATCACAGTTTTTTGTTATTAATCACGAAATTGTATCGGAACAAATTTAACGAAGGAAACGCTTGGGAAATTAGGTGCGTCGTCAAAAAGACTGGCAGATTGTTCTCAAATTATAGTTTACGGCGCACTGTTCTATCGCAATAAGCTATTGGCAGTTCACGTGTTTGGCCGATAATGATTTATGCGGCGCCGAAACTGAACGCGAGCCGAATGGCGGCCGCATTGGAGAACCCCGCGTGTCTCAGCAAGTCAAAGTTCATCCGCTTTTCGTGCGCTTGACGCATTGGATCAACGCGATCGCCATCCTCATCATGATCGGCAGCGGATGGCATATTTATAACAACCACCCGATCATCGAGGGGTTCATGTTCCCTCGCTGGGCCGTCCTCGGCGGCGATCCCGAGTTGACCTATAAGCTCAACAAGGACGTTGGCTTCGGCAACGCGCTGCTCTGGCACTTCGCGGCGATGTGGGTGTTTTTCATCAACGGCACGGCGGCTCTGATCTACGGGTTTGCGACCGGCCGGCTGCAAAGCCGCTGGCTACCGATCCGCCCCGCCGAGGTCTGGCACGATTTCCGCCAAGCGCTGCGGTTCCATCTCGCCCATGACGATCCCCGAATGTATAACGGCGTGCAGAAGCTCAGCTATGTCGGCGTGCTGCTTGCCGCTTTTTTGGTGTTCCTGTCAGGGCTCGCCATCTGGAAGCCGGTGCAATTCTCCTGGCTGACCTGGATGTTTTACGATTTTCAGGGCGCCCGCTTAGCGCATTTCATCGGCATGATCCTGATTGTGCTGTTTCTGTTGGTGCATGTCAGCTTGGCATTCTTGGTGCCAAAGACCCTCGTCGGGATGACAAAAGGGTCGGTGCGTATCGAGCCCGCTAAAGACGCGCCATCCATGCAGGCTGGGGAGTAAGCCATGTCGATTTATCAGCCAAAGCGCTCGCCAAACCGTCCCGAAGGGTTCGATGGCAAAAAGCTGCTGGAGCCGCACAAGGCGCTCTTGATCGATATTGAGCGGCGCGGGTTCTTACGCGGCGCCGCCAGCCTTGGCGCGCTGACTCTGCTCACCGGCTGCGACATCAGCAACGATGCCAGCTTGCAGAGTGTGCTGCGTGCGATTTCGGGCTGGAACGACCGCGTGCAAGCCTGGCTGCAAGATCCGAACAAGCTTGCACCGACCTACACCGATGCGGATGTCGCCAGACCGCCGCGCTTCAACGCGTTTTACGCCATACACCAGGTAAAGCCGGTCGACGCCGCGACCTGGAAGCTCGAACTTGTGGGCAAAATCTCCGACAAGCAGCCTTGGACGAAGGACGCGATTTACGCCCTACCGAGCGAAACGCAGATCACGCGGCATATTTGCGTCGAGGGCTGGGACTATATCGGCAAATGGTCCGGCGTCCCCTTGCGGCTTTTTCTGGAGCGCATCGGCGCGGATAAGACTGCGAAATACGTCGCCTTTAAATGTTTCGACAATTACTACGGCAGCATCGACATGGCCACGGCGCTGCATCCGCAGACGATCCTCGCCACGCATTATGACGGCAAGCCCGTTGAGGACCCCTTCGGCTTTCCCATTCGTCTGAAAACGCCGCTGAAGCTTGGCTTCAAGCAGCCGAAATGGATCACCTCCATGGAAGTGACGGATGTGTATCCCGGCGGCTATTGGGAAGATGGCGGCTATAATTGGTTCAGCGGGGTTTAGGGCCGCTTGTCGCGGTTCGACCCTCGCAGGACCGGCCCAGCTTTCGCCGATTAGGAGGGGAAGACGATTGTGAAAACGGTTCCGGCTGCCGTGCTACTCGAGACGTGAATGGAGCCGTCGTGAAGCTCGGCGACGCGTTTCGCGATCGGCAGTCCGACTCCGCTCCCCTTAATCGTCCGGACGGCGTTTTTGCCTCTGTAAAATGGCAGAAATATTTTGGCTATTTCTTCATCTTTCAGAACGTCCCCTTGGTTCGAAATGGCGATTGAAACAGTCTCGCTCGCCTTGAAAACCTTTATTTCTACAACCCCTTCCGCAGTTGAAAACTTGATAGCATTCTCAATCAGATTGGCGAGCGCCCGTTCGATCAGCCGAATGTCGCCGGTCAGATAAACGTTGGGGTCTTTCCAATCGACCGCCAGGCTGACATTGGCTTTTTCGGCCTCGAATTGAAGCTTTTGGCAAATGTCCTGAATCAGCTCCGTGACGGAAAAACTTTCCAATTGAAGCGGGGCTTCCGGCCCTTCCAGTTTCGCCAGATCGAAGATCCCGTCGACCATCATGCAAATGCGGTCATTGGCCTTGAGCGCCGATGACAGATAAGTTTCCCGCCGATCCTGCTCCATTTCCTCCCATTTCATCATCAGGGTTTCCAGATAGCCCTGAATGCTGGCGATCGGCGTTTTCAGATCATGAGAGATGTAAACCATGAATTCGCGGCGGGCATTATCGGCAGCTTTTAGCATTTGAACTTGATCGGCGATGCGACGCGCCATCTGGTCGAAGCTGAGCGCGAGCTGACCGACCTCATCGTTACCCTGAATAGCCGGGGCCGCTCCCAGATTGACAACAGGGTTTTCCGGATTGAAAGCGCTGACGGTCTGCGTCAAGCGTCTCAGCGGTGTCGTGAGGCGATAAAACGACAATGCGCCCAGCAGCATGGCCACGATTACGCTTCCCGCGACCAAGCCGCTGCTCAGACGCAGGATGTAGCTCTCGTTGAACATCGTCGCAGCGCTGCCATAGGCCTCGCCGCCGAGAACCACATAAAGATATCCGACGGTCCGCCCCGATCGCGAAATCTCAGCTGCGGAAAAAACTTTTCGGTTCTTGGGATCGCGCGGGTCGTCGCCATAGATGGGGAGCGGCTGTGCTTTTGCCACGAAAGCGTTGATCGGCTCGACCGCGACTGACTTGAGCTTAACTTTGTCCGGCGGTGCGGCATGGGAAACGATTAGGCCCAGACCGTCGAGCAGATATATCTCAGCATTCGGATTGACCTGCATCAGCGTGGTGAAAACCTCGCCGCCAAGGTCGATGTCAGCATCGAAAATCGTGGTTTTAAGATGCTGATCCAATATGGATCGGGCCACCTCGCGATTGAGGCTCTGATCCACAACTTCAAGGTGAGCCTTCGTTGCGGCTAATGTTAATATTAAGTAAAACGATCCCAGTGCGCCGATTAAAACTGTAAGGAAGATCAGCAGCTTAGCTGTCAAACTTCCGAACAAACTGCGCATCACTCGGCCTGGGTGTTGAATTTGTAGCCGACACCCCAAACGGTCAAAATAAATCGCGGCTGTCGCGGGTCGTCTTCGATCTTTGCTCTGAGACGATTGATGTGCGAGTTCACCGTATGATCATAACCGAGATGGCTGTAGCCCCACACCTGGTCGAGCAGATGCGCGCGCGTAAACACACGGCCGGGATATTTAATGAAATGGAGCAGGAGATCGAATTCCTTCGCGGTCAGCTCGACGGACTTATCGCCGATCTGCACCGAGTGCTCGCCAATGTTCAAGGTGACCCGGCCGAGCTTTAGCACCTCCACAGCTTCAAGATGCTGACGATGCAGCCCCGGCTGCGTGCGCCGCATGATCGCCTTAACGCGCGCCAGCAATTCGCGAATGCTGAATGGCTTGGTCAGATAATCGTCGGCGCCCATTTCCAGACCCAGCACGCGGTCGATTTCCGACGACCTGCCCGTCAACATTAAAACAGAGGTTTCGACGTCGGACTGGCGCAGAATTCTGCAGATCTCGAGCCCGTCGATCTCGGGAAGGCCGAGATCCAAAATCAGCAGCTTGTATTTACCGGATTTTGCCAGTTGAAGCCCGGAACGGCCGCTGTTTGTGAGTTCTACCTCATACCCTGCGTCTTTGAGGTGAAGCGGCAGGAGGTTGCCCAAATCGGGGCAGTCCTCGACAATGAGCACGCGCGGGAGCGATTGATCCCTCGGTTGTTCCACCAGGCGCAAAGTGCTCATCGCAGTTCCATTCCGGACGGGTCGAGGCGAGTTTCTTAACCGCTCCTGGCTATCATACATTTAGGCCAATGCCCCGTCAGCCGCCAGCCCCTCTCTCGCACTTGTGTTGCGCGTGAGAAAAACGTGAGAAATTCGACATTTGCGCGGGATGTATCTCGGTCAATTTCCTCAGGCGGCCAGAATAGACGTTACGGCTGACCGTCGTGCCGACGGTTCGATGGACACGCCGTGATTGAGGGGCCAGCCCACTTAGTAGAGCTTTATTCGCAAAGGAACGCCTTATGATTCGCAAAATTTCCGCATGTGCTTTGCTCGTGACATTTCTGGCGACGCCGGCGTTCTCGCAATCCATGGATTGCGAGCAGGAATTCCGCGTTCGCGTCAACAAGATGATGGGCAAGCCCGACATCCGGATGCCGATCAACGACATGGTCGCCGCGACGCGCTTCATGATCCAGGGATATGATGCCTGCATGAAGGGCGACATGGCCGGAGCGAAGGCCTTTTTCGAAAATGCCGGAAAATACGGCAACTGAAGTTACGCCGCGACGCTCCCTCTCTATATTTGGGAGGGAGTGTCCGCCGTCCATCTCGGCGACCATGCTGCCTTGAGATCCTCTGCCGCCCAGGGCTTACAATTGCTGCCCTGCCGGCGCTTTCTGCCGCCCTTCTCTGACACGCGAGACAGCGCTTGCTTTTTAGCAAGGGATGTCGAATTCCTGAACGATTTTAATAATTTGTGAGTTCTTTGAGATGCTGGCGCGATGTGTCTGCGCGATGCTCCACGCGTTGCAAACCAACGTGCCCGCAAGGGAAAAGGAGTCACATGTTTATGCATCTCGTTGAAATGCCCATTGGGAAGCGGAGGCTGCTCCGTCGGGTCACCCCCGCGCTTGGCGCAGCCCTCCTCACCTTGGCGGCATTTCAGCCCGCGATGGCCGAAGTTGTCGTGCGCGGCGTTGAAGGTAAGCCGCTGCATGAGGCGCGGCCAGCACCCGCCTTCATCGCGCCCGATGCGAAGATCGTCGTGGCCCAGCCCTCGCCGTCGGAGGTCAATCCATCGTTCCTTGGGCCGGTTCTGCTGATGAAATCGGCACATATCGACCTAGAAAAAGGCACCGCCCGCTTGCCACTGCGCCGAGGCCAGCTAAAGACCGGGGAAAAGGTCTGGTTCGTCGTGACGGATGTGACGGATCGTGATCTGGCGGAGCTGCACGGCATACCCTATGCCGCCAAAATGGCCTATGGCTTGACCGGGCGCGCCTTCCGCGAAGCCGTGATCGAGAAGGACGGAGCATGGACGTTCAACCACGGCAAGGTCGATTTCGCTCCGAAATGGGAAATTACGCCAGGCGATGCTCCCAATCTCTTCCCGCCGAAGAAGGCCAAGCCCGGCTCGGTGGGAGATGCGGACTATTCGCCCATCGTGCGCGTTACCAATTCCGGCAAAGGCGCGGTTTTCAATGCGCCGATGCTCGCTTTCAATGTCAGCGAGGATAAACTCAACGAGTTCTGCGATGGCAAACCGGACAAGTCCCTCGTTCACGATAAGGTCGTGTCGATATGCCCGCGCACGGGCGTCGTCGAACTCAAGCTGACACTGGGCTACACCTTTTCAAAGCCGATCCTCTATCTGTCGACCGATGCCAATGATGAGTTGGTGTCGACGCTGGAGGAAGCGACCTATTCCGAGGCGATGAAGGATCTTCCCTTCGCAAACCAGGACGCCGATCCGGGCGAAGCGGCCGAGCGCATTTATGTGTTCGTCAACGGCCATACCGGCATTGACAATCCGCATCGGCAGGGGCTGAACAGCGTGCTCGGCGGTGATGGGCGCGGACCTCTCAACGTCTTGGGCGGCATTCCGACTATCAATCTTGACTATAGCCCGATGTGGCGAGTCTTTCCGGCGGTCTGGACAGATGAAGCCGTCAAGAAGGGCTATCGCGCAAAGCTCACCGACGCGATCCACATTGAGGAGTTCGGCGCTAGAGGGTTCATCAAGAGCCTCGATGGCAGCGACCTGCGCGCTGTGGGCTTTATCGTCAATTGCCCGGTGGTTTACCGGGTCAACTAAGCGGTTTGCTCCCAAAATGCCGGCTTCCTCGCGAAGCCGGCAGCTTTTTCCCCAAGGCGGCTCGCAATATCCCGTTGAAGATAACGCTTGCGAAGCACAAGGCGCAGCGGCTAAATATCGATATGTTCGGGTGAATATATCGAGAGCGTTGCCATGTTCAATTCTGCATCCTTCTTCCGCTCGCCAGCCCGTCTTCGCGCGCGGGCCGCTTTTGCTCTCTTGACCGTTATCTCCGTCGCTTTATCAGGCGGCGCGCAAGCTGGCGAAGTCAAAGTCGCCGTGGCGGCGAATTTCACGGAGGCGGCGAAGGAGATTGGCGCCCTGTTCGAAAAATCCAGCGGACACAAGGCCGTTTTTAGCTTCGGCGCGACCGGCCAGCTTTTTACGCAGATTTCCCAGGATGCGCCTTTCGAAGTTTTCCTCTCCGCCGATCAGACGACGGCGAAAAAGGCGGCGGATGACGGTTTTGCCCTAGAGGATAGCCGCTTCACCTACGCCACCGGCAAGATCGTGCTGTTCAGCAAGGACAAGGACCTCGTCAAGGGCGAGGCGACTTTGAAGGACGGGAAGTTCACCAAGATCGCCATCGCCAATCCGGCGACCGCCCCTTACGGCGCCGCCGCTGTCGAGGCAATGAAGGCGCTCGGCGTCTATGACAGCCTCAGCGCGAAGATCGTCCAGGGCCAGAACATCTCCCAGACCTATCAGTTCGTCGAGACCAGCAATGCCGAACTCGGCTTTGTGGCTCTGTCGCAAGTCATCGGCAAGGGCGACGGATCGCGCTGGGTCGTGCCCGCTAACTTGTATACCGTCATCGCCCAGGACGCCGTGCTGTTGAAGAAAGGCGCGGAGAACGAAGCGGCGCGCGCGTTTCTTGCGTTCCTCAAGGGTCCCGAATCTCTCGCGGTAAAGGACAAATTCGGTTACGGCTCGGCGGCCAATAGCGGGTCTTAAAGCTCATGCCCGATTTCACCGAGCTGTGGTCGCCGATCCGGCTGACGCTTGAGCTGGCCACGATCACAACCATTCTGCTTCTTATGATCGGGACGCCGATCGCCTGGTGGCTGGCGCGCTCGCAGGCGACCTGGAAGGAAGCTGTCGCGACGGTCGTTGCGCTGCCGCTGGTGCTGCCGCCGACCGTGCTGGGCTTCTACCTGCTGATTGCGCTCGGCCCGAACGGCCCCGTCGGCTGGCTGGCGAGCCTGGGCGGCGGGCGCACCCTTGCCTTCAGCTTCGAAGGGCTGGTGATCGGATCGGTGCTGTTCTCCATGCCCTTCGTGGTCCAGCCGATCCGCAACGCTTTCGAAGCGTTCGGCGACCGGCCGCTTGAGGTCGCCGCCACCTTGCGCGCCTCGCCTTGGGACCGTTTCTGGACGGTTGCGATCCCGCTCGCCCGGCCCGGCTTCATGACCGGCGCGGTTCTGGGATTTGCGCATACGGTCGGCGAATTCGGCGTCGTGCTGATGATCGGCGGCAACATTCCGGGCGAGACCAAGGTGCTTTCGATCGCGATTTTCGACTATGTCGAGACCTTGCAATGGACCAAGGCGCACATCCTGGCTGGCGGAATGCTGGTCTTCTCCTTCATCGTCATCCTGGCGATGATGCTGCTCGAAAAGCGGATCGGGCGGCCCGGCACATGACCGGGCGCGAGGCGACCATCCAGGCCGCCTTCACCGGGGTTCTGGGGAGTTTTTCGCTCGATGTGGAATTCGAGGCTCCGATGCGGGGCATCACCGCACTTTTCGGACCATCGGGCTGCGGCAAGACGACGGTTCTACGCTGCATGGCGGGCCTTCAGAGGCTCGCCGGTAAGCTGACAGTCGGCGATGAGATTTGGCAGGACGATGCGCAACAGATCTTCCGCAAGCCACATGAGCGCCCCATCGGCTATGTCTTTCAGGAAGCCAGCCTTTTTCCCCATCTCTCGGTGCTTAAAAATTTGCGCTACGGAGCGCGGCGGGCAGAAAAACAAGGCGTGGAGCTAGCCATCAAAGAGACGGAGATCGTCGAGTTGCTTGGTATCGGCCATCTTCTCGACCGTGCGCCGCTGGCGCTGTCCGGAGGCGAACGGCAGCGCGTCGCCGTCGGCCGCGCCTTGCTATCGCAGCCGCGCCTGTTGCTGATGGACGAGCCGCTTTCCGCGCTCGATCGCATGACGAAAGACGAGATCCTCCCCTATTTCGAGGCGCTGCACGAGCATCTCTCGATCCCGATCGTCTATGTCAGTCACGACATTGCCGAGGTGGAGCGGCTGGCGGACACGCTGGTGCTGTTGGACCGCGGGCGCGTGCTGGCATCAGGCCCGCTATTTGAGCTTGAAGCCGATCCGAGCCTGCCGCTCCTGCGCGCGCCTGACGCCGCGATGACGCTGGAGGGACGGATCGCCAGCGTCGATGAAACCTATGCGCTCACCGTCTTCGCGGTGCCTGGGGGAACGCTCATCGTCCCGGGCCTCCAGGGCGAGGTGGGCAGCCTTCGCCGTCTGCGCATCAGCGCCGCCGATGTGAGTTTCACCCTCGTGCGCCCGCAAGGGACGACCATCCTGAACTGCCTGCCCGCGCGTATCCTGTCCGTCACGGGTCAGGAAAACGGCGGGGCGCAGGTGAACATCGTCGCAGCTCTCGGCGAGGATGGAGCAGGCGCAAGGATTGCCGCGCGCATCACGCGCAAATCCCAGGACGCTTTGGGGTTAGCAGCGGGCTCGGCCGTTTTCGCCCAGATTAAAAGCGTGGCGTTGCTCGCATCAGGCTCGGGACATGCCGTTGAACGCTTAGGCAAACTGCAACAGCGGTCGATTAACTCCGGCAGCGTCGCCGAATAGCTAAGCGACATCGAAATCGCCCTTTTGCGGTGGCGCGATCGGCGTGAAAAGGCAGCGGTCCGGCTTTAGGTCGATGAGCGGCGTGCCGTCCAGGCAATCGAGGCCGCGGACGAGGACCGCCGATCCGTCGATGGCGACGAACGTCGCGATCGAAGTGCCGATCGGATTGGGGCGAACCGGCGAGCGGAGCGCGAACGTCCCGCGCGCTGCGCCGTCATTGGCCGGACTTTGCCGCACAAGATCGCGGCGGGACTCATGCAGCCAGTAGAGCACCTCAAGCCGCTCGAATTCGGCGATGCCCTCAAGCGCGGCAACCCACGGCTCGAAAATCTCGATGCGGCAGACCGGTCCGTCCGGCCGCCCCTGCCTCGGGCATTCCAGACGGGAGGTCCAGGGTGTGCGGATGCGGCCAATGAACACCAAACCCGCATCGGTCGCCGGGGGGCGCGTCGACCGCGACCTCATTGGCGCGGATTTCATTGAGCCTGACCATCCGAATTTCCCTTGTCTCCTTTGAACGCCGCGTTGCCGTCAATCAGTCCAGGCAAGCGCCTTCGACAAGGCTTTCAAATCCTCCGCCGATTGCGTGGCGGCGCTGCTTTCGATTCTGCGGTAGCGGTGGACAATATCGCGGCCGAGTTCCGTGAGCACGGCCCCGCCGCCGCCGCTGCCGCCGGTCTGTTTGACGACCAGCGGCGCAACGAAGACCTGGTTCAGCCCATCGACAAGCAGCCAAGCGCGGCGATACGACATGCCCATCGCCTTGCCCGCGGCGGACATCGAGCCAAGCTCGTCGATCAATTCCAGCAGACGGATCTTTCCTGGCCCCAGGAACGCCCGGTCGCCGAATTTAATCCGAAGGAAGAGCGTTGGCGCGCTTGCGGATTGGGGGCTTTCGGTGGGGCAATTGTCCCGGTTCGTTTTCGTCATGTGAGCGGCCTGTGCGAGACACCGATTTTGGACCATGTTGCACATTGCGCGCGCCAACGTCCACGAAACCGATGTCGCCGCTACCCATTCACGCCGCGTTCGATCCCAAGAATGACGATGTGTGGCGCGGGATATGTATTGGCGAGCACGTGGGCTGAATCGCCGGTAGGGGAAAAATGCGGGTAGTAGGCCAAGGCCTTTTCGACGACGCGTTGGATCGCTTTGCCGACCGGAGCGCCGCTCAAATAGATGCGGCTCACGCTACGTCGTTCCGCTTCCTCCAGAAGTCCCCGCATTAGTGCGGCCCCTATGCCCAGATTGCGCCAAGGCCGCTCCACCGTGACGGCGGCCTCGCATTCAGCGCCCCACATCGGACCGAGCGAGCGCAATTCGCCCACTCCGCGCACCTCAGGGCCGGCAAGACATGCGTAAAGAAGCGTATTGGTGAAATTGGTGCCGGTGACATAGGCGCGCAAAAACCCGTCGCCGACCGGCTCGCCGAAACGGGCGCGGCGGCAATCCGGCTCGAGCCGCCAGAGATGGGCGAAGAGGAGTGCGCGGTCTGCAGGCGTCAATCTGCGGAATTCGGGGAAAATCGACATAGCCGCCGTCTCTCAGCTTTGTTCAGCATTGGGAGAGTGTCGCGGGGCAGGCTTCAGCCTGCATCATTCGAATGGGTGAATGGGCGGTACTTTCAGCGTTCGATGCCGCTTGAGCCGATCGCACCGGAAAAGCATCGGCTGTTTCGCGGACGTACCAAGGGAGACCTAACCCCTTCGGATGATGAACCGGTTTACCATCCGGGTTTAGATCGGCTCCGGGTTGCGGTTTTTGCAACCCTATCTGCTCTCAACCCGGTGCTCACATGACCGTCGAGGAATTCACGCTCTGGCTTTTCACACTTTGCAACGCGGCGCGGGTGATCGCCTATCTTCCGCAACTTGCCCAAACCCTCCGAGACACGTCTGGCGGCGAGTCGACGTCGGTGACATCTTGGCTGCTTTTTTTAGTGAGCCATCTTTCAGTCACCGCCTACGCATTCATCAATTTGCACGATGTTCTGATGGGCGCGGTGTTCGCGACGAACTCCTTATTCTGCGCCGCGATCGTCGGCATCACGATTTGGAAACGCAGGCGTTTTTCGCGTCGTCTTGTTCAGAGCACGGCCAGCGAGCCTTTACGGCCTCGGCTCGTTCGTACCGGATCGTGAAGGAAATGCGATGCTCTCGCCGCGTCCGCCGGTTGCTGGCGCCGTCCCGTTGCCTGCTTGAAAAGCGGCGCGGCCATCTTAGTTAACGGCGACCCGCTGCGAGAGACCATTCATGAAAATCATCAATCTCAGTTTTGCCCGGCCCGCGCCCGCCACGCCAGTCGGCGTAAGCCACGCGGAAGAAGACGCCGCGCTCGATGCCTATTCGCGCGTCGTCACCAGCGTTGTCGAACGGGTCGGCCCCGCCCTTGTCGGAATTCAGCGCTTGCGCTCAAGGCCGGGGAATGCATCTTCCGGCCCCGAAGGAAGCGGTTCCGGCATCATCATCACGCCGGACGGATATGTGCTTACCAACCATCACGTGGTGATGGACGCGCCCGCCATCGAAGTGCTGCTCGCGGACGGAACCACGGCCAAGGCCGAAAAGGTCGGCTCCGATCCGGACACCGATTTGGCGCTTCTGCGTGTCCACCGCCATAGCCTGCCCGCAGCCGAACTCGGCGATTCCGCCGCGCTGCGCCAGGGCCAGCTCGTGGTCGCCATCGGCAATCCGTTCGGCCTGCAATCGAGCGTCACGGCGGGCGTGGTGAGCGCCCTCAGCCGCACCTTGCGGGCGAGCAACGGCCGGCTGATCGAAGACATCATCCAGACCGACGCGGCGCTCAATCCGGGCAATTCCGGCGGCGCGCTGCTCGACTCGTCGGGGCGCGTGATCGGGGTGAACACGGCGATAATCGCCGGAGCGCATGGCACGGGCTTCGCGGTCCCGGTCAACACCGCCAAGCGCGTCATCCCGGAGCTGTTGCGCTATGGGCGCCTGCAACGAGGCTATCTAGGCATCGCTGGGCAGACGGTGCATTTTCCACGCGCCGCCGCTGACCGCATGGGGCTAAAGGTCGCCTCGGGCGTGCAGATCGTGCAGTGCGTGCCGGACGGCCCCGCCGCACGCGCCGGCATCATTCAGGGTGACGTGATCCTGTCGATCAACGACCGTCCGGCGGCAAGCGTCGACGACATTTACAAGGTGCTGGACCGGCAGACCATCGGCCAGGAATTGCGGGTGAAGCTTCTGCGCAAAGGCGAGACTATGATCTTGAAGCCGCGCGTGGCGGAGCAGCCGCCTCAGAAATGAGGCGGCGTTTTCGGCCCTGCGCGAAGCAATGGCGCGTCACCAGCCCATCGTGCCGGGCGCGCCTTTGAAAGGTCCGACGACCTTCGAGGTGATCCAGCCGCCGTAAAAGTCGCCCTCTTGCGCCTTGACGCGTTCGTCGCCGACCCAGCATTCATCGACGCGCGAGGCATAAAAGGCGATGCAATCCTTCAGCGCCGCATAGGCTGGCGCCGGATCGGGGTAGCTCCACGCCGCCTGCTCCGACCGGCGTCCGTCAACCTCGACGGACCAATATCGCGCCACACCCTTAAACTCGCAGAAGGACCGGCCTCCGGCGGGTTTCATCAGCTCAAGGCTGACATCGCTCTGCGGGAAGTAATAGACCGGCGGATGGCTGGTCTCCAGCACGCGATAGCCGGCCGTCGTTTCGGCGATGGTCCGCCCGGCGAAGATGACGCGCAGCCGCTCCGGGACGGATTGCAGCGCCGGCGGCCTGGGATAGGCCCAGACGGATTCCTGGCCCGGTCCTGGCGTCGCGCGACGATCGGCGTCCCTCGAAGGCATATTCGTCCACCGTAAAGCTGACGGCACACGGCCGTGATGTCGATTTTGAAGGCTGGATCGTTGCTAAAATTTCGGCTGTTACATAGCTCTCGTAGCATGAAGATGTTTGCGGCGCTATTGTGGGCGCGATCTTGGCCCCACTCGACTGCAAAAGCCAGATAACACAAGGGCAAACGGGAGAAATCGCATGAACCTCAAACCGATGGGCGGCGTTTTGGCGCTTGGAGCGCTCGTCTTGATCGCGCCTGGCGCCGCGCAGGCGCAACAAAACGCGGTGAGCTTTTTCGTGACCAGCGCCGGGTCCGGCAAGGGCGCCGACCTTGGCGGCCTCGATGGCGCCGACAAGCAATGCCAGACCTTAGCCGACGCGGCGGGCTCCAGCGGCAAGACATGGCGCGCCTATTTGTCGACGCAGGGCCAAGGGGCGGTCAATGCGCGGGACCGCATCGGGAAGGGACCGTGGCAAAACGCCAAGGGCGTCGTGATCGCCAAGGACGTCGCCGAGCTTCATGGCGAGAATAATCTGACAAAGGAAACGGCGCTGACGGAAAAGGGCGCGACGGTCAACGGCATTGGCGACACGCCCAATCAACACGACATCCTCACGGGATCGCAGCCGGACGGAACGGCTTTCCCCGCCGGCGATGACCGGACTTGTGGCAATTGGACCAAGAGCGGGGCTGACGGCGCGGCGATGACCGGCCACCACGACCGGCGGGGGCTGAACGATCAACCGCCGGCGAGGTCCTGGAACTCCTCCCACCCGTCGCGCGGCGGTTGCAGCCAGGATGCGCTCAAGGGCACCGGCGGGGCCGGGCTACTTTACTGTTTCGCGGCGAATTAGAGATCAACGGACTGGCGTGGCCTCGCTTGAGCCGCGCCGTCCGGCATGGCAGTCACAGCAGCATTCGCTACGGCATTCATTGACTGCCCAGCCGATTTTCTGTTTGCTGATGGGGAAATCCCATTCAGGAATGGACATTGACGGACGACAGCATCGACCTTGCCCGCGCGATCATCAAAGAGCACGCCTCCCAAGCGGGCGCGGCGCTCCCCATTCTCCACGCGCTTCAGGAGTGTTTCGGCTATCTGCCGGAAGGCTTGCTGCCGCTGGTCGCCGAAGCGCTGAACATCACCCGCGCGGAAATTTACGGCGTCGCGACCTTCTATCATGATTTCCGCCTTGAGCCGCCTGGCCGGCACCGGGTGGTGCTTTGCCGGGCCGAGGCTTGCCAGGCGATGGGCGGCGTGGCGCTCGCCGAACGGGCGAAGTCGCGGCTCGGTGTCGATTGGGGCGGCACGACGCTCGACGGGCATGTGACGCTGGAGCAAACCTTTTGCCTTGGCCTTTGCGCCTGCGCACCGTCGGCGATGATCGACGGACGGGTCGTCGGGCGTTTGACGGCGGAACGGCTGGACGCGATGCTGGCGGAGATGGCCCCTTGAGCGCCGTGATCTATGTCCCCGGCGACGCAGGTGCGGTCGCGGTTGGCGCGGATGAGGTCGCAGCTGCGCTTCTGGCCAATGCCCGTTCGCGGGGCGTCGAGATTGAGTTGATGCGTAACGGCTCGCGCGGGGCCTATTGGCTGGAGCCGATGGTGGAGTTGGCGACGCCTGCGGGGCGGATCGCCTACGGTCCGGTCGCGGCGGCGGACATACCCAGCCTATTCGATGCTGGCTTTCTCCATGGAGGCAGCCATCCCTTGCGCCTTGGCCCCCCCGGCGATCTTGCCTTCTTCAAACGCCAAACCCGGCTTGCCTTCGCCCGCTGCGGCATCACCGATCCGCTTTCGCTCGACGACTACCGCGCGCATGGCGGCTTGAAGGGAATTGAGCGCGCCATCTCACTAGGCCCGTGGGCAACCATCGAGGAGGTCGTGACCTCCGGGTTGCGCGGTCGCGGCGGCGCGGGTTTCCCCACGGGCATCAAATGGCGCACGGCAGCGGAGGCGCGAGGCTCACAAAAATATATTGTCTGCAACGCCGACGAGGGCGATAGCGGCACCTTCGCCGACCGCATGATGATGGAGGGCGATCCGTTCTGCCTCATCGAAGGGATGGCGATCGCAGGGATAGCGGCCGGCGCGACGAAGGGGTTCGTCTACATCCGCTCCGAATATCCGCACGCGATCGCCGCCATGCACGGGGCCGTTTCGCTCGCTCGCGCCGATGGCCTGCTCGGCCCAAGCGTGCTCGGCTCGCCCTATGCGTTCGACCTGGACATCCGCATCGGCGCGGGCGCTTATGTCTGCGGCGAGGAAACCGCGCTGCTGGAAAGCCTTGAAGGCAAGCGCGGACAGGTGCGGGCAAAGCCGCCGCTACCGGCGCATCGCGGCCTGTTCGGCAAGCCGACGGTCATCAACAATGTGATTTCGCTCGCCTCCGTGCCGTTCATCCTCGCCGAAGGCGGAGCGGCCTATCGCGATTTCGGCATAGGACGGTCGCGCGGCACCATGCCCATTCAGCTTGCCGGGAATATCAAACATGGCGGGCTGTTCGAAACGGCTTTCGGCATCACGCTCGGCGAATTGGTGGACGATATTGGCGGCGGGACGGCGACGGGCAGGCCGGTGCGCGCGGTGCAGGTCGGAGGGCCGCTCGGCGCCTATTTCCCGCGCGCGCTGTTCGACACGCCCTTCGATTACGAAGCCTTCGCGGCGCGGGACGGGCTGATCGGGCATGGCGGGATCGTGGTGTTCGATGATACGGTGGATATGGTTGCTCAAGCGCGCTTCGCATTCGAGTTCTGCGCCTTTGAAAGCTGCGGAAAATGCACGCCCTGCCGGATCGGGGCGGTGCGCGGGGCTGAAACCATTGACAAAATCAGCTCCGGCCGGGATCGCGCCGCCAATCTGGCGCTGGTGGGGGAACTCTGCGAGACTATGAAATTCGGCTCGCTTTGCGCGCTTGGCGGCTTCACGCCCTATCCGGTGATGAGTGCGATCACGCATTTCCCGGAGTACTTCGGCATCGCACGCGCGGCCGCAGAATAGGACGATACGCCATGTCCCTCTTGCACGAAACCGATTACGGCACACCGGCGAGCAAAGCGGCAAAAGCCGTCACGCTCGCCATCGACGGCATGACCATCACCGTGCCCGAAGGCACCTCGATCATGCGCGCCGCCGCCGAGGCGGGAAACAACATCCCCAAGCTTTGCGCCACGGATATGGTCGAAGCCTTCGGCTCCTGCCGCATGTGTCTCGTCGAGATCGAGGGCCGCAACGGCACGCCCGCGAGCTGCACGACGCCCGTCGCCGAGGGCCTCGTCGTGCGCACGCAAACCGAGCGGCTCAAGCGCATCCGGCGCGGCGTGATGGAGCTATACATCTCCGACCATCCGCTCGATTGCCTCACCTGCGCCGCAAATGGCGATTGCGAGTTGCAGGACATGGCGGGCGTGGTCGGCCTGCGCGAAGTGCGCTACGGTTATGAGGGCGAGAACCACACCAAGGCCGAGAAAGATCAATCCAACCCCTATTTCACTTACGATCCCTCGAAATGCATCGTCTGCTCGCGCTGCGTGCGCGCCTGCGAGGAGGTGCAGGGCACCTTCGCCTTGACCATCTCCGGCCGGGGCTTCGACAGCCGCGTGTCTCCCAGCATGGCCGAGCCGTTTTTCGAGTCCGAATGCGTCTCCTGCGGCGCTTGCGTGCAAGCCTGCCCTACAGCGACCCTGATCGAGAAATCCGTCTACGACATCGGCACGCCGGAGCATTCCATCGTAACGACCTGCGCCTATTGCGGCGTCGGCTGCGCCTTCAAGGCGGAGATGCGCGGCGACGAATTGGTCCGCATGGTGCCGCATAAGGACGGCAAGGCCAATCGTGGCCACTCTTGCGTCAAGGGCCGCTTCGCCTGGGGTTACGCGACACACAAGGAGCGCGTGCTGAATCCGATGATCCGCGCCTCGATCTCCGATCCCTGGCAGGAGGTGAGCTGGGACGAAGCCATCGGCCATGCGGCGTCCGAGTTCAAGCGCATTCAGGCGCGTCATGGCCGCAATTCGGTGGGCGGCATCACCTCGTCCCGCTGCACGAATGAAGAGACCTATCTGGTGCAGAAGCTGATCCGCGCCGCCTTCGGCAACAATAATGTCGACACCTGTGCGCGGGTTTGCCATTCGCCGACCGGCTACGGTCTGAAGACGACATTCGGCACCTCGGCGGGGACGCAGGATTTCGACTCGGTCGAGGATAGCGATGTAATGATCGTCATCGGCGCGAATCCGACCGATGGGCACCCGGTCTTCGCCTCACGCATGAAGAAGCGGCTGCGCGAGGGTGCAAAGCTCATCGTGATCGACCCGCGCCGGATCGACCTCGTGCGGATGCCGCATGTCGAGGCGGACTATCATCTGCCGCTGCGGCCCGGCACGAATGTCGCGGTCCTGACGGCGCTTGCCCATGTCGTCGTCACCGAAGGGCTGGCGGACGAAAATTTTATCCGTGAGCGCTGCGATTGGGCCGAGTTCCAAAAATGGGCGGCTTTCGTTTCCGAGCCGCAGAGCAGCCCCGAAGCGGTGGAAGCCGCAACCGGCGTGTCCGCAGCCGATCTGCGCGGCGCGGCGCGGCTCTACGCCACCGGCGGCAATGGCGCGATCTATTACGGCCTCGGCGTCACCGAGCACAGCCAGGGCTCGACCGCCGTCATGGCCATCGCCAATCTCGCCATGGCGACGGGCAATATCGGCCGCCCCGGCGTCGGCGTGAACCCCTTGCGCGGTCAAAACAATGTGCAAGGCGCGTGCGACATGGGTTCCTTCCCGCACGAGCTGTCGGGCTACCGCCATCTGTCGGACGATGCCAGCCGTGAGATGTTCGAGCAGCTTTGGGGCGTCAGCATCGACCGCGAGCCGGGCTTGCGCATTCCGAACATGCTCGACGCCGCCGTCGATGGCTCCTTCAAGGGCATCTACATCCAGGGCGAGGACATTCTTCAATCCGACCCCAACACCCGCCATGTCGCGGCAGGGTTGGCCGCGATGGAGTGTGTCGTCGTGCAGGATTTGTTCCTGAACGAAACGGCGAACTACGCGCATGTCTTCCTGCCCGGCTCCACCTTCCTCGAAAAGAACGGCACCTTCACCAATGCCGAACGCCGCATTCAGCGCGTCCGCAAGGTGATGGCGCCGCGCAACGGGCTGGAGGATTGGCAGATCACGGCGGCGCTGTCCGAGGCGCTGGGCTATCCGATGCGCTACGGCCATCCGAGCGAGATCATGGACGAGGTCGCGGCGCTGACGCCAAGTTTCGCGGGCGTCAGCTACGATAAGCTCGACGCGCTCGGCTCGATCCAATGGCCCTGCAACGGCAATGCGCCCGGCGGCACACCCGTCATGCACGAGGGCGGCTTCGTGCGCGGCAAGGGCAAATTCGTCATTACCCAATATGTGCCGACCGATGAAAAGATCGGCCCGCGCTTCCCGCTGCTGCTCACCACAGGCCGGATTTTGTCACAGTATAATGTGGGCGCGCAGACGCGGCGGACGGCTAACACGGCCTGGCACGCGGAAGATGTGCTCGAAATCCACCCGCATGATGCCGAACAGCGCGGCATCCGCGATGGCGACTGGGTAAAGCTCGCAAGCCGGGCCGGTGAAACGGCCCTGCGCGCCAAGATCACCGACCGCGTCGCGCCGGGCGTGGTTTACACGACCTTCCATCACCCCGGCACGCAAGCCAATGTCGTGACCACTGAATATTCCGATTGGGCGACGAACTGCCCGGAATATAAGGTCACGGCGGTCGAGATTTCGCGGTCGAACGGCCCGACCGAATGGCAGCGGACCTATGAGGCTCAGGCGGAGCAAAGCCGCCGCGTTGGCGCGATTCAGGCGGCGGAGTGACCCAGATGCGGCCGCCGCTGAAAGAGGTTGCCCGCCTCGCATGGCGCGAAAAGCGGTTTTCGCGCGGGGTCCGGCCGATCCCGGAGGAGACGCCGGTGGCGCTCACCTATGACGGCTCCAGCTATGCCGTGATGATGGCGACGCCTACGGACCTTGAGGATTTCGCCATCGGCTTTAGTGTCTTCGAGGGCATCATCGACAGCCCCGCCGATATCGACACGCTGGAAATCGTCGATGTCGAGGACGGGATCGAGGCGCGCATGTGGCTGAAGCCGGAGGTGGCAACACGCCATGTCGGCCGGCGGCGCGCGATCCTCGGGCCGACCGGCTGCGGCCTTTGCGGTGTCGAAAGCATCGCCGAAGCGATGAAGCCGGTATCTCATATCGAAAGCGCCATGACGGTTCGCCCGGCGGAGCTTTCCGAGGCGATGTCGCGTTTGCAAGCGAACCAGGAACTGAACGCGCGAACCCGCGCCGTCCACGCCGCCGGCTTCTGGTACCGTGAAGGCGGGCTCATCGTCCGAGAGGATGTCGGCCGCCATAACGCCCTCGACAAGATCATCGGAGCGGCGGCCCGCGCGGGGCTGCCCGGCGGGACGGGGGTGGTCCTGCTGACCAGCAGGGTGTCGATCGAGCTGGTGCAGAAAACCGCGCGGCTCGGCGCGCCCATCATCGCGGCGGTCTCCGCACCAACCGCGCTCGCCGTAAGGCTCGCCGAGGCGGCGGGAATCACGCTTGTCGCCATTCTTCGCGGCGACGAGTTCGAAGTCTTCACCCGGCCCGAGCGGATTTTTGCGGAAGCGCCCGCCGATGCGAGCTGAACGGCTCGTCACGATGGCCAATCAAATCGGCGCGTTTTTCGCCAGCCAAGGCGAAGACGAAGCGGCGAGCGGCGTCGAGGACCATCTGAAGAAATTCTGGGACCCGGGAATGCGCGCCGCAATCGTGGCGTATTTTCGGGCGGACGGCGAAGGGCTGCGGCCGGAGGTGCGCGTTGCGGTCGAGCGGCTTGCGACGGAGATGGATGCCGCTTCCCCAAAAGCCTTAGGCAATACAAGCTATTAACTTCTCCCAATGGAGACTTCTGCGAAACGAAGCTCCTCCATTTGTCGTCCCGGAAACCGAAGGGCTATCCGGGACCCAATGCCCCCTCAGCAAGCGCCTTGCATTGTATCAAAGCCAATCGGTCCCGGCTCTTCGGCCGGGACAACGTAGAGTATGCTATTTCGCGGAGGTCTGCCATGGGAGATGGAGTAGTCCCAAGGTTCCTAGCGCAACGAGACGGTCTCTTGTCCCTGCGGCAGCGTGGTGATTTGGCCGATGATTGCCGCGTGTTTATAGCCCGAAGCGATCAGCTCGGCCAGACAAGCGAGCGCATTCTCCTCGGGTAAGGCGGCCAGAAGTCCGCCCGCCGTCTGCGGATCGAACAGCAGCGCAAAAAGCGGGTGACTTTGCCCCGCTCCCTTGGCGATGGCGCGGCGCAAGCGCAGATTTTGCGGCTGCAAGGATGAAACGATTCCAGCGTCCACGGTCTCAGCCGCGCCATCAAGGGCTGGCAGCGCGTTCATTTTCAGCTTTGACCCCGCCCCGCTGGCTTGCAACATTTCCAGCAGGTGCCCGAGCAGCCCGAAGCCGGTGACGTCCGTCGCCGCGCGAGCGCCGTGCCGGACGAGAATTTCCGACGCCGCCCAGCTGGATTGCAGCATGTGGCCGATGGCGTTCATCACCCAGCGCGCCTTGGCCTTGCCTCGCATGTCGGCGGCGAGCAGCGTGCCGGTGCCGAGCGGTTTTGTCAGGATCAGCCGGTCGCCCGGCCGCGCGCCGCCCTTATGCAACACTCTTCCCCGCGCCACCGCGCCGGTGACTGCAAAGCCAAGGGCCAGTTCCGCGCCTTCGCTTGTATGCCCGCCGACAAGCGCGCAATCAGCCGCACGCAGCATCTCGTTGGCGCCCGCCATCAGGGCAGTCAGATCCGCCTCGACCTTGGATTCGATGCCGTAGGGCAAGGTGGCGATGGCGAGGGCCGTCCGTGGCGCGCCGCCCATGGCATAGATGTCGCCGAGCGCGTGATTGGCGGCAATGCGCCCGAACAGGTAAGGGTCGTCAATCATGGCCCGGAAATAGTCAACGGTTTGTACCGAGAGCGTATCGCCGCCGCTGTCGATGATGGCGGCGTCGTCCGGCGCGTTCAGTCCCGCGATGACCGCCGCCCGGGGAAATGGTTCGATCCCGCCGATCGCCCGCGACAGTACGGTCGCGCCCACCTTCGCTCCGCAGCCGCCACAGCGCATAGGGATGCTCTCAAGCTCGGCCAGCGCCTCCCGGTCGGCGAGCGGCGACAGCGGGGCGGGTTCCGCCGTCGCCATCTCGGGAAGTTCGTTGAACTTCGCCATGAAGCGGCGGTCGATCCAATCCTTCCAGCGCCATATCCAGCGCCCGCTGAACACAAGTCCGTTTCGCGTGCCGATGGCGTATGGCTCGCCGGTCGAAACGAGATACAGGGCGTCGCGCTGCGGCTTGTAGGCGGATAGGACGCGACCGGTGAGCAGCCGGCTGATGTTCTCCGCCAGCACCGGCCCACTACGGACGGCATAGACGCCAGATTTCGGCAGCGCGCGAGGCGTGAAGGCGACCGTATCCCCTGCGGCGAAGATATCCTCCGTACCCTCGGCGCGCAGAGTCTCATCGACACGGAGGAAACCTTTTTCATCCAGGGGAAGGCCAGTCGAGTTGAGCCAGTCCGGGGCCTTGGCCTGCGTCACCCAGAGGATTTCATCCGCGACCCGGGGTGCGCGTCCTGCGAGGAGCAGAAGACCGCGCTCGACGCCCGTAACCGCCGCGCCGACAATCAGATCGATTCCACGCTGTCTGAAGACCGCTTCGAAGCGGTCACTGAATCGTTTCGGAAAGCTTGGCAGGATGCGTTCATCGGCGGTGATGAGCGTGAGGCCGAGCTTGCCCGGATCGTGGCGCGCCTCGCGCAGATCCCGGCGCAAGCGTCGCTCGACGGCGAGCATCAACTCGACGCCGCCCGCTCCGCCGCCGACAAGCGCGATCCGGCTTTCCCCGCCCGCGGCCAAAACCCGAGCGCGAAGCGCTCCGAAGCGCGCCAGAAACCCGTCAATCGGCTTCACCGGGATTGCGTGTTCGCCCGCGCCCGGCACGCTTCCCGTATTTGGCGTCGAGCCGATATTGATGGAGAGGATGTCATAGGGGACCGGCGGGCGGTTATCGCAGATCACCGTTTTCGCCCCGCGGTCAATGCCGGTCGCAGCGCTCTGATAAAGGCGCGCGCCTGCGAAACGGCAGAGCGGACCAGTGTCGATATGCGCCTCGTCGAAGGCGTATACCCCCGCGATCAGGCCCGGCAGCATTCCCGAATAGGGCGTATGCACTTCACGTGTGATGAGCGTTAACCGGACGCCCGGCAGCGGCCGCATGCCGAAGCGCTTAAGCACCTGAACATTGGCGTGGCCGGCCCCGACGAGCACCACGTCTTTTACGACCGGAGATGAGTTTTTGGCCTTCATGCGCTAAAACCGTTGGATCAACATCGAGCGGCAAGGCCAATTGGCTTTTTCGTCGGCAGCGTCTTGCGCCATTCCAGGAAATTTACGACTGGAACGATGCAGCGGTGTTCGACATGGGTGCGTCAAAGCTCGGCAGGCTTGCAATCGTCCCGTTTTGACAATGAGTAGCTTACGGGCCTCACGGCTCTTTGGTGCAATATCGAATGACGCTCTAAATCACCCGGTGCTGTGGTAGCGTCGATTTTCGGATTGCGTCGAATAATCCATAAGTCCTCGCTCAGGACACCGTTGAAACGCGTTAGCGCGGTTGTGCTCGATCAGCCGACAGCGGCCGCACGAGTTCAAAAAGACGAAGTTAGCCTTAATTGCTACTGCTAAATGATGGTTTTTTCGCAATCCTAGCCAAAAGTAGCCCTTGGCCAGCCTGTACAATTTTTCAAAGTGGCGATGGCATGTTGGTCGAGATTGACGAGAAAATTTAAGCCGCCAACGAGGTGCGCGTGCGTGACATTACGGTTGATTCCAAAGCGTTCGTAAAACGTGCCTGGCTTGTCGTGCCCCTGCTTGCCGCGTTGATCCTCAGCCCGACATTAATGAACGGTCAGCCATTTATATTTTGGGATACCGCGCAGTATTATCATTATGGTGCCAAGCTCGTTGGCTTTGCTAACGATAAGACTTCAGGTTGGATTGGTCTTAACCAGCATCCACCGACACCAGGTCAGGGAATTTCAGCGCCGGAGACAAATTCCGGGACCCCGGTCGACAAAGCTGCCCCGACGGAGGCAGTGCCGATCGAAAAATCCAGCGGCATCGCGTTCTTTGGAGCGCGGTCGCCGTTCTACAGCGTCCTCCTCTATTCAATGGCACAGTTTTTTGGCTTATGGAGCATGGTGATCCTGCAAGCATTGGCCATTGCCTGGATCATATCGCGTGTCGCGTGGCTCGCAGACTCTCAGCAACCCTTCAAAGTTGCGGCAGCGATCGCGGCGCTTGCAATACTCCCATCTGGGGCATGGTTCTCTGTTGGATTTGTCATGCCGGATATTTATGCGGCATCGGCGCTCGCTTGCATAGCGCTTCTATTTAGCTATTCGGATCGAATGTCTCGAATTGAACGCGTGTCTTTCGGCGCTCTGCTTGCGACTTCGGCGCTGTTTCACTCAACTCATTTGGTGACCTCGCTTGCAATTGTTACCGTGGGTGGAACCGCAGCGTTCTGGTTGTTTGCGCACAGAAATCGCCAGTTGGCAGGCGGATGGGCTGCCGCCGCGATCGCTTTGGCTGTCGCAGTATTGCTTCAACTCGCTTTCGACGTGGCGGCGCGAAGTGCGCTTGGAATGAGTCCAAAGAGGCCCCCCTTTCTGATGGCGCGCGTCATCGCCGACGGCCCAGGGCGCGTCTATCTCAACTCTATTTGTCCCAGCGATCCCAAATTCACCGCCTGCGCAGTGCGCAATTATACATTCGAGTCGGCAGATGAATTGCTTTGGTCCGGTGTTCCTGGCAAAGGAGGATTCCAAACCTTTTCCGTAGATGAACGCATTAAGCTGATCGCCGAGGAACCACAATTCGTCATTTCGGTCTTTTTGCACGACCCGCTGGCCGTGATAAGGGCCGCGATCGGAAACGCGTGGCAACAGTTAGCGCTTTTCTCACCAACCGAAGCATGGATCGATCCTGGCCAAAGCTTCAGCGATTTAGCTTTTCGTGAAGTGAACCTTTTCGAAGTGGCGCCTTTTTTGAATTCTTGCATTGAAAACCTTGGGAGCTGCCTCCCAAAGGTGCCCGAAGCCTTAGTTGCACCAATTGCGGGACTTGCGCTCGTACTGGCCTTGATCGCCATTGGCATCCATCTGATCGCTTATGGCAGCCCGGCGGGAGCGGCGTCGTTTAGGTATCCTCACCATGATCGTGCTGTACTCTTCACCTTTATTATTGTGTTAGGTGTGATTATAAACGCTGCGTTGTGTGGCGCGGTCTCAGGCCCGCATCCACGGTACAATGCGCGTTTGATTTGGCTTCTCATCGTCTGCGCGATGCTGCTTGAAATCGCTCGGCCAATCATAACTGCGCGTGCCCGGCACCTCATTGATTACAAGCGCGCTGTATGAAACTGGCAAGCATTAGCGCGAATATTGGGACCTTAATTGATGCACACGCCGGGACATTCACCCGCTTCGTCGCCGTTGGCGCGTTCGGATTTCTCGCTGACTACGCGATACTGATTTATTTGGTCAGCGCGCTGGGTGCAGACCCGTTTTCGGCTCGTGTTATCTCCGTCACGCTCGCCATTCTGCTCACATGGGCGTTGAATAAAAGCTGGTCTTTTCGAACGCTAGGCAGGAATCGGCGCACTGGAACGCTCCTGCCGTATTACGGAATTCAATTAACCGGTGCGCTTTTAAATTTTGCCACCTACAGTCTCTTTCTGATCCTTACGCCATTCGCCGTTAATCATCTCATCATCCCGATGGCGTTCGGATCAGCTGTGGCGTTGTTCTTCAACTATTTGCTCGGACGACGCCTTTTTCGCGCGGATGGGCGCCGCGCCAAGGCCTGACCTCATCCCGTCCCGTCCGATGTGCAACCGCCCCCTTTACAAATCTTTACACGCGCACCGTTTCGTAGAAACAACCGCACGTCACATCTCGTTTAGCCAACAGAAAACGGCTAACGAAAGATGGAGACGGCAATGACGGATTTGGGAACGAACGAACACCATGGCGAGCCGCAATCGCGCCGCAGGCCGCGCCGTTGGCGGGGTGCGCTGCTCGGCGCGGGGCTTATTGGATTGGGCGCGATTTCAGGCTTTGCGATCGGCAAGGTTCAGGCCGCTCCTTGGTGGATGTGGGCTGGATCAGGGCATCATTTCAATAGCGAACGCATGGCAAAACGTGTCGACCGGCGCGTCGAGAAAGTGCTTTCGCGTGTCGATGCCAGCGAAGAGCAAACCGCCAAGGTCCGCACGATCGCCAAAACGGCGATCGCCGATCTTGCTGCGCTCAACCTGAACCCGCGCGAGAGCCGCGCCAAATTTGTCGAGCTGCTGCGGGCCGACACCATCGATCCGGCGGCTTTCGAGGCGCTACGGGCCGAGCAAATCGAAGCGGCCGATGCTGCGTCGAAGCGCCTCGTTCAAGGGTTGACCGAGTCCGCCTCGGTTCTGACCGTCGAGCAGCGCCGCGAGCTCACCGAGCGTTGGCATGAGCGGCTGTCCGAGCAAAAGGACAGATAGATCCGTTCCAATTGGGTCTGGCGCCGAACTTAAAAGCTGGGCATGGATGAAGGCGATAATTCGTGACGGATTCCATGCCCAGCATTCTCCTAGTCGATGACGATTTTCGGCTCGCTTCGATGGTCGCCGACTATTTGCGCACCCATCTGCTTGGCGTCACGCACGCAGGCGACGGCGCGGCAGGCTTAAAGGCGCTGCAGCGCCATGCGTTCGATCTCATCATCTTGGACCTGATGCTGCCGGACATGGACGGCCTCGATCTTTTCCGCGCTGTGAAGTCTCAACCGCATTTGCAGAGCGTGCCGGTCATTATGCTGACCGCGCGCGGCGACCCGATGGACCGCGTCGTCGGCCTCGAAATTGGAGCTGAGGATTATATTTCGAAGCCCTTCGAACCGCGCGAGCTTCTGGCGCGCATTCGCGTCGTCCTGCGGCGGGGCAAGGCGAGCGCACCCGCCGGGGAGATGCTTTGCTTTGGCCGGTTGGAAATCGATCGCAGCAGCCGCGTGGTGCGTCTGGACGGCGAGGAGAAAGGCCTTACCAGCTACCAGTTCGACCTGCTGCTGGCGATGGCCGAACGGGCGGGCCGGGTGCTGTCGCGGGAGAGCCTGGCCGAAGCCGTCCGCGCCGATCACCAGTCCTACGATCCGTCGCTCGACCGGTCCATTGACGTTCATATTGCGCGCCTGCGCGCCGTCATCGAAGACGATGTCCGTGCGCCGCGCCGCATTCTCACCGTGCGCGGCGTCGGCTATGTTTTCGCCAAGGCCCAGAGCTGATGAGCCGGCTCTATTTCCGTATCTATCTCGCGGTGCTCGGCAGCCTATTGGTTTTTGCGTTGCTTGCGGGGCTTGCCGCCACGGTGCTGCGTGCGCTCGACGACGACGACCGCCGCCCCTGGCCGGAAATGGCCACCGAAATCGCCGAGCGCCTGCTTCCCGCCGATCGCGACCCAGCCTTGATCGCGTCTGAGCTGGCCTTCTGGCATCGCCGCACCGGCTTCAGCCTCATGCTGCTTTCGCCCGAAGGCAACGTAATCGCGCAAGCAGGACCGTTTCCGGATAGTATCGCCGAACGAATGCAGCGGAGCGAACGGCCGATTTGGCGGCGGAAATTTGGGCTTTTTAGCGTGAATTTGCAGGATGGACGGCGCTTGATCGCCGCGCGGCCGCACGAGGATTTCGACTGGACGCGGCACTGGCGCTGGCTGGCGTTGCTGCTCGGCATCGGTCTTGCGGTGGGATTATGCGCCTATCCGGTAGTTCGCCAGCTCACGCGCAATCTCGAACGGCTGCAACAGGGCGTCGCCGCATTTGGTGGCGGTGATTTGACGGCGCGCGTTGCGATCTCCGGGCGCGATGAGGTAGCCCAGCTCGCGGCGACCTTCAATGGCTCGGCCGAGCGGATCGAGCGGTTGATCGAGACCAACAAGACGCTGCTGGCCAACGCCTCTCACGAGCTTCGCTCACCGCTGGCACGATTACGCATGGCCGTCGAAGGATTCCAGACGGGAGATTTGCGGGCGGCGACGCGCGCCGAAATTGCCCGGAATATCGAGGAGCTGGATGCGCTGGTGGAGGAAATCCTGATCGCCAGCCGGCTCGATGCTGGAAGCGCGCAAGATTTGAAGCGGGAGGCGGTGGATATCGTCGGTTTGCTGGCGGAGGAATGCGCAGCCTTCGGCGCCGAATTGGCCGTTGACGGCGGCGCGGTCCCCATCGTCAGCGCCGATGCGACGCTATTGCGGCGTCTGTTCCGCAACCTTCTCGACAATGCCCGGCGTTATGGTGGTGCGCAGCCGGTCAGCGTCACGGCCGCTCAGGATGGCGCACAGGCGCTGATATCGGTTTGCGATCGAGGCCCCGGCGTACCAGAGGCCGAGCGGGAGACGATATTCGAACCGTTTCACCGCCTGAAGGAAACGCTCGAAAGTGCGGGCACTGGGCTCGGTCTGGCGCTTGTGCGGCAGATCGCGGAGCGGCATGGCGGGTATGTCGTATGCCAGCCGCGCGAGGGCGGTGGCGCTTGTTTTCTCGTCAGGCTGCCGCTCGGTCCAAGCGCTGAAAATCGCCCTCGCCTGAGCTGAATTGGGTTTCACGGAGTTGACTGCGCCAAACACAACTCCAGCAACCGCGCTTATTTGGCCTTGGCAGGCACCGTGTTCTTTGAAGCGCTCTCGCCCGGCTGATCCTTCCCCGCCGCGCCCTCGGATTTAGAGCGGAAGCGTTCCAGCATTGCCTGCTTGGCTTTCGCTGCTGCATCAAGTCGGTCGTTCAGACCCGGGCTTTTCCGCGCTTTGATCTCGTTGCGACCCGGATTTTTGCCGCTCGATGTCATGCTCTTCCCCTATGAATGGCCGCTAAATCGCTCAAAAGCCAGTTCCGCCGTTACTCTGGTCTAGCTGATATGCCGTGTATCTTCCCCATCATTTGCGGTCGCAGGCGGTCGGCTTCAAGTGATCGTTGCTAGATGGCGTTTCGGCCCATCATGTAGAATTCTTCATTCGGCCGCATCCCTGTAAAATTCGCCATCCGGTTGCTTAGGCCAAACAGGCCGGTGATGCCCGCGATGTCCCAGATGTCCTCGTCGTTGAAGCCGTGACCGCGCAGCGTCTCAAAGTCCTCTTCGCCGATCGCGCCCGAATCTCGCGACAGCTTCATGGCGAAATCCAGCATGGCCTTCTGCCGAGGCGAGATGTCCGCTTTGCGATAGTTGATCGCGACCTGATCGGCGATCAGCGGGTTTTTGGCGCGAATTCGCAGGACCGCGCCATGCGCGATCACGCAATACGGGCATGAATTGGCGCTCGACGTGGCGACCACGATCATCTCCCGCTCGGCCTTCGACAGCCCACCTTCCTTGTCCATCAACGCGGCGTGATAGGCAAAGAAGGCGCGAAACTCATCCGGCCGGTGGGCGAGGACGAGAAATACATTGGGCACGAAGCCCGTCTTTTCCTGAACGGCGAGAATTTTCTCCTGGATGTCCTCGGGAAGCGTGTCGATGCCGGGAACCGGGTAGCGGCTGATCGGTATGGCGCTCATGCGGCGTTCCTTCTTTCGGTCGCCGGGGCGCCCTCCCGTTAAGGTACCATGCCTTATTAGGTCAATGGTGGAGGATTTTGGCGAGGAAATCCTGCGCGCGCTCGCTGCGGGGCTTGCCGAAAAAGTCGGCTGTCGGAGCATCTTCGACAATCGCCCCACGATCCATGAAAATCACCCGGTCGGCGACCTTGCGCGCAAAGCCCATCTCATGGGTGACGACCATCATCGTCATGCCGTCCTCCTTGGCCAGCGCGACCATGACATCCAGCACCTCGTTGATCATCTCAGGATCGAGCGCGGACGTCGGCTCGTCGAACAGCATGGCGATAGGGTCCATGGCGAGCGAGCGCGCGATCGCCACGCGCTGCTGCTGCCCGCCGGAAAGCTGGCCCGGATATTTGTCCGCATGGTCGATCATGCCGACGCGGTTCAGCAATTTTTGCGCGCGCGCCAGCGCCTCGTCGCGGCTGCGCTTCAGCACGATTTCCTGGGCGATGCAGATGTTTTTCGTCACGCTCATATGCGGGTAGAGCTCGAAATGCTGGAACACCATGCCGATCTTCGAGCGCAATTCGGTGAGCTGAGCCTTTTTCCCTGTCACCGGCATTCCGTTGACGGTGATCTCGCCTTCCTGCACGGATTCCAGCCCGTTGACGCATTTGATCAGCGTGGACTTGCCTGACCCTGACGGCCCGCAAACGACGATCACCTCGCCCTTTTCGACCTTCGTCGAGCAATTGCTGAGGACTTTGAAGTCGCCATACCATTTCGAGATGTTGTCGATCGTAATCATGTGGCGTTAGCCGCTTTCAAGCGTTTGACCAGGAGCGAACCCGCAAAGCAAATGACGAAATAGACGATGGCCGCGAAGACGTACATTTCGACGAGGCGTCCCTCCGTCCGCGCGACGATGGCGGAGACCGTCATGAAGTCCCGCAGGCTGACGACGAACACCAGCGAGGTGTCCTGAAACAGGATGATCGCCTGGGTCAGAAGGATCGGCGTCATGTTGCGGAAGGCTTGCGGCAGGACAATGTGGCGCTGGATGGCCCAGTAGCCCAGGCCGCAGGATTTTCCAGCGTCGATCTGGCCCCGGCGGACGCTCTGAATGCCGGAGCGGATGATTTCAGCGTAATAGGCCGCCTCGAAGATCACAAAGGCAATCAGCGCGGAGTAAAAGCCGCCGATCGGCTGTCCGACGATGACGGGTATGAGAAAATAGAACCAGAAGATGACGAGGATGAACGGCACCGAGCGGATCAGATTGACGTAAATCAGCGACGGCCAGGAGAGCAGCGCAAAGCCGGACAACCGCATCAACGCCAGCAATGTGCCAAAGAGAATGCCGCCCACGAGCGCCAGGAAGGTGAGAAAAAGGCTGAGCTGCAAACCTTCCCAGAGAAAGGGCAGGGATTTGAGGATGACGGAGACGTCGAAGCTGCCCATCATTTCCCCCCAGATCCGATATAGCCGGGGATGCGCGACCGGCTTTCGATCACGGTCATTAGCAGCGTCACGACAAGGGCGATGGCGACATACAGAACGGTGGCGGCGGCGAAGGCCTCGAAGCCCTGGAAGGTGAAATCAGTAATCTGCCGGGCCTGGGCTGTCAGTTCCAGCAGGCCGATGGTCAAGGCAAGCGAGGAGTTTTTGAAGATGGTCAGAAATTCCGATGTCATGGACGGGATGACGATACGGAAGGAGATCGGCAGGAGGACATGGCGGTAAAGCTGCGCGGTCGACAGCCCGCTCGCTTTCCCGGCGTTGGTCAACCCCGGCGAAATGGATTCAATGCCGGCCCGCACCTGCTCGGCGACGCGCGAGGCCGTGTACAGCCCGAGCGCAATCACGGCGATGACGAATTCCGGGTTCGGCAGATCGCGCTTCAAAAACCGCCCGGCGTCGGCCGGCAGGATTTCCGGCAAGGCGAAATACCAAAGGAACATCTGCACCAGCAGCGGGATATTCCGGAACAGCTCGACATAGGCCGTGGCGAAGAGCCGAACCGGTTTCGACGGCACGGTGCGCAACACGCCGATCACCGAGCCGAGCAAGAAGGCAATTACCCAAGCGCAGAGCGATACGGCAACTGTCCAGCCGAAACCGCTGATCAGCCAGCCGAGATAGGGCTCTTCAAAAAGGACCCCCCATTTCCAATTATAATTCATAGGCCCCCCGAACCCCTTCAGGATAGGACCGGCAGCTTTTCAGCCGGGCTGCCGGTCCGTCTTTACCTGATGGCGTGACTTATTCGGGCAGGGCCTGAGTCCGGAAGGCGACCTTCAGATCGGGCTCGGCGGGAACGCCCATCGGGTCGAACCACTTCGCATAAATCGTCTCGATCTCACCGGAGCGGAACAGTGCCGAAATCGCCTTCGTGCCGACCAGCTGGAAATCGGCGTCGTTGCGCGGAACCATCATTGCGTAGGGATCGAAGGAGAGGAAGTCGCCGACCACCGCGAATTTTTCCGGCGTCTTCGACTTCCCGATCAGGCCGAAAAGCAGAATATGGTCCGTCGAATACGCATCGACGCGGTCGGTTTCGAGCGAAAGCATGCCCTCGGCGTGGTCCTTCACGGGGAGAATTTTCGTGTCGAGCTTCTTGGCCTCGATATAGGCTTTCACCACGCGCTCATTCGTCGTGCCCTGGGAGAGCGCAACCGTCTTGCCCTTGAGATCATCGATGGATTTAATGCCGCCCGCCTTGCTCACAAGCAGCTTGGTGCCGGTGATGAAGGTCGTGGGCAGGAATGAGACCTGCTGCTGACGGGTCAGATTGTTCGTCGTCGAGCCGCATTCCATTTGAACTGTGCCGTTGGACAAAAGCGGGATGCGGGTCTGTGAATTGACCGGCACGAAGCGGACCTTGATGTCCTTGCCGACCGCCGCTTTGACGGCCTCGACAACTTTCAGGCAAATGTCGATCGAATAGCCGACCGGCTGCTGCTTCTCATCCAGATAGGAAAACGGCACCGATGACTCTCGGTGCCCGATCACGATCTCGCCGCTGTCGGCGATCTTTTTCAGCGTGCCGGTCAATTCCTGCGCCTGGGCGGGCATGACCGCCAGTGTCAGCAGGGCTGCTCCGAAGAGCGATGCTATTTTTTGCATTGATGTAACTCCAAAGATTTAGGCTGATTGTCAGACATCGGTTCCCGTCGATTGCAGCAGTCGATAGCTGAAATCGTCCGGATAGCCAAACAAGGCGACGCTGCCGCCCGTATGCAAGAAAACAATCGTCTTTTGGTCCGCGAACGTTCCTTTGCTGACGAGGTCGATCAACCCCGCCATTGCCTTGCCCGAATAGACCGGATCGAGAAGGATGCCTTCAAGCGCCGCGACCAGTTTGATGGCCGCGATGGTATCGGGCGCGGGGAAACCATAGCCCGGCCCAACATAGTCGCAATTCGCGACAACATCGGACGGTTTCACAACACCGGGCAAGCCAAAATATTCACAGGTTTTCGCCGCCAGCTTGAAAACATTTTCTTCCTGCTTTTGCTTGGGCGCGCGCACCCCGATGCCGAGCACCGGAATACCGCTTCGCGCCGCCGTCAACCCGGCCACCAGACCCGCTTGCGTGCCCGCACTCCCGGTCGCATGGATGAGCGTGTCAATGACGAGGCCGATCTCATTCGCCTGCTGCATGAGTTCGAGCGCCGCGCCAACATAGCCGAGCGCCCCGACCGGGTTCGACCCGCCCCCCGGAATGGCGTAGGGCTTGCGGCCTTCCGCTCTGAAGCGTTCGGCTGAAGCGTCCAACTCGGCATTCATGTCCAGCCCCGAAGGCCGCTCCTCCAGCGTTGCGCCATGCAGCAGATCGAGCAGCACATTGCCGTTGGCGCGATAGGCGCTGTCCGTCTTGCCAGTGCGGTTTTCGAGGAGTAGATGGCAATCGAGGCCGAATTTCGCTGCCGCCGCCGCCGTCTGCCGTGCGTGGTTCGATTGCGTCGCGCCATGCGTCAGCACCATATCAGCGCCCTGCGCCAGCGCCTCGCCGATGAGATATTCGAGCTTGCGCGTCTTGTTGCCGCCCGTCGAGAGGCCGGTGCAATCGTCCCGCTTGATCCAGATTTGCGGCCCGCCGAGATGCGCGGTCAGGCGCGGCATGGGTTCCAGCGCTGTCGGCAGGTGCGCAAGGCGGACGCGGGGAAAACGGGCGAGCTGCAAGCTTTTCTCCGGTGGCATAAGGCTCGGCGCCTAATGACGGCTCAAGCGCTTATACGGAAAAACAATTGCATCATGCTATCCGCGAAGGTGCTGCATTCCCAACAAAAAATGCATAATTGCTTCACACGTTTTCTACCGTAGAGGCACAAACAGTGAATGCGCCGCGCGAACCTGAATCATTTCCGATCTCGCCAGACGAGGTTTCGCGATTACCGCCTACATCCCCCAGCGCAAGGCCGCAGTGTGGACGGGCGCATCCCACAGCGCCGCGATTTCCGCGTCGAGCTTGGTCAAGGTGATCGAGCAACCCGCCATTTCCAGCGACGTACAGTAATTGCCGACCAGCGACCGCGCGATCTTGAGACCGCGCTTTTGGCATTGGCGGCTCGCGGCGTCATAGATGCCATAAAGCTCAAGCAGCGGCGTTCCGCCCATGCCGTTGACAAGCAGAAGCACCTCTTGGCCGGCGTCCGGCTTGATCTCCTGGCAAATCGCGCCGATCATTTCCTCCGCAATCGCGTCCGCGCTCATCATGGCGACACGCTTGCGCCCGGGCTCACCGTGGATGCCGACGCCCATTTCCAGCTCGTTTTCGGCAATGTCGAAGGTTGGCCGGCCCGCCGCCGGAACGGTGCAACTGGTCAGCGCCACGCCCATCGTGCCGGAGGCCGCGTTGATCCGCTCGCCGAGCGCCTTGCAGGCCGCAAGATCGGCGCCCGTTTCCGCCGCCGCGCCGACCATCTTTTCGACGATCACGGTCGCCGCGACGCCGCGCCGGCCCTGGCTGTGCAGCGAGCTTTCGACCGCGACATCGTCATTGGTGAGCACTGTCTCGATCCTGCCGCCGCTCATCTCGCCGGCCATCTCGAAATTCATGATGTCGCCGGCATAGTTCTTGACGATGAACAACACGCCGGCCCCGCCATCGACGGCCTGCGCCGCGGCCAGCATCTGATCCGGCGTCGGCGAGGTGAAGACCTGGCCGGGGCAGGCCGCGTCTAGCATTCCGTGGCCGACGAAACCGGCGTGCATCGGCTCGTGACCTGAGCCGCCGCCGGAAATCAGCGCCACTTTGCCCGCTCTTGCGCCGCCTTTACGGGTTACATAGGTCGGCTCGAAATGCACCGAGACAAGGTCCGCATGGGCCGCGCCGAAACCGCGCAGGCTTTCCGTGAGAACATCGTCCACCGCGTTCATGAGTTTTTTCACGACATTTCCTCCCTGGTCTTGAAATTGTTATGCTTCCGGCCCTAAAGCGGGATGAGGAAAAGTGGGAACCGGTTTTCCCTCGTCATCCCGCTCTAAATATAAGAATTAGATCACTGTTCATGATTTTGGATTGGATCAATCCAAAATCATGAACAGTGATCTAAGCCTTGTCCTTGGTCTCCTGCGCCAGCGCGATCACGCGTTCGGCGAAATCGCGGATCAGCTGCTCGACCTCGACGCGCCGCTCCGGATCGGCGAACAGCGGCAGCGGAATGCGCAGCACGCCCTCCTCCAACGAGGCAAGCTCCTCGATGGCGCCGTATTGCCCCGGATGCGCGCGCGCGTAAATTTCCATGAAGCGGCGCTGCTCGTCCGGGCTGAAATGGCAAACCTTAAACAACGCCGGAATATGCTGCGCGGGGAGCGGAACGCGGTAGGCGGGGTTGGTGATCTGCGAAATAAAGCTCTTATGCGTGCCGATAGCCTCGGCCAACTTTTGGCGCGTGCCGGACGGGCGACGGTCGATATAGAGCCGTAGCAGCGCCTTATACTCAGCGATCGAATCACTTGTCTGTGCGGGGCCGTCGGCCATGCCTGCCTCGCCTATCTCGATTTCACGCTATAGCGGCTGACAGCCAATTTGACGGGGCCGATCTGGGCGGGCGCGCAGCTCAACACGCGCAGCCCGGTGTCCAAGAGCGGTCTGATGAGATGCGGCGTCGAGGCCATGTCGCCGCAAAGGCTCACCTCCACGCGGCGTTGCCTGCCGGCCGCGACCGTGCGCGCGATCAGCTCTAGAATTGCGGGATTGGCCGGGTCGGCGAGCGGGGCAAGGCTCGCATTGTCGCGCGACGCGGCGGTCGCGTATTGGATGAGATCGTTCGAGCCGATGGAGTAAAAATCGGCGTCGAAATCGCCCGCCGTCAGCGCCGCTGCGGGAACTTCGACCATCATGCCGATTGGCGGCGCGGCGCATGGCACACCCGCGCGCGTCAGATCGGCGATCTCGGCAAGCATCATCCGGCGCGCATCGGCGAGTTCGGCGGGTACTGTCACCATCGGCATCATCACCTTCACCGGGCCGAGGACGGCCGCTCGCGCCAAAGCCCGAAGCTGGACCCGGAAGATCTCAGGCTTGGCGAAAGACAGCCGTAAACCGCGCACGCCGAGAAACGGATTGGACTCCCCGTCGATCGTAACGCCGGGAATTGGCTTATCGCCGCCGGCATCCAGCGTGCGGATGGTCACGGGACGGCCGCGCGCCCAGCCGATCAGACGGGCGTAGAAGGCAAGCTGCTCCTCCTCGCCGGGCAGTTGGCCGTGTTTGAACAGAAATTCCGTGCGCGTGAGACCGACGCCGTCGCAGATTTCGGGAGAGAGCTGATCCAGCCGTTCCGGCTCGTCGATATTGACCAGCAGTTGGACCCGCTCTCCGCTCGCCGTCACCGCCGGACGGCGCAGCAGCACCTCGCTAGCGCGGCCATCTGCTTGTGCGGCGGCAATTCGCTGATGCGCCGATATGATGGTTTCCGCGTTCGGCCGGGCAATCAGCACGCCCTCGGCAGCATTGAGAATGGCGAATGCGCCATTTTCGAAGACCTCTAGGCTGGCCGCGAGGCCGACAATCAGATTGATGCCGCGCGCCCGGGCGAGGATCGAGACATGGCTGGTCGGGCTGCCGCCGACAGTCGCCGCGCCGGCGATCCGCGTCCAGTCGAGATCGAGAAAGCCCGAGGGCGTTAACTCGGCCGCGACGAGGATCGCGCCTTGCGGCGGTTGGGTGGCCGCCACGTCCGGGCCGTTCAAAGCGCGCAGCACACGCGTCTTGAGGTCAGCCAAATCCGCCGCTCTCGCCGCAAGCACATCGTCGCCGCCCTTGCGGTAATCCGCGATTTCCGCGTCGAGAACGCAGGTCCATGCGGCGTCAAAGGGCACGTTCTGCGCGATCGCGCGGCTGACCGGCGCTAAAAAATCCTCATCGTCGAGCAGCGCGAGCTGGAATTCCAAAATTTCCCCTGCGAGCGTGTCCTGCGCGGCGATCAAACTCTCAATCTGGGCCTGCGCCGATGCGACGGCGCGATTGAACGCGCGGATTTCTTCATCCGCCGTGGTGAAGACCCGTCGCGCAGCGGCGGTCTCGCGGAGCAGATGGATCGGACCGAGCGCGATGCCGCCCGCAACGCCGATCCCCTTGAAAGTCCGCTCGCTCGCCTCAGTCATGGAAATCCCGGTGCACCAGCGCGACCAGCGCATCGACGGCCGCCCGCGCATCCTCGCCGGCCGCACGGATATGCAACGGCAGGCCGTGCGCCGCCTTCAGCTTCATGACGGCGTTGGGCGATTTCGCGTTCGTCCAATCCTCGCCGCCATCGGCGCGGATTTCGATCGTGGACTCAAATGATTTCGCCAGCTTGGTCAGCTTTACCGCGGGGCGCGCATGAAGGCCCGTCGGGTCCTGAATGACGGCTTTGCCGACGATCCAGTCAATGGCCTGCGCATTTTCGGTCATGCTCAAAAGTCCTCAGCCGTGGCGCGGACAGCCTCAAGCGACGAGCCGCCCGCCGCCTCCGTTGCCGCCATCACCGCGCCCTCGACGACCGGCGCGTTGCAAATCCGCACATGCGCGCCGCGCCCGTCCGAGAGCATTTCAATCGCGATTTCGCTATTCGTTTCAGCTCCGCCGAGATCGACCAGCACGGCGACGCCTTTGGGCGAATAGACGGACTCGATCGCCTTGATGATCGCTGCAACATCGGTGCCAAGCCCGCCATCCGGGTTGCCGCCACAAAAAGCGACCCGCACCTCATCGCCGACCATCTGCCGGACCATGTCCGCCGCGCCGCGCGCCACGTCGAGCGAGTGCGACACGATGACGATGGAAACATTGTCGCTCATTTTCCCTCCAACACATCGCAAACGGCATGGATCATAAGCGCCGACGAACGCGCGCCTGGGTCGAGATGGCCGATTGAGCGCTCCCCGAGAAAGGCGGCGCGGCCCTTGGTGGCGCGCATGTCTTTCGTTGCAGCGAGGGCCGCATCGGCGGCGGCGCAGATTTGCGCGAAAGACGCGCCTCCTCTCGCGAAAGCCTGTTGCACCGGAATCAGCACGTCCAGCATGGTCTTGGCGCCGCCATCGGATTTGCCCCGTGCCTTGACCGCCTCGATACCAGCCGCCAGCATGGTCGCAACGCCCGCCGCATCGCGCGGCATCTCCTTGGCGGCCTTGCCCATCGCCATCAGCAGCGATCCGTAGAGCGGCCCCGACGCGCCGCCGATTTTCATGACCAGCGTCGTCCCAGCCTTTTGCAGCGCTTCGCCGAAAGGCAGGGCGGCGATTTCGTCCGCCGCCGCTACGACCGCTCCCAAGCCCCGCGCCATGTTCAGCCCATGGTCGCCGTCGCCGATCGCCTGATCGAGCGTGGTCAGCTCCTCGGTATGGGCAACGATCACGCTGCTGCATTTCGCGATCAGTGCGCGGATCAGTGTCTCGCTCATGCCCGTATCTCCCGCATGGCTTGCAAAATGTCCGTTCGGCCGAGGCGCGGGGGCGCGAAACTCGATCCGGTCGCCCGCTGTGTCGAAGAACAGCGCCGCGCCTGGGCGGACGGATGCACGAACCTCATCGCCCTGCCGCAATGCGGTGCGCGCGCCGAGCAGCGCGTGGACATGGCGTCCCTCGACCTCCAAAAGTGCAATCGATTCAACGCCGAGATGTTCGACGGTGAGAACGCGGGCAGGCGCTCCGCTACCGTTCAGCACAACATCTTCCGGGCGGACCCCGACGCTAGCGCCCCCGGCGGGACCATCCGTGACACCGAGCGCGCCCGCCGGCAGCAGATTGATCTGTGGGCTGCCGAGCCGTTGCGCCGCGTGGATGTTCGCCGGGCGCTCATAGACATCGCGCGGCGAGGCGATCTGCACCAGCGTGCCGCCCGACAGCACGCCGATGCGGTCGGCCAGCGTCATCGCTTCGAGCTGATCGTGGGTGACATAGACGATAGTCGCGCCGAGTTCGCGCTGAATGCGCTTTAGCTCGACGCGCAAATCCTCGCGCAGTTTGGCGTCGAGCGATGAGAGCGGCTCGTCCATCAGGAAGAGGCTCGGCTGACGCACCAATGCGCGCCCGATCGAGACGCGCTGCATTTCGCCGCCGGAAAGCTGCGTCGCGCGATTGGCGAGCTTGGAATCGATCCGCAGCATTTCCGCGATCTCGCGAACGCGCCGTTCGACGGCCTCGGGCGAGGTCTTGCGGCCCGGTGCGCGCAAGGGGAAAGCCATATTGTCGAATACGGTATAATGCGGATAAAGCGAATACTGCTGGAAGACGAAGGCCACGTCGCGGCGGGCGGGGTCTAGCGCCGTTACATCCTGCCCACCAATTTCGATGCGACCCTCTTCCGGCGTCTCCAGGCCGGCGAAAAGCCGCAAGGTCGTGGTTTTGCCCGCGCCGGTCGGGCCGAGCAGCACGATGAACTCCCCGTCCGCGACGTGCAGATTGACGTCCGAGATCGCGGTGGTGCCGCCGAAACGCTTGGTAACGCCGTGGAGCGCAGCCTCAGCCATGCGCGCCCCCGTCGTAGAGCGCGCTTCGCACGGCGCGGTCGGTGTCCGGGTTGAAAACGATCAGCCGTTCCGCGTCGAAGCTAAGGCCAACCGTCTCACCGTATTCAACCTTCACCGTATTCGGCGCACGCACGCGCAGCCGTCCCGCGTCGGTGTCCACCGTCACGAGCTGGCGCGCGCCCATATATTCCACTGCGAAGACCCGGCCACGTAACGGCCCCTCATCCGAGATGCGGATATGTTCAGGCCGCGCGCCGAGCACCGCTCCGGCCGTGTCCAGGCTTTCGCGCGTCTCGGGGATCGCGACCGACGCGCCATTGACCCTGATCTCGCGGGCGCCGGAGGGAAGATTGCCCTTTGCACCGAGGAAATTCATCGACGGGCTGCCGACGAAGCCGGCAACGAATTTGGTCGCGGGCCGCTCATACACCTCCATCGGCGGGCCGACCTGCAAAACATCGCCCTTATTCATGATGCAGATCCGGTCCGCCATCGACATGGCCTCGATCTGATCGTGCGTGACATAGACCGTGGTCGCGCCGATGCGGTTGTGCAGCAGCCGCAATTCCTCGCACATCAGATCGCGGAATTCGGCATCGAGCGCGCCAAGCGGCTCATCCATCAGGAACGCCTTGGCGCGGCGCACGATGGCCCGCCCCAGCGCCACGCGCTGCCGGTCGCCAGCAGCTAAGCCGCCCACACCCTTGTCGAGCAGATTTTCGATGCGCAACAGCCGGGCGACTTCTTCCGTGCGCTCGCGCACCTCTTTGCGCGGCAGGCCCTGAATGCGCAATGGAAACGAAATGTTCCGGCGCACGCTCATATGCGGATAGAGCGCGAAAAGCTGGAACACGAAAGCGATGTCGCGCTGCGAGCCGCGATTGAAGGTGACGTCCTCGCCGTCGAGCAGGATTTGCCCGGCTGTCGGCATTTCGAGGCCGGCAATCATGCGCAAGGTCGTGGTCTTTCCGCAGCCGGAGGGGCCGAGCATGACAAAGAATTCGCCGTCGCGGACGGTGAAGCTGGACGCGTTCACGGCGGTGAAGTTGCTGAACTCTTTTCTCAAATTCCGGATCTGGATTTCAGCCATCGCCTCACTCCGGAAAATGGCTGACGACGACGAAGCCAATCGTGCCGATCAGGATCGCCGTGAAGGACCAGCCGTAAAGCCAGAGCGAAAAGGGCTGCATCAGCATGAAGACGCCTGCCGCGATCAGTGCCGTCGCGCCGTTCTCCCAGGGGCCGCGCCGGAAATAGCGGGCAAGTCCCAGGCGGGGTCTTTCCTCGATGGCGCTCATTTACGGACCGCTCCGAAGGTGATGCCGCGCAGAAGCTGGTTGCGCAGGAGGACGGTGAAGATCACCACCGGCAGAATGAACAGCGTGGTGCCGGCGGCGACGGCCGGCCAGTCCAGCCCACCCTCGCCAATGATGAGCGGAATGAAGGGCGGCGCGGTCTGCGCATCTCCACTGGTGAGCAGGAGCGCGAAGGCATATTCGTTCCAGGCGAAGATCAAGCAGAAAATAGCCGTCGCGGCGATCCCGGATCGCATTTGCGGCAGGACGACCTTGATGAAGGCCTGCAACCGCGTGTAGCCGTCGACAAGCGCCGCCTCTTCATATTCGCGCGGGATCTCGTCGATGAAGCCCTTGAGCAGCCAGACCGACAGCGACAGGTTCACCGCCGTATAAAGCAGGATCATGCCGAGCGCTGTGTCGGAGAGGCCAAGCTGGCGGTACATCAGGAAGATCGGAATGGCGACGGCAACGGGCGGCATCATCCGCGTCGAGAGGATGAAGAACATCAGATCGTCCTTCAGCGGCACCTTGAAGCGCGAGAAGCCGTAGGCCGCGAGCGTGCCGAGGAAAACCGCAAGGAACGTCGAGCCGAAGCCAATGACGATGGAGTTTTGATAGCGATCGATGAAGCGGGACGGGCCGGTGATGACCATGTTTCGCTCGCGCACCAGCGCGTCATGCCAGCTTTGCGGCGGTCCGAGACTTTCGATGTATTCCGGCGTCTGGCGCGACCGCGTGGTGAAAAGGTTGACGTAGCCTTCCAGCGTCGGCTCAAAGATCACTTTCGGCGGATAGGCGATGGAGTCGGGCGGCGTTTTGAAGCCGGTGAGGAAAATCCAGACGAGCGGGATCAGCGCCACGAGCGCATAGCCGACCACCAAGATGCCAGCGATCCATTTCGACATCGCGCTGGTGTCGGTGACGGAATATGAAGCCGCGCGCGCGCTCATGATTTCACCCGGTTGAGGGCCTTGACGTAAATATTGCCCAGGCCAAAGACGGTCACGAACAGGATCACGGCATAGGCCGACGAATAGCCAGTGCGCCAGGATTCGAAGGCTTCTCGTTTGAGGTTGATCGAGGCCAGTTCCGTCGCCGAGCCGGGGCCGCCCGATGTCAGTTCGACGACCATGTCAAACATCTTGAAGTTTTCGATGCCCCGAAACAGCACCGCCAGCATCAGGAAGGGCAGAACGCGCGGCAAAGTGATGTACCAGAATTTCTGCAAGCCATTCGCCCGGTCGATCTCGGCGGCTTCATAGAGATAATCCGGAATCGAGCGCAGCCCGGCAAGGCACAAGAGCATCACATAGGGCGTCCACATCCAGGTGTCCGCGATGATGATCGCCCAGGGCGCCAGATGGATCGAGCCGATCATGTCGATGGCGCCCGTATTGGCGAAGACATCGACGATGTAGCTAAAAATCCCGGTCTGCGGCTGATAGAGATAGGTCCAGAAGGTGCCAACGACGGCGGGGGACAGCATCATCGGGATGAGGATGACGGTGGTCCAGAAGCTTGACGTGCGGAAGCCGCGATTGATGAGCAAGGCAAGGCCAAGCCCGAGCGCCACCTGGATGAGCATCGTCCAGACGACGAAATGCGCTGTGACTTGCAAATAGCCCCAAATATCCTCGCTGGAAAGAATGCGTTCGTAGTTCGCGGTGCCGATCCACTGGACCGGGCGGCCGGGCTGGTTGGCGCGGAAATTGGTGAAGGAGAGGTAGACGGTCCAGAGCAGCGGGAAAATGTTGATCGCCAGCAGGATCAGGATCGTCGGCGAGATAAAAATCCATGCGATGGCGCGATCGGAGAGCCCGCGCATTTTCCCCGCGATGGCAAAAGGCGTTGCCCGCGCCGCCTTGTCCGCAATTTGATCCATGGAACCGACTGACATCACATCGCCCTAGGTGCAAGGAGAGTGCCGCTCGCTGTCTGATGAGCCGGGCGGCGCGCGGCGCGTCCCCATTCAGGAACGCGCCGGCCGGGCCAGGACTAAAGCTTCCCATCATCCTTGAAGGTCTGGGTCCAATCCTTGATCAGATTGTCCAGCGCTTCCTTCGCAGTGCCTTTGTCGGCGACGACAAAGTCGTGCACGCGCTTTTGCGTGGCCTGAAGCAACTCGGCATAGGTCGGTTCCTGCCAGAAGTCCTTCACGCTGCCCATCGCCTTCAGGAACTCGCCAGCGAAAGGCGTTGATTTGGCAAAGCCCGGAGCGCCAGCCACTTTGACATGGCAGGAATAGCCCCCGAGCGCCCACCATTTTGCCTGAATATCAGGCTGCGCAAACCATTTGATATATTGCAGCGCTTCGGCCTTCTTGTCCGAATAGGACACGACCGAAATGCCTTGACCGCCAAGCGTGGAACCTTCCACCTTCTGCGGCGGGCTGGCGAAGTAGCCCGAGACGTTGCCGCCAACATTTGGGTCCTTGGCGATGCCGGGGAAGAAGGCGAAGAAGTTCATCTGCAAGGCCGTCTGGCCAGACTTATAGGCGTCCAGGTTTTCGGTCATATAGGCGTCTGAATGGCCGGGCGGAGTGCAGCATTTAAAGAGGCTCTTATAAAATTCGAGCGCCTCCACGGCCGCAGGCGAGTTGACCGCGCCCTGCATGTCATATTTGCCGGGCGTATTTTCGTATTTGAAGCCCCACGCATAGAGCGCGTTGGTTGCGCCCATGGTAATGCCTTCGGAACCGCGCTCGGTGTAGATCGCCGCGCCGTAGACCTTCTTTCCGTCGATTTCGCGGCCCTGGAAAAACTCGGCGATTTCCTTCAACTCCGTCCAGTTTTTTGGCGGGGCCAGATCGCGGTTATGCTTCTTCTTGAATTCGGCCTGGATTTCCGGGCGCGAAAACCAATCCTTGCGGTAAACCCAGCCGACGGCGTCGCCCATCGCGGGCAAGGCGTAGTAGTTGGGTGAGCCTTTCGGCCATGTCGAGTAAGCATTGACGGTCGCGGGAAGGAAGTCATTCATCGAAATGGCCTCCTTGACGAAAAAGTCGTTCAGCTTAACGTAGTGGCCGTACACCGCGCCGCCGCCGATCCACTGGCTATCGCCGATCATTAGATCACAAAGTTTGCCGCGCGAGTTTAGTTCGTTTAACATACGATCCGCGAAATTCGTCCATGGAACGAATTCGAACTTCATCTTAATACCGCTCTGAGCGGTGAAGTCTTTCGAGAGTTCGACGAGCGCATTTGCCGGGTCCCAAGCGGCCCAGCAAAGAGTGATTTGTTTGTCCTGCGCAGATGCAGACGCAAGTCCGCCCATAGCCATTGCCGTAGCGGCAACAGCCGTTTTCCATGCTCGCATGGGATCCTCCTAGCTTCCTCCAGCCGCCCGCCTATTCACTGGCTTTAAGCCAGCGGGTCGATTCTCATCCGGCATGAGGCAAGCGGCTCAGCTAAACCAATTTGCCGGTAAAGTTTAGCTAAACTGAACTTCTAAAGTGAGTCAAGCGGGTTATTCGTATCCATCCGGCCGAGGCCGCCTTGCGGCACGGTCCGGATGTAGCTCTTGTTGGTGATTGTTGGTCACTACTGGAGTTAGGTCTGGGGCTATGTCTGGGGATGATTTTCACGCCGATACACGGTGGTTGCCGAGACACGTCGGCACTGGGGCGATGCCGAGAAGCAGGCAATCGTTGCGGAAGCCGCGCCGCCTGGAACGAATATCTCTGCGGTGGCGCGCCGGCATGGAATAAAGCCGAGCCTTCTCTTCCGCTGGCGGCGGATGGCGGCGGGACAGACACAGAGCGCCGGCCCGGTGTTCCTTCCTGTTGCGGCAACGAATGGCAAGGCGAGCGGCGAAGACGCCGCTTCGGGCGACCTGGCGCCGGCATCGGACGCCGCAGTTCATCACCTGATCGATAGCCGCATTGAGATCGCGCTTGGGAATGGCCGGCTGGTGCGTGTTGGCGCTGGCGTCGATATCGGCGCCTTGAAGCGCGTCCTGCATCTATTGGACCGCTTGGCTACGACCGGGCCGGGGCCTGGCCCGACACGCGTCTCATGATCCCGGTTCCGAGCGGCGTCCGGGTGTGGCTGGCGACCGGGCATACCGATATGCGCCGCGGCCTTCCCGGGCTGGCCTTGCTGGTGCAGGAGACGCTGAAACGCGATCCGCATGGCGGACATCTTTTCGTTTTTCGCGGCCGGCGCGGCGATCTCATCAAAATCATCTGGCATGATGGCCAGGGTGCTTGCCTGTTTTCCAAACGGCTGGAGCGCGGGCGTTTCCTCTGGCCATCGCCGGCCGACGGCGCGGTGACGATTTCTCCGGCGCAATTGGGTTATTTGCTCGAAGGCATCGATTGGCGGGCACCACAATAGACCTGGCGGCCACAGGTGGCCGGGTAAGCCGGCCTCATCCGGAATCTTACCGATCCGGCGCCCGGCGCGAAGCAGCTATCGTACGGCCCATGATGCTGGACCCGGCCGCATTGCCCGACGATGTTGCGACGCTGAAGGCGATGGTGGTTGCCGTCCCGGCCAAGGTGCTGAAGCGCGATCAGATCATCGCAGTCTTGAAGCTGACGATCAGCAAGCTGCACCATGCAAAGCATGGATCCTCCTCGGAGCGCGGCCGCAAGCTTCTCGATCAGCTGGAATTGCAACTGGCCGAATTGGAGGAGAGCGTCGCGCAGGATGAAGCGGCAGCCGAGCTTGTCGCGCAATCGGCAAGCACGCCGCCTGCTCCGTCAGAATCCGAACGCCTGAAGCCGGCCCGCGGTCCGCTGCCCGGGCATCTGCCGCGCGAGCGCGTAGTCCATGCGGCTCCCTCCCAATGCCCCGACTGCGGCGGCGGCAGTCTCCGCAAGCTGGGCGAAGACATCACCGAAACGCTCGAATATGTACCGGCGCGCTGGAAAGTGATCCAGCATGTCAGGGAGAAATTCTCCTGCCGCAAATGTGAGGCGATCACGCAGGCCCCGGCGCCGTTCCATCCGATTGCGCGGGGCCGCGCCGGGCCGGAACTGTTGACGCAAATCCTGTTCGCCAAATACCGGGCGCATCTGCCGCTGACCAGGCAGAGCGAAATCTACGCCCGTGAAGGCATCGATCTCAATGTCTTGACGCTCGCCGATTGGGTCGGCGCCCGCCGCGACGCTGATGCCGCTGGTCGAGGCAATCCGCGCCCACGTCTTCGCCGCCGAGCGCATTCATGCCGACGCCACCACCGTGCCGGTACTGGCCAAAAACAAGACCCGCATTGGGCGGATATGGACCTATGTGCGCGACGACCGGCCGTTCAGGGGGCAGTCGCCGCCGGCGGCCGTGTTCTTCTACTCGCCTGGGCTCACGGCTGATGCCCGCCTTACCGTCAGGGAGGAGCGGTCACGTCCGCTCTCCCAATATCTCGAGACCTGCGCGAGGAGCGCGCCAGGCTCTCCTCGAAAAACCCCTTCGCCAAGGCCATCCATTACAGCCTGAAACGCTGGGCGGCCATGACCCGCTTCCTCGATGACGGCCGTGTCTGCTTGTCGAACAACGCGGCGGAACGCGCCCTGCGCGGCATCGCCATCGGCCGGCACAATTGGACTTTTGCCGGCTCCGACCGAGGCGGCGAACGTGCTGCCGCCATCGATACACGGATCGAAACCTGCAAGCTCTGTGGCGTCGGTCCGCGCGCTTGGCTTGCCGATGTCCTAAGCCGGCTGCTGGACTACCCCGCCAGCCGCATCAAAGATCTTCTGCCGTGGAATTGGCGGAAATCCACCCCGGCTGCAAAAGCCGCCTGACGCCGCAACCATAGCATCTGGAGTTTGAGCAATCGCCAAACGTCGCCAGCGCTTGACCGTTAATGATCCGAGCGGCAGAAAGATATTTAAACTCGCGTTGGCGGATGGAAAGGAAGAAATTGAATTTTACCCGAGCATTGCCGAATAGCACGAATGCATAATACTTATGTTTTCGCAACTCTTTTGGAGAGAACTTTTCCAAAAGGGTTCAAGAGGCGCTGAGAGCAAGGTAGACAAACAATCTTACTTTGGTCGACAACTTTCATAATCGCGCACTCGCCATAACTTGGCTCGCATTTATGACAAAGTGTTCGCTAAATAAACAAACGCATCTTCGTAAACGCCTATCACTGCGAATAACTATCCGCATTAAAAGATAAAATCTAAAGTAATAATACAGAAAGTTTGAAAAAGGGAATCTCGCAAATTCAACACTCTTTGTATGCCTGGCGACGACCTACTCTCCCGCCTTGGCAGTACCATCGGCGCTGGAGCGTTTAACGGCCGAGTTCGAGATGGGATCGGGTGGGGGCGCTCCGCGACAATCACCAGGCAAACGAAGAATGTTGATATGATCTGGTCAATTTCTCAGCCTTTCGGACATTGATTAATGAGAGCAATCAAGCCAATCGAGCTATTAGTACTGGTTAGCTCCATGCGTTACCGCACTTCCACACCCAGCCTATCAACGTGGTGGTCTTCCACGGCTCGATGAAATCTTATCTTGAGGGAGGCTTCCCGCTTAGATGCTTTCAGCGGTTATCCCGTCCATACATAGCTACCCTGCTGCGCTCTTGGCAGAACGACAGGTCCACCAGAGGTATGTTCAACCCGGTCCTCTCGTACTAGGGTCAACTCCTCTCAAATTTCGACGCCCACGGCAGATAGGGACCAAACTGTCTCGCGACGTTCTGAACCCAGCTCACGTACCACTTTAATTGGCGAACAGCCAAACCCTTGGGACC
>JANNOQ010000100.1:0-6436 GCA_031399085.1 Rhodomicrobium sp.
CGCAGACGCTCGCCCAAACCCGGTTTGGCGGCTCCGCGCATCAAGTCCACCGTATCAATGACCGCCTGTGTCGTGTTGCCGGTCATGATGGTCGTCGGCGGTGCTCCGGTTTCCAGCAACCTTGAAGCCGCGTTCTGGATCGCCATCGCCGCTACGCCGAGCATACCGACGCCAATCGCAGCCCACGCATCAGGGTTCGCGAACGGCCCGAGCAGACCGCCGCCTGCCATGAACGCGGCGAGAAATACGAGTTGCGAAATTATTATCGCGGCAGTGTTCACGCCGCTTCGCGCTTGGCCACGCCGCACAGTCACAGTCACCGTCGCCACGGTCAGAATAAACACAGGAAGCGCCAAAAGCTTGGCGAGAATGCCAAGGCTGCCGCCCGCGATGCTTGCGCCGATCAGCACAAAGTTGCCCGTCACATGTGCGGTGAACAGGCTGAAAAGTGCAATAAAGCCGACCGTATCGACAAAACCCGCCACAAAGCTAAAGCCAGCTACGGTGAATAGCGCGCGCATCTATCGACCCCGTATTTGTAAACCTGCAATCCCTGCAAGCATGAACCCGCCGACAAGGCCAAGGTGCTCAAAGAACACATTGAAATCCCGCACTCGATCAATACCGTCCTTTATCCACCAGGGATGCGCAAGAAGGGTTGCCGCGACAGTAAAGCCGCTCAGAATGATCGCGCCAAGCACGCTGGCGCGTCCGCCCCATAGCAAAAGCCCCGAACCAGACAATTGAGCCGCAATGACCAGCATTGCGAAAACAGAAGCAGGCTCCACGCCAATCAGCCCTCGCACTTCCTGAATGGCCCCCTGGAAATCGAGCATCTTATAGATAGCTGACAACCAAAACGCGGATGTCAGCAACAAAACGGCAAGTGTGTAAAAGCCCCGCGCCACGCTAAACCGCCCAACAAGAGCACCCGAGGGCTCCCCAAAAACTGTTGTCAGCGACGGGGACGTTTGAAGTCCAGCTTTGCGCGTGGGCATGACCGTGAACACCGCAGGCTGAACCGCAACCGCATGTCGCCGCGAGTTTGTTTAGTGCAGGCCCCTCCGCGCGTCGCTGATAACCACCGAAAGTGCGCACCGGCGACCAGTCCGGCATGGCGGGCGGCAGCGGTGGGGCTAGCGGGCCAAAATCGCCCGCGCCATGCACGACCGTGCCGCCCAGCAGCGTCAGCACGCTTTCGATGTCTTGGATCTCATCCTCAGGCACTGTGAAATAATCGCGGTCTAGCACAGCGAGATCGGCGAGTTGACCAACTTTGATCTGGCCCTTCTTGCCCTCTTCGGTTGAGAACCAGGTGTTGCGCTCCGTCCAGAGCCTTAAGGCCGTTTCGCGGTCGAGCAGGTTCGATTGCGGGTACATTTTCAGCCCGCCGAGCGTGCGCCCCGTCGTCAGCCAAGCCAGCGACACCCACGGATTGTAAGATGCGACTCGCGTCGCGTCCGTGCCAGCGCCGACTTTGACGCCCGCCTCCAGCATACGCTTGACCGGCGGCGTGCGCTCCAGCGCTTTTTGCCCATAGCGCGCCAGAAAGTCCTCGCCTTGAAACGCCATCCGGTGCTGAACGGCAATCCCTCCGCCGAGCGCTGCAACACGGTCGATATTGCGGTCGCTAATCGTCTCGCAATGGTCGAACATCCAGTGCAGCGCGCCGATGGGCTGGTCGCGGTTGACCTTCTCGAACACATCGAGCGCGCGGGAAATGCTTTCGTCATAAGTGGCATGCAACCGCCATGGCCACCGGTTTTCCACCAGCAAGCGCACGACGGCCTCTAGCTGGCCTTCCATCTCAGCGCCAAGTTCCGGGCGCGGCTCGCGGAAATCCTCGAAATCGGCCGCGGAGAAGACCAGCATCTCGCCAGCGCCGTTATGGCGGAGGCTGTCATCGCCTCGCCCCGGCTTCACCATCTTACCCCAGCGGGTGAAGTCGGCAACCTCCTCGCCCTTTTTCTGGGTGAACAGGTTATAGGCGATGCGCAGCGTCAGCTCGCCGTCGGCGTGGAGTTTCTGAATAATCTCATAATCTTCTGGGTAATTCTGGAAGCCGCCGCCCGCGTCGATGACTCCGGTGACGCCCAGCCGGTTCATCTCGCGCATGAAATGCTTGGTGGAGTTGATCTGATATTCGGGCGGGAGCGCGGGGCCTTTGGCGAGCGTCGCGTAGAGAATGAGCGCGTTTGGCTTGGCGAGCAGCAACCCAGTGGCGTTGCCCTTGGGGTCGCGCTGGATTTCACCGCCCGGAGGGTTGGGAGTATCTTTGGTGTAGCCTACAGCCCGTAACGCTGCGCCGTTGAGGAGCGCGCGGTCATACAGATGCAGGATGAATACAGGCGTCTCCGGCGCGGCGGCGTTGATTTCGTCCAGCGTCGGCAAGCGCTTTTCGGCAAATTGATGCTCAGTGAAGCCGCCGACCACGCGCACCCATTGAGGCGGCGGCGTCACCGCGGCCTGGCCTTTCAACATCTCCATGGCGCGGCCAAGCGAGCGCACGCCGTCCCATCGCAACTCCATATTATAATTCAGCCCGCCGCGGATGATGTGCATGTGGCTGTCGATGAGGCCGGGGATGGCGCGGCGACCTTTCAGGTCGATGACTTTCGCTTCATGCGACACCGCGTTACGGACATCGTTTTCGGTTGCAACAGCCACGAACTTACCGCCCGAAATTCCGATCGCTTCCGGGTTCGGATTCATGGCGTCAAGCGTGGCAAACTTGCCGTTAACGAGGATGATATCGGACATGGCGGAGCCTTGTGCAAATGCGTTTCCGGGCAACATCGACGCCAGCCCCAGCGCGGCGGCTCCCTTGGCGACATCGCGGCGGGTGATCGGTCTCATCCCTTGTGTTCGGGGGGTGACGCGGTTGTCGTTTGAATCGGATCCCACCTTAGCTACCTCTGGAGAAACTCAACGACTGCGGCGTTGAAGACTGAGGGATTATCCAGTTGGGGAAAGTGATTGGCATTCGGGATGAGAACCTTTCGCGAACCCTGAATGTGACCCGTGACCAGATCAGCAACGCCCGCTGGAAACAGTTTGTCTTCAGCGCCCCAGATGACCAAGGTCGATGCGGAAATCCTGTCGGCGACATCTTCCAGCCGTTCGGACACGAACATGCCCTGACCGACGGCCGCCGCCGCTTGGGCATCCCCGGTCGCCATTGACGCGGCCAGCGCCTGTGTCGCGAATGCGTCGGTGTGGGTTGACGGGTCGAACCGAACATGGTCGAGCAAGTTGCTCATCTCCGCGACGGTGGTGGGATAGAAATTGACCGGCGGCTCTCCCTCGAACATCGCCTTGAACCCCGCGGCATCGACAAGGATCAGCCGGTTCACCCGCTCGGGATGTGTCGCCGCAAGAGTTGCTGCGACCCAGCCGCCGAGCGAGTTGCCGACCATATCAGCTCTGGCGATGTTCTCAGCATCCAAAAGGGCGATGATGGCCGCAACCTGATCGGCAATGGTGATCGATGAGCCGGACTTCGACGATGCGCCAAAGCCCAGCAGGTCTGTTGTGTAGACAGTATGATTGTCGGCCAGCGCATGCGCCAGACCCGTCCAATCTTCCTTGTGGCCCCCGATGCCGTGAACCACGACAACAGCAGGTCCTTCCCCCACGCAGTTGTAGGCCAAAGTGGAGCCGCCAATTTGAAGCGAGCTTGAAGATGTCGAGGTCATAGGTGGGGTCCTTCTTTCGTTCGTCGGTTGATTGGTAAACTATGTTTTTTTCAAAACCGCCTTACGCTCATCGCATGCCGCCAAAAAAAGCGCGCAGATCGGCAGCAACAAGTTGGGGTACTTCCCATTCAAGAAAATGTCCGCCTTGGTCGATCTCGGTCCAGCGGTCGATGCGTCCCTGCCGTTCTGCCCAGGCGCGGGGTGTCGGGAACATGTCGTGTGGGCTCATTAGCATCGCGGTTGGCACGTCGGCTTGGGCCCAGGCACTAGGATCGCGTAACGTCTCGTAATAGAGACGCATGGACGTTCCGATTGTTTGTGTGAACCAGTAGAGCGAGAGATTGTCGAGAAGCGCGTCGCGGCCGAAGCGCTCTTCGAGCGGGATCGAGGTATCGCCCCACCGCCAGAATTTCTCAAGCATCCAAGAAGCGAGACCCGCCGGACTGTCATTCAGAGCGTGCGCTAATGTTTGTGGTTTGGAGGCATGCACCTGCGCATACGCCATTTCGGACTGAATCCACGAGCGCGCCTGCTCGACATAGAGGGACTCAACCGGCGTTAGGTTGCCGGGCACTTCATGAAGCCAAGGATTGGTGCCCCCGGTATGTGAGCCAATAATGCTTTGCTTGTTGTCGGCAGCAATCCGAGTAGCGATACCAGCACCTAGGTCGCTCGATCGAAGACCATAGCGGTGATAGCCCAAAACGTCGTGCATGAGCTTGTGCATCAGCGGCGCCATTTTCGGCGCACTCATGCCTGGCGAGTCGGGAACTGTAGAAAAGCCATAGCCCGGCAGGGACGGGATGACGACATCGAACACCGGAGCATGCTTGTCATCAAGCGTGGTCAAGAGTGGCAGCAGCGGTAGCATCTGCAGGAACGAGCCGGGCCAGCCATGCAATAGCAAGAGCGGGATCGCCGGTACTTCGTCGGTTCGCGGTTCAGCGTGAACATGAACGAAATGGAGCGTTACGCCGTCGATCTCAGCGGTGAATTGCGGGACAGTGTTGATTATTGCCTCACGCGCCCGCCAGTCGTACCCGTCACTCCAATAGTCGATGAGCGGACGTAGCGCTTTGGTGTCAGTGCCATAGTCCCAGTCTGACCCTGCAATCTGGTCAGGCCAGCGTGTCTGCCGAAGCCGGGCGCGGAGATTGTGCAGGTCTGTGTCAGGGATATCGATGCGAAAGGGCTTAGGCTTTGCCTGGCGGGTCATCGAACCTGCTCCACCCGAAAAGATTGGACATGACTGAAAAGATGCCTGGTCGCGGCTTTCGGCCGGTTAACCATCATATGGCCGGTGCCCTTGGCCATATGATGGCGGGTTATGAACGACATTAGGCGACGTCCTTAGATTTTAGTTTATGATCCTCATGCCGCACGCCGAGGATGGGTGGGGCGCACTCGGCCTTGAACCACCCGACCGTCACCGGCTTGCCCTCAAGCATGCGCTTGGCGACGGGCACAATTTGCTCGCCGATGAGAATGCCGAGAAGACCCAGCAGGGCCACCACGGGCGGAGCGGGTGAGCGAACGCTGAGGAGGGCGTAAATCACGCCCACCAAAACGCCGACAGCCAGCGACAGGATATAGAGTTTCACGATGACCTCGCTATCGTCAGCCGATTCGTAAAGCTTAGCGCGAACCGCCTTCGCTCGCGTGCTCTCCGAGCGCCCACTTGGAGAAGCGCACCTGGATGCCGTAAGGCGAGTGTGCGCGCAGAATATCCATGACGCCCTCGTAGGTCTCGCCGCGCGCCCAATCCTGTTGCAGCTCGAACGTGACCTGCGAGCTCGTCATCGGCACTGCACCCGCCTGCACGAGACGCTGCACGGCGCGTTCATGGGCTTCCTTCGAGATGTCTCCGCAGGCATCTGTGGGGATGTAGACCTGATATCCGGCTTTCAGCAGATCGAGCGTCGGGAACATGACGCACGCTTCCGTCCACAGACCGGCGAGCACAAGTTTCTTGCGGCCGAGAGCTTCAATGCGCCGACGGAAGTTGGCGTCCACCCAGGAGTTAATGGAGGTGCGGTCGACAATCTCGTGACCGGGGAAAAGGTCGGTCACCTCCGGCATAAAAGGCCCGGAAAACGAATTCTGCGCCACCGTGGAAAGCAGTAGGGGCATTCTGAACAGCTTGGCGGATTTGGCAAGCACTTGTACATTGTGCACAATTTCGAGTCGGTCATGGCTTTGCACGCCCTGGAACATGGCGGGCTGATAATCGATGAGAACCAGCGCGGTGTCATGAGGCGCAATCATATCGTGTAAGCTCATGGGCTGGTCCTTTTCTAGTTGTACATTTGCTTATGAAACTATAGTAATTTCGCGAAAACATTTATCGTTTCTGATTAACATAATCTAGTAGTTACTTTGAAGTAACCAGGAATTTCATGACAGCGAAAGAAACGGATCTAGCGTTGCCCGAAGGGTGTCCACTCGATAAATTGTTGAAGTTTTTTGCAACCGAATGGACCGCACATATCATCTGGACGCTTGGCCGCACCGATGAGCTGCGCTTCGGCATGCTTCGCCGCTCGTTACCGGGAGATGTCTCTGCACGAGTTCTTTCAGCCCGTTTAAAGCAATTGGTCGCCAAGGGGCTAATCAATCGCAACGATGTTGGCACGACGCCCCTCCACGTCAGTTATAGCCTGACTGCAGAAGGCAAATTGCTTGATGCCTTGCTCGTTGAGATCGCAAAACTGTCCGAAGAAATGCCGTTGTCGCTCTCCTGA
>JANNOQ010000104.1:0-2176 GCA_031399085.1 Rhodomicrobium sp.
GCTGTCGAAAAGCTGCAAATACTCGCCAACCGCCTGAGCAGCTATACGCCTCCCGCCAAAACGGACTTTTTCTCCTTTTTCACTCGCAAGCGGGGCGAAGTGCCGCGCGGGCTCTATCTTTACGGCGGCGTCGGGCGCGGCAAGACCATGCTGATGGACCTGTTCTTCGCCACCGCGCCACTCGAGAAAAAGCGCCGGTCGCATTTTCACGAGTTCATGGCGGATGTGCACGAACGCATCGCGACGGCGCGGGCGAGCGAGGACGGGGAACCGTTGCAGAAGGTCGCCGACGCACTTGCTTCAGAAGCTGGACTGCTCTGTTTTGACGAGCTTTTCGTCACCAACATAGCGGACGCCATGATCCTCGGCCGCCTGTTCACGGCGCTTTTCGAGCATGGCGTTGTCATGGTCGCCACGTCGAACGCCCATCCGGATGAGCTTTACAAGGACGGCCTCAATCGCCCCCTTTTCAAACCATTCATCGATCTCATCGAGGAGAAGATGGAGGTTCTGGCGCTGGAGTCTGCGAGGGATTATCGGCAGGAAAAACTGCGCGGCTCGCCCCTCTATTTTACGCCGCTCGACAGAGCCGCCGCCGCGTCGATGGATCAGCTATGGCTCAAACTCACCGGCAAGCCGCGCGGCGATGTCGCGACGATTGGCGTGAAAGGGCGCGTGCTGACCGTGCCGCAGGCTGCGCTGGGCGTTGCGCGGTTTACGTTTGCTGACCTGTTCGAGCAGCCTCTGGGCGCTGGCGACTATCTCGCGCTTGCCCATGCTTACCATATGATTTTTGTCGACGACGTGCCTGTCATGACGCCGGACCGTCGCAACCATGCGCGGCGATTCATCAGCTTCATCGATACGCTCTATGATCAGGGAACCGGGCTGGCGATGTCGGCGGAAGCCGAGCCGGATGCGCTTTACCCGAGCGGCGACGGGGCGGATCACTTCGAGCGCACGGCCTCCCGCCTGATGGAGATGCGAAGCGAGAGCTATGCGGCGGAGCGCCGCGCATCGCGAGAATGAAGTCGATTAAAACCCCGTCTTGTAACTTATCGCAGCCATGGCTGTAACGAGCGGGGCGCATTTTGCCGAAATCCATATGCCGGGAACAGAACTGATACTTAAAGGATGTAACGTATGGGCCGCACACTCCGCAGAATGACTCTGCTCGCCGCCGGAATTTTCATGCTTGGGCAGACGCTAACCGCGCAATCCGCGACGGCGGCGGAAAAGTTGCGCTTTGCCGTCGGGCCGTTCCAGCCGACAGCAGGCGACACACGCAAGGCTTACGAGCCCTTTTTCAAGCATGTCGCGGATAAGCTAGGGCGTGAGTACGAACTTGTTGTGACCACGGACTGGGCTGGCATCGCGGTGGCACTTGCGACGGGCCAGGCGGACGTCGCATGGATGGGGCCGTGGGGATACGTGCTGGCCAATAATGAAGGCGGCGCTGAGGCCATCGCGACGGTGAAGTATGACGGCAAACCAACCTATCACTCGATCATCATGGCGCGGGCCGACGCGAAAGTGGAGAAATGGCCGGATGACGCCAAAGGCATGCGGCTCTCACTGGCTGATGTCGGCTCGACCTCCGGCTGGCTGATCCCGACCCTCTGGTTCAAGTCGAACGGCATCGACCCCAAACAATACTTCCAGTATCGCGATGGCGCGAGCCACGCCGCGCAGGCGATTTCCGTCATCAACGATCAGGTCGATCTCGCCAGTGATTTTGATCGCAACATTAACGTGCTCGTTGCGCGCGGGGCGATCAAGGCGGAGCAGATCAAGATCGTATGGAAGTCCGAGCCGCTGCCAAACGATCCGCTCGTGGTGCGCAAGGGTTTCGACCCCGCATTGACGGCGCAGATAAAAGGCATCGTGACCGCCATCACCGAGGACGAAGCGAAAACCATCATGCCGCCGCGCTATACGGGATGGGTTGACGGCAGCCACGCCAGCTACAAGCTGATCGAGGATGCCGGCATCGCTGTTGGCAAGATCAAACAGAAATAATGACGGAGAAGCGCTCCAGTAACCGGCCGCCATCATGGGGAAGACTGCGATTTATCGCGCTTTTTCTGGTCGGCGCCGCCGTATACGGGCTGTTTCTGAACATCTCCGGCGTCAGCGTCAGCAAACTGCTCGACGGCCTGCCACGGCTGGCGAACTG
>JANNOQ010000026.1:0-7239 GCA_031399085.1 Rhodomicrobium sp.
TTGAGAGGATGGAGCCATGAGCAAGCAGAAGACCCAGCCGAAGTATTCGCCGGAGGTGCGTGAGCGCGCCGTCCGGATGGTCCACGAGCATGCTTGCGAGCACGCCTCGCAGTGGGCGGCGATCGTCTCGATCGCGACCAAGATCGGTTGCACGCCGCAGACGCTGCACAATTGGGTGGCGCAGGCAGAGCGCGACCGGGGCCTGCGCGGCGGCGTCACGACCGACGAGCGTGCGCGGATGAAAGCCCTTGAGCGGGAAAACCGCGAGTTGCGCCAGGCTAATGAAATCCTGCGCAAGGCCAGCGCGTATTTTGCCCAGGCGGAGCTCGACCGCCGGTACAAGCCATGATCGCCTTCATCGACGCGCACCGCGCCGATTATGGGGTCGAGCCGATCTGCCGCGTGCTGAAGATCGCCCCATCGACATACCATGCCGAGGCCGCATCCCGGATCGATCCGTCGAGACGATCGGCGCGTGCGCAGCGCGATGTGGGCCTGAAAGATCAGATCCGTCGCGTCTTCGATGAGAATTTTGGCGTCTACGGCGTGCGGAAAGTGTGGCGGCAGATGCAGCGCGAAGGCGTGAAAATCGCGCGCTGCACCGTTGCGCGGCTGATGAAAGCCATGGGCATCGCCGGCGTCATTCGCGGCAAGCCGCATCGCACGACCTTCAGCGACAAGGCAGCGCCTTGCCCGCTCGACCGGGTCAATCGCGACTTCAAGGCGCCCGCGCCGAACATGCTCTGGGTGTCGGACTTCACCTATGTCTCGACGTGGCATGGCTTCGTCTATGTCGCCTTCGTCATTGATGTCTTCGCGCGCCGGATCGTCGGCTGGCGCGTGTCGCGCACGGCGCACGCCAGCTTCGTGCTCGATGCTCTGGAGCAGGCCGTGCACGATCGCTATCCCTGCGGCGGGCTCGTGCATCACAGCGATCGCGGCAGTCAGTATCTGTCGATCCGTTACACCGAACGGCTTGCCGAAGCCGGCATCGAGCCGTCGGTCGGCAGCGTCGGCGACAGCTACGACAACGCTCTCGCAGAGACGATCAACGGCCTCTACAAAGCTGAAGTCATCTGGCGGCGTGGACCGTGGCGCTCGATGGAAGCCGTTGAATTCGCGACGCTCGAATGGGTGGACTGGTTCAACAACCGCAGGCTTCTCGGGCCAGCTCTCTTTGCGTTGCTGCAGTTTCCCACCTATTGGCAGGCGATAGCCGCCTTCGCGGCGGTTCAGGTGTTCGCATTTGTGGTGGGCAATGTTTTGCTCCCCAAGGTCCAGGCTGACAGTCAGAACATCGATCCGACCTTCGCGATTTTCTCAGTCGCACTCTGGACATTGCTTTGGGGCGTGCCGGGCGCGTTTCTCGCAATTCCGCTCACAGTGATGACCATGATCGTGTTCGCGCAATTCGAACAGACGCGGTGGGCCGCAATTCTCATCTCAAACGACGAGACGCCCTAAGCAAGACGCTGCGAGCGGTGGCGGCTGGATTCGCACTGCGGTGCACGCTGGCGAGACGCCGTCAGCTGCGGATCGCGTCGGCCTTGAACCGGGTTGCCCCGCCGGGTAGCGCAATGCCGACGCATTTTCGAGAGAGCGGCCCGTTCTTCTCCAGCTTGTCCAGTATGACGGACGCGGCGTCCTCGTAAGACCCTCCGTCGCTCTTCCATCTACGCTTGCGATCGCGGGCGTGCTCCAGATCGGCGAGCTTGGCAGGATCGCGCGCGAATGCGTTGACATCATGGCCGCGGGCGAGGGCGGCGCGGACCAGCGCGCGGCCGCTATTGCCGCCGGCGCCAAGAATACAGAGCTTCATTGGTTTCTCCGGAGGTCACAGATTCATCAACAGCAATGCCGCGATCACCGCGACTTTGCCGTAGACAGACAAGTTTATGAACATTCGCAGCAGGAAGCGGCTGTCCTCATCCTCGATGCCCAGCAGGCGGGCGACAAATTCACCCGGCCACACCAAGACGTTGACGCCTCTGGATTCACGAAAGGCGCGCCGGAGGCGGTCGAGGCTGCTGTTGCGGGGCTCGTTCGACGCGGCAATTGGGATGCTCATTTTGCCGACCTCTTGGCTTTTGGACGGGTCGCCGTTTCATCTCCGGCGTAGCCATAGAGGAAAGCCTCTACGCCGGCTGTCACGGCGCGCTCGATTTCTCGGGATGTCGGAATTGGCGCTAGCCCCATCAGCACGTCGCGCATTCTCTTGGCGAAGCACATCTCGAAGAAATGCTCGACCGCGCGCTCGGGGTCGCCCTTGCGCAAGGTCCCGTTCGCCATGGCCGCCGCGAAGCCCTTGATCGCCACGCCGTCCAGGGCTGCGGCGGCGGCGCTTCGCTGAAAGGCCTGAGCGATTTCCGGAAACCGGACCGACTCGGTGATGGCGAGGCGGTGTATTGCCAATGCTTCGGGCGATGTAATCTGTTCCGAAGCGATGCGGCCGAGCTGTGTCAGCCAGCCGCGAAAATCTTCGCTCTTTTGGGGCAGGTCGGTCATCACCGCTCGGACGCTGTGGACCACGTCCTCGACGACGGCCATGAGCAATTCGTCCTTAGAGCCGTAGTGGGCGTAGACCGTCGCTTTCGAAACGCCCGAGCGCGCCGTGATCTCGTCCATCGAGGCGTGGGCGTAGCCTTCCTTAAAGAACACTTCCTTGGCGGCGGCGACAATGTCGGCCCGCTTGCGATCGCGTTGGCTTGGACGCGTCGGGGGGGACGTCCCTGAAATATGTGAACTAGACTGTTTAGTTGTCACTTGACGCCTCTCGTTTTGCTCGTTATAAACCGAACCGTTCAGTTTGAACTGAACTGTATAGTGCCTATCGTCAGGGAAAATTGCAATGCCGGATTTCACCAGCGGGAAGAGGGGCTTGCGAGGCGTCCTCGCCATCGCCGCCTCGACCCTCGCCTTGGCGGCCTGCGTGCCGACTTTGGCGGATTCTCCGCATCTTGTCGCGCCAACGGACCTGGCCTCGAGCGCTAGCTTTGAGGCTCCGACGCAGGCATGGCCTGAGGAGGCCTGGTGGCGCGTCTACGGCGATCGACAGCTCGACGCGTTGGTCTCGGAAGGGCTCTCAGGCAGCCCATCGCTCACGATTGCCGCTGCGCGCGTCCGCCAAGCGGAGGCGGCGCTCGGCCAATCACGCTCGACCTTGCTGCCGTCGGTCAACGCCGAAGGCTCGGTCGGGAGCGTCCAGCGCAGCGCCAATGCGATGGGACTTCCGGACCAGTTCACGCCTCTTATCGACACTGACTGGAATGATGAGGCGCGCGTTGGCGCCAGCCTCACCTATCAACTCGACTTCTTTGGCCGAAATCGCGCGTCGATCGCGGCGGCGACCTCCCAGGTTGAAGTGGCGCGCGCCGAAGACGCGGCGGCGCGACTGCAACTTTCTACGGCGATTGCACAGACCTACGCGGAGTTCGCGAAACTCTCTGCCGAGCGCCGCGCCGCCGCACGCATCATTGAGCTCCGCGAAGGCAGCGAACGTCTGGTGCGGCAACGCCTCGATGCGGGACTCGAACACGAAGGACAATTGGCGCAGGCGCGGGCCGAAACCGCCGCGGCGCGCTCGGTCGTAGCGGAGATTGACGGCGCCATCTTGAGAAGCCGCCACGCGCTCGCGGCGTTGTTGGGCCGGGGCCCGGATCGCGGTCTGGCGATCTTGGCGCCCAAGGAAATCACACTGAACGCATTCGGCCTGCCAGCGGACGCAGGCGTGGCCTTGGTCGGACGTCGTCCCGACATCGTCGCGGCGCGCGCCCGCGTAGAGGCGATGGCGCGGCGGATCGACGTGGCGCGCGCGGACTTCTACCCGAACATCAACCTCACCGCGCTTGTGGGGCTCCAGACGATCGGGTTGGACACCTTGTCATCGGCCGACTCACGCTTTGGCCAAGTGGGACCCGCGATAAGCCTGCCGATTTTCAGCGCGGGCCGACTGGAGAACGCCTATCGCGGCGCCCACGCGCAGTACGACGAAGCCGTCGGCCTTTACAACCATACTATAATTGATGCGCTGCGAGATGTCGCGGATGTCCTTTCGGACCAGCGCTCCCTGCAAGCGCAACTTGCTGCCTCGCGTGAAGGCGTCGCCGCCGCGGAGGACGCCTATCGCGTCGCACGCAATCGCTACGAACAGGGCCTCTCCACCTACATCGATGTGCTCACCATCGAGAATCGCTTGGTCGAGCAACGGCTCCATCTGACTCAGCTTGAATCCAGAGCTTTCACCCTCGACGTCGCGCTCGTGCGCACGCTCGGCGGCGGCTTCCAATCCTGAAGGAGAACTTACCCATGTCACACGCGACTGATCTTCTCGAGCGCCCCGACTCCGATAACGATGCCGCGCACACGCCCGCTCGCGGCGCTGCCTTGGAAGCGGAGCCCGCAGCGCCGAAAGCAAATCTTACCTCGAAGCGCAAGTCGCTGTTCATCGGGTTGGCGGCAAGCGTCATTGCCTTAGGCGGCGGCGCCTACGCCTACGATACGCTTTTCGCTTCGCGCCACGTCGTGACCGACAACGCCTATGTCGGCGCCGATGTCGCGCAGGTGACACCCCTGATCGGCGGACCCGTGCGCGAGGTGCTCGTTCAGGATACGCAAAGCGTCCGCCGCGGCGACGTTTTGGTTCGTCTCGATGACACCGACGCGAGACTGGCTCTTGCCAGCGCGCAGGCGCGCCTTGCCGCTGCGGAGGCTGACCGACAAAAGGCGCAGATCGACTTACGCCGCCGCGAGAACTTGGGGGCATCCGGCTCCGTCTCCCAGGATGAACTGACCGCGGCGCGCAACGCCCTCAACGTGGCGAATGCGAACCTGCGGATCGCCGGCGCCGCGCGTGATCAGGCGCGCGTGGACCTTAACCGTACGATCATCCGCGCGCCGGTCGATGGCGTGATCTCGCGCCGCCAAGTGCAGGTGGGCCAGCGTGTGCAGCCGGGCGCCATGCTTATGGTCGTGACGCCGATTCAAGACGTCTATGTCGATGCGAACTTCAAGGAATCGCAGCTCGCCCGTGTGAGACCGGGGCAACCCGTGACTTTGGTGTCTGAACTCTACGGCGAACACGTCGAGTACGAGGGCCGCGTGGTCGGCTTTTCCGGCGGCACTGGCGCTGCCTTCGCGGTCGTGCCGGCTCAAAACGCCACCGGAAATTGGATTCGTGTTGTTCAGCGTCTGCCCGTCCGCATCGCGCTTGATCCCGAAAAACTCATCGAACATCCGCTGCGCGTCGGGCTCTCGATGGAAGTCGATATCGACGTCTCCAACACCCAGGAATAGATCACATGTCGCTCACAGCAACGGCGCGGCTCGCGCCCGAACCGGCAGCGCCGTTGACTGGCGCCATGCTGATCCTCGCCGCGATCGCGATCGGGCTTGGCAACTTTCTGGTCGTGCTCGACACCACGATCGCCAATGTCTCTATTCCGACGATCGCCGGCGCACTCGGCGTTTCCTCCTCGCAAGGCACGTGGGTGATCACGTCCTACGCGGTTGCGGAAGCCATCACCGTGCCGCTTACAGGCTGGCTGGCGAACCGCTTCGGCGCGCAGCGCGTCTTCATCGCTTGTTATTTGAGCTTTGCGGTTCTTTCGCTCTTCTGCGGATTGGCCTCTTCGATGGGCATGCTGATTGGCGGTCGTGTGCTGTTGGGCTTGGTCGGCGGCCCGATCATGCCGCTTTCGCAGATGCTGCTTTTGCGCATCTTCCCGAAAGAGAAGGCCACGTTCGCGACGGTGATCTGGGCGATGACCACTCTCGTCGGTCCCGTGGCTGGCCCAATCCTGGGCGGCATCATCTGCGATAGCATCGGTTGGGAATGGATTTTCTTTATCAAAGTGCCGATTGCAGCCGCTGGCGGATTGACTGTGTTCTTCCTGCTGCGCGGACAAGCCGACCCGACCATGCGCGCCACAATCGACAAGATCGGTCTAATCCTGCTCGTCATCTGGGTCGGCGCCTTGCAGATCATGCTCGACGAAGGCCGCAACCACGATTGGTTCAATTCAGAAGAAATCCGTATCTTGGCCGCCATCGCCGCGATCGGTTTCGCTGCTTTCGTGATTTGGGAGCTGACTGAGAAGAACCCGATCGTCGATCTGCGAATCTTCCGTCACCCCGGGTTCACTGCAGCAGCAACAACCTATGCCGTCGGCTTCGGCGCCTTCTTCGCCAGCCTCGTCATCGTGCCGCTCTGGCTGCAATCGAACATGGGCTACACCGCGACTTGGGCCGGCTACGCGACCGGCATCATGGGAATCCTAGCCGTCATCTGCTCCCCGATCGTCGGCAAAGCGGTCGAAAAGTACGATCCCAGACTGATCGTCTTTCTCGGGCTCGTGGGCTTCGCCCTTATCATGATGTGGCGCATGGGCTTCAATACCGACGTCACCTTCCTGCAGATGGCGCTGCCCACACTCATCACCGGTGTGTTCATGGTGATGTTCTTCGTCCCCGTGACGGGCCTCGCAATGGCGAGCGTCGATCCTTCCGAACAAGCCAATGCGGCGGGCATGTCTAACTTCATGCGCACGCTCGCCGGCGCCTTCGCGACTTCGCTTGTGCAGACCGGGTGGTCCAATGCGATGCGCCAGAATCAGACCGAGCTCGCCGGCGCCATGCACAACGACAACATGGTTCTTGAAGGCCTTGCCTCTAGCGGCGTCCCGCGCGATGTCGCCACCCAGGCCATGACAAGCGTTGTCGAAAGCCAGAGCGTCATGCTGGCGACGCTGAACATGTTCGGCGTGATCGCCATCTGCCTTCTCTTCGCGGGCATGCTCATCTGGTTCGTGCCGAAGCCGAAGGGCCCGATTGACACCAGCGGCGCGCACTAATCCCAGCACATAAAGTAACCTAGGCAATGGAAGGTCTACTCATGTCCATCTTCGACAAGCTGGAGATCGTCGTACGTTACGCGACCCAGCCAACCGAACTCACCCCGCTCAGCCGTCAGCCCGCCGGCGCCACTTGCGACATCATCGACGAGAATGGCGATTCGGCCCTCCTGGATGTCGACGACACGCCATTTGAACATATCTCCCTGGGTTTTGGATCGCGCGATGTCGCGGTGCTGCTCGCTCGCGATGAACCGCCCCGGGTTTGCCGGAGGCTCCACTCGTTGAGAGGATGGAGCCATGAGCAAGCAGAAGACCCAGCCGAAGTATTCGCCGGAGGTGCGTGAGCGCGCCGTCCGGATGGTCCACGAGCATGCTTGCGAGCACGCCT
>JANNOQ010000027.1:0-255652 GCA_031399085.1 Rhodomicrobium sp.
GGAAGATGAAGAACAGCGACCAGGCAACGGACTGGCGGGCTTCACGCACGCTCGGCGTCGTGAAGTAGCGCATCAGGATGTGCGGCAAGGAGGCCGTGCCGACCATAAGGCAGAAGATCAGGCCGAAATAATTCAGCGGATCGTAAGTGAGGAAAGGCTGAATATGCGGCTTCAGATTGGCGGCGGTCGCGAGACCTTGGGCGATCATCTCCTGCTCGCGGGCCGTGATGTCCGCAATAGCCTGACCATAGGTAAATTGCGGGAAAGGTAAGCCGTATTTCTGCGACGACAGGATGATGATCGGCGTCAGATAGGCGACGATCAGCACGATGTACTGGGCAACTTGCGTCCACGTCACGGCGCGCATCCCGCCCAGCATGGCGCAGAGCAAAATGCCGATGAGGCCGACATAGACCGCGACGGTGAAGTCCATCCCCAAGAAGCGCGACGCGATCAGGCCCGTGCCGTAAATCTGCGCCGTCACATAGGTGAAGGAGCAGCAAACCAGCACGATCACGCCGAGGAAGCGGGCAAGGTTGCCGCCGAAGCGCTCGGAGAGGAAGTCCGGAACCGTGTAAGCCCCGAATTTGCGCAGGTAAGGCGCGACGAAGATGGCAACGAGCACGTAGCCGCCCGTCCAGCCGAGCACGAAGGCCAAGCCGTCATAACCAAGCAGGAACAGCGAACCGGCCATGCCGACGAAAGACGCCGCCGACATCCAGTCGGCGCCGGTCGCCATGCCGTTGTAGAAGGCCGGCACCCGCCGCCCCGCCACGTAATATTCGGAGACCTGCTGCGTTCTTGTGATGATGCCGATGAAGGCATAAACCGCTAGGGTCAGGAACACGAAGAGATAGCCGATGATATAGTTCGGCACCCCGACCTGTTCTAGAACGGCTAGCAGCAGCACGAAGGCGAAGAACCCGCCCGTATAAAAACCGTAAATTTTGCCGAGATTCGATACAAAATCGCCCGACGACTTCTCTTGAGTTGGCGTTGACATTTGTTGCTCCCCTGGGCCTAGTCTTCAGCGGCGCCATATTTGCGGTCGATACCGTCTTGCGCATACGCAAACCAAAACAGCATCAGAACAAATATGATGAGCGAACCCTGTGCGGCCATGTAGAAGCCGAGCGGGAATCCTAAGAATTGTATTGTATTCAGGTCTTTCACAAAGAAGTGAACACCGAAACTAAATACAAGCCAAAGGAACAGCATAAAAAACATCAACATCTTGGTCGCAGACCAATGACGTTCCGTATTTTCACTTTCCACGATTGAATCCTTCCCTAGATAGACTGGGCGGCAACGACGTACACTGAAAATCCCCATAATCAGGCACGGCACTAACAAGCCGCTGAGATAGTAGGCGAGGGTGGAGGTAAGTGAAACACGACTTTAGGCGTACCAGGAGTTGATAGAACTGCAACTGGATGTGTGACGTGCTCGCAGGTGCAGCATAAGTATTCGCAGTGCAGCAAGACTGTTTCAGTGCGAGTTGATTGCTTGGCGCCAGTTCGCGCCGTGACAGGTCTGTCCATTAGCCCAATCCCGGCTTTCCCGCTATCATGGCCCTAGCCAGACAGTGCGCTTAACGCGCCGCGATCCGGGAGCAAGCCCATGACCATCGCCGAAGCCGCGCCTGCCAACAACAACCGAACCAATAATCACACGGCCACCCTCGCGGCGCTAAAGCTGCGCTTTGGTCCGCGCTATGCCGACGGCCTTGCCTTCCGCCAACAACACGCCCATACCACGACCTGGATTCCCAATCAGCCGCCCGAGGCTGTCATTTTTCCTGAAAGCACCGATGACGTCGTGGAGATCGTCAATCTTTGCCGGGCGAGCCGCACGCCCATAATTCCTTTCGGCGCCGGCACTTCCCTGGAGGGCCATCTGAACGCCCCGCGCGGCGGAGTATGCCTGGATTTCGCACGCATGAAGCGGGTGCTGTCGGTGAACACGGACGATATGGACTGCGAAGTCGAGCCAGGCATAACCCGCAAGGAGCTGGAGGCGCATTTGCGCGATACCGGGCTCTTCTTCCCGGTCGATCCCGGCGCGGACGCAACGCTCGGCGGCATGGCGGCGACACGCGCCTCCGGCACCACAACCGTCCGCTACGGCACCATGCGCGATTGTGTGCTGAACCTAACCGCCGTCATGGCCGACGGCAGTGTCATTCGCACCGCCGGCCGGGCGCGCAAATCCTCCGCCGGCTACGATCTGACACGGCTCCTGGTCGGCTCCGAAGGCACGCTCGGCATCATCACCGCGCTGACCTTAAAACTCTTCGGTGTGCCCGAGACGGTGCTGTCCGCCGTCTGCCCGTTCAAGACCCTCGACGGCGCGTGCCGCACGGTGACGGGCGCGATCCAGCTCGGCCTGGGCCTCGCCCGCATCGAGCTGCTTGACCCGCTCACCATCCGCTCGGTCAACAGCTATTCAAAGCTTGCGCTTGCCGAAGCCCCGACGCTGTTTCTGGAATTTCACGGCACCCGCGCCGCAACGGTCGAACAGGTGGAGATCTTCAAGGAACTGGCGGCGGCCGAGGATGGCGGACCGCTCGAATGGGCTGAACGCACCGAAGACCGCAACCGGCTCTGGCAGGCGCGGCATGACGCCTATTGGGCCGGGCTGGCGCTGCGCCCGGGCGCATCCGCCTTCGTAACCGATGTCTGCGTCCCGCTGTCGCGCCTGGCCGAATGCGTCGGGCAAACCTATGCCGATATCGCCTCGATGGATTTGATCGCACCGATCGTCGGGCATGTCGGAGACGGCAACTTCCACGTGCTGATTCTCATGGATGTAAACGACCCGGAAGAAGTCGTGCGCGTTGAAAAGTTCAATGACCGGCTGGTTGAACGCGCGCTGGACATGGGCGGAACTTGTACCGGCGAGCACGGCGTCGGCATGGGCAAGATAAAATTCTTGGGGAAAGAGCACGGCCCTGGCGTCGCCGTCATGGCCGCCATAAAGAAGGCGCTTGACCCGGATAACATTTTTAATCCGGGTAAGATTATTGATTTGCCGTAAGGTTGCCCTATTGTTCCGAGCCTGATCGGCAAGGATCGTAGCTTGCCGATTAGGGCTGGAGGTTTTCGTTGGGTTCGCTTCTCGCTGCCCTTGCAACGGTCATCGTAGCCACGCTCGCCGCTCTGCTTGCCCTGCCCTATTTCGTCGATTGGAACGACTATAAGGCAGCATTCGAGGAGCAGGCGGCGAAGGTTGTCGGCCGCCCGGTGCGCATCGAGGGTAAAGTCGATCTCACCGTCCTACCCGTTCCGACGCTCAGCCTGCGCGGCCTGCGAATCGCCGACGAGTTCGGAAAGTTCGAGCGGCCTTTCGCCGATATTGAGGGGCTGAACGTTGTTCTGGCCCTGCCGCCGCTCCTGAGCGGCACGATGGAGGCCAAGTCGATCGAGCTTGACCAACCCATCATCCGGCTCAAGGTCGACGAATTCGGCGAGGGTTCCTGGCAGAGCATCGGTCCGCAAGGCCTCGACATTCCCCTCCCCGTTCGCGAGATCGTGCTGAGCAATGTCGGCATCAAGAATGGGGCCATTGAACTGCGGCGGGACCGGGAAGCGCCCTCCCGGATCGATCATATCTCCGGCACCTTCTCGGCCGAAAGCCTGACAGGCCCCTTCCGCTTCAACGGCATGGGAAACCTTGGAGGCGGCGACCGGGAGCTTCGGCTTTCAGGCGGTAAGCTGCGCGAGGATGCCGGCCTTCGCTTGAAGGCCTCGATCCGCTCCGCAGACGGTGTCAGCCTTTACCAGCTCGACGGCGACCTCAAGGGGCTGGACGGGCCGATCCAATATGTGGGGCCGGTGGCGGCCAGGCTGGCGCTCGATACCACGGCCAAGACGGCCAAGACCGGCCAGCTCGCCGAACCGATGGCGGGCAAGGCGATCGAAATGCGCGCCGCCGGCAAGATCACACTGGATGACGCCAAGCTCGACGACATCGCGCTGACCTTGACCCAGGACGACCGTCCGCAATCCTTCACCGGCAGCGCCTTTGCGTCTTGGGGCAAAACGCCCCAACTCGATCTGACGGTCGAGTCTACCTGGTTCGACATCGACCAAATGCTGCGCTCCGATGCGCGCGACGTGCGACCCTCGCCAATCGAGGCGATCGCGGCGTTGCCCCGGCTTTTCGAGGGCTGGGCCTTCAAACCGCGCCAGGGCGAGATCAAAGCGAAGATCCAACAGGCGGGCCTTGGCGGTGACCTCATCGAGGGCTTGAATTTCACCGCTTCACATGATGCGGGCGGCTGGCGGATCGACACGCTCGTGGCGCGCCTTCCCGGCGAGACCGATATTGACCTCAAGGGGGCATTGCCCGCCGGCGACAAGCTCGGCTTCGACGGCGACTTCAAACTAACTGGCAAGAGCCTTTCCCGGCTGATGCGCTGGTCGGCGCCTTCGCTCGGAGTTGTCGATGCGGGCGATGCGCAGCGCTTTTCGCTCGCGGGCGGCATGACGCTCAGCCCCGCGCGGCTCGCCTTCCGCGAAGCCACTGGAGCACTGGGAGACTCGTCCTTTACCGTCGATCTTGTCCACGATTATGGCGCGGAGTCCAAGTTGCTCCTCGCACTGCAAAGTGAGCGGCTCGACCTGCGCACACTTTATGGAGGAGCGGCGCGGGCTTCTGCCGGCGCTTCCGACGCTGTCCCCGCCGTCGCCATCGAGCCTTATCGGGCGAATGTCGACTGGACCGCCGAGACGGTGCCGACCCGAAAGACCAACCTTGCCGATGTTCTGCAAACTGTGTTCAAGGCTGACCAGTCCAATGTCAGCCTGCTGATTACGCAGCTTCAGCTTCCCGAGCTAGAGGCCCGTGATGTGCGCTCGGCCTTCCGCTATGAGAACGGCACTTTTGACATCAAGGAGCTGAACCTAGTCACAACTGATGGCCTCAAGGTCAAAGCAGACGGGCGGATCACCGGCTTCGACAGCAAGCCGGATGGCGCGCTCAATCTGTCGATCGACGCACCGTCGGCGCAATCCGTGACGAATTTGGCGCGGCTCGCCGGCTGGACGGCGCTCGGCTCGGGTGCGCGCCGGCGCATCGAAGCGCTCGCGCCCTTCCGTCTTAAAGGCAATCTCAATGCCGCCGCCAAGGAGCGATTGCTTAAGCTGACGCTCGCGGGCAGCGCCGCCGGAAGCGAGCTGACCTTTACCGGGCGGCTTGTCGGCGATCTTGGCGACTTGCGGAACGCGGAAGTCGATGTGAACGGGGTGATCGGCAATGCGGATGGCCGCCGCCTTATTGCCCAGCTTGCGCCCGAAGTCCCGCTCGGCGAGGCCGCGCAAACCGGGGCTGGCTATTTAAAGATTTCTGCGCTGGGACCAATGAAATCCGGGCTGGTCAGCCGCATTGAACTGCAAACTGCGCAGGCGCGCGGTAATTTCGAGGGCCGAATCATGCCGTTAGCGGAGCCGGATTGGGCGTTTAACGGCAATCTCGAAATGCGCGCGGCGCAGGCGGCGACGGCGCTGTCCATGTTGCGACTCTCGCCGGGAGGCACGCCGGTCACTGGCGCCATCGACCTTCGCGCGGCGATTTCCAAGGAAGCCGCCAAATATCGCATCGCCGATCTTGCTCTCAAGATCGGCGGCGAGACGGTGCGGGGCACGGCGGAGGTCGATATGGCGGGCGAGCGGCCCATGGCAAGGATGGACATCAATGCCGCTTCAGTCGCGCTGCCCAAGATCGCCGCCTATCTGGTCGATTGGGACCGCCAAGACCTGAGCGCCCAAATCGCTGATGCGGCGAGCGGCGGCGGGGTCAGTTTCTGGCCGAACCAAGCCTTCGCGCTTGCCGCGCTTCAATCGGCCGACGGGACACTCAAGTTGAAGGCTCCGACGATCTCAATCTCCGATCAATTGACGCTGAGCGATGGCCAAGTCGAGGCTTCGCTGCAATCCGGCGCGCTGACGGTGTCCCGGCTGGATGGACGCCTTCAAGGCGGAACCTTTGCAGCCTCCGGCACGCTCAAAGCGCTGCAGGGCCGCGCGGCCTTCGATGGGAAACTGAAACTCGACAATACCGATCTTGCCGGCATTACCCGGGCAACGAACGGCGTTGAACTGGCCAAAGGCAAGGCCGATTTCGAGCTTTCGCTCGAAGGTCAGGGCTTCAGCCCGCGCGGCCTGATCGCGGTGCTCTCGGGCACGGGTCAGCTCAAGCTGGGCAAAGGCACACTCCACGGTCTGTCGCCCTCCGTGCTGAAAAAAGCCGCAAGCACCTATTTGAAACAGGAGATCCCGGAAAAGCAGCGTCTCGCCGCCCTGCTCGACGGCGACTTCCGCCAGGGCAGCCAGCCCTATGCGGCCGTCACCACCCCCATTCTCGTCAAGGATGGCGTCCTGCGCTTGCAGGAGGTGGAATTTAAGGGCGAGGACTACAGCGCCAAGGCTGGATTGATTGTTGATTTGCCGTCCCTGCGGCTCGACAGCGAGTGGGACGTGGCTTTCACTGGCAAGGTCGAGGATGGGCAGCGCCTGCCGCCGGTGCGGCTGGTTTTCGCGGGACCGCTCGCAGGCTTCACCGAACTCAAACCGCAGCTTTATGCCGACCAATTCGAGCGGTTCCTTTCGATCAAGCGCATGGACCAGGATATTGAGCGGCTTGAAAAGCTCGACCAGCCGCGCGGACCGGCTCGCGCGCCCGCCACCTCGCGCACGACGGGCCCGAACGCGGCCCGCCAGCCCGGAGTGGAAACCGCGCCGGCGCAGACCATCCCGTCACAATCGCTCTTGCGCGGTCCGCCCGTGGATCTGGATGCGCCTGGGACCGATCCTGCTCCCGCCAATGCGGCGACTCAGGGTGCCAGCCCAGCTCCAGCTGGGCCCCCGAGCGGATGGTCGACCGGCACGGAGGTCACCGACAAACCACCGGCAAATCCTTGGCGCGCCGAGCCGCAGACTGGGTCTCCGGGTCCCGGCAGCTTTGAGTCGCAGATTCAAGACGTCCTCGGCTCAAAGCAAGGCGCGCCGCGCAACAACTACAATGGTGCCGATACGCTATATCGCGCCCAGGGCTATTCGCGCGGCGGGATCAATTCCGAGGATTAGAGATTTAAGAGTCGCGTTTTCGCGCGATTTGCGGGTCGCCACTCCCGAAATCTACGGAGCGGGCCGGCGATCATAGACGAACAGCCTGATCGCACTCGACAGGCTGGCCTCGCCTCTCACCGCGTCGATCGCCGCAACTAGGACCGCCACCGGCAGACCCTTCTCCAAAGCGAGCGCCCGCAGTCCATCCCAGAACGGCTGCTCCAGCGAAATCGAGGTGCGGTGTCCGGCAATGGCCAGCGACCGCTTGCGCGGCTTCTGCGCGGCCGAGGCATCCCACCCATCCAGCAAATCGCCCGAAGCTAGGGCATCGGCGGACGCCGGGCTGAGCCTCGGCATTCTCAGACGCCCAACCCGACCATTGTCTCGGGCCGGACGATCGCATCGAAATCGGCCTCGCTGACATAGCCGAGCCGCAAGGCTTCCTGCTTTAACGTTGTGCCGTGCTTGTGCGCCGCCTTGGCAATCTCGGTTGCCTTGTCATAGCCGATCTTAGGAGCGAGCGCGGTAACCAGCATCAGCGAACGCTCCATCAGCTCGGCGATGCGGGCCAAATTCGGCTCGATGCCGTTAATGCAATTGTCCGTCAGACTGACCGAGGCTTCGGCAAGCAGCTTGATCGACTGCAGCAGATTATAGGCGATCACCGGCTTAAACACGTTCAGCTCGAAATGGCCCTGACTGCCCGCCATCGTTACGGTCATATGGTTGCCGATCACCTGGCAGCAGACCATTGTCATGGCCTCGCACTGCGTCGGGTTGACCTTGCCGGGCATGATCGACGAGCCCGGCTCGTTTTCCGGCAGCGACAGCTCGGCGATGCCGGAGCGCGGGCCGGAGCCGAGCAGGCGGATATCGCTCGCGATCTTGAACAGGCTGACCGCCAGCACGTTGAGCGCGCCGGAGAGTTCCACGGCCGCGTCGTTCGACGCAAGCGCCTCGAATTTGTTCGGCGCGGTCACGAAGGGCAGGCCCGTCAGCTTTGCAACCTCCTCGGCGAACCGCTCGGCGAAGCCCGGCGGGCAGTTGATTCCGGTGCCCACCGCCGTGCCGCCCTGCGCTAGCATGCAAATTCTCGGCAGCGCCGCCTTCACCCGCTCGATGCCGAGCCGCATTTGCGCGGCATAGCCGGAAAATTCCTGGCCCAGCGTCATTGGCGTCGCGTCCTGCAGATGGGTGCGGCCGATCTTGACGATGCCCATCCAGGCGGCGGATTTCTCCTCAAGCGCGCGCGCGATATGGTCGAGCGCGGGAAGCAGCGTGCGGCTCACCTCTTCCGCCGCCGCGATGTGAATGGCGGTCGGGAAGGTGTCGTTGGAGGACTGCGAGCGGTTGACATCGTCGTTCGGATGCACCGGCTTCTTGGACCCCATCTCGCCGCCCAGCATTTCGATGGCCCGGTTCGAGATCACTTCATTGGCGTTCATGTTCGACTGCGTGCCCGAGCCGGTCTGCCAGACAACGAGCGGGAAATGCGCGTTGAGCTTGCCGTCGATGACCTCCTGCGCCGCATCCGCAATGACCTTGGCGAGCGCCTCGTCCTGCGTGCCGAGCGCCGCGTTGGTCAGCGCCGAGCATTTCTTGACAATGCCGAGCGCTCGGATCAGCGGCAGCGGCATGGTCTCGCCGCCGATCTTGAAATTGCCCAGACTGCGCTGCGTCTGCGCGCCCCAATATTTGTCGGTTGCGACTTCGAGCGAGCCGAAGCTGTCGGTTTCGGTACGCGTGGCGGACGGTTGGTCGGACATGGCAGGCTCGCGCTCTAGAGATTTCGCGCGTCCTTTAACACGGGCGGCGGTGTCAAGCCAGACGCATCGCGGGCGGTTCGCGTTCTGCGGAAAGAGTTCAACAACCGCCCGTCGATGACGATGAGGCCGAGGGCGATGAATGCGAGGCCGGCGAAATGCCTCAGCGCGAGGGTCTCGCCGAGAATCAGGCTGCCGAGCAAGATCGCGCTGACGGGAACGAGTAGCGTGACCAGCACCACATTTGTCGCCCCTGCCGCCGCCAAAATCTGAAAATAGATGATGAAGGCGAGGGCGGTGCTCAACAGCGCGATCGCGGCAACCGCCGCGATGGTGGCAGCGTCCGGTACCGGCCCGCCGAATGGATCGCCGAAGACCAACATCACCGGCAGAATAGCGATGGCCCCGATTGCGAGCTGGGCGCAGGCGATCACGACCGGCGGCACCTCCCGATATCGTTTGCCGAAGATGCTGACGCTCGCATAGCACAGGGCCGCGCCAAGAATGGCCGCTTCGGCAAGCAGCGCGCTTTCGCCCGCGCCGGAAAGGGCGGACGGGCCGATGATGACCGCGACGCCCGCCATCCCGGCTAGCACGCCTGCGACCCGGCGCGCGGAGAGCTTTTCGTCGGCGGTGGTGAAATGCGCGATCAGGATTGTGAACAGCGGGATTGTGGCGTTCAAGATCGAGGTCAGGCCCCCGCTGATCTCGGTTTGCCCCCAATAGATGAGCGAGAAGGGTACGGCGGTGCCGAAGATGCCGAGGAAGATGAAGCCCACCCAGACCGCGCGCCCTTTCGGCAGCGTCACACGCATCGCCGCCGCGACGACGCCGAGCGCAAGCGCTGCGAGCGCCATGCGCAGAAAGGCGAGGGTGAACGGCTCAATCTGTTTGACCGCAATCGCCGAGAAGAAGAACGAACTGCCCCAAAGCACGGATAGAACGATCAGCAACAGCCATTCCCGCGTGCCAAGCCGTAATGGCGCCGCCATCCTTGAGGTCCTCCGCCTATCGGTTTGGGCGGACCGTAACCGTTTGGCGCGCTGCCGGCTATCCGCTTGTTGCTATGGAATTCCGATTGAAGCCGGTGTCGAGGTGTCTCAGAGGTGGTCGTTCATTTGAAGAGGTTTCGCTTTTCCAAAACGTCCGAAACCTTGTCTCTGGCTTTATCGAGAGAAGCGATGGCTTCGTCGCGCTTGAACATGATCGCGCTGGCTTTAAGATCAGTAAAAATATTGTCGATCTCCTGGCGAAGAGTTTTTTCTTCTTTCTTTTTGTCTTTCTCCGGGGTGGAATTAAAAATACAAATCAGCGCTATAATAAAGATAATAATAAATATGAGAACGACAAACGATCCATCCGACCCATCAGGTGGATATGCCGGCGGATCATAGCGCCAGTTATGTGCATCCCGCAAAGCCGCTCTCCAAAACCGACATGGCGTGTGTTACCCCCGCATTCACACGGATTTACAGATGATTTACATAAACTTAATCTCTTTTAACCTGCGTCCACGCATGCCGGAAGCGTAATTGGCAAATACCATTAATCTGGCAGCCAATGCCTCGGCTTCATTGACCGCGCGGCCCGCCACGGCTGTTTAGACGAGGCATATCAATTAAAGCTCAGGCAATCGTCACGCCGCCATCCGCGACGATGACCTGTCCTGTGATGTAGCTCGACGCCGGAGCCGCCAGAAATGCCACGACCGGACCCATCTCGTCCGGCGCGCCGATGCGGCGCAGCGGCGTCATCGCGTTGCGTCGGGCGGCGGCTTTCTCGTCGTCCCAAAGCGCCTTGGCGAAATCGGTCTTGATCAGGCCCGGCGCGAGGCAGTTGATGCGCACATTATGCGGGCCGTATTCGACCGCGAAATTGCGCGCGAGCGAGAAATCGGCGGCTTTGGAAATCCCGTACGCCCCGATCATCGGCGAGGCGCGCAAGCCCGCAATCGACGATACGATCACAACCGCGCCGCCGCCTTGCTTTGCCATATCCGGCATGACGAGGTTGCAGAGCCATAGATTGCTCTTCACATTCGCGCCCATGATCTTATCGAAGGCATCGTCCGTGAGATCGCTCATCGGGCCATAGGCGGGATTGACAGCCGCGTTACAAACCAGAATGTCGATCTGGCCCCAATGCGCCTTGGTCTTGGCAACCAGCGCCTCAACCTCATCCTTGCGCGAGATGTTGCAGGGGATGACGGTCGCCTCGCCGCCTTCCGCCCTGATCCCGGCGGCGACTTCCTCGCAAGGCTCCGGCTTGCGGCTGGAAATCACGACCTTGGCGCCCATCCGCGCCATGATTTCAGCGCTCGCACGCCCGATGCCCCGGCTCGAACCGGTGATGATCGCGACCTTGCCGTCCAGGCGAAATGGATCTTGCATGAGACCTCCCTATCTTTCGTTCTTATCGCGCTTTTAGCAGGCTAATCTCAGCTAACCAGCCGCCAGCCGCTGTCGGCGAGTATTGTCGCGACCGGCCCCATCGTGATCGCCGAGGCGTTCGACGCGTTGCCCGCGCGCGCGCGCGCCACCACGCCTTCGAGGATCACCGCGAGGCGGAAAAGACAGAAGGCGACATGGAACGGCGTAATATTGGCCGAGCGCCCGGTGCGGGCATTATAGACATCGACGAGCTCCTGCTGCTCCGGAATGCCAAGCGCGTCGAGATCGAGGCCGACCAGCCCGTCATAGGCATTCGAGGGCATGTTGTGGCGGATGCAGGTATAGGCGAGATCGGCCATCGGGTGGCCGAGCGTCGACAGCTCCCAATCGAAAATGCCGATGACGCGCGGCTCGGTGGGATGGAACATCATATTGTCGAAACGGAAATCGCCGTGCACAATGACGGTCTCGTCGTCGCCGGTGGGGACGTTCCTCGGCAGCCAATCGACGAGCTTGTCGATGGAGGGGTTGGTGCGCCCGTCGGTCTGCGAGCCTTCCCACTGCTTCGACCAGCGGGCGATCTGGCGCGTAAAATAACTACCCGGCTTGCCGAAATCGGTAAGATCGACCGCCTTGTAATCGACCGTGTGGAGCTTGGCGAGGGCCTCCATCAGGCCGAAATAGATCGCGCGGCGCTCCTCCTTGGGAACTTCCGGCAGCGTCGGCGCCCAAAAGACGCGTCCGCGCATCCGCTCCATGACGTAAAACGGCGTGCCAACGACGTCACGGTCCTCGCAGAAAAAATACATCTTCGGGACCGGCACGTCCGCCCCGCCCAGCGCGGAGAGCACCCGGTATTCGCGGTCGATCGCATGGGCGGAGGGCAGCAGCTTGCCGGGCGGCTGCTTGCGCATGACAAACTCGCCTTGGTCGGTGTCGAGGATGAAGGTCGGGTTGGACTGCCCGCCGCGCATCTGACGGATGCCGGTCATCCGCGCGCCGAGCTTGGCCGTCAGCAGCTTTTCCAACTCGGCCGTGTCGAAGCGATGGGCCGCGCGAACCTCCACGGTCTCCGATAGAGGTTCGTGCCCGGCTTCGCTTGGCCCGACGGGCTCCTCAGCCTGCATGGCGCTCCGGCCCCCGGTTCATGTGTTTGGCCAATTCGATCTTGGCGACCGTCTCACGATGGACCTCGTCCGGCCCGTCGGCAAGACGCAGCGAGCGGGCGCCGGTGTAGGCCTTGGCCAGATGAAAGTCCTGGCTGACGCCGCCGCCGCCATGCACCTGGATGGCGCGATCAACGACGCGCTGGGCAACATTCGGCGCGACGACCTTGATCATGGCGATCTCGGCACGGGCCTCCTTATTGCCCACCGTGTCCATCGCATGGGCGGCGTGCATGGTGAGCAGCCGCGCCTGGTCGATGTCCATGCGGGATTCGGCGATCCAATGCCGCGTCATGCCGTGATCGGCGATCGGCTGACCGAAGGCGACGCGGGACAAGGCGCGTTTGCACATATCCTCCAGCGCCCGCTCCGCCATGCCGATGCAGCGCATGCAATGATGGATGCGGCCAGGCCCGAGCCGGCCTTGCGCGATTTCGAAGCCGCGCCCTTCGCCGAGCAGGATGTTGCTCACCGGCACGCGCACATTCTCGAAATTCACCTCGGCATGGCCGTGCGGCGCGTCGTCATAGCCGAACACCGTCAGCGGACGCATCACCGTCACGCCAGGGGTATCGGCAGGGACGAGCACCATCGACTGCCGCTGATGTTTGGGGCCATCGGGATTGGTCAGGCCCATAACGATGATGATCTTGCAGCGCGGGTCCATCGCGCCGGAGGACCACCATTTGCGCCCGTTGATGACATAGTCGTCGCCATCGCGCTTGATCGAGGTTTGGATGTTGGTGGCGTCCGACGAGGCAACCGCCGGTTCGGTCATGCCGAAACAGGAGCGGATTTGGCCTTCCATCAGCGGCTTCAGCCAGCGGTCCTTGTGCTCCTGCGTGCCATAGCGGGCGATGGTTTCCATGTTGCCCGTATCCGGCGCGGAGCAGTTGAACGCCTCCGGAGCAATCGGCGAGCGGCCCATCTCCTCGCACAGCACGGCATATTCGGCGTTGGTCAGCCCGTCGTTGAACTCGTGCTTCGGCAGGAACAGGTTCCACAACCCCACCTCCCGCGCCTTGACCTTCAGCTCCTCCATGACGGGAGGAATCGACCAGCGGCTCGGCGCGTTGTCGAGCTGTTCCGCAAAGACATTTTCCGCCGGGTAGACGTGCTCGTTCATGAAGTCGATGACGCGGTGCTTCAGGTCTTCGGCTTTCTTTGTGGTGGGCGACAGCATGGGCGTTTCCTAACTTGGTCTAACATTCAGTTCTTTGCGGACGGCGCGCGGCCTCAGCACTAGACGATCTCAAACAAACCCGCCGCGCCTTGACCGCCGCCCACGCACATTGTCACGACCACATATCGCGCGCCGCGGCGTTTGCCTTCGATCAGCGCATGGCCCGTCAAACGTGCGCCGGACATGCCGTATGGGTGGCCAATCGAGATCGAGCCGCCATTGACGTTCAGCTTTTCGGGCGGAATGCCGAGCCGGTCGCGGCAATAGAGCACCTGGCTGGCGAAGGCTTCGTTCAGCTCCCACAGGTCGATGTCGTCCATCTTCAGGCCAGCGCGCTCCAAAAGGCGCGGCACGGCGAACACCGGGCCGATGCCCATTTCATCAGGTTCGCAGCCTGCGACGACGAAGCCGCGATAGACGCCCATCGGTGTGATATTCCGGCGCGCCGCTTCCTTGTCCGACATCAGCACGCAAGCGCTCGCCCCGTCCGAGAGCTGACTGGCATTGCCCGCCGTGATGAATTGCTCCTCGCCGCGAACAGGTTTGAGGGCCGATAGTCCTTCAAGCGTGGTGGTGGGGCGATTGCCTTCATCGCGCTCAATGGTGACTTCGAGCTTGGTAATCTCCTTCGTATCCTTGTTCTCGACCGCCATCATCGTCGTCATCGGCACGATCTCGTCCGAAAGCAGGCCCTGCTGCTGCGCGCGCGCCGTCTTCTGCTGGCTGGACAGCGCATATTCGTCTTGCGCCTCGCGCGAAATGTTATAGCGCTTGGCGACACTGTCGGCCGTCTCGATCATCGGCATGTAGACGGCGGGCTTGTGCTCGACGAGCCACTCATCGGCGAAATGCGAGCGGTTCATCGTCATCTGCGCCAGGCTGATGGACTCCAGTCCGCCGCCAATGGCGACCGGCACGCCGTCCACGATGATGCTGCGGGCGGCAATGGCGATGGCCTGCAAGCCGGAGGAGCAGAAGCGGTTCACCGTCTGCGCCGCCGCCGTGACCGGAAGCCCCGCGCGCAAAGCCGCCTGGCGGGCAATGTTGCCGCCGGTCGCGCCTTCCGGCGTGCCGCAGCCGAGCGTGACATCTTCGACATCGCCCGGCTCGATCCCGGCGCGCTTCACGGCATGAGCGATCACATGGCCGCCAAGCTCGGCGCCATGCGTGATATTGAACGATCCGCGAACCGCCTTGCCGATCGGGGTGCGGGCGGTGGAGACGATGACGGCATCAACCATGGCGCGTTTCCTTGGGCTCGTTGTTTATATGTCCTGCGCGGCCAGCGCTTTTTCGCGCTCCTCGCGCTTCAATTCGACCTTCGAGAGCTTGCCGACCGCCGTGCGCGGCAGCGCCTCGCGGAATTCGAGCTGCGCCGGCATTTCGTACCGGCCGACCTTATCCGACAGGAAGCGATGCAAATCCTCCAGCGTAAAGCCGGACGCGCCCGCCTTCAGCTTGATGAACGCCTTCGCCGACTCGCCGCGATAATCGTCGGGAACGCCGACAACCAGCACTTCCTCGACGCACGGATGCTCATAAATCGCCTGCTCGACCATCTGCGGATAGACGTTGAAGCCGCCCGAAATGATCATATCCTTTTTGCGGTCGACGATGAAGAAATAGCCGTCCGCGTCCATGTAGCCGATATCGCCGGTGAGGAAATAACCGTCGGCGAAAGCGGTGGCGCTTTCCTCCGGCCGATTCCAGTAACCGCGCGTGATGTTCGGCCCCTTGATCCGCAATTCGCCGACCTCGCCGGAGGCTAGCACGCGCGTCGGATCGTCGAGCGCGACGATGCCCATCTCCAAGCCGGGCAGCGGCAAGCCGATGGTCGCGGGCGGGGCCGTGCTCAGCATCACAGGGATAAAGGTTCCGGCGGGCGAGGTTTCCGTCATGCCCCAGCCGCCGCCCAGCTTATGCCCGGTCAGCTTTTCGAAGCGCAGCTTGACCTCGACGGGCATCGACGCGCCGCCCGAGGCGCAATAGGTCAGCGAGGAAAGATCGCGCTGGGTGATGTCCGGCCGGTTGACGAGCGCGATCCACATGGTCGGAACGCCCGGGAAGGCCGTCGCGCGCAGCCGTTCGATATCGTGCAAGGTTTGCTCCGGGTCGAACCGGATGCGCAGCAGAATGAGGCTGCCGCGCATGAGGCAGCGCAGCAAAATCGTCGTCAGCGCGTAGATGTGGAACAGCGGCAGCACGCCGATGACGATCTCCTCGCCCTTGGGCGTCCGCCGCTCGGAATGGGCCTGCATCACCTCGTCATAGGCTTCATAGATGGACAAGGTGGCGGTCAGATTGCCGTGGCTCAGCATTGCGCCCTTCGGCATTCCCGTGGTGCCGCCCGTATATTGCAGCAGGGCGATGTCTTCCGGCTTCGTCTCGGGCCAGGCCGCGGGCGGAGGCGGCGCGGTTTCGATCAGCTTGGTGAAGGAGATGACGCCCGGCCGGTCAGGAATAGGAAGCACCTGGATTGAGGATGGCCCCCATTCGGCATCGTCGCCAACGATCACACGGTCGACCAGCCCCTGGTCTAAAAGCTTCAGAGAAAGCGGCAGCATGGTCGGGAAATTGGTGGTGATGATGGTGCGCGCGCCGCTGTCCTTCAGCTTATGCGCCAGCTCGCGTTCCGCATCGAGCGGGCTCAGATGCACCAGCTTCGATCCGGCCTTGAGGGCGCCAAAGAAGCCAATCGGGTGATAGGGGGTATTCGGCAGATAAAGGGCGATCGGCTTGTCCCGGTCATGACCGAGGTCGATAAAGGCGGCCGCCGCCCGCCCAACCTGCGCGCCAAGCTCGGCAAAGCTGATCTTGCGGCCGCGAAACTCGATATACGGACGGTCGCCGAATTCCGCCACCGCTCTATCGAACAAAGCGGGGATCGTCGTGATCTGGATAGGGGCATCCCAACTGAGCCCCGGAGGGTAGGACCCCTCCCAGGGAAACGGACGCTGGCTCATAATTACCCCTTGGCGCTGAGTGACCCGAAGCCTTTGCCTTCGCTCGCCAGCCTGACCAGCAACGGGGCGGGCTTAAGCGTCTCGTCGCCGACCTGGCTGGCATAAAAGCTCAGACGGTCCGCGATGTGCTTGAGGCCGACCTGATCGGCATAGAACATCGGACCGCCGCGCCATGCCGGCCAGCCATAGCCATAGACCCAGGTCACGTCGATGTCGCCGGGGCGCATGGCGATGCCCTCGTCGAGAATGCGCGCGCCCTCGTTGATCATCGGATAGACCATGCGCTCGATGATCTCATCCTTGGAAACCGGGCGGCGCTTGATGCCGAGGCGGTTCGAAGCCGCTGTTACGAGCGCGTCGACTTCCGGGTCGGGACGCGGCACGCGGGACCCTTCCTCATAGAGAAAATAGCCCTTGCCGGTCTTCTGCCCGTAGCGGCCAAGCTCATAAAGCGCGTCGGAAATTTCCGCTTTCGCGCCGGTGCCCTGACGGACTCTCCAGCCCACATCGACGCCGGCAAGATCGGCCATGGCGAACGCGCCCATCGGGAAGCCGAACTCGACAATGGCCTGATCAACCTCCTGCGGCAGCGCGCCTTCCAGGATGATGCGCTCCGCTTCGGTCGAGCGGCGTCCCAACATACGGTTGCCGATGAAGCCGAAGCAGACGCCGCTGATGACGCCGGTCTTGCCGATGCGCCGACCCGTCTCGACAGCGGTTTTCAGCGCCTCATGCGAGGTAGCCTTGCCCCGCACGGTCTCCAAAAGCTTCATCACGTTGGCGGGGGAGAAGAAGTGCATCCCCACAACGTCGGCAGGCCGATTGGTGGCGCGGGCGATTTCGTCCACATCGAGGGTGGATGTGTTGGTGGCAAGCACCGCGCCGGGTTTCGCAATCCGGTCGAGCGTGCTGAAAATCTGCTTTTTCAGCGCCATATCCTCGAACACGGCTTCGATGACCATATCGGCATCGGCGGCGGCCTCCAAGCCGATCGCGCCCTTGATGAGACCGACGCGTTTTTCCGCCTGCTCCGCGGTCATGCCGCCTCGCGCCGCCGTCGTGCGGTAATTGTTCTCGATGACGGCCAGGCCGCGCTTCAACGCATCCTCATTGGTCTCGATCAGCGTCACCGGCACGCCGACATTGGCAAAGCACATGGCGATGCCGCCGCCCATCGTGCCAGCGCCGATCACGGCAGCCTTGCCCACGTCCCGGGCCTTGGTGCTGCCCGGCATGTCCGGCACTTTCAGCGCTTCCCGCTCGGCGAAAAAGATGTGGCGCTGCGCCTTGGATTGATCGCCGGTCATGAGCTTCATGAACAGGTCGCGCTCGGCGGCAAGCCCCTCGTCGAAGGGCATGGTGAAGGCGTTGCGGACGGTCTGGACGCAGGCCATCGGCGCTTCCAACCCGCGCGACCGTTTGGTCAGCGCGCCTGCCGCTTCGTTGAAGGCTTTCTCGTCGAATGCGAGTTTATCGTCCCGGTCGCGAACACGTTTGAGCGGTCGGCCTTCGGCCAAAACTTTGCGGGCAAATGTAACGCCGTCGGCAACAATGTCGCCTTTGGACAGTTCATCGACCAGCCCGAGCTGCATCGCCTTCGGCGCGGCGATGGGATCGCCGGTGACGACCATCTTCAGCGCTTCCTCCGCTCCCACCAATCGCGGCAGCCGCTGCGTGCCGCCCGCGCCGGGGAGAAGCCCGAGCTTCACTTCCGGCAGGCCCAGCCGTGCGCTCTCCGCCGCAACGCGAAAATGGCAGCCAAGGGCGACTTCCAGCCCCCCGCCGAGCGCCGTACCGTGAATAGCGGCAACGACCGGCTTTGGCATTTCGTCCATGAGAGCGATGACTTCATGCAGGCCAGGCTGCTGGAAGGGCTTGCCGAACTCAGTGATATCCGCGCCGGCGATGAAGGTGCGGCCCTTGCAGGCGATCACGACCGCCTTGACGCCCGCATCGTCGCGCGCCGCTGACAGATGCTCAAAAAGCCCTGAACGCACCCCGTGGCTGAGGGCGTTGACCGGCGGATTGTCCACGAGAATGACGGCCACTTCGCCGTCGCGGTTGAGTTCCACGAGCGTGGTCAAGCAAGTTCCTCCCTGGCCCTAGACGGCTTTTTAATTAAGTGATTTTGGCTTTCGCATGTGCGAAACGCAAGTGTTTCAATATTCCGCACTGCGAAATTGTATTCTGCATATTTGACTCAAAGGTTAAGATGTGGTGGACTTCTTGTCAACAAAAGGGAGGAAGAATTGGCCCGCAGCCGGTCTAAAGCTGTAGCGGCCCTCGGCGACGCCCCGGACCTGTCCGGCTGGGAGCGGCGTCCTGGCGATCGCCAATTCGTTACGGCGTTGGCACGCGGGCTTGAGGTGCTGCGTTCGTTCCGCCCCAATGACGGCGTCCTCGGCAATCTTGAGATCTCCGAGCGGACCAACCTGCCCAGACCCACAGTTACCCGCCTCACTTACACGCTCACCCAGCTCGGCTATTTGACCTATCTCGAACGGCTGGGCCGGTACAAACTCGCGCCCGCAGCCTTGTCCATCGGCTACAGCGCAATGGCCAATTTTCGCATAAAGGAGGTTGCGCGCCCCTTGATGCAAGTGATGGCCGACGAGGCGACAGCCTCGGTGGCGTTGGGTGGTCCTGACCGCCTCAGCATGATCTATATCGGCCATTGCCGGTCGGACTCACAAGTCGGCGTGCGCCTGGAAGTTGGTTCGCGCGTGCCGATGGCGACGAGCGCAATGGGACGGGCTTACCTTGCCGCCCTGCCCGAGGATGAGCGAGAGCGCGTCTATGAGCGCCTGCGACTGAAAACGGATGCGAATTGGCCCAAGATCAAGGACGGGATCGAGCGCGCCAGGGAGCAGATTGCGCATTACGGCTTCGCCATGTCGGTCGGCGAGTGGCAAGACGACATTAACGGCGTCGGCGTGCCCTTCATACCCGAGGATGGGTCGGGCGTGTTCGCTTTCAACTGCGGCGCCCCTGCCTTTCGCCTCGACCCGGTCAAGCTTAAAGACGAACTCGGGCCGCGGCTTGTCGAGATGGTGCATTCCGTCGAGCGCATCCTATCGGGAGGCGAGGCCGGCGTCGAATTTGGCGGTTAAAAGCCTATAAAAACCCCGCAATTGCCGGCGGGGAACAGGGAGGAGAGAGCGACTATGGGGACTGAAAGGGTCAATGTGCCGGGACCGCCCGCGGGCGGTCAAGGCCGGCCGGCAGTTTTGGCGCATCGCCGCATCAGCGACGGGAGTGCCAAAGATGGGAAAGACTAATGGCTCGGCGCGCGCTCCGCTTTTGGAGGTCAAGGACGTGGCGGTGCGTTTCGGCGGCATCGTAGCGCTGGCGGGGGTGTCGTTCAATCTTGCGCGCGGGCAAATCCTTGGATTGATCGGTCCAAACGGTGCGGGCAAGACGACCCTTTTCAATTGCCTGTCCCGGCTTTATCAGCCGAGTTCGGGAGACATTTTATTCGAGGGCCAGTCGATCCTGTCGCGGCCTGCTCATCGCATCGCCGAAATCGGCATCGGCCGCACCTTTCAAAATGTCGCGCTGTTCGACCGCTTGACCGTACTGCAAAATGTCATGATTGGAGGGCATGCGCGCGGTCAAAGCGACTATCTCAGCGATGCGCTCGCACTGCCCTGGGTCACGCGTCAGGACGCCGTCCTCAAACGCAAAGCCATCGGTCTTCTCGCCGATCTCAGCCTGGAAGCGGAGACGCATCTGCCAGTCGAAGGCCTCCCCTTCGGAACCCGCAAACGGGTCGAGCTGGCGCGCGCGCTGATGGGTGAGCCCAAGCTCATCCTACTCGACGAACCAGCCGGCGGGCTGAACCATGATGAACTCGGCGACCTGGCCCGTCTAATCCGCCACATCCGCGACGATCTTGGCGTCACTGTGCTGCTGGTCGAGCATCATATGAGCCTCGTCATGTCGATCTCCGACAGCGTCGTCGTGCTCAATTTCGGCCAGAAGATCGCCGATGGAACACCCGCCGAGGTGCAGAAGAACCCGAGCGTCATTCAAGCCTATCTGGGAGACGCGGCATGAGCGCGCTTTTGGAAGTGCATAATCTCAAAGCCGGCTATGGGCCGATCGAAGTGCTGCACGGCATCGACTTCAGGCTCCCGCTCGGAGGCGTGGCCACACTGCTTGGAGCCAATGGCGCGGGCAAGACGACGACGCTGCGCGCGCTTTGCGGCATGGTCAGGGCCTCGGGCGACATCATGTTTGAAGGCAAGCCCATCGGCGGACGCTCGACCGAGGACATCGCCCGCCTCGGCGTCGCGCATGTGCCGGAAGGACGTGGCACGTTTACCCAGCTTACGGTCGAGGAAAATCTTAAGCTCGGCGCCATCAGCCGCTCGGACAAACGCGCCGTGGCGGAAGACATGGAGCGGTGCTTTTCATATTTCCCGATTCTAAAGCAGCGCATCACCCAGCAGGCTGGATTGCTGTCCGGCGGCGAGCAGCAAATGCTCGCGGTCGCACGTGGGCTGATGCTGCGCCCCAGAATGATGCTGCTCGACGAACCCTCATTCGGACTTGCCCCGCTGATCGTGCGCGAGCTGTTCCAGATCCTGGCAACCATCAACCGGGCTGAAAAGGTCAGCATGTTGATCGTGGAGCAGAACGCTTCGCTCGCGCTGGAACTGGCCGACGAAGCCTATTTGCTTGAGACGGGAAACATCGTGCTCTCCGGCTCCGCCAAGGAAATCAGCGCCGACGAGAGCATCCGGCAATCCTATTTGGGCTATTAGGGAGAGGTTGGGATGGAGCTTTTCCTTCAGCTCGTTTTGTCCGGCATCGCCAACGGCGCGATCTATGCCTGCGTGGCGCTTGCCATCGTCATGATCTACCAGGCGATTCATCATCTGAATTTTGCCCAGGGCGAGATGGCGATGTTCTCAACCTTTATCGCCTGGCAGCTGATGCAATGGGGAATGCCGTTCTGGGCGGCGTTTCCGCTGACAATTATTCTCTCCTTTATCGGCGGCGTGGTCATCGAACGCGTCGTCATTAAGCCGATCGAAAACGCGCCTGTCCTAACCCATGTCGTCGTTTTCATCGCGTTGTTCACCATCATCAACTCGATGGCCGGCTTCATCTGGGATTTCACCATCAAGCCGTTTCCGACCCCCTTCGGCACCGCGCCCGTGCTCGGCGGGGGATTGCTCAGCGCGCATCAGGCGGGCATGATCGCGGTAACGCTGATCATGCTCGTCATGCTGTTCGTTTTCTTCCGCTACACCAGCACCGGTCTTGCCATGCGCGCCGCGGCCGCGAACCCGGCGTCGGCCCGGCTCGTCGGCATTCGCGTTGGCTGGATGACGGCGCTCGGATGGGGCATGGCCTCCGCCATTGGCTCGGTCGCGGGGATGCTGATCGCGCCGGTCGTATTCCTTGAGCCGAACATGATGCTGACCATCCTCCTTTACGGCTTTGCCGGCGCGGTGCTTGGCGGTCTCACCAGCCCAGGGGGCGCCGTGCTCGGCGGCGTCATCGTCGGCATCGTGGAAAATCTCGCGGGAGCCTACATTCCCGTTGTCGGCGCGGAGCTGAAACTTCCCATTGCGCTCCTGCTGATCATCGCCGTGCTTGTCGTGAAGCCGAGCGGTCTCATGGGCCGCAGAACCGTGCAGCGGGTGTGACCATGGCTCTCAACGAAAACATCAAATTCGATGGCAAGCTCGACGGCGTCATCGAGACGTCTGGCGCCGCCGTGCAGGAAAAACGTGCGGTAATCGGCTCGGCGGTCACCATCATTGTGCTCGCCCTCGCTGTCGCACTGCCCTTTCTGGTCCAGGGCTTCGTCGTGTTTCAGCTCACCATGGTGATGGTGTACGCCATAGCGATCATGGGTCTCAACATCCTGACCGGCTTCAACGGGCAGTTCTCGCTCGGCCACAGCGCCTTTTTCGCCATCGGCGCCTATACAGCGGCCATCCTGATGGATAAGTTCGGCGTGTCCTATGTCTGGACCTTGCCGCTTGCAGGCATCATCGCTTTTGGGGCGGGGTTTCTGTTCGGCCTGCCCGCTTTGCGGCTGGAGCCGATCTATCTGGCGCTTGCAACCTTCGCGCTCGCGGTCGCCACGCCGCAATTTCTGAAGCTGACGCCGCTCGAACATTGGACCGGCGGCGTGCAAGGCATCGTCATCATCAAGCCGGACGCCCCGTTTGGGCTGCCGCTCTCGCAGGATCAATGGCTCTATCTGTTCACGCTCGCGGTCGGCTTTCTGCTTTATATTGCCGCTCGCAATATCATCACCAGCCGCACCGGGCGGGCAATTCAGGCGATCCGGGACAATCCGATCGCCGCGCGGGCGATGGGCGTCAACCTGCGTCTTTATAAGACCCTCACTTTCGGCGTCAGCGCGTTCTACACCGGCGTCGCGGGCGCGCTCGCGGCCATCGTCGTGCAGTTCGTCGCGCCCGACAGCTACACGCTGGTGCTGGCTGTCGCCTTCCTCGTTGGGATGGTGATTGGCGGAGTCGGTTGGCTGCCGGGTTCGCTGCTTGGTGGCGCATTCATTCTCTTCGTCCCGAACATCGCCGAGGAGTTTTCCAAGGGTCTGTCCGGCGCTGTCTATGGCGTCATATTGCTGCTTATCATCTACATCGCGCCATCCGGCGCGGGAGGGCTACTGCTGAAGACGGTAGAATACTTTGGTAAATGGAGGAAATGACCGATGGCATTCGCATTACGTCCTATTCTGGCGATGACGGCCGGCGCAGTCGCGCTCGCTGCAACGCCGGCCCTGGCGCAAAACGCTCCAGGCGTCACAGCGACCGAGATCAAGATCGGGAACATCAACCCATATAGCGGACCGGCCTCGGCCTATGGTGTGATCGGGAAAACGATCGGCGCTTATTTCAACAAGATCAACGAGGCCGGCGGCATCAACGGCCGCAAGATCAACTACATCACCTACGACGACGGCTATAGCCCGCCAAAGGCTGTCGAGCAGGCCAGAAAGCTGGTTGAGAGCGATGAAGTCGCAATCATCTTCCAGCCGCTGGGCACGCCGTCAAATTCGGCGATCCATAAATATATGAACGGCAAACAAGTGCCGCAGCTGTTCGTTGCGACCGGCGCCACCAAGTGGAACGATCCGAAAAACTTCCCCTGGACGATGGGCTGGCAGCCTAACTACCAGACTGAAGGCAAGATCTATGCAAAATACATTTTGCAAAATCATGCCAAGGGCAAGATCGGCATCATCTTTCAGAACGACGATTACGGCAAGGATCTGCTGAAGGGTTTGAAGGACGGGCTTGGCGACAAGGCGTCCATGATCGTCTCCGAAGTGCCCTATGAAGTTTCGGTGCCGACCATCGACTCGCAAATCGTGCAGATCAAGGGCGCTGGCGCAGATATTCTCATCACGATCGCCACGCCGAAATTCGCGGCGCAAGTCATCCGCAAGGTCGCCGAGCTGAGCTGGCAGCCGACGCATTTCTTGAACAACGTCGCGATCTCTGTCGGTGCGGTTATTAAGCCGGCCGGTCCCGAGAACGCCAAGGGCATCATTTCGACCGCCTATCTCAAGGATCCGACCGATCCGGGCGCGGCGACGGATCCCGCGTTCAAGGAATGGGCGGCATTCATGGACAAGTACTATCCGGACGGGAACAAGCTCGACGGTTCGACCGTGTTTGGCTACGGCGCGGCAAAGACCATGGAGCAGGTATTGAAGCAGGCTGGAAACAATCTCAGCCGCGAAAACATCATGAAGGAAGCCGCCAATCTGAAGAATTTCGAAGTCGGCGTTCTGTTGGACGGCATCAAGATCAACACCAGCCCGACCGACTTCGCCCCCATCGAACAGCTCCAAATGCAAAAGTTCGACGGCGAGAAGTGGGAGCGCTTCGGCCCGGTGGTCAGCGGCGAGTCGAGCTGATCAAGACGCGCACCCGGCTATTGCAGCCGGTACAAATCAACGCAAAAGGCGGGACGATACCAATCGTCCCGCCTTTTAAAGAAAAGTTTTCGCTCGAACCAAGCTTTCGGTTTTAGTCGCCGCAGCGTTGCTCGAACTTGCGGCAAGCCCAATCGGAGCCTTCGCTGCATCTGTATTGCAGGCGTTCGCAGCGGCGCGGACGATCGTCGCCGTCATAATCGTCATTCTCGTCACCCCGGACGGCGCCGGAAATGACTTCGCCGATAATGCCTACCGCCGCATCGCGGCCGTCATTGTCGTCGTCATAAGCCTGCGCGCCACTGGCAAAGCCAAACGGAGCCATCGCCAGAACAAATATAAATGCTTTCATCGATACGGATAGTTTCATCGCTCTACCTCCCAAAAAAACCCAATCATCCAGTGCAGACACATTCGCTTGGACGCACCAGCAAGCAAAAGGTTCACGAAGGCCGGCACGAAGCCAATTTTCTACACTCATAGGCGTGAATGCGGAGTGAATACAACCAGGCGAGTAACGGGCTTGTCGAGTTGCAGTTCCGCCCTGTTCTGATCTAATTACCGGGGCTTTTTCAGCCTCGCGGTTCAAAGTCGACTTCCGGGATGACACGGAGGCATTGCTGATTGTGAGATCGAACGCGATGGCCTCGGCTTAACAAGGTGACGTGATGGCCGACACTCCCTCCAATGTCGCGGAAACCAAGGCATTGCTCGCCACGGGCGGCTATCTCGCCAGCGAAGCGCTGGCTACCTCGGTGTTCTTGGCGCTGAAATTGAAACGGCCCTTGCTGCTGGAAGGCGAGGCGGGCGTCGGCAAAACCGAACTCGCCAAGGTTCTCGCAGCCATGCTTGGCCGTCCGCTCGTGCGTCTGCAATGCTATGAGGGGCTAGACCTCGCCTCGGCCGCCTATGAGTGGAACCACACCCGCCAGCTCTTGCATATCCGCGCGGCGGAGGCCGGCAACGGCGCGGACACGGCAAGCCTCGAACGCGACATTTACACCGCCGATTATCTGCTGAAACGTCCGCTGCTTCAGGCGCTGGAGCTTTCGGTGGAGGGAAAAAGTCCGGTGCTGCTCATCGACGAGTTGGACCGGGCCGACGAGCCATTCGAGGCGTTTCTCCTGGAAATCCTTGGCGACTATCAGATCACCATCCCTGAACTCGGCACCATCCGCGCCACCGAGCCGCCCGTCACCATCCTCACCTCGAACCGCACGCGCGAGGTGCATGACGCCGTCCGCCGCCGCTGCTTCTATGTCTGGATCGACTATCCGACAGCCGCGCGCGAGGCGGAAATCCTGGCGCTGAAGGTGCCGGAAGCCTCGGCGGCGCTGACGGCGCAGATCGTCGCTTTCGTGCAATCGATCCGCCAGATGGACCTCTACAAAAACCCCGGCATCGCCGAGAGCATCAACTGGGCGCAGGCGCTGACCTCGCTCGATGCGGTCGCGCTGGAGCCGGAAGCGGTGAACTCGACACTCGGGACGCTGCTGAAATATCAGGACGACATCGCCCGTATCCAGGGGAGCGAGGCGGCGCGGCTGCTGGAGCAGGTGAAGTCGCGGGCGCGGGAGGCGGCGTTCGAGGCGCGGGGCGGTTAGGACGCTCCGGATAGCGCGAACTTTCTGCCTCTTACTTTGGAACTTATGCGAAACAGCGTGCTCTGCGTCGTCCCGGCCGAAGAGCCGGGACCCATTGTCATTGATACACTGCAAGGCGCTACCGAGAGGCCATTGGGTCCCGGATAGCCCTGCGGGCTTCCGGGACGACAAATGCAGGAGCCTCGTTTCGCCTAGTCTCCCCTTGGGGGAGGGAGCGAAGCGACGCTCGGAAAGGCTGAAGGACCAAATCGGAGATGGCAGGAAGCAACGATACCCCCGACCAAGTGGGCGCCAAACGCTCCGCCCCAACCGTGCAGCGGATGCGCGCCAATATCGCAGCCGCCGAGGCCGATGGCGGGCAGATCGCGCGCACGATCCTCGGCTTTGCGCGTCTGCTGCGCTCCGCCGGGCTGCCAATCGGCCCGCAAAAGGTGATCCTCGCCACCGAAGCCGTCATGGCGGCGGGCATCGCCGATCCGAAAATCCTTTATTGGACGCTGCACTCCGTCTTCGTCACCCGCCCATCCGAGCGCGACATCTTCGCCCAAGCCTTCCATCTCGTCTGGCGCGATCCGGCCTATCTCCAGCAGCTCCTCTCCGTCATGACGCCGACCGCGCGCGGGGCCAAGGCGCATCCGCGCGACCCCATTGCCCGGCGTCTGGCGGATAGCCTGTTCCTCCGGCGCGGCGAGATGGAGGCGGTGGAACGCGAGGAACTCCAGCTCGATGCGCGCGGCACGGGCAGCGATGTCGAAGCCCTCGCCGAGAAGGATTTCGAGCAGATGACGTCTGCCGAATTGCTTTTGGCCCGGCGTGTGATCGCCGATCTGGCCGTGTCGCTGGCGCAAATCCGCACGCGCCGTTTTTCCGCCACGGCGCGCAGCCGGGGCGAACGCCTGGATTTGCGCAAGATGCTTCGCGCCTCCAGCGGCCAGGGCATGGAGGCCATGCTGCCGTTGTTCAAGACGCGGCAGATGCGCCGCCCGCCGCTCGTCGTGCTTTGCGATATTTCCGGCTCGATGGATGCCTACGCTCGGCTGTTCCTGCATTTTCTGTATGCGCTGATGAACGCCCGCGAGCGTGTGCACTGCTTCCTCTTTGGGACGCGGCTGACGAACATCACGCGGGCCCTGCGCAATCGCGACCCTGACGCCGCGCTCGCCCGTGTTTCAGCCTCCGTCGCGGACTGGTCGGGCGGCACGCGCATCGGCGAGAGCCTTGCCGTCTTCAACCGGGATTGGGCCCGCCGCGTGCTCGGCCAGAACGCCACGGTGCTGCTGTTCACCGACGGGCTGGACCGCGCGGGCGGCGAGGGCATCGCGCAGGCCGCTCGCCGCCTACGGGCGTCCTCGCGGCGGCTGATCTGGCTCAACCCGCTCTTGCGTTATGAGGATTATGCTCCGCTCGCCGCCGGCGCCCGGGAACTTGAGCGCCATGTCAGCGAATTGCGGCCTTGCCATAATTTGTCCAGCTTGGCCGATCTGGCCGATGCGCTCGCGGGACGGCCGGTCAAAGGTCAGCGCAGCAGCAAATAAAGCGCGATAGCAAGGAGGATTGCCCCGCCTGCGATCCAAACCCAACCCGGCACGCCGACAGGCTTTTCCTGCGGCTTCTCGCCAGCCAGGATTTGCTCGAAGCGGTCGAAAAACTGGCCGGCCATCATATTAGCGGCCGAGTCGATGAGCCGCGAGCCGATTTGCGCGAGCTTGCCGGAGACCTGCGCATCGGCAAGCCATGTCAGCTTGGTTCCGCCCGCCGCCGGTTCCAGATGGACTTTGGCGCTGCCCCTGGCGCTTCCGGCCGCGCCGCCCGAGCCTTCACCGGACAGCGTATAGCCATTCGGCGGGTCGAGGTCCGAAAGCCGGACGGTGCCCTGGAACCGGGCCTGAACCGGGCCGATCCGGCTGGCGACCGTGGCGCGATAGCCGCCCTCGGGTAGCGCCTCGAAGCTTTCGCAGCCGGGAATGGATTGACGCAGCACCTCAGGATCGTTGAGCGCCTGCCAAACCTTGGCCTGCGGCAACGCGAGGATTTTCTCGCCGGACATTTTCATGAATCGTCAGCTCCCTTCGCCGTTAATCGTCTCATGACGGCGTCATCCCGGCCTGACAAGCTCCCATTGCTCAGTGACCGTGGCGTAGTCCTGATAGCCGCAGCGCGCGATAGTCTGGGCTTTGACGGCGTCGAAGCGGCCGCCGGTGATGAACTCGTCCCGGATATGGGTCGCGACAACCTGGCCGATGGTGAGATAGGCGCCGGTTGGATTGCCTTCCAAGTCCTTCAGCTCAATGAAATGCACGAGTTTGCATTCAAGCGCCGCGGGGCTTTCGCCAACGAAGGGCGGCCGCACGATCCGCGAGGGCGCCATGGTCAGCCCGGCGAAGTCGAATTCGTTTTGCCCATCCTCAAGGCTGGCGGACGATAGGTTCATCTGCTTCGCCAGCGGCAAGGTGGCCAGGCTGAAGGTGAACTCCCCCGTTTCGTGCGCATTGCGGACGCTGTGCTTCATCCCCTCGCTGGAAAAAGCGATCAGATTGGGCCGGCTGTTGACCGCGTTGAAGAAGGAATAGGGGGCGAGATTGACGCGGCCTTGCGCGTCGATGCTGCCGATCCAGCCGATCGGGCGAGGCGCGATGATCGCCTTGAACGGATCGAAGGGCAGTCCATGCGGTTCGTCAGCGGTGTAGAGCAAGAGAGGGTCCTCTAGTCGTTGGGCCAATTCCGATCACATTACAGAAAACCCGCAGCCGGTGTGAACGGTTTTGAAGCACGGCCTAGCGCTCTTGCCCCAGAGATTGCCAATCATGCGATTGCGGCGTTTACTGGCGCGGGCTTCGATGATCCCTGCACCGGCCAGGCGCGCGGGCATCCGACTTTAACCTCGCGCCGGGACATTAGCCATTGCCAGCCATGCCGCCTCGCATCCTCGTCCCGATCATCGTTGCCAGCGCGCTATTCATGGAAAATATGGATGCAACGGTGCTGGCCACGTCGCTGCCCGCCATCGCCCGGGACATGAACGAGGACCCGATCGCGCTGAAGCTGGCGCTGACCAGCTACCTGCTTTCGCTCGCCGTTTTCATCCCGGTGAGCGGCTGGATGGCCGACCGTTTCGGCGCGAAAACCATTTTCCGCCTGGCGCTGGTGATTTTCATGCTCGGCTCGATCACCTGCGGTTTCGCCACCGGTCTGCCCGACCTAGTGGTCTCGCGCATCGTGCAGGGCCTTGGCGGGGCGATGATGGTGCCGGTCGGGCGGCTGGTCATTCTGCGCTCGGTGCCCAAGGACGAGCTGGTCGCGGCGCTCGCCTGGTTCACCATTCCGGCGCTTGTCGGGCCGATTGTGGGGCCGCCGCTCGGCGGCTTCATCACCACCTATTTCAGTTGGCGCTGGATATTTTTCATCAACATTCCGATCGGGCTGCTCGGCCTCGCGCTGGTCACTCGCTACATCGAGGATATCCGAGAGGAGCAGACCGCCCCGCTGGATTGGCGCGGCCTGCTCCTACTCGGCATTGGACTATCGGGGCTGGTTTTCGGCCTCGCCGTTCTCGGGCAGGATCTGGTGCCATTTTGGCTGGCCCTTCTGGTCGTCGCGCTAGGGGCGGCCTTCTGCTGGCTCTATGCCCGTCACGCTGCGCGGGCCGCGCATCCGCTTCTCGATCTTGGCCTGATGCGCGTCGACACGTTCCGCGCCAGCATGATCGGCGGCAGCGCCTTCCGCATCGGGATCGGCGCCTCGGCCTTTCTGCTGCCGCTGCTTTTCCAGATCGGCTTCGGGCTCACGGCCTTCGCCTCGGGCCTGCTGACCTTCGCGACCGCCATCGGAGCCTTCGCGATGAAATTCGTCGCGCCGCCGATTCTGAAGCGTTTCGGCTTCCGGAAAGTGTTGCTCGTCAATGCCGTGGTCGGGTCGGCGTTCATTTGGCTTTCCGTCTTCTTTACGCCAGCGACACCGCACATCGTCATCATTGGCGTCCTGCTTTTGTCAGGCTTCTTCCGGTCGCTGCAATTCACGGCTGTCAATGCCCTCACCTATGCCGACATTGCGCCGCCAGCCATGAGCCAGGCCACGAGCTTTTGGAGCGCTGGCGCGCAGCTCTCCCTCTCGCTTGGTGTCGCGATCGCCGCCCTGACGCTTGAAACCGCCCAAAGCTTGCGCGGGGACACGGCCATCGCGACGGGGGATTTCGTCGCCGCCTTCCTGGTCGTCGGCGCGATCGGAGCGCTGTCGGCGCTCTCTTTCCGGTCCTTGCCGCCCGACGCCGGAGCCGAACTGACCGGACGGCTCACGGTCGCCGAGGAACCCACCGCGACGCAACCTGGCAAAACCTCCGGCGCGATCGGTTAAGGCCGGAAGCGCTGGCCTTGGCGTCCGCTCTTTGTCAACATGGGGTAACGGCATTGCGCTCTGAGCGGGCGTGCCGGAAAAGACATCTGGGAGGACAATTCGTGGCAAGCGTTTTGACGGAAACTCGGGAAGGCCGCCTTCTCACACTCTCCTTCAACCGGCCGGAGCGCCGTAATGCACTTAGCCCTGAAGTGGGCGAGGCGATGCTCGTGGCATTACGGCAGGCGCAGGACGACCCGGATGTCGGCGCCGTGCTGCTGCGCGGCGAGGGCGGCACATTCTGCGTCGGCGGTGACGTCAAGAGTTTCGCCACGGGCTATTTCGGCGATGCCAGCTTTGCCTACCGCGAAGCGAGGCTGCGCCGGGGCATGGAGGCCGTGCGGATGCTGCACGACATGCGTAAGCCTACCATCGCGGCGATCAGCGGCGCAGCGGCGGGAGCCGGCCTTTCCATTGCGCTCGCCTGCGATCTGCGCATTGCCGGGAGGACGGCGAAAATCACCACGGCTTTCGTCAAGGTCGGCCTTCCGGGCGATTATGGCGGAGCCTATTTCCTGACGCGGCTTCTCGGTTCGGCTCGGGCGAGGGAGCTATTCATGCTGTCCCCGACCCTGAGCGGGCAGGAGGCCCATGCTATGGGACTGGTGACGCGCGTCGTCGACGACGAAGCCGTCGATCACGCCGCGCGCGAAATGGCGCTGTCGTTGGCAAGCGGCCCGTCGATAGCGCTCGGCTATATGAAGCAAAATCTCAATCTTGCGGAACAATCCGACCTGGGCGCCTTCCTCGACGCCGAAGCGGAACGGCAGACGCGCGCCATGCAGACCGAGGATCATAAGGAGGCCGCCCGGGCTTTCGTCGAGAAGCGCGCGCCGCTTTTCGCGGGAAAATAGGCACCTAGCTTTTGGAACAGGCTTTGCAGCTTTCTCCTTGTCGCAAAGGATAGCTGCATATACAGCTAATATGACTCCATGCAGCAACGAGTTAGATATGCCAAGAGGAGATGATATGTCCGCAGAGCCCAAAGCGACCGAACAGTGGATCGCTCCGCATGAGATCGCCGCATTGAGCGGCCTCGAATTATTGCGAGCCGGTTTGGGCGGTTTGCGGCAGCCACCGATTTCGCAGCATAACGACTTCTGGCTGGCCGAAGTAGAAAAAGGCCGCGTCGTGTTCGAAGGCATTCCGTCTAAAAAATTCTACAATCCGCTCGGCACCGTGCATGGCGGCTGGATTTCGACGCTGCTGGATAGCGCGCTGGGCTGCGCCGTTCACTCGATGCTGGAGCCTGGGCAAACCTATACGACGACGACCATGACGATCAACTTCGTGCGGGCGGTTTTCGAGGCGACCGGTAAAGTGCGCTGCGAAGGTTTCGCAGTTCATACCGGCTCGCGGCTGGCGACCTCGGAAGCCCGGCTCGTCGATGGGGCGGGAAAGCTCATCGCCCATGGCGTAGAAACCTGTATGATTATGCCGATGCCGAAGCCGGGGGTATAGACGGCCAATCAGGGCCAGTCCCGCGAGCCTTTCAGCGTCGCTTTGAATGCGCCGGCGCTGTCTTGGATGCGCTGCTTCTCTTCATTCGAGAAGCGGTCATAGCCGCTATAAATCTGCCCCATCCGCTGGTTGCTTCCCAGCTTGTCGCGATTGCGCGCGAGAAAATCCCAATAGAGCGCGTTAAAGGGACAGGCTCGGTCGCCGGTCCGCTGCTTCACATCGTAGCGGCAGCCTTTGCAATAATCCGACATTCGGTTGATATAGGCCCCGCTCGACGCATAGGGCTTCGACGCCAAGAGCCCGCCATCGCCGAATTGGCTCATGCCGAGCGTATTGGGCAGCTCGACCCATTCATAGGCGTCGGCATAGACGATGAGATACCATTCGTGCAGCGCGCGCGGATCGACGCCCGCCAGCAGCGCGAAATTGCCTGTCACCATCAGCCGCTGGATGTGGTGCGCGTAGGCTTCTTCCTTGGTCTGGGTGATCGCTGCGCGCAGACAGGCCATGCCGGTTTCGCCCGTCCAGTAGAAATCGGGAACGGGACGGTCATGGCCGAAGAAATTCTCCTGCAAATAGCCAGGCATTTTCAGCCAATAGATGCCGCGCACATATTCGCGCCAGCCGATGATTTGCCGGATGAAGCCCTCGGCGGCATTCAGCGGGACGTCCCCGGCGTGATAGGCCATCTCGACGCGGCGGCAAACGGCGAGCGGGTCGAGCAGGCCGCAATTCATGTAGATCGAAATCACGGCGTGGAAGAGGAAGCGCTCATTCAGCAGCATGGCGTCCTGAAAATCGCCGAATGAGGGTAGAGCGGTTTCGACGAAATGGTCGAAGGCGGCGTCGGCCTGCTGGCGGGTGACGGCGAACCAGAACGGCTCCAGATCGCCAAAATGCCCGCCGAACCGTTCAGCGGTGAGCGCCAGCGTCTCTTTGGTGATGCCATCCGGCTCGAAGCGCATCGGGCGCGGCATGAGCAAATCGGCCTTGGCAGGCTTGCGGTTCTCCTTATCGAAATTCCAGACGCCGCCTTCCGGCTCGCCATTGTTCATCAGCAGTCCGGTCTTACGGCGCATCTTGCGGTAGAAGAACTCCATGCGGAGCTGCTTGCGGCCCTCCGCCCAGGCGGCAAATTCGCCAATGCCGCAAAGGAAGCGCTCGTCCGGAAGAATGTCGACGGGGACCCCGAACGCCTCCGCCCAGCTTTCCATGGCGTCGCGCAACCGCCATTCGCCCGGCTCGGTCAGGACGATGCGCTCGGGGCGGTGGGCCTCGACCGCGCGGGCAAGCTCTCCGCTGAAGCTGCCCTGGTTGCCTGCATCGTCGATGCGCCGGTATTCGACGCGCCAGCCCGCCTCGCGCAGCTCCTCAGCGAAATGGCGCATGGCCGAGAACAGGAATGCGATTTTCTTCTTATGATGGCGGACATAGGTGGCCTCCTCCTGCACCTCCGCCATGAGGATGAGATCGCTGGTGGGATCGGCGGCGCGCAAGCTTGCCATGTTCAGCGAGAGCTGGTCGCCGAGCAGCAGGATGAGGTTGCGGATGGAGATGAGGCGGACCTTGACCGGTTAAATCTGCGGCGCGCGGGCAAAACCCTTGGCAAGAATGGGGCCGGTCGGCCTGCCAGTCGGAGAGCCGCCCGCCTGCTCAAGCGTGATTTCGTAGAGCTGTTCGGGGCGAGGCGCCGGCAGGCTGGGGCCAATGAGCGTCTTTGTGCGCGCGCCTTCGAGAAGCCCGATCGATACGGGACCCATTTCCCGGTTCGGCAGCGTCCAAACTTGCAGCGTCTTGCCCTCCGGCACGTTGAATTGCGCCAGCGGCACGACACGGACGCGCTGACCGTTATACGCTTCGACGATTGCGCCTGGCTGCGACTGAGCATCGAGCAGGACAACGATCAACTCCGGCTGCGCCGAGGTCAGCGAGGTCCAAAGCGCGCCAAAGCCTAGCAACGCGACAAGCGCGGCGGCGGCGAAGCCCTGCCAGAATCTCCCAGGAGCGGCGCGCTTTACATCCATTTTAGGCGTTGCGCCGCCCAAAGGCCGCAACGGCACGACGTTGTCGCGCGCGACCGGCTTCTCATCCAGCCTGGCATTGATGCGGTCCCAAAGCCCAGACGGGGCACGGGCGGCGGACGCGGTCAAGTCCAGCTCGGAAAAGCGCTGTTCCGCATTGCGCAGCGCCGCGCGCGCCCGGTCGTCCCGCCGCAGCCGGTCCTCGAACGCATCGCGCTCGGCGTCGCTCAGCACGCCGAGCACATATTCGCCGGCGATCGCGTCCAGCTCATCGCGCTCGGTCATCATCCCATACAGTCCCTTAGCGCCAGCAGCCCGCGCCGCACCCAGCTTTTCGCCGTTCCCACCGGAACGCGCAAAACCGCCGCGATTTCCCCGTGCGAATAGCCTGCCACATAAGAGAGCAAGATGCTTTCCCGTTTTTCGCGGTCAAGCCCCTCAAGACAGCGGCGAAGCGCGCTATCCGCCGCCAGCCGGTCGAAGGCGTCGCCGACTTCGGCGCTCTGATCGCGCGCGCGGTCCAAACTGTCGCTGTCGACGAGATCCTCGCGGGCGCCGTCGCGGATCAAGTTGAGCGCCCGATTGCGCAGTATGGTGTAAATCCATCCGCGCGCCGAACCGCGCTCAGCTGTAAACGTCCCGGCTTTGCGCCAAATTTGCACAAAAGCGTCTTGAACGACCTCCTCGGCCAGCTCGCGCCGCCGGACGATGCGCTGCGCGACCGCGATCATGCGCCCGGCCTCCTCCTCATACAGCCGCTTGAGGGCCGTGCGATCCCCGTTCGCGCAGGCGATGAGCAATCCGGAATAGTCCAGCATCCCCAATGTCCTTTTGCAGCCCTGGCGGCTGTCTTGTCTCCAAGGCTCATACACGACAGTTAGGGCGGAATACAGCATTTGGACCGAAAATTTCATTGTGCTGCATCTGAAACACGCAAGGCCCGGGTAATGGATGCGTGGCACAACCACAAAGTCAAAAATCGGATACGGAGTTGGAAGATGAGAATTCTAAAGCTCGCACTTGCTTGCGGCCTGTCGTCCTTTGCCCTCGCCAGCGCCGCGTCGGCCGAAATGGCTGTCGGCCTCACTGGCGACAAGACCCTCGTGATGTTCGACACCGCCAAAGGCGCCGTCACCAAGACGGTCGAAGTCAGCGGCGTCACCAAGCTGCATGGCATTGACGTTCGGCCAAAGGACAAGCTGGTCTATGGCGTTGGCGCGGACGGCACGGTGGTCACGATTGACCTTGCGACCGGCAAGGCGACCGCTGGCGTCAAGCTCGAAAAGAGCATCCCCGACGGCACGGTTGCGACCGTCGATTTCAACCCCGCGGCCGACAAGCTGCGCTTTATGGCGAGCGACGGCACGAACCTGCGCGCCGATGTCGACACTGGCAAGGTGACGACCGACGGGGCGCTGATCTTCCTGAAGGAAGACATGCACGCCGGCGAGAAGCCGAATATTGTCGGCGGCGCGTATACAAACGCCTTCGGCAAGCCCGAAAAGACGGCTCTATATGATGTTGATGCCACCATCGGCGCACTCATTCAGCAGGTTACGCCGAATGACGGCACGCTGAAGGCCATCGGCAAGTTTGGCTTCGGTGCGGCCAAGACTTACGCGTTCGACGTTTACACAACCGCCGACGGCAAGAACACCGCCTGGCTCGTGGCCGACAACTCGCTTTACACGGTTGACATTGCGACCGGCATGGCGACCGCCGCCGGCAAGATCGACGGCGCCAAAGGCATGATCCGCGACATCACAGTCCTCCCTGCGATGTAAGCGCATTGCCGCGCCAACGGCTGGCGAGATCTCCATGCGAGGCTCGCCAGCCGCTTCCTAGTAGAATCCCTTATGGTCACGGTGCCAATTGGCCCTCAAACGGCCATAAGAGCAAACGATGTTGCCTGCCGCTGCCCCGATGTTGTCGAAATCGCACAGAAAAGGGGCTGGCTGGGTTTGATATACATGCGGTTTAATGTCAGCCCAGTTTGCGCCGGAATTTGTCTTGGGGGAAGGCGATGGCATCGAGTTGGATGGTCGAAAAATATACCGTTTCGGCCGCTAAAGCGCCGCTTCTGCGCATGGATGCCGATGCGCAGCGTTCTGGCGATCAAGATGCCGGTCGCAGCTTCTCTTTGACGATCCAAGCGGGTGAGATTATCGGGCTCCTTGACGCAGGGGGATCGACCATCGATCTGATCGCCGGGTTCATCAAGCCGACCGACGGCCGGATCGTTTTTGCGGGCGCCGACATCACCGATCTGCCGCCCGAGGCCCGTGTCCAACGCGGCATCGTCAAGGTTCGTCCGACCAACACGCTCTTTCTCGATCTGACCGCCCTCGAAAACCTGCTGCTCGGATCAGCGATCCGTCAGCCGCCGCTTTTTCCAAGGCAAGGCGGCAAGACCTACCGTGAAAGGGGACAGGAAATCCTGCAGCTTGCGGGTTTGGGCGATGTCGCCGAGCAGCCGGTTGCGTGGCTCGAGCCGGCGCAGCAATGCTTGCTGATGATCGCTATCGCGCTTACGAGCCGCCCTTTGCTGCTGCTGCTCGATGAGCCCGCTCGTGGAATGACAAGAGCATCACGATTGGAAATGGGCGATATTCTGGGCCGCATTCGCCAAACCGGAACGTCGATCTTGTTTACCGAGCACCCTCTTTGGCCGCTCGCCGAAATCTGCGACCGAGTTTTCGCGAAGGACGGGGCAGAGGCTGGAGAACCGGAGAGGCGCGATTCCGCAGCGTGCGGAATTCGGATTTGACAGGGCAGTTAAGCCGAGGACCTATTTATAAGCCGTTTCCGATCCCCAAAGCTAAACCGAAATCGCCGCTTCGTGCTTTGCTTCCAGATCGAAGGCAGCCGCCATCAAGGCGCGGGTGTAGTCGGTTTTCGGGTTTCGGAAGAGCTCTTGCGAGGTGCCTTCCTCCACAACCTTGCCGGCCCGCATCACGATCACATCGTTGGCGAGCGCCCGAATGACCTTCAAATCGTGGCTGATGAAGAGATAGGCAAGTTTGCGGCGCTTCTGCAAATCGCGCAGCAGATCGACAATTTGAGCCTGCACGGACACGTCCAGCGAGCTGGTCGGCTCGTCGAGCATGACGAATTTTGGCTCCAGCACCATCGCGCGTGCAATCGCGATGCGCTGGCGCTGGCCGCCGGAGAATTCATGCGGATAGCGGTCCTGTGACGCGGGATCGAGGCCGACCTCCTCCATCGCCTTCGACACACGCCGGCGGCGGTCGGCGCGGGTCATCTTCGGATCTTGGATGATGAGGCCTTCTTCGACGATCTGGCTGACCGACAGGCGCGGCGAGAGCGAGCCATAGGGGTCTTGAAACACCACCTGCATGTGGCGGCGGAGGGGGCGCATCTCCCGCGATTGCAGCCCGTCAATGCGTTGGCCAACATAGGCGATCGGTCCGCGGCTCGAAATCAGCCGCATAAGCGCCAGACCGAGCGTGGTTTTGCCCGAACCGGATTCGCCGACCACGCCAAGCGTTTCGCCCTCGCGCAGCTTCAGCGACAGCCCGTCAACCGCCTTCACATAATCGACTGTCTTGCGCAGCAGACCGCGCTTGACCGGATACCAGACCTTGAGGTCATCGGCCTCCATCACCACCGGCGCGGAATGGTCGGCGGGCGGGGGATTGCCCTTGGGCTCGGAGGCAATCAGATGCTTGGTGTATTCGTGCTTCGGCGCGGAGAAGATCTCATCCACCGTTCCCCGCTCGACGATTTCGCCATAGCGCATGACGCAGACCCGGTCGGCCATCTTGCGCACGATGCCGAGATCGTGGGTAATCAGCAGCATGGCCATGTGGAATTCGGCGCGAAGCTGTTTCAGCAGCGTCAGGATCTGCGCCTGGATGGTCACGTCGAGCGCGGTGGTCGGCTCGTCGGCGATCAGCAAATCGGGATTGTTGGCGAGCGCCATGGCGATCATGACGCGCTGCCGCTGGCCGCCGGAAAGCTGATGCGGATAGGATTTCATCCGCACCAGCGGCTGCCGGATGCCCGCCTTGGTGAGCAGGTCGACGGTGCGGGCGTGCGCCTCGCCATTGCTCATGCCCTGATGCAGCTTCAGCACCTCGCCGACCTGCTTTTCGACCAGATGCAGCGGATTGAGCGAGGTCATCGGTTCCTGAAAGATCATGCCGATGTCGCCGCCGCGCACCTCGCGCATTTCGGCGTCCGTCGCTTTCAACAGGTCGCGGCCCTTGAAGACAATTTCGCCGGCTGGATGACTTGCCGAGGGATAGGGCAGAAGCCGCATGACCGACAGGGCGGTGACGCTTTTGCCCGAACCGGATTCGCCGACCAGCGCGACGGTCTCGCCCTTTTTGATGTCGAAGGAGATGTTTTTCACCGCGCGCGTCACCCTGCCGCCGCCGTGAAAGTCCACGGACAGGTTCTTGACGTCGACGAGTATGTCGCCGGGATTTGCCATATCAATTGAGTCCTAGCGGAAGATCTTGCGCGGATCGAAGGCGTCGCGCACCGCCTCGCCGACGAAAATCAAAAGGCTCAGCATGATGGCGATCACGAAAAACGCGGTCAGACCGAGCCAGGGCGCGTGCAGATTGTCTTTGCCTTGCGCCAAAAGTTCGCCGAGCGAGGGCGAGCCGGGCGGCAGGCCGAAGCCGAGGAAGTCGAGCGAGGTCAGCGTGGTGATCGAGCCGTTGAGGATGAACGGCATGAAGGTGAGGGTGGCGACCATGGCGTTCGGCAGCAGGTGCTTGAACATGATCTTGGCGTTGGACAGGCCAAGCGCGCGCGCCGCGGTGATATATTCGAAATTGCGCCCGCGCAGGAACTCGGCCCGCACGACGCCGACAAGCGAAACCCAGCTGAACAGCAGCATGATGCCGAGCAGAATCCAGAAGCTCGGTTCGATCACAGCCGCCAGGATGATCAGCAAGTACAGCGTCGGTATCGAGGTCCAAATCTCGATGAAGCGCTGGAAAAGCAGATCGACCCAGCCGCCGAAATAGCCCTGCACCGCCCCCGCCGCGACGCCGATGATGGAGGAGAACACCGTCAGCACGAGGCCGAAAAGCACCGAAATCCGAAAGCCGTAAATCACGCGGGCGAGTACGTCGCGGCCCTGGTCATCGGTGCCAAGCAGGTTCTCGGCGGAGGGGCGGGCCGGCGCTGGCTCCGGCAGGTTGAGATTGATGGTCCGGTAGCTATAGCGGATGAGTGGCCACACCATCCAGCCGCCCTTCTGCGCGACCAGGTCTTGCACGAAGGGGTCGCGGTAGTCGGCTTCCGTTTGGAATTCGCCGCCGAATGCTGTTTCGGGATAGGTGACGAAGACCGGGGAATAGTAGCCGCCGTCATATTTCAGCAGCAGCGGCTTGTCGTTGGCGATGAATTCGGCAAACAGCGTCACGAAGAACAAGACGAGGAAAATCCAAAGGCTGTAATAGCCGCGCTTATTGGCCTTAAAATTATCCCAGCGCCGTCGGTTGATGGGAGACAGCGTAAAGCGGCTCGGCCCGACTACGGCGATCAGCGGCGCAGCGGTCTCGATCTCGTCTTTGGTGATGCGCGCATCCAACATGGCTAGACCTCGCGCGTTTCAAAGTCGATGCGCGGGTCGATCCACATATAGGTGAGATCGGAGAGCAGATTGATCGCGAGGCCGAGCAACGAGAAGATATAGAGCGTGCCGAAGACGACCGGATAGTCGCGGTTGACGACGGACTCAAAGGATAAAAGCCCCAGCCCGTCGAGCGAAAAAATCGTTTCGATCAGAAGCGAGGAGCCGAAGAACGCGCCGAGAAACGCGCCGGGAAAACCCGCGACCACGATCAGCATCGCGTTGCGAAAGACGTGGCCGTAAAGCACCTGCCGCTCGGTCAAGCCCTTTGCCCGCGCGGTGATCACATATTGCTTCTTGATCTCATCCAGGAAGGAATTCTTGGTGAGAAAGGCGAGCGTCGCGAAAGACGCCAGCGCCATGGCCGTCAGCGGCAGCGCCAGGTGCCAGAAATAATCCAGGATTTTCATCGGCCAGGACAGTTGCTCCCAATTGTCCGAAGTCAGCCCGCGCAGGGGGAACCAGTCGAGGAAGGTCCCGCCGGCAAACAGCACGATGAGCAGCACGGCGAACAAAAAGCCCGGTATCGCATAGCCGACAACGATGACCCCGCTCGTCCAGACATCGAAGGGCGTGCCGTCCTTCACCGCCTTGCGGATGCCGAGCGGGATCGAAATGCCATAGGCCAGCAGCGTCATCCACAGGCCGAGCGAGATCGACACCGGCATTTTTTCGAGGATGAGGCTGATCACGCTCACATCGCGGAAATAACTCTCGCCGAAATTGAAGGTGAGGTAGTTCGTCATCATCAAGAAGAAGCGTTCGAGCGGCGGCTTGTCGAAGCCATACTGCTTTTCCAGCGTCTTGATAAATTCCGGGTCCAGCCCTCGCGCGCCGCGATATTTGGACGTGACCGCCGCATCGCCCGCACCGGCCCCTGGCTGTGTCTGCCGGCTGCCGAAATCGCCGCCGGAGCCGCCACCGATGCGCGCAGTCGCGCCGGGATCGGTGCCGGTAAGCTGGGCGATCATCCGCTCGACGGGGCCGCCGGGCGCAAATTGCACGATGGCGAAGCTCACCACCATGATGCCGAGCAGCGTCGGGATCATCAGCAAAAGGCGGCGGAGAATGTAGCTTCCCATGATGCAGTCGGTTTCTTTGCGTTATTGGTTCAGCTTCGCGGCCTTCTCGGCGTCATACCACCAGGTGTCCTGCACGCCGCGCGCATATGGCGGCTTGGTCGCCGGCCAGGAAAAGCGATCCCAAAAAGCGAGGTTATAGGCGGCTTTATACCACTGCGGCACCCAATAGTGGCCGGCGCGAAGTACGCGGTCGAGCGCATGGGCGGCGGTGCGCAGGGCGTCACGGCTCTTGGCTTGGAGCATCGTGTCGATCAGCGCATCGACAGCAGGGTCGGCGATGCCGGGCAGATTACGGCTGCCTTTGGTGCTTGCGGCTTCCGCGCTCCAGAACAAACGCATCTCCGGGCCGGGAGTTTCGTTCAGTGAGAAGCGCGACATGTCGAGATCGAAGTCGAAATCTTTCAGGCGCACCTGATATTGCGCGGCGTCGATATTGCGGATCGAGGCCTGGACGCCGAGGGCGCGGAGCTTTTCGACATAAAAGCTAAAAATCTTCTCAAGGCCCGGCTCCTCCATGAGCAGTTCGAGCGTCAGCAGCTCGCCCTTGTCATTGACGCGCACGCCGGCTTCATTGACCTTCCATCCCGCCTCGGTCATCAGCTTTGAGGCGATCGTAAGCTGGCGCCGGTCGCGCCCGCTGCCGTCGGCGACCGGGGGTGAGTAGGGTTCGCCGAACACTTCGGGCGGGAGTTTGTCGCGGAAAGGCTCGAGTAGCTTGATCTCGGCTTCGCTCGGCAGCCCCTTCGCCTCCAGGTCGGAATTGACGAAATAGCTGTTGGTCCGTTTATACAGGCCGTAGAAGAGGTTTTTATTGGCCCATTCGAAATCGAAGGCGTAATCGAGCGCCTTGCGCACGCGGCGGTCGGCGAATTTGTCCCGCCTCGTGTTGATGAACCAGCCTTGCGCGCCGGAAGGGCTGCCATCGGGCAGCGTGACGAGCTTGATCTTGCCGGTCTTGACCTGCGGGATGTCATACTCGGTCGCCCAGCTTTTCGAGGTAAATTCCTCGCGCAGATCGTAGATTCCGGCCTTGAACGCTTCGAGACCCGCCGTGCGGTCGCGGAAATATTCATAGCGAATCTCGTCGAAGTTGAACCTGCCGCGCATGACCGGCAGGTCGACGGCCCAATAGTCGGCGCGGCGCTTATAGGTGACAAAGCTGCCCGGCTTGAACGGCCCGATCTCATACGGCCCCGAACTCATAGGCGGCTCGAGCGAGGCCTTGTAAAAATCGACCTTGTCGTAATGGGCCTTGGAGAGCACCGGCATCCCGGCCACGATCAGCGGCAGATCGCGCACATTGTCGCCGGTGAACTCGAAACGCACCGTGAGGCCGTCGACCGCCTGCGCTTTCGCGACATCGCGCAAAGGCCCCGCATAGGCGGGATGGGCTTGCGTGGGATCGCGCAGGCGCTCGAATGAGAAGACGACATCTTGGGCGGTGACGGGCGTTCCATCGCGGAATTTCGCCTCGGGGCGCATGAAGAAGGTCACGGACCGCTTGTCGTCCGCAACCTCCGCCGAATGGGCGATGAGGCCGTACATGGCGTCCGGCTCGTCTTCGGCGCGGACCATCAGGCTGTCGAGCAGGAATTCGAGGCCCTGCGCCGGGTCGTCGCGGACGATGAAACCGTTGAAGCTGCTGAAGGTCAGGACCGCGCCCGTTCCAATCGTCGCCAGCCGGCCGCCTTTGGGAGCATCCGGGTTCACATAGTCGAAATGCTTGAAATCCGCCGGATATTTGAGGTCGCCAAAGGCCGAGAGCCCATGCGTTTTCTGGGCGGCCGACACGGGGGCGGCGAAAAGGCAAATAAGTGCGATCGCCGCAAGAAGTGATTGAGCTTGTGTGTTAGCCACGCCTTTAACCTGCCTGAAATTCAAACGCTATTGCGACGCCAGCTTTGCCGCTTTTTCCTGGTCATACCACCAAACCGTTGGAAATCCGATAGCGCGCGAGGGCAACGGGTCGGGATGGGAAAACCGGTTCCAATAGGCGATGCGCTCGTTCGGGGCAAAGAACTGCGGCACGACATAGTGATTCCACAACAGCACCCGGTCGAGCGCGCGGCAGGCGGCAACCAGCTCGTCGCGGTCCTTGGCAAAGATGATCCGGTCGATCAGCTTGTCGACGGCGGGATCCTTGATCCCGATCGTATTTCGGCTGCCGGAGCGGGCGGCGGCGTCGGACGCCCAAAAGTCGCGCTGCTCATTGCCGGGCGACTCCGATTGCGGGAAGGTGTCGGTGATGATGTCGAAATCGAATTCGTCGATGCGCGACTGATATTGCGCCGCGTCGATGACCCTGATCGACACCTTGACGCCAAGCCGCTCCAAGGCCTGCTTGTACGGCTCGACAATACGCACGCCGTCAGGCTGTACGAGCAGAAAATCCGCGGTCAGCTCCTCGCCGGTCTTGGCGTTGACGGCGACGCCATCCTTGACCTCCCAACCGGCTTCCTGCAACAGCCGGGCGGCTTCGCGCCAATTGCGGCGGTCGATCATTGAGCTCGCATCGTTGACCGGGTTTTTAAATTCGGCGGTAAAGACTTCCGCCGGAACTTGACCACGCACCGCCTCTAAAATCTCGAGTTCCTTGCCCTGGGGCAGGCCTTGCGCGGCAAGCTCGGTGTTCTCGAAGAAGCTTGATACTCTCTTATACTGACCATAGAACAGGTTCTGATTCATCCATTCGAAATTGAACACCAGATTAAACGCGTGCCGCACGCGAGGGTCGGCGAATTTGGGCCGCCGCGTATTCAGTACGAAGGCCTGCATCGGCTCCGGGTTTTTCAGCACGATATCGCCGCGTTGGATGACTTTTCCAGCGCCAACGGCAGGAAACGCATAATTGGTCGCCCAACTCTTGGCCGAACTTTCGGTGAAGAATTCGATCTGCCCGGCCTTGAATGCCTCGAAGGCCACCTGGCGGTCGCCGAAATAGTCGAAGCGCAATTCGTCAAAATTGTTGGTGCCGACACTGGTGGGCAGCTCCGCGCCCCAATAATCCTTCACACGCTCATAGCTGACATAGCGGCCGGCCTCGAACCCTTTGACGCGGTACGGCCCGCTCCCCAAGGGGATATCGAGCCAGGTCTTGGCAGGGTCGCGCGCCGCGCCGCCCGCGTTCTCGTAAAAATGCTTGGGCAGAACCAGAAGCTGTCCGGTGATTTGCGGAAGCTCGCGATTATTCTTCTCGTCGAAACGGAACGTCACCTCCCGCTCGCCGGTCTTCTCGGCCTTGACGATATTCTTATAGTAAAACGCATATTGCGCGTTTTGCTCCTTCAGCATGTTGAGACTGAAGATCACATCGTCCGGCGTGATCGGCTTGCCATCGTGCCAGCGCGCCTGGTCGCGAAGCTTGTAGGTGACCGAGGAGTAGTCTGGCGGATACGATACCCATTCGGCAAGATGCGCATATTCGGCAGACGGCTCTTCGAGGCTGCCCGCCATTAGCGGCTCATAGATGAGCTGCAGCCCGCGCGCCTTATTGCCCTTATAGGGAATGATGTTGAGAGTATCGAATGTGCCGACCGCCGTCATGCGGGCCGACCCGCCCTTGGGCGCTTTCGGATTCACATAGTCGAAATGCTTGAAGTCGGGGCCGTGTTTCGGCGTGCCAATCAGCGACAGCGCGTGCCGTTTCTCGTCGGCGTGCGCGGCCGCGGCGGTCAGCAGGAGCAGGGTGGAAAGGCTAATGAGCTTTAGGCCAGAGAGCAGCCGGTTCATTGCGATCTCATTTCTGGAGGCGTTGGCGGCCTAAAGCGGGCGCGCACGCGCTAACGATCCGGCTTAGAATGGAACCGGGCGATGCCAAGACCAAATTAAAAATATGTCATGCGGTTAACGCGACGCAAGCGGCCATCCGCAAATCTTCAGGGGCCGCCCGCTCAAAGGCAGGCGATACCGGAAATCCGGCCAGCGCCGCTTAATTCTGGGCAGGCGCGGCGGCTGGCGGGGCCGGATTTTGATTGGCGCTGGCAGACGCTTCCGCGGCCGGGAGTGGCGGTGCGCTCGGACTGATCGAGCGCAGATAACCAATCACATCGGCGCGGTCCTTGTCCGCCTTGATGCCGGCAAAGGACATTTTGTTGCCCGGCACGCAGGCTTTGGGATCTAAAAGGTAGCAACTCAGGCGCTCATAATCCCACGCCCCACCATACGCCTTTAAGGCGTCGGAATAGGCAAAGCCTGCGTTGCTCGCCACGGCCCGTCCGACCACGCCGTGAAGATTGGGACCGATTTTATTGGCGCCGCCCTGGTCAAACGAGTGGCAGGCGACGCATTTCTTGGCTTGCCCCGCTCCGGCTTCGGCATTAGCGCTGGCCAGCAGCACAGCCAGAGGCTGTGTGGCCCCGCCCGCAGCGGGCGTCCCGGCCCCCGGCGTCCCCGCGACCGCCGCCTTCTCAACCGGCGCTTCGGCGTCACCGCCGCGAGGATAAAGGATATCGACGAAGGTGCTCGTCGCGAAGAGGGCGAGCAGCGCCGATAAAACCGCGCCCGCGATCATATTGACGGTCATTTTATCCATTTGCGCCGCTTTCCTCTTGCTGCCGCGTTCGATGCCGGTTTAACAAGCTCGACCTACCCATCCCGAGGATTTCCTGCTTGCCAATACGACAGGTGGTGGCGCAGAAAAAGCCCTCAACACGGGCGAATTGTCTCAGCTTGCCGGCGATTGCGCCGCGACCGTCGCTTTGACGGGCCGATAAGACGAAAAGGACGCGCGAATGGCAAGACCCTTGATCGTTATTCCCTCGCGGATCGGCGCGACAAGGCTGCCGCGCAAGCCGCTCGCCGATATCGCCGGCGAGCCGATGGTCGTGCATTGCTGGCGGCGCACGATGGAGGCGGATGCGGGCGACGTGGTGGTGGCAACGGATTCGGCCGAAATCGCCGAGGCGGTGGAGAAAGCCGGCGGCAAAACGATCATGACGCGCACCGATCATCCAAGCGGCTCGGACCGGGTGTTCGAGGCGGCCGGTCTCATCGACCCCAACGGGCGGATCGAGATCATTGTAAACGTGCAGGGCGATCAGCCAGTGCTTGAGCCTTCCCTGATCCGCGACTGCATCGCCCCGCTCGACGATCCTGCTGTCGATATTGCAACGGTTGCCGCGCTACTCACCGATCCGTCGACGGTCATCGAGCCCAGTGTAGTGAAGTTGATCGGCACTCCTTCGGGCAGCGCCGAAATTCTGCGGGCGCTATACTTCACCCGCGCGCCCGGCCCTTTCGGCCCCGGACCGCTCTATCAGCATATCGGCCTTTACGCCTATCGCCGCGCCGCGCTCGCGCGCTTCGTGGCCCTGCCGCCATCGCCACTCGAATTGCGCGAAAAGCTGGAACAGCTTCGCGCGCTGGAAGCTGGAATGCGCATCGACGTAAAGGTTGTTGGAAGCGTCCCGATGAGCGTCGACACGCCGGACGATCTGGCGAAAGTGCGCGCCTATTTCGCCTCCGTCGCCTCTTGAAGTGGAAAAATGATGTCGTCAGCCGCGCATAGAACCAAGCGTCAGCCGAAAGCCGCCGCTGCGAAGCGCCCATCGCCTGCCGCCAAGCAACGGAATACGGTGCTGTTCCAGGGGGAACTTGGCGCCAACTCGCATGTGGCTTGCCTCAATGCCTTCCCCGATCTGCATCCCGAACCATGCCCGACCTTTGAGGACGCGCTGGCGGGGCTGCGTCAGGGTCAGGCCCGCTATGCGCTGATCCCCATCGAGAATTCGGTGGCGGGCCGCGTCGCCGATGTGCACCATCTGCTGCCAGCATCGGAGCTGTTCATTGTCGGGGAGCATTTTGAGCGCATCTACCATCAGCTTCTGGTGCTCCCCGAGGCGCGGCTCGAAGACCTGAAAACCATCCACAGTCACACCCACGCGCTCGGCCAATGCCGCCGCGTCATCCGTGAGCTTGGACTCAAGCCCGTGACCGAGGCCGACACGGCGGGCGCGGCCCGAATGCTTGCCGAGGAGCGCGATGTGACCAAAGCGGTGATCGCCTCCAAGCTTGCCGCCGAAATTTACGGGCTGAAAATCTTGCGCAGCGATATAGAGGACGCGGAACACAACACGACGCGTTTCATTACCCTGTCCGCCGACCGCGACGACGCGCCGTCCGGCAACGGGCTGGTGGTGACGACGTTTATCTTCCGCGTGCGCAACGTGCCGGCCGCGCTCTATAAGGCGCTCGGCGGTTTCGCCACCAATGGCGTCAACATGACGAAGCTGGAATCCTACATGATCGAAGGCAATTTCACGGCGACAATGTTCTACGCCGACGTGGAGGGGCACCCCGACGACCTTCCCATCCGGCGCGCGCTGGAGGAATGCCAGTTCTTCTCGTCGGAGTTCCGCATTGTCGGCGTGTATCCGGCGAGCCCCTTCCGCGCGCATTTTCGCTCGAATGGGTCTTAGTGCTTACTTCACGAGGGTCTAATGGGTGCATGGGCTGAAGACGCATTGGGCAATGACGTCGCTTGTGACTGGGCGGCCGAATTCGCCGCAGGCGGAGACCTGAACGCTGTTTCGGCGAAGCTGGCGGAGGTCGAGAGCGTCGGCGATGCCTATCTCGACGCCGACCTGGCGTCCGAGGCGCTTGCCGCCTGCGAAGTGATCGCGCGGCTTAAAGGGCAGTGGGGTCTGCGCAATGCTTACAGCGAGGAGCTGGACAAATGGGTGCTGAACCATCCAGCCGAGCCGTCCGACGAGCTTGTCCGGCTTGCCGTGCTCGCGATCGATCGAATTACCGCCGGCCAATCGGAACTGGCTGAATTGTGGGACGAAAGCGACCACGCCGGGGCGTGGCGCAACAGCGTCGCAGAGCTGCGCGCCCGCGTTACTGCTCGTCCTTAACCCAACCTGCCTTCCGCGAACGCCCGGATCAGCGTGTGCGAGATCGACAAGGGCGGCGGCACGAAATGACCGAGCGGATGGCGGCGCTGAAGCATCGAGCGCACCTCCTCGCGGCTGAACCAGCGGGCCTCGGGCAGCTCGACCGGGTCGAGCGTCAGATCGGCGTTCAGCGCTTCGCCCCAGCAGCCGATCATGAGCGAATGCGGGAACGGCCAGGGCTGGCTGGCGACGTAATCGACGCGGCCGACCCGGATGCCCGCCTCCTCCATGATTTCCCGGCGCACGGCCGTTTCGATGTCGTCGCCGGGTTCGACGAAACCGGCCAGCACCGAATACATCTTGTCCGGAAAGCGCGGCTCGTGGCCCATCAGGCATTGCTCATTCTGCGTGATGAGCATGATGACCGCCGGGTCGGAGCGCGGGAAATGCGTCTGCCCGCAGGCCCAGCAATCGCGCCGCCAGCCGCCCTCGCGCGGCTCCGTTCGCGCCCCGCAGCGGCCGCAGCAGCGATGCGTCGCGTGCCAGGCGGCAAGCATCCGAGCCTGGGCGGCGAGCGTCAATTCGGCCGGTGGCATGTCGGCCTGGATGGCGAGGGTGCGCAGATCGACGAGCGGCGCGAAGGCCTCCGGTCCGGCGGGCAATCGCGCGGCATCGCCGGGCGACAAAGCGAGCGCGAATAGGGGGACGCCCTCCTCGCTTGCTCCGAGAAAATATGCGCCGCCGGTTTCGATGCCGGCAGCACTAAGCTCGCCGGCTTTAAAGGCGCGCAGCCTTGTATTCGTCCTATCCGAATCGGATTCGATCGCAAATTTCAGGTCGATCAGCAGATAAAAGCGCGCATTGCGCGAGGTTTGTTGCGCCTCGAGCCAAGTCCGATCCCGGCGCTTCTCCGCCATCCGGCCGATGGCGGTCTGCGCGGCGATATGGTGCATCGGAATCGGCGGCTGACCGTTCATGGCAGTGCCTCAGCTTGCCGGAATCGCGGCGACGAGCGGCAAATTTCCAGCGGCCGCGCGTTTTTCCAGCTCGTTCAGCGCCCATTGATAGCTCAAATCCTTGAGGCGGCTGTGCTCGCGCCAGGCCATCACATCAGTACCGGCCGGGATGGGCGCGGCGAGCAGCATGTCGAGCGGCCCAAGCCAGTCCGCCTCGTCGCCCGCACGGTCGTTCAGAGCGGCGAGCACATTTTCGAAGGACGGCAGGCTGGGGCCTTCCGGAGCGGCCTGCCAGGGTAGGCGGCGTTTCATCTGCCTTTGCCAGGCGGGTAGGTCGCGATAGCGGATCGCCGACTTACCGAAGGGCGGCAGCGCGGCCTTGGCGATCACATTCGGCCCGGCGTTCAGCCTGTGCATCGGCTGGAGCGGCGGCGGGCTGAGCACGCTCCCGTCGGTCAGCATCTGGCCCTCCTCATCGACGAAAGGCGGCAAAAGCCCAGGAAACGGCCAGTTCGCCCGCACCGCGACCTGCAGATTGCCCAGGCTGTGAATATGCGCCTCGCCCGTCGAGAGATTGGCGGAGGCGGCATAGAACGGGACGGGCATATCGGCGAGATCGGTATCGGGAAAATGCTTCAGGATCAGCCGGTCCAGCGCGCGTTGGTCATAGAGACTGAACATCGGCCAACTCTTGCGCCGGAGCGCCCGCCGCTCGACCATGATCTCGGTGATCAGCTGGTCCACGTCGTCCGGGTCCATGCCGAGCGCAAGGCAAGCGGCGACCGCCGCGCCCGCCCCAGTGCCGCCAAAGCAGTCCGGTTCGAAGCCCGACGCCTGCACCGCCTTGAAGATGCCGAGCGTCGCCGCGCCGAAGACGCCTGACGCGGTCGCGAAATAGCCCGTCGATTGGCCGAGCAGGAAGCGCGCCAGCCGCTCGAAATCCTTGGCCTCGTTAGGGCGGATGTGGTGGTGCGAGCGCACCGGGCGATATTCCAGCCAGCGGCGCGTCCCCGCAATCGTGGCCCCGCGCCTCGGATCGTGAAACAGCGCCAGCCGGCAGGCATCGGCGCCGCGCATTTCAAAGGCAAGTTCCTCGACCGGCCCGAGGGGGACAGGCGTGCCCAGACGCCCTCCATCATGCGCGCCGACCAGGCAAATCTCATCGGCCTCGGCAAGCGCGCGCTCGGTCCAAGGCGTCGGCTCGGGATCGGTCAGGAGGATGATGACTTCGAAGCGGCTTTCCTGCTCCTTCAGCCAATGCACGACCTGCGGGTCGTCGAGCGCGATGCCGCCGGGCAAATCTTGGCCCAGCCCCTCGGAGGACAGGATCTGGCATTCGGCGCGCTGCTCGATGGCCTGGGACAGCCGGTCGGCGAAATCGGCGGGGGCGGGCTCGGCGCCGGCTGGACAAATGGCGAGCGTCCGCGCGCGGTCGGCAATCGCTCGCGGACGGGCGGGAAGCGTCGCCCGCGCCGGGGCGCGGACAAGGCTGCGCACCGCGCCTTGCCAGACTTCGGGCACGGCTTCGGCCAGCGCCTTGAAGCCTTCCCATTCGAGCTTGAGCACGATGCTGCCGCGCGCCGCCGAGATGCTGCTCTCATACGCCTCGCGGGCAAAGAACGCGGTTTCGGCAAGCACCGCCCCCGGCCCCATCTCGGCTCGGGCCGGTTCGCTCGCAAACCGCGAGGTGCGGAAGCGGCCGGAGGTGACGATGTACAGCGCATCCGGCGTCTCACCGGCTTTGACCAGCGTTTCGCCGCGCGCAACGGTCTGCATATGGCATTCCGCATAGAGGCGCTTGAGCACCTTCTCGGGCATAGCTTCAAAAGCGCGCACGGTCTTCAGCCATTCGGCTGGAGATTTGTGCCGCATTCTTTCAAACCCTGCCATGCTCGCCGTCCGTTTGATGCTCCCTCGTGCTTATCCGATCCGCACGGAAAAACCTACGGCGTTACTCGCCGCCCGTGCGGATCGGTGGATAGAACGGCGGCGCTGCGAGGTCGCCCGGATTTAAGCCGCGGTGAACAGTTCCTCGACATGCTCCCAGTTGATCAGATTGTCGAACCAGGCTTCGAGATATTTCGGCCGCGCATTGCGGTAGTCGATGTAATAGGAATGCTCCCAAACATCGCAGCCGAGTAGCGGCTTGGCGCCGTGAACAAGCGGATTTTCGCCATTCGGCGTCTTCATGATTTCAAGCTGGCCGCCCTTCATGGCAAGCCAACACCAGCCCGAGCCGAACTGACCTTTGCCCGCCTCGATGAACGCGTCGCGGAACTTGTCGAACCCGCCCAGATCGGTGTCGATCGCCGATCGCAGCGCCTCGGGCAATTTGCGCCCGCCGCCGCCAGGCTTCATCCATTTCCAGAAATGAATGTGATTGTAATGCTGGCCCGCATTGTTGAACAGCGGCTGATTCTTGCCGTGCGACTGTTTCACCACCTCTTCCAGGCTCAACCCTTCGAGCCCCGATCCAGCGAGCAACTTGTTGCCGGTTTCCACATAGGCGTTGTGGTGCTTGTCGTGATGAAATTCGAGCGTCTCGCGCGACATATGGGGCTGCAGCGCGTCATAGGCATAGGGGAGTTCGGGAAGTTCGAATGCCATACGGCTCTCCTTAGATTTGCCTAAAGCCTATCTGTTCCGATGGGCTCAAAACGGGGCTCTAGCTTTTTGCGGAGCGTGATCTTTATCGTAAAACCGCTGCGCAGTTTTGCCGAGAATGCTCCGGCTCAATTCGCCGAAGGGTAGACTTAGACTGCGGGAGAGGCAAGCGGAGAGCACGAAAAAGGGACATGGAATCCCTGAATTCCATGTCCCTAAATGTTGCCGAGGAAAGGTTCGTTGGATGACACAGGGATGAGACGAGACCAGAATGACCGGCAACCGCTGAACCGTTTATGAATGTTTCGTTCAGCACAGCTTCAATTTGGCGGATGCGAAGCACCGGTTCATTTGATGAGGAAGCGGAGCTCTTTAAATTCCGGGGTCCCCGCTTTTGCAAGCCACTCAAAGATGACCATCTCGGTGTTGACGATCTGGGCGCCCGACTGGCGCAGACGCGTGAGAGCAAGATCGCGGCTCGCCGGCGAGCGCGAGCCGACAGCGTCCGCGACGATGAAAACCTCATAGCCGTCGGCAATCATGTCGAGCGCGGTCTGCGCCACGCAAACATGCGCCTCTATGCCCGCGATCACCATTTGTCCTCGGCCCGTATCGCGGGTTTCCTCCAAATGAAAGCGCAAGGCTTCATCCTGAAGGCAGGAAAAATGGACTTTTGGCAAGATCGCCGCATCGGCGCCGAGCTGGCTGCGCAGCCGCTCCACCGTTGCGCCCAGACCCTGCGGATATTGTTCCGAGACCGTAATCGGGACGCCGAGCGCCCGCGCCGCCCTAATCAGACGGTTTGAATTCTCGACCAGTTCTGGTCCCTCAACAATGGGAGCCAATACTTTATCTTGTATGTCGACAATCAGAAGCTGCGAGAACTTGCGGTGCATACGCATGATGTGCCGTGACTCTTGTCGGCTGACTGGCGGATTCAATGTTGGCTAAGAGGGAACTCTATCTCAAGACAGCCCATTATTGAAGCCTAACCGGCATGACCGTGAATTTTTCCATGGCGGAGCTTGCCCGGCTGGTACGGTTGAGGAGACGCTTGATTTTGCGACCGGCGCCAGCCACTCTCCCGCCGACGCATCACAGTCTTGCCCAAGCGAAGCCAATGATCTTACCGAAGGCCGCATCGATCGCCGCATTCAAGGGCGGCAAACCGGACAGCGACCGCCCAGCCAAGCCGAAAAAACGTGCGCTCGCCAGCCATATTCTCGTGCTCGCCAGCGCCTCGCCCCGGCGGCTTGCGCTTTTGGAGCAAGTCGGCATCGAGCCGCACGCGCTCAGGCCCGCTTCCATCGACGAAACGCCCAAAAAGGGCGAGCGGCCGCGCAGTCTTGCCCAGCGGCTTGCTAAAGCCAAGGCGCTGGCCGCCCGCGAGCGCATCCAGCGCGAGCCGGAGCTGAAGGATGCCTTCGTTCTGGCCGCCGACACCGTGGTCGCCATCGGCCGGCTGTCTATCGGCAAGCCGGAATATTTGGACGAGGCCGCCAAGGCGCTGTCCACGCTCTCCGGCCGCACCCACAAAGTCTATACCGCCGTGTGCATTGCCACGCCGGACGGCAATCTGCGCATCCGCACCGTCGAGACCCGCGTGCGCCTCAAGCGGCTCAACCGGGAGGAGATCGATGCCTATCTCGCTTGCGGCGAGTGGCGCGGCAAGGCGGGCGGCTATGCGATTCAGGGCGTCGCCGGAGCGTTCATCGAGAAAATCGTTGGATCCTATTCCAACGTCGTGGGTTTGCCCCTCATCGAGGTGGTCAGTTTGCTCGCGGGCGAAGGCTTCCCGGTTTATTTCAACTGGCTGAACCGGGCCGAGGTGGACGCCGGATGACGGAGCCGAACGGACGCGATGATGAGCTTGGCGAAGCTGCGGCCAATTCGAAGGCGCCGGAATGCCCGATCTGCGGCAAGCCGAGGCAGCAGGATTACCGCCCTTTTTGCTCCAAGCGCTGCGCCGATGTCGATCTCGGCCGGTGGCTGAACGGCCGCTATGCGATCCCCGTCGAGCCCGACGCCGATGAAGACGGGGACGATCCGGCCTCCGGCGAAAAGCGAGACCGTCCGAATGATGGCGGAGCAACATAGTATCGTTTGGCGGAAATTTTTCGGCGTGAGAGCCGTACGGCATGGTCCGTAGTGTCTGGACAGGCCGCTTGCTATTACCTATAAACCAACTCCGGCCGGCACCTTCCGCCGCGCTGTACGCCCAGGTAGCTCAGTCGGTAGAGCAGCGGATTGAAAATCCGCGTGTCGGTGGTTCGATTCCGCCCCTGGGCACCATATCTCAACGACTTATCTCGATGTCGAAGTATCTAAGCCTCGAATAGGCTCACACTTTATACGAATATGTTACAGTCACGCCTCAATCTGAAGCAAACCAACCGGAAGATGTCGGGAGGTTTGGCCTGCCTTGTTGGAAGAAGAGTGAAATGATGACCAAACGCGATGCTATTTTCCCTGCCCGCCGGCAGGCGCTTTATGAGAAAAACCGCTATTCGGCGGCGATCCGCTCGGGGGATTTTCTGTTCGTCTCGGGCCAGGTTGGGAGCCGCGAAGACGGATCGCCTGAGCCGGTCTTTGCAGGCCAAGTCGAGCTTGCTTTCGACAATCTCGCGGCCGTGCTGAAGGCCGCCGGCTGCACGTTCGACGACATCGTCGACGTGACCTCCTTCCATACCGACCCTGCCACGCAGTTCGAGACGGTCCTGGCCGCTAAACAGAAAGCGTTCGGCGAGCCGCCCTATCCGAACTGGACCGCGATAGGTGTGAACTGGCTGGCGGGCTTCGATTTTGAGATCAAGGTCATCGCGCGCCTTCCGCAGTCCACCTGAGCGATTGGCGGCGAGCTCGACGCGTCAAGCACTGCATGCACGATTGCCGAATCGGGTCCGCAATACGTGCCGGCGTGATCGGCCTTAAAAAGCCTACGGCTGATGAATCATCGACGACTGAATCGGCAATCCATTATCCCCCGGTCATACTCATATGGCGCGCCACCGCAGGCTTGTTCTGCCGGCGGTCGATGATGAAATCGTGGCCCTTGGGCTTGCGGCCGATGGCCTCGTCGATGGCCGTCTCCAGCGGGCCGTTGCCCTCGCTCATACGCAAAGGCGTGCGCAGGTCGGCAGCGTCGTCCTGGCCGAGGCACATATAGAGCGTGCCGGTGCAGGTGATGCGCACGCGGTTACAGCTTTCGCAGAAATTATGCGTCAGCGGCGTGATGAAGCCGATGCGGCCGCCGGTTTCCTTCACCTGCACATAGCGCGCCGGGCCGCCGGTTTTGTAGGGGATGTCCTCAAGCGTCCAGCGGTCCATCAGCCGGGCGCGCACGATGGAGAGCGGCAGATATTGATCCGTGCGGTCGCCGTCGATGTCGCCGAGCGGCATGGTCTCGATCAGCGTCAGGTCCATGCCGCGCTCATGCGCCCAGACCATCATCGCCTCGATCTCGTCCTCGTTCACGCCTTTCAGCGCGACGGCATTGAGCTTGACGGCAAGGCCCGCCGAGCGCGCAGCTTCGATCCCGGTCATCACCTGAGCGAAATCGCCCCAGCGTGTGATCGCCTTAAAGCGATCCGGTTGAAGCGTGTCGAGGGAGATGTTCACGCGCCGCACGCCGCAATCGTAAAGCTCGGGGGCGAAGCGGACCATCTGGCTGCCATTCGTGGTCAGCGTCAGCTCGTGCAGCGCGCCGGTTTGCAGATGGCGCGACAGCGAGCGCACCAGCGACATGATGTTCTTGCGCACCAGAGGCTCGCCGCCCGTCAACCGCAGCTTTCGCACGCCTTTGCCGATGAAGACCGAACACAGACGGTCCAGCTCTTCAAGCGTCAACAAATCTTGCTTTGGCAGGAAGGTCATGTTTTCCGCCATGCAATAGACGCAGCGGAAATCGCAGCGGTCCGTGACCGAGACGCGCAGATAGCTGATCGCGCGGCCATAGGGGTCGATCATCGGTGCGGCATTAGCATTTTCGAAACCGATTGAATTGACGCCACGGCTCCCTAGCACATGTTCCAGCATCTTTTTTGCACCCTTAAGGGTTTGGCTCACTGTATGAGCTGTCGTTACCTATGTATGTAGCATCTGCGGCTCCGCTTTCAAAGCTGTGCGGCTCGTCGGGAAGACGGCGCGGCCGAGCGGATCGTCATCAACAAGGACAGGGGTTGCACTTGGCCTGGATCTATCTGCTCGTCGCCGGTCTGTTGGAGATCGGCTTCACCACCGCGATCCGGTATACGGACGGCTTCACGCGGCTGCTGCCGGTCGTTATCTTTACCCTATGCCTCGCCTTGAGCTTATATTGCTTCGAGCGAGCAACCCGGGAAATTCCGCTTGGCACGGCCTATGCGATTTGGGCGGGCATCGGCGCGGCAGGCACCGCCATTCTTGGTGTCGTGGCCTATCACGAGCCTCTGACGGCTGCCCGCGTCTTCTTCATCATAACGCTTATCGGCTCGATTGCTGGGCTCAAGCTGGTGTCGCATTCCTGACGTGGCTATCTGCGCCTGCTTATGCGGACGCGAAATAGCGTTGCAAAAACCGATAATAAATGTCTGTGAGCATTAGCAAATCCGTAATCGGCGTATGTTCGTCGATCTGATGGATCGTCTTGTTCACCAGCCCATATTCAACGACCGGGCAGATGTCCTTGATGAAGCGGGCGTCCGATGTGCCGCCTTCGGTCGAAAGCGCGGGCGTCAGGCCGGTGACCTCGCGGGAGACGCTGGCCAGCATCTCGACCCACCCTCCCGGCTCGGTCAAAAAAGCATCGGCATTGGATTCGAAGGCGATCTCGTGCGTGAGGCCCCGCCCGGCCAGTCCGTCCGCGATCAATGTCCGCATGCGCTCGGTGAGCGAAGCGGCGGTGTGCAGGTCATTGAACCGGATGTTGAATTGCGCGGTCGCGGACGCCGGAACGACGTTGACGGCGGGATTTCCGGTGTCGATGCTGGTGACTTCAAGATTGGATGGCGCAAAATTCCTGCTGCCGTCATCGAGCCGTTCGTCGATGATCCGCTTCAGTGCGCCGACCAGGCCCGTCAGCGGGTTGCGGTTGCGATCCGGATAGGCGGTATGACCCTGCACGCCCCGCACGGTCAGCCGGCCGGAAAGGCTGCCCCGCCGTCCGATCTTGATCGCCTCGCCCATCCGGCTGGGATGGGTTGGCTCGCCCACGAGGCAGTGATCGGGCCGCTCCCCGGCCTGGCGCATCCATTCGACAACAGCCCGCGTGCCGTCGACGGCTGGGCCTTCTTCGTCGGCCGTAATGAGGAAGCTGATCGAGCCCGGCGCTTGCCCGCCTTTGTCGTGCAAATACCGAAAGCTCGCCGCCATCATCGCGGCGATCGCCCCCTTCATATCGACCGCGCCGCGCCCGTAAAGCGCGCCATTCCGAATTTCGGCGCCGAAGGGCGCGACCGTCCAGGCCGCCTCGTCACCCGGGGGAACGACATCGACATGGCCCGCAAAGCACAGATGCGGCGCGCCTTCGCCGATCCGCGCGTAAAGATTGTCCACCTCGGGCAAGCCTTCGCTTTGAAAACGCAGCCGTTTGCAGGCAAACCCCGCATGGGCGAGACGCGCCTCCATATAAGCAAGCGCGCCCGCTTCGTCCGGCGTCACGCTCGGACAGCGGATCAGCGCGGCGGCATGGGCGATGGGGTCGAGATCGTCGATCATCACGCGCCACTATTCACAGGCTTGGTCTCCTGCACCAGCACAATTTTCTGCCAGATCTTGCGGCTTAGATTGGTGGTCAGCGTCTCAACATCGTTCACGGCCGAGACGACTGTCGCGTCCGGGAAATATTGCGCGTAGAGCGCCGCAAGCTTGCCGGTCAGCGACAGCGCTTCGGCGCAATAGTCGAGATAGCGCAGGAGCTGGTCGTCGGCGAGATCGCGCAATGGCGAGGAGGAGGTTCGTTTGCCGCCGACGATGGAGGAGGGATCCTTGGTGAGCTGATGCATGTCGATGACATGCGAGATCGCGCGGAGCCGGTAGAGGCCATTCAGCGCCTTGACCCGCTTGAAGCGGTTTTCAAGGCGCAGGAAGAACAGAATGAACAGGCCGGTGATTAGGAGGATGTTGAGCGCGGCCTCAAGCCCTTGCGCGAACTCGGTGAGGGCCACTTGGCCGCCCACAGATAGGCTGTAAAAGACAGACAAGCTATAAAAGCCGTAAGCGCCAGCCAAGATCACTGCAATCGACAGCAGCCGCAACCCCCAATTCGGCCGCCCCAGCGAGGCGGCCTCGCGCGCGGTGGGACGCGACAGGTCGACAAGCTTGGCGATGGTTGCCGTCAATCCGCGCGTGGGGAAGCGTTCTGCCACCCGGCTGCGAAGCGCTTCGAGCTGCTTGATGATCGCGCGCTCGTCCAAGGTCTGGTGATCGAGTTGTGCTGCCATATTTCCCTCATTCTAATGATTCGGATGGCACCGATCCTTGCCGCGTAATTCCCCGCAGATAGGGGCGCGAACGGCCGAAACGCCGCGTCACAAATCCAGCGCGCCCAGAAGCTGCGCATTGATGCGCCGAACATCGAACTGCGCCTCGGCAAGCTCACGGCTTGCGCGGGCCATCGACGGAATGAGGTCGGGGCGCAGCAGCAGCCGCGCCATCGCCGCCGCGAGCGCCGAGGCATCTCCCGCCGGCACGATCATGCCGTTGCCCCCTTCACGGACGGCGACCCGGCAGCCCCGCGAGGTCGAAGTGATGACCGGCCGGCCCATCGCGATCGCCTCGATCAGCGCTTGCGGAATGGCGTCGCCGCGCGCGGGGAGCACGAAAACATGCGTCCGCGCGATGAGCGGGCGCGGATCGCGATGCGGTCCCAAATACTGGACGAAATCGCGGTATCGCTTGAGGTCCGCCAGCGGAAAACCGTGCGGGCCGCGCATTTCCGGCCCGGCGACCAGGCACTTATACCGGCCTTGCTTTGTTTGCAGCCGCCGCGCCGCCTCGCAAAACTCCATAATCCCGAGCCGCCGGTCGAGCGGTCCGGCAAAGAGAAACATTACGCCGCGATCGAGCGAAGGAAGCGGTGTTTGCGGGAAGTAGCGGAGATCGATGCCGCTGCCATTCATCGGGAATTGGCGCAAATTCGCCGGCAGAAGGCGGTGTCGCTGAAGCAGCTTGTGGTTCTCTTCATTGAAAAACACGGCTGTGTCGCTGAGCCGGAAGGCGAAGCTCAACAGGCTTTTTTGCATTTGCCGCCGCGCCTTCGACGCGCGCTCGGGCGCTTCCTCAAAACCGCGCCCAAGTTCGCCGACCATCGACACAATGTGCGGCACGCCCGCGATCCGTCCGGCAAGCGCGGCAAGCATGGCTCCCTTCGGGGAGTAGCCTGCGACGACGTCCGGCCGGATCCGCCGGAAGGCGCGGGTGAGCGAGAGGAGGCTGCGCTGATCGGCAAGCGGCGAAAAGCCTTGCTGGAACGAGGGCAAATCATGCACCTCGGCCCGAAGTCGCGCCAATACTTCCAGCGCCGGTTCATCGACCGCCGGGGTAAAGCAGATCACGGCATTGCCACGGCTCGAAAGGGCATGGATCATCGATCCAGCTGTCACCGCGAGCGTCGCAGCGGACGGACCTACGATGACAACCGTTCGAGACGCGACGCGGACCCTCGCCAACGCCCGTTGCGGCGCGTACGCCGCGGCATCCCCCGAAACGTTGCCACCGACCTGCCTGTTCGGCTCGCCGCGCATAATGCCCTGCCCCCTCGGGACTTGCCGCCACACGGCAAGCTCCGCACTTAGCCTTGTCGATTGCCCCTCTGCCGAGATGCGCCGCGACTTTCCGGCTCCTGCTGCCCGCAGGAACCATATGCGAAATTGCTTTGAATGTAGAACTGCTTTCCTGCCGGCAAGACGCGTTTGCACCTATCTGAAAGCGCATCGACGAAGCGAGCTTTGGTCAAGACACTTGCATTTACCGGACAGGTGAAGTTCTCCGCGTCGTCAAGAAACGATTTGCGTCGACGCATCGTTTCATATATTCAACCTTAAGTTGCATTTTTGGATGTGACGGTTGCCTGCCGAGAGGCAGGTTAGCGGGGTAACTAACTGGAGAGGTGCTGGTAACAGCGCCTCTCCACGTGTATTAGCGGAACAAAAAAATGCCCCGGCGCGGGGTTTGCCGGGGCACTCCAAAGAGGGCGTTCACGGAAAGCCCGCGAACCCATTTAGAGTTAGATAGCCTCATGGCAGATTTGTGACATACATCACGTGTCGGGAGAAAGATTCGCGAGGCGCTGCGATTCGATCAAGCTTATCAACAGAATATTCGCGCTCGTTTGGCCTGGAACTGCCCAGTCTTAGTATAGGCGCAACAGCCCGCCCACAATGGATTGTAATTCCCCGCTAATTCTGCCCGCGAACGCAAATCTCCAACCAAAATACGAATAAGTCTTATTTTTTTCCACGCGCGCCATCGCTTTCGAGCACTATGAAGACGGCAAGACGCCGCGGACCGTGCGCGCCCCGTACCAGCGTGCTCTCAATATCGGCGGTGGCCGATGCGCCGCTGACGAAATTTACCGTCCGAGGCAGCACACCCCGCCCGTAGGCAGCGCGTAGAGCGTCCCACGCCTCTTCATATGAGCCTGCCAGATGCTCGGCGAGCAGGATCGCGAAATGGGTGTCGGGTAGAAAATTCAGGGTTGAGGGATTGTCCGGTCCAGAGGCGAAAATCAATGTGCCGGTTTCCGACGCGCCCGCGTTGGCACGGCTTAGAGATACCGCGTCGGAGCCTGCGGCTGGGCCGGTATCCCTTTCGATTAGCGTTCCATCCCAATTCAGTTTCGCGATCACAGGATCGCCGCCGTGGCGCAGCCGCGCGGGAAGGTTGAATTCGGCCAGCTGCGCCGCGATTGCCCTCGGCAAGTCGCTCAGCGCCGCAACGCCGCGCACCACCGCGCCTTGCCCCTCAAGCATTCTCGTGAATTGAGCGACCAGCTCAGGTTTCGGCTGTCTCGCCCTGGCGGGGATGAGGCCGTCCGGGCTGCGCTCCAACCGGGCGCGCACCAGACCGCGACGCCCCGGTTCGTCGCCCCGTGCGCCAAGGCCTGTGCGGATCGCGCTGATTATTTTGGCGCGCGCGTCAGCGGTTTCGCTCACCGCCCCACCTCCCGCAAGTCCGTCTCGCGCCGACGCTTTTTCAGCTCCGTTCGCCACTGCGCGTGGAAGCTGCGGCCAGGCGGCGACGGCAGATCGCGGTGCTTCAGCCACGCGCCAGCCAATGGCAGCCAGCGGAACTTGCCCCGAGCCTTCCCCCATTCGCTCATCACGCCAATCGCGGCGCCGGTCACAAGCCGGTATAGCCTCGGCCGCTTTGCGGCATAGGCCCAGGCGCGGACGGCCATGCGCTGCGTCCACGGGCTATCGCGCTCATCGAATTCACGCTCGCGCCAATCCCGCATCATCTTCGGCAGCGGGATCTTCATCGGGCAGACCGCCTCGCAGCGCCCGCAGAATGTCGAAGCGTTCGGCAAATGTCCGGCCTCGTGCACGCCGATCAGTTGCGGCGTCAGCACAGCGCCCATTGGCCCAGGATAGACCCAGCCATAGGCGTGCCCGCCGACCGAGCTGTAAACCGGGCAGTGGTTCATGCAAGCACCGCAACGGATGCAGCGCAGCATGTCCTGGAACTGCGAGCCGAGCATTTCTGCGCGGCCATTGTCGAGCAGCACCACGTGATACGCCTCTGGCCCGTCAGGATCGCCAGGGCGGCGCGGGCCGGTTGAGAAGGTCGTGTACATCGAGATTTCCTGGCCGGTGGCGGAACGGGCCAGAACGCGCAGGATCGCGCTCACATCCGACAGCGTCGGCACCATCTTCTCGATGCTGGTCAAAACGATATGGACGCGAGGCAAGAGCTGAGTGAGATCGCCATTGCCCTCATTGGTGACGATGACGGACGTCCCGGTCTCGGCGATCAAAAAATTTGCGCCGGTAATGCCGACATCGGCGGCAAGGAATTTTTCGCGCAGGATGCCGCGGGCTTCGGAGACAAGCTCGGCCGGTTCCGTGAGCGAACGGCCCTCCGGCAGATGCTTGTGCACGCGCCGGAAATCGGCCTCGACCTGATCGCGGTTGAGATGGACGGCGGGCGCGATGATGTGGCTAGGCGCTTCGCCCCGGATTTGGATGATGTATTCGCCGAGATCGGTTTCGGCCACCTCAAAGCCCGCGCCCTCGAGCGCGCCGTTGAGTGAAATCTCCTCCGCCACCATCGACTTGCCCTTGGTGATGAGCTTGGCGCCCGCCTCCCGGCAAATCTGCACGATGATCCCGCGCGCATCCTCGGCGGTCGCCGCCCAATGGACGTGGCCGCCCGAGTCGATGACCTTCCGCTCATAGGCTTCGAGATAAAGGTCGAGATGGGCGAGCGTGTGGTCCTTGATCTGCTTGGCCTGTTCGCACAGCGCGTCGAATTCGGGCAGCGATGCGCGCGCGGCTGCCCGCTTGGCGACAAACCCGCCCCGCGCATTACCGAGCGCGCGCTGGAGTTGGGCATCACCGAGCGCGGCGGCGGCGTTTTGTTTGAAATTCTGTGATGTGGACTGCAAGGGCGAGGCCTTTCAACGTTTCGCGGCGATCGGCGGCGCGTCGAGCACTCCGGCCAACACCTCGGCAACATGGCGGACGCGCACGGGCGAACCTTGCCGCGAGAGTTTCCCCGCGATGTTCATCAGGCAGCCGAGATCGCCGCCGAGCACGGTTTCGGCCCCGGTGTTCGCGAGCGCCGCGGTCTTGGCCGTGACCATCGCGTTCGAGATGTCCGGATATTTCACCGAAAACGTGCCGCCGAACCCGCAGCAGATCTCCCGGTCGTCGGCCTCGAACAGCGTTAGGCCGTTTACCGTGCGCAAGAGGGCGCGGGGCTGCTCCGCGACGCCCATCTCTCGCAGGCTAGAGCAGGAATCGTGATAGGTTACTGAGCCGGAAAATTCAGCGTGAACGGCGGACACCCTCATCACTCCGGTCAAAAAAGCGACCAACTCAAAGGTCCGCGCCGCAATGTCCCGGGCGCGCGGCTCCATCTCCGGATCGTCCTCGAACAAGGCCGGATAATGCTTGCGCAACATTCCCGCGCAGGAGCCGGACGGGGCGACGATGTAGTCGAAACCGGCAAACGCCTCGATGATTTGGCGCGCAATGGCCTTGGCGTCGGCGCGATCGCCGGAATTATAGGCAGGTTGCCCACAGCAGACCTGCGTCTCGGGCACTTCGACGATGCAGCCGGCCCCCTCGAGCAGCCTGACCGCCGCAAAACCGACAGAGGGGCGAAACAGGTCGACCAGGCATGTGACGAAGAGGCCGACGCGAAGAGGCCGGGTTTGGGTGCTCATCTTATGGTCTTATGAGAATTCCCGGTGCCCAGCAAGGGCCGACTTGCGGAGCTTTGCGGCGGTCAAGGCGCCGCGCGCATTGCGGATTTCACAAAGACCGGCCTCAACGCGCGCGCCAAATCCAGGCCGCGATCCCAATAGGGAGTCGGCCCATATTGCTGAGCCAGAAAATCCATGAAGAATTTCAGCTTGGCCGGCACGAATTGGCGGCAGGGGTAGACGGCAAAGACCGCGACGCCGGACGTCTCACGATAATCCGGCAGCACGACCTCCAGCCGGCCGGTTTTCAAATCGTCGCTGATTTCCCAGGTCGAGCGTAGGGCAATCCCCAAGCCGCTCAGCACGGCCTCATGCACAACGTCGCTGGAGTTGGTGCGCAGATTGCTGGACGCCTTCAAGGTCGCCGGCCCGTCCGGACCTTCGAGCCGCCAAACCTGGCGATAGCCGGTGGTCAGGCAATTGTGTTTGGCGAGATCGGCGAAGGTCTTAGGCCGACCATGCTGGTCGAGATAGCTCGGCGTTGCGCAGATCGCATGGTGGCAAGGCGCCAATTTGCGCGCGACGAGACTGGAATCGTCGAGCTCGGCGACCCGGATCGCCAGATCCATCCCCTCCCCGACAATATCGACAATCTGATCGCTTAAATTCAGCTCGATGGTAAGATCGGGATGCTGGCGCATGAAAGCGGCCAAATGCGGCGCGACATGCAAACGCGAAAACGCTGCGGGAGCCGTTATGCGCAGCGTGCCGCTGGCCCTGACGTTGAGCTGCGAGACGAACGCCTCGGCCTCCTCGATATCGGCTAGGATGCCGACGACCCGTTCATAGAAGCCTTCGCCGGTTTCGGTCAGTTTAAGCTGACGGGTGGTGCGCTGAAACAGCCGGGCGCCTAGCCGTTCTTCCATATGGCTGATACGCTTGCTGACGACGGCTGGAGACAGTCCCATACCTCTTCCTGCGGCAGACATATTGCCAGCTGAGGCGACGCGGGCGAAAATCTCCAAATCGGTAACGGGAGTAAGGGGCACGCAGTGCTGTCTCCACGACGGCTCGCAATGTGATGATATTGTAACCTGTTGGGATAGTGTTGGATCGTCACATAGCTGTCAATGACACACTGGTGTTAAATCGCACACATTCGCCGTCAATTCCCTGGGCGGCGACTCACGCAACATTCGCGAACGCGCGGTGGTGGCAGTACAGGAGCAAATCATGGCAGGCATCTCCATTCTCGAGCCGCGCGCCGATATTCTTGGCCGACGTGATGCGCTTGTCAGCGCGCTGAGAAAATTGCTGCCGGATCGCGCCGTCGTCGCCGATGAAGCTGGTCGCCGCGCCTTCGAGACCGACGCCCTCACCGCTTACAAGCAACTGCCCTTGGCCGTCGTCTTGCCAACATCGACGGAGGAGGTCAGCCGGGTGCTGAGCTTTTGCCATTTGGCGGGTATTCGGGTGGTTGCGCGCGGGGCTGGCACCTCGCTGTGCGGCGGTGCGCTGCCGCTGGCGGACTCCATCGTGCTCGGCCTGTCGCGCATGAACCGTGTGCTTGAGGTAAATCTCGAAAGCCGCTTCATCCGCGTCGAGACCGGCATCACCAATCTCGGTGTGTCGCACGCCGTTGGCGCGTCGGAATTCTTTTATGCGCCAGACCCGTCGAGCCAGCTTGCCTGCACGATCGGCGGCAACATCGCCATGAATTCCGGCGGCGCGCATTGCCTGAAATATGGCGTGACGGTGAACAATGTGCTCGGACTGAAGATGGTGATGATGAATGGCGATATCCTCGAATTTGGCGGGCCGCATCTGGACGAGGCCGGCTATGATTTCCTGCCGCTGATCGTCGGATCCGAGGGCCAGCTCGGCATCGTGACGGAAGCCACCTTGCGCATTCTGCGGCAAGCCGAGGGCGCGCGGCCGATGATGCTCGGCTTTGCGTCCAACGAAGCGGCGGGGGCCTGTGTGTCGGCCATCATCGGGCAAGGCATCGTGCCGGTGGCCATCGAATTCATGGACCGGCCGGCGATCAAGGTGTGTGAGGAATTCGCCCATGCCGGCTACCCGCTCGACGTCGAGGCGCTGCTCATTATCGAAGTCGAGGGGTCGGAGCCGGAAATCGCCTCCTTGCTTGGCCGGATCGAGCGGATTGCCGCCAGGTTCGACCCGCAATTCGTCAAGGTCAGCGAGAGCGAGGAGGAATCGGCGGCGATCTGGAAGGGCCGCAAGGCGGCCTTCGGCGCCATCGGCCGGATATCGGACTATTACTGCATGGACGGCGTCATCCCGCTCGCCAAGCTCCCGACAGCGCTGAACGGCATCGCCGAGATCTGCAAGAAACACCGGCTGCAGGTCGCCAATATTTTCCACGCGGGGGATGGCAATCTGCACCCCCTTATCCTTTACAATGCCAACGACCAAGCTGAGAAGGAGCGCGCGGAGCTCTGCGGCGAGGAAATCCTGACCCTATGTGTCGCGCTGGGCGGCTGTTTGACCGGCGAACATGGCGTCGGCATCGAGAAGCGCGAGTTGATGAGCGTTCAGTTCAATGACGTGGACATCGCCCAGCAGATGCGCGTAAAGAGCGTGTTCGATCCCGATTGGCTGCTCAATCCGGGCAAGGTCTTTCCCCTGAAGGCGCAAGAGGCGTATTTGGCCCGTGTACGTTAACGAGACCTATATGCCGCCCGGCGAGGAGGAGCTTGCCGGCCTCATCGCGCAGGCGGCAAGCCAGAAGCTTCCGCTTGAGATCTGCGGCAACCGCACCAAGCGCAATATCGGCCGCCCAATGCAAACTGCGACGCGCATTTCAACGGCGGAAATGCGCGGGATCACGCTGTATGAGCCGACCGAAATGGTGATCTCCGCGCGAAGCGGAACGCCGTTTGCCGAGATTGAAGCGCTGCTCGACAGGAACGGCCAGGAGCTTGCATTTGAGCCGTGCAATCTGGAGCGGCTGTCAAGCGTTGAACCGGGAGCCGGCGCGACGATCGGGGGCATCATCGCCAGCAACAGCTCCGGCCCGCGCCGCATTCTGCGCGGCAGCGCGCGCGACCATCTGATCGGCGTGCGCGCGGTGAACGGCTTCGGCGAAATCGTCAAATCCGGCGGCCGCGTCATGAAAAATGTCACCGGCTACGATCTGGCGCGCGGATTGGCCGGGTCCTGGGGCACGCTCGCCGTGCTGAGCGAAGTCACCATGAAAGTCGTGCCGAAAGCCGAGGAAACCCGCTCGCTGCTCTTCCTCAATTTGACTGATGAGGGCGCCGTCAACGCCATGTGCCGCGCGATGGGCAGCGCTTTTGAGATTTCCGGCACCGTGCATTTGCCGACTCATTTCGTGGAGCGGCTGTCGACGCCGGATATCGCCAAGCTCGGCCAGCCGGTGACGGCCTTGCGCATCGAAAACTTCGTCGCCTCGCTCGACTACCGCGCCGGGCGGCTGCACGAGGCCTTACAGCCCTTCGGCGCGATCTATGAAATCGACCACCATCGGTCGCGCGCATTCTGGAATGATATTCGCAGTCTCGCCTTCGTCGCGGGCAGCAATTGGCCGCTCTGGCGCATCACGGCCGCGCCCGACAAAGGCGCCAAACTTGTCAGCGCGCTGAAGGCGCAGCTCGAATGCCACGCCGCCTATGAGTGGTCGGGCGGGCTGATCTGGGTCGAAGTCCCGCCCGCGACCGATTCTGGAGCGGCGGTGCTGCGCCGGGTCATTGCCGAGTTCCAGGCGGACGCCATGCTGGTCCGCGCCAATAATGCCTCGCGCGCGGCGGTCGATGTGTTCCAGCCGCTGCCGGAGGTGAACATGGCCCTGATCCGGCGGCTGAAGGAAGCGTTCGACCCGCAGCGAATTCTTAATCCCGGCCGCATGTATGCGGGAATTTAGGGCAACATATGGAAACCCATTTCTCGACGCGCCAGCTCGCCGATCCGGCCATGAAGGAAGCCGAGGAAATCCTGCGGCGCTGTGTCCATTGCGGCTTTTGCACTGCGACCTGCTCGACCTATGTGCTCGTTGGCGATGAACGCGATAGCCCGCGCGGGCGCATCTATCTCATCAAGGACATGCTGGAAAACGACCGTAAGGCCTCGCCGGAGGTGCGCTTCCATGTGGACCGCTGCCTGAGCTGCTTGTCCTGCGTGACGACCTGCCCAAGCGGCGTCGACTACATGCATCTGGTCGATTTCGCGCGCGTGCGCATCGAGAAGACCGCGAGCCGGCCGCTCAAGGACCGCCTCGTGCGCCGCCTCCTGCAAACTGTCATTCCCTATCCGGCGCGGTTCCGTACCGCGTTAACGCTGGCCACGTTCGCCAAGCCAATCAAGGCGCTTTTCCGGGCGGCGGGCCTGAAGGAATTGGCGGTGATGATCGGCATGGCGCCAGCGATGACGCCGAGGCGCGTGGCATTTCCAGGACCGAAAACCTATCGCGCCCAAATGGGCCGCCGCCGCGCGCGGGTCGCGCTCCTCTCGGGATGCGCGCAACAAATATTGCGGCCGCAGATCAACGACGCGGCGATCCGGCTCCTCGTCTCACAAGGGGTCGAAGTGGTCCTGGCGAAACGCGAGGGCTGTTGTGGCGCGATCGTCCATCATATGGGACGCGAGGAAGAGGCGCGCGAATTTGCTCGTCGTAACATCGACGCCTGGGAAGCCGCGATGACCGAAGATCCGCTCGACGCCATCCTGGTCACGGCGTCCGGCTGTGGAACGACGGTGAAGGATTATGGCCACATGCTCGCCTATGATCCGGTTTATGCGGAGCGGGCCAAGCGGATCAGCGCGCTTGCCAAGGACATAACCGAGTTTCTGGCCGATGTGATCGACATCGGCGCGCCGGCCGGCTGGTCCGACATTCGCGTCGCCTACCACTCCGCCTGCTCGATGCAGCACGGCCAGGGCGTCAACGCTCAGCCGCGCCGCCTTTTACGCGAGGCCGGCTTTTCGGTCACGGAAATCGCCGAGGGGCATATTTGCTGCGGATCGGCGGGCACTTATAACATTTTGCAGCCTGAACTGGCGTCGGAATTGCGGGAGCGCAAGCTCGGCAACATCGCGGCGGCCAAGCCGGACTGCGTGGTGACCGGCAATATCGGCTGCATCACCCAACTTTCCGGCCGCGATGCGCCGCCGATCGTGCATACGGTCGAATTGCTGGATTGGGCGTATGGCGGGAATTGCCCATCCGAGATCGCCCATCTGGAAGGACGCATGCGGCTGATGTCGGATGTATTTGGGAAGAAGTCGGCTTAGATTTGTTAATTATTGCGCCGAATTCTCGCCCCTACGTCATCCCCGCGAAAGCGGGGATCCAGTAAACGGCAAATTCCTCTTGTAGTACTGGATCCCCGCTTTCGCGGGAATGACAATTACTTCTGACTCTGCGGCGGGTCAATTCAAACATTGCTCCGATAAATTCGGAAATCCATCGGACTCAAAAGTCTAAGCTTCAACCGCTCCGCAAGCGCCGGGTCGATCCTCTCAAAGATGTTGTCCCCCGCAAGTGCGGTTTCATCGTCGACATTTTCGAGCACGACATAGATGCGGCGCGGGCTCTGACGGTAGGTCTGGCGCACATAATCCATGACGCCGGGAATCATCTGCTCGCGCCAGGCGCTGGAGAAATAAAGGATGCAGGGCTGATCCGGCAGGCGGATGCCGTCAACGTCGCCGCGATAGCAGTCGATATTGCGGCAGGTCATCAGCGAACGCGGATATTGCGCGACGTTCATCTGCAAATCGTCGAACACCTCCGGATCGTATTCATAGGCGATGACGCGGTTGAAGTTCCGCTTCGCGGCGAGCAGCGATGTCCGCCCGCGTCCTGCGTGCATGTCGACGAACGCGAACTGCCGCAGATCGGAGGGCATCATGGCCATGATCCACTCGAAAACGGCAGCCGGGACCGGGCCGTCATAATGGATGCCGCGCTCGGGGGCGGGGCCGATCGTCTGAGCTTTCAGCGTGGGAACGAAGAATAGCTTTTCCAGCTTCCGGTCGGCGAGTTTGGTATGGCCGAAAACCAGCGCGCGATTATAGCGCTTGCGAATTTCGCGGCGGCGGAGATTTTTGGCGACCCAGAAGGCGCCGTTGATGAGTGCTGGAGCGGCCTTAAGGCGCGCGGCCGTCATCGCGCGCGCGAAAGCGCCTGACGCGTTATTTCCAGGCTCGCGGACGGTGCGCTTTCGCTTGGACTTCGTCACTCGCTCCACAGCCTGATTTGCCGTAGGATCGGAAGCCTCACGGATGGGCCGCGCCGATGCAGGACCTTGGCGTTCCTCGATGGCGGGTTGCCGGGGAAGGGCGGCGGGCGTCCGGCCACGTTGGCGCTGCTCGTCCTCCCAAAACGGGCTGGGATCCGGAGGCGGCGGCTGATTCCAGCCAGCGTCGCCGGGATAGGACCGGCGCGGCGCTTCCTGATGTGCATTCAGCGCCCGAGCCGCGATTTCCGTCAGCGATGGCTCCTCAGGGGGCTGCGGGGGCAAAATCTCCTCATAGGAGGACGGCGAAAAGCGGCTGAAGCGCTGAGCGGGCCGCTGTGTCCGGTCACTGGTCATCGGATGATCCCTCCCCAAATTCATCCGACATTAAGATGAACTTGCGGCAGACCGATGGCAGAGGGCGAATCAACGCCATGTCGTTGTCATCGTCAGCGAGTCAGCACCGCGGCGATGATCTTGGCAGGGCCTGCGGGACGCAGGATCTGCTCGAACGTGCATTGGCCGGGCGATTTATCGGGCCGCCAGCGCAGCAGCTTAGTGCCATGGCGGAATCGCTCGCCCGTGACATGATCATAGCGCACTTCAACGATCAGCTCGGGTTTGAGCGGCCGCCACTCCGAGGATCGCTCGGTGGCCCACCGGCTTGGACCGCCGGGCGCGTTTCCAGTAAACCCAGGCGCTTCAATCAACGCCTCAAGCTTTCGCGTCAGGGCAGGCAGCTCGGATTTTGCGACGCTTGAGGTAAAGCCGACATGGTCGAGCTTGCCGTCAGCATTGTAGAGTCCGAGCAGCAGCGATCCAACCAGCTTTCCGGCTTGCGCATACCGGAAACCGCCGACAACGCAATCTGCGGTCCGAAGCTGCTTCACCTTGATCATCGCGCGTTGACCAGGCGAATACGGACCATCGCGCCGTTTCGCAACCACTCCGTCGATCGATCCGCTGGCCTGTTCGAGCCAATGCTGAGCTTCGCTGCGCTTAAGCGTATAGGGTGAAAGGTGAAAGATGCCATTCCCAACGCGGCCGTGAAGCGCTTCAAGAACGGCGCGGCGCTTCGACAACGGTTCCTTAGTCAACAGCTTTCCGTCCGCCGCCAGGCAGTCGAAAAGGATCAGGATGGCAGGCGTTTCGGCCGCGAGCCGGTCAATGCGGCTTTGGGCAGGATGCAGGCGCATCTGCAAGGCGTCGAAGGACAAGCCCCGATCGAACGGAACGGCAAGTTCACCGTCAAGAATGAAACCATCCGCCTCAAGTTTGAGTACCGCTGCCGCAATCTCGGGAAAATAGCGCGTCAGCGGCTTGCCGGATTTGGCGTTTAAGATTACTGCGTCACCGTTGCGAGACGCCAGACAGCGAAACCCATCCCATTTGGGCTCGAACTGCCAGTTGTCTCCGTCTGGTAGGTCGTCTGCGGTCTGCGCTTCCATCGGCAATAATTCCGCCATTAGAACAGACCTCATTGCGGTGGCAGCGGTTGCTGTGCGGTGGGCTTCATGTCCGAACCTGAACTGCACCGATCATGTCCGCTAAACTCTGCGGAGTGTTCCGCGTTCCCCTTATTGAAAGGTTCGGCATGCGATCGCGCAACACGCTCCAGTAAGAATCTGGAGATTTGCGATTTATGATTTACAATTTTTGATTGCATAATAATCTGCGTACAACTGAGTCGCGTCCTTCCAGCAAAACAATAATATTCGGGGGTTAGAATGCGAGTCAGTGTCGCAGCGACAGCCAGCGCCATGCTGGCAGCTTTAATGAGTGCCAACGCCGCTTCCGCCGGCGGTCTGCACGAGCCGGAACAGCAAAGTTTCAAAGATGCACCGTATCTTCCGCTAGCCCTTTGGACCGGAGCCTATGTCGGCGTCCATATGGGCCGCGCCTGGGGCGACAGCTCCGCCGTCGATTTCGGCGTGCCGGTCGGCGACGGCGCGTTCGCCTGTGCGGCGGCAGTGGTTCCCTATTGCGGATCGCCGCTCGACTACGGGACGGATGGATGGGTCAGCGGCATCCAGCTCGGCTATAATTGGCAGCGGAACTCTCTCATTTTCGGCGTTGAAGCCGAACTCGGCCGGCTCGACGTGGAGGACGAAGCCCTGCGCGACCGCATCATCGACCAGGACATTGCCGGCGTGGATTATGGTTGGTACGGGACCCTGACCGCGCGCCTTGGCCTGCCCGTCGACCAGGCGCTGTTCTTTGTCAAGGGCGGCGCCGCGTTCGCCGAGATCGAGACTGACGCCGCCGATCTGGACGAGGCGTTCTTTACCAGCAGCGGCTTCTGGTACAGGGACTCGGTGGGCAGTACCGGCGATCATGGAATTGAGATCGGCTGGGCGGTGGGCGGCGGCGTTGAATATGCGCTGAGTCAAAGCTTGAGCGTAAAGGCCGAATATCTCTACATTGATTTCGGCTCGGAGACTTTGCAGGATGCGGACGGCGACAGTTACAAGCTGAGCAACGAGCTTCACACGGTCAAGCTCGGAATAAACTATCGCCTCAACGCCGATGGACCGAGCAGCGTCCAAACCGGCTGGTATTCCGCGCCGGACGCGCACGAGATCTCTTGGCAAGGTCCTTATATCGGCGTGCACGCCGCCTATGCCCGCACCGAAAGCAGCGCGGTCGATTTTGAAACGCCCCCCGGCACCCCAGGGTCGGATGGCGCCTTTGCCTGCGATCCAGCCGGCTATTGCGGCGAGCCCTTTAATTATGACGCCAATGGCTGGATGACCGGCGTGCAAGGCGGTTACAATTGGCAGCACGGACGTCTCGTCTTCGGCATCGAAGGCGATCTCGGGCGAATTGATCTGCAAGATGCGCAATGTAAAGAAAGAACGTTGTCGGATGGGGATTTGGCAACCGTCGATTATGGCTTGTACGGCGCGGTGACCGGACGACTGGGCCTGCCTGTCCGCCGCGCGCTGGTCTACGTAAAGGGCGGCATCGCCCTAGCTGATATCACCAATACCGCTGCCGATTTCGACAAAATCCCCTTTACCGAAATCTCCTATATCGATCCGCTTAGCCCCACGCGGTCGAATCACACATCGACCGGCTGGGTGCTTGGTGGCGGCGTTGAATATGTGCTGCATGGCGATTGGCGGCTGAAGGCGGAATATCTTTACATGGATTTCGGCTCGGAGGTCTCCAGCGATCCGGACGGTGACCTTTACGAGTTCGAGAACGAGTTGCACGTTTTCAAAGTTGGTCTGAATTATTACGTAAATCGGTCGGAGCCCGAACTGCCGCCGATGAAATAGCGCCCCGATTGCTTGCGAGCGCGATGATCTGAGCGGACACCCCCAGCGTGTCCGCTCAGATGGCCGTATGCGTTCCCGCTTTCGCGCGGATGACAAATGCTCCGATGGCGCCGGCCAATCCAGCTAACCCGATTGTTCTCTAATTCTTCGACTTATCCACGAGCGCGCGCTCGGCGATCCAGGGCATCATCGCCCGCAGCGTCTTGCCGGTCTCCTCAATCGGATGCGCCGCGATTTTGGCGCGCATCGCCTTAAAGCTCGTCTGATTGACGCGGTTCTCCAGCATCCAGTCGCGCGCGAAGCGGCCTTCCTGAATATCGCTCAGCACCTCTTTCATGCGCGCCTTGGTGTCGGCGTTCACGATGCGCGGTCCGGTGACGTATTCGCCATATTCCGCCGTATTAGAAATCGAGTAGTTCATATTCGCAATGCCGCCCTCATAAATGAGATCGACAATCAGCTTCACCTCATGCACGCATTCGAAATAGGCCATTTCGGGCGAGTAGCCTGCTTCCACCAGCGTCTCGAAGCCCGCGCGCATCAGTTCGACCAGACCGCCGCACAGCACGGTCTGCTCGCCGAACAGGTCGGTTTCGCATTCTTCCTTGAAACTGGTTTCGATAATGCCCGCCCGGCCGCCGCCGATCGCCGCCGCATAGGACAGCGCCAGCTCATGCGCGTTGCCGCTTGCATCATTGGCGACCGCGATCAGGCAGGGGACGCCCGCGCCGCGCTTATATTCGGAACGCACCGTGTGGCCGGGACCTTTCGGCGCGACCATCGCGATATCGATTCCGCCGCGCGGCTCGATCAGGTTGAAATGGATGTTGAGGCCGTGCGCAAAAAGCAGCGCCGCGCCGTCCTTCATGGTTTTGTGGAGATGCTCGCGGTAAATATCGCCCTGCAATTCGTCCGGCGTCAGCATCATCACCACATCGGCCCAGGCGCCCGCATCGGCGACGTTCATGACGCGGAGCTTCTCGCCTTCGGCTTTCCTGGCCGTGGCCGAGCCTTCGCGCAATGCAACTGCGACATCGGCGACGCCCGAGTCGCGCAAATTCAGGACATGCGCATGACCCTGCGAGCCATAGCCGACGACGGCAACTTTCTTGCCTTTGATCAAATTCAGATCGGCATCCCTATCGTAATAAACGCGCATCTTGTCCCCTGCGTGGAGAGTTTCGTGGCAGCCAGCGGCTTTCAAGAGTGGCCGGGCGGGATCAGCCTTTGGCTGTGGCGTGCTTTATAACGGATCGAATGGCGCAATCAAAGGTTTAGATTGAGCCGTTAAAAGGACCAGCAGGCGCGAAATCTGGTCTCGGCGGACAGGGCAGCAAGGGGACGAAAACAGCGTGAACGCAATCCAAGAAACCAGTCCATCGATGTTCACCAGCGCGGATGCCTTGGCGGATCGGGTCATTGAGACGGTAGGCAAGACCATTGTGCTGGCCCTTCCGCTCGGTCTGGGCAAGGCAAACCATGTCGCCAATGCGCTGTTCGCGCGCGCCGGTGCGGACCCCTCGATCACGCTGCGCATTTTCACCGCCCTGACGCTGGAAAAGCCGAGGGGCGCGTCGGAGCTGCAGCGGCGCTTCCTCGATCCAGTCATCGACCGGCTGTTCGGAGGTTACCCCGATCTGGACTATGCAAAGGCGCTGCGGTCGGGGGACATGCCGCCCAATATCGAGGTGCACGAGTTTTTCTTCTTGGCCGGGCGCTGGCTCGGGGTCGACGGCGCGCAGCAGTCCTATATCGCCGCAAATTATACCCATGTTGTGCCGATGTTGATTGCGGCCGGCGTCAATGTCGTTGGGCAACTCGTTTCGGCCAAGCAAATGGTCGCCGGGCAGCCGCATTACAGTCTGAGTTGCAACCCCGATTTGACCGTCGAAATGCTGCAAGCGCGCGGGGAGGGACGGGCCGCATTTCTGTTTGTCGGCCAGGTGAATGCGGAACTGCCTTTCATGGGCGGTGACGCGGCCGCGCCTGAAACCGCCTTCTCCCATGTTCTTGACGGAGAGGCGTGCCAGTTTCCGCTCTACGCGCCGCCCAATCAGCCGGTCCCGTTGAGCGATTATGCCGCCGCGCTCCACGCCGCGCGTCTGGTTCAGGATGGTGGCACGCTGCAAATCGGCATCGGCGCGATCGGCGACGCGTTGGCGCAGGCGCTGATGCTGCGCCAACGCGAGAACGCGGCGTTCCGCGAGATTGCCGCGCGCCTCGACGGTAACGCCGCCGGCGCCGCCGATGCGCCATTCGATGAGGGGCTTTACGGCCTCAGCGAAATGCTGGTGAGCAGCTTTCTCGATCTGATCGAAGCCGGCATCGTCAAGCGCGAGGTGGACGGCCATCTGCTTCACTCGGCGTTTTTCCTTGGACCGAAAGCATTCTATCGACGCCTGCGCGAGATGCCCGACGCCGAACGCGCCAAGCTCGGCATGACTTCGGTCGGTTTTGTCAACGCGCTGTATGGCGGTGAAGACGTCAAGCGCGCGGCGCGCGTCAAGGCGCGGTTCTTCAACAAGGCGATGATGGTGACGATGCTCGGCGCGGTCGTCTCGGACGGGCTGGAGAGCGGACGGGTGGTGAGCGGCGTCGGCGGGCAATATAACTTCGTGGCGCAGGCTTTTGCCTTGCCGGATGCGCGCTCGGTGATCTTCGTGAACGCGACGCGGCAAGAGGGGGGCCGGACGGTTTCGAACCTGCGCTGGTCATATGGGCGCGAGACCATCCCTGTGCATCTGCGCGATGTCATCGTCACGGAATATGGTTTTGCGGATCTGCGCGGCAGGCCGGACGCCGATGTCGTCAAGGCGATGCTGCGGATTGCGGATTCGCGCTTTCAGGACGGGCTGTTGAGCGAGGCGAAAAGCAACGGCAAGGTTGAGACGGGCTTCGAGCTGCCCGAGAGCTGGCGCCAAAACACGCCAGAGCGGATCGCCGAAGCGCTCGCCCCGGCAAAAGCGCGCGGCCTGCTCCCCGATTTCCCCTTCGGCAGCGATTTCACCGAGACTGAAAAGCGGCTCATTCCCGCGCTTCAGCGCCTTCAAACGGCGTCCGCCTCGCGCCTGTCCCTGCTCGGTCTGGCGATCGCCGGCGCACGAGCCGACGAGCCTAACGAGAGCGAACAAGAATGCCTGCGCCGGATGGGCCTTGACGATCCGCAAACGATGACGGACCGGGTTTATCGAGCACTGCTGATGGCGGCGCTTGAAGCCGAGCGCCCGTCATAAGTCGTTTTTCCGGCCGAAAGCGTCTCATTACCGCTTCAGAGCCTGCTAACATGCGGCTGCTGCACGGGAGATTGCATCGGTGAAACATGGCGGTGACTTAGCGGATGCGGAAGCGAATTTCGGCGCGCCAAGCAAGGTTTGGCTGGACCTATCGACCGGCATAAGCCCGCTGCCTTTTCCGTTTCGGCTACCGAGCGGCTTGGCGTGGCAACAATTGCCGCAAGCCAACCGGCTGACGGCTCTGCTTCGCATCGCAAGGCGAGCCTATGCTGCGCCGGGCGACGCGCCCATCGTGGCGGCGCCCGGCACGCAGGCCCTCATACAGCTTTTGCCATTGGTTTGTCCGGCAAGGCGCGTCGCCATTGTCGGGCCGACCTACACGGAGCACGCGCTGTGCTGGCGTGAGGCCGGGGCCGAGGTTCGCACGGTCAACGAGCTGGATGACGAGCTGGACGCGGATGTCGTCGTCGTGGTTAACCCGAACAACCCGGACGGACGCTGCTGGCGGCCTAGTCGCATTCTGGCCAGCGCCGAGGCATTGGGCCGTCGCGGCGGCCTTCTGATCGTGGACGAAGCCTTCGCCGATGTTCTGCCGGAGGCAAGCGTTGCGTCAAGTGCCGGCATGGGCGCGCTGATCGTTCTACGCTCGTTCGGCAAGTTCTTTGGCCTTGCCGGCTTGCGGCTCGGCTTCGCGCTCGGCCCATCCGCGATTATCGAACGGCTGGAAACCCTGCTGGGCCCATGGGCCGTCTCGGGTCCGGCGATTGAGATTGGCGCCGAAGCTTTATCCGATCTGTCTTGGCAGGCACGGACGCGGGACATGCTTCATGAGCTCGCTATCGACCTGGACAGCACACTCGCCGAAGCGGGTCTCACCGTTGTCGGCGGCACGGATTTGTACCGGCTGGTGGCGCATCCGGCGGCCCAGCGTATTCACGCCGGGCTTGCCGGACAGGGCATCTGGGTCCGGCGCTTCGACAATGCTCCCGATTGGCTGCGCTTCGGATTGCCTGCTGGTCGCGCCGAACACGCGCGGCTTGCCCAGGGGCTTCGAGCTTGCAAGTTCGGGAGTCGCATGCATGCCGGCAACGGCTCGGCGTAGGCCACGCTCGCCCTAAAACCGCGCCCGCAGCCCTGCATAGCCCGACCGCCCCGCCGTGCCGAAATTCGTGACCTCCTCATAGTCGGCATTCAGCACATTCTCGGCGCGGAAAAACAGCTCGACATTGGCATCCAGGCCATAGGTTCCCGCCAGATCGAGGCGCACATAATCGTCGAGCCGGACCTCCTCCTCGTCATCGTTGAAGCGCTCACCGACATAGGTCGCGCTGGCTGAGACAGTGAGGCGGTCGGTGGGCAGCAGCGTCAGCTTGAGGTTGAAGGCGTTTTCCGGACGCCGCTGCAAAGCAAAGCCGGTGGTCGCGTCGATGGCGTCGAGATAGGTGTAGGCGCCGCGCAGCGCGATCCAGCTTGCCGGTTTCAGCAGCGCCGACAATTCGACGCCATCGATCTCCGCCTTGTCGATATTCTGGAAGGTGCTCGTTGCAGCGTCGAAGGCGATCAGCTGTTCGAGGGAGTTGGAGAAATAGGTGCCGGACAGGATCAGCTTGCCTCCCGCAAATTCCTGGTCTACGCCCGCGTCGAAGCCCTGGCTCGTCTCCACCTCCAAATCGGGATTGCCGGTCACGAAGGCCGAATCCTCGAAGCGCTGCTGGATGGTCGGCGCCTTGGCGCCCGTGCCGTAGCTCGTGCGGAACTTAGTGCCCCATTCGGGTACCTGGTAGGCGGCGGTCACCCGATAAGTGCCCTCCGTTCCCGCCGGGCCGAATTCATCGATGCGGACCGCGCCGGTGAGGCTCAGCACATCGGTCGGGTTGAAGCTGTATAGCGCGAAGGCGGACCGCCAAGTCTCCTCGACATCATAGCGAGGGTTGAAGCCGATCAGCGTGTCGTCATCGGCGGCGCGCCCGGTTTGCCGGTCTATCTTGCCGCCGAAAATCAGCCGGTCGACATCGCGGACGGCGAGATCGCCCTGATATTCCAAACCCTGGCTCGTGCCCTCGAATGTGCTGGTCCGCCCGATCAGCGTCGGCCGCGTCCTGGCGCCATTATCATCGAAGAAAGAGCGATCGCTGTCGGTGATGAATGCGGTCAGCTTGTTCTGGAAATCGCCATTCAGCAAATTAACGCGCGCTGTCGCGGCGGCCAGCGTCAGAACCCGGTCCACGGTGTCGGCCGCATCGCGCGGCGCGGCGAGGCCGACGCTGTCCAATTCCGCGTTCACCTCATAGCGGGCCGCCGTGACGGTCACGCCGAAAACCGGGGTCGGATCGTAATCCAGCCGCGCATTGATCGATTGCTTGCGCGCGGCATCGTCCTCCGTGCCGCCGGAATAGCGGGAAAAGCCGGATGTGCGGAAATTCGACGCCGCAACCGAGACGCTGACGCCATCCTTGGAGCCGCCCGCATAGGCGCGCTGGGCGAAGCTGTTGTAGCTGCCGCCTTCGACCTCCGCGACAGCATTCGGCGCACCCTCGCCCTTGCGGGTGATGATGTTGATGACGCCGCCGATTGCGTCGCTGCCGTAAAGGCCCGATTGCGGTCCGCGGATGATCTCGACGCGCTCCACATTGGCGAGCGAAAACACCGAGAAATCGAACTCGCTGCCGGTGCTGGCCGGGTCGTTGACGCGCACGCCGTCGATCAGGACGAGCGTCTGATCGGACTCCGCGCCCCGGATGGAGACCGATGCCGTCCCGCCAATGCCGCCGGATTGGTTGACGGTCAGCCCCGGCACCGTTTCGAGCAGCTCGGCGACATTTTCGGCCCGCGCCGCCTCGATGTCGGAGTGGTCTAGCACGGTGACGGAGCTGGCGACCTTGCTCGCCGCCTCGGGAAACCGGCTGGCGGTGATGACGATGCCTTCGAGAGCGATCGGCTCCTGGGAAAACGCCGATGGAAGGGGAAGTGTGTAGCCAATGAGTACGCAGGAAAAAACGCGCACGCGCATGGACATAAAAGACCTCGATTGGATCGGCCTTGCCGCTTTGGCGCCCGCCACGGTATGTGTCTCGGGCAATGCGAAAGGACTAACATGGCGCCTGAAACGGTAGCAATGCGGGCAAAACGCGGCGGCGCCATTCGCGGCATGGCTGTGGCTTTCATGTTGGCGGCGGCGATGTCCGGAGGGTATGCCGGCGCGGCTGAGGCCCGGCCGGCACGGATCGTCTCCATCAATGCCTGCACCGATCAGCTTCTGTTCGCGCTGGCCGACCGCGATCAGATCGCCGCGCTCACTCACTATGCCGTCGAGGACGATTTCTCGATCTATCCCGACGCGGTGAGGGCGGCCGCCATCCCCTTAATCCAAGGCAACGCCGAGGAGGTGTTGAAGCTCAAGCCCGATCTCGTCCTTGCGGGCACATTCACGCGGCGGGCAACGCGCGACCTCTTGAAGCAGCATGACGTCAACCTCGTGCTGTTCCCGCCCTCCAGCACCCTCGGCGAGGCGAAGGCCGCGATCCGGCAAGTGGCTCTGCTGCTCGGCCATTCGGAGCGCGGCGAGGCAATGATCGCCGAGATCGACCGTGCGCTCGCCTCCGCGCCAAGCCTGAGCGGGCGAAACATGACCGTGCTGCAATTTCAGCGGCGCGGCTTCGTTTCCGGGCCGGACACGCTGATCGGTGACTTGCTGGCGAGACTGGGCGTCGGCAACGCCGCCGGTCGGTTCGGTGTCAAGGGCGTTGGCAGAGCCTCGATCGAGGCTGCAATGAAGGCACGGGCCGATGCGCTCATCATGTTCGATCCTTCGGCGGCGGCGGCCGATCAGGGGTCGGCGATGCTTCAACATCCGGCCCTTGCCCGTGCCTACCCGCCCGAGCGGCGCGTCATCCTGCCAGGGCGCTTGGTCGTGTGCGGCGGACCCGCCCTCACGATGGCAATCGCCGCGCTGACCGATGGCTTGCTCAGAGTTCCCCCGCACGCCGCCGGCCGTCCATGACCCTGCTCGCCGCTGGCCCGGCGCTCATCCTGCCATTTGCGCTAGCGATCGATGCCGTGTTCGGAGATCCCGACTGGCTCTGGCGGCGCGTGCCGCATCCCGTTGTCATCATGGGACGTCTGATTTCCTGGCTCGATGGCAGACTCAATCGCGGTGCGGCGCGGCGGATCGCCGGAGTGGCGGCGCTCGCGGCGCTGATTGGAGCGGCGGGCGGCGCGGCCATCGGCCTGCAAGGGCTATTCGCGCAGCATCCGCTGGGCATCGCAGCCGAAGCTCTCGCCGTCGCGATCCTGCTTGCTCAACGCAGCCTTTACGATCATGTCCGCCGCGTCTACGGCGCATTCGGCGATGGCGGACTTCCCGCCGCGCGCGAGGCGGTGTCGATGATCGTCGGGCGCGATCCCAATGCGCTCGATGAGGCAGGCGTGTGCCGCGCCGCGATCGAGACGACGGCGGAGAATTTTTCCGATGGCGTCGTCGCGCCGGCATTCTGGTATCTCGTCGCCGGGTTGCCGGGCATCGTCATTTATAAGGCCGTCAACACCGCCGACAGCATGATCGGGCACCGCACGCCGCGTCATGAGGCGTTCGGTTGGGCTTCGGCGCGGCTCGACGACGGGCTGAACCTCATCCCGGCGCGGCTGTCAGGGTTGCTGATCGTGCTCGCCGCGCCTCTGACCGGCGGCCATATGCGGGGCGCTTGGGGCGCCATGTGGCGCGACGCGACGCGGCATCGTTCGCCGAATGCGGGGTGGCCAGAGGCGGCTATGGCCGGTGCGCTGGGGCTTGCACTGGCAGGTCCACGCCAATATGCCAGCGGGCGCGTCGAGGATGCCTGGATGAATGATGGCGGCCGGGCCGAGGCGCGGCCGGCGGATATTTCGCGGGCGTTGAAGCTGTTCGTCGCTGCTTGCGTGGCGCATCTCGTCTTCGCGTCGGGGATTGCGGTGGTAATCGCATAGCGGCCGCCTACGCATTCCGAAAGCTCTGCACTGTCGCCCCGGACGGCGCGGAGCGCCGAGCCGGGGTCCAATCGCTTCGCGGCTCGGCAGGAGCCGGATGATGAGCCAATGGATCCCGGCTCGGCGCTCCGCGCCGTCCGGGAAGACAAGTAAGGGGTTAGCGCGCGCCGGCAATCGTAAGAATGCGGTCGACATCGAGATGCGCCTCAAGATGCTCCGCGAGTTGATCCAGCGTTTCCTCAATGACCGTGTTGTAGACGAGATGTCCGTCCGCGACCGCGCCGAGCCGGGCCAGAAAGGCGCGGCGGAAGTCATCGCTCTGAAATAGCCCATGGACGTAGCTGCCGCGAACCCGCCCATCCGGGTTGATCGCACCGTCCGGCGCTCCCTCAATCGACAGCCAAGGCCGCTGCGCGCCAGGGCCGGTCGTGCGCCCGAGATGGATTTCATAGCCGATGACTGCCAGCCCCGAGCCAATCTCCGTCCCGGACACCGGCAGGACTTTCTTATCGCCCGTCAGTACGGTTTCGACGTCGAGCAGGCCGAGGCCCGGATGCACGCCGGGCAAGCCTTCGATGCCATCGGGATCGGCGATGCTGCGGCCGAGCATTTGATAGCCGCCGCAGATGCCCGTCACGAAACCCCCGGCGCGGACATGGGCGGCAATGTCGATGTCCCAGCCTTCCCGGCGAATGCCTGCCAGATCGTCGATGGTGGATTTCGAGCCGGGCAAAAAGATGAGATCGGCGTCGCGCGGCAGCGGCTTGCCCGGCGCGGCGAAATGGATTGCGACGCCCGGCTCCAGCCTGAGCGGATCGAGGTCGTCGAAATTCGCGATGCGTGAGATGACGGGCACCACGATTTTGAAGCGCTTCTCCTCGGCCACGGTTTTGCCTGCGCCCGCCCTGCCTATGTCGACCGAGTCCTCGGCGGGCAACCGCGCGGCCGCCTCGAAATAGGGGACGACGCCGAGCCTGTCCCAACCCGTGCGCTCGCCGATCAGCCTTTCGCCCTCGGCAAACAAGGTCGCATCGCCGCGAAATTTGTTGATGAGAAAGGCCTTGATCCGATGCCGCTCGGCCTCGCTCAGCAGTACATGCGTCCCCACGAGGCTGGCGATCACCCCGCCCCGGTCAATGTCGCCCGCCAGAATTACAGGCACATCGGCAGCCTCGGCAAAGCCCATATTGGCAATGTCCCCGACACGCAGATTGACCTCGGCCGGACTTCCCGCGCCCTCGATGATGACGAGATCGGCCTCGCGCGACACGATCGCAAAGCTCTCCAGCACGTGCGGCAGCAGCTCGGCCTTGCGCTGGCCGAATTCGCGCGCCCGCATCCGGCCGAAGCGCCGTCCTTGCAGGATGATCTGGCTGCAGGAGTCCGCTTCGGGCTTTAGCAGCACCGGGTTCATATGGATGCTTGGCGGTACGCCCGCCGCCATCGCCTGCAGCGCCTGCGCCCGTCCGATCTCGCCGCCATCCGGGGTCGCGGCCGCGTTGTTCGACATGTTCTGCGGCTTGAACGGTCGCACCGCCAGCCCGCGCCGCGCGAACGCCCGGCACAGCCCGGCGACGATCAGCGACTTGCCGACATTGGAGCCGGTGCCCTGCACCATGATGGCGGGAACGCGTGAGCCGCTTGGCAGCATCGCGCCGCTAAAACTCGATGCCCGCCTGCGCCTTCACGCCGGAGCGGAAGGGATGTTTGAGCAGCGTCATTTCTGTCGCCAGGTCCGCCGCCTCGATCAGCGCATCGGGCGCATTCCGGCCGGTGATGATGACGTGAGTGTCGGCGGGCTTTTCGTTCGCCAGAAAGCCGAGCACCTCCTCAAGCGGGAGGTAATCGTAACGCAGCGTGATGTTCAGCTCGTCGAGCAGCACGAGGCGGATGGCGGGATCGCGGATCAGCGCCTTGGCCTTCTGCCACGCCGCCCGCGCATTGGCGACATCGCGTTCGCGGTCCTGCGTCTCCCAGGTGAAACCTTCCCCCATCGTGTGAAACTGGCAAATGTCGCCGAAGCGCTCGGTTATGAGCGTGCGCTCGCCGGTCTCCCAGCCGCCTTTGATGAACTGCACGACCGCGCAGGGCATCCCATGCGCGATGGCGCGGAAGACCATGCCGAATGCCGCCGTCGATTTGCCCTTGCCCTTGCCGGTATGGACGATGAGCAGCCCGCGCTCCTCGGTCTTGGCCGCCATGATCTTGTCGCGGGAGGCCTTCTTCTTGGCCATCTTCTCGGCGTGACGAAGGTTAAGGTCCTCCGCGCCTTCCAGACCGGACTCATCGCTCATTGAAAACCTCCCTTTGCCGCGCCGCCGCCAGACCGTCGAGCGTCGCGCGAGCGCTGTTGCTTTTCGGCGACCACAGGCCCCGATCGATGGCCTCGTTGAAACGCGACGCGATGTCGGACAGGGCCGCATCATTATTTCCTAACAGGAAAGCACGGACCGCATCATCGGCGATATACGCCTCGTAAAGCGCCTCGAAATGGTGATCGCCGACGGCATCCGTCGTCGCGGCGAAGGCGAACAGATAATCGACCGTGGCGGCGATCTCGAATGCGCCCTTATAGCCGTGGCGCATCACCCCCGCGATCCATTTCGGATTGGCGGCGCGGGCGCGGACGACGCGGCCGATTTCCTCCGCCAAAGGACGCACGACCGGGCGCTCGGGCCGGGAATGGTCGTTGTGGTAGACGCGCACGGCATGGCCTTTCAGCGCCTTGACCGAGGCGGCGAGACCGCCTTCGAATTGATAGTAATCGTCGCTGTCGAGGATGTCGTGTTCGCGATTGTCCTGATTGTGGAGGATGGCGTCGAGCCCGGCGAGGCGGCGTTCGAGCGCGCCGCGTTCCGCCCGGCCCTCGAGACCGGCGCCATAGGCATATTGCCCCCATTGCAAGTAGCTTTCCGCGAAATCGGTTGCGCTACCCCAAAGCCCCTCATCGATCAGCGTTTGCAGTCCCGCGCCATACGCGCCGGGTTTAGAGCCGAAAACGCGGGCGCTGGCGATGCGCTGCGCGGCTTGCGGCGTTGCGCCCTCGGCGATGAGTTGGGCGGCTTCCCGCTTCGCCAGGGCCGCGAGCGGGTTTTCATCCGCCGGTTCGTCAAGCCCGGCGACGGCGCGGACGGCGCTGTCCAAGAGGTCGATCTGAGCGGGGAAGGCGTCTCGGAAGAAGCCGGAGACGCGGAAGGTCACATCGACGCGCGGGCGGTCGAGCCTGACGAGCGGGATGATCTCGAAGCCGGTGACGCGGCGCGAGGCTGGCTCCCAGCAGGGGCGGACCCCCAGCAGCGCCAGCGCCTGGGCGACATCGTCGCCGCCGGTGCGCATGTTGGCCGTTCCCCAGGCGCTGATGGCGAGCGCGCGCGGCCAGTCGCCATGATCCTGAAGATAGCGCGCGATGACCAGCTCGGCGGATTTGCGGCCCAGCTCCCAGGCGGCGGGCGTCGGCACGGTGCGGCTGTCGAGCGAGTAGAAATTGCGGCCTGTCGGCAGGACATCCGGGCGGCCTCGGGTCGGCGCGCCGGACGGGCCGGGCGCAACGAAACGGCCGTCGAGCGCGGTAAGGAGGCCGGCGATTTCGGCCGCGCCGGATGCATCGACCTTCGGCGCTAAATTCGCCTCGATGTCATCGAGCACCGCGCGGCCGCGCGCCCAATGTTTTGGCGGCGCCGCTTCGCCCGCAACCAGACGCTGCGCCAGAATTTCCAGCCGCTCGACCGTATCGCCAGCGGTGCGCCACGCCTCGCCGCTTAGCGCGGCAAGCGCTCGCGGCCGTTTGCCCGCCCAGCTTTCGCCAAGCGTGCAGGCGAGCGGGTCGAAGCCGTCAAGCCCGAGATCGGCGGCGAGCGCGGAAATCAGCGAAGCATTGCCTCCAGCGCCGTCGCCGCGCGGCACGCGGGCCAGCGCAACCAGCAAATCGGTGCGCAGCGTGCCATCCGGCGAGCGCCCGAAAATATGCAGGCCGTCCCTAATTTGCATCTCCTTCAACCCGCACAGATGATTGTCGAGCGCGGCGAGCGCATAGTCCTGCGGGGCAGTCAGGTCAATGCCGCAATCCTTGTCGAGGCCTAGCCGTGCGGATGTGGCGAGAATCTCGCCAGCCAAATGCCGCCGCCGCGCCTCATCGAGGCTCGCGGCCTCATAATATTCATCGACGAGCGCTTCCAGTTCCTTCAGCGGCCCATAGGTTTCGGCGCGCGTCAGCGGCGGCGTCAGATGGTCGATGATGACGGCGGACGTGCGCCGCTTTGCCTGGCTGCCTTCGCCGGGATCGTTGACGATGAACGGATAAATATTCGGCATGGGGCCGAGCGCGGCCTCGGGGAAACAGTCTGCCGACAGCGCCAGCGCCTTGCCCGGCAGCCATTCCAGATTGCCATGCTTGCCGAGATGAATGACGGCGTGAACGCCCATTGCCTCGCGCAGCCAGATATAGAAGGCGAAATAGCTATGCGGCGGGACGAGAGTGGGGTCGTGATAGGTGCCCTTCGGGTCGATATTGTAGCCGCGCGCGGGCTGGACGCCGATAGCGACGTTGCCATAGCGGAGGGCGGGGATGGCGAGCGCGCCGTCGGCGAAGAATGGGTCTTGCTCGGGCGGTCCCCAGCGCTCCGTCACCTGCTCGCGAACGCGCTCCGGCAGCGCGCCGAAGCCGGCGAGATAGCCGCTTAGCTCCAGCCGCTCCGTCACCTGGCGGCCCTGCAATCCCGCATTCGTCGGCCCTTCCCGCAGCGCGGCGATCAAGGCGTTGCCATCCGCCGGAACCTGACCAACTGAATACCCTGCGCCCTCAAGCGCCGAGAGAATGTCCACCGCGCTTTGCGGCGTATCGAGGCCGACGCCATTGGCGAGGCGCGAATCGCGGTTCGGATAGTTGGCGAGGATCAGCGCCAGCTTGCGCTCGGGCGGCGGCGTCCTGTGCAGCTTCACCCAGGCGGCGGCGAGGCGGGTGACAAAGTCGATACGGTCCGGCTTGGGCTCCGCGCGCGTTACATAATGCTGGGTCGCGGCGTCGATACCGCACTCCGATTTGAAGGAAACCGCACGCGTCAGCACGCGTCCGTCCACTTCCGGTAGCGCGACATGCATGGCGATGTAATGCGGGGAGAGACCGCGTGACTTGCCCGCCCAGCTTTCCTCGCTCTCGCCGGAAAAGACGAGCTGCAGCACCATTGCGTCCAGCCCAGCAAAGGGGGATGCCGCTTCAAACCCGGCGACATTCGCGGCAAAGGCCGTGCTGTTCAGCACGATGTCCGGCTGCGCCTGCGCGAAAAGCGCCCGCAGGGTTCGGATGCAGATGTCTTCGCGCAGGCTGGTGACGAAGGCTGGCAGCGGGTTGAGGCCCTTGGCCGACAGGCTTGCGATCAGCGCATCGACCGCCGCCAAATCGCCGGATTGCATCAGCGCTCGGTAAAAGATCAACGCGGCGATCGGCCGGTCGTTTCGCCAATGTTTGCGAATATCGGTCAGTCCGGCATGGGGAGCGCCGGGCCAATACAGCCCCGCTTTCATGAGAGGGTGAGCCGGTGGGGGAAGCGCGCGGCCTTGCAGCATCGCGGCCAACGCCAGAAGGAAGGCGGCGGCATTCTCAGCGCCGCCTTCGCGAAGATAGGCCCAAACCCGCTGGCGCCGCGCATCGTCGATTGTCGAGAGGCCATCGAGCAGCAGATCGGGCTTATCGTCGCCGGGCAGCACGATCAGCGCGAACGCGCCCTGGCGCGCCATCTCCGTCAGCCGCTCGACGCCATAGGGCCAGTAGCTCTTGCCGCCGAGCAATCGCAACACGACCATCCGCGCGCCGCGCAAGGTCTTCTCGGCGTATAGATCGACCGAGAAATTGTGCTTGAGGTGCATGAGGTTCGCGAGCCGGAGCGATGGCTGCGGCGAGACGGCCGCGAGCGCGCCATTCGCCTGGGCGAGCAGCGCCAGCTCGGTATCGGCCGCCGACAGCACGACGATATCGCCAGGCGTTTGGCCGAGGTCGCGCGGCTCGGCGCCGTCGTCGATCGTCCCCGATTGTGTGACGAGCAAATGCACTAGATGCGCCCGTCGCGCAAGGCTTCGGCGGGCTGGCGGATATGCGGATAAAACAACGCGCAGGGCGCGAAAACGCCGTCCAGCGTCCAGTGCGGGGGTAATTCGCGCTGTGGTTCGAGGCCCTCATCCAGATCGGCGCGGGGGCACTCCTGATTGTCTGCCATCGCGGCGGCGAAAACTTCGACGCGGCCAAGGCCCGTCTCCACCACAACGTGCGGTGACGCTTTGGCTATCTGGCCCCTCGCATGGGGGAGTGCCTGCCGCCATTGCATCCCTGCGGCACTGTCCAACGCGGCGATGAGCCCTGCATCGCCGGTTCGCAGGCAATAGCGCGCGGCCAGCTCGGGGGCGACTCCGAGATCGTAGAGCCGGGCGCCGCGATGCGCCTCGCCGATAGCGGCCTCGTCAAGCCCGGCATCTTGCACCGTGCCGCCTTTCCGCAGATCGACCCGGCCGCGCGGGATGACAAGCCCGATCGCCTCCGGCCCGCGCGGGTCGGCAGCGTTGCCGAAAGCGAAGGCAATCGTCTTTTCGTTCTTGATGAGCCGCAGCGCGCCGCGCGAGGTGATCGCTTCCACCCTATCCGATGCGCAGACGATGTCCACGTCCTCCTCCGGCCCGATCTCGAAAATCGCCATCGCGCCCTCGATGCCGAGCGACCAGCGTCCCGAGCGTGTCCGAAGCGTCCGCTCGATCATCCCGCCGATGTCGCCGGACGACCAGGGCAACCGGCTGACGGTCAGCCCCAGCCTTGCGCGACGCGGCGGCAGCGCCTCCCAAACGGCGCGCTTACAGAACGGCGTCGCGTCGCGCCACGCGCCAATCTCCTCGGGGTTGCGCGCGCAGCCGAGGCAAAGGCCGGAGCTTTCATCGATCTTGCAGACGCCGATGCACGGCGTCGGCACCGGCGTCGTTTCAACCGCATCAGCTCGCGGGCCGTCACTCACGAAACGACGCCTCCAAGCTTTGCGGCGATCGCTTCGCGGTCCATCCCCTTCATGCCGATAATGACCAGATGGCCGCCGCCCCGCTCGTCCTCGCGCAAAGGCCGGTCGAAATAGCTATCGACGCGCGGGCCGACACCCTGGACCGCTAGGCGCATCGGCTTGTTCTCGACTGCGAGAAAGCCCTTCGCGCGAAGGATCGGCATTTCGCTCGCAGCTTCGATCAGCGCTTTCGAAAAGGCGCGCGGATCGGCGATCGGGCTAATGCTCACGACAAAACTGTCGAAATCGTCGTGATCGTGGTCCTCACCGCCTTCCATCTCGTGATGCGAGCGCCGGTTCGCCGCGTCGTCCTCCGCTTTCGCGCCCAGGCCGATCAGGACGTCCGGCGAGAGCTGGCCTCGAACCGAGCGCACGATCTGCGCCGCCGGCCGCTTCTCTTGACGCACAATCTCTGCCACGAGGGCAAGTCCAGCCTCGTCCACGAGGTCGGTCTTGTTGAGGATGATGAGATCGGCGCAGCCGAGCTGATCTTCGAACAACTCGTGCAGCGGACTATCATGATCGAGATTGGCGTCCGCCTCGCGCTGCGCGGCGATGGCGGCTTCGTCCGACGCAAAACGCCCATCCGCGACCGCGCGCGCGTCGATCACGGTGACGACGCCATCCACGGTGACGTTGTCGCGCACTTCCGGCCAGTTGAAGGCGCGCACCAGGGGTTGCGGCAGGGCCAGCCCCGAGGTCTCGATGACGATATGATCGGGGGCGGGGTCGCGCGCGATCAGCATCCGCATGGTCGGGATGAAATCATCCGCCACGGTGCAGCAAATGCACCCATTCGCCAGCTCGACGATGTCCTCGGGCTTGCAGGTCTCATCGCCGCAATCGGCGAGCAGGCTGCGATCCACGCCGGCGTCGCCGAACTCGTTGATAATCAATGCGATGCGGCGGCCATCCGCGTTTGCAAGCAGATGGCGGATGAGGGTGGTTTTACCGGCTCCCAGGAAGCCGGTTATGATCGTGGCGGGGATGCGTGTTTTCACGAGCGGGGCGCCTCAGTCGGAGCCGGCGCGGGGATCACGATGCTCTCAACATTCTGCACCAGAAATGTGAGACCGATCCCGGCGATCACTGCACCTGCAAGCCGGGCTGGCATTGCGCTCGCTACCCTTTCGGACAGCAGCGCGCCCATGACGAGCATTGCGGCGCAGGCGACCGCGAATTGGATCGCGGCGAAGCCGATGAGATAGGCGGTCAGCGGCGTTTGCTCGGCGCCGAAAATGCTCTCGCCATAGGCGTAGCCGTGAAACAGTCCGGCTGCGGCGAAGACCAGCGTGGCAACGGGCATGGACAAACCCCGGCCGGACATGATGGCCGCGCCGACAATCAGCACCGAGGCGGAGACGACGATTTCGGCCGCTGGAAGCGTCACGCCCTGGAGATGTAGCGCGCATCCGGCAATGGTCGCAAGGACGAAAGCCGCGATCGGCGCCAAGCCTCGGGTCAAGAATGCCGACGCAACGCCCACGCCGACGATGAACGCGAGATGATCGAACCCGATGACGGGGTGGGCAAAGCCGGAGATCAGACCCTGCATTAGGGTCGAAGGCGTTTCGCCGCCTAGCGGGTGATGGGCAAACGCCCGGTCAGCGGCGGCAATACAGGCAAAAGCGGCGGCGGCCCAAAACCCGCCACGGCGTAGCGTGGAAAACGACATAATTGCGACCCTCCAAAAAGGAGGCGCCCATTGGCGACGAACGCAAGCCATCGCTGGTTGCGAAAGCGCGCTGCGGAGCACCCCGTCCGAACACGTTGTCTACAGTCCGGCAGGTCTCCTGGCTTGCAGGTCAGTGCTCCCATCCGCCTTCCCAACCTTTCGGCCAGTGGCTTGTCGGAATGGGCGCTCGCTGCGCACAGTCGCGGGGGCGGCCGCGGCTTCGGACCCCAATATGTGGGTTGGTCCTGACCCGCGTTCCCTTTTCATGCCCAGCGCTTGGCGCTTGGTGGGCAACCGGTTCTCAATTTGTAGGAGCGACGTTTTGATCTGTCAATCGCGCAGCAACACGCTATTCTCCGGCCATTGTTGAGATTGTAGGCCGGGGCCAAATGATTTTTCCTAGCTTGGCGGCTTTTGCTGAAGCGTTGCAGGACCTTCCTCCCGCAAACGAGGCGTGGCGTGATGTGGCGCTGGGGCGGCAGAAGCAGCTGACGAAACCGGCCGGATCGCTCGGGCGGCTGGAGGAATGCGCTGTCTTTCTGGCGGGCTGGGGACACGGGCCGGCGCCATCGGCTAAGGCCGCCAGGGTCATCATTTTCGCCGGAAATCATGGCGTGACCGCGCGGGGCGTCAGCCCCTTCCCGTCCGATGTTACAGCGCAGATGGTCGCCAACTTCGCCAATGGCGGCGCGGCGATCAACGCCATCGCCGATGCGTCAGGTGTCGATCTCGCCGTTGTCCCGCTCGCGCTTGACCGTCCAACCGGCGATATTTCCCGCGAGCCGGCCTTAAACGAAACCGAGTTGCTTGAAGCGCTCAATATTGGGGCCGATTCAGTCGCCGCACCTGCGGACATTCTGGCCGTTGGGGAGATGGGCATCGGCAACACCACCATCGCCGCCGCGCTGTGCGCGCGCGCTCTCGGCGGTGCAGGCCGGGATTGGGCCGGCCCTGGGACCGGCCTCAGCCCCGACGGCGTCGTGCATAAGGCCGCGATCATCGACGAAGCGCTCGCCCTCCATTCCACTTCCGGCGGCAGCGCCAGCGAGATCATGCGTCATTTCGGCGGCCGCGAAACGGCGGCGATTGCCGGAGCCGTGGTAGCCGCGCGCCACGCACTGGTTCCCGTAATCCTCGACGGCTATGTCGTCTGCGCAAGCCTCGCGCCGCTTTACATAGAAAACCCGGCCATTCTATCTCATTGCGTCGCCGGACATTGCTCGGCGGAACCCGCGCACCGCCGGCTTCTGCAAACCTTCGGATTGCGGCCGCTGCTCGATCTGAACATGCGGCTCGGCGAAGGCACTGGCGCGACGCTGGCCGTCGCCCTGCTGCGAGCAGCCGCCGCGGCCCATAATGAGATGGCGACCTTTGCCGAAGCGCGGGTCGCCAATCGCGACAACCGCGCGTCATGATCGAGCTGGCAGGCGCATTCCGGCAGCGGACCGAGGAATTGGGCGTTGCAATCGGCCTTTTGACGCGCTTTCCGCTGCCTCCCTTCGAGACGCGAACTGCGGCGACGATCGGATCGGCCTTTTGGGCCTATCCGCTCGCCGGAGCGCTGATCGGCGCGACCGCCGCCGCAATGTTCTGGCTCTGCATCGCCGCTGGATTCAGCGCAACGCCCGCCGTGCTGCTCGCAATGACCGCCGCGCTTGTCGCTGGAGGCGGCTTTCATGAGGACGGCCTCAGCGATTTCTGGGACGGTCTTGGCGGCGGCAACTCGCGCGAGGCCAAGCTCGCCATCATGCGGGACAGCCGGATCGGCGCCTATGGCGCGCTGGCGCTGTTGATGACGCTCGGTCTGCAGGCATCCTTTCTGGTGAGCCTTCAGCATTATGCTGGGCTCGCCGTGGTGATGGCTGCGCTGATTTCCGCCGAAACCCTCGCGCGCGGCGCGATCGCCGTGCCGGTCGCCTTGCTTCGTCCGGTTCGCCCGGATGGCCTGGGGGCGACGATGGCCGCGCCACCTTCGGTCATCTTGCTCATTGGCGCCGGCTTGGCGATAGCTATTGCGGCGCTGCTGCTCGGCTGGCTGGTCGCGGCGCTGATCTTAGGAGCACTGATCGGGGCGTCGTTGATCGCCCTGCTCGCATGGTCGTTCCTCGGCGGCTTCACCGGCGACGTGCTCGGCGCGGCGGCGGCCACCGCCCGGATGACCGCACTCGGCGCGCTGACCCTGGCCATGACGCCATGACCGCTCGGACCTATCTCATCCTCGGCGGCGCGCGCTCCGGCAAGACGCGGCGCGCGCTCGCCATTGGCGCTCCGTTCGCCGAGCGCTTTTACATCGCCACCGCCGAGGCGCTTGACGATGAAATGTCGGCCCGGATCGCCCACCATCGCCGCGAGCGCGACGGCGCGTGGTCAACGGTCGAGGCCCCTCTTGACTTGGCCGGCGCGATTGCAAAGCTTGCCTCTGCCGAAGCGGTAGGCGTGGTCGATTGCCTGACGCTCTGGCTATGCAATCTGATGGCGGCTGGCCACGATGTCGACGCCGCGACGGCGGAGCTGCGCAAGGCGGCCAGCGCCTCGCCCGCGACGCTGGTTTTCGTTTCGAATGAGCTAGGGCTCGGCCTGGTTCCCGAAACCCGGCTCGGCCGCGAATTCCGCGACCATCAAGGCCGGCTCAACCAGGCGATGGCCGAGATCGTCGAGCAGGCCGAATTCATCGTGGCGGGCCTGCCGCTGCGGCTTAAGCCGTAAGGCCGTCACGGGCGGGCACGGCGTACGGCGGAATGCGCCAACAGCCTGCACAACCCCGACAGCCAAAACGGCCTTGGAATTTGACGGGAAAGCATGTTACGCGTTACGTCTGGTTTCGCCGGTTCCAAACTGGTCGCCGGAACCGAATGTCCCCGCCTAGCCGGGCAAAGCTCCGGGCGCATAGCTCAGTTGGTAGAGCAGCTGACTCTTAATCAGCGGGTCGTAGGTTCGAATCCTACTGCGCCCACCAAATAAATCAAGGACTTAGCCTGGTTAGAGTTGGTTATAATGCAGCCAAAATAGGCACTGTGTAGGCACGTGGAAGGCTCTTTTTCTCCTGCGGCCGTTAACAGCCTTTCTCACCGCTGCTGTCAGCAGGTGAGAAGGTTGCAGCATCATTGGCCGCACCGCTGGGCATCTTTGATTTCGCAACCTTTGTCAGATCGCTCGGCACCAATCTGCGGCCGGCAATCCTCATTAAGAACACTGTCCGCGAAGCACTTTCGCCAGCGCGCGTAAGGGACCTACTCGCGACGGCGTCCCTGATATGCAAGCCCTTACCATCGTCCCTTGTTAAATCCAGCACCAAGAGAAGACTCAGCCGCCAGCTGGCGTTCTGATATTCCTCCGTTTGCCCGCCGTAAGTGGCAAAAAGTGCATCTGGCGAAGCGTCCACCAACTCTCGCTTGACCTCCACCACGAACCGCTCTGTGCCCAGGCTGAATACAACGTCGGAGCGGCCTCCCGAGACGCGTTGAACCTCAAAGCCCATCGGCCCCATCCAGCCCGAAAGCATCGCGTGGAAATGCCTCTGTAGGGCATTCTCGTGAGGCAGATCGTCCGCAGATCGCTGGAACAAGTAGCTGGATAGAACATCATTACGGCCCGAAATGTCCGTGCACCAGTGCAAGAAGCGCAGCGAAAAAAAAACTACTTGTCCGAGGAAAATGCGGCCATCAAGGTTGGCTTGAATATCGGGATGACCCTCGATTTGTTGTAGCCAATCCTCCAAAGTTATCCGCAGACCAGCTGGCATGGACGCGTCAAATCCCGTCGATAGTGCAGACATCAAACGTGCAATCAGCTGAGGGGGCGAGTTCGATTGTGCTGGCTGCGATCGATCCGCACTCGGGATCGTACTGGCCGCCTCCCCCAGCCGCTCAACTTGAGCGATCAATTCAGACGCATCCTCAGACAGCGAGTCTGCGGGGTTGTGGCGTAACCACTCTCGCACCTGATGTAGTTGCCCGGCAGTCTTGAACACACTCGCCTCTATGACTGGTCTTACTGCATCCTCAAGGCCAGTAGTCGCCTTTCCACGAAAGAAAGAGCGTGATGCAGAGTAAACCCGAAGCAATTCCTCACCAATTACAGCTGCCGGTTGCCACCAACTTGGTTCCCATAGCCGCTTGGCGAGCGCATCAATTGTTAGCGCCATCCTGCACCAACAGACAATTGTCTCCCGCTCCGCCCGTTGCCATCCTCGAACACTTTGAGAGCCATGGACCGCCATTAAATAAAATGCATGCTTCCGTAGTTCTTCGGAAACTGCCGTAATAGCGATAGGCTCCGTGCGCGCAACCAACGATAGAAGTGCCTCGACTGAAAGACGCATCAGTTGCGCCTCGCTTGTCACTTCGCCACTCGCATCTGCATGCTGGAACGAAGCGTGCGCATCCGATAAAGCTGCCTGAAGCCCGCTCAACGATGCACCTTCGAGCGCTTGAACGAGCTTCGCGCAACCAAGTTCATAGCTTGCTCCGGCGCTGCCAGCTTCAACAAGCTCGCTTAAACGTCGCACCAGGTCAGCTTCGCGAACCCGGGACCAGACGAGGCCGATAGCTTTGGCGGCAGCCTCATGATCAAAGTCGTTTAAATCTGCATCTAGCAGTGCTGAAGCAATGCGCAGCTCTCGGGACTTCACACCGAGAGCGAAGCCTAAGGCACCGAACAACGCAGCGCGTCGAAGTAACCCCGATGCTGTTCGATTAGAAAATGTTCCGACGAGTATTTCAAATATGGACGTGGACGCATCCGTGTCCAATCGCGCCAGCGGCTCCAAATAATCGCTCAACTCCAGAAGCGTTAGAGGATCGGCGGCGTTTCTAAAACATGCAATGATGAATTGCGCTGCTGGGCTATCCGGAACAACAGCACCGTCAGCAATCAGAAGAGCAACGAGATCTGAAGCGAAAGGTGATCTAGAAAGCTGCTCAGTCTCTGCAACGATTCCATCCACACCGTCGACGACGTCGAGGCGCAGAGCGACTCCACTTGACCGATGTTCTGCAATTATGGCTTCAATCCGATGCATTACCACATCCAATCTTCGCCTTCTTTTCTCAGTACGCGTTCGGGATCGACATGCGCCAGCATCGGCGGGGATGCCAGGGCCGCAACGAAGACCTGCAAATGCTGGAGTTCTTCGGACACCGCCTTCAGCTCGCGCATTAGATCCGCAAGATCGTCGTCAGCCAGCTCTTGAGCGCCAGGAGAGTCGATAAATAGAAGTCCAGGATGCCGTCCGATGCCTCGCTTCTCTCCAGACTTCAAAATTGCGAGAACGGTTGCGATCTTTAGTCGGAGCTTTTCACCCACAGTTACCGCGCCAAAGGTCGTCGACTTCCCACCCTTGACAATGTCGAGCTGGGCGTTGCCTTTCAGTCTAGCCTCCGAAAGCTGGATCATGCCAAACCGCCGAGCATAGTCGACGATCTGTTTGGAAACTTCAGTTAGCAGACCTTCCTGTATTTCCTTGACGCGTGCGTCAGACTCGTCCACCGCTGCCGCGATGATGGCCATCTCCTTGAGTCGGTCGGATTTGGGCGTTGCAACTGGCTTCTGAATTTCGTCGAGGCGAGCTTCGAGACGAGCTACGACAAGCATTAGATCATTCCGCCGATTGCCGGCCCGGAGCTCACTCTCAAGTTTCGCGAGTGCCGCTTCGCAGTGGCGTACATCATCGCCCCTCAGCGCGGACTCGCTTTCCACGTTTCTAATGTGCTCGCGATGTGCATCGCCCGCAGCTTTCGACTTGGCGGCTGTCTCTCGTGCAACGACCAGTTCTGCCTCCCCGTCATCGCCTGTGTGCATTGCCTCTCCGCACATTGCGCACGCATTTGCAGCTTCCTCCCGCTCGCGCCGAGCTTCGGTAACGACGGCGTCGCACCTCGGGCAACATTTCGGATCGAGTGTGCGGAATATTCGGCCTGCCGCAATCGTGTCCGTAATCTCAACGACCCTGCGACGGTCGAACCTTTCCGCCTTATCCAACTGCATTTGGGCCGATTTTGCCGCCTCGAGCGCAAGCAAGGAAGAACGCCTTTGCGCTTGTGCGGCCAGGAGTGCCTCACTGGCTGCACCATACTGCGCTCGATAATCAGCCAGAGTCGGCAGCGTGGTCAGCTCTTGTTTGGCTTTTTGAAGCTGATCCTCGAGCTCCAAAGTGCGCTTCATTTGCTCCCGACGCACATCCTCCTGGCGCCGTACCCGTTCGCTCTCCTCACGATCAAGGACCGACTTAGCAACCTTTGCCTCGCAGTATGTAGAGACCCATGGCAAGCCCAAATACATCTGCATTAAGCGGGTAGGCAAGCCCGCCATATTGACATCGCCGAGCAACGAACTGAATGTTGGCCCCATCGATAAAGCGCCTGACAAAGCCGCCCAGTCCTGAACCACCTCTTTGCCGAGTTCGTCGTTCCAGGTCGGCAGTGCATCAAGGCCCAACTCCCTCAAAAAGAATTCCGACATCGTCGACTTGAACTCAGCAGCGCTGTCAAAACGCGCCAACTGATTCCATTGGTCACCCGTCAGTTGCACCAAGGCACCGGTGCCTTGAGCGGGGTCTTCAAGGCGGACCTCATACATTGTCTCATTCAACGAAAACTGAAGTCGAGCTTCCTGAATCCAGGCCTTGACGTCCTTTTGGAGTCCGCTAGCGGGTTCGCCGCGCAGCAGCCAACGAGCGACGTGCAAAATGGATGACTTGCCTTTGAGGTTGCTATCCGAAAGAATAGCGTAGAGGCCAGGTTCAAGATCGGACCATTTGAAATTGAATGGCCCCTCCGTAACCGTGCCGTGCTTTTCGCCTCTAAATTCGATCGTCTTCAGCGTCAGACGCCGAGGACTCGACATAGCCGGCGCGGCTTTGATACGGCGCCTATCGAGAACTTCTTCTACCGTCGCTTCAGCCTCACCACTTCGTAATGCGATATTTGCGGTCCAACTTGACTTGTTGTCGCGTTTTGGACGTCGCGCCATCGTCACTTGCCTTTCAGCTTGATCGCATCCAGGCGCGCTCGAACCGCTTCGGTGATCGATGGGATCTGATACCCAAGCTCAGTCCCGGCGTACTGAGATCGCTTATACTGCCGCTCTTTGAGCGCGGTACCAGTTGCTGAGCCTGCCAGATCACAAACGACCTTGGCGCGGTCGCAATACCATTTGAGCACTGGCGCGGATTTGACCGCTTGCTCACAGACCGCGAAAGTCTTCGGAAAAAGCAGGAAGTTTGTCTCTATGACACGCCCACCCGACTTCCGACCAGTGATTGCCACAAGCTCGCGCGATTTGAGGATCGACATGGCGTTGTCGATCGGATCAAACGCACCGAAGAAATAGCGGACCATCGGGAGGCGCCTGATGTCAGGCTCCTCGGAACTCATAATGTTTTCCACCAAAGCTAAATCTTCCGGCTGGCCATCCCTCGCGAAACGGTCAAGGAGTTCTGCAGCGAGATAATCCGGGTAGCGCAGCCAGAAATCCAACGCGTGAAGACGAGCTTCGCCTCGGAAAATGTGCGTTGCGTCACAGATGGATTCAGGGAGCGCTTGGCTGCCTTCGCACAAGATGAAGAGCAAGCGAATGGCATCTCTCAAATACTCGTTCATGACCGCTGCTTAGCTAGCGTTCGGCCTGGGAGAGGCCACTAGTATGAATTTGCAATAGGGCGGAGCGGACCGCTCCTGGAATATGCGACTTCAATACCTGCTTCTTACCGGTGTGAACAAGGGGATCTTCCAATCACTCCCACACAAAATACCTTCAGGTTTAAAAGGATTGATCCGCGCAGGCGTCCCACAGCAGGATCTGCTTGTGCGAAAAGGTATCAACAAACTACTTACCAGTGGGAGAGAAACTGCATTGGCGGTTTGGTAACCGGCGATCACGAACCAGCGCCATCCAATGCTCACATTTTGACCTCAACGCCGTCTGCTCCGAACTGCACGTCCGATATGCGCTGCGGCGATGTACACTGATCGGCGGCGGTCGCCAAATCGGAACGGATTGCCTTGTTCGAATGGCTTGCCTCTCGGGCGCCCCTTGACCGCGCAAACAAAATCGCGCCGGACGTCAGGGTAGTCTTCCAGAATTTCGAGTAGCACCCATGCCATTGGATTGACATCAGTTTTGCCGCGCGCCCAATTGGAAACCGTCTTTGGCGTGACCTCGCAAATTTGAGCAAACTGCGATTGCGAGATGCCAAGTCGCTTCAATCTCCCGGAAAGGCTTTCCATTATCTGCGCATCAGCGTCTGGCATTTGGCGACGCGTGCGATCAGCATCTGGCATTGGCGTTTCGCTGGCATCGGCTAAAGCGTCTTCGCTTTCGGGGGGGTGCGCTAAGTCTAGAAATAGCTTCCACAGTTTGCGCGGTGCTATCACGTTTTGCCCATGCCATGAATATGCGCGGTTACGCGCGTAACAATCTCTCCAGCGCCCGACGCGTCTGAGGGTCCAGGCGTGGTTGATCGGCCTGTTCGGCGTCTCGCAGGTTTGCCAGGATTTCTGCCTGGCGAATTCCCGCCACCGCTCCATAGCTTCGGAGAGTGGTGAGCACATCTTCGTGGCCGAGGTTTTGACTCCAAGCCTTTAGCTCTTCCGGCGTACGGCAAAGCGACTGCCCGAGGGCGACAAGTGTCTTGCGGAACGCGTGCGGGTTGAAATAGGGCAGACCTACATTCTCAAAGGCTGAGCGGAAGATTTTGCGGATCGGCCCGGCGTTGCTCCAATTCTTTCGCGACAGCCCAATCGATGCGAAGTGGCCTTGGTCATTCAATCCGATTGCGGTTGAAGGAAATAACGGATCGGCTGGGCCGAACAACTGATCGGTTTCCAATTCAGATATCCAGTCCGAAACGATCCGCTCCACCTCGTCGCCGACAGGGAAGAAGACGGAGACAAACGTCTTGCGGGCTTTCGTGCGAACCTCGCGCGCGTCCTGGTTGACCGTGCGCGCTCTTAAATCCACATGGCGGAGCCTCAATGACGCGATCGCGTTATCTCTAGCGCCGCTGAGCAGAGTAAAGGCGACCAGCGCCCGATCTCTCCGCTCCAAAACCGTGGCGGAGGGCATAGAACGAAGCACATGCAGGATCTGGTCCAGTGTGGGAACTGGACGCTCGCGCACGGCCTTCGCGACGCGCTCGTCATTGGCGCTGGAATTGAAGTAGTCGGCATCGGAATATTTGATACGGGATTTGTAACCGGGCTGTCCAGCAAGCCATTTGAACAAGCCCTTGACGGCCATAAGCCGCGAGTGGATCGTGGACTTGGCCAAGCCCATGCCGGTTTCTGGATTGATGTATTCGAGAAGGTGTCGTTTGAACTTCCGGGCTTGCTCGATATGGAAATTTCTAAAGTCTTTGTAACCAGAGCTTTTCTCAAAAGCAGCGATTGCAGCGGCGATTTGATCAATCGACGCCTCAGCCATTTGATTTGCTTCCTGCAGATAGATCAGGTAGCATCGTTTTATCCGCTCATTAGTGGGATGATGCTTTGCCATTCGCGGCGCTCTCCCCTTCCAAGTATTCATTCAGGCAAGGTTTCCAGCTATCCAATAGGTGTGATTCACCTTGCGTGACGGACACAGTTAGAACATTGCTCAATTCAGGAATTTTATTAGCGGCGATGCGCTTATGAATGAGCGTGCCGCAATAAAGGCAAATACCGCGCAAATTGCCATTGGTCTTCGTAACCGGCACATATTCCGCCATGCCACCCAAAGGCGCTCGTGGAGCCCGGCATTTGACGCAATAGCATTCGTGGAGTTTGCAGCGTTGCTTTTCAACCTTGCGCGTGCGCCCGAACGCTATCACGTCACCGCCTAGAACTAAGGCGGGTTTCTGCTCATTCAGCGCCGGCAATCCGTTCTTGATCCATCGCCTGACGCTCCCTTTGGCGACGCCAAGGACGCGCGCAACCTCATCAACGGTGTAGGAGCGGTGAATCTTGATGCGTCGCCAATCTGGCCTTCGGCGGCGGGGTTTCGTGCGCATAAAGAACGAACCTTAGCCCTTGTCCGAAGTCGTTTTGCGGCGATGCGCAGCAAGCCAAGCATCGAGATCATCGGGATCATAAAGGACGACACGACCAATGCGAATGTAAGGTGCTCCGCCCCCGGTCACGCGCAGCTTTTCAAGGGTGGATTTGGCAAGCCCTGTGTATGCCGCTGCCTCACGGGTGCGCAGTTTGGCACGTGCAGAATGGGAAACCTCTGACGTCATCGAACAACCCCTTGCTAGAACCGGAATGTCCCGGCAACGAGGCGAAAATGTCAGCCGCTTTCGCGTTGCGCACTTTTATTCGTCTGCAACATTCTGTTTAAGCCAAAATCCCGCAGAGTCCCGTCAGGATTGAACCATTTAGCGTATCGCTCGACTGCGGTTTCGAACTCGCCTGGTTCAAACCAACGCATAACGGTTGTCGGGGCAACATCCATGAGCTTGGCAATTTGCCGGAGACTTGGCTTGACGCCTTGCGCCTTCAGCGCGCCGCCCATAATCGCCGCATTTTGCTTCTTTTGGTGAATCTCTGAACCGGTTTCGTATTCGGGGAATGGACCCCCCAAGCGTTCCCGGATCAGAACAATCAGATCACGGTTCATTTCGAGTTGATCGTAGTAGCTCATGGCGTCGAGAGAACAGGTGATAAACCAGTCAATTAGCTTGTCAGGAACGGCCAACCCGCGCCGGACCAACTGCGTTTGGCCAGCTTTTGCTAGATCTCTGGCTTCTACAATCTTTTCCATGAAGAACAGCGAAAAGCGGCTTATTGCGTGGTTGTCGGCGTCGAACACCGAGACAAACTCGTCAGCCGAGATGCCGTAGCGGGCGAGTTCTGATTCCATGTAATAGAGCTGATCGATGCCGCCGTGGATTGCGACTTCAATTTCCCCCTCGGGGTTTTCGCGCCGAAGTGTCAAATAGTTTTCGATTGTGGGATTACGCTTGTAGGCTTTGGTAAGAACGTTAAAGTTGCCATCAAGATCGCAACCAAAGTCCGGCAGTGCCCAAGGGTGATTATCCTCTACGGTCATAGCGGATCAGTATCTGCGATTCGAAACTTCGCCCAACCGCGAGTAAATTGCGTCCCCAGCCAATTGGCTACTTTACGGCGATTCGTGGCAGATCGTCATCGCCTAAGCAGGTTTGCACGGCCTTCCCAACCAATACCTTTTGGCCAAGGACGGCAGTTCTCGCTCCTTTCTTTCCCTCGCTCATCGGGGCCGGCCACGGACAGAATGCGGTGTGAGCGGAAGTCGAGTGCCGATTCAACATCTGATTAGGGGCTGATTGCGGGAGTAACGTGCCAGGGTGCGGTGGCACGCCCATCAAATGCCTAACGTACAAGGGCACCTAAATGCGCACGCTGTCGGCGAAATCGGCCGGGCCGGCGATAGGCAGTATGAGAGCCACGAGATCGGCCTGCCGGCAGGTATAAGTCTTCTGAAAGACGTGCTTCAGGTGCGTTCGGATCGTATTCAGCGCCACACCCTGCTCGTTGGCGATCTTTTGCAGGCCGATGCCGGGAGCTAGGGCAAGCACGACCCGAAGCTCCGCATTGGTCAGGCCGCACAATCTGCCAAACGCCTCTCCAGGGAATGGTGGGATGGCGGCAGGATCCTGGATGAAGATTGCCGCAGTCGTGGTACGCGGTGAGGCCACAGATGCTTGGCCGTCATCTAAGGGCAGAAGCGTGGCGACCAGGCCGGCACCTTCGCGGTCTGGAAGCGCCAGCGCGACTGAGCGGCAAGGCTGCGCGGCGCTGGCACTGCGTAGCACCGCCGCGAACGCGCGGGCGGCCTTCGGATCGGTCGGCTCGAGGCGGTTGTTGACGAGGCGGATCGCCTTGCCGGCGTCGATCTGCCTCTTCGCAGCGGCATTCATGTAGATGACCTTGCCGTCATCGGCTGTCAGCAAAACACCGGCAGCGAGGCCATTCAGAGCCGCTTCGAAGATGCCAGCATCAAGCAAATGCACAGCGGGTCTCATCTGCACGGTCAATGCTCCGCAATCTGAATTGCCATTTGATCCCTGTCATGCGCGGCCGCCGGCAGCCGCCGGGCCAGCTATTGGATCACCCGGATCGCTTTGCGCAGAATTTCGGACGGTATCCCCAAGCCGAGACGCCGCGCCGTTCGCATGTCAATAATGAGATCGGGGCAGCGATGGGTCTCGATTGGCAGATCGATCGCGGCCTCGCCGTTAAGGAGCCGGCTTGCTGGCCTCGCCATGCGGAGCGCCGCTTGCCCGAGCGAGGTTCCGTAGCTCAGCAGGCCGCCTTCACCAGCCTGCTCCAACGGAAAGACGGTCGGCAGATGATTTGCCTGGGCGCGCTCGGCAATCTCAGCCGCATGCACGCCGAGGATCGGATGTTCGAGCGCGAGGATCGCCTGCGCGCGCTCATCTTGGATGATGGCAAAGGCCGCCTCCAGCGCGGGGGCCGGTCCGCCGAGATGCACGACAATCGGGTGCAGGCCGGCTGCCCTCGCAGCGACGATATTTGAGCTGGCTAGACAATCAGAGACGGCTGCGTCCGCCAAATACGCGATCCTCGCTAGTCCCGGCTCGATCGCCCGCAGCAGCGCGACCTGCACTTGCGCCTGGCCGTCGTCGAAGGTCGTGACGCCCGTCATATTCGGGAGAGGATCACCCGACGGGCTCGCAAGGCCATCGCCGGCTGGGTTCACGACCACCGAATAGACTATCGGCATCTGGTCGGAGGCGGATCGCGCCGCGCGTGCCGTCACCGCGCCAATCGCCGCGATCAGGTCGACCCCAATGCCGACCAGTTCGCGCGCGAAACCCGCAAGCCGCGTTGCGTCACCGTGCGCCACCCTTGCGTGGAACATCACGTTTCGGCCCTCGATGAAGCCGTGCTGGCGCATGCCATCCTTGAAGCGCTCTACCGGCGCCGCCCGGCCAGCTGACATGATGCCGACAACAGCTATGCGGTTGCGCATTGGGAAATTCCCTGGGCAAAGTGCGTCACTTCGCCTTGATGCCAGCCTCGCGGATGACCTTGGACCATTTTGCGCTTTCGCTGCGGAAGAGCGCCGCTGAAACCTCCGGTGTAGCGCCCACTGCTACGAACCCAAGCTTCCCCATCTTCTCGACGCTGTCGGGGAGCGTTATGGCGCGAACGATCTCACGGTTGAGGAGCGCGGTGACGTCTTTCGGCGTTCCTGTCGGAACGACGAATGCGAACCACCCTTCGCCCTGAACCTCCGGGTATCCGGCTTCGGCCGTGGTCGGCACATCAGGCAGCGCCGGCGATCGCGTCGTGCTGGTCACAGCGAGCGCACGCAATTTCCCCTCGTTGACATGCGGCACTGCCGGCGGCAGGGACGTGAACGAGATCGGCGTGTGTCCCCCCACCGTCGAGACCACCGCCTCACCCGCGCCGTTGAACGGGACGTGCACAAGGTCGAGCCCGAACTTCAGGCGGAACAGCTCGCCAATCAGGTGCGGCGGGGTGCCGATTCCAGGCGAGGCGAAGTTGTATTTCGTGCCGCCGGCCTTGATGAGCGCGACAAGCTCGGTCATGCTCTTGGCCGCGACCGAAGGATGCACTGTGATCACTGTAGGCGCGCTCACCGCGACAGTGACGGGCTCGAAATCTTTGTAAGGATCGTACGGCACCACATCGTACATTGCCGGGTTAACGACGATATTCGGGGGCACGACGACAATGGTGTAGCCGTCGGCTGCTGCTCTCGCCCCCTGGCCCATTCCGATATTGCCCCCAGCACCACCGACATTTTCGACATAGAACTGCTTTCCCAGGTGCTCGGAGAGCTTCTGCGCGGTAAGACGGGCGAGGATGTCGGCCGGACCGGCGGGGGCGTACGGCACCAATAGGCGCACGGCCCGATCCGGGTAGCTTTGCGCTGATACAGATGATGTCAGGCCAGCAACCCAGGCCGCCGTCAGCATCAGAAATTCGCGCCTTAAGATCGTCATCTCGGAACCTCCATGAACCAAGGTCAGAGATACCATCCGGCGGCATTGCGCAGTATTATATAGGTTCGACGAAATCCATATCACAGGAGATATGCCGTGGAGCTGCGCCATCTCCGTCAGTTCATCGCCGTCGCCGAGGAAGGCCATATCACCCGCGCCGCCGAGCGGCTCGGCATGCAGCAGCCGCCTCTCAGCCAGCGCATCCGGGCCATCGAGGAGGAGCTCGACGTCCAGCTCTTTCGTCGCAAGCCGCGCGGCGTGGAGCTGACCGAAGCGGGACGCGTATTCCTCGACCGCGCGCGTGCGACGCTGACGCAATATGACGGCGCGTTCGCGGCGACGCGCAGCGTGGCGCGCGGCGAGGAGGGCCGTCTCTGTGTTGGCGTTATGCCGACTGTCCCCTTCCACCCCTTCGTGCCGTTCGTCATTCGTGCTTTTCGGGTGTCGTATCCGAAGGTGTCGCTGGCGCTGGATGAATGCCTCAGAACCGAAGCAATCGAGCGCCTGAGGAATGGGCAGATGGAGGTTTGCTTCCTGCGCAGCTCGCGCAATGAGGCGCCGGAGCTCGTCGTGCAGCCGATACTGGAGGAGCCGATGGTCGTGGCGCTGCCGAGCCATCACCGGCTGGCGCGGCACAGCGCGCCCCTGCAACTCAAGCAACTCGCCTCCGAGCCGTTCATCATCTATGCGCGGCAACTTGGGCCAGCGTTCTTCGAGGCGACAATGGCGGCATGTCTGGCGGCCGGGTTCGCGCCCCGGCTCGGCCAAGAGGCGCCGCGGATCACGTCAGCACTTAGCCTTGTCGCTGTCGGGCTTGGCGTTTCGCTAGTGCCCGGATGCATGCAACGCATGACCATGGCGGGCATAGTCTATCGCCCGCTCAAAGGCGCAGTCCAGGCGAAGGCGGTGCTGACCCTCGCCTCGCGGCGCGGAGATCGCTCACCGGTGGTTCGAAATTTCGTTCACCTCGTGCGGCAGGCCGCGCCGCATCTCGCGGACAGCAAGCTGGCGTAATCCAGACTGGTTAGTCCGTGCTTGGCCGGAAGCAAAAGTCGTCCAGACGTCGGTAATGAGGCGAAACTCTCCGTCGGTCGGCGCGGTTGGTGACGGAGAGAACCCGGCAAAACCGTCGCTGTCCCGCAGCGCCCGACGAGTAACCATCATGAGGCGCTTTCATCGCTTAGCGGCCGGGCGATCAACCCTTTGCCGACTTCCTGCCGCCTCCCCACCGATCCATAAATTTGGCCACCATAAGGCCAAAGCAGTTGGGCCCGCTAAGCGTGCTCCAGTTGGCGGGCATTGGCTTCAAGAGATCATCCTTGGAGCAGGCATCGCTAAGTGGTGATCCGCTACGTGGCTCGAAGGGGAATGCCGATGATGCGGCGCCGCATGGGCAGCGGATGGTCATATTGTCCGCCCTTGCCAAACCCAGCGGCTTAGATAGACGAGCCCCATGGCGAGGCACCACAGGACAACCCCGAAGACGGTGCCGGCTAGGAATCCTTCGCCGAAGCGCTGCGCGTTTTGGAACGATGCGTCGGGATGATTACGGTATTGCGCCCCGCACTCCGCCCTCGCGGCGCCTCGCTTGACGATATCCGCCTGGTCATCCGCATCGAAGTTGCAGATAGTCCGTTCGTTCTCTGCTGTCGTCGGCTGCATCATAAATTGGAAGCCGATCCAGACCCCAATGATGACGCTGATGACGACGAAAAGGCGGCTTAGCCGCGGGATTTTCCCGCCTTAGTTTTTTGTTCTCACGCAGTTCGATATGAATTTTGCTTAGTTGTTCGCTTCCTGCAGGGCGAGCTGCAATTGTTGGCCAAGGTCGCTCCGGCTACGTTTCGCTGGGGCTTGGTTTTCGCTTTCAACTTGTTGCTTGCGGAGGCATCGAGCAAAGCCGCGCGCGCGAGACAAAGCATCGCATCGCCCAGCTCGTCGGCGGCACGGTGGGAGGAATGCCTTGACTCGGCACGTTCCATTCCATTGGCGCGCGAATCCTGCGCTACCACGCCGAACTTGTGGGCTTGCAACCGTCATTCACGGTGCTCGACACAGACGACCGCCCGCAGCCCGCTTTGGCGCAGACGCCGATCGCGGCGAAACCTTGAAGCAAACCTACCTCGCATTCGCCCTGCATTCGACGCTTCTCGCGGGGGGGGGGATGTTCGCGGTGTCGCTGTTTCTCGGGTTGATTTCCTGAAGGCCGCTCTCACGGCGGATGTGAGCACCGACGGCGGCACGCGATCGGTTTAGCCGGCGTCGTGACGCGAATGCTGCTCCAGGTTTCGCAGCCGGTAGCCCACTCCAAGTTCAGTAATGATGTAAGCGGGCCGCTCGAAATCGTCTTCAATCTTCTGCCGCAGCTTGCGCACCAGAATGCGTAGATATTGAACGTCCTCGACCCCGGCGCCGCCCCAAACCTCCTTTAGAAGCTGATTATGCGTGAGAACCTTGCCCTGGTTCAGGGCCAGTGCGTTGAGCAGCCGGAACTCTTTGGGCGACAATTGAACCGCCCGGCCGTTTCGCGTGACCTGCCGGTTCGCCAAATCCACCTTCAATGACCCAACACCGATGACGGCATCCGGGCTCACCGCGCGGGCGTGCCGGCGCATAACCACTTTCGCGCGCGCCAGCAGCTCTGCCATGCTGAAGGGCTTCGTCACATAATCGTCCGCGCCAAGCTCCAACAGCCGGACTTTCTCGGCTTCATCCTTAATGACGGATAACACGATGACGCCCGAGCCGGACCAGCCGCGAAACCGCTCGACGATCTGCGCGCCGTCGCCGTCGGGAAGCGCCAGGTCCAGGATAATGAGATCTGGAGAATGCAGGATGGCGGCCTCAAGCCCGCTCTTGACCGTGCCCGCCTGAAGAATGCGGTAATTTTGCAGCTCGAAGCCGGCGGTGAGCAGCCGTCTCATTTGTGGTTCGTCATCAATGACGAGGACGAGCGGGCCTTGCTTAGTCATCGTTCAATACGATTATCCTCGAAGGCGGAACCGGCAAGCGGATTTCGACCTGTGTTCCTTTGTCCGCGCCGCGACTTTGCGCGGAAATGACGCCGCTGTTGGCTTCGATGAAAACCTTCGCGACGGCAAGCCCCATGCCGGTGCCGAGGACCGCGTCATTTTGGCTCTCGCCGCGATATCCCATGTCGAACATGCGCTCGGTATCCTGGTCCGAAAGCCCCGGCCCTTCATCCACGATTTGCAGCGTGATGTGACCGTCCTCATGCCGGATAGAGATACCGATCACAGATTGCTCCGGAGTGTATTTCGCCGCGTTCTCTAAAATATTGATGAGCGCTTGTTCGACAAGTGGCGCGTCGAGCCGCAAGAGCGGGGGGTGGCTCATGAAGCTAATATCGACGCGATGCCTCCCTAGACGCTGAGCCGAGCGCTCGAGCGCGCCGTTCAACACGTCGGAAATCTCTACCCATTCGAGGCGAGGCACCAAAGCGCCGGACCTCACGCGCGTGGCATCCAGCGCGTCCTGGATCACGGCATTGAGCCGGTCGGATTCCTCCGCGATCAGACGCGCCAAATTCGACAGCCGCCAGTCGCCCGCGATACAGGGCGCATCGGCAAGCGCCGTCGCCGCTCCCAAAACGCCGGATAGCGGCGTGCGCAATTCATGCGCGACGGAATTCAGCAGGATATCGCGAAGCTCGTCCGTGCGTTTGCGCAGCCGTCTTTCGTCGAGCGCCTGGACCACGCCGAGCCGCGTCAAGGATTTCGATCCTTGCTCCAGCATGGCCAGCGTCTCGCCCACCTCGTCTTGCGACGGCCCTTCTTCACCTTCGCAGATAACGGCGGCAATGAGCGCTGGCGGCTGGTTTTGTTCAGCCAGCGCGCAGACGAGATAGGACTGGCCGTCTTGACGGATCATTTCGGTCACAGGCCGAACGCCATATTGGTGCGAGTGGAGGAGACGCGATGCCATTTCCCAGACGACGGGCGGAATGTCTTCGGCGGCCGTCGATCCGACCGCGCGTAGCGGCTGGCCGTTCTCCTCGGCCAGAAGCGCGACCGGCCGATGCAAAAGGCGCGACAAATGGGCGGCGACCGCATCGTAGATTTCACCCGGCTCCGCGGCCGATGAAATGTCGCGGCTGAGTGCGTAAAGCCGGCGAACCTCCGCCTCGCCGCTAAGCGCCCGCCGCATCTGTTCGCGGGCTCGCCCCGCCAGCCGGCTGATGACGACGGCCACAATCGAAAAAATAGCCAGATCGAGGATATCGGCCGTTTCCGCCACGTGGAAGCTGAAGCGGGGCGTGTAAAACAGCGTCCCCATCATCACGCTCAAGGCCGCTGCGAGCAGCGCCGGTCCGAGCCCCCACCACATTGCCGAGACGAGCACCGGCACGATGAAAATCGTGGAGACGTGCAAGAGCGGCAGAAGCTTAACGATCATGGCCGCGAGCGCCGTCGCCGCCAGAACCGCCAGGGCGCTCTGAGCGTAACGGCGCAGTCGTTTGCGCAGTTCGAAATCGCGTCTCATTCGGGCGGACCGCCTTGAGTATCCGCGCCGACACTAAAGGAAAAACCCGCCTCGAACCACGATCTCCGCAGGCCGAGGATGTTTGCGGTCGGCGGCTCTAAACCGAATTAAAAGCAATAGGTCGAAATTCAATACAAATAGAAAAGCCCAGCCAAATGGGGATTTGCTGAGCTTTTCAAATTAGTCTTTGCTCGTGGAAAGCAAAACTATAATTACCACCTAAGACATAATTATTCAAATATATAAATTAATATTTTCCATATATTTTATATAAACATAATACCTTGGTCGATATACCAAATAACAAGAGAAGGGATCGACGAATGTTAGTAGCATGAAGTGTCATTCGCGAAGCAATCTGCGTCTGGAGAAGTTTTAGGCCGATGGCTGCACGATGCAGGATTGGTCCATGCTTCTTGAAAAAGCAGAAGCGCAGTCCGGGAAGACGCCGAACCCAAAATTATGGAGGGCCTGAATGGCTAACGTGTCAGCAACCATGGACATGGCGGCGCCAGCCGAAGTCAGTCCGAAAGAACTGCGCAAGGTGGTGTTCGCATCATCCCTTGGCACGGTTTTCGAGTGGTACGATTTTTATCTTTACGCAACGCTCGCACCGTTTTTCGCGGCCCTGTTCTTCCCGCCTGGAAACGACACCGCCGCGCTGCTTTCGGCCTTCGCGACCTATGCGGCGGGCTTCCTCGTGCGTCCTTTCGGCGCCATCTTTTTTGGGCGTATTGGCGATATTTTCGGCCGGAAATACACCTTCCTCATCACCATCGTGCTGATGGGCTTCGCGACCTTCGCGGTCGGCCTGTTGCCCACCTATGCGGAAATCGGCGTTTGGGCTCCAGTCATCCTGGTGACATTGCGCTTGCTGCAAGGCTTGGCGCTTGGCGGTGAATATGGCGGCGCGGCCACTTATGTCGCCGAACATGCGCCAGCAAAGGGCCGCGGTTTGGCGACCAGCTGGATTCAAACCACAGCGACGCTCGGCTTCTTCATGGCCCTGCTCGTCATCGGCCTGGCTCGCTATTACATGCCCGACGCCGACTTCAAGAGCTGGGGCTGGCGCATTCCGTTCCTGCTGTCGCTCATACTCTTGGTGTTCTCGATCTACATCCGGCTCAAGCTCAACGAATCGCCGTTGTTCCAGCAGATGAAGGCAGAGGGCCGCGCATCGAAGTCGCCGCTTTATGACAGCTTCTTCCGCGCTCCCAACAACCGTTACGTTCTGCTGGCGCTCTTGGGCGCTACGGCCGGACAAGGCGTCGTGTGGTACACGGGACAGTTCTACGCCCTGTTCTTCCTCACGCTCTATCTCAAGCTCGATTATCTGACGGCCTATATCATGATCGGCGCAGCGCTACTTGCCGGCACGCCGTTCTTCATCTTCTTTGGCTGGCTGTCGGATAAGATCGGCCGTTTGAAGATCATTCTTGCCGGCTGCTTGATCGCTGCCGTCACTTACTTCCCGCTGTTCGACGCGTTGGCTCGCGCCGTCAATCCCGCCTTGTCCGAGTTCCAGGACAGGAATCCGATCGTGGTGCAGGTCGACAAGTCCACTTGCGGCTTCCACATCTTCCCGACCGCGTTCACGCAATACTCCGAATGCGACAAGACGCGCGATCTGCTGACGAAAGCCGGCATGTCGTTCGTCACGGAAGAGGCGCCGGCCGGTCAGCCGATCGTCATGAGGATCGGTTCTGGAGCGCCGATTACCGGCTTCGAGGCGAAGAAGTTCACGGACGCGCTGACAGCCGCGGGCTATCCGGCAAAGATCGACTACGCCCGGATCGACTATCAGACCGCCATGGTCATCCTGTTCATCATGCTGATCTATGTCACCATGGTGTACGGTCCGATCGCGGCCTTCCTGGTCGAGCTGTTCCCGACCAATATCCGCTACACCTCGATGTCGCTGCCGTATCACATCGGCAATGGCTGGTTCGGCGGGATGCTGCCGCTCTTGGCGACGGCGATCGTGGCGGCCACCGGCAACATCTACGCCGGACTTTGGTATCCAATCATCGTGGCTTCGATGACGGTGGTCATCGGCGCGCTGTTCCTGCGGGATCAAACGGATCGTCCGCTGCACGAATAGCGATCGCTATCAGTTGAAGCGAATTTGAAGCTAAGGCGGGGAAATCCCCGCCGTCAGACGGCTGACAAACCCCTGGCGTGAGCCGGGGGTTTTTGATTCACTGTCGTCATGTTGAGAAAGCCCGCCCCTGAACAGACGGCAATCGAGATGGTTACGCTCGACAGCCTGGTTCCGCCCGATCACCTGCTTCGCAAGATCGATGCGGCGATCGATTTTTCCTTCATCCACGATCTGACCGCACCGCTTTATTGCGCCGACAATGGGCGTCCGCCGCTCGATCCGACCTTGATGTTCAAGGCTCTGTTCGTCGGCTATCTGTTCGGCATCCGCTCAGAGCGGCAGCTGGTCCGTGAGATCGAGGTCAATGTCGCCTATCGCTGGTTTTTGCGGCTGAAGCTGACCGAGAAGGTGTTCGAGGCCTCGACGCTGAGCCAGAACCGGCGGCGGCGCTACCAGGACGCTGCTGTGCCACAGGCGATCTTCGACCGGATCGTCGAGCAGGCGATGGCGCAGGGGCTGGTGGACGGGCGGACGCTCTATACCGATTCCACCCATCTGAAGGCGAGCGCCAACAAGGCCAAATACGATCTGGCCATGGTGGCCAAGTCGCGGGCGGACTATTGGCAGGCGCTCGATACGGCGGTCAAGGCGGATCGCGCCGCCCATGGCAAGAAACCGCTGAGGCCCGAGCCGCGCGAGCCCGAGATCAAGGAAACCAAGGTCAGCCGCACCGACCGCCAAGCCGGCTATATGGTGCGCGAGGGCAAGCCGAAGGGCTTCTTCTATCTTGACCACCGCACGGTGGACGGCAAGCTCGGCATCATCACCGACAGCTACGCCACGCCTGCGAGCGTGCATGACAGCATCCCCTATCTGGCCCGGCTTGACCGGCAGCGCGAACGCTTCGGCTTGCCCGTGGCGGCGGTAGGGCTGGATGCGGGCTATGCCACGGCCGCCATCGCCAAGGGTCTGGAAGACCGCGATATCCAGGGCGTCACGGGGTATCGCCGGCCCACCCCGTCAAAGCCCAGTCTGATGCGCAAAGCCAGCTTCGTCTATGACCGCGAGGCGGATCTCTATCGCTGCCGGCAAGGCCAGGAGCTTGCCTTTGCCACGACGGATCGCGGCGGTTACCGCCATTACAAATCGGACCCCGCGATCTGCGCCTCCTGTCCGCTGCTCGCCTCCTGCACCGCGAACGCCAAAGCCCAACGCACCATCACCCGGCACATCTGGCAGGACGCTCGCGAGCGCACCGACGCCCACCGGCTGACCGTGTGGGGCAAGCTCATCTATGCGCGCCGCAAGGAAACCGTGGAGCGCTCCTTCGCAGACGCCAAGCAGCTCTTCGGCCACCGCTACGCCAGCTTCCGCGGCCTGGTCCGGGTGAGTTGCCAATGCCTGATGGCCGCCGCCGCCCAGAATATGAAGAAGATCGCCCTCGTCCTCACCCGGCACACGCAGCCGGCCTGGGCCTGAGGGGCCAGGCTCGCCTCGACCAACCGCCAAACCCGGACCAAAACAAAACCCCGCCAAAATTGACGGGGTTTGTCAGCAGTCTGAGGCGGCTTAGCCGCTTCATGATTGGCTGATCCACTCGCGGCGCCTTCGCCTCCCTTACTATGATCATCTAATCTCACAACGCACCATGGCGCGCGCGAGCCCCTTCCTGCTCGGTTCTAATAGTCGGACGTTATTGGGTCGCCTCTTTTAGCGCCTCGATCCGTTTTCTGAGATTGCCAGCGAGGTCGGTACAAACATTGAGGTACTTCTGTTGCAGGATGGAGTAATTGACGTATTTGTCTGCCATCTCCTTCCGCAAATCGGCCATAGCCATTTCAAGACGCGCCTGAAAGGCCTCTGGCTTCTGTCCTATTATCTCGCTAAGCCTTCCTGCGACAGTCGAAAGCTGATCGCCGATTTGCTTCTGTTGTTCGCCGTCCTTTTGCCCCTTAGCATCATTTCGGTTCATCATGCCGATCGCTGTGATGTAGAAGAAGGAACTGCAAACAAGCAGCTCATGGCTAAGATTGTTGGCTGCATTTGTAACCCGCTGGGCGACAGGGTCTTGTTGGGCCAAGGGCCGGGCTGGACCCGACGACGTGGCTAAACATAACGCAGAAACAATCAACCTGAGCAACTTGGTCATAGCCCCTCCCGCAGGAAAATTACCGGGATCTGCGACGCGCTGGCAATATACTCCTTTGCGCAACGCCTCCGGGCGTCGGTGTTACGAGAGCCGTACTTAGCGGCAATCATAGGGTCACCCCGCACCGCTTGCCATGTCGCCTCAGAAAGCCCAGGATCATCCTGTTAACGCCATCCTCGTAAATATCCATCTGCCGCTTATCCTCAGCTTTCAGTCGCTCATAGGTGCGCTCGCGCATTCTTTTGGGCTTGTTGGGGAACCCATCCGGGTCATTCACGGCAATAAAGCCCGGCTGACCGAGCTTCGCGCGGATCTTCTCCGACCTGTTGCGTGCCCGCTCCCACCAGTTAATATATTGCGATCCGTATGTGAGCCTCCAGCAGATCCTGCAATAAAAGCGGGTACAGCAATAGGGCACATCGCAAGCTCGGCCGCATCGGGGGCAGGCGAAGCGCCGGCGCCGGCCGCCGAAATTCGTGCGCGTGAAAACGTAGGCTATCCTTTGGGTGACGCTTTCACCGTTGACCTTATTTCGGAGTTCGACCGAGTGCTCGTACACGGAAAAGCTTACCTCTGCGGTCGGCTCGCCGCCGCGATTCCAAGAGATCACGCCGCTGGTTCCTGGCTTGAAGTGATCGTGCCTGCTGAGATAGCGCATTTCCAGGCGGTGCTGGTTCGCACACCTACCTGCGCCGCGATTTTTTCTGCCGCTGTTCCAGCCACCCATTGCAGTGTTCCAGATTTTCGAAATCCATTGCGTAACGGTGCGGCTAGCACCGATTTTTTATCTACCTTGGACAGACCTTTTGGCGAGCGTGGATGCGGCAACTCCATGACGCTGCTCCCGCGCGATCGCGCGTACTGCTGTAGAAATTACATCCGCGCGTCGTCGCCTTCCACGGTGAGACTGCGGTGTTTCTCTCCGTCAAAACTGAGGGGCAATCTGGACGAAATATTCCGCGTCGCACGGTGGCGGAGTGGTGCCACGTCAAAGGACGACAGGTCATCAAATACAAGGACGCCTCTTCGGATGGCAAGCAGGTCAGCGAGGCGTAGGATAGAAGGAAGCGAATGCGGCAATTAAGAGGTCGGGATAAGCGTAATGGAAAAAATGATTGATCGGGATCAGGCACATGCCCGGTCGGTGGAGGATCTGACCAGACAAGCAGAGTTTGCCAAACTTGCAACTCAGCTCTTGTTTACCGCAAATGGTGGAGCGGCGTTGGCCATGCTCTCTTTCTTGGCGTCGATTGCTACCTCAGCAACCGTAAATTCATCTCTGAATATTGCAGCCGTTTACTCGGGATTTGCAACCGCCGCATCGGCGTTTCTCGGCGGACTTTTTCTGTGCATCCTGTCGATAGCATTCAATTCGCTCTCAAAACAGCGCTTTTCCTGGTATTGGGAAGAGATTGCCGTCAGAGAAGATAATGAAATGAGCAAGCGGTATCGACGCTCCGGCAAGATCTGGAGAGTGTGTGCTCAAATTTTCTTCGCTGTTAGCTTAGTGGCGTTTGTGGCGGGATCGTACTTGGCAATTAGCGCATTTATCTGATTTCCACGACCGACGCAGTCTACAAGAGTCCAAGTAGAGGCGTTTCTCGCCGGTGGCCTGACTGGGCCGGCAACGGAGAAAATCTGGCGAAGGGCTGATAATGTCGCTTCAATTTACAGCCTAAGCATCAGAGGCTGCTTTCACCATTGCCGATGTCATTGATTGAGTGGATCTGTTGGACAAACAAGGCAACCCAGCTTAGGAGGCCCTGTAAGCGCCATGGAGTGCCAAGATGTTCGCGGCATCCTCACTCTCGACCAGCCGCTCAACCCAGGCTCCCCAGGCCAGCATTGCCGCCTTGCGCTTGGCCTTGTACTGCTGGCGCTGGTAAACGCCCTGCAAGCCGCCCTGCGAGCCTGAGAGGTGATTGAGGATACGTTCGATCACGCCCGGATCGATTGCCAACTCTTCGCCCATCAGGGTCGCCATGGTGCGGCGCAGATCATGGTTGCGCCACGCCTCTACTTCGCTGCCAAGCTCGCTCTCCATCAGCTTGTTGAGCCGCGCCTTGATTCTCGAGAAGCCGGAGACCGGCGTGTTGCCGGTCGTGGTGAACACGAGCCCCTCGCCCATGACGGGCAGTTGGGCGAGGATGGTCACGACTTGCGGAGAAAGGTCGACCGTGTGCGCGAGCTTATTCTTGGCGCGCTCGGCTGGGATGGTCCATATTCCCTCATCAAGGTTGAGTTCCGCCCATTGCATTCCAGCCACCTCTTCGCGCCGCTGACCGGTGAGAAGCAGCAGCCGATAGAGGGAACCGAAAGGCCAGCCGAGCCGCTCTGTGACCTTCCAAAGTGCCTTGATCTCATCGGTTCTCAACACTCGGCTGCGGCTGGTGAGCGGCGCAGGGCCTCTTAAATCGGTGATGGGATTCACATCGACGATGCCGCGATCAACGGCCCAGCGAAACATAGGGCGCAAGGCTGCGAACAGCGCTCTGGCGACGGAGGGCGTACGCGCGGCCACGTTGTCGAGCAGCGCCGCCACATCGCCCCGTGTCACCATAACCATCGGCTTGTTCCCAAGTCCGGGTACGGCGTCATGTTCAAGCAGCCGGCGCGTCTCGGGCCACGACTTGTTGCCCCTTCCGTTCGTCGCAAGATATCGCTCCGCCACTTCCCTGAATGTCCCTGCTGCTAGCTTGCGGCGCGCCTCTCGCTTCTCCTGTGCCACGTCACGCCCCTTGGCGACCTCGCCAAGCTTGCACTTTGCCAGCGTCCGCGCTTGATCCGGTGTGAGTGCGCCGTGCTTGCCTATGCTCACCCGCTTCGATGGAGTTCCCCGCCCACCGAGGCGATATTCAATAAAGTAGCTTGCTGCGCCTGTTTTGGTCACGACGATGCCAAAGCCGGTCAGGTCTTCGTCCCAAGCATACAGGGTTCGTCCATCCACCCGCGCCCTTGCCCGCAAGCCGTCGATTAGTCGCTTGGTGATCTTACCAGTAGCCATTGTCCCGTCCTCTGCAACCCGAGCCCATTTCGAACAAAATAGGCACCGTGTAGGCACGACGCAAGCAACTACGGATAGCTAGAGGAAACTGTGTGCAAGATGATTCACTGATGCGCATTGTCTTTTTGGGGATATCGGTAGGTACTGAATGCCTGCGGAAATGGCGAGCCACTAACTCTTAATCAGCGGGTCGTAGGTTCGAATCCTACTGCGCCCACCAATGATTTCAATGACTTAAGATAAATTTTTCGGCTAAGGCGGGCGATTAAGACGGAAACTAAGACGGAATATTTGGCGGCTGGTCGCCGGCAAACTATACGCGTTGGAGGGCATTCTGAACGTCACCTCTTCTCTGCCACATGTCATGAATGGTCGCCAAGCGAGGCATGATTGCGGACGACCGTTATGCCCATGCCAAGGAAATCAATTCGTTTTGTCGAACCGAGCAGACGTGTTTTTCGCAGGGTGACGCGCGACTTATATTCGGCGCTTCTCCCTACCCAGGCGCCCAATCGCTTACTGATCAGCCGCAACGCTAACAATCAAATGATTGACTGAGGATCATCGGTTTGAGGCTGACACGGAAAGCCCGTTCAAGGAATTTCGGCGATTAACACCAGACAACAGGCTCATACCTGAAGGTCGCAGGTTCAAATCCTGCCCGCGTAACCAATTTAAGTTATAGAAATTAGAAGCTTTTTTCGAGATACGCCCAACTTGGCTATTCCCGTTGCACCCGCTGCGGGTTACAGATGGGTTACAAACGAAAATGAATATCCGAGAAGTCTAGCGTGCTAATTTTTAAATGTGCGTGATTTTCCCTGCCTATCAAGCCGATGTGCGGCTAATTTCTCCAAGTGATTGAGCGCGCTTGTCGGTGAGAGCGCGGGCTCGGCGTCGCTGGTAGCGGCAAGTGAAATTCGGTGTCAGGAGTAGTGTGCGTGAACCTTGCCGAGCGTATCGTGCTGACTGTTATCCGGATAGAAACCGAAGCCTAGGGCATTTGCCGTTATCAAGGTCTTTCGATTAGATTGACAGCTTATATCGACGCGGGCGAAGCTGAAATATTGATCAAGGCATCGGGCGAGGAGGCGCTGCTGGACGCGTTTCTGCATTACTCCCGTGCCGAGAGATTCTTTTCATCTGCATCCACGGTTTTCGCTTCGGCGCGCGGCAATCTGAGCCGGGAATTCCGGCGTGAATGCGGACGCTACTTCGTCCCGGCGGACTAACCGCTGGCAGGCCTTCATTGCCTCGGCGGGAAGGCTGACGTTCTGCTCGCTCTCGCGGTCGAATGCGTCCGTTACAAACGTCGCAGCGCTTGCGGCTACGACGAATATCCGACCAGCGGCGCGATGCAGTCTTCCGCGTCGTATTTCGGGCTGTTCACTTGCGGCGAGACCGGAAAGACATGCACCCGTATCAAAATCTTTTGGCCGTTCCACGGCCCCGTGATCGAGCCAGCCAGCGAAACCGGACTGATCTAGGATTACAGGCATCCGGTCGTGAAGATGGCCCATCTCGGCGGTGCCCTCCGTCGTCAGGATCGTGAAGGACAGCGTGCCGTCTTTCCAGCGCTCCCACAGGCCAGCGAAGGTGAACGGAGCGCCATCGGATCGCGTGATGTAGAACGGCTGTTTACGCGGCTTTGTTGAGCCTTCCACCGGCACCGTCTGCCATTCATAGTACCCCGATGCTGGCACGAGGCAGCGGCGTTCCTTCAATGCCGACCGGAAGGCGGGCTTGATCGCGGCCGTTTCGATCCGGGCATTGATCAAGCTATTGCCGATCTTCAAATCCTTCGCCCAAATGGGCACCAATCCCCAGCGCATCGTCTTGTAAACAAGGCCGCTTTCGTCGGGCGCGACGATGCCGACATCCTGTGTCGGCGTGTCAACGGCGGGGCTCGGGCGTCATAGACGTGCCTGCATTTAGCGGCATCACGAACACAGCGACACCGAGCAAGTCAGGGGAGTCTTGGTTTTGTGCCCCAGGAGCGACGGCCGGGACTCGACACTTCAATATTGCTCTAGTCTCGTTCAGCGCTCAGAGTGACTTGTAGCCGTGGGTAGCAATCCCACTGCGTCCAACGCCAGTAGCGACGCTTAAATTTCACAGCATAAAGGCGCGGCGGAGGAAAATGAGATGATTGGTGCGCTGGCTGCGTGCTGCTCTTTTCCGCCCCGAGGACGCGCTCCATATGCCCACCGCCTGACAATGACGTGACGGATGAGCGAGATCCAAAGTAGCCGGAGCGGTGGTGACCGCGACCCTCGAATAGCCCGCTCCCAAGACCATCAATAAGCGTGATGCTGCTTATCTTTATATAGACGAGCACTTCAAACGTGGCAGTTAGCGTATGGCTGCGCAATGCGCGCAATGCGCACAAGCCCTTCCAGATCGCCGCCGGTGGATGTCCGCGCCTCCGCAACATTGTTATAATCAGCCGTTTCAGTCGGGGAGCATCTTTTGCAACTCGGGACCGTCGATCAGATGCATACGGTCGCCGACCGTTTGCACGATTCCCAGCTTGCGAAATTCGGTCAGCATGGACGTGACCGTCTGACGGGCAACTCCGATCAGACTCGCTATATCCTGATGGGTGAGTGGAAGGTGGATTGGAGTCTTACCAGGCAGCTCACCCGGGCTTGGTGCCCCGTGCGACCGATAACGCAGTAATAGGCGTAACAGGCGGGTCTCCGCGGACACCGTCGCCAAGTCGGTCAAAGCGGATCCGAGGGTGCGTAACCGCGCCGAAAGGATACCGATCGTGCGCATTGCGGCTTCGGGATGCTTCTTCAAAAAGTTGAGGAATTCGATGCGCGGAATTGCAAGCAATTCGGATGGAATAACCGCCTCGGCCGATATTTCCCGCAACTCGCCTTGCATGAATTCCGCAACGCCAAAAATCTCGCCTTGCAGGCAGATCGACAAGGTGACTTGTTTGCCGCTCGCTGTCGGCTGATAGAGTTTAATCAATCCGCTTACGACGACGAACACCGCGGTGGCTTCGTCTCCCGCCTCAAAAACGTGCGCGCGTTTGTCCCGGCAGAGCATTTTTGCCCGTGAAACCAAAGCGCTGTACTCGCTGGGCGACAGGCCCTCCAAAAAATTGGCATGCGCCACAGACCAAAGCGTTTTTGAGCCTGGATTCACGTGATCAGCCATTACTCCGGCGACACCGGCTTTGAGGCAATGAGATTTACGTTTCTCTCTCAATCGCAGCACGATCCGCGCCATTATTGTCTTTAACTATATAATATCGCGTCAATCATCACCAGCATGTCCGGAAGGTGACATCCCAGTCAGTATTATTCGTGCTCTCCTTACCTAATCTGGGCGACAGACCCGGTTGAATGCGCTGGAGGACGCGCCGTTTTGGGAGGAGACGATGGTCGACACAACGAATACGCCGATTGGCATCCCGTCATCGAGCTTTCTGGAAGGCCTACGCGACAACGTCCGGGAGACCGGGCGCGAACCAACAAAGGTCTTAGCCGGCTTCGTCGCGGCATGGCTCGCGTTTGTGCTGATCCTATTCGTTTTGCCGGTGCCGCAGGGCTTGACGCCCGCTGGGATGGCCGTGTTCGCAGTTGTCGCGTGGGCGTGCATCGTCTGGGTGACGGAAGCCGTTCCGGTCGGCATCTCGGGCCTACTCATTCCGATGCTGCTTGTACTGACAGGCGGCGCAAAACCTTTTCCAGTTGCCGCGAACGGGTTTTCAACGCCCGTCGTTGCCCTGTGCCTGGCCGCCTTTCTGTTCGCCGCTGTTATGCAGGCGGTGGGGCTCGATCGCCGCATTGCCTTATCGCTGCTGAAATGGATGAAAACGCAGACGGTCAATGGCGTGATCTGGGCGATGTTCTTCGTGAACCTGATCCTCTCGCTGATCATCCCGGCTGCTAATGCGCGAGCGGCAACCTTGCTGCCTGTGATCAGCGGGATCTGCAATTTCTTCGACGATACCGAGGAAGGCCAACGCGGCAAAAAGGCCATCGTCATACAGACGCTCGTTTATGGCTCGATGATTACGGGCATGTGCATCCTCACCGCGCATCTGCCGAATTATGTCCTCATCAATCTCTTCGCCAAAGATCTCAAACTCAGCATTTCCTACTTCGATTGGTTCAGGCTTCAATGGCCTTATTTGGGCATGTTCGTCATTACGCAGTGGTGGGTGCAGTATTACTTCAAAACCCGCGGCGTAGGCGTGAAAGGCGGATTTCAGGCCGTCGAAACGATGCATCGCGACCTGCCTAAAACATCACCTATAGAGAAGCGCATCCTTGTGATTTTCGGCCTCACGGCGCTCGCATGGATGTTTGAACCGATCCACAACGTCGCCTCGCAGAATGTCGCGCTCATTGGCCTCGCGGTCCTATTCGCGCCGGGCATGCTTGCGACACGCTGGAAGGATATTCAGGATCGAACGATCTGGGGCACGCTCCTGCTGCTGGCAGGTGCGCTGTCGCTTTCCGCTGCGATGTCGAGTTCAGGTCTGGCCATCTACCTGGCGGACACAATTCACCCGATTGCCGTTGGCTATTCCTGGTGGGCCATCTTGCTGATCATGATGGTTGGAACGCATATTATTCGCATCGGTATGCTTTCCAACATCGCCGCGATCACGCTTCTCGCTCCGATCCTAATCGCGCTCGCGCCCAAACTCGGGCTGCACCCCGTCGCCTTCACGATGCTTGTGGCGGATACGGACACCTTCGCCTATTTGCTCCCGACGCAAATCACGGCGGCAGTGATCGCCTATTCGAGCGGCACCTTCACCATGTCGGACTATTTTCGCGTCGGCTGGGTCTCGGTCCTAATCGCCATTGCCTATGGAATCCTCGTCATGGCACCTTGGTACGCCTATATGGGCATCCCCTTATGGGACCCCGCCGCACCATGGCCGTTTACGAAATTATAGCGCCAACATCCTGCCCGCCCGGAGCCTCGGCGGACAGGAGCCCATCTTTCGTCCAGTGGAGCGATTTTATGCACGGCATAGGAAAAAACCCCTTGGAGCGGGACAGTTTGACCGAGGTCCAAATCCGCAGCGAGTTAGGACAATACACCGCGCCGGAAGGTCTCTTCGAACAGAACATTAAGCTGCCATTTCTGGGACGCGTTACCTGCAGCGTCTCAAAACTCGTCGCGGGCGAGTGGACCGAACTTGTCATAGACTATGAGGTGGGGCAGGCCGGCTTGGCCGACGGCGCCTGGATTAAGGCCACTTTCAAATTTTACTCCGACTGGGCGCTGTTTCAAACTGTCGATCCCAAAGCGGCCAACTACGTATCGGCGGAGTATCAAGCCGGGCCGCTGGTTCCGGGCCAATCGCCCGCAACGGTTCAAGGGTTGAAGGTGCGTTTCGACCAGAAGGGTCATGAGCGTCCCTTTCAAAAAGCGATCATCGTCGACACTCTCGACGGCTATCTCAATCCCGGCGATCACATCATCATCCGTCTTGGCGACCGCCGCGGTGGCGGGCCGGGAACGCGCGTACAAACCTTCGTGGAGGAGAACTTCCGCTTCCGCTGCTATGTCGATCCGCTGGGGACATCGCGTTTTGCCGCAATTCCAGGCGATTTGTCGATTGACATCGTGCCGGGCCCCGCCAAGCAGCTTGAACTTCGGGCCCCGCGCTTCCTGCGCCCAGGCGTGCCATTCAAGGTCAACGTCCGCGTTGACGATGCCTGGGGGAATGCCTGCACGGATTTCGGCGCCGAAGTGCTGATCAGGGCGTGGCGCAGCGGAACGGTCGTCTATGACCAGACGCATCCCTTCAACACGCAGGGAAGGCAGAAGACGGATCATTGGGCGTTCGCAGTCATCGAGGATTTGCCGCGCGAGGCAGGCGAATTGAAGATTACGGCTTCGATGCCAGGCTTCGCGGCGGTTGCGGGCGCCGAACTCCTTGTCAGCATCGATGAAAGCTGTCCGTCAGGGCGAATTTTCAACGGTGATTTGCATGGACATGCGGAGGACACCGTCGGCATCAACGACACCGATTACAATCTGCGCTATGCGCGCGACTGTTCTGGCCTTGATTTCACCGCTTACACAGCCAACGATTTTCAAATCACCGAAGGCGGCTGGCGATCGTCAGTGGCGCTTTGCCAGGAGATGAACCGGCCTGGAGACTTCGTTGCCTTCGCCACTCAAGAATGGTGCGGTTCGTCCTGCGCGGGCGGGGATCATCTCGTCGTCTTCCTCAAGGATGAGGAACCGAAATTCCCCCGGAAGCCCGACGGCACCGGGAATGTCCGCTCCTTCGAATGGAACGAGAATATGGGCGGGCAGGCGGTGCAACCGGGGGCATGGCCGCTGGAACTGCTCTGGCGCGCCTATATCGACGATCCGGACAATCATCTTATCATGCCGCATGTCGGCGGACGCCGGGCCATTCTGGACTGGCACCATCCCGAGTTGGAGCGGCTGATCGAGATTTGTTCGACCTGGGGCCATTTCGAGTGGCTTTACCACGATGCGATCCAGCGCGGGCACAAGCTCGGCTGCTACGGCGGCGGCGACGAGCATCGCGGCCGGCCGGGCGGCGGCGCACCAGGCACGCAAGTTTTCGGCGTCAGCGGACCTACCACCGGCGTGATCTGCGACGCCTTGGATCGTGGCTCGCTCGGGCGCGCGCTCCGGGCGCGGCATACAACCGCCAATACGGCTCATGGTTTGTTCGGCATGGCGCGCTGCGGCGAGCATTTGCATGGCGATGCTTTCGCGCATGTGGGCCCCGCTCGGTTGGACTATCGCTTTATGGGACAGTCCGGGTGGGACGAAATCGTCGCCTTCAACCACAAGGGCGAATTGTACCGCCGCAACCTTCACGAGGACGCCGGTTATTCAGATCGCAAGATCCGGGTTCGTTTCGGCGGCGCGCGCATCAAGGATCGGTACCGATGGTGTGAATGGACCGGCACGATTTCCGTGCTGAACGGCACGATCAATAGCTATACCGGACGGGGATTTGAGCATATGGAGGAACGCTGCTGGCGTGGCGGATCGAGCGAAATCCACTTCCGAAGCGACACTTACGGGGACAGCGACGCGGTCGAAATCGACATCGCCGGACTGCGCGAGGCAACGATCAGGATTCATGGCCGCATCGACGGTTACGTTAAAGTCGGCAATCCGCTCGACGGCAATCCCTTCGTTCATTGTCCGGTCTTCGATTGGACGGTGTCTGGGAAAGAGCTGATCGAGGCAGGCGGCGTGCGGCGCGACCTCGGCGGCGCCGACGTCTTCATTGCGGTAGAACGGCTGAGCGACAAGCCGATGCCCCGCGATATCGCCGGAAGCATTGATGTGGCGGCTGAGAACGGCCCGCATGGCCATCAACCGGTCTTCTTCCGCGCCCGCCAAATCGACGACCACAAGGTTTGGACATCGGCGATGTTCATCGACTTCAGTAATCTTTCATGATGCCGATGTCAGCGCTGGGCGCTCTGGTCCGATCTCAGATCTGGCCGGAATGGGCGAAAGATGTGAACGCCTCGACGCTGCGGGCGGATCTATTGGCAGGCTTCACGAGCGCCACCGTGGTCTTACCTCAGGCGGTGGCGTTCGCCGCCATTGCGGGGTTGCCTCCACAATATGGATTGTATACCGCCATTGTCATACCTGTGGTGGCCGCGCTGGTTGGCTCCTCCAAAGTGATGGTATCCGGCCCGACGCTGGTGATCTCGGCCTTGGTGTTCAGCACGCTTTACGCCGTCGCGCAGCCCGGCTCGCCAGACTTTATCGCAAAAGCGATTGTGCTGACCTTGCTCGTCGGCATATTTCAATTTGCCTTCGGCGCTCTCAGGCTCGGGAATCTTGTGAATTTCGTTTCCCATTCGGTGATGACGGGCTTCACCGCCGCGGCAGCGATCCTCATCAGTGTCACGCAGTTCAAGGACGCCCTTGGCGTCACCGTTCCGCGCGGCGCCTCCATTGTGGACAACCTTGGCAACCTTCTCGGGGAGGCGGAGAAGGCCAATGTGACCGCCCTTCTCATCGCTGGGGTAACCCTCGTTACGCTGGTGGCTTTGCGTGCATTCGCCCCGAAGCTCCCAGCCTTCATTCTGGCGCTGTTGGCGGGGAGCGGACTTGCGTTTGCCCTGGACGCGGAAGGACAGGGCGTCGCGATGATTGGCGCCGTTCCCTCCGTTGTGCCTGCCTTTGCATTGCCGGACGCAAGCATCGGGATGCTCAGTGCGCTCGCGCAGGGCGCCTTCGCGATCGCTTTGCTTGGCCTTATCGAGGCCCTGTCGATCGCTAGAGCGTTCGCACAAAAGACGCATCAGCGCTTCAGCCCAAACCGCGAGATCGTCGCGCAGGGGCTGTCGAATGTCGTGGGCAGCTTCTTCCAATGCTACGCCGGGTCGGGCTCGTTCACGCGCAGCGGCGTAAATTACGAGTCCGGCGCGCGCACGCCCATCTCAGCGATCGCATCTTCGGTTTTCCTCGTTGGCATTCTACTGGTCGTCGCACCGCTCTTTGCGCGAATTCCCGTTCCCGCAATTGCCGCGGTGATTTTGTATGTGGCCTTCAGGCTGATAGATATCGTCACCGTCCGGCACATCATCGCCACCAGCCATACCGAAACGCTCATCGTCGCGGCGACGCTGCTCGCTGGTCTTTTTGTCAATTTGGAATTTTCGATTTATGTCGGCGTCATCACGTCGCTGTTCATCTTTTTATCGAGAACCGCCAAGCCCGCGCTGGCGATCGGAGCCCCCGATGCGCGCCTCCCCAACCGGCCGTTCCGGAATGCGGAAATGAACACGCTGCCGGAGTGTCCCCAAGCCGTGTTCGCCCGTCTCGACGGTCCGCTTTATTTCGGCTCCGTGGATAATCTGGACCAAGACTTCGACCACATCACGCGAACTCGCCCGCTTCAGAAGCGGCTGGTGCTGATTCTTCGCGGTGTGGGAGACATCGATTTGCCCGGCGCCGAACTGCTCATCGAAGAGACCAGACGTCGGCGCGCGGCAGGCGGCCATCTCATTCTTGTCGCGCGCTATCCGCCGTTGCGGCAGAAGCTTTTCCGCTTCGGAGTCATCCGCTCGATCGGCGAAAGCAATTTGTTCGAATCCAAAAGCGCGGCGATCGAAGCGCTCGTTCCCCTGCTTGACCTGTCGATCTGTCGGACATGTCACACACGCATCTTTATCGAGTGTCCTCCCTTGCCGACGGGCGCCAAGGCCGCACCGCCGACGAGCGAAACCGACGCTTTGACAACAAGCTGCCTGTCGCACGGCGACGGCAACGCCAGGTCAGCTCCGGACTGAACCGATCGTTTGTTTATTCTCAAGTCTTATCATCGCGATGAGGGCCCGTTCGGCCGTTGTTTGATAGCGGTCTTTATGCCGTAGAAGAGCGAATTCGCGCCTCGGAAGCTTGACGGCGATGGATGTGAGCACGCCAGCCGCGATATCGCGCGCCACGACGTGCTCAGAAATGATCGTGGCGCCAGCGCCAGCCTCCACGGCTTCGCGGATAGCTTCATTGCTCGGCAATTCTAGAGAAAACTTGAGTTGATCGAGGGGAATATCCTCCCGGCGAGCAAGGTCCTCCAAAACGGTGCGGGTGCCGGAACCCTCCTCGCGCACGATCCAAGACAATTCCTTGAGATTGATCCGTCCCGACGCAAGGGTCGGCAGCACGGGATAGGCTGAAGACACCACAAGCAACAGCCGGTCAAAATCAACCCGCTCGCGCAACAGAGCTGCGTGTCCCGTCGAACCTTCGACAAAACCTAGATCGGCGCTGGCTTCCGCAACCTCATTTTCGACGCGTCGAGTATTGCCGATGGTGACATTGAGTCGAATGTCCGGGTAGGCGGCATGAAAGGCTGCAAGACGCCTTGGCAACCAGTAGGTCGCGATGGTTTGGCTTGCCGCGATGGATAAGGCGCCGCGCGGCATGATCGAAAGGTCCTCAAGGACGGAGCGCGCTTCCGATGCCCGCTCGAGAACCGCGCGCGCTTCCGGCAGAAAGCGCCTACCCACATCCGTTAGCTGGATGCCGCGTCCGATACGGTCGAATAATTTCGCTTCATAGCGGGATTCGAGCGCCCTTATCGCGGCGGACACAGCCGACTGTGTCATGTTTACGCTCGCCGCCGCGCGTGTGACGTGCCCTCGTTCGGCGACGGCGATAAAAATTCTTAGCTGATCCAACGTCATAATGAATTAGAAACAAAATCGATTGTTTTGACAAGATCAATGTGTTGGATCGATGAATTTATCGCTGGCACACTCATTCAAAGGCTGCGAATAGCTCCGGCCAAATACAGAGCTGCTAATGGTCGTATTTGCCCGCGACTCTACCCCCGAACCGCTCCGCTCAGGCGACACTGACCGGCATGCGCTGGACACCTCCCCCTATGTCTCGGACGAGATCCGCAAGACGACCTGCTATATGTGCGCCTGCCGATGCGGAATCGACGTTCACCTGCGCGACGGCAAAGTCCGCTATATCGAGGGTAATCGCGATCACCCGGTGAACCGGGGCGTGCTTTGCGCCAAGGGCTCAGCCGGGATCATGCAGCATTATTCGCCGGCACGGCTGCGGGCGCCCCTGGTGCGAACGGGACCTCGTGGCTCCGGCCAGTTTAGGGAGATCGGCTGGGAAGAGGCGTTCGATCTTGCCGTCTCCTGGCTGAAACCGGTGCGCGAGAGGAACCCCTCCAAGCTGGCTTTTTTCACGGGCCGCGATCAGAGCCAATCGCTGACCTCCTGGTGGGCGCAGCAATTCGGCACGCCAAATTATGCCGCGCATGGCGGCTTTTGCTCGGTCAATATGGCGGCGGCGGGCATTTACACCCTTGGCGGCGCGTTCTGGGAATTCGGCTCGTCCGATTGGGAGCGCACGAAATATTTCATGCTCTTCGGCGTCGCGGAGGACCACGACTCCAACCCGCTCAAAATGGGTCTGGCCACGCTCAAGCGGCGCGGCGTCAAGACCGTCGGCGTCAATCCCGTTCGGACGGGTTACAACGCGATCGCCGATGAATGGGTCGGGATTACGCCGGGGACGGATGGACTGTTTATCCTCGCGCTCGCCCATGAGCTGATGCGCACCGGCCATGTCGACATCGATTTTCTGCTTCGCTACAGCAATGCGCCGTGGCTCGTGATGTGCGATGCAGGCTCGGAAACGGAAGGGCTATTTGCGCGCGATGGAGATGGCAAGGCCCTGATTTGTGACCGAGTGACCGGCGCGCTTTGCCCGTTCGACGCGGTGGACGCAAAGCCGGCCTTGAAGGGGGTTGTGAAGCTTCCCGGAGGAGCTACCGCGCGGCCCGTGTTCGAGTTGCTTGCCGAGCATTTACTTGACGACGGGCACAGCCCGGAACAAGTCGCCGAGCGCTGTGGCATCGCGGCCGCGACCATCCGCAGGCTCGCGACCGAGCTGGCGCATACAGCGTTTCAGGAATCGATCACCGTCGAGGAGCCCTGGACCGACATGCGCGGTGTCCGGCACGAGCGCTTCGTGGGACGGCCGGTCAGCTTTCACGCGATGCGCGGCATCTCGGCCCATTCCAACGGCTTCCAAACCTGCCGTGCGCTGCACGTTCTTCAGCTTTTGCTTGGCAGTGTCGACTGCCCCGGCGGGTTTCGCTTCAAACCGCCTTATCCCAAAGGCATCGATGCCCACCCGAGGCCGCATTGCGGCTGGGAGACCAACTCGCCGCTGAACGGCCCGCATCTTGGTTTCCCGCGCGGGCCGGAAGATCTGGCGCTCGACAAGAACGGTAAGCCCGCACGCATCGACAAAGCCTTTAGCTGGGACGCGCCGCTCTCTGCGCATGGGTTGATGCACATGGTGATTTCCAATGCCCATGCGCGCGACCCTTATGAGATCGACGTGCTGTTCATGTATATGGCGAACATGGCCTGGAACTCGTCGATGAATACGGCTGGCACGATGGAAATGCTCGTCGCCGAGGACGAAGACGGCAAGTATATCATCCCCAAGATTATCTATTCAGACGCCTATTCCTCCGAGATGGTCGCCTATGCCGATCTGGTTTTGCCCGATACAACCTATCTTGAGCGGCATGACTGCATCTCGCTGCTCGATCGCCCTATTTCCGAGGCGGACGCTGCCGCCGACGCCATACGCTGGCCCGTTGTCGAGCCCGACCGCGATGTGCTGTGCTTTCAATCCGCGCTCATTACGCTGGGGGCGCGGCTTGCGCTTCCCGGTTTCGTCGACGAAGCGGGCCAGCCGATTTACAAGGACTACGCCGACTACATCACGAACCATCAACGCCGCCCCGGCGTCGGTCCGCTGAGCGGTTGGCGGGGCAATGGCGAGGAGACGGGACGCGGCGCGCCGAACCCTGCGCAATTGGATCGATATATTGAAAATGGCGGCTTCCACGCCGTCCACATCCCCAAATCCGCGCAATTCTTCAAAGCCTTCAACGCCGATTACCAGAATTGGGCAGTCGGCATGGGCTTTTTCGATGCGCCATCGCCCTATGTCTATCAAATCTATGTCGAGCCGCTGGCAAAATTCCGCCTTGCGGCTAAAGGCTTCGGCGACCGTCAGCCGCCGGATCATCTGCGCGCTCGCATCGCACGCACCTTCGATCCACTGCCGATCTGGTATCCCCCGTTCGAGGGTGAAATGGTGGACGGGTTCCCGCTCCACGCCATCACCCAGCGCCCGGCGGCCATGTACCACGCTTGGGGCTCGCAAAACGCCTGGCTGAGGCAGATTCACGGGCATAACCCGCTTTATGTGCCAGGCCCGGTCTGTGACGAGCACGCTCTGCAAGACGGCGACTGGGTCTATCTGACGTCGCATCACGGCAAGATCAAAGTTCCCATCGCGCGGATGGATGCCGTGAACGGCCGGACGGTCTGGACCTGGAACGCGATCGGCAAGCGCAAGGGCGCTTGGGCGCTATCTCCGGACGCGCCAGAGGCCACCAAAGGCTTCCTGCTCAATCACCTGATCAGCGAGCTTTTGCCGGCGCGAAACGATGGGATGCGCTGGTCGAATTCCGATCCCATTACCGGGCAGGCGGCTTGGTATGATTTGCGGGTCAGGATCGAAAAAGCTACGTCCGCCGACGAGACCGAGCCCGCCTTCCCAGGAATCACGTCCCCCGTCGGCCAGGGCCCCAGCGCCTTGCGCTATGGGGAGGAATGGACATGACCTCGCTCCCGCAATCCACGGCGAAGAAACTCGGCCTCGTCATCGATCTCGACACCTGCGTCGGCTGTCACGCCTGTGTGGTGAGCTGCAAGGAGTGGAATACGAGCGGTTATGGCGCGCCTCTGTCGGACCAGGATGCCTATGGCGCCAGCCCGTCCGGCACCTGGCTGAACCGCGTCCACAGCTTCGAAATCACACCATCGCCGAAACATCAAAAGGGTAGCGCTTGCGGCAGTGCTCAGCCGAAGACGCAGCTCGTTCATTTCCCGAAATCCTGTCTCCATTGCGACGATGCGCCTTGCGTGACGGTCTGTCCGACCGGCGCAAGCTACAAACGCCGCCAAGACGGCATCGTGCTGGTCGATGAGAGCATGTGCATCGGCTGCGGCCTGTGTGCGTGGGCCTGCCCATACGGCGCGCGGGAGATGGATAAGGCGGCGGGGGTGATGAAGAAATGCACGCTCTGTGTCGACCGCATCTACAATGACAATATTCCCGAAGTCGATCGCGTTCCGGCCTGCGTCCGCGCTTGTCCGGCCAATGCGCGCCATTATGGCGATCTCGCGGACCCCACCTCCGCTGTGAGCCAGCTTGTGGCCGAACGCGGCGGCGTCGATCTGATGCCCGAGCAGGGCACCAAGCCGGTCAACAAATATCTGCCGCCGCGCCCGAAGGCAGACATGGATCTCCCCGACGATTTTCGGCTCGCTGAGCTTGTTGCGCCTGACGCGACCGGCTTTCTCGGCTGGCTGGACCGCACATTGGAGAAGCTGGGCTGAGCCATGCATCCAGCCTCATCCATTATCGTCTTCACGACGCTCTCCAGTGCGGGATTCGGGCTGATGGCCTGGCTTGGGCTGGGCATTGGGCCGGCGGCCCCGGTCTTCGGCCTCGTAGGTTGCGGGCTTGCGCTCATCCTGGCGAGTATCGGGCTTTTGGCCTCGCTCTGGCATCTCGGCAATCCGCAGCGCGCTTGGCGGGCGCTGTCGCAATGGCGCTCGTCCTGGCTGTCGCGGGAAGGCGTCCTAGCCGTCGCCACCCTGGGCGTGTTCGGCCTCTACGCATTGCTCTGGGTCGCTGGGGCCGGTCGCCACTTACCGCTGGGAATTCTTGCGGCCCTGCTTGCTTTGGCGACGGTTTACGCAACGTCGATGATCTACGCCAGCATCAAAGCCGTGCCGCGCTGGTCGAAATCGCCGACCCCCGTTCTCTTTCTGTCCTACTCCATCGCGAGTGGCGCGCTCGGCTTCATGGCGGTCGCTCTCGGATTCGGCACCGTCTCGAACGCGATGATGGCGGCAAGCGTTGTCTTAGTTCTCGCAGCGGGGATCGTCGCGTTTTGGTGGCGCACGCGCGTTGGCCAAATCGGTCTCGACGCGGACGGCTCGACGCCGGAAACCGCGATCGGCCTCCCCCTTTTAGGCCGTGCAAGGCTGTTCGAAGCCCCCCACACATCGCCCAACTATCTCATGAAAGAAATGGTTTTCCGCATCGGTCGAAAGCACGCTAAAAAACTGCACCGGCTTGCCTTCGCCGCTGCGTTTGTGCTGCCGACGGTTCTTATTCTGGCAGCGCTTGCAATTCCTCTATTGTCGGCAATCTTGTGGCTCGCATTTCCTGTTCATCTGGCCGGAGTTGCAACCTCGCGTTGGCTATTCTTTGCAGAAGCCGAAAACGTTGTTTCTCTCTATTACGGACATTGTTGAACGACTGATTTTTTCGTAAAAATTATTCGGATGTCGAATATTAAATCCAGATCATATTGAAATGCACGGTGTCTACGTGACGGATACATGCTGGCCGACAGCGTGGCCACGTGCGAATTTATGCCCGGCGCGATGTAATGCCAGCCAACGTTACGCTCCTGCGGGAGGTCAAGATCGCATTCGAGGTCAGCTCGGCGCCGTTGTCGCTGACGATCAGGCAGGGCAGCTTGCAGAAGGCACCCATGCGGTCGCGCTCGCGCGCGACACGCCGGCCGGACAGTGACGTGTCTGTCAACGGCACTTTGAAACTGACCCATTTTGCTTCGTGTCGGCACCTTCAATCTGACCCGCCTGCCGTCGTCTCCTTCGTCTTGGCCGGCCGTGCCATGATGCCGGCACGGCGTTTATCCTTCAGCCGGTAGCTCTCGCCGCTGATCTGCACGACGGCGGCGTGGTGCAGGATGCGGTCGAGCATGGCAGCGGTGAGCACGGCATCGCCGGCAAAGGCCTCGTCCCAGCTGCCGAAGCTCAAATTCGACGTCAGGATCAGCGAGCCCTTTTCGTACCGCCGGGCGATCACCTGGAAGAACAGATTGGCCTGTTCGCGCCCGAACGGCAGATAGCCGATCTCGTCGATAATCAGAAGCTTGGGCATGGCGATGGTGCGATGGATGAAGTCCTTCAGCCGGTTCTGGCGCTGCGCCGTTTCCATGGCGAGCATCAGATCGGCGGCGCTGGTGAAGCGCACTTTCCAGCCGCGCTGGGTCGCCAGGTAGCCGAGCGCAATCGCAAGATGCGTCTTGCCGGTGCCTGATGGCCCGAGCAGCACGACATTCTCCGTCCGCTCGACGAAGCTGAGCGCCGCCAGTTCCAGTATCTGCGCGCGCGGCGCGCCAGTGGCAAAGCCGAAATCATAGGCATCCAGCGTCTTGATCGTCGGGAAACCGGCTGTCCGGGTCAGCATCTCGCGCGAGCGCACCCGCCTGGCGTCGCATTCGGCGCGCAGCACTTCTTCGAGGAAATCGGCATAGGAGACATCCTTCTTCTTGGCCGCGCCTTGCGCGACCGGACCATACAGCCCTGCCAGAGCGCCAAGCGAAAGCTCCCGGCACAATTCCTCGATCCGCTGATGCTGGAGATCGCTCATGCGAACAGATCTTCATGGATCGACAGCGGGTGCTGATAGGCCATCACCGGCTTGCGCGGCGCAGAGCCGGGCAGCTCGCGTACGGACCGGCCACGATAGGGGGACGGAAGGTACTGCAAGTGCTGACGCTCCTGAACCAACCGCGTCGCCGGTACTTCGCCCGTCGTGCCGTGGATCCGGGCATTGGCGATCTCACGTAGCCAGCGCGACACAGCGGCATTGGCGGCATGGCGATCCGCCACCAACCCAGCCTGCCTCATATTGGTGGCGAACGGGACCCAGAAACTGCCCTTCACATAGCGGATGAAGCGTTCGACTTTACCTTTGGTCTTCGCCCGATAGGGCCGGCACAGCCGCGGCAGAACCGGCATGACCGGCATAGTCCAGAAAAGCCGGATGGAAACGGTGCCGCCCCGGCCCATAGGCATCGCGCTCCAGAACCACCGTCTTCATATTGTCGAACAGCACTTCGCGCTGGCTGCGCCGCCGAGCGCCGCAAAGGCGTTCTCGTGGCATCGGATCAGTGTCTCGATGCGTTCGTTATCGCAGAACTCCACATAGGCAGCCCGGCTCCAGCCAAGCGTGGCGACGAACACCGCCAACTTGCCGCTGCCGCACCCGATCGTCGCCCAATCCGGCTGCATCTGCTGGCCTGGCTCGGTCTCGAAACGCACCACTGGATCGGGCGGCGCTGCTGGCCGCAAGCCGCGCACGAACAGCTTTAGCCGCGTCTCACCGCCCGCATAGCCGCGCAGCCGGATCTCGCGATACAAAACCACCGCCGGAATTACATCGGGCGCGGCCGCCAAAAGCCGTCCGCAGATATAGTCTTTGAACGGATCGAGCTTCTCCGCTCGCTTCGCCGGTGGCTTGCGGCGTCTCGTCTCCTCGCCGCCGCGCAAATAACGCCGCACCGTGTTCCGCGACAGACCCGTCGCCCGCGCAATCGCGCGAATGCTATCCCCATGCCTCGACAAAACTGAAATCACCATCCGATCCTCCGCTGTAAGCATCGGTCCCCCCAAATTGGAGACACCAGCGATAGCGCCGGGTCAGTTAGAAAGTGCCGACTGGGTCAGTTTGATCGTGCCGGTAACACGCCATCACCTCGGTGCTGCACACATGGGGCTCGGCGATGACGCATCACCCGCATGTGCACATGATCGTGCCCGGCGGCGGCATTAGCCTGGACGGCGAGCGCTGGATTGCGTGCAAGCCCGGCTTCTTCCTGCCGGTCCGCGTGCTCTCCAAGCTGTTCCGGAGGCTTATGCTTGAGAAGCTCGAGGCGGCGCATGCAGCCGGCAAGCTCGTCTTCTGCGGCGCGCATGCCGGCCTCGCCGATGCCAAGGCGTTCGCCGCCTTCCTGGCGCCGTTGCGCAGAACGCGATGGTTCGTCTACAGCAAACGCCCCTTTGGCAGCCCGAAGGCGGTGCTGGCCTATCTGGCGCGCTACCCCACCGCGTCGCCATATCCAACCGGCGCCTCATCCGCGCCGATGCGGACAGTGTGACCTTCAAGGTCAAGGACTACCGGATCGAGGGGCCGGAGCGCCAAACGACCATGACGCTGGCGACGCATGAGTTCATCCGCCGCTTCCTCATGCATTTCCTGCCAAAAGGGCTGCATCGCATCCGCCATTACGGCCTGTTCGCCGGACGCGCCCGCGCCGAACATCTGGTCCGCATGCGCGCTCTGCTCGCCATGACGAGGCCGGCGGCAACCCCGGCCGACAACGCCAATGCGCAAAAACCGGATGCGCTGGCTCAACCGTGCCCCTGTTGCGGTGGGCGCATGTTGATCATCGAACTTTTCGCGCGCGGATGTCGGCCGCAGTCCCGGCCAACACCGCCAGCCGTAATCAGGATCGACACCTCATGAGGAAGAGCGCGGGCGTCCACACCTGCAATATGCGCCGCCTTCAATGCTGGTCATCAACCGGCTGCGGTAGAGCTTGCCTGATCGTGACAAAAACAACCCGGTCCCGGCTTCAGCGAGGCCGGTTGAGCAGCCGGCGGCGTTGTCGGTCCGCCCTGATGACGCTCCAGTGCTTGCAAGCGACTCTCATCAGGAAAATCCGTCTACCATCGCGATGGTGAAGACAATGCAGAAATTCCCATAGCATTTGCGGCACGCCACAACCCAATTTCTCGCGGGTTCCTTCCCCGGAGACTTCCGGACGCCTGCCCATGAGCCTGTGGCAGCGCATTCCGAGGGCCGGCGTCCGAAACTCTTCACAAATTCGGCGGTCAGGACGCATCCGAGCGGGATCCGCTTCACTCAGTTTGCGGACGTGTTCCATCCCTCTGCGAGAGCGGTTCGGGCAGCGTGGGTGAGCTACGAAGTGAAGCGGGCGGGATTTCCGGTTTGAGGCGATTCCGCCCTAAGGCCATGCCGGCGACGGAGAGAAAGGGCTGATAAGCCGCCCTGCCAGCGGCCGAATTACCGCAGGTGGCCGCTGGAGGTGGCTCTAATCACTGACGCTGTCTGATTTGCAAGTGTTGTGTTCGCAATCCAATCGCCATAAGCATTGGCCCGTGCGTATACGCCATAGCGAAGCTTTCGCGCGCAGCCTTCGCCCCGACACAACTCCGACCAGCACAGGGCCATCGACCCCTCTCAAGACCAGCGGGCCGCCGCTGTCGCCTTGACAGGAATCAATCCCGCTTTCGCGAAAGCCGGCGCACATCATACGAGGCCCGACCGCGCCATTGTAGGCGCTGGGGGCATTGCAGGCGTCGTTCTCCATGTATAGAACCTCGCCCTTTTGAAGCACGTCAGGTATGTGGCCACCTTCCGCGGTCCGTCCCCAGCCTGTCACTTCGAGCTTTCACAGGCTTTGAGCGGCTGGCCTGCTGGCTTTGCAGCGTCGCCAGCCGCTCGGCGACGAGCTGGCGGTTGCGGTAGATGTCGGTGCCCCAGTCGAACTCGACATAGACGATGGAGAGGCCGACGCCCGACACGGAGCGCACGCGCGTCACCCCCGGCATGCCGTTCATGGTGGTCTCGACGGGGTAGGTGACGAGTTGCTCCACTTCGGGCGGCGCGAGGCCCTCGGCTTCGGTCATCAGCGTGATGGTCGGCTTGTTGAGGTCGGGGAAGACGTCGACGGGGATACGCGGCAGCAGGAAGCTGCCATAGGCGACCAGCATGACGGCCGCCGCGATCACGAACAGCCGGTTGCGCAGGCTGACGCTGACAAGGAAACTGAACATGGCCCGCCCCCTACCGCACCTGATTGAGGATTTCGGCGGAGCGCACCACGATGCGCGCGCCCTCCTCGATGCCGGCCAGGATCAGCACCCGCTCGCCATCGACCGGCTCGGTCCGCACCAGCCGGGGAATGAACCGCTCCGGCTCCAGATGCTCGAAGACCAGCATTTCGCCGTTGACGCCGCGCACCACGGCATCCTTGGGCACGACCTTTCCGGTGATGGTCCGGTCGCGCTGGGCGAGCACCGTCACCGGCAGGCCAAGGCTCAGATCGGCCGGGCCTTCGACGGAGAATTGCAACTGGATTGCGTGTTGCTGGAGCGCGCGGCCCTTGCCTTGCAGCGAAAGTTTTAGGATCCGGCCGTCTTCGAGCACGGCATGGCCGCCGGTGATCGCCTCGGCATTGCGCGGATCGAAGGCAAGTGCTTCCACCCAGAAGCCGGCCGGGTCGATGATCTGGAAGAGCACGTCGCGCGCTTCGACGACCTGGCCGGCCACCATTCGGGTAGAGGCGACGATGCCGGCGACCGGCGCGCGCAGCACCTCGCGCTCGCGAATTTCCTGCGTTGCATCCCTCACCTCCGGTTTCATGAAACACCCAATCTTGGTGTCCACGAGACCGGCAGCACGCCAGTTGAGGGTTTACTCGGTCGTTCCAACTCAGTTCTGGACATTGAATTCGAGTTGGCTTCAAATTGATAATGTCGAAGATTTCGCCATTGCCAAATGCGAACAGGGATTAGCAGTGCGTCTATCGCCCGCTGACTTCCGCAGCCTAGCGGTATTTCGGTCTATCGCAGAGCATCGAGGCTTTACCGGTGCGCAGCTTGCCCTGGGCATGAGCCAGTCAACAATCAGCTTTCATCTGAAGGCGTTGGAGGATCGCCTTGGGTTTCAACTGTGTATGAGAGGACGCGGCGGTTTCAGACTGACGCAGCGGGGCCAGGAGGTTTTCGAGCGCTCGAAAAGCCTGATCGCGGCGATATCGAACTTCGAGCACACACTCGGTGAATTGCGTGGCAGGGTTGTCGGGACGCTTCGGGTTGGGTTTGTAGACAACACCATGACCAATCCGGACCTGCCTTTGGATTCGATCATTCGATCCTGCCTGCTTTCGGCGCCCGACGCTGACATCCAACTGGTCATCGCCGACCCGGAAATCCTCATTGCCGAGATCGTCAATGGCGGCGTTGATGTCGCGGTCACTCCCCAAATCGACGTGGTGAGCGGACTGAAGCAAACGCATTTCTACGACGAACTGCATTCGCTCTACTGCGCCGACGGCCATCCGCTGTTTACCTGCAAGACGGAGCCCACTCATGCCGAAGTCGAACGCCACGCCTTCGTGGTGCGGCCTTATGCGAATAAGCGGGAGCTTTACCATTTTCCGAACGCCAGGGTCCGCGCCCACGCCTCCAACATGGAAGCGCAGGCTGCCTTCATCCTGAGCGGCCAAATGATCGGCTATTTACCGGACCATTTCGCGAGCCGCTGGGTTTCGGCTGGGCGCATAAGGGATGCCATGCCTTCGGCGCGGCTCACCTCGCCCTTCGTCCATATCTCGGCGGACGATGCCCCACCATCACCGTTGCTGAAGCTGTTTCTGCGCGAAATAGTCAAGCAGACCTTAGGCCAGCGCGCCGCGCGTCAGCCAAGCGTTTCATGATGTGCGGGGGGGTGGGAGAGCGCCATCTCGCGCAGGCGGTATTTCTGTATCTTGGCCGTGCCGGCTGTCACCGGAAAAACATCGATGAAAATGATGCGCCTGGGCTGCTTGTAGCTGGCGAGGCGGTCCTTGACGAATATTAGCAGCTCTTGCTCGCTGGCAGCGATCCCGCTCCGTAGCTTGGCAAACGCGACGCCGCATGCGCCGTCCCGCTGATCGGGGACGGCGACCACGGCGGCCATTTCGACCCCGGGATGTTCCATAATCGCGCGCTCGACCTCCGCTGCCGAGACGTTGAAGCCCCGCGATTTGTAGCCGTCGCCAAGCCGGTGCTTAAAGATCAGACGTCCGTCCTTGTCCATCCAGCCGGCATCACCGGTGCGGAACCATCCATCGTGGCTGTAGCTGGCAGAAGTTTCTGTGGGCTTGTCGAAATAGGCTTCCATCAGCGAGTAACCGCGAACACAGATTTCGCCCAGCTGTTCCGCGGCGAGCATCGCGCCGGACTCCGGGTCGCGGATTGCCAGCTGGATATCGGAGAGGGCTTTGCCTTGCGTGGTATGCCGCACCTCGCGGGTGTCTTCAGGCAAAGGGCGGGAAACGAGCGTCAGCGTTTCGGTCATGCCGTAGCCGGCCACAACACTTTGGAGACCGAGTTCGTCTTCCGCTCGCGCCATCAGCTCCGGATCGTTCATCAGCGCGAGGCCGATGCGGATTGACGCCAGAGGCGGCGTTTCGAACGGGCCGACCGCCAGCAGATCGGTGACCATGGCTGGCAGAAGGTGCAGAGCGGTGGCGCCTTCCGCCTTTGCCGCAGCGATGCACTCACGCGCATCGAACCGCTCATAAAGATGCACGCATGCGCCGCGCACCCAGAAGGGCAGCACACCGTTTAGCATTGCCATAGAGCTGAACAGTGGGATGGGGAGGTAGAGCGTGTCATCGGCGGTATTGCGGCCGATCTCCGCGATGTCCCAGGCCTTGCGCCAGATCCTATGAGAAATAATCGCGCCCTTGGGCAGGGCCGTGGTGCCGGAGGTGTAGATCACCAGGGCGCCTGCATCCGGATCGACAGCTCTCGGGAAACAAGGAACGGGAGCAAGCTCGTCAAGAACGACGGGATATACGTGCTTTGCGCTGCGTTCGAGGGCCAGCACGTGCTTAAGCTCCGGCAGGACCGCACCGTCCTTTTCGGCGCGCATGGCAAGCACGTCATGGAGGAAGTCCCGATGAGCGCACCGCCCGGGAACGATCACCGCGACGCTTCGGGATTGGGCGAGCTGGTATCGGGCTTCTGGCCGCTTAAGCCTGGTATTCAGGACCACCGGCATCAGCCCCATCTGGGCCGCACCCATCCAATACCAGAGGAATTCCGGCCGGTTTGGCATCCACAACGCGACCGTGGAGCCGGCCGGAAGATCGAGACCGGCAAGCCTGCCGCTGGCCAGATCGATCTCCTTGCGGATCTGCCGAAAGGTCCACGCGGAGCCGGCGAAACGAAGGCCGACGCGATGTCCATGCTGCGCCGCAAGCCAGTCCAGCGCCTTAGCAGTGGGAAGCCCGCATAGCGGGTTCACGCCGCGCCGTCCCGGCCTGAAGCTTTCAAAACGGCAGTCAATCCTTCCGCCCCGATCCGCGCCAGCCTTGCATCGCGCTCCTCCGGCGAACGGGCGAGGGCAATACTGATCATATATTCCTGATTGAGCTCGAGCGAGGAACGCATGCCCATGATCTCGTAGGTCTTGTTGATCGTGCGCTTGTTCAGTTCCACCGCCGTTGCGGGCGAGCGAATAATCCGCTTGGCAATCGCGCGGATGTCCTCATCGAAGCTTTCAGCGGGGAAGATGCGATTGATCATGCCAATGCGGTAGGCCTCTTCGGCGGTGATGCTGTCCCCCAGAAGAAGCAACTCTTTCGCTTTTCGCAGGCCTACCACCCAGGGCATCATTAGGCTCGGTGGCCCGGAGCTGTCCACGATCTCCGGTTCGCCGAATAACGCATCGGGGGTGGCGACGGCAAGATCGGCCGACAGCGCCAGATCGCAGCCGCCGCCGAGCGCATGACCGCGGACCGCGGCGATGACAGGCTTGGGGCACGACCATACAGACCAGCAGAGCGCCAGCGATGTCTCCAGATGCTTGCGCCAGCCGGCAGCGGTATGGGGGAACGGGTCGGCGGCGCCCTCCTTCAAGTCGATGCCGGCGCTGAAGGAACGGCCGGCGCCGCGCAGGATCACCGCGCGTACGGCCTCGTCGCTCCCGGCACGCGAGACCGCTTCGGTCAGCTCACGTTTCAGCCGCCGGCTCAGGGCATTCAGAACCGCAGGGCGATTCATGGTGATGGTGGCGATCCGGTCGCTTACCTCGTAAAGCACGGTGCTGTCGTCCATGGACACCTCTCCTTCGATCAGCGGGTTAGCAATTTCAGGCCGCCAATGCGCTCCAGCAGCACGACGACCGCAGCGGCGAACAGGATCAGCAGGCTGGAGACGGCGGCGACGATCGGGTCGAACTGGTCGGACAGGTAGCCGTACATCCGCACCGGCAAGGTCTGTTGCGACGGGCCGGCCATAAAGATCGTCACCACAATCTCATCGAAGGAAATGATGAAGGCAAAGACGTATCCGGCGATAAGGCCCGGCGCGCAGATCGGCAGGACGATGCCGAACATCACCCGCAGACGGCTGGCCCCCAGATTGAGTGCCGCCCACTCGATTTCGGCGGGGATGTCAGCCATGGAGGCGATCAGCAGCCGCATCACGAATGGCACGATGACGATGATATGCGCGGCGGCCAGGGCCCAGAAATTGTTGTACAGCCCGACGCTGTTGACGAATTGCAGCAGCGCTATGCCGAGCACGACGTGTGGGATCAGCAGCGGCGAGAGGAAAAAGCTGTCGAGCCCCTTTGCGCCGGGCGCCTTCAGGCGGGTGATGGCGTAGGCGGCGAGGAAGGAGAGCACCGCTGCAATCGTCGCCGAGACGAACGCCAGTCTGAGGCTGAGCAGGAAGGAATTGCGGAACCCGTCATGTTCGAGCGCCGCACTGTACCATCGGAGCGAAAACGCATCGAAAGGCAGGACGAAGAAGGCCTCCGGCGTGAAGGACATCCAAACGATGATCGAGATCGGCAACAGCATGAAGCCGATCATTGCGAGGTTGAATATCAGCAGCATGGGCGGCCCTAAGTGATACGGCTGCGGCCTAGGGCGCGCACAAGCAGAATCGGAACGAAAGTCAGCGCCAGCAGTACAACGCCGGCCGCGGCCCCCAATGGCCAGTTCAACTGCACCAAATTGATCTCATGGCTCAGATTGGAGAGCACTTTCGTCCGTGCGCCGCCGAGCAATGCCGGCGTGGTAAAGGCCGACAGGCTCATGGTCATGTTGATGATCAGGCCGGCGGCAAGAGCCGGCAGCGTCAGCGGCACAATGATACGGCGGATGATGGTTGCTTGACCCGCGCCAAGATTGGCCGCGGCATAAACGACATTCTTGTCGAGCCCCTGCATTGCCGCCCAGACCGGCAGCAGCACGAAGATAAACTGTGCGTGGAAAAGGCCGATGAATACGCCGAACTCGTTGAACATCAGAGGCAGCGGCCGCTCGATAAGGCCGAGCGAGCGCAGGGCGGTGTTGATGATGCCGCCAGGGCCGAGCAGCAGCACCCAGCCGAACGCCTTTACCGTGACATTGACCAGCCATGGCGTGATGTAGATCAGCAGGAGATAGGTCTGGACCGAGGGTTTTTGCCGGTCGATGAACAAGGCAACGGGATAGACGAACACCGCCGACGCGATCGCAACCGCTGCTGTTATCGAAAGAGTCCGGATCAAAATCGTGCGGTAATAGGGATCGGTGGTGATCTCGAGATAGTTCTCCAGCGTCCACTCATCCGTGCGGATGCCGCTGAGCCCGTGCGGGTGAAAACTGTTCAGCACGGTGCCGAACAGCGGCGCGACATACCAGACCACAAACAGTGCGAACAACGGCAGCAGCAGCGCAACCGGCAGCCAGTCGATCGCGCGTCTCGCACGCCCAGCGGTCCGATCCGGTTGTCGGGCAGCCTCAAGCAATAAGGACACAGGCTGCTCTCGGAATGCTGATGGTTCGCGACGCGGGATAGGGCTCGAAGCCGTGGCCTGGAACGGAGGCGATCAGCGGCAGGTCGCCGACGCGGAGGCTGACGCGCACCTGGGCGCCGAGAAAGGTCGCATCGTCGATCCGAGCTTCGAATACATTCTCATCTCGGGTATGTCCGTCAGGCTCGACGGGAGACGCGAGCGCAATGGCTTCGGGCCTGATCAGCAGCTTGGCGCGCGCTCCCGCTTGATGCCTGACCTCGCCGGACACAAGCACACGAAGTCCGTCATTCAGACGCACCGCGAATCCGCCGGCCTCGTCGCCCTCCACCGCCCCCTCGAGCAAATTAATGTCTCCAGTGAACGCGGCAATGAACGAGCTGGTCGGTCTCGTGTAGATGTCGTGTGGACTGCCAATCTGCTCGATGCGGCCGGCATTCATCACCGCAATTCGATCGGAAAGCGCAAACGCTTCTTGAATGTCATGGGTGACGAGAACGGTGGTGATGCCGGTCTGCTGCTGGACTTCCTTTAAATGCCAGCGCATCTGGTCGCGCAGCGCCGCGTCGAGATTGCTGAGCGGCTCGTCAAGCAACAGAAGCCGCGGCCTGACGACGATGGCGCGGGCGAGTGCAACGCGCTGCTGCTGTCCCCCCGAAAGCTGAGAGGGTTTGCGCCCATCCAGCCCGGGCAGCTTCACGACATCCAGCGCCTCCCTCACGCGCCGCTGGATTTCGGCGCGCGGCACCCCGCGCATCGTCAGGCCGAACGCGACATTGTCGGCGACGGTCATATGCGGAAAGAGGGCGTAATTCTGAAACACTAGCGTCAGGTCGCGCTTGTTGATGGGCGCTTCGGTCACCTCTGTGCCCGCAAGCAGGATGGCCCCGCTGTCTGGTGCAACAATCCCGGCGATCATGCGCAGGATCGTGGTCTTGCCGCAGCCCGATGGACCAAGCAGGGAGAAAAACTCCCCCTGCTCGACGTTCAGATCGACATCTCGGACGACATGATTGGAGCCATACGCTTTGTTTACGCCTCTCAGCTCAAGCATCGCCCTGGTCCCTGCCGCGCGGTCTGATCGCAATTAACGCTTACCTTCGATCTCACGCTGGAAGCGCTTCTGCAGGTCGGCCCACCTGTCGACCACCTTGTCGAAGGGGAGCAGCACAAGCCCTTCGACCTCCTTCGGAGAAAGCGTGCCTTCGCCGGTCTCAGCTTCCGTGTTCATGACGATGTCGGCATACTGCTTGGAACGGTAACTGAGAAACGTCTTGCCGAGCAGCCAATTCAACAGGACATAGGCGCCTTCCGGGTTCGGAGCATTCTTGACAATGCCGGCGCCGAACGGGTTGAAATATGAGCCCTCAGGCAGCACAACCTGCGAGGGAATACCTTTGTCGCGCATCGCCTTGGCGCGGGCATAGCCATATGTACCGAGAGCCGCGGCCTCCGACTGGAACTGCACGCCCATCTGGCCCCAGGTATCAGTCCACTCGATGACGCCGGGCGCGATCTTGGCCAGCGCCTCAAATCCGGGATCGATATTGTCAATACCGCCGCCGTTCAGTTCGGCGAACTTCACCAGCATGAAAAAGCCATAGGTGTTATCGAAGGTCGGGATGACCATCTTGCCTTGGAGCTCGGGACGCATGAATGCTTCCCAGCCTTTCGGGGCCTCCCAGCCGTTCTTCTTGTACACCTCGGGCTGATAGAGGATAGCGTGGGTGTCGCCATAGGGGATCACGACGTTTTTGCCGGCGCGCGCGAGACCATAGAGCTTAGCCATGTTGGGCAGTTTTGCCGGATCGAGATCGGCAAATATGTCCTGCTTAATGCCTTGCAGGAAAGGCATGTAGTCGCAAAGCACGACATCGACCTGCGGCGCCCCGCGCTGGGCTATTGCGGTGGCGATGATCTCGGAGGAGGTCTTCTTTGGCACGAGAACCACCTCATAGCCGGTCTCCTCCTGGAATTTCTTAGCCAGGCCGCCCGCCTCGAGCGTCGCCTGTACCGTACCGCCCCAGCTCAGTAGATGGACGACCTTATTCTGAGCCTGTGCCGACGCGATGCAGCCCGCAATCACAGCAATGGCCAGAGCGCCGGTCATGCCGACTCTGCGCAACAAATCTGCTAAAACCCAATTCATGCCGATCTCCTCTTCGCCAAATCTGGCCTTGTAAAATGAAAGCAAGATTTGTGCCAATGTTTGAATAATCGTAACTACATGAGAATTTCATACATTGCAATTGCATGACCCCAAATCTTATTTCGTCGAATGCATGACATCTGTTTTGAATACGTGATTGAGTGCTGTATTTTTTTTGCCTGGAGCTAGGAACATTGCGATTTGTAAAAAATAACCATTGCAGTGCTGTATCCGCGCAACGTCTTGCGACCGCCGACACGCAGGTCACTGCCGTACCCGAGTGAGAACGGCTTAAGGTCTCGAGACTGTAAGGTCTTGTCCGCCTAGAAGCCGAAATAGTCCGGCCGGCCCGCATCGCGCAGCCAGATACGGACCATGTGGCGCCGCTCCTCCGGCTCCTCCAAATCCTCAAAGCTGCTTCGCGCGTGGCCGGCTTCAAGGTTGTTTACATACTGGATCTGTCCCGGCGTCATACTAAATTCCACCCACATGGACTGGTCGCCGCAGATTGCCTGCGCGCAGACCAGTGCGTCGCGCGTCGTCTCGTCCATTTCGCGGTCGAGCATTTTATAGGCGTTGCGGATTTGATGTGGCGAAAAGCGTACCAGCAGCTTACCGCCCTCATAGGTGAAGATCGGGTGCTCCACGATGGCTGGCTGGTCGGGCCAGTACTCGCGCTGGCGATCGTGCGGGAACGGCTCGTAGAGGCGCTTCAGCAAATCCGGCGCCTCACGCATCAGCCTATTGTGCACCGCAAGGAAGCTGATGCAGCGGCTCACGCCACCCGAGCGCGCGTCCTTCAAACATAGAAGGCCGACAACTTCCGGCGCGGTGGTGTTGAAGGCATTGTCGGTATGGGGCAGTTGCTCGTAGTTGGTGTCGGCCGGCCGGATGCCGGAACCGGGCGTTGGCGCCAGTCCTTTATCCTGGACGTGATAGATCAGGGTTCCATCCAGCTTTTGCGCAACCGGGCGCGCGATCAAGCTCGACAACAGCCAGTATAGCTGCACTGCGATGTCGGGGCCTGTCTTCTCAATTGGCATCCGGTTCAAGAGGACAAAGCGCACGCCGTCGTCGAGCACGGCACGGATATCGGCCGCCAGACGCCTGCATTCACCCAGGGCATAATTCTGCGGCGAGAGATAGGCGAGCGGCAATGGATTGCGCTTGAGCACCTCGCCGGCGGCTAGCAGTTCATCGACGACCGCGCCGCTTAATGACATCGTCCAGTCCGACGGGGAGATCGGGTGCTCCGGCCAGGCACCCACACCGTTGACTTCGGCTGTCATCATGGCTCGACCACCTCGTGCGTGCAGCAAACCTAGTGCAAACAGGATATGATACTGGTCGTTTCGAACAAGCTGGATATGGTGTGCGATGTTGCAGGTTTTTCGATATGAGCGCCGCTGTGCTGCCCATATTCGCGCCAGTTGCCTTAAGGCCCATCGGACACACCGTGCAACGCGCCACGAGAACGCGCCTCGAAGATGTAGCCGAGGAAATTGAGCAGCACCTGAGCCGCCAGGATCGACGTTGAGCCGGTTGCGTCATAGGCAGGTGCGACCTCCACAAGATCGATGCCGACAATATCTCCGTGCCTGGACAGCCCTTGCAGGAACTCCATCACCTCATAATAGAGGAAGCCGCCATGGCTTGGTGTGCCAGTGCCTGGCGCGATCGAGGGATCGAAACCATCGATATCGATGGTAACGTAATAGCGCAGCCCAGCCGGGATCCGGGCCAACACGCCTTCGGTACCCAAACGCCTTGCTTGGCGCACTGAAAGGATAGCGGAACCGCGCTGGCGCGCATCCTGATAGCCCTCACGGGCAGTCGAGGAGACATTTCTTATGCCGATCTGCGTCAGGCCCGAAACGTGATCCAGTTCAGATGCCCGGCGCATCGGATTGCCATGCCCCTCCCGCACGCCATGCCGCTCATCGACGAAGTCGAGATGGGCATCGATCTGAACGACATGGATTGGCCCGTTATCGGCAAAAGCCCTTATGCATGGAATGTTGACGCTGTGATCGCCGCCGAGCGCGACCGGCAGCGCACCAGCCGCAAGAATCTTGCGGATGGCCAACTCGGCATTTGCGTGGCTGGCCATCATATCCGTGTGCACGACGTCTGCATCGCCGATATCGACAATGCGCACGCGGTCCTGGGGCAGATAGACGACGTCGTCTTCGTGGTCGTAGGAACCGGCGTGGCCGAAGGAAAAGAGGGTGGACGCCTCGCGGATTGCACGCGGGCCAAAGCGCGTGCCTGATCGGAACTGCGTTCCCATGTCATTGGGGATGCCGACAACGGCGACGTCTGCATCGATACCATCCCAGTTCAGGCAGAGCGGGCGCCTCGCAAATGTGCAGATGCCAACGAAGGGCAGGTCGAGCCGCCCCTTTTCATACTCGTGCGCCATCAGCGATGATCCGTTAGGTCAGTCTGCAGAAGGTACCGCCGCCATGCCCGCGATAAAATCGGAATTGCCCGCTTTTGATTTCGACATTTTCGATGTGTGTGCCTAGCACTGCGGCGCGGTGCGGTTCTATCAAAGGGCCGATGGCTATGTGCGCCAGGTCAGAAGATGGGGCACGAAAGCGGGCAGATTTCTAAGGTCGGGGTTAGAATAGCGTTCGCTATTTGCCGCGTGCCGCCTGCCGAGTTAGCCATAGCGGAGTAGGTCTCCCAAAGCGATGTCGGGAATCCGCCTTTGGCTGACTTAAACTCCCAATCGTCGTTCTCCCCGACGCGCGCGGCAGCAAGGATACGGTCTAGCAGGGGCTCTGTCGGTGCTTTGGCCATTGGACCAACTCCTTCTTGCGGGCCACGGGCTGGCGCGAGCGGGGTTAGCTCGTAAGCAGGCTCACAAATGTGCCCAGAGTGGCGTCTCGCCGAGCTGCTGTTCGAGGTCTTCAGCCAGCGCTACGAGCGCGGTTCGATCTGGTCACCTCCAACCTGCCGTTCGAGGAGTGGACCTCCGTCTTCGATGTCGCCACTTTCACGACGGGTCAGGCTGCCAATGATGTCGAAGCGCCCGTGATGGCTTTGCGTGATGGCGGTCGTCGTGATCGCGAATTCATCGTTCACGCTCTGGAAGCCGGCGCGCATGCTGACGCCCGCCGTTTCGCCCGGATCGAGGAAATCCTTCGCATCCACGGTGGTCAGCGCGATGACGCCGCCCAGCGCGCCGGAGCCGTAGAGCGAGGAGACCGGCCCGCGCACGACGTCCACCTGTTTCAGCAGGCTCGGATCGACGAACAGCCGGCCATCATGACCGGAGACGAAGCTTTGACGCACGCCGTCCACCAGCAGCAGCACGTCCTCGTCGGTAAAGCCGCGAATGGCCGGCACCTGGCCAGAGCGGCGCGGGCCTCCGTCCACAGTCACGCCGGGAACGCCCTGAAGCACATCGCCGATGCTGGACGGCTGAATCTCCTTGATGCGCTCTGCATTCACCACCGTCACCTGCCCCGGGGACGGCGATGACCCCAACAGAGACTATTGTCATGGGCGGTTCGTCCGGCAACAGCAGGGCGCTTCTGCTTTCATCTCTCCCGATGGCAGGCCCTCGAAGGACGCTTCACCGCACAAGCGAATTGGCGGACACGTGCTGTTGATGGAGCCAGATCGGCGCGATGCAGTGCCGCATCAGATGAAATCCGGTCAGCGCTGCTGCCTTTGTAATTGGTAGCAAATTTCTGGGCCGTTTGTCGTGCGCGCGGCCTTTGGTCGTGCCAGATAGGGATTCCATGACATTTTTGAAGGATAAATTGAGCAGAGGCCGCCTTATGTCGAGTTCGCAAATGCCGTTGCCGAGATACTAAGCACTGCTCTTTTCGAACGACCGGAACTCACACCGCCCGCCCTTAGGACCTCCCGCGCAAAGACCGAAAAGTCTTTGGGCGACAAACCGGCGTTTATGTCCCCTCGAGAGTCCGTCTGCTTCACGGCATCGGAACGGACTCTCACTTCTCCGCTCTCGTTGTCTTTTGGGAAACCGCGCCGCGCCTTCCCCGAAAAACGCCGGCCGACAAGCGCGGCCGGCCGATCCGTCTTGCGCCTTACTTGATGTTGTTGATCGCCTGTTCGGCCTTTTCGGTCAGCCGGGTTGCGACCTCGACACTCGCGTTAAAGGCGCGGTTGAACAGGGAGACCGTGGCGCCGGACTTCGGCAGCAGCTTGTCCTTGGGCATGCCCTTGACGATTTTGATCAAATCGTCGTGGTTGACGCGGGCATTGCCGGCCTCGGGCACGTTTTCGGAGGTCTGGGTGATCAGCATGATCGGCGTCGCGACGGTCGTCACCTCGACCGCTTTGGCGATGATGCCTGCCTTGGTGACCGGGCGAGTTTCCAGCGTATAGACCGGCTCGCCGCCGACTTTCTGGGCAAGGATGGCGCGGGCGACGAGCGGGATGAAGTTGCCCTTCTTCTCGACGATGGTCTTGAATATCTCGTTGCTCGGATCGGGCAATTGCACGAACAGGGCGATGGTGTTCTCTCTGCCGAGCGCCATCTCGACGGCCTTGGCGGCGCTTTCGGCGTAGGTGACTTGGCTGGGATCCACCTTGGTGAAGACCTGCGGCAGGACTTTCTTCAGGTTTTCCCAAGTCTGCGCCGCGCCGGACGTCTTGGGCGGCAGCACGACCTTGATGCGGGTGATGATGCGCACCACCTCGGAAAATTCCTGGATGTTGTTGGAGACGAAATAGACACCCTCGCTCGCCAGATCCGAGCGGATGACGACGATCTTCTTGGCCTCTTCCGGGTTAGCGGCGGCCCAGTTGGCGAAGGCGTCCGTCTGCACCATGGCGACGCCGGTCGGGTCGGCGAGCAGCCGCTGGATGTTGTCAAGCGATCCGGCGCTCTCCACGCAGTTCGGTGTGAAGCCCTCGGTGCGCAGGCCTTCGAGCAGGCCGGGGCAGAGCGTGCCGAAATAAGCGCCGGCTTTGCCACCGGTATAGATGTTCTGGGCCGAGGCCGCGCCGGCGAGCGCGATGCCGGCGGCAACAGTGGCGGCGAAGATGGAAATCCTGATCAAACTCTGCATGGGTCTATCCTTTGCCTTCCGCTGGAGCACAAACAAGGATGCTCGCCTGGGTTCTTTGTGCATGCCGATCTGGGGTCCCGATTGCAAGCCGATTGACATCGGCATCCAGTCCGTTGGGTCCAGAAGCTGCTATCCTCATTCAGTTACGGACATAATGGCCGGCGGGTCGCGGGTCAAACGAAAGCAAGATAGGCTGCACATAGGCTCGGCGCGCTGAACGTCAAGCAGTTCACCAGGACAACGTGACGCACGCCTAGCCGTGCCCAAGATCCGCTGAGCAGTCGCCTCTCCGCTCACAGGCGGTGGGTCAGCATTCCGTCACTCGTCGAGCGGTGGCCACATACGCTTCTTGCGGAGACGACAGGCGGCCATCATGAATCAGCTCGGGATCCAGTAACGCGCGGTTCTCCGCGGCAATGGCCTTAATCATTGCGTCGCGTTCGCTAGCATTTTGTGTTTTCAGAAGGGCGGCCATCGGCGTCGCAATGAGCTGAAATCGTACATAGTCAAGGACAGAGGGAAAGGTGATGCGCTTTAAAACTGTTTGGACATTGACCTGCTCAAAGCCTGACCCGGTCATGAGCGTTTCAAGCTCACCGGCATTGCTAATGGCGTGCTCTGAACGTTTGATCTTCGATGCCTCTGGCCCGAGATGCCGATCGAGCGCCCTCACAAACGCATGTGCCGCCGGTGTGTGCTCGATGGCACTGTAGACGCTCAATTCACCAGCCGCGCGTCCGGGATCGCGGTGGCGCCAATGGTGAGCGCATCCGGTTTTCCTCGACGCTTCTGCCTCCTTATGCCCGCCGGACGAAGAGCCTCGATGCGCTTCTGCCGATTTTGTATTTGCGTGGGATCTCCACCGGCGACATGCAGGAGGCGCTCGCCGCTTTGCTCGGCAAGGATGCGCCGAATCTCTCGCCGGCTGTGCTGGCTCGTCTGAAGGCAGGCTGGCAGGAGGAATTCGAGCGCTGGAAAAAGCGTGATCTGTCGGCGCGCCGCTATGTTTATATCTGGGCGGACGGCGTCTATCTTCAGGCACGCATGGAACCGGACAAGCAGTGCATCCTCGTTCTGATCGGCAGAAGTGAGCGCTTGTCGCTCACGATAAACGTTCGCTCGCGCCGGAGGGCAGGAAGGAACTGATCGGCTTTCAGGTGGGCTATCGCGAGAGCGCGCAGTCCTGGCGGGAGCTGCTTGCTGATCTGAAGGCCAGAGGCCTCGCCGTCCCGCCAGAGTTGGCCATTGGGGACGGCGCGCTCGGTTTCTGGAAGGCGATTGAGGAAGAATTCGGCGCCACGCAGCAGCAGCGCTGCTGGGTGCACAAAACCGTGAACGTGCTCAACAGACTACCGAAATCGATGCAGCCCAAAGCCAAGGCGAATCTCAAAGAAATCTGGATGGCCGAAGGACGCGCCGACGCGGAGAAAGCCTTCGACCGGTTCCTCGCCAAGTATGAGGCCAAATACGACAAGGCCGCCGCCTGCCCCGCCAAGGATCGGGAAGCGCTGCTGGCGTTCTACGACTTCCCTGCCGGGCATTGGAAGCACATCCGCACCAGCAATCCGATCGAGAGCACCTTCGCAACCGTCCGCCATCGGACGACGCGGGCCAAGGGGTGCCTCTCAAACGAGACTGGCGTGATCATGGTCTTCAAGATGATTCAGACTGCGCAAAGCTCGTGGCGACGCCTCGACGGTCAGAACCAGTTGCCAAAGCTGATAACAGGGTCAAATTCACCGACGGCATCGAAGCCGGCCGCAGAGACGCCGCCTGATCAATTCCAACCAGGCCGTCACCAAGATTTACGCATAACTCTGATGAGGGGAAGAAGCAATGATCCGCATGAGAACTCTCAGGGCGTTATCTCGCACTGCGGGTCGTACCGGAGGCAAAGCAAAACCGAATGTCAGCGAGGTTGGTTATGCTTGAACCTTTCCCGGCGCATCCGCGACCAACGAAGGAAGCGCCGGCCGCGCTGCTGACGCCCAGCGTTCAGAGTGCTGAGGGCGCGAAAAAGGACACGTCTCCGAAGGGCGCCGGGGTCAAATACCAAATGTTTCAACCTGACGGGACGCCGGTGCGGTCGAAGGGTAAAAAGGGGGGCGGCCAAAACTCGATGGTCTTTGAGGATTCGAGCGGCACGACGAAGAGCGTGGGCCCCCGAAAACTGAAAGCGAAGCAGGGTAGCCAGCGAGGCAGTAACGACGTCATCAAAGAAGAAAAAATGAGGCGAGTTTTGCCCGCACTACAGTAACAGTTACCCACGCAAACACGCAAACACGGAGACATGCGGATATTGGCAATTGGCCTGGCTGTGGTGCTGGCCACCGCACTGCTTCCGCAAGGCTCTCCAACTGCGGAGGCGGCTGAAAAAGCGACGGCGCAGAACCCCTCGAAGCCCGTCTCCGGCAAGGCTCTGAAGGGAACGTCCGGCAAAGTTAGGGGCACCTGTGTGAGCGGAAACGGAAAGACCTCCTGCGCGAGTGGGTAACAGGGGTTGCTCCGCTACCCACTCAAGCTACAGCTGTCTTTCGCAATAGAGTTCCAAATAGGGAGGCTCAAGCGCGCATCTGCACAGTATTGGCAAATACAAAATCGGCAGAAGCGCATCGAAATCATAGCACCAGACATGGCCGGGACGCTCCGGCCGAAGACGGATGCATGACCCGTCATTCAGCCAGAGGCGGCCGCGTTTCGGTTGTTTCTGTTGCACTTTCAGCCCTTCCCGCCGCCAGGCTTGTCCCCGCGAAGGCGGGGATGCGATAAACCCGCTTGAGGTTCGCCCGCCAGCCTTCGACGCGAAGCAGCGCGGTGATCCGGCGATAGCCGTAGCGACCGTAAGTCGTCGCCAGACGGATGATCGCCGCAGTCAACGCTTCCTCATCATTGCGGATGATCGGCCGCCGACGCTGCGTGGCACGCGGCTGGCCAATCACGGCGCAAGCACGGCGCTCCGAGACATCAATCTTGGGAAGCGCACATACTCGACACAGTCCCGGCGGCGGGAAGGGCTCAGTACTTTTCCTCAAGCGCCTCCTTCAGGATCAGCTTGTCCAGGGTCAGTTCAGAGATCGCTCTCCGCAGCCGCTCGTTCTCGCGCTCAAGATCCTTCAGTCGCTTGGCCTGGTCGAGCTTCAGCCCACCATAATCGCGCCGCCACCGATAATAGCTCTGTTCCGAAATGCTCAGGCCTTTGCAGATCAGACCAATCGACTGCCCCTGGCCGAGGCGAACCTCCGCCTCGCGCAGCATCCCGATAATCTGCTCCGTCGTAAACCGCTTCCGTGCCATTCCTCATTCCCCCATCAACAGGTTGGAAATAGCCGGCTTCTCTTAATCAAATCCGTATCGGTTCAGGGGAGCAGACCAATTGCCGACGATGGCATTCCAGTAGCGGTCGGTCTCTTGCTGATTGTCGGTGGCGATCTGGAACGAGAAGGCTTCGTTATGCCTGAACGCGGGACCGCCGTTGAGGCCGATACAGGGTATGTCCAAGACCGTGAACTCAACTGTCAGCACATCGCATTCCTTGCCGGATGGGTAGTCGCTGGGTGCACGACAGACGGCACCCACGGCGCTCCCGGGAAACGTCTCAGCGTAGAAACGGGCCGCAGCTTCGGCGTCCTTGTCGTACCACAGGCAAATCGTGTTCTTCGCTTTTACTTGTCCTTGCTCGTCTTGTTTTGCATCCCATTCCTTGTAACACAATGAGCCCAACACCTCAGAGCGGACCGCAGCGTCGCTGGGCCATGCTGAGCACCTGGGCCGGCCAAATGCCCCGTCGGCTAACGTCAGCTGCCGGCCCGCTGCTCGGCACACTTGGGTTCCGAGGCGGGCCGAGCTAAGCGGGATTTCTGGTCTGAAGGGATGAGCCCCGTCCCGTCAGTCCGAAGCGTCGGCAAGGACAACCCTGCTTCGCAACACGCCGCTCCTGGGCGCGAAGAGAAACGCCGCCACAAACACGGCCGCCTGGATGAGGACAATGCAAGGACCCGTGGCGCCGTCGATGTGATAACTGACGATCGTGCCGGTCATGCTGCTCATGATCGCCACGCCGGTGGCAATCATGAGCATTCGATCGAATCGATCCGTCAGCAAGTGCGCGACCGCACCCGGCGCGACTAACATGGCGACCACCAGAATGATGCCGACCGCCTTCAAGGAAGCGACGATGGTGAGCGACAACAGGACAAGCAAGCCGTAGTGGATGACGCGCACCGGCAAACCGATAGCGCGCGCATGTTGGGGGTCGAAACAGTAGAGGAGGATATCCTTTCGCTTGGCCAGCACGACCAGCAGCGTGCCGCCCGCGATCAATCCAGCTTCCGCGACGTCGCGCCATGTCACGCCAAGCATGTTGCCGAATAGGATATGGTTCAAATGCTGATCGGTCTCCACCTTGGTGAACAGCACGAGCCCAAGACCGAACATGCCGGAGAAAACGATCCCCATGGCCGTGTCTTCCTTGATGCGGCTGTTGGCCTTGAGATAACCGGTCAGCAGCGCGCAAGACAGGCCCGCCGTGAACGCGCCGACGGCGAGCGGGATCTGGGCTACGAACGCCAGCACGATTCCGGGCAAGACGGCATGCGAAATGGCATCGCCCATCAGCGCCCAGCCCTTCAGCACGAGGTAGCAGGACAATACGGCGCACACCGCCCCGACCAGAACCGCCACCGCAAGCGCGCGCTGCATGAACTCGTAACCAAGCGGCACAGCGAAGAAGTCCCAAAGACTGCTCATGGCGCGCTGGCCTCGGGCATGGACTTGCGGCGTCCCGCAAGAACACCATGTTTCGGCGCGAAGACGAACGCTGCGAAAAATAGAAGCGTCTGCAGACAGACGATGACGCCGCCCGTCGCGCCGTCGAGGAAGAAGCTGAGATAGGCTCCGACGACGCTCGTGAGGCCACCGATGGCGACGCTGAGAGCCAGAAGCCGCCCGAAGCGGTCGGTGAGCAGGTAGGCGGTCGCGCCCGGCGTCACAACCATCGCGATGACGAGGCAGGCGCCGACGGTTTGCAGGGCGGCGACCGTGCAGGCGCTGAGAAGGGTGAAAAAGAGAATCTTGAACGCCGTGGGATTGAGCCCCACGGACCGCGCGTGGCTCTCATCGAAAAAGATGACCATCAGGTCTTTCCATATGAGGAGCAAAATCGCGAGCGAAACGCCGGCGATGACGACGACCTGGAAAGCGTCCTCGTCGGAGATGCCGAGAATGTTGCCGAGCACGATGGACTGCACGTTGACCGAGGTCGGATTGATCGACACCATCAGCAAACCCGCCGCGAAGAACGACGTGAAGACGATGCCGATGATCGCGTCCTCGCGCAGCTTGGTATTTTGGCGGACGAACCACATGCCGATCGCGGCGATGAAGCCGGCAAAGAAGGCGCCCGCGGCGAACGGCACCTTCAAGATGTAGGCGGCGGCGACGCCGGGAACGATCGAATGCGCCAGCGCGTCGCCCATCAGCGACCAACCCTTGAGCATCAGATATGCCGAAAGGAAAGCGCACGTCGCCCCGACGAGCCCGCTGACCCAGATGGCCTTGACCATGTAGCCGTATTCGAACGGCGCGAGCAGCTCGCTCATCGCGGCCCGTCCTTTTTTCCACGGGCGGCCGCTCTCGGATCGCGTCGCTCGCCGTAAAAGACGACAGGACGTTCATCGTCGGTCAGCACAGTGACGGAACGCTGGTCTTCGTCTTCATGGAGGTCGGGCCCTTCCAGCTTGAAGTGCCGCAGCACCCCTCCGAACGCTTTCTCGAGATTGGCTTGCGTGAACGTCGTGGCCGTCGGACCCGCGGCGACGATGGTCCGGTTGATCAAGACGACGGCGTCGCAAAAGTCGGGCACGCTGCCGAGGTTGTGGGTGGAGACCAACATGAGATGGCCAGCGTTTCGCAACTCGCCCATGAGGTCGATGATGGCGCCCTCTGTCTTGACGTCAATCCCCGTGAAGGGTTCGTCGAGCAGGATGATTGGGCTTTCCTGTGCGAGCGCCCGCGCCAGGAACACCCGTTTTTTCTGCCCGCCGCTGAGTTCTCCGATTTGCCGGGTCCGGTACGCGGCCATGCCGACGCGTTCGAGGGCTTCGTCGACCTTGCGGCGATCCTCCCTAGAGGCGATGCGCAAGAAACCCATGTGACCGTAACGGCCCATCGTCACCACGTCCTGGACGAGAACTGGAAAGTTCCAATCCACGTCCTCGCTCTGCGGCACGTAAGCGACCATGTTGCGTTTGAGAGCCGCGCCGACCGGTAACCCGGAGATCAGCACTTCGCCGCGCAACGGCGCGACGAAGCCCATGATGGATTTGAACAACGTCGACTTGCCGCTTCCGTTGACGCCCACGAGGGCGCAAATCGTGCCCGCCCCAAGTTCGAAGGTCGCGTTTTGGACGGCGATATGGCCGTTGCCGTAAGCGACAGTGATGTCGCGCACGGAGATAGACGGCGTTTTTTCGAGCGTCAATCTTGCGACTTGCGCCTCGGGAGCAACGGCGGAGCCGGCATTTATCGCGTGTGCCCGCTTCAAGATGTGAACCCTTTCGCGATGGTCTCGACGGTCACCTTCAGCAGGTCGATGAAGGTCGGAGCCGGCCCGTCATCGAGCGTCAGGCTGTCGACATACAAAGCGCCGCCATATCGCGCGCCGGCCTCCCGCGCGACCTGCTTCGCGGGCTTGTCGGAGATCGTGCTCTCGCTGAACACGACGGGGATCTTGTTCTTGCGGACGAGGTCGACGACCTTGCGGACCTGTTGCGGCGTTCCCTGCGCATCAGCGTTGATCGGCCAAAGGAAGGCTTCCTTCATCTTGTAGTCGCGCGCCAGGTAGCTGAACGCGCCTTCGCTCGAGACCAGCCACCGCTGGGCTTCCGGTACGGCTTCGATTTGTTTGCGCAGCGGCTCATCGAGCGCGGTGATCCGCGCGGCATAGGCCTTGGCGTTGGCCGCGTAAGCATCGGCGTTGGCCGGATCGTGCTTGGCGAGCGCCTTGCGAATGTTTTCGATGTAAATGAGAGCGTTCGTGGGAGACATCCATGCATGTGGATTGGGCTTGCCCGTATAGGGCCCTTCGGAGATCCCCATCGGCTCGACGCCCTCCGACGCGACGACGCTCGGAACGTCCTTGACGTTTTCGAAGAACTTCTCGAACCAGCGCTCAAGGTTCATGCCGTTCCAGATGACGAGGTCGGCCGACTGCGCCTTCACGATGTCGAGAGGCGTCGGCTGGTAGTCGTGAATTTCCGCGCCGGGCTTGGTGACCGATTCGACGATGGCCGAGGTGCCCGCGACGTTCTGGGCGATGTCCTGGATGATCGTGAAGGTCGTCACGACGCGGAACGGTTTGGTGGCTTTAGTTTGGGCCAGCGCTGGCTGAGAAACCGTGAACGCCATGATCGCCAGCGCAACGGCACCGGCGATCAGCCGCCCGGTCACGGTGCGGCCAGCGAGCGTCTTCCAATCGATTGACATTCCATACTCCTGTCCAGTCGGCCGGCGAGGCGCAGCTGTTCAACATGGCTATTGCTTATAAGAATGATTTGCAAAAGTCAAAGCCTTGTTGCGACCAATTCGCAAAGAAGGACTGGCTAACAAAAGGCCTCTGCTCTCGACGGTCAACCGGGCGATGCTAGCGGGACGGAGACCGCCAACCAGAGGTGTGAACGATATCGTCAACGGCTTCGCAAGCTGTGTTTCGGCGTGGAATAAGGGCTTTGACGCAGTTTTGGTGGTGATGGATCCTATGCAGCGCCGATGACACGAGCCTGGAGGAGGTCGATCTTTCCGGGCCATACATCTGGCGTTTGACCAGCTTGAGCTTGGTGATCTGCCCCTCCGTTTGGCCGTTGGACCATGGCGAAGTGATCGCGGCGCTGATAGCTGCCCGGTCTTTGACGACACCGTTGGCGAAGGACGCGATCAAGCCCGATCGGGCGCGCGCCAACCAAGGCTCGAGATCGGCGAGGGATTTCTTGCGGATCATGGTCTGGAATGCGGCGATAATCTCCCGCGCCTCGACCAGGTGCGGCACGCCGTCCTCGATCGCCGCGACCGTGACGGTTTCGGACTTGGACAGATCGTCGCGACCGATGGTCATGAGACGCGCGATAGTCCTGGCCGAGGGGGTTCGGCTCAAGGCGCTGCCGTCAACCTTTTCCGCTTTTCGACGGCGTGTAGCCCACTCGGTGACAACCCGAAGGCAGCCACGGAATCCCTTGCTTTTGAGCTGTCGCCATAGCTCAGTCCCGTTCCGGTGTCCGGCGGCCCATTGGGCGTCAAGCCATGGCAAATAGAGTTCGAGCGAACTCTCCCGGACGCGGAATACGTCCGAGCGTTGACCGCGCAGCACGCGCCGGACGAGGCCGCGGCTGTACCCGGTCCGGCGAACGATTTCCTTCACCGCAGCCCCGGCCTTGGCCAGACCGAGAATGGCGGCGTTGGTGTCCTCCCGGCGAAGATATCCCTCATATTGGATCCGTTCGGCGGCGGTGAGCAGCTTGGGATTGATCGTCGCGGCTCCGATCGCGCTTCGAATTTGGCGCATGGATTTGCGCACCGCGTCGAGAAAGGCCCGGCTGGCGTTCTCCATCAAGTGCCACCGGTCGGCCACCTGGATCGCCTTAGGCAGCGCCTTGGCTGCAGCCGTTGCAACCGCCGCCGCGGTCGCGGGCAACGATGCTGATCTGGGGCTGATCCGAGAGCCAAGCCTGGGCCGTCGATGGCTCCCGGTCGGGCAGCAGTGCGATGGTTTTGCGCCGCTCCAGGTCGCAGATGATCGTCCCATAGCGCTGGCTACGCCGCCACGCCCAATCGTCGATTCCAATCACCGTCGGTGGGACAAAGCGAGGACGACCGCGCCGCCGGACGAGGCGCAGCAGGGTGTCGTTGCTCACCGGCAGCATCAGCCGCCGCGCGAAGCAGGCCGCGGGCCTGCCGCCCAGCGCAAGTCCGAGATGATGGACGATATGGTCGAGCCGCGCGGTTCGCCGCGCCCACGGCGCCAGAACGTCTTCGTCAAAGCGCTCCGCGAAGATCCGCCGGCCACATAACACCGCGTCGCAGTGAACCAGTGCGCCGCAATGACCAACCGAACCGACTTGCCCGCTAGCGGCAGATCCGCCAGGCGCCGCTGATATCGGCTGTGGATCCGCTCCGATCTTGTTCCGCAGCCCGGACACAGGCTCGCCCTGCTGACAGGACGAACCGCTATCAGCGTTACCTCGCCGTCAATAGCGGTATCGTTGACGGCAAAGCCGAGCGGTACGAGCGTGGAAGGTCGAGGCTGCTTGCTATGTGACCTCAAGAGGAACAGCCATCGCAGCCTTACCCGAATTCCTTGCTCAGTGCTTCGTCGCGAGGGGAGAGTTGATGCCCATCTTGCCCAACATTCGTGTGGGCAATGTCGTAATCTTCGCGGCGACACCACCAGGTCGGCTTGCAGTCCCACTCGTGCGGTGCTTCATGGCAGCGCTAAAGAAGGAACTGACGGACACGCGCTTTGCAAAGTAGTTGACATGAGTTTCAGCTTCTTGGCTCAGCTCTCTCTGTTCTCTTCGTCTGCGTTGAACGGCAGCGGACGTAGACTTTAGTGATTTCGCAGCACTGACCTATGGCAGAGATGGGTCAACCTCGGCGGTCAGCCGGTGAAGGAGCCGAGTCGGCTCAACCCCCGGCTGCGGAAAATTCAGCGCCGGCCGCCAACGCAAGCTCAGGGCAAGCAAGAGACGTGAAGTGGATGCGTTCGGCCAGCGTAGATCATCACGGAAGCACTCAGTAGACGACTGCCATTAGCACGCAGCAAATGGCGGCAAATCAGAGGAGGCCAACGGTGAGGCGCGGTAATATTGCTGGCTCTCCATCACCTCAGGTCGCCCGTGCTACCGACCGTGATGGCGAGGTGGTACCGGAATGTCAAAGTGATGCGCGGTCTCTTTTGCCCCGAGCTTCTCATAAAGTGCGATGGCCGGGGCATCTACGAGATCGGCTTGCACGAAGATGACATAAGCACCGCGCTCAGCAGCGACACGTTGCAGATGCCGGATCAGCGCGGTCGCGATGCCTTGGCGGCGGTATGGTTCAGTGACGGCGAGGTCATAGATGTAAATTTCGCTCCGCTCCTGCTCGAACTTGTCGAGCACATAGGCTGTAAGGCCACCGACGATCGCGTTTTCGATCGAAGCTACGACTGCAATGAAATGGTTCTTCCCGAGTAAATTTGCCAAGTAGGCCTCGCACGGGGACTCGGCGCCATAGGCAACGGGATCTTCGAAGGCGTCGCCGAATACAGCATTGAGCGCCCTCAGCGCGTCCGCGTCAAAAATCGACAGTGTCCGCACAGTGAAATTCATCGAACCACCTTGCTGCCGGACTATTGAGCCAAGGTCTGAAGCAGCTCGTCCAGGCGTTCCAAGGTGGACGTCAGCCCTTCTTCCATACCCATATCAATAACCTGCTGAATTGCTTCGGCTGATTGATAGGAGACGACAGTGCTCACGAGAGTTCGCTCTGCATGATCTGAGAAAGCGACGTTCCATGCGGCACGCGGAAGGTCTGGATTTAGTGCGCCAGATGAATCGCAAAATCCGTCAAGCGCGGTGTAGTAGTCGATGGGTCGGATTGTATCGTAGTCCATCCGCCCCCAATATTCCTGACCACCCGGATCAATCATGGCGTAGTGCCAGTGTCCACCTTCACGGAAGTCCATAGATTTTGTTATGTTGGTCAAAGGCTTGGGCGCAAACCACTGATTGAGGAGTTCGCTCTTGGTGTAACAATCCCATACGAGCTGCCTGTTAGCGTCAAACTCTCGTTTGACCGTCATGGTTTTCTTTTCCTTGTCTACAACGAAGTCGAATTGCAGTTTCGTTTTCATAGTTATTCTCCTTTTAGTTGGGCTAATAGATTGTCGAGATTTTGATGCCGGTTTTCCCAAATTGCACGCTGGTCGCCGAACCACTTCTCAACAGCGGCCAATGTCTCGGATTTGAGCTTGCATGTCCGAACGCGGCCGATTTTGTTGGAATCAATCAGTCCCGCCCCTTCAAGCACACGGATGTGCTTCATGAACGACGGTAACGCCATGTCGAACGGCACGGCGAGATCACTCACCGTGGCTTCCCCTTGACCAAGCCGTTGAACCACGGCTCTGCGAGTAGGGTCGGCGAGTGCATGAAAGGCGCGATCGAGCGGGAGCTGATTGTGTTCCATCTGGCTAACTATACCATATTCAACAGTTAGCGTAATGGCTAAGTGTTGGTTGCGACGTTTACACGGTCGCTCCCCCAAAGGGGCTTGAAAGCCCTCACTCAGGTCTCTTCTTGCACTCGGAGTGTCGCCTTCGGGTCAAATTCGGCGGTCAGGACGCATCCGAGCGGGATCCGCTTAACCTCAGTTTGCCGACGTTCTAGCCTTTGCGAGAGCGGTCCCGGCAGCATGGGTGAGTTACGAAGTGAGGCGAGCGTGATTTCCGCATTGAGGCGAAACTCTCCGGCGTAAGGCCATGCCGGCGACGGAGAGAGAGGGCTGATAAGCCGCCCTGCCAGCGGCCGAATCACCGCAGGGTGGCCGCTGGAGGTGGCGCTAATCAGTGACGCTGTGGGCCAATCGAGTCGCTGGACGCGACAGGCTTAAGGGGCACTGGCTTGGGCTACTGAAAGTTCCGGCCTTTCGGCAGCACACGGGCCGTCCTGTCGAGCGCCGCCTTGAGCGGTTCGGTGCGCATCGCCAGCGTGTAGTGGTCACCATGATCGAACGGATTGAGCCCGGCCGCATGTCCCTCCTCATTGGCATTGACGATCAGCTCGAACCGTGCTCGCGCGCGAACGCGTCACGGAAGTCGAGAAGCGACCGGAACTCCCACGTCGAATCAATATGGAGCAGCGGAAACGGCGGGCGGCCGGGGTAGAAGGCCCGCAGCGCGAGGTGGGCAAGCACGGTCGAGTCCTTGCCCGCCGAGAACAGCATCACCGGTCTGCGCGCTTCGGCGACGGCTTCGCGCAAAATATGGATCGCCTCGGATTCGAGCCGCGCCAGATGAGAGAGCCGCGCGGTCATTCGATGGCATCCCACAACAGATCGCCGACATAGCGGCGGAGCGTGCGGCCGTCCTCATCGATGCGGAACAGATGCACCCAGCCATTGTCGACGAGTTCGCGAACGCCCGCATGGGCGGCGATCATCTGACTGAGCACTTCTTCGGGCGCTTCGATGAAGACGTTGAGCCGCAGCGGCTCGTGAACGAAGCGGTCGCCGTCATGCACCGACTGCCAGGGGAGCCCGACCTTGAGGTCGCCGGAATTGCCCTCCAGCACTCCCAATTGCCCGACGACATTGTGGAGCACCTTGTTGCCGCTGCCGAAGGCGCGATTGTTCACGGTAGAGCCGTAATATTGCAGGTTGATCCAGCTGGCGACAACCATCGGCGCGGTCATGATCAGTTCGAGCACGCCGAACCCGTCGTCCTTGCGCCAGTCGTAGTCATGGAGGAAGGCGCGGCCACCAAGGTCGAGCCCGCGGGTGCGCTCGCGCGGTGCGGCGATGAACGCGGCGTTGCCAGCGAGACCCCATTCGGGACGAACCTGCGCCCAGTCGCGGCTGCGCGCCGTTATCGCATGGTCGACGTCCGCGGTCTCTTTGATGCCGAGCAGCAGCGCGCGCTCGGCGCGTGCGAGCGATGAGGCTTTGGCGAGCGCAGCGCGCAGACCGGCCAGATCGCCAGCGTGCGACGCGGGGAGACCTTCGGCGTCAAAGATGTGAACCTCATCAGTCGTCGTATCGTGCAGGCAGCCAAGGAACCAGGTGTCGTCAGGGATCACGATCCCCTTGTCAGCGAGGCCGGTGCGCACGCCGGGATCGTTCAGAATGGCGGCGGCGACGCGCGCGTTGGCCTCGCCGGTATGGCCGCCGCACGCGCCGCAATCGAGCCCCGAGGCGTGCGGGTTGTTGACGGTCGTGCTGCCGTGCCCGGTGAGGAGAACCAGCCGGGCAAACCCTTCGGTCATCGACATCGCGCGCAACACGGCCCCGGCCATCGCGACGCGCTGCTCGTCGTCGAAGCCGGTGAGCCGTCCGCCGACCGGGCGCGGCTCGAGGCGCGGCCCGATGCGGCTGATGACGCTCGCGTCGAGACCGTCGGTGTCGGGGTCGCTGACCGTGCGGGTCAGCCGCGCGCTATCGCCCACGAGCTTGCCGGCGAACAGCAATCCAGCCGTCTCGACATAGGTGAACGAGGACACCGCCGAGAGCTTGAACGCTTTCCATGCCTTGGTCGCGCGGCGGCGCAACAGGCGCAGGTTGAGGATCTCCGACTCCTCAGCCTGGGTGGTTCCGGCGACTGCCTCGCAAACGACGAAAGCCGGCTTGAGCAGCACCGGGCATTGCGCGCCGCCAGTGTCGCGGCCGATCGGCACATATTCGATCGGGAAGCCGAAGAAACCGGCGAAGCCGATCGTCGCGGCGTCCGGACAAACTGTTTCGAACGCGCGCCGATAGACCTCGGAACGGACGTCGATGCAGAACGCCGCCTGGAACGTCGGGCGGATTTTAGCTGGATGCGCCGCCGGTGTTGTGAGGTGCTGCGAGATCCGCGCCAGCAAGCGGCGACGGTAGGCCGCCTCATAGGCTTCGTGCAGGATCAGATCGAGCGCGAGCTCGGGATCGTCGCCCAGCCGCTCGTCTTCGGGCAGCGTCGCCGCCGCGGCCATCGCCTCGCTCCAGGCCGCCCTGAAGTCCGGATCGACGCGCTCGAGGAACAGAGCATAGCCCCACACGACCCGGATCGCGAGCAGCTGCACCAGCGTGTCGTCGTCGCGTCCGTAAAGCGCGTTGTCCCAGACGCGGTAGCGCGCATAGGCTGCCCAGCCGCCGATATCGATCAGCGCGCGGTGCAGATAATCCTCGACCGCACGCTCAGGGATTCCGAGCGCTGCGACCACCGCGGCGATTGCGTCGCGCGGAGCGTCTGGCATCGACGCGACGGCTTGGCGGAAGCCCTTGATGCCCATCGTCTCGGGATTGCGGTCGAACCGCATCGCGGTGCGCCAGGCTGCATAGGGCGGCAAGGCGCGCGCCGGCAGCTTCCAGGCGGCCTGGCCTTCATCGAAATAGGCGGCGCACCATTTGGAGATCTCATCGATCATGAACGCCGTGCGCGAGGCCTGACGGTCACCTGCCGCCAGCCCGTCGAGCGTTTCGGCGACGGTCGCGACCACGGCCTTCGGCCGGCTATTCTTGACCGGCTCATGTGTGGCGGCCCGACGCAGCGAAGCGGCGTCACTCGCCAGCGCCGGAAGACCCGAGGCCGCTGCTATGCCCGTCGCGAGGTCGCGGTCCTCGATGGTGCCGGTCGCAAGCGCCTCTCGGTAAAAGGCGCGCGGCATCAGCATATCGACCCCTGCCACCCGCTTAAGCGTTGCGCAGGTCGCCGCGAAGCTCTGGTCGCTGAACCCGAGGAACGGATTGACCGCGACAAAATGCTTGAGCGGCCAGAGCGGCGCGATCTTGTTGCACGCACGGTCGATGGCGGCGTCGATCCTCGGCTGTTCGGGACATGTTGAAGACGGCAAAGTGGCCGCTGCCAGGTCGATCGCAACGGCGATAGCGTGGCTCATGAACGGACTCCGCTGGCATTGGTGGAGGGGGGCGCGCCGGTGTGCGGTGGCGGGCTCGGCCAGAAGCGCAGAACCAGCCGGTTGGCGAGCGTGTTGACGTAGAGACCGTTCGCGAGGTGCACGTAGAGTGCCTGCCAGCGCGGCGCGGCTGACTTGCCCGGCAACACGCTCTGGAAGACCGTTACTGCCGCGAAGGCGAGCACGACCATGGTGACAATGACGAGGTCGAGCGGGCCGCGCAGCGCCTGCACCGGTGGCACCGAACCGGCGAGCACATGCTCGACCGCCCACTGAAGCCCGAAATAGGCGATCGCCACGACGGCCGCGAGCGCGAGGGTACGACCGATGACATAGAGGCTCGGGCGCTCGTCAAATGCCTGCGTGATCAGGTGCGCGAGACCCAGCATCACCACCGCGCCGAGCGCGAACACGCCGGGCTGTGCAGCAATCGTCGCGCCGAACAGCGTGCCTACGAGGAGGGTCACCCCCAGCACCAGGCCGACGATTATCGCCATGCGAGCCGGGTGCGGCTGGCCGCCAGGGCTCGGCGACCACGACGCCCGCGCCAGATCGATGACACTGCCCGACGAGAGGAAGGCGTGCGCCTTGTAGAGCGAGTGGGCGACGATGTGCAGCAGTGCGGCGGCGAACGCGCCGAGCCCGCATTGCAGCATCATGAAGCCCATCTGCGCGATGGTGGAGTAGGCCAGCGAAACCTTGACGCTGGTCTGGGTCAGCATGACCACCGATCCGAACAGCGCGGTGACGCCGCCGACGATGACCAGCATCTCCATCGACGGCGCCGATAGCGAGATCAGCCCAGCGAACCGCAGCACGAGGAAGCCGCCGGCATTGATGACGCCGGCATGGAGGAGTGCGGACACTGGCGTCGGCGTCTCCATCACCTCGGTCAGCCAGCCATGAAACGGAAACTGTGCCGACTTGAGTAGCGCGGCCACCACCAGCAGCACCGCGACCGCGTGGATCGTCCCCGGAATGTCGCCTGCAACGCGCATCGTCTCCGCTCCGGCGAACAGCACCGCATAGTCGAGGCTGCCAAAGGTCCAGTAGAGCAGCACCATCGCGGCGAGCAGGCAAAGATCCCCGAGGCGGCTGGCGAGGAACTTCTTGCGCGCCGCGAGCATTGCCGCCTGCCGCTCGGGATAAAACAGCAAGAGCTTGTTGAGCCCCACGCTGGTCGCGATCCACGACAGCGCGAACTGGAACAGGTTGCCCGATACGATCAGCAGCAGCACGGCTGCCAACGTCAGGCAAAGCCAGCGGGTGAAACGGCCCTGCCCGGGATCGCCGTCGAGATAGTTGCGGCTGTAGAGGATGACGATCAGGCCGACGAAGGCGACCAGGCCGACCATGATCGCGCTCAGTGCATCGACATATATGCCGAGCCCCACGCCGCCGATGCCCAGCGTGCCGGTCGTCAGCGGACCATAGGCCGCAACGGCTATCCCGGCGGAGAGCGCCACGGCCAATGCGAAGGCCGCCGCCAGGCTTGCCGCCAAGGCGGTCCCGGCAATACGTTGCCGCGCGCCCGGCACTACCGGCGCAAAACCGACCGCCGAAAGGACGAGCGGACCGAGGCCAAGAAGCCAAAGTAAAGATGATGACATGGTCGCCTCCAGGGAGCAGCGACCACCGCAATACCGTAAGCAGATATTTCTATAAAATACAAAGATTGCAAGACATCATTCTGTTTGATAAAACTCTGGATCGTCGGGGGGGGGGCTACATGGTCGACGGCACAAGGTAGCCCTCGGCCGATGGCTATCGCTGCCCAGCGGCTCCAGTCAGGCGGTGGTGGACGGCCAAATTTGGGGGCAGGCCTCGGGCTTCGAGGCTCCGCACGCTAACGGTTTGCTTGCTGCGGCTCACCACGCCAAGGCGGAAGCTATGGCCGGAAAGGATCGAGCAAAGGCGCGCGGCGATGCCGCCTTCACTGACGGAGTGCAGACGGCAACAGGGTCTCAACCTGGCCTGTGGAATCGACGTTTACAATGCGGCTTGGCGGCCCACGGAAATTCGGATTTCGTCGAGGAACGCGAGGTCGACAATCCCGTCCTTCGGTCTCGTGCCATACAAGGAACGCGCGGGCGCATCGGCCTCACCCAGGTTCGAGACCACGGCCTTTGCGCCAGCAAAGTCTTCCTCGGCCGTGTAGTCGCTCACCGTCACGATGGTCGGCAGATGGGCCGCCAGCGCCGCGCGCAGGCCGACATTCGAATCCTCGATCGCTATGCAGTCGGCAGCCGCAAGCCCCAGACGCGTCAGCGCCCAGACATAGATATCGGGCTCAGGCTTCTTGCGTTCGACCGCTTCATTGGCCGCGATCAGGTCGATCATCGCTGGCAGATCCCGATCCTGGCTCAACAACGCCTCGACGCCCGGCTGGGACGCCGTCGTCGCGATCGCGACCTTGACGCCTGCCGCGTTCGCCTCGCGCACCAGCCGTAACAGGCCCGGGCGCAGCGGAATCGCCGGAGCGATCTCCGCGAAATGACGGATTTTCGCTTGATGGATCTCGCGAATCAGTCCGGATGCGATGGCGCCATCGAACAGTTCCGGTCGATGGTTTTCGAGATAGAACCTTAGGCGCTCCTTGCCACCGGCCACGGCGAGAAGCTCGCCATACAGCGCCTCGTCCCAAAACCAGTCGAGCCCTAGTTCGGCGAAGGCGCGGTTGTAGGCGACACGTTGTCCGAAGCGTTCGGTTTCCGCGATCGTGCCATCGAAGTCCAGAAACAGACCGCGGAGTCCGAACTTCATGTCGGCTACCTCATGGCAAGACCACTCTCCGTCGCCTTGGCGGCAAACGGACATTGTTGATACCACCTAACGTGACTTCTATTAACTACAAAGATTGCAACATATCGTTCTGTTTCATAAACTGACAGGCATGGCGAGTCTGAACTATCACCACCTGCGCTACTTCTGGGCCATCGCCCATGAAGGCAGCCTCACGCGTGCCGCCGAGCGCCTGAACCTGTCCCAGTCGGCGCTTTCGGTGCAGCTCGGCAAGCTCGAACAGCAGCTCGGGCATCCTCTGTTCGACCGAACCGGCAAGCGCCTCATCCTCACCGAGGCCGGGCGTATCGCCCTCGATTACGCGGACACGGTATTCCAGGCCGGCGACGAGCTGGTCAGCACCATGAAAGGTCGGCCGGTGGACCGCCGGCAGGCGTTCCGGGTCGGGGCGTTGACCACGCTCTCGCGAAACTTCCAGCTGGAATTCCTGAGTCCGCTCGTGGGCCGGGCCGACGTCGAATTGATCATCCGCTCGGGCACAATGCGCGACCTGCTCGCGCAATTGGAGGCCCATGCGATCGATGTCGTGCTCGCAAACAGCGCTCCACAGCACGACGCGCGGTCAGACCTCCGCAGCCACTTGCTCGCTCAGCAACCGGTCGCGTTGGTCAGGCGACCCGGCGTCGAACCATTTGCCTTCCGTTTCCCGGAAGATCTGCGAGCGCAGCCTGTCCTGCTGCCTAGTCTCGACAGCGAAATCCGGGTCGCGTTCGACCGGATCCTCGACCTCGCCGGGGTCCGCCCGATCATAATTGCCGAAGTGGACGATATGGCCATGTTGCGGCTACTTGCCCGCGACAGCGAAGGTCTGGCGCTCGTGCCGCCGATCGTGGTGCGCGACGAGCTGGCTGCCGGCCTTCTCATAGAGGTCTGCCCCGTCCCGAACCTTAGCGAGACGTTCTATGCGATCACACAGAAGCGCCGCTTCCCCAATCCCTTGCTCGCGGAGTTGCTCATGCGGGCGGAGAAGGGAAAGTGATCCCGTCGCTTTGGTCAGGCCACCCAACGGCGCTGTCGGCCTTTCACCTTGGCCAGGTTTCTGAATCCATCGCCAGGACCTCTCCGGCGAGATAAAGCGACCCGCAGATGACCATATGCGGTGGCGGCCCGACGTCCGAAAGCGCCAAATCGAGAGCCGATGAGACGTCCGGCCGAGCTTCCGCGCAAAGGCCCGCTGCCCGCGCGACATCCAACAGAAGCGCCAGATCCGCCACGGTTGCGATCACCCTTCGGAAAGGGTGTCGACTACGTGCTGCACGCGATCTTGCACCGTATTGTCGACCAGTATTTGCCTATCTTCGAAATGATCGAGGATGACGTGCTGGCGATGGAGAGACGGTCGTTAGACGACTTTCTCGGACGGGCAGAAGTCGCCCGCATCTTCGGGATGAGAGCCGAACTCACGCGCTTCCAACGCACGCTCGGAGCTATGGCCGAACTGGTCAGAAAGCTCGTCCGTGGGCATTTTCCCTGCATCAGCGCCAAAGTGAGGCCGTACTTCAACGATGTCGCGGATCACGTCGGTCGCGTACAGTCCATGGTCGACGGTCTCCTTCAGGTCCTGTCCACGGTCTTTGAGGCCAGCAGCCTTCTGGAAGCGCAAAGGACGGGTGTGATCACCCGACAGCTCGCGGCTTGGGCGGCAATACTGGCAGTCCCGACGGCGATCGCGGGATTATACGGCATGAACTTCAAGAACATGCCGGAACTGGACACGACCTATGGATACTTCGTCGTGCTCGGGGTGATAGCGGTGTTCTGCCTTATCCTGTTCGTGCGCTTCAAGAAGGCCAAGTGGCTATGAATACCGCACATCGCATTCTTCGCCGTCATCTGACGGGTCGCAGCGCGCCTTGTGCGGGAGCGTGTCCAATCCAACTCGAGATGAAGGTGCGTCCATGACATCCCAAGTGACCGACGTTCTAGCAGCAGTCCGGTCCTTCGTCGCCAAGGGCTACGACCGCGAGTACCGCGTCAAGGACGGCAATCTCGTCGATCTCGAACTCGGATCGACCCTCGATCCGTGCACCATTCGCGTCGACGCGGCGTTGCGCCTCGAAAGCGGAGATGATGGCGAAGACGCCTCCAATATCTACGCGATCACCGATCCAGCGACCGGGCACATGGGCCTGTTGATCGACGCATTCGATGTGTTCGACGAAATCTGTCACCGCGACCTTTCTGAGCGGCGTGTAGCGCATCGGGAAACAGCGCCGGCAAGCGACCAGGATGTGCCGAGCAAGCACGGACTGCGCAAAGTCTACAAGAACGAGTTCCACCGCGATCCCGAGTGTTACGTTCTGCGGGAGGGCTTTCCAGACTTCCCAGCATGCCCTTTCGGCCAAGCCTTCAGCATGCTCGGCTTCGATACCGCCGAGCAGTCATATGTCTGGCTCGTCACAAGCATCATCCGAGATTCTCGGCTGATTAGAATCCCCTACCAGGGAGAAGACGTCATAAACGATGAATAGCGGGGCCGGCGAGCGCATGGCGGTCACGGACCAGCTACTGGACATTTGAATTATCGAAACACAACGAGGTCATGATGGACTGGAATAAAGACCACATCCGAGAAACGATGCTTTCGCTGGAAACCGCAGCCTTGCATAGCGCTCGCGACAATTATCTGACTTATGTCTCCACCACTCGGCTTGATCGGAGCGAACCGATCGAGAACGACGAGCTGGCTCAGGCCGAAATCGCAAGCGACTTCGCTGAAGCGCTTGATGACACGCTCCATGACTATGACGATAAACTCGAAAAACTCAGGACGATCGATTTCGGCCCTAAGTTAGCCGTCAACGAAGGCGCTGTCGTCAAGCTGTCCGGCCGCTACTTTGTGATCGCAGTGTCAACGAGCAAGTTCACATGTCAGGGGCGAGAGCTCATGGGCATTTCCACGATGGCGCCGATCTTCGAAGCGATCGAAGGTGCCCGAGCGGGGGAGACCGTGCGGTTCAACGGCCGGGACCTCACTGTAGAAGACGTTGCATAGGGCGCCTTCGCCTCCGCCTCAGCCGCCGCGCTAGTTGGCGTGACCTGGCTGTATGGGTTCCAGTTCGAGATCAAGGTGATTGCCAAGCTGCCCGAGGCCAGTGCTGCCGTGTGAACTGACCAGGCGCGGTGCTAGCGGGCGAGGAAGCCCTTCGCAATTTCGGCCAGTGACATCCTCAGACAAAAGTAGGAGACCTTCATGAAGGCCATTGGATACAAAAGCCTGTCGCCGATCTCGGCGCAAGATTCGCTTGTCGACATCGAGCTGCCCAAACCGGTGCCTGAAGGCCGCGACATCCTCGTTGAGGTGAAGGCAATCTCGGTCAACCCGGTCGACTACAAGGTCCGCCGCAGCACACCACCGGCAGCAGGAACCGAATGGAAAGTTGTCGGCTGGGATGCCGCGGGAATCGTCGCCTCGGTCGGTCCCGACGTCAACAGCTTCAAGCCAGGGGACGAAGTGTGGTACGCGGGTTCCATTACCCGTTCCGGCGCAAACGCAGAATTCCACCTCGTCGACGAGCGCATCGTCGGCAGGAAACCGTCGTCGCTCGGATGGGGCGAGGCCGCGGCACTTCCCCTGACCTCGCTGACTGCGTGGGAAGCATTCTTCGACCGCCTCGATGTGAAAAAGCCTGTCCCAGCTGCAGCACCTGCAATCCTGATCATCGGCGGTGCAGGCGGTGTCGGATCGATAGCCATCCAGATTGCCAGACAGTTCACTGACCTGGTGGTCATCGCGACTGCCTCGCGTCCAGAAACGAAAGACTTCGCCAAGTCGCTGGGAGCGCACCATGTCATCGATCACTCCAAGCCTCTCGCAAGCGAGATCGCGTCACTGGATATCGGGGCTCCTGCTTTCGTCTTCTCGACAACGCAGACCGCTCAACATGTTGATGAAATCGCTGAAATGATCGCGCCCCAGGGCCGCTTCTGCTTTATCGACGACCCGTCAGGTTTCGACATCATGAAGTTCAAGCGAAAGGCGGTTTCCATCCACCACGAACTGATGTTCACCCGCGCCATTTATGGAACACCGGACATGGACCAGCAAAGTGTGATCCTCAAGAGGTTTCGAGCGCCGTCGATTCCGGGGCTATTCGGTCCACAGCAACAGTCAACCTTGGCTCCATCAACGCCCAGAATCTCAAGAAGGCTCACGAGCGACTCGAAAGCGGTTCGACGATCGGCAAGATCGTATTAGAAGGCTTCGCCTGATCAAGTTCGACGGCGGTCCTCAAGCCGCTCGGCTTGACCGGTCCGAACCGATCGAAAACGACGAGCTGGCTCAGGCCGAAGTCGAGGCGCTGTCAGGCTCGGCAGCGTATAGATGCCGACCCTCACAGCCGACGCCGAGCATCACGAGATGGGTCGTGATCAGGATGAGCGAACGTCGCATTGGTTACGCTTGCTCCAGTTCCTTTACGAGCAGGTCCGCATCAAGATGGAAGTCCGAGAAAACGATGCGGCCGCCAGCGTCGATGACGGTGAACCAGGGCGTTCCTCGTGTGCGGTAGTCTTCCATGAAGGTGGGAAGCCTCGCGCCGGCCGTCATTTCCGCTAGCCTCATCACGGGGCTGAATTCAGACCTGCCGGGCTTCGTTATCGCGCGGGTGAGTTTCGGGCAGAACCGCGCGCTTATCGTCTGGCAACGCATCATCCGCCCCGATGGCTCTTCCATCGTCATCGAGAACCTGCCCGCGACCGATCAGAGCGGATATGCAGGATTATCGGACGAAGTCGACAATCACACCTGGCAACTGGTGAAAGGCATCGCGTTGGCGACACTTCTGAATGTCGGCACCGAGCTTTCCTTCGGCGAGGAGAACGATCTGCTGAAAGCCTTGCAGCAAGGCGTTGGGCAGACCACCAATCGCGCCGCCAGCCAGATCGTGGAGCGTCAGCTCAATGTCCAGCCCACCATCAAAGTCAGGCCCGGCTGGCCGCTGCGCATCATTGTGCAAAAGGATTTGGTGTTGGAGCCGTACACGCAGCGGTAGGTGCAATCACCGCTTGGCAGTAATTCGCGATATTGTTTGCCGTGCGCCTTCCAGCGCCCGGAACAGTTCGGCCTCAAGCAGGCTCAAAACAACGTCGTCCTCTCCAGTCCCAGCAGCCTCGGATTTAAAGCTTCAAGCACGAGAGCTGACAGTGGCGCTAAAGCCAAGGTCTTCTCGGCCGCTGTATCGGAATAGGCCGCAACAGTTCCGTCCAGTCGCACTTCGAGAACGATGTCCTCGTTTTCCCTGCCGCTCTCAGGCTCGTGATAAGTTGCAGCCTTATCCACTTCCCAACCCCATCTTCACCGGAAACCGACAAGCCGCAAACGGCGCCACTCGGCATGATTACCCAGTATACTGGGTAGCTGAACGCAACGTCTTACCTTGGCCTGCAGCTCATGAAGCTGAGGCAGGTGGTTGCGAAAAACCTACGGAAACTGCGAGGAGAGCGCGGGCTCTCCCAAGAGGAGCTTGCCGATCGCGCAGGCCTCAATCGCAACTATGTCGGTATGATCGAGCGGGAAGAAAACGCGCCGACAGTCGATACGTTAGAGGTTTTGGCGAAGGCGCTGGACGTTTCCGTGATTGATTTGATGCGCGACTGGCCAAGATAGGTTCGTCGGCGAATCCTGTGGATATCAGGAATTTTTTGAGGTTGTGCCCCAGTTGTTCCCCATGCTGTAAAACCAAGGCCACGGGACCTTCGGTTCAACTAAGAAATATCGTTAGATTTCAATCGGTTAAAATCGTTGCGGGGGCAGGATTTGGACCTGCGACCTTCAGGTTATGAGCCTTACCGCTTTCAACTTATGTTTGCGATTACTCGGAATCTACGCCAACATCCGCGGTAGAACGATAACGCCTTCGTGTTGCTGCCCATTTGATAAGGTCAGATCTGCTGTAGCGGATCGGTGAGCGAGGATTATCACCCAGTTTGACAAAGGCTGGCCCGTTTCCATCATAACGCATGGCTTGTAAGGACCGGTGCGTTAAGCCCACCAATTTCGCCGCCGCGAATTCATCTAGGAATTGCGGCAGCGCTTCCTGATTGAGCCGCTCGGCAACCAACGCTGCAAGCGTTTCCAGATCGTGGATCGAAAGCAGCCTAGCGGTTGGTTCACTCTTACTCATTTCGCGTCGATTTGGTCAGGTTTTTCAGATCACTGTTGATGAATGTGGAGACTGCAGAATGCATGGCAAACCCCGGTAGAGGTGAAGTCGACGGCCTTCGCCTCTCACGATGGCAACCTTCAAAGATGCCAACGCAGTGGAAATCTCAAAGTGATGGAGCGCATGGCTTAATCTTCCTTAATCCCGAGGATCCAGCGTGCATGAAAAGGCGACAAATCCCTACAAGGGAAGCCGAGAAAAGCCGTGAAGGTGTCTTGCCATGCGGGTCCGGTTGGAGTCTGAACTTATCGGTCAGATCTCGCCGGAGCGCAGCGTCGGCAAGGGTTGGAGATGATGGACGCAACGAAGGACGTAGTCGCCTTGGGAATTATCTAATCGCGGCTAGGATGTGCCTGCTGACGCGCTCCTGGCAGGCGCGGAGATGATCTCGCAGTGCGGCGCTCGTAATATAGCCAGCATTCACAGAGCCCAAGCTGTGATTCATGAGCAGCGAGGCGTCGATGTCCGACAGCCCCACAATCTGGGCGGCCGTCCGCCACGTTTGCCGAAGATCCCCTCCCCAATGCGACAGCAAATGACGCTTCTCCTTATGCTCCGCTATGTGGCCCTTCTGTGTGGCGGCTGGGAATACCCACTCGCCGGCCTCGCGACTGTGCAAAATCCGCCCTGCGCGACGAGCGCGCCACAGGCACCGCAACATGGCGCCGGAGAGCGGTAGGTCGAATGCACGCTTCGCCCCGCCTTTTGGTGAGGGGACACGCAGCATCTTGCCTTTCACATCCAGGTGTTCCCAACGCACTTTCTTCAGTGCGTCGGGCCTCATGGCGGAAAGCAGCATGAAAAAGTGGAACTCGCGCCGCACCTGGTTCGGCAACTTTGCCAACTGTTCGGCCCAAGCGCGAAGCTTTAGTGGCGACATGCCCGTCGACCGCCGTTCTTCCCGGTTAAAATCCACCGCCGCGACCGGATTGAGGGGCGACAAGCCGGCGTCGAGACGACGCTTCAGTGCGTTATTGTAGACGATCCGCAGCGTCGTCATGGTGCGATTGGCCTGGTAAGGGCCGCACTCCCGCGTGAGTTGCTCGTGGTGTTCAGCGATCATTTCGGGCCGCTCGCCTATTTCACGCAAGGGTACGTCGAGCCAATTGGAGAGGCACCGTTCGATATAATCGCGATAGCCGTCGAGCGTGCGCTGCGAGCGCTCCCCTGTAGCGACACGCGCTTCAAGTCTCTTGGCGTAATCTATCCACGCTTGACGAAGCGTGAGAACCGACTGGCGGCTGGTAAACTTTGCCTTCTCTGCTCGAATTTCGGCGGACAAGCGCTGCGCCTCTTGCAGGGCGGCGCTTGCGTCAAAGTGGAATACGCTGCCAATTGCACGTTTGACGGTCTTTCTTTCGCCCAGCACGGTTACATCAAGCTGAAGCGTATAGGTTCGCGTCCGCGCACCGACGACGCACAGGAAGCCTGGTACGGTTGCATCGCGGACAACGTACTGGCCGACGGTCGCAAAGGGCAACTCGCGGCAGAGCTTGTTCGTTAGCCTGATCTTTCGTGGGATGTCCAAGGGCGGGCACCTTCTAAGACGGAGCTAAGACGGAAAATGTCCGGCAAAGACGGAGAAGTCAATGCACGCTGAAGTACGGCATGGGCCAAAAAATCGTTAACTAGAAACGGCTTTATGTACAGGAGGGAAATGCAGGGACGGTAGAGCAGCTGACTCTTAATCAGCGGGTCGTAGGTTCGAATCCTACTGCGCCCACCATAAAATCAAAGAGTTAGCCTCGCTTGCAGGCGTTTTGCTTTCAGCAAAATAGGTACTGTGTAGGTACGCGGCGCAACTTGCAGAGGTCTCGTCGTAACCGACACGTCCCGGCATGCCGCTATTTAGAAGCGGCGTGTTCTTGATTGAGCTGGAAAAGACGTTCCAAGATTTCATTGTCTTCGAGATTGCGTGGCCAGCCATAGGCGTGGGTGACTGCGTCGTCGAGCGCGCGTTCCAAGCGCGGCAGCTTGACGAGCAGAGCCAGCGCGGTGGCATTGAGAAAAACGACCTTAGCTGGCTTGATGTGGTTCGCGATCCGACTGCACCGTAAGCGTTTTCTTGTGCGCGACGCCTTCGGCAGCATAAAGGTCGCACAGCTCGGCAATGGTATGGCCTCGCGATCAGCCTGCTTACCGCTTGCGGGGTCAATACCTCGCGTCACCTCGCCAAGAAGCCGCTGCGCTTCTCTACATGCCATCTCCGGTGTTCAGGGCGATCCGTGCCGGCCGATAGTGAACCAACTCTGCTGACCGGAGTGCCGGTATTTGAGCATATAGCTGCGCTTGCATGACGGTGTGACGCGCAGGCCGAACCCCGCGACTTCAGTATCCCAAACCGTGTGGCCCCGGCCCTCAGACTTGCAAGCGTCAACGGCACGCTTTGTCAGCTTAACAAGTGCCACGGGCTTTTTTCGTTCTCGACGGCAAACCGCGGGCTACCACGCGGAAAACTATCAGTAGTAAGCGAGGGAAACAAAAGAAGTAAAAATCATTAATATTCATAAGAGTTTACGCAAGTAAAGGCATGTTAAGGAAACGGCCGGAAACTGGGCGTTTGGGCTTTGTAAACCGAAGGTCGGAAGTTCAAATCCTTCAGCCGGCACCGTAAAATCAGAGAGTCATACTTTGCGGGAAAGCTGTTCACGCGTCTAGCTTTGATGCAGGACAGACCGCCTATTGGACGGTCTTGGGAATGCCGGTTTCGGGCGCATTCCCCCCTGGGGCAGCGCCTGCATCCGGCGGACCGGTTTGCGTAGACAATGGTGTCGTCGCCGGGGCAGAACGCGGGCCCGCAGCGCCGGCTTGCTTGCCGAACTCTTTCTCAGATAACTCGATCTCCCGCGCTGAGTATTCCTCCGGCTTGCAGGAACAACCGCGTATATATTGCTTGCGATGCCGCCAAGCATTCTTAATGTTGTTGTAAGGTTCGCCGTTCAGCGACAGCATCTGCTCGACTTCCTCGCCCGGATTTTTATATACAAAAAGTTCAGCGGGCGCAGAGCATTGGCTCTTGCACTTAGACTCATCTTCGGGAAAGCGGCTTCCGAGCGTCGAAAAGCTGACCGGAAAATAATAGCCGTCGCATAGCCTGACGCACATGGTCCGGTAGGATGCGAAGGGCAAGCCGGATTGATCGGGCTGGGTGTTGGCGTAGCCGCGATCGAAGGAGCTGTCTTCGTCCTGCCAAAACGAGAAGATGGAGTTGGACCGCCGGCGCGATTCATATTCGCGGGCATAGTTCTCGCCGCAGCCGCTCCGCGCCAGCTCCGCGACGAGATCCTCGCGCCGCATCCGCCGGTTGGCCGAATTTGTCAGTGCGTCGCGTTGCTCGCGCAATGTCGAGATGCTGCGGCGAACGGTTTCAATGTCGTTGTCGAGCGCGATACAGGTCGTGGTGCGCTTGAGAGAGCGCCCGAAAATGAACATATCCTCGTAGCAATTGCGCCGCTCGGCCTCCACTTCGGCGCCCCGACGTTTGCGCTGCAATTCGTCCAGCTGCTGATCGAGCCGGCCTACCGCTTCCTGCGGACTGCTGCTGCGCTGCCATTCGCTCACAAGCTGACGCTCCAGGTCCTGACAGCGCAGGGAACGATCATCATAGCGTTGGGCTGCGGAGGGAATGGGCGCGAGTGCCAAAGCGCATAGCGCCGCTACTGCGACGGCGCGCCGTTCGAAATTTGTTAATACGCCCAGCGACTGCATTTCAGCTCTCCGCATCGGTCCCGTCTCCCAATGCCGTTGAATCGCTTTGGCGCCACTATGGACGGCTGGACTTATGAGGTCAACGCCGCAATCCCTCTCGATTTGAGGCGCCGCGCTGACGCTTTCCCCTACCGATGTTCATCCGGCCGATCCCCGCGTACGCCACGCCGCGCCATGCCTGACGAGACATCGCAATCCGTGCTGGCGGAGTTGGTCGCAACCACAAACGCACGTCCCATCGGACACGCAATCCGCCCTTTCCCACAAAAGCCAACACGCCGCATTGATTCCCGCCACGCGGCTTATTGCAACGCGGTCGAAGCCTGTGTTAGAGAACCTGCGATATCTTCATTTCGCGAGTTTCGGGCACAGCGTAGCCCGGGAACTCGATTGGGCTGCGCAAAAGTCCGAGCGGGCCTTCAGCACGCAAGGCAGAACGGGAAGAACGCTCAGTGGCTGGCGAGACGACACTTGTTGCGGGAATGGCAGGGCGTTACGCGACGGCGCTCTTCGAGCTTGCCCGCGATGAGAATAAACTCGACGAGACCATGGACGCGCTCGCTCAGCTGGAGTCGCTTCTGAATGAGAGCGAGGATTTAATCCGGCTGGTCCGTAGTCCGATTTTTTCTTCTGACGAGCAGTCGGCCGCGCTCACCGCGCTCGGCAAGCAAGCGGCGATCCCGGCTTTGACTGGGAATTTCCTTCAGCTGCTCGTGAAAAATCGGCGTCTGTTCGCGCTGCGCGACATCATTGCCGGGTTCCGCTCGCTGCTTGCCGATTATCGCGATGAAGTCACGGCGGAGGTCACTTCGGCGGTTCCGCTCAGCGACCAGCAGACCGATAATTTAAAAGCGACCTTGAAGGCCAAGACCGGCAAGGACGTTTCGCTGACCCAGAGTGTTGATCCAACTTTGCTCGGTGGGCTGATCGTCAAGATCGGCAGCCGTATGGTCGATAGCTCGATCCGCACAAAATTGAACTCCATGAAAATGGCTATGAAAGAGGTAGGCTGATGGAAATCCGGGCCTCGGAAATTTCCTCGATCCTGAAAGATCAGATCAAGAATTTCGGTCAGGAAGCCGAAGTCTCCGAGATCGGCCAGGTGCTCTCCATTGGTGACGGCATCGCCCGCGTCTACGGGCTGGATAATGTCCAGGCCGGCGAAATGGTCGAATTCCCCGGCGGCATTCAGGGCATGGCGCTGAATTTGGAAGTCGACAATGTCGGCGTCGTGATTTTCGGCGAAAATCGCGGCATCAAGGAAGGCGACGTCGTTAAGCGCACCGGCTCGATCGTCGAAGTGCCGATCGGCAAAGCGCTGCTAGGGCGCGTCGTCGACGGTCTCGGCAATCCCATCGACGGGCGCGGGCCGATTGCCTCCACCGAGCGCCGCCGCGTCGATCTGAAGGCCCCCGGCATCCTGCCGCGCAAATCCGTGCATGAGCCGATGCAGACCGGTATCAAGGCCATCGACGCGCTGATCCCGATCGGGCGCGGCCAGCGCGAGCTGATCATCGGCGACCGGCAGACCGGCAAAACCGCCGTCGCGCTCGACGCCATCCTCAACCAGAAATCGGTGAATGCGACGGACGACGAGAGTCAAAAACTCTATTGCGTCTACGTCGCCATCGGCCAGAAGCGCTCAACCGTCGCGCAGTTCGTCAAGGTGCTGGAGGAGAACGGCGCACTGGAATATTCCATCGTCGTCGCCGCCACCGCGTCGGACCCCGCGCCGCTGCAATATCTCGCGCCCTATTCGGGCTGCGCGATGGGGGAATATTTCCGCGATAATGGGATGCACGCGCTCATCGTCTATGACGATTTGTCGAAGCAGGCGGTCGCCTATCGCCAGATGTCGCTTCTGTTGCGCCGGCCGCCGGGCCGCGAAGCCTATCCGGGCGATGTGTTCTACGTGCATAGCCGCCTCTTGGAGCGCGCCGCCAAGCTCAACGAGGAGCACGGCTCCGGCTCGCTGACGGCGCTGCCGATTGTCGAAACCCAGGCCAACGACGTGTCGGCCTATATTCCGACGAACGTTATCTCCATCACCGACGGCCAGATCTTTTTGGAAACTGACTTATTTTACCAAGGCATCCGCCCAGCGGTGAACGTGGGCATTTCGGTGTCGCGCGTGGGTTCGTCGGCGCAGATCAAGGCGATGAAGCAGGTCGCGGGGTCGCTCAAGGGCGAGTTGGCGCAATATCGCGAAATGGCCTCCTTCGCCCAGTTCGGCTCCGACCTCGACGCCACCACGCAGCGCCTTTTGGCGCGCGGCGCGCGGCTCACCGAACTCCTTAAGCAGCCGCAATTCTCGCCGCTGCGCATCGAGGAGCAGGTCGTCGTCATCTATTCCGGCACGCGCGGCTTTCTCGATGCCCTGCCGGTCGGCGCCATTCAGCGTTTCGAGAAGGAATTCCTCTCGTTCATGCATGACAGCCATCAGCCGCTGCTTGACGAGATTCGCACAAAAAAGGCGCTGAGCGAGGATATGGAGAAGGCCCTGCGCGCGGCGCTCGACAAATTCGCCAAGGGTTTTTCGGCGTAGAGGCTGGCGGGCGATTGCGGTGATGGACGGGAAAACGACAACGGCGAGTTTGCAATGCCCAGCTTAAAGGATCTGCGCAATCGTATCGCCTCAGTCAAGGCGACGCGAAAGATCACCAAGGCGATGCAAATGGTCGCCGCGGCGAAATTGCGCCGTGCCCAGGAAGCGGCCATGGCGGCGCGGCCCTATGCCGTTCGGATGGATGCCGTACTCGCCAATCTCAATGCCCGGATGGTGTCCAAGGATGGCGCCTCGCCGCTGCTCGTTGGGACCGGCAAGGACGATGTGCACCTGCTTGTCGTCGTGACGGCCGAGCGTGGCCTTGCCGGCGGCTTTAACACCAATGTGGCGCGGCTGGCGCGGCAGAAAATCCGCTCGCTGCTGGCCGAGGGCAAGCAGGTGAAAATCCTCGCCGTCGGCCGCAAGGGCGCCGAGCAGCTCCGCCGCGACTATGCCCGTCTGCTGGTCGATACGGTCGATTTGCGCGCCGTCCGCCAGATCGGTTACGCGCAGGCGCTCGATATCGCCAAGCGCGTGCTGCGAATGTTCGACAAGGGCGAGTTCGACGTCGCGACTTTGTTCTTTTCCGAATTCAAGAACATCATGACGCAGAAGCCGACGGCGATGCAGCTCATCCCGGCCCGGCTGCCCGAAGCCGCCGCCGCCGACGATAATGAGCCGCACGCCGATACCGAGTTTGAGCCGGAAGAAGAAGACATTCTCCGCGATCTGCTGCCGCGCAATATCGCGACGCAAATTTACCGCGCGCTGCTCGAAAACGGCGCCGGCTTCTACGCCGCGCAGATGGCCGCGATGGATAGCGCGACCCGCAATGCCGGGGACATGATCGAGGCATTGACGCTGAAATATAACCGGAGCCGCCAGGCGCAGATTACCAAGGAGCTGATCGAGATCATCTCCGGCGCCGAGGCGCTCTGACACCGATAGGCCGCGAGTTGCCGGAGAACGAACCGGCCGCTCTTAATTTCTGAATGAGCTTTGCGAGCGGGCGCGCTATGAATGCGCCTGACAAAGCCCGAGGGACGACAGGAAGATTGCGATGGAGAAAGAAAAAACCATTGGCCGCGTGCGCCAGGTCACCGGCGCCGTGGTGGACGTGCAGTTCAACGGCTATCTGCCGCGCATCCTGAACGCGCTGGAAACTCAGAACCAGGGCAACCGGCTGGTGCTGGAAGTCGCGCAGCACCTTGGCGAGAACACGGTCCGCACCATCGCGATGGATTCGACCGACGGCCTCGTGCGCGGCCAGGAAGTGCTCGACACGGGCGATGTGATCGCCGTACCGGTCGGCGAGGAGACGCTGGGCCGCATCATGAACGTCATCGGCGAGCCGGTGGACGAAGCCGGTCCAATCCGGTCGAATGAGCGCCGTCCGATCCACGCGCCGGCCCCCTCCTTCGTCGAGCAGTCCACGGAAGCGGAAATTCTCGTCACCGGCATCAAGGTCATCGACCTGCTCGCGCCTTACGCCAAGGGCGGCAAGGTCGGCCTGTTCGGCGGCGCGGGCGTCGGCAAGACGGTGCTGATCCAGGAGCTGATCAACAACGTCGCTAAGGCGCACGGCGGCTATTCGGTGTTCGCCGGCGTTGGCGAGCGCACCCGCGAGGGTAACGACCTCTATCACGAGATGATCGAGTCCGGCGTGAACAAGGAAGGCGGCGGCCAGGGCTCGAAATGCGCGCTGGTGTTCGGCCAAATGAACGAGCCGCCCGGAGCGCGCGCCCGCGTTGCCCTGTCCGGCCTTGCCGTCGCCGAATATTTCCGCGACCAGGGCCAGGACGTGCTGCTGTTCGTCGACAACATCTTCCGCTTCACGCAAGCCGGCTCGGAAGTGTCGGCGTTGCTCGGCCGCATTCCGTCCGCCGTGGGCTATCAGCCGACGCTGGGCACCGACATGGGCGAATTGCAGGAGCGCATCACCTCGACCGACAAGGGCTCGATCACCTCGGTGCAGGCCGTCTATGTGCCCGCCGACGATCTCACCGACCCGGCGCCGGCCTCGACCTTCGCGCATCTTGACGCCACTACGACCCTGTCGCGCTCGATCGCGGAAAAGGGCATCTACCCGGCCGTCGATCCGCTCGACTCGACCAGCCGCCTGCTCAGCCCGCTCGTCGTAGGTGAGGAGCATTACGCGGTCGCCCGCCAGGTGCAGTCGATCCTGCAGAAATACAAATCGCTGCAAGACATCATCGCCATTCTCGGCATGGACGAATTGTCCGAGGACGATAAGCTGAACGTCGCCCGTGCCCGCAAGATCGAGCGCTTCCTGTCGCAGCCCTTCCATGTCGCGGAAGTTTTCACCGGCAAGCCGGGCGTACTGGTCGATGTCGCCGACACGGTGAAGGCCTTCAAGGGCCTGTGCGCCGGCGATTACGACCATCTGCCCGAGCAGGCTTTCTATATGGTCGGCACCATTGAGGAAGCCGTGAAGAAGGCCGAGGAACTGGCGGCCGAGGCGGCTTAGGGGACGTGGCGATGGCCGAAACCTTCAAATTCGAACTGGTCTCGCCCGAGCGGCTGCTGGTCTCCGCCGATGTCGGCGAGGTGCTGGTTCCCGGCTCTGAGGGCGATTTCACCGTGCTGCCCCGCCACGCGCCGGTGATCGCCATGCTGCGCCCCGGCATCCTGCGCATCCCGGGAATGGACGGCAAGCTGGGCGAAATCTACGTCCGCGGCGGGCTCGCCGATGTCGGGCCGGATATCCTCATCGTGCTTGCCGAGCAGGCCGTGCCGCTTGCCGAGGTGGACCGGGCGTTTATCGCGCAAGAGATCAAGGACGCCGAGGACGATTTGGCCCAAGCGCAGGACGAGGATGTCCGCCGGCAGGCCGTCGACACGCTGGAGCGGCTGCGCAGCCTGAGCGATGTCCTGAATCTGGCCGCCTGAAAAACAATCGCCGTCGCTCATAAAGCCTTGAATCCGGCTACATATTGCGCGGCTTGCCACGTTATGTCCGTAGCCACAACCAAATGTTGATAACAGCTTTTACACAACCGAAACCCACAGGTCCGGTAAGCGTTGAACCCGTTAGACTTCTCGAACCGGCTCTGGCATCATGTCAAGCCGTCATGATGACCAGCGCGTTATTATGGCAAGTCGAAACTGAGAAGAAACGGAGGTTCACTATGGCGCTTGACGCTCATGTTGACGAGCTGTCCGGGAAACATCGTGCCCTGGACAAGCTGATCCAGGAAGAGACAGCCCGTCCATCGTCCGATGACCTTAGAATTGCCGAACTAAAACGTCAAAAGCTCCTCCTTAAAGATCGTATGGCCCGGTTGCGATCGCAGTTCAAGGACGCCTTCTAGCGGTCTTACTGCCCACCCCGCCATTGCGCCGAGGGCCTTAGAACCCCCGGCGTAGGCTGATCCTTCCAAAACCATTTTCCTTCCGCTGGCTTCCCCAAATCTTTCCGCGCCGAGAGCGGCGCTTGCCGCGCGCTGGCCAATCGTCTAAAAACCGTTGACTGAAAACAGGCCGAGGCCGACAAGGCAGGGTTCGTGCTGCGGTCGCTTCAGCTTTGTCAGGGCCGCCGCCTCAAACCGCAGTCAAGGGACCCGCCGATTGTCGGGTTCGTATGCCACCCAGCCCGGCCACATTGGATCGCATGATGAGCAGCAAGAAGGCGGATAAGCGCCCCGAAGCGCGTCTCCCCAAGGGTATGCGCGATATTGAAGCCTCAGAAATCCGCGCTATGGAGCGGATGCTGGGCACCATCCGGCGCGTCTATGAGTCCTATGGCTTTGAGCCGCTCGACACGCCCGCATTCGAATATACCGACGCGCTGGGCAAGTTTCTCCCCGATCAGGACCGGCCGAATGAGGGTGTGTTCTCGTTTCAGGACGAGGACGAGCAATGGCTGTCGCTGCGCTATGATTTGACCGCGCCGCTCGCGAGGTATGTGGCGCAGAATTATGACGGGCTGCCGAAGCCGTTCCGGCGGTATCAGACCGGGCCGGTGTGGCGGAATGAGAAGCCGGGGCCGGGAAGGTTCCGGCAGTTTACGCAGTTCGATGCGGATACTGTGGGGACTGACAATATCGCCGCCGATGCTGAGCTGTGTATGCTGGCGGCGGATACGCTGGAGGCGTTGGGGATTCCGCGCGGGTCGTATGTCGTCAAAGTCAACAACCGCAAGATACTAGACGGCATTTTGGAAACAATTGGACTCGACGGCAGCGAGTACAGTGGCAAGCGGTTAGCAGTACTTCGAGCCATTGATAAGTTTGATCGGCTAGGACTTCCTGGTGTTCGCGCTCTCCTTGGAAAGGGAAGAAAGGACAACAGCGGAGACTTTACTCCAGGTGCAGGACTCGTTGACGAGCAAATCGACGTGGTGTGCGTCTTGCTTGCAGGGGAGGCCCGAGCATTCTTCAACCCGAGCGCTAAGTTTTCACCTCCGACAGACGACCCACTTTTGGCTAAAAAAAAGGGGGGCGTTATGTTTCCGAGCCCCATCGCCGACCAGACTAAGGCAGCAGCCCTATTTGCGAATGCGACCTTCTCAGAAGGTTTAAACGAACTTAACCAGATTCGAACTCTTGTAGAGGAAGCTGGATACGGTCCTGAGCGGATCGAAATCGATCAAACCGTTGTACGAGGCCTTGAGTATTACACCGGCCCCGTGCTTGAAGCGGCGTTAACGTTCCAAACCAACGATGAGGCGGGCAATCCGATCAATTTCGGCTCCGTCGGCGGCGGTGGCCGTTATGATGGCCTCGTCTCACGTTTTAAGGGCATCAAAATTCCGGCGACCGGCTTCTCCATCGGTGTTTCCCGGCTTTATGCAGCGCTGTCGGCGCTTGGCAAGCTGGACACTGAGGCCGCCTCAGGCCCGGTGGTCATATTGGTCATGGATCGCGATCGGATAGGTGATTATCAGAAATTGGCGGACAGGATTCGTAAACCGACTGATGGTGGTGAGCCAATCCGCGCCGAAATATACCTCGGCACCTCCGGCATGAAAGCCCAGATGAAATATGCCGACAAGCGCGGCGCCCCTTGCGTCGTCATCCAGGGCGGCGACGAGCTGGCGCGCGGCGAAGTCACGATCAAAGACCTCATCGAGGGAGACCGCCTGTCCGGCGAAATCGCCGACCATCAGGCATGGCGCGAAGGCCGTCCCGCCCAGTTTTCCGTCAAGGAAGGCGAGCTGGTCGAGGCCGTCCGCTCGGTCCTCGCGCGTCACGTCAAGGCGTCAGGATAAGCCATGAGAGTCGAACCTTCGGCGTTTCCGCAAGCGGAAACACCCGCCGAATCCGCCTTGCGCTTCGAGGCGCTGGAAGCCCAGGCCGAGCAGATCATGGGCGTGTTCGCGCGCGCTGGCTATGAGCGCGTCGCGCCTTCCTTCATCCAACCCGCCGACATTTTTCTCGATCGCATCGGCGAGGCGCTGCGCAACCGCACCTATGTCTTCACCGACCCGGACGGCCAGGAACTCTGCCTGCGCCCGGACCTCACCATCCCCGCCTGCCGAATCTATTTGGAACGCAACCCTGAGGCCGACGCGGAGGCGCGCTACTCCTATAATGGCCCAGCCTTCCGCTATCAACCCGGCGAGCCAGACGCCCTGCGTCCGCGCGAATTCCGCCAGGCCGGCATTGAGAATTTCGGCGAGGCGGACCGCGAGCAGACCGACGCCGAAGTGCTCGCGCTGATCCTTGAGGCGATCCGCCTCGCGGGCCTCACCGGCTTCGAAGTCCGCTGCGGCGATCTTGGCCTGTTCCGCGCCCTGCTCGGCGCGCTGCCGATCCCCGCGCGCTGGCGCGACCGGCTGTTGCACGGCTTCTGGCGTCCGGGGGCGTTCCATAGCGCGCTGCGCCAGCTCGCCTCGGCTCCGGCGTCCCTGCCCGATCCGCGTGTCGCCGCACTGGCCGCGTCGCTCGATCCGCAAAACTCGCTGACCGCCGAGCAGCAAGTGGCCGCTTTTCTCGACGCCAACAATCTCGCGATGCTTGGCGCGCGCAATACCGGTGAGATCACCTCGCGGCTGCTCTCGGCCGCCGCCGACATGCGCGAGCAGCCGCTGTCCGCCGATGTGGTCGAGCTGGTCGAGAGCTACCTGGCGATTTCCGGACCGGCGGACGCCGCACTTGCCGCCATCGCGTCGCTGATGAACGAAGCGCGGATCGATCTGTCCGCACCGCTCGATGCCTGCCGCCGCCGGCAGATGCTCATGCGGGAGGCCGATATCGACATGAGCGCCATGGAATTCGACACCGATTTCGGCAGGCAGTTCGAATATTATTCCGGCTTCGTCTTCCAAATCGAAATGCCGGGCCACGGGATTGCCGGACAGATCGCGGGCGGGGGGCGTTATGACGGACTACTCGCCTCCATCGGGGCCGAACGCGACGCGCCCGCCATCGGCTCCGCCATTCACACCGAGCGGTTGCTCGCAGCCAAGGGAAGCGGCCGATGACCGGCAAGCTCATCCTCGGCGTGCCGTCCAAGGGCCGGCTGATGGAGCAGACCGCTGATGATTTCGCGGCGCGCGGTCTCGCCTTGGCCAAGACCGGCCATCAGCGCGGCTATCGCGGCGAGATCGCCGGCTTTCCCGATGTCGAGGTCGCCTATTTGTCGGCCTCCGAGATCGCGCGCCATTTACAGCTCGGCCGCATCCATCTCGGCGTCACCGGCGAGGATCTCATCCGCGAGCATATTCCCGATGCGGATAAGCGCTGCGACCTCGTTGCCAAACTCGGTTTCGGGCGCGCCGACGTCGTCGTCGCCGTCCCGGAATGCTGGATCGACGTCGCGACCATCGCCGATCTGGAGGAGGCGGCCGCGATCTTCTACCGCGAACATGGCCGCCGGCTGCGGGTCGCCACCAAATACATGAATCTGACGCGCCGCTTCTTTGCCGAAAAAGGGCTGGTGAGTTACCGCATCGTCGAAAGCCTCGGCGCCACCGAAGGCACACCGGCCGCGCAAACGGCGGAAATCATCGTGGACATCACCACCACCGGCACGACACTGCGGGCCAATCGACTGAAGACATTGAGCAACGGCACGATCTTGCGGTCGCAAGCCTGTCTGTTCGCTTCAATCGCCGCTCCGCGCTCACCCGCGAGCGGCGCGGCAGAGGCCCGGATTAGGCAGCATTTCGCCAAATCGATATAAATGTTCAATCGTCTTGCCCGTCGATCGCCACGGTATAGTTCAGCGCCAGACGGCCGCCATCGGCGTAGATCGTCTGCCCGGTAATGTAGCTCGCGGCCGGGCTCGCCAGGAACAGGGCGATCTGGGCGATCTCGTCGGTTTCCCCAAGCCGCCCGAGCGGGGTGCGCGACAGAATGCGCCGCCTTACGTCCGCATCCGACATCACCTTGGCCAGCATCGCCGTGTTGATGCTGCCCGGCCCGATGGCGTTCACCCGGATCTTGTAGGGCGCGAGCGACAGCGCCATCGCCTTGGTCAGCTGCGAAATTCCGCCCTTGGAGATCGAATAGGCCACGTGATCGGGCAAGGCGAAGACCGCGTTCACGGACGACAGGTTGATGACCGCGCCCGGCTCACCGCCGGCTTTCACCTGCGCAACCATGGCACGTGCCGCGGCCTGGCCCGCGAGGAAGGCGCCCCGGATATTGACCCGGAGCACGCGGTCGAATTCGTCCGCCGAAAGGTCGAGGAAATCCGCGCTGTCGAGAATGGCCGCGTTATTGACCAGCACGTCGAGGCTGCCGCCGCCAAAGTCCAGCGCCGCCGCGATCATTGCCGCGACATCCGCTTCCTCCGCGACATCGCAGCGGACAAACCGCGCCGACAATCCGGCCGCGCTGAATTCGCTAACCGCGCCATGTCCCGCCGCTTCATCGACATCGGCGATGACCGTATGAGCGCCCGCCCTGGCGAATCGGGTGGCGATGGCCCGGCCGATTCCATTGGCCGCGCCGGTCACGATGACGGTTTTACCCGAAAAAGCGGCGTTCTCCGAAAATGACATCGAGCTCTTCCATTCCCTTCGCGTTCCTTTTCAAGTAGGCCCTGTTCGCCGCCGCCTGCAAGCCGCGATTGCGCCCAGGCCTTCGACCGCCCTCGCGGAGATTGACGGACGCAGCGCGGAATGGTGTTCTGCCGCGCATGGATCAGCAAGTCCGCCGTTCACATTCCCTGGGCGTCCCGAATCTGCTCACCTATTCGCGGCTCGTCGCGGTGCCGACGCTGGCTGCGGTGATGTTTTTTTTCGAGGGCGAGACGGCGCGCTGGCTGGCGCTTGGCGTTTTCGCCTTCGCTGGCGTGACCGATTTTCTCGACGGCTATATCGCCCGCGCCTGGAGCCAGCAATCGCCGCTCGGGCGGATGCTCGACCCGATCGCGGACAAGCTGCTGGTCGGCGCGGCGCTGCTGCTTCTCGTTGCCGATCAGACCATCTCCGGCTGGTCGATCTGGGCGGCGCTGATTATTCTGTCGCGGGAAATTCTGGTCTCGGGCCTGAGAGAATTTTTGGCCGAGTTAAATGTGACGGTCGCCGTCAGCCGAATGGCGAAGTGGAAGACGACCGTGCAGATGGTGGCGCTCTGCGTGCTGCTGGCCGGCAATGCTGGCGGCGATCTGTGCGGCTGCGCGGCCGTCGAGATCGGCATTGTGCTTTTGTGGATCGCGGCGATGCTGACGATTTATACGGGCCTCGATTATTTCAGGGCCGGGTTGAAACACGTGATGTGAGCGGTTGGACATGGATGTGAAGCTTTTATATTTTGCCTGGGTTCGCGAAAAAGCTGGGTGCGCCGAAGAGGTCGTCGCGCTGCCCCAGGATGCCGAAACCATCGCCGATGTCATCGGCTGGCTGAAAACGCGCGGGCCTGAGTTCGCCGCCGCTTTCGAGCATGGCGATGTGATCCGGGCGGCGATCGATCAGACGCATGTGAAGCACACCGCCTCCATCGAAGGCGCGCGCGAGATTGCGTTCTTCCCGCCGGTTACGGGCGGTTGACGACCTCATTTCGCGGTTCCTTGCGCCGGTATTAGACGGTATTCAAACGGACTATTACACCGCACTGTCTCTTTGTCATTCCCGCGAAAGCGGGAATCCAGTATTTCGGCAAGGCATGCAACGCCGGGGCTACTGGATCCCGGATAATGCCTGCGGCACTTCCGGGATGACACAGTGGGCGGGTCACGAAAAGAACGACACGGATTTGCCATGCCCGATTTGCTCCTCGAACTTTTTTCCGAAGAAATCCCCGCCCGGATGCAGGCGCGCGCCGCCGACGATCTCAAAAGACTGGTTGGCGAGGGTCTGGCGGCGGCGGGCCTCAGCTTTTCGGAGAGCGAAGCGAACTCCGGTCCGCGCCGGCTGGTGCTGCATGTTGAGGGGCTTGCGGCGCGCTCGGCCGACATTCGCGAGGAGCGTAAAGGCCCGCGTGTCGGCTCGCCGGAGAAGGCGGTCGAAGGATTTTTGCGCGGCGCCGGGCTCACGAGCCTCGACGCCTGCGAAACGCGGGACGACGGCAAGGGCGCGTTCTATGTGGCGATCATCGACAAGCCGGGCCGGGCGGCGGCGGAGATCGTCGCCGAAATCGTGCCGGAGGCGATCCGTAAATTCCCCTGGCCGAAATCCATGCGCTGGGGAACGTCGCGCTTGCGCTGGGTGCGCCCGCTGCATTCCATTCTCTGCGTGCTGGACGGCAGCGTCGTGCGGTTCGAGGTCGATGGCATCGAGAGCGGCGGGACGACCTACGGCCATCGCCGCGCGCTCGATCCGGCGCTACGCGGCAAGCCGCTGCCAGTTGAGAATTTCAGCGATTACCGGCGCTCACTGGAAGCGGCGAATGTCGTGATTGCGCGCTCGCGGCGCGTCGAGACCATTCTTGCCGGCGCGCGCAAACTCGCGGCGAAGGAAAAACTCGACTGGGTCGAGGACCACGGGCTGGTGGACGAGAATGCGGGGCTCGCCGAATGGCCCGTGGTCTTGGCTGGAAGCTTCGATGAAAGCTTCCTGGATGTGCCGCAGGAGGTGCTGATCACCTCAATGAAGGCGCATCAGAAGTGCTTTTCGCTGCGCGATTCGGGGTCTGGAAAACTCGCTAACCGCTTTCTGATGGTCGCGAATTTAGACGCGGCCGATGGCGGAGATGCGATCATCGCGGGAAATGAGCGGGTAATCCGGGCAAGGTTGTCGGATGCGCGGTTTTTCTGGGCGAACGATAAGGCGCGCGGGCTGGAGGCGATGCTGCCGAAGCTGGATGAGATCACGTTCCACGAGAAGCTGGGGACGCAAGGGGAGCGGGTTCAGCGGCTGATGAAGCTGTCGCGGGAACTGGCGCCACTGGTCGGGGCCGATCCGGACAAGGCGGAGCGCGCGGCGCAGCTCTGCAAGGCGGATTTGGTGTCGGAGACGGTGGGCGAGTTTCCGGAATTGCAGGGGGTGATCGGGCGGTATATGGCTCTGGAGCAGGGCGAGGACGCTGAGGTCGCCGATGCTATTGCAGAGCATTACAAGCCGGTAGGGCAGGGGGGCACAGTGTCGCGAAGTCCAGTGTCAATCGCGCTCGCGTTCGCGGATAGGCTGGATATGCTAGCTGGCTTTTGGGCGATCGGTGAAAAGCCAACGGGCAGCAAAGACCCATACGCCCTGCGCCGCGCGGCGCTTGGGATTATCGCGACCACACTTATTAACCAGATCAGCCTGTCTCTGCTCGATACGTTTGATAAAGCCCGGCGCGGATGCGAGGACGCCTTAGAAGTCCTTTATCCTGGTCATAAGGAAAGAGTAGGCACGGAAAAAGCAGAGTATGAAAAAACCGGAGAGCGCAAATATGATGACCTTCTTCAATTCTTCGCCGACCGGCTGAAGGTACATCTCCGGGAGCAGGGAGCGCGTTACGATCTTATCGATGCCGTCTTCGCCCTCCCTGGCCAGGATGATCTGCTGATGATCGTCCGCCAGGTTGAGGCGCTGGGGCGGTTCCTCGAAACGGATGACGGGACGAATCTGCTGGCCGGGGTGAAGCGGGCGCAGAATATTCTTCGCATCGAGGAGAAGAAGGATAAACGCAGCTTCGAGGGCGAGCCGGATGCGGTGCTGTTTTCCGAGGCTCAGGAAAAGGCGCTCGCCAAAATCATCGGCGAAGTTACGGAAAACGCGCGTAAAAGCCTGGCGCGGGAAGATTTCGAAGGCGCGATGTCAGCGCTGGCAAAGCTGCGCGCGCCGGTCGATGCATTCTTCGACAAGGTGACGGTCAACGCGCAGGACCCCGCTCTCCGCGAAAACCGCCTCAAACTGCTGGCGCAAATCCGCGCCGCCACGCTAGAAGTAGCGGATTTCTCCCGCATCGAAGGCTAACCTCAACCCGTCCCCCAAAAGCGAAAGCCGGCGCCCCGGAGCGCCGGCCTCTTGCGGGTCTTGAAAATGGACCTATCTCGCGGGGAGCCGATCGGGCCCGTCAGCGCCAAGACCCGCAAAGCGCTTAATATCTGCGCGGGCTGCGGTAGCCCTCGCTTATCACTTCGTCTTCGCCGCCTTCATCGCGGCCTTCTTCGCGATGATAGCGTTGCTTCCATGGCTTGTGTTTATAGCTCTCACCTTCACCTTCACCCTCACCTTCGTTCTGCTCGTCCTCGACAGGCTTGAGGCAATGCTCCAACACCCAGGCATGTTCGAAGCGGGACGATTTGATCCGGCACCAGCCGTTACGGCATTTGGCGCTGACCTGGACGTCCGGCTTGAGCTTGACCTTGGTTTCGCAATGATAGGCGTCGCAGCCGAAAATCACGCTCTTCTTGATGACGATAAATTCGGCATATCTGCTGTCATCATCATTGTTCCGGTTTTGCCCGCAGCAATAATAATCGGCCTTGGCGGCCTGCGATCCGAGCCCGAGAATTGGTAGCGCCAGTAACGCCACAAAGGCAAACAGTCTCATCGTAAACGCCCCTTGAAGGTGGAAACTTTCTGCTAAATTGCACAAGCCCAATTAACTGCTGGAAAAGTTTTTGTTTGATTAAAATTGGAGGCAACTCGTTCTATGACTAAGAAAAGCTTAAACGCAGCCAAGGACTTAACCGATGCTTCGCTTGTCCATGATCACGCTCGGCGTCGCGGACGTAGCCGCCGCCACGGCGTTCTATGAAAAATTCGGGCTGGAAAAGTCCAGCGCAAGCCAGGAAAGCGTAAGCTTCTTCCAGCTGGGGCACGGAGTTTTGGGCTTGTTCGGGCGTGACGCGCTGGCCGAGGACGCCAATGCGGCGGGGTGCTGGTCCGGCGATGGCGGCGTGACGATGGCCTATAATTTGCCGACCGAAAGCGAGGTCGATCGGTTGATGGCCCATGCCGAGACCATCGGCGCGCGCATCCTAAAGCCGCCTCAAAAGGCGTTCTGGGGCGGCTATCACGGGTTTTTCGCGGACCCGGATGGGCACGTCTGGGAGATCGCCTATAACCCGTTCTTCCCGGTGGATGAGAGCGGCGCGGTTACATTGCCGTAAACCCGCGCGGCGGGCGGGAGGCTCGATCTGTTTTGTTTGAGCATGATCTTTATCGCAAAACCGCTACGCACTTTTGCGGATCATGCTCTAGTCCCCCTCGCCGGGATTGGGCGAGAAATACCGTTCCAGCTTGCCGGTTTCCTCGGCGAATTTCTCGGCGTCCGGGAGGCTTGCCTTCTTAACCGTGATGTTCGGCCACTTCTCGGAATAGTCGCGGTTCAGCGTGATCCAGGATTCCATCCCCGGCTCGGTATCCGGCTTGATCGCATCCACCGGGCATTCCGGTTCGCAGACCCCGCAATCGATGCACTCATCCGGGTGGATGACGAGCATGTTTTCACCTTCGTAGAAACAGTCGACAGGGCACACCTCGACACAGTCGGTGTGTTTGCATTTGATACAGGCGTCCAAGACGACATAGGTCATCGCAGTCCTCCGGTGACTGGATATCGGTCTTACAATCCGGGCTGAGCGTAAGGAACCCATGCCAAAGCCGCTGTCACAAGCTTCGGCGAATAAGGGCATTGCGTAACGCAAATCGGCGCGACTAGCAAGACGCGGACTGACGCGCCGGATACGGCTCAGCCATGCGCAAGTGGCGCTAAGCAGCGCAATCTTAACGTGAGTTCTGTGTGCGACCGGCAATCAGGAATTGCGAATCGCCAGCCGTCGCATCAGAGTTGCGCGAGGCCCAAGCTGGAGATCGGATGTGCTCAATCTCACGGATGTGGAACGGCGTATTCTCATCAACCAGTCGCGCATTCTGGCAGCGCTCTACCCGCTGGAGGCGCCTGATTTCGAGCGGGCAGTCGAGATCCTGGCGGAAGGCTACCAGGAGGGCTGGCAGGATGTGGTTATGAAGGGCCTGAAGGCGCCCTATCTCAAGGAAGAGATGAATTTCGTCTACCACGTGCTGGCGATGTATGACTGGCTGCAAAAGTCCTATTACGCGCTGTCGGTTGAAGACAAGCTTCAGCTTAAGGAACGCACGCTCGTATTCCCGGGCTTCGAGCCGAAAGCCGAACGCCGCCACCTGTCCTATGCGACATTCCTGATCGACAATCTCGACCGCTTTGCCTTTGTCGAAGTGATGCGCCCCCTCGGCGCGCCGATGCCGATGCGGGACATCTATGAGGAGATGCTGAAAGGTTTGCCCTCCTTCGGCGCGGATGTCCTTTCGGCAGCCCAGCTCAAGGCCGTCATCGCCTATATGTCCGCGATCAAATGTCTGCCCAGCGCAGCTAAAATGCCTCCGCAAAGAGTGGCGTCCTAGCGGCAGTGCCGTAACGCTCCCGGCTAATCGTCTAAACCACGACCATTCAGCATTTTGGTGATGCGCCGGAGTTGCGCGCCAGGACGCTTGAAGCGCGCGGACCTCCGAGACGAAGTGAGGTTTCAGCGCATCGTCAAAATGCTGAATGCCGGGCCGAGGCATCTTGTGCACTCGACCGTCTCTCCTCTCTTAAAGTTGTATATATTGATATTGCAACCTTTGATTTATCCAATGGTAGCGAATTGTCAACCCGCGTTTCGTACCTATTGAGCTTTACGAAAGTGCTGAACGGTCCGCAGACGTTTTTGGTTTTGTTAATAGTGTGGGACCAATTTGCTTAAATTCATCCCATTATCGGCCGGTAGAAAGCGTTCTTTAAGGAATGCCGCCTAGTTTTAGGCCGTCCAGCACAAGCAATCTTGCCGCTGAAAGACCAGCTTCTACAAAAACGAAACCTCAACTGTTAAGTGTTCAGGAGACACGATATGTACAGCTTGATTCAAAAATTCGCTCGGGAGGAGCGCGGGGCAACCTCGATCGAATATGGCCTCATCGCGGCCGGCATCGGCGTCGCGGTGATTACGCTCGTCGGCCAGGTCGGCGACGAAATCCGCACGATGTTCACCGGCATCGACACGCAACTCAATACCTTCAATAGCGGCGCCGGCCAATAAGCTTGGCCGTCTTCGTTTCAGGGCAGAAGCGGCCCCGGAGCCGCGTTCTGCCCTTGCGATTCCTTGCCTGCCAAGCTCACTCCCGATCTCACCCGCAGGATGGATGCCGATGCCGAAGGCGATCAGCCATTTGCTGACTGGGACCGAAGGGTCCGCCATGCTGGAATACAGCCTCGTTATGGCGGCGGTTGCGCTCGGGGTGATTTCGGCGGTCGCGTCGCTGGGCGATATTTTGGGCGAGATTTTTCAGACGATCATTTCCGCTGTCGCCGCGATGAACGGCGCAGCCGGAGGCTGAACGCGCCGCTGCTGAGCGATACTCGCTTTTCCCCCCGGCAGCGTCGAAGCGGAGCGTCGCGCCGCAGACCTCATTCCAAATAAGAAGGGCGGCCCGAGAGCCGCCCAGTTTGCCCGCTTCAAGGAGGAGTCAGCAGCTGTAATACATGTCGAATTCGATCGGGTGTGGCATCATCCGGTAGCGGTCGGACTCTTCTTCTTTCAGAGCGATGTAGGCGTCGATCTGATCGTCGGTGAAGACGCCGCCCTTCTTGAGATAGTCCCGATCCGCATTCAGGCTTTCCAAGGCTTCGCTGAGCGAGCCGCAAACCGTCGGAATATTTTTCAACTCCTCGGGCGGCAGATCGTAGAGGTTCTTGTCGATCGCCTCGCCCGGATGGATGCGGCTGGTGATGCCGTCGAGGCCGGCCATTAGCATCGCGGCGAAGGCAAGATAGGGGTTCGCCGCCGGATCGGGGAAGCGCACCTCGACGCGCTTGGCCTTCGGGCTCGACACCACCGGGATACGGCAGGAGGCCGAACGGTTGCGTGAGGAATAGGCCCGCAGCACCGGCGCCTCATAGCCCGGCACCAGACGTTTATAGGAGTTGGTGGTCGGATTGGAGAAGGCGTTGATCGACTTGGCGTGCTTCAGAATGCCTCCAATATAGAACAGGCAAGTCTCCGAAAGGTCGGCGTAGAGATTGCCGGCGAACACCGGCGTGTCGCCCTTCCAGATCGACTGATGGCAATGCATCCCCGAGCCATTATCGCCGAATACCGGCTTCGGCATGAAGGTGGCCGTCTTGCCGTAATTCTGCGCGACCATGTGCACCACATATTTGTAGATCTGCATATGATCGGCCATGCGCGTCATCGGGCCGAATTTGACCCCGAGCTCGTGCTGGGCGGAGGCGACTTCGTGGTGATGCTTCTCGGTTTGCACGCCCATTTCGGCCATGACCGAGAGCATTTCCGAGCGGATGTCCTGCGCACTGTCGATCGGCGGGACCGGGAAATAGCCGCCCTTTGTGCGGGGGCGATGGCCCAAATTGCCCATCTCATATTCTGTGCCAGTATTGGTGGGCAATTCCGATGAATCGAGCCGGAAGCCGCAATTATATGGATCGGACGAGAAGCGGACGTCGTCGAAGATGAAGAACTCGGCTTCGGGTCCGAAGAATACTTTGTCGCCGATGCCGGTTTCCTTCACATAGGCTTCGGCCTTGCGGGCGATGCCGCGTGGATCGCGCTCATAGCGCTCGCCCGTGAGGGGCTCCAGAATGTCGCAGAAAATCGCCATGGTGGACTGCGCGAAGAACGGATCCATATGGGCGGATTCGGTGTCGGGCATCAAAGTCATGTCCGACTCGTTGATCGCCTTCCAGCCGGCGATGGACGAGCCGTCGAACATGATGCCTTCAGCGAAGGCATCCGCATCCATCAGCGCCGCTTCCATCGTGACATGCTGCATCTTGCCGCGCGGATCGGTGAAACGCAGATCGACGAAGCGAATGTCCTGATCCTTAATCTTCTGAATAATATCGCTAGCGCTATTCATTATGCTCCCTCGTGCTCAGATTACTTAGAAGTGGTGAGAGTTACCTGGGTCATCCGGTGCGCTGACACAGCTGGCGCGAACACTTCTTCGTTCCAATGGTGTCGTAGCGATTTGATGTGAGCGGATGGCTTGTGATGCGGTTAGATGGCGTCCACGCCCGTCTCGCCGGTACGGATTCGGATCGCGTCTTCGATGGTGTAAACAAAGATCTTGCCGTCGCCGATGCGGCCGGTTTTGGCCGCGTTTTGAATAGTTTCGATCGCCTTTTCGACCATGTCGTCGGCAAGAACAATCTCGATTTTCACCTTTGGCAGGAAATCGACAACATATTCGGCGCCGCGATAAAGCTCGGTGTGGCCTTTCTGGCGTCCGAAACCTTTCGCCTCCGTCACCGTTATGCCCTGCAAACCGATCTCCTGCAGGGCTTCCTTCACCTCATCAAGCTTGAAGGGCTTGATAATGGCTTCCACTTTTTTCATGTCAGCGTGTCCTCCCGCGTGAATAGGGATTCATCGGCGTTGACTGCGTAGTAGCATGGTTTATGCCAATCATTAGAGCCGCGCCTAAATGCCGGATTTCTGGGTTTGAAATCGACAGTGCGGCCCGTATTGTGCAAGGCGGAGGCAAAAAAATGCTTAAATTTAAGGCAAAACGCTAAAATTTATGCACCTAGCTCGCGTGTGCGCTTGGTCACGGTTCCCGTCATAGTCGCCGCAACTCAACACATAAGCGGAAACGCATTTCTCCCAAGCATTTTCTACACCTCGCCATAAATTTACGCTAGATTGCGCTGCATATCTCACCTTGTGGCGGCCTTTAGCATTCGGTAGGCATCCTTTGCTCGAACTTCTTACCGCGGACGAGATGCGCCGCGCTGAACAGATTACGATGGGCAGCGGCACGCCGAGCCTCACCCTGATGGAAAATGCCGGCCGCGGCGTGACCGAGGAAGTCGTCCGGCGATTTGCGCGCGGCAGCAAGGTTCACGTGCTGTGCGGCCCCGGCAATAATGGCGGCGACGGCTTCGTGTGTGCCCGGAACTTGCGCGAGCGCGGCTATCAGGTGCGCGTGGCGCTGCTCTGCAAGCCCGAAGAACTGCTGCCGGACCCAAAGGAGATGGCGCGCCGCTGGGACGAGTCGATCGAGCCGCTGACCGCGCGTTCGCTGGAAGGCGCCGAGGTGGTTGTGGACGCGCTTTGGGGATCGGGCCTGAAAGGTCTGGTGAATGGGGTGGTCGGCGAGCTCATTGACCAGGCAACGGAGCGCGAGCTGCCGGTCGTCGCGATCGACGTGCCGACGGGCATCGACCTTACCTATGGCAACGTTCAAGGCGTCGCCTTCAAGGCTGTGTCGACCGTGACCTTCTTCCGCCGCAAGACTGGGCATGTGCTATTGCCGGGCAAGCGCTATTGCGGCGACGTGCGAGCTGTCGATATCGGCATTCCGGCGACGGTGCTCGCCGAAATCGTGCCGCAGACCTTCCTCAACGAGCCCGATTTCTGGCTCCGCTACTTCCCGCGCATGAAGGCCGATGGGCACAAATATGATCGCGGTCATGCGGTGGTCGTGTCGGGGCCGATGGAGAGCACCGGCGCCGCCCGGCTGGCGGCGCGCGCTTCGCTGCGGGTTGGCGCGGGCGTGGTTTCGGTCGCCACCTCCAAGGCCGCCTTCTATATCAACGCCGCGCAACTTACCTCGATCATGGTGGCCGCCTATGAAGGACCGGCCGGTCTTGCTGAGATGCTCACCGATCCGCGCCGAAATGCCGTCCTGATCGGCCCGGGCGCTGGGGCGACGGCGGAAACGCGGGAAAATGTTGCGGCCGTACTTGCGAGCGAGGCGACCGTTGTTGTCGACGCCGAAGGCCTCACCGCCTTCGAGGGCAATCCGCAGGAGCTATTCGCGCTCATCCAGCAGCGTACCGCGCCGACCATCCTGACCCCCCATAAAGGCGAGTTCGACCGGATTTTCCCCGAACTCGGTAACGCGGAATCGAAATTGGAACAGGCCAAGCGGGCAGCGGAAATTTCCGGTGCCGTGGTCGTGTTTAAAGGGCCCGACACCGTCGTGTCAGCGCCGGACGGTCTGTCCGCGATCACGGAAAACTCGCCAGCGTGGCTGGCCACCGCGGGAACTGGCGACGTTTTGGCCGGCTTGATCGTCGGGCTTTGCGCGCAGGGCATGTCGCCGCTCGACGCCGCCGTGGCGGGCGTCTATATCCATGCCGAGCTTGCCCGCACTTTCGGACCCGGCCTGATCGCCGAGGATATGTCCGAGATGCTGCCGGCGCTGCTGCAGCGGCTGAACAAGCTGGTGAAGCTGTTCTAACGCAAGATCATTCCACTCGGAGGGTAATCATGCGTCGCCCCGGACTTGATCCGGGGCGCAATGACATCACCGCTGTGCATTCGATCATCGATCCGCCAATGGCCCCGGATCTCCACTTCGCTTCGTCCGGGGCGACGCCGGTTTCCATCTCAATTAATGCAGCCAGAGTCAGGCAATCGACGACCGCAAATCCATTAGAGCATTCGCGGAACCTCCTCACCTTATCCCAGTGCGAGAAGGTGAGGTGTTGGGAGCATCGTGCGCGAACTCGCAGCGCAATTGTCGCGGCGAGAGCATCGAACAGCCGCACGCTATCCAGGCAAAACGCTCGCGCCGCCTATTTTTGCTGATCCCCGCCATTCCGTTTGGCCGATGCTACCTCTGGAGAGGATGCCCTCAAGCGCTGTTTCAGCGTCAGAATGCGGTCGTAAGATGCCTGCAAGCGGTCTCTGCTGAGCGTCCCGGTCGCGACGGCTTGCTCTATGATCGCGGCAATCCGGTCCGGCAGATCGGGCGTGGCGGCTTTGTGATTGCCAATAAGCAGAATATCGTTGCCAGCCTTAATGGCGCGCATGATTCGTTCTTCCTGCGTAAAGCGCATGGAGAGATCGCCCATTTCCAAATCATCACTCACCACGACGCCTCGGAAGCCGATATCGCCGCGCAGCCGCGCAATCGCCGTTTCGGAAAGCGATGCGGGCAGGCCCGGCTCGTCGGAAAAACGGGAATAGGCGAGATGCCCGACCATCACCAAGTCGGCATCGCCGCTACTCGCGAGTTCGCGGTATGGCTCCAGTCCCGCGCTCTCCCATTTGTTCTCGGCATATGTCATTGCATCGTTGGTTTCGCGCTTGGTCCTGCCATAGCCGGGGAAATTTTTCAGAACCGTAAGCAATCCTTCGTCGGCATGCGCGAGCCGAAAGGCTTTCGCGAAAGCCGCCACGTGCTTGGGCTGCGATCCATAACTGCTTTGGTTTCCCGCAGCGGCTGGGTTTTCCGCACTTCGGTCGAGGTCGACAACTGGACCTAAATTAAGGTTGAAACCATAAGAGGCGATCTCCGTCGCCATGTTTTTGTAGATGCCATAAGCATGGAATGGATCATTGCTCTTGCCCAGCACGCTCGCGGGCGGATAGCTAAGGAAGCCCTTGTCCGGCGATAAACTCTCCGAGCTGCCGCCGCTCTGCTCGATCGCAAAAAAAACTGGGATCGCTGTCTTGGTCCGCCGGAAAGCAGCCATGAGTTTGGTCAGCTGCGCGGGAGATTGGATGTTCCGGCCGGTAAGCAGAACGCCGCCGATCTTGCCGGCCTCGATCTGCGCTGCGATTTGCTTGGGCCAGGCTTCATCCGGCGCAGTCCCGTCGAAGCCGACAATCAGCATCTGGCCGGCGATCTTGGCAATCGGGTCGGCCGATTCAACCTCAGGCGCGGTCTGCGCGGGGCTGGTGACGCGGATTGCAGCCTGCTTCAATCGCGCGGCCCGGGGCGCGGTCTGAACTGGACTTATGACGCCGGGCGATGTCTGCGCCGGGCTTCCAACGCTTGGCCCGGTCGGCTCACGGCTATTGATGTTGGGCGGGACCTCAGCCGCGCTCGCAATGCTTGGCGTGGTCTGCTCCGGGCTGGTAAGGCTGGTGGGCCCGGCCTCGGCCGGGATCGCGAGGTTGGGCGTGACCTCGGATGCGCTCGCAACGCTTGGCGCGGTCTGTTCCGGGCTTGTGAGGTTGGGGGCGGCCTCAGCTGGACTTGCAATGTTCGGCTCTAGCCGCTCCGGAGTGGTGATGCTGGGTGCGACCTCGGCCGGGCTTGCAACGCTCGGCGCTGTCCGCTCGGGGCTTGTGAGGCTGGGCAGCGGCTCTTGGCGGGTGGCCGCAATCTCAGGCCGCTGCGCACGCTCGGGTATGGGCGGCACGCGCTCTGAAGTCTCTCGCCGTCTTTTACGGCGCTGTTCGCGTCCGTCGGTGGCGCCATCCTGGCTCGAGATTGGATTCGCGCCCGTCGTCAGCGGCGCGCCCGCCGCTGGCTGATTTTGACCGCCTGACGGCAATGCCGTCTGTCCTGCGGATGGCGAGGCGGGGGGTTCCCGTCGCGCTTCACGGCGCGCAGCCCCGGTATTGCCCGTCGCGGGCGGCGGTGCGGGCGCCTCTTGCACGGCCGAGACGCCTGGCCATCGCAGATCTTCGCCGACTTCGGAATATGACGACTGCGCTGACGCTCCCCCAGGTGCGAAGGCGGCAACCGCGAGGATGGCTATGGCAGATAGTGTCCGTCTCACTACGTCCACCCCCAACCTGGCCCTACGGCCAAAGCTCCAAATCAGCGTCGTCCAGTGCGCCGGGCTATTTGACCATGCCCTCTTCTTGACGCAGCATTCCCCAATCATGCGTGGCAAATTATATAGCCCTGGCACGAATTTTTAGCATTATAGACGATAGGCTCGTGCCGCGCATGTAAGGATTTTTGACGATGCCGCTCCGCATCATGATGGCCCTATTGATGGTTGCGATGACGCAACCCTCGCTCGGGGCGACGGATAACGCCCTGCTGCGCATGCAGGAAGGCGCGGCCGCCTTGCTGCGGGGCAATTTCGAGCAGGCAATCACCGCCTATGAACAAGCGCTCAAAGAGCCAGACCTGGCGGTCGCGCGCCTTGCCAGCATACATAACGATCGGGGCGTGGCCTATTGGCGGCTTGGCCGCAGCGATGAGGCGCTAAAGGATTTCAACCGCTCTGTCGAACTCTATAACGGCTCGGCGGCGACCTATAATAATCGCGCCAATGTCTTTAACGATCTGGGGCGCTACGCCGAAGCGGTCGCGGATCTCGACCGGGCCATCGCGCTCGCCCCCGCCTATGGCGCGGCCTACAACAATCGCGGCAACGCCCGATTCCAGCTCGGCCGGCCCGAGGAGGCGCTTGCCGACTACCGCCGCGCCATCGAGCTGATGCCGACCAACGCCGTGCCGTATAATGGCCGCGCCCAGGTCCAGGAGCTGCTGGGCCGCCCCTTCACGGGGCTTCGCTACATCACCCGGGCGATTTCGCTGAACGGCAAATATACGGCCGCCTATCGCAACCGCGCGCTGATCCTGCAGCATCTGGACCGCGACGACGATGCGCTGGCCGATTACGAGCGGCTGCTGACCTTGGCGCCGCTGGACCCCGAGCTTTATGTCGGGCGCGGCCAGGTTTACCTGCAACAGAAAAAGCACCAGCCCGCGATCAAGGATTTCGCTAAGGCGATTGAACTGGATGCGCAAAACGCGCAAGCGCATATCGGCCGCGCCGCCGCCCATATCGAGCGCAAGCAGTATAATGACGCTCTAGGCGATCTCGACCAGGCCATCGCGGTGGACCCTAAGCTTGCCGACGCCTTTTACCGGCGGGGCGAAGCGTATTTCCGTCTCGGTGATGCCGAGCGCGCCGTAGCGGATTTGGCCAAGGCGCTTGAATTGCTTCCCACCTACGCGGAGGTCTATAAACTGCGCGCCGAGATGGCCGAATCAAAGGGCGACGTCGATGCCGCGCTTGCTGCCTACCGTCAGGCTGTCCAGTTCGACCCTTTCATCGAAGGCGTTGCCGAGAAGCTGAAGAAGCTGACCGGCGCGGAGGAAAAATTCTATAAGCCGCTGGGCGAGACGGTGAAGGGGTGGGAGGTTCTCAGCCCGTCGAAAGGGCGCTTCGTGGCCGTGAACCCGCTCTATCCGCAGCTCAAAGTGCTTTTGGAGATGCATGGCGGCGGCGAGCCGCAAATTCTCGACTGGACTGTGCTCGCCGATAGTCTGCGCGGCTTCGGGCTTTTGCGTTATGCGGCGGGCGCGCTGCCTTCGGGCGGCACTGAGACCGGCCGCTTCGAATTCGTCGGCATCGTCGATTTGCGCAAGAACATCGTCGTCTCGATCGAGCCGCATGTGGCTGGCGACGGCAAGGCGAAATGGGATTGGTCACCGACCGGCGTCGTCGTCACCGACGCGGAAGGCGTCATCAGCGCGCATGAATTGCGGCCCCCCCCGCCGCCAAAGCCAGTGGTTGCGCAGGAGCGCCCCTGGTATGAAGAAAGCCGAGGCGGAGGCGGCAGGCAGCGCGGCTTGTTCGAGTGGCTGTTCAGATAGAGGACGCATGCCGAGGGTCTTTCAGCGCGGCGCTTGCCGTGTGATTTTTGTCCTCTCCTTGCTGTTCGTCAGGCCGGCCATCGCCGAGCCGTTGCCCGCGCTCGGCGCCGATCTGATGCGAACGACCGTGTCCGGCCTTTCCTCCGGCGCCTACATGGCCGGGCAGTTTCAAGTGGCCTATTCGCAGATCGTGATCGGCGCGGCGCTGGTCGCGGGCGGCCCCTATGCCTGCGCGCATACGCCAGGGGGCGAATTGAACCCGTTTTGGCCCGTGGTCTTGCCCTGGAATGTCGCCAGGGCGCAGAGCCGATGCATGGAGGACGGCTGGTTTTTCTCCAGCGTCCCCAATCCCGACGGACTGCTCGAACGCGCCAAACAGCTCGCCAGGGAGGGCCGGATCGACCCGTTGAGCGAATTGGCGCAGGACAAGCTCTATCTCTTCTCCAGCCGCAAAGACGATACAGTCGAGCGTGGGGTCGTTGAGGGGGCGGCGGCGTTTTACCGGAAGGCCGGCATTCAGGAGTCGAACATAGATTTCATCACCCACGAGACCGCCGCGCACGCCTTTTTGACCGAAACGCAGGGCTTGGTCTGCGGGACCGAGGGCGAACCTTTTGTAAACGACTGCGATTACGACCAAGCCGGCGCTATCCTGCAACGGCTTTACGGACCGCTTCGCCCGGCTGGCGAAGCGGTCGAGGCGCATTTTATCAGTTTCGACCAGGCGCCCTTCCTTGCCACCCTTCCCCCGGCCGATTTCGATAGCGCCGGGCTGGTCTACATTCCCGCCTCCTGCAGAGCGCAGGCGAATTGCCCGGTCCATATCGCCTATCACGGCTGCAGACAGGGGTTTGCCGCCGTCGGCGACCGCTTCGTCAAAGGCTCAGGCTATGCGCGCTGGGCCGAGACCAACCGCATCGTGCTCTTGTTCCCGCAGGTGAAAAGCGGCCCGTCCAACCCTAAGGGCTGCTGGGATTGGTGGGGCTATACGGGCCGTGAATTCCTGGAGCGCCAAGCGCCGCAATTGCGGGCTGTCAGGCGGATGCTGGAGCGTCTGTCGGAGCGGCCTTAAGCGGCGGCGATGCACCCGCGCCAATGGCTCATCCGGCTCGCAAGTATGGGGCTTGCACGCGCGCCCCGACATCCGTTACAACAAAGTGTTTTCGGTCGGTCTTTCTGGTGGCGGCAGTGACCAACGATCAAAGCAGGCAATTTCAAGCCGAGCCGGGCGCATTGTCAGCCCGCTCCCGCCGCATGCCTGCGTCCGCCGCCCGCAATTCCCTTGCGCTTCTCCTGCTTATTCGCCCCTGAGCGCCGTCTGGTTCACGCTGGGCGCTTAGGGGATTGAGCTTTCGAATTACAGCGCAACACTCCCGGCCTATGATCGACCGTGCCGGAGGCGAATAGGGACATTCACATGACCATGGAAGCGAAAGCGGACGAAATCGCACGCGTGAAGCGCGACGCCGATAGCCGCGTTTACATTTTCGACACCACCTTGCGCGATGGCGAACAATCGCCCGGCGCCTCGATGACCTTGGAGGAAAAGCTCCAGGTCGCCGAATTGCTGGACGACATGGGCGTCGACATCATCGAGGCCGGCTTTCCCATCGCCTCCAACGGCGATTTCCAGGCGGTGTTCGAGATCGGCAAATTGGTGAAAAACGCCGTCGTCTGCGGTCTGGCGCGAGCCGGGCTGAAGGACATCGACCGGGCGGGCGAAGCGCTGCGGGATGCCGAGCGTCCGCGCATTCACACCTTCATCGGCACCTCGCCGCTGCACCGGCAATATCAGCTCGGGATGGATCAGGATCAGGTTTACGAGGCTGTGGTCGCCTCGGTGACGCGCGCCAGGAGCTACACCGACAATGTGGAATGGTCGGCGATGGACGCAACGCGCACGGAGCCGGAGTTTCTGCGCCGCGTCGTCGAGGCGGCGATCAAAGCGGGCGCGACCACCATCAACATACCCGACACGGTCGGCTATACGACGCCGGACGAATTCTATGCACTCATCAAAATGCTTCGCGAGGAGGTGCCCGGCGGCGACCAGGTTATCTTTTCCACCCATTGCCATAATGATCTTGGCTTGGCGGTCGCGAACTCACTGGCGGGCCTGCGGGCGGGCGCGCGGCAGATCGAATGCACCATCAACGGCCTCGGCGAGCGGGCGGGCAACGCCGCGCTGGAGGAGGTCGTGATGGCGATCAACACCCGCAACGACGTGCTGCCCTATTGGACGGGCGTCGACTCGAAATATCTCGCGCGCGCCTCCAAGCTGGTCTCGGCGGTGTCGGCCTTTCCGGTGCAATACAACAAAGCCATCGTCGGCAAGAACGCCTTCGCGCATGAGAGCGGCATCCATCAGGACGGCGTGCTGAAGAACGCCCAGACCTACGAGATCATGACGCCGGAAAGCGTCGGCTTGAAGGAATCCTCGCTGGTCATGGGTAAGCATTCCGGCCGCCATGCCTTGCGCGAAAAGCTGCGCGAAATGGGCTATGAGCTGGGCGACAACGCCTTCGAGGTGGCGTTCCAGAACATGAAGGACCTCGCCGACAAGAAGAAGCATGTGTTTGACGAGGACCTTGAGGCTATCGTCGATCAGGGAGTCGCGACCGCCCATGACCGCATCAAGGTGCTGTCGATGACTGTCATTGCGGGGACGGGCGGGCCGCAAAAGGCGACCGTCACGCTCGACATTGACGGCCAGCACGTGACGGCCGACTGCACCGGCGACGGACCGGTGGACGCGACCTTCAAAGCGATCCAGGCGCTCGTCCCGCATGAGGCGCGGCTGGCGCTCTATCAGGTGCACGCAGTCACCGAAGGCACCGACGCCCAGGCCGAGGTCAGCGTGCGGCTTGAGGAAAACGGCAAGACCGTTACCGGGCGCGGCGCCGATACGGATACGATGGTCGCCTCGGCCCGCGCCTATATCAGCGCGCTGAACAAGCTGATGACGCGGCGGGAGAAGAACGCGCCGGGCGCGATGGCAGCGGTTTAGCGCAAGATCAAAAGCTATGGCAGGGGCGTTGCCGTCGCGGCGCGCCCCTGTTTGCATTTCAAGCAGCAAATGATCTTGACGGGGATTTCGATGAGCCGGAGGTTTACGGGAAACTTAGATTTGAAAGCTGTCCCGATCTGCGCTCGCGTAAAGTCAGTAATTTTGAGCCTTAGCTTATTGATTGCCGCGCCAAGAGCCCCTTGCCTGGCGACTGAATTTCAAGTCCGGTCGGCGGACGGAACCGAGATCCGTGGCGAGTTCGCTGCAAACGCACCCCGGCCGCAAGTTGCGGTGATCTTCGTGCCGGGCTCCGGCATCTATGATCGCGATGCCCTGCTCGGCAAAACCAAAACGCCGCGAGAGTTCATTTTCAAGGATCTGGCGTCGAGGATCCAGGCGCGAGGCGTCGCGACAGTTCGCGCCGATGGACGCGGCGTGCGATATGGCGCGGCCGCCGATCAATATCTGGACAATCAATTGCTCGCCACCCGGACGACCGGCACGATGAGCGAGGATCTGGCGGCCGTTTATGATTGGAGCCTTGCGCCGGACGGGCTTGGAGCGCGTTGCATCGTGTTTTTCGCCCATTCGGAAGGGATGCTGCATATCGGCCGCCTCGCGGATCGGGGGGCACCGGCGCCGGCGCTCATCATTGGAATGGGCGCCGCGATGCAAAGTCCGGTGCACATCATGCGCTGGCAGGCGGCGGAGCGCGACGCATACTCCCTGGAATTGATGGACGCCAATCGCGATGGCGTCATCGCCAATGATGAGGTGCGGGCAAACTGGCGTCGCACGCCGTCGGCGGTTTTCGAAAATCTGGAGCTGCTTCTCCATCCCAACGGGGCTTGGCGCGCGGAGGATATTGCGGCGGTTCGAGCGGCTCAAATGGCCTTCTACGAAACCCTTAAGGCTGAAGATCTCGCGCACGCCGACACCGATCCCTGGCCGAACGCCGATCTGGTCGTGGCCGCCTATCAATGGCGCAAACACTTCTTTGTCGACGCACAGCCAGCCGCCGCTAGCCTGGCGCGATGGAAGACGCCGATCAGCCTGCATTACGGGGACCAAGACTCGCAGTTGAACCCGGCCGATCAGATCGCCGCGGCGTCGGCCCATTTGACGGCGGGAACATGGAGGGTGCAAATTCACCCGGGCCAGGGCCACACCTTAGGCGACCATCTTCTGCTCGGTCCAATCAATGAGGCTATTGCCGACACCATCGCGGACGAGGCGGCCGCTGTCGCAGAATCATGCGGAAAGTGACGTCTTGCGGAGCAAGCATGAAGATGGCCCAGGGCCTCACAACAAGGCAGTTTACATTGGTTGATGGACAGGCGCCGGATCAGTTTGTCAGCGGCCGAGTCAGTTCGGTGCGCCAGCTTGCGGAATCGGCGGTTGATTGAGGGCCGATCGAATACACCTCCCATAGATTTTCCGCTTGCTCATGGCCGTTCGCCTTCAGCCATTTATTGAACTCGCCCCAAGCGGAAGGAAGCCCTTCATACGGGCCGCTATAGACCATGCGCGCCGCCTTTACCGCAGGAAGCTGGCCAGGTTTCACCCGCCCGGCAGCTTTAACAGGTGCCGAGACCTTTACACCTAATTCGAAATCGAAGGTGTCCGGCGTCATGTGCAGGTGGTGTGCAAAGACCGCTCCGACAGGCTCGACCCCTTGCGCGACGAGTTCCCCCATCAGTTCGCCAACGGCAGGACCGAACATCTTCATCATCTCGCTGCGCGGAATGGTGAGCCGGATGACGGCGGCCTCTTGAACACTAGTCTGGATGATCTGTGGCGCGGATAGCATCGTTCTCATTCCCCAAAATTCTGTTTCTTTGACAGCGTCCCTAGATCATGGACTCAAGCCGGACATAGCTCGCTTCCATCCCGTGCTCCATGCCGGTCGCGAGCATGGCGGCCCGCGTCTCGGCATTGGGCAAGGTCATTCGCATGGTCATCAAGGTGCCGGCCGCCTCTTGCTCGAACCTCGTTTCGACGCGGTTGTCCGGCGTCGGGTCGGGCAGATGCATCCGCTCCAAATGAACGATCCGGCCGAACGGCACCAGTTCCAGATATTCGCCGGTCAGGTGGAACCCGCCGCCCTTTCCGTCCGTCCACTCATAGCGGATCGTCCCGCCGGGCCTTGCCTCGTTCACACAAACGGGCATCGTCCAGCCATCTGGGCCAAGCAGCCACTTTTGGATCAAGCTCGGCTCGGTGTGGGCCCGATAGACGGCCTCAGGGGACGCCGCGAAGCGCCGGGTTATAACGACATGTGTGTCGCCTTCGATCGTAAGTGTCATTTTGCTCATGGCATGTCCTTTCCCGTCTCGGGCTGCATTGCGGCTAGAACCTCATCTAGCCGGTTGTAATTCTGGGCCAAGGCTTCCCGCAGCATCGCCAGCCATTGATCGACCGCGGCGATGCCGTTTGGAGCCAGTCGGCACGGACGTTTCGTGCCTTCGACACGGCGGACAATCAGCCCCGCGCCTTCAAGCACCTTCAGGTGACGAGACACGGCCGGTTGCGTCATTTCGAATGGGTTGGCCAGTTCCATCACGGTCGCCTCGCCTAATGCAAGGCGGGCAAGGATTGCCCGGCGTGTCGGGTCGGCAAGGGCGGAGAAGGCGGTATCGAGGTTTTGCATGTTCTACTCGTTATATAATTTATTGTTTATATAACTAGCTTATTATCGTCAACGAAAATCCCAAACGTAAGTTTCAACCTGTTGGAGGATCCGAGGTGGAAAGCTTGGAGGAGTCGGGTTACGCTCTATTGGACCTTACAAAGCGAGCCATCATGGCCGACGAACCTTCCCCTAAGGAAGCGGCGCGCAAGCAGCGCGAGGATCGGCTTGCGGCCGAAATGCGCGAAAATTTAAAAAAACGCAAAGCGCAGATGCGGGCCCGTAAAAACACCGGCTCCAAACCAACGCCTGGTGATCGGTAAAGCTTTGTCCGCCCGCCGCCCTTGCGCCGCCCTATGCGCTCGTCTAAACCTTAATGGAATCAGCTCAATTGAGCGCAACTCCCACCGGCGGCGGCATTTATGGATCAGATTCGCATCGAGGGCGGTCGTCCGCTCAATGGCGTCATTCCCATCAGCGGCGCCAAAAACGCTGCCCTTCCCCTGATGATCGCCAGTTTGCTCACGTCTGACACGCTGACGCTGAAAAACGTTCCCAATCTTGCCGACACCAATCTTCTCGCACGCATTCTGCGTAATCACGGGGTCGACTGCGCGGTGGACGGCAAGCGCGCGAATAATGGCGGCCATAGCGGCGAGACCTTCCACCTCACCGCCCGCGACATCGTCGATACGCGCGCCCCTTACGACATGGTCCGCCGGATGCGGGCGAGCTTCTGGGTGCTCGGACCGCTGCTCGCGCGCTACCGCAACGCGATCGTCTCGCTGCCAGGGGGCTGCGCTATCGGCACACGGCCGGTCGATCTGCATCTGATGGGCTTGCAGAAACTCGGCGCTGAGATGGAGCTGTCCGGCGGCTATGTCGTCGCCAAGGCCCCGCAAGGTCTGCGCGGCGCGCATATCGAATTCCCGAAAGTCTCGGTCGGCGCGACGCATAATGTGCTGATGGCCGCCGTCCTGGCCAAGGGCGAGACGCTGATTGAAAACGCCGCGATGGAGCCTGAGGTCGGCGATTTGGCGGCCTGTCTCGTCAAAATGGGAGCGTTGATCGAGGGTATCGACACGCCGACGCTCCGCATCCAGGGCGTCGACTATCTGGAAGGGGCGGTTCACTCGGTGCTGCCCGACCGGATCGAGACCGGCACTTATGCGATGGCCGTCGCGGCGGCGGGCGGCGATGTGCTGCTGGAGGGCGCGCGCGCCGATCTGCTGCAGGAAACGCTGAATGTGCTGCGCGCGGCCGGGGTTCAGATCACCGAGACCAATCGCGGCATTCGGGTGGCGCGCAACGGCGCCGGGATCGCGCCGGTCGAGGTCGAGACGCAGCCTTTCCCCGGTTTCCCAACCGATCTCCAAGCGCAGCTCATGGCGCTGATGGCGATCAGCTCAGGCGAGGCCAAAATCCGCGAGACGATTTTCGAGAACCGCTTCTTGCATGTGCAGGAACTGGCCCGGCTCGGCGCGGACATCCGGATTCAGGGCGACACCGCTTTCGTGCGCGGCGTCACGGCGCTCACCGGCGCCGAGGTCATGGCGACGGATCTGCGCGCGTCGGTGTCGCTGGTGATCGCCGGGCTGATGGCGCAGGGCGAGACGACGATCAACCGGGTCTACCATCTCGACCGGGGTTTCGAGCGGCTTGAAGAGAAGCTTTGCGCCTGCGGCGCTAGCGTCGAACGCATCTCGGGTTAGCGCCTCCTCCGGTTCGCCTCCCGGACGGCTGAAAGCCGATCCGCGGTCCGGCTCGACGCACCGAACCCGCCGCGGCGACGACTGGGGAAAGGTGGGACGCGCGCCCGTGGCCTCCCTTGCGATTCTCGCGCGCCTGCGCATATTCCTACTAAATCATATTTCTCTGGCCCGGCTCACCCTCATGGAACTGCTAAAACTTATCGCTCTTGATGACGATGATCTGAAGGTTTTGTCCGCCAATCTTCAAGACGCCGTGCTGCGGGTCGAGGACATGGCTTTCATTCCGCGCGAACGTCGCTTTGCCGCCGTGCTCAGCCGTTTCGATTGGTTGAGCGCGGTCGAGTCGCATACGGGCAATGGCGGCGGGTATGAACGAAGGCGCTGCGCCTTGCGCTTCGAGAAGGTGCTGAGCGCCCAGCATCGGAGCCTTGCGCTCGACATTAAGAGCGACTCGCTCGAACTCCTGGCGATCGGTTTCGAGCCAGCTGAATCGCCCAGCGGTCATGTGACGCTTTACTTTGCCGGTGGCGGAGCGATCCGGCTGGAGGTGGATTGCATCGAGGCCGAACTGCGCGATCTCGGTCCGTCATGGAAGACGCCGCTGAAACCCGATCATCCCGACGACAACACCGACGCAAACACTGCGAGCTGATCCCATGGTGCTTAGGCTCACGATCGACAACCCCGACTTTGAGGCGCAGTTCACGGCCTTGCTGGCGGCCAAGCGCGAGCAATCCGAGGACGTGGACGACGCGGTGCGTGAGATCATCCGGGACGTGCGCGAGCGCGGCGACGCGGCGCTGATCCACTATACAAAGCACTTCGACCGGCTGGAGCTGCAACCTGAAAGCATCCGCCTTAGCGACGAGGCAATCGACGCCGCCATCGCCAAGACCGGCGAAGACGAACTGCACGCGCTGCGCTTCGCCGCCGAGCGAATCGAAACCCATCACCGCCGTCAGCTCCCCGCCGACGACAGCTACACCGATAGCTGCGGCGCCGAAATCGGTCATCGCTGGACCGCCATCGAGGCGGTCGGGCTCTATGTTCCGGGCGGGCAAGGCAGCTATCCCAGCTCGGTGCTGATGAACGCCATCCCGGCCAAAGTGGCCGGTGTCCCGCGCATTGCGATGTGCGTCCCCGCGCATAAGGGCGATATCAACCCCCTGGTGCTAGCCGCCGCGAGACTGGCGGGGGTGCATGAGATTTACCCGATTGGCGGCGCGCAGGCGATTGCGGCGCTCGCTTTTGGAACCGAGAGCATCGCGCCGGTGGCCAAGATTATAGGTCCAGGCAATGCCTATGTTGCCGCCGCCAAGCGGCAAGTCTTCGGGACGGTCGGTATCGACATGATCGCCGGGCCGTCGGAAGTGCTCATTGTCGCCGACCGTGAAAGCGACCCCCGATGGGTGGCCGCCGACCTTCTAGCTCAAGCCGAGCATGATGAGGCCGCGCAAGCCATCCTCATCACCGATGACGCAGCCTTCGCCGACGCCGTCGAGGCGGCGGTCGCCGGCCAGCTTGAGAAATTGACGCGCGCCGAAATCGCCAGGGCAAGTTGGCGGGACAACGGCGCGATCATTCTCGTTAAGGATTTCGAACAGGCGCCGCCGGTCATCGACCGGATAGCGCCGGAACATCTTGAACTGAAAACCGCCAATGCCGAGGCGCTGATGGCCAAGATCCGCAATGCCGGCGCGATTTTTCTAGGCCGCATGACGCCGGAAGCGATCGGCGATTACGTCGCCGGTTCCAACCATGTACTGCCGACGGCGCGCTCGGCGCGGTTTTCATCCGGCCTTAGTGTGCTCGATTTCATGAAGCGCACCTCGATCCTGCGTCTCAGTGAGCGAAGCCTTGCCGCGCTTGGCCCCGCCGCGATGGCCCTTGCGCGGGCGGAAGGGTTCGAGGCGCATCGCCGGTCCATCGCCATCCGTCTCGGGATCAGCGACACCGACTCGCCGGCGTCCTGATCGCGGCCCGCTTATGAGCACCAGGCAAGCCCAAAGCGTCGGGGCGAAACCGCCTCCTGCCTTGGCAGCCATGCGGATCGGACTGTTGGGCGGGTCCTTCAATCCGGCGCATGACGGGCATCGCCATATCAGTCTGACGGCGCTGCAGCGGCTACGCCTCGACAAAGTTTGGTGGCTTGTGACGCCCGGAAACCCGCTGAAGAGCGGCGATGGGTTGGCGAGCCTGTCCGACCGCCTTCGATGCGCCCGCAGGCTCGCGGCGCATCCCAAGATCGAGGTCACGGCTTTTGAAGCGTCGATGCCGACCTCCTACGCCATCGACACCGTCCGCTTTCTGCAAAGACGATATCCAGGTGTGCGTTTCGTCTGGCTCATGGGTGGCGACAATCTTGCCGGATTCCATCGGTGGCGCAATTGGACCGGATTGTTCGCCTCGATCCCGATCCTCGTGCTTGACCGGCCCGAGGCGCGCCAAGTCGCCCTCGCATCGCCCGCTGCGATCCGCTTTGCCGCCTCGCGCATCCCGGAAAACGCCGCGGCGGAGCTCGCGTTTCGCGCGCCGCCAGCCTGGGCTTATCTCACCTTGCCGCTTTGCGATTTATCCTCAACGGCTATTCGTGACGCGATCGACAGGCCGAAATGCCGCACTGCACACTAAGTTCCCGCATTTGATTCAAATATTTCTTCTCTCTTGCTTGACACCAACCTTGATAATCTTACCCCAATAAGGCACATTCGCCATGTTGGGAGAGTTATGCGGGTGACATCCGCCATTGCTACGGTCCCGTCTAATCCCGGGATCGAGCGACAAACCGGATCCAAGACGGAAGGAAACCGATCTGATCATGCACACATCGACAGGGGCGGCCCTACGTGGCAAGCCTGAAGCCGCGCCGGTGGCTAACGACGAAGCCTCGGCGCCCATCCTAACGACTGTGCTCGACTCCCTTTCCGACGCAAAAGCTGAAGATGTTGTCTCCATCGACCTTTACGGCAAGACGTCGATTGGCGATCACATGGTTATTGCGTCCGGACGGTCGCAGAGACATGTCGGGGCCATCGCCGACCAAGTGGTTGAAAAGCTGAAAAGCGATGGCCTGCGCAATCTGCGCGTGGAAGGTCTTCCGCATTGCGACTGGGTGCTCATCGACTCCGGTGATGTGATCGTTCACATCTTCAGGCCCGAAGTGCGCCAGTTCTATAATCTGGAAAAAATGTGGTCAGCCGACAGACCGACTGACCCGGTCGCCGTTTAAGTTTTGAAACCGTCATCCGCCGCCCAGCAAGCCAGCATGGCCAGGGCGGCGGGATGAAACTCCACATCCTCTGCGTGGGGCGTCTCAAGGAAGAGGCGGAACGCGCGATCGTGGAGCGCTACCGTCAGCGTTTCCAACAGATCGGCGCCCCGCTCGGCTTTGGCGGCGTGGGTGTGACTGAGCTGACCGAAAGCAACGCGCGATCCGCCCCTGAGCGTAAAGCGTTCGAGGCTGCCGAGCTGCGCAAGAAAATTCCAACCGACGCTAGGATTGTCGCTCTGGATGAAGGTGGAAAAGCGGTCGGCAGCGCCGCATTCGCCGAAATGCTCGCTAAGCTGAGAGACGACGGCGCCCGCCATCTTTGCTTTGTTGTAGGCGGCCCTGATGGCCTAGACCAAGCTTTTGCCGCCGAGGCGTTTCTCACACTCTCCCTCGGCCGACTCACCCTACCGCACGGCTTGGCGCGCGCCATACTGGCGGAACAGCTCTACCGCGCCGCCTCGATCCTCGCCGGGCACCCCTATCACCGCACTTGACCATGATCTTTGGATAATTTGGTATCATCCCCGAGAAAGCGGGGGAACCAGTATTCCACGTCGGAGCGACGATCAAGATTTTGGTTTCAAGAAAACATAGTCGCAAGAATACGTCTTAGCCGCAAACTCGCCCGATTTGTCACACGCCCCTTCCATGACGCCGCCGCGCGTCTCGATGCGCTGAATCGTCGTGACCCCGGCGAGAAGACCGTTGCCCCGGCCCGTGCCGTCGAGCCGCAATAGCAAAATGTCATCCTTCGTGGCGCCTGGCGCTTTGCCGCTGACCTTGCCGCTTACGGCGCTGCCATCGACATGCTCCCAATTCGGACCGGCATAATGGCGGCCCACGGTCTTGCCATCGAGCATCAGCGTGGCGACAGGTTCGCGGAACTGCCATTCGAGCTTGCCACCCGCATTGGCTTTGCATTCATAGATTTGCGCGCCTTCCGCGTGAAGAACCGCAACCACGGTTGCGCCATCGGGAGCGCTGATCTCGCTTGGCAGGGTTTGAGCATGGGCGGCGTTGACGACGCAGCCTGATAACGCTGACAGAACTATGATCCACAGTTTGTGCGACATGAATTGACCCTTGGATTGCAATGCCGCCAGCTTATAACCCTGCTGCGAAATTAACAAAGAGCGGAACGCTCAGTCTTCGACGAAACACTTGGTAAAATGACCCATGATAAAAGGGCGTGGAGCGGAGCGATCCGAAATGATCCTACGCTAAGCCTCCGGCATCGACTCCCAAGCGCCGACATCCGATAATCTCGTGCGCTTGCCACCAGCTTGCCGCGATTTGACGTGAAGCTACTTTTCGGCCCGTGGCGGTGTTATCCCGCCGCATTTGCCCGCCTTAAGCAAAAACGCGTCATTGTGTTTGGCGTTTGGCGGAACATTGCTTAGTCTTCGCGCATGGGTTGGCATTCTCTTGGGACCGCACTCGGCTTGAGCTCGATTTCATTCACACTGACGACGCTGTGTCGCAAGACTTCGGCCCTGCCGGCAGCGAGTTTTTTCGTGGCAGCCGGTCTTCTGTGCGCTGGGTCTGCCGCCGCTTGGGATAGCGCGCGATTTACGGTCGCCCAAGCGCCCGCCCCAAAGCCGCAGAAGCCCGCCGCCGGCGAGAAGCCGGTGAAATCGCTCGACGGCAAGACCATCGACATCGAAGAAGCGCGCCGCTTGTTCGAGCAGCATCAGAAGGAGCTCGAGCGGGTCCAGGAAGAACGCCAGGGGCTCGAAAGCGAAACGCAAACGCTAAGCGCCGAGAGCGCGGTGCTGCAAACCAAACTGATCGAATCGGCGCAAAAGCTTCAGCAGAGCGAAAAACAGCTGACCCGTTCCGAGGGTGAGATCGAGGACCTGACGAGGCAGGAAGCGCGCATCGGTGTCGCGCTCAATGAAAGCCGGGCCAAGATCGCGCAGATGCTTGGCGTGATGCAGCGCATGGGGCGGGAGCCGCCACCGGTGATGATCACCGAGCGCAATGACGCGCTGCGCATGGTTCGCAGCGCGATGATCTTGTCGTCGTTCTTTCCAGGCTTCAAGAAAGAGGCCGACACGCTGGCCGAGACGCTGACCGATCTCAACACGATCATTGCGCAGTCGCGGCAAGAGCAAGTTCGCCTGGCCGAGGCGCAAACGGATTTCGGCCGGCTCAAAGGCGAGATCGGCCAGTTGCTGGCGCAGAAGCGCGAGAGGCTGCAGAAAAATCAAGAGCGCGTGGAAAACCTTAAAGTTGCGTCAACTCGTCACAGCCGCGCCGTGACGGATCTCGGCGATCTGCTGAAACGGCTGGACGCGGAAGTTGCAAACCGCTCCAATCTAGCGGCCTATGAAGCGGAGCTGAAACAGCTTGGCCCCGCTATTGAGTTGAAGCCGGCGGTGAAACAGACAGCATTCATACAGCCAGGCCGCTTGAAACCAGCCATTCCATTTGAGAAAGCCAAAGGCTTGCTGCCGCTTCCGGCGCAAGGAAAGCGCCTGAAATCTTTCGGCACGCGCGATGAGGCCGGCGGGAAATCAGAAGGTGTCTCCATCGAAACCCGCGGCGAGGGACAAATCACATCGCCCTCAGACGGCTGGGTTATTTATGCGGGACAGTTCCGCAGCTACGGGCAACTCTTGATAATCAATGCCGGTGGAGGCTATCATATCCTACTTGCAGGTTTAGACCAGATTTACACAAACGTTGGTCAATTCGTTCTTGCGGGAGAACCCGTTGCGGCGATGAGCAAGAAGCCGCCGCAAAGTTCGGGCTCGGTGCAGTCAGGAAATCCTGTTCTCTACATCGAATTTCGTAAGGACGCCCGCCCCGTAGATCCCGACCCATGGTGGTCGGAGGGCGTGAAGGAAGGTTGAAAATATGCGGAAATCGGACTTTGCCACTTGGATGCTTGTATTGCTCGCCTTCGTGGCGGCGGGCACCTCGATGATAAATGCAACGCGCTCGCAGTCGGCGACGGCCGCGAATTCGGAGATTTATCGTCACCTCGATTTATTCGGCGATGTGCTTGAGCGCGTCCGCTCCGACTATGTCGAGGCGCCCGACGATAGCGTGCTGATCGAATCGGCGATCAATGGAATGCTAAGCGGTCTCGATCCGCACTCGACTTATCTCAATCCAAAACATTTCCGCGACATGCAGGTGCAGACGCGCGGCGAATTCGGCGGCCTCGGCATCGAGGTCACGATGGAGGAGGGTGTGGTCAAGGTGGTCTCGCCAATCGAGAACACGCCCGCCGAGAAAGCCGGCGTCCTCTCAGGCGACCTCATCTCGCATCTGGACGGCGTTTCCATTCAAGGACTGACGCTGGAGCAGGCGGTCGAGAAGATGCGCGGCCCGGTGGATACGCCGATCGTGATCACGGTCGTTCGTCAGAACACCGATCCGTTCGATGTGAAAATCAACCGTGACATTATCCGCATCAATCCGGTTCGCGCGAATATGGAAGGCAGCGATGTCGGCTATCTCCGCATCAAGCAGTTCAGCGAGCAGACCTATGACGAGCTGAAACTGGCGATCCAGAATCTGAAGAAAGAGTCTGGCGCAAATTTGAGGGGCTACATCGTCGATCTGCGCAACAATCCAGGCGGTCTCCTGGATCAGGCAATCTCCGTCTCGGATGCCTTCCTGGACAAGGGTGCTATCGTTTTGACCCGCGGTCGGAACCTGAACGAAACGCAGCGGTCCAATGCTCGCCCCGGCGATCTAACGGATCAGCTGAAGATCGTCGTGCTCATCAATGGCGGTTCGGCTTCGGCGTCGGAAATCGTCGCTGGCGCGCTGCAGGACCATAAGCGGGCGACCGTCATTGGCACCCGCTCCTTTGGCAAAGGCTCTGTGCAGACCATCATCCCGCTGGGATCGAACGGTGCCATCCGCCTGACGACGGCCCGCTACTACACCCCGTCCGGCCGCTCTATCCAGGCCAAGGGCATCGACCCGGATACGGTCGTGGAGCAGGATCTCCCCGAGGACCTGCTGAAGGCGTCGAAGAGCACCAAGCCCAGAGGCGAGGCGAGCTTGCGCGGTCATTTGAAGAACGATGATGGCGAGAGCTCGGGCAGCTTGGCCTATGTGCCGAAGGAAAAGGAAAAGGACACGCAGCTGCAATACGCTTTGAACCTTCTGCGCGGTCTGGACGTTGCGCAAAAAAAGGTTGAGATCCCGGCTGCTACGGAAAAAACGGCGCAATAGCGCCGTATTCCACGAATTCGATAAAGGCGCGTTGGGACTAGGATTTCTTGTCCCTGCGCGCCCTTATTGTTGGGAGCAAAGCGCTTTTTCGAGGGTCACGATCAGAATCGTTGACTATAGTGACGCTCCAGCGAATGGTCCGCGCATAACGGGCATACGAGCCATGAGAGTCTTATTTTATACTGCGACGGGCGCTTTTCTGACTTTGGCGGCGCTGTTTGCGTTCTATGCGCTGCAAACGCCGGACGACGCAGGCGGGGCCAAGATCGTATTGAGCATCGACTCCAGCCAGATGCCCGCCGCGCAGGGCCCGGGTGAGGAGCAGCCAGAGCGCGATCTTTACGCCGAGGCGGCCGAACGGCTCAAGCGCTTGGAAACCGCCGACGGCAAGCCGAACGCTGAGGCGGAAGCCGAAGACCCGTCCGGCCAGAGCTTGGGTGATCCGATCAAGACCGAGGAAAGGTTTTCCGTCGCGACGGGCACGCGCGGCACAGTTGCGGATACCGACCCGCCGGATTTGCGCGGTTCGGCCGCGGGCCGACAAGCCGCCCAATCACAGCCGCAACGAGAGCAGATCCCCGCACCACCGCCCGGCACCGCACTTGCCGGCCTCGATACCGACAAGCCGCTCTTCAAGACAGTGGACAAGGACACGGCTGTCCCGGCTGCCCCGCAGGCGACCGAGGATCCCACTCTTGGCGCGAACGGCGAACCGAAGGACGATCTCGGGTCGGTGCTTGCGGCTCTGAATGAGAAGGAAGCCCCGGCGGAGGTTGCGCCTCCACCTGCCGCGGGCCCGCCACCGCCGCTGCCCTTACGCCGTCCTCCGGCGGTCTCGCCCGAAAAGACCGCAGCTTTGAACGGCTGGGCAGGGACTCAATTCACCACCACGGAGGTCGCCACGCCAAAGCAAGTGCGGATCGCGATCCTGCTTCGCGGTGTCGGCCGCGACGAGCGCACCAGCAGCGACGCGGTGACAAAGCTGCCCTCCGCGATTTCACTTGGCTTCATGCCGTATACCGGCGGCGCTCAACAATGGGCGGGCGCGGCGCGGGAGCGCGGTCATGAGGTGATTATCCAGCTTCCCCTGGAGCCGTCGGACTACCCGCTCAATGACCCAGGCCCGGAAACCTTGTTGGCAGGCTCTTCCGCCGACGAAAATGCCTCACGGCTGGGAAATATTCTAGAGCGCTTCGAAGGCCATAGCGGCGTCACCAATTTTCTCGGCGGCAAGCTGCTGCAATCCAAAGCGGCGCTGAAACCTATCCTTGAGAATATTAAATCGCGTGGCCTGATCTATGTCGGCGAAGGCAATAACAGCCATGCCGTGCTGCGCGGCGTCGCGGCGGAAATCGGCCTGCGCTACGGTGGGGCCGACGTGATGATCGACTCTAATCCCGATCCTGCCGCGATCAAAAAGGCGTTGGGGCGTCTCATCGCCGTGGCGCGCAAGGGTGGTAGCGCTATCGGCATGGGCTACGCTTCGCGTTCCACGATCGAGGAACTTCAAGCCTGGTCGCAAACCCTTGCGGCCGAGGGTATCACCCTCGTGCCTGTGGGCGCGCTGGCGCAGACGCCTGGAGCGTCATGAGCCGAAATCTTCAGGCCGTCGATCCCGCGCTCATGCCTTATCGCGCTTGCGTCGGCATCATGCTGATCAACGCGGATCGCCTGGTGTGGATCGGGCGGCGCTCTTCGCGGATCGTCGAAGACGCTGAGAATTGGCAGATGCCGCAAGGCGGGATTGACGAAGGCGAAGCGCCCGAGGTGGCAGCGTTGCGTGAACTCGCCGAAGAAACCGGCACGGACAAAGCCGAGATCATCGCCGAAACGCGCCGCTGGCTGGATTATGATCTGCCGCCCGCGCTTCTCGGCTCCGCGCTCAAGGGCAAATATCGCGGCCAGCGGCAGAAATGGTACGCGATGCGCTTCACCGGCATCGACGCCGATTTCAATATCCACAGCCCGCCAGGCGGTCACGAGCCGGAATTCGAAGCCTGGCGCTGGGCGGCGCCGGACGAGTTGCCCGAGCTTATCGTTCCTTTCAAACGGAAGGTTTACGAAGCCGTAATCGAGGAATTCGCGCCCCTGATCGGTTGATCCTGATCGGACTTCGGCCGCCCGACCGGGTCTTCGCCCAAACTTAACAACCCTGCTGTAGAACACCAAGACGACCCATGTCGCCTGCCATGCGACGCCTACCCAGGTGAACGATGTCTCGGCATATTCTGGCAATCGCGGCAATTCTGTCGGCCCTCGCCCTGGGTTCGACAGCCGCGCGGAGCGAGGAAGCCCACGTCACCGAGGTCAAGCGATATATCGCCGCCAACGTTCAGCATTGGCTGAGGGACAGGCTCGTGATTGACACGATTAAGGCCCAGAATTCGAAAAACGCGGTGCTGAGCGAGACCGATATTGAACAGCTCGACAAAGATTGGACCACCCAGCTTGCCACGGCGCAAAAGCCCCTGATCGACGGCGTGCTAAAGAATAACCTTTCCGCATTCCTGCGTCAGAAGCAGGAGGCATCGCGCGGCCTGATTACCGAGATCTTCGTCATGGACAATAGAGGGCTGAATGTCGGGCAAAGCGACACCACCTCGGATTACTGGCAGGGGGATGAAGCCAAATGGCAAAAGAGTTTTAAGGCGGGTCCAGGTGCGATTTTCGTCGACAGCGTGGAGAAGGACCAATCCACCGGGCAATTGCAGGTCCAGGTCAGCGTGCCCATAGCGGACCCGGAAAGCGGCAAGGTCATAGGCGCCATTACGCTGGGCGTCAACGTCGATCAGCTTCCGTCCTGAGCCGTCCAACGCCCTGGCGCCGCAAACACTTGCGCAACATTCAATCGAGCGGCGCACCTTCGTAGCCTGGACGAACGACGACAACCCTGGGCTTTGCCGGCAAGGTCGCCGCCGACACGGTGATGGTCTGCGTGTTGCTCATTTCGATGTCGAAGCTCTCATCCAACCGCGACAGGAAGGTCGATAGCGTCACCCCGTTGAAGTAATGCATCGGCAGCACCAGCCGCGCCTTGAGCAGCTTCAACACCTCGATCATCGCGCGCTGGTCCATCGTATAGGAGCCGTCGACCGGCACCATGACCACGTCGAGCTGGCCGATCAGGCCGAGATATTCGGGTCCAAGCGTGTGGTGAAGATGGCCCAGATGGCCGATGCACAAATCCGCCACCTCGATGATAAAGATGGAATTTCCGTCCTTCTCGAATTGCCCGGTCATCCAGCTGCGGATGTCGGTGGTCACGTTGCGGATGACCACGTCGCCCACTGTTACATCATGCTCGGCGCGGGCGCCGTTCCTGGGCCAACCGCGCAGCACCTGTTTGATTTTCGGGTCCGGGTAATCGGTGTAATGGGTGCTGTGCGCGTGATTCATGGTCACGACATCCGGCAGCGGCCCCGATCCGGCGAAACCTGAATAATCGGTCGCGATCACGACGCCACCGCTCGTCTCGATGCGAAAGGTGGCATGGCCGATGAACGTGATCCGCACTTCCGGCTTCGCAAGCGCGGCTGAATTCAGCGACACGAATTTCACGCCGGGGTTTAACTCGGCTAGAGCAAGGCAGCGGCTCGCTGTCGCCGTGCCAGGGTGGGCGGCCAGGCCGGCGACGAACGCCGCCATCGCCAGAAGCAGCAGGCCAAGAATGCGATCGCGACGTGCGGTCATGCGTGGCTCCCTTTCCTTACAATCCAGTAGAGCATAGCATCGGTTTCGCGCGCATTGGCAGGGCGGCGATCAAATTGACGTCAGCGATTGCGCGCAAGACAGGCCCGGCCTGGCGCGATATGGTGCCGCATCTCAAAGCAGAGTTGGGAAAATGCCGCCCTATTCAACAGACATCATCGAAGCCTATAAGACGGTCACAACGGCCACGCTGACAACCGTGCTCTTGAAGAAGGGTCTGCGGAATATTTGGGTGCACGGCGCCTTTCCGCTCGCGGCAAGCGGCCGGGTTGCCGGGCCGGCCTTCACCTTGCGGTTTGTCCCAGCGCGCGAAGACCTTGCGACGCCGGCCTCCTGGTCGTCGCCAATTTCGACGCGCGCCGCCATCGAAGCCATGCCGGAAGGATGCGTTGCGGTCGTAGGCGCGGATGGTTGCACAGATGCGGGCGTGTTCGGCGATATTCTCTGCGCAAGAATGCAGCACCGCAAAGTTGCGGCGATGGTGACCGATGGCGTCGTCCGTGATCTGGAGGGCGTTCTCGCAACCGGACTCAATGTCTGGGCGGCGGGCGCAGCCGCTCCACCCTCGGTTGCCGGGCTGACATTCGTCAATTGGCAAGAGCCGGTCGGCTGCGGCGGCGTCGCGATCTTTCCGGACGATCTGATCGTCGCCGACAGGGACGGCGCTGTGGTCGTGCCGCAGGCGCTCGTCATCGACGTGCTTGCGCTGGCAACCGAGCAAGAGGCTTTCGAGGCATGGGTGGTCGGCGAGGTGCGGGCCGGAGTGGCGCTGCCGGGGCTTTACCCGCCGAACGAGGAAACCCGGAAGCGCTACGAGCAAAACCGGGGACGCTGAAGCCAGCCTGACGGCATGATCAAAAAGGCCAGCCCCTATGCCAGCCATCATCAAGCCGATCACCGCCCTCCTTATCAGCGTGTCAATCATCCTGGCGGCGAACGGGCTCGAAGGCGTGCTGCTGCCCTTGCGCGGAGCGATCCAAGGCTTCAGCGCCATCGAGATTGGCCTGATCGGCTCGTCCTATTTCACCGGCCTGACGCTCGGCTGCCTTGTCGGGCCGCGCGTGATCGCCCGGGTCGGCCATATCCGCGCCTTCTCCGCCTTCGCGGCAATTGCGACCATCTCACCGCTGATCGAGGCCATGTGGCCGGAGCCGGCAATATGGTGGCTGTTCCGGGGCCTTACCGGCATCTGCTTCGCCGGGATCATGAATGTCGTTGAGAGCTGGCTGACGAGCGTCGCGACCAACGCCAATCGTGGCCAGGTGATGAGCATTTACACCACGATCAATTTCGGGTCGCTGACGCTCGGCCAGCAGCTCAGCAATGTCGCCGCGCCGGACGATTTCCGGTTGTTTTCGCTGATCGCAATTCTCTGCTCCCTCGCCGCGGTGCCGCTCGCCCTTACCTTGACGCCCTCACCCGCGCCGCCATTGCGACCGCGTGTGCAGATTCGCAAACTCTATCGCGTCTCGCCGGCGGCGGTGGCCGGATGCCTGGGGGCGGGGCTGGCCAATGGCGCGTTTTGGACCCTCGCACCGGTTTACGCCCGCGATAGCGGTCTAACCGGCCCGTTCATCGCGGCTTTTGTGAGCCTTGCCGTCGTCGGCGGCGCGCTGGCGCAATGGCCGGTCGGGCGCGTCTCCGACCGCGTCGACCGGCGGCGGGTGCTGGCGGCGCTCTGTTTGGGCGCGGCGCTGACCGGCTGCCTGCTGTTTGCCGCCGGCGACGCCTCGCCGCTGCTCAAGCTGGCGCTGGCTGGCGTTTTCGGCGTCTGCGCGCTGCCGATCTATTGGGTCTCGTTCGCCCACGCCAACGATCTCGCCGAGCCGGGCGAGGCCGTCAATATTAGCAGCAATCTGATGCTCCTATTCGGCATCGGAGCCATCTTCGGCCCGTTCATCGCCTCGGTGTTGAAGCAGCAATTCGGGCATGGCAGCTTGTTTCTCTATACGGCGGCGATCCATGTGCTGATCGGCCTCGCCATCGTCTACAGGATGACGCGGCGCGCGCCCTTGCCGCCTGAAGAGCGGGTCGGCTATGAGGACCTCCCGCAAAGCATGACCCCAGCCGTGTTCGAGCTCGCGCGCCCCGATATTCCGGCCGCAAGCGGCGATCGCCCGGACGCTGCCCGATAACGCGACGCGCGCTGGAACTATCCACAATGGCGCTTGTTTGGTGCTAGCATACGGGGCAGCGGCGAGGTGGCCGCTATTGCCATGTCCGTAGCAACACTGAGAGGGGAATATCAATGTCGCGGCCAACATTCGCAATATGGCTTATTTCGACGATCCTCGCCGTCGTCGTCGTGCTGATGGTCTATGCCGGGGTTTTCGTGCCCGTGCTGTCGCCCATCGTCTCGGGAAACACATTTGAAGTGCTGCTGCTCGCCTATATCCTGCTTTGGGTCGGCACCGTATTCTCGGGCTTTTAGCTTACACATCAAGCCGCAAAGCTGAAGCCCATGGCCACGCAACTGCTGATCAACGAAAAATCGGGAACGGTGCTCAGCTCGGGCGTTGAAATTTGCCGCGAATTTGTGCGTGCCAATGTTCCCGATGAGTTCGTTGAAATCCTCGTAGGTCAGACACCTGCTCTGATTGCCGCCGCGCAACGATCCGCCGCCGATCCGCAGATCCATCGGGTGCTGCTGATCGCGGGCGACGGAACGGCGGCGGCGATCGCAGGAATTCTCGCCGGGACGGATACCGTGTTCGTGCCCCTCCCGGGTGGGACGATGAACATGCTCTCGCGCGATCTGGGTTTTAGCGCGGACTTGGAAACCGCCATTCGCGAGATCGGCCGCGCCCGCCCCGAGCGGATCGACGTCGCCTTCGTAAACGGCCGGGCTTTTCTCAACAATGTTGTGTTCGGGGCGTTCACTTCCGCTGCGGAATCCCGCGAAGCGATCCGGGACGCGGAAACGCTTGCTGAGACGGCAAGCGCCACAGCCGGTTTCCTCGGTGCGGTTGCGGCTGCAGAGCCACAAGATTATACAATTGTGGTCGATGGCCGCAGCGAGCAGGTCAACACCAATACGCTAATCGTTGCAAATAATCTTTACGCTGGCTCCGAAGGTTTCCGCCCGATCCGGCAGGCGCTCGACAGCGGACAGCTTGGCGTTTACATCCCGCAATCGCAGGGCGTGGTGGATTTCCTGTCGGTGATATTCAAAGCCGTTGCAGGGGATTTATCCAGTGCTGACGACATTCGAATCGAGAAATGCGCCAGCTGCTCGGTCGGCTCGCAAGCTGAGACCATCGGCATGACGGTCGATGGCGAGGTGACTGAGGTCAAATCGCCCGCCGAATTCTCGATCCGGCCAAAAGCTCTTAATGTCCTCAGCCTGCGCGGCGCCGCGAGCGAGTAGCACGTGTCAATCGAGTGGATGTTCGAAACGTCGCCCCGGCCGCCAGAGCCTGAGCCTAATCACATCGCCAATTCGATGACATGCGAGTGGATCCCGGATCAGCGCTTTACGCTTTCCGGGACGACCTTAGTAAGACAGCGCACACTCAGCTCACGTCACTATGCGTGCCCGCCCGCATCGCCAGCAATGTGAACCCGCTCCCCGGCGCGGGGATGCGCCCGATCGTAAATACGCAGTAGCGTCTCGCGGTCAACCTCGGTGTAGATCTGCGTCGTCGATAAGCTCGCGTGGCCGAGCAATTCCTGAATCGCTCGCAGATCCGCGCCGCTGCCCAGAAGATGCGTGGCGAACGAATGACGCAGCGCATGGGGCGTCGCCGTGTCCGGCAGACCGAGCGCCTCGCGCATCCGCGCCATCAACAATTGTAGGATGCGCGGCGACAGCCGGCCGCCCTTTGCGCCGATGAAAAGCGGGCCCTCCGGCCTGAGCGGAAAGGGGCAAAGCTGGATGTAACGCTCCACCGCCATCTGTATAACGGGGAGCACGGGCACGATACGCTCCTTGCCGCCCTTGCCCTTTACCCGAACGATGTCCCGCGGCGGCAAGGGCGCGTCTCGCCGGGCAAGACCAAGCGCTTCCGACACGCGCAAGCCTGAGCCGTAGAGAAGCGATATCGCCGCGCTGTCACGCGCGCCGATCCATTTCTCCTGGCCCCGCTTTTGGGAGTTCGCGCTCTCCGTCAGGACGTCGCGGGCTTTGGGGATCGTCAGGGGTTTGGGCACCGAGAGCGGCACTTTCGGCAAGGCGATGGCCAAAACAGCGCGATTCTTGAGCAGTTTGGCACGCTCCAAAAAACGGAAGAAGGCGCGCAATGCCGAAATGCTGCGCGACAAGCTGCGGCTGCATGTCCCTGTCGCGCGGCGCGCGGCCATGAAGGCGCGTAAATCCTGCGGCGTTAGCCGGTTCAAATCGCCGAGCGAGGCAGGCGCACCGATACGCTCCGCTAGAAAGACAAAAAACTGGCGGAGATCGCGTTCATAGGCTTCCAGCGTGTTGCTTGCGTAGGCGCGTACATTGGCCAGAAATGCGAGCCAGGCGCGCATGGCTTCGGCGGCGTCCGGAGCTGCCGGAAAGTGCGCGCTCGTTTCGGCGGTCGCGCTCACGATGAGACACCTTGTGCACGCACGTCAAACCGATGCGAGCGAAGAAAATGCGGGCCGGCAAAAAGCATGATGCTGATCCGGCCCATCGCAACGCTCTAAAGAATGCTCTGGCCGGTCTTGGCCCAATCGGTGAGAAACTGCTCCAGGCCCCTATCGGTCAGCGGGTGCTTGACGAGCTGGCGCAGCACGCCGGGGGGAAGCGTCGCGACATCGGCGCCCGCCAGCGCGCATTCGGCGACATGGCGGGGGTGGCGTATCGAAGCGGCGAGGATTTCGGTTTTGAGAACCGGGTAATTGTCGTAAATCGCGCGGATGTCGTGGATCAGCTCCATGCCGTCCTCGCCGACATCGTCGATGCGGCCGATGAAGGGCGAGATGAAGCTTGCGCCGGCCTTGGCCGCGAGCAGCGCCTGATTGGCGGAAAAACATAGAGTGACGTTGACGAGCGTTCCCTCGCTGCTGAGCGCGCGGCAGGCTTTGAGCCCGTCCCAGGTCAGCGGCACTTTGACCGTGACGTTCTTTGCGATTTTGGCGAGCCGCCGTCCCTCGGCGATCATGGCCTCGGCCCCGGTCGCGGCGACTTCCGCGCTCACTGGGCCTTCGACGATGGCGCAGATTTCCTTGATGGTTTCGATGAAATTGCGCCCAGATTTGGCGATCAGCGACGGATTGGTGGTCACGCCGTCGACCATCCCGGTCGCGGTAAGATCCCGGATTTCAGCAATATCCGCAGTGTCGATGAAAAACTTCATGGCTCCCACCCATCCATATCTTTGTTACATAACGCGCCTAAGTTTACGCATCGTTAACGGTGCGGCAGCGACGCCCCTCCAGCGCTCACCGGCTTGTGTCTGGCAGCCTTTGCGGACGCCCGTGTATGTTACCGCAGATTTTCGGTCTGGCGGCAAGGAGATGGGCGGTGCGTCCTCCGCCTTGCTTTTGGACGTTTCAAAGGAGCAATGAATGCAGTCTGATATCAAACTGACCCGCCGCGACATGCTGACCGGCGCCGCCGCCCTTGCCGCCATGCCGTTGGTCGGCGCAGCTTTCCCCAGTGGCGCCTTCGCCGCCGCGCCTCAGCTCGGCCCATCGCGGGCATCGTATTACCGGGTCAAGCTCGGCCAGTTCGAGGTGACGACGATCCTTGACGGCGCCGTTCAGTTTGATGGGCCGCATCCAAATTTCGGTGGAAACCAATCCGCCGAGGTCGTCCGCGCCTTCGCCGAGCAGAATTTCCTGCCGACCACCAAGACGGAAAGCAGCTATACCCCCGTCGTCGTCAACACGGGTAAGGAGGTCGTCATTTTCGACACGGGCAATGGCGCGGGCCGCCGCCCGAATGCGGGCAAGCTCGCCGCAAAGCTCGGCGAAGCGGGTCTTAAGCCCGAGGATGTCGATATCGTCGTCATCACGCACTGCCACGGCGACCACATTGGCGGCATCATGGAAGACGGCAAACCGCTGTTCCCGAATGCACGCTATGTCATCGGCGAAACGGAATATGCATTCTGGACCAACACGGATCGGCTTACTGGCCCGACCGAAGCGGCTGCGAAGCTTGTCCTCACCAACGTCGTGCCGCTGGCGGAAAAGATGACCTTTATCAAGCCGGACGCGGAAGTCGTCCCGGGCATTCGCGCTGTCAACGCCTTCGGCCATGCGCCGGGAATGCTCGCCTTCAATATCGAAAGCGACGGCAAACGCTTGCTGCTAATGACGGATGTGACGACTCATTTCGTCATGTCGCTGGCCAAGCCCGATTGGCACTTCCGTCTGGATATGGATAAGGAGGCTGCCGTCGCGACGCGCAAACGCATTTTCGATATGGCGGCGACCGATCGCTTCCCGGTGACCGGCTATCACATGCCCTTCCCGTCGATTGGCTATGTGGAGAAGACCGCCGATGGCTATCGCTGGGTCCAGGCGAGCTACCAGCTTCATCTTTAAACAAAACGCGCGGCAACACCCAGGGTGCTGCCGCGCGGACCGTACGGACGAAACTTAAACGTCTATAAGGCCTGACCTTCAGGCGCCGGATTGGTCGGTGGAGCCTGCGGCCGGTCGCGCCGATCCGCCATGAACTGGTCGAACTCGGCCTTATCCTTGGCGTGTCTGAGACGGTTCAAATAATCCATGAATTCGGTCTGCTCGTCCTCAAGCCGGCGCAGCGTGTCGGCCTTGTACTCCTCGAAAGCGGAGTTGCCGCTGCCATAACGCCCGAAGCTGCGCCGCTCGTCGCGGCCGGAGCGTTCCCATCCTTCATGTTTCCAGCGGCCCCATCGGCCACGCCCACATCCCATTCGTCCCATTCTGCCACTCCAGATCATGAAGCCCAGGACCATTAATCCGATGGGCCAGAAAACGATAAAGCCCAGGACCATCACGGCGATCCAGGCCGGTCTGCCAAACTCATCCAGTCTCGCGGCGATAGCCATGCAACCCTCATGTAAATGTTAGTTACATTTACATAAATGAGTGTTGCGGTTTCGGCTGTCAAGGGATCATTCAACTAAGGGCTTTCCGCTCAGCCCAAGCCCTTGAAAATAAATGAGCATTGCTGCTTCCAAAAGTTCTTCCGCGGGCATGGGGGTCTTGCGGCCTCCCTTGCGCCCAAACAGCGAGGCAATTCCGTGCGAAACTCCCCAAATATGTAAAGCCATCATGGCCGCCGGCGGACGCTTGGCTTGGGGCAGGGTCGCGCAAAGCCTCTCCGATGCGGTGCGCAAAATGTCGAAGGCCCGGTCCGAAGCCTGCCGTAGCTCCGGCGTCGCGGTCACGGTTCCCGCCTCGAACATCGCCGCGTAAAAGGCGGGCTCTTCGCGTGCGAAGACGAGATAGCCGCGACCGACATTCGCAAGTGCCGTCATTGCATCCGGCTTGCCGTCATTCCAGCCGGTCGCCAACCGTACAGCAAATTGCTCAAAGCCCAGCCGCGCCACATCCGCCATTAAATCGTCGCGGTCGCGGAAATGCCGATAGGGAGCGGCGGGGCTCACACCGGCCGACCGCGCGGCGTCGGCAATGGTAAAGCCCGCCGGACCTTTTTCGACAATCAGCTCGAGCGCGCCGCGGATCAATGCTTCGCGCAGATTGCCGTGGTGATAACCGCGCTTGCCCGGAAGGCCGCCAGGAGGTTTGGACCAATTCATGTGAGAGATGTTTACATGACTCGGTCACGGACGGCGATGCCCTATCCGCCGCATGGCGAACGCAAGGCGACAAATCGCTCATCTTTTTGCCAAGTTTTTGCCTCAATCATGCCTAATTGGTACAGCTGCGGTCAAAATTTGCTGATCAGCGCGCCGGTTTGTGCCATCGGCGGGTTATTGTTGTATTATGGCCTGAAAGCGGGTTTGCCCGCGTTCATCTGATCCAACGTAAAGTTGCGTCCGACAAAAATCTGGTTTGTTTCTGATGATCGAGAGCCCTGAAAATTATTACCAAATTCTCGGCATCGGCGAAGATGCCGACGATGATGTGGTCAAGCAAGCCTTCCGTGAGCTGGCAAAGCATTATCATCCCGATCACAATCCGGGCAATGCTGAGGCAGAGGTCCAGTTCAAGCGCGTCAGCACGGCCTATGAGGGCCTGAAGGATAGCTCGCGCCGGCAGGCCTACAATGAATGGCTGGCCTTCGCCGATCGGCGCGAAAAAGCAAAGCGGACGCAATGGGGCCGGCTGGCGGCAATGGTGGGCCTGCTGTTGCTCGGCCCGACCGCCGTACTCTATTGGATCATTTTCATCGAAGACATTTCCGTGTTCGACTCAGCCCGTGACCGGCCCAGCGCCGTTTCAATTTCCGGGCAAGATCGCTTGCCCGATGCTCCCGCCGCCGGCAAAGCCGTCACGCCGGAGAAGAAGCCGGGGCAAGGCAACGGCGCACCCGAAAAATTAAAGCAAGCGGTCGTTGATCCTCCGCCTAAGCCGCAAAATCCCCCGCTCCAAGCGGCGAAGCAAACTACGCCTCCGCCGGTTGAGCCGGTTGCAGCGCCCGCTTTACCACCTACGATCGCCGTCGCGCCGTCCAAAGAGGCGCAAACGACGTCCGGTGGAAATGTGGCTGCTCGGGACAGCGCCCCAAAACCAAGTCCAACGACGCCCACCGTGCCTGACTTCACCCAATCCCTTCCTGACAATGCGTCCGAGACGGGCTCGCTAAGTCCTGCGGAACTGGCCAAACTCGACGCCGAGGCCCGCAAGCGCGATCCCGCCGGAATGTCAGGTAGCCGCGAGAGCCAGGCAGGCGGCGCCCGCGAGACCGCGAGAATGCTGGCGCGGCTCAAGGAGCCCGATGGCGCGATGCTGGAGGCGCCCGCTTCTGCCGAAGCGCGGCCGGCCCTCCCGGCGTTGAAGAAGCCTCTACCATTAGGTGCTAGCGAAGGCGGCTCCGATGCCTTTACGGACTGTCCGATGTGTCCGATGATGTCAATCACGCGGCGCAGCTCGTCGGAAGGCGCGGCCCCGAGCCTGGCGGTCAGCCAATCCGTGATCACTGTGGCGCAGTGGAATGCCTGCGTCGAAGATGATGCCTGTCCTCCGCACAGATCGGGCGCGAACAAAGATGGCGAAATTAGCAATATTAGCCAACGCGATGCCCGCGCATACACCGAGTGGCTGTCGCGTCTGACTGGGCACCCGTATAGTGCGGTGATGCCGCTGACGCCGAGGGAGGCAAGGCGTGAGGCGGCGGCCGGCGATGACCGGGACTGCAACCCGCCGGGCAGACGGCGCGAGTCAGGCGGTTTTCAATGGCTTGAAGACGGCGGCGATCGCGACTGCCGGCCCTCTGCCGCGTCAGGCAACCGAGGCTCCAGCGCGCGCGGCTTCCGTGTTGCCCGCACAGTCCAGTCGAGCGATTGAGAAGGTCGCGGCCGCGATGGCAATACGCCGATCCTAGATCGGGGACACGGCCTCCATGGAAAGACGGCTCTCAATTGAGGCGGCGGCCGCTAAACGCCGCATATTCGGAACGATCACCTCGCGGCAGGCCGGCAGTTCGATGATATGATCCGCCCGAAGGCGGGTGAGTTGGCGGCTGACCGTTTCCAGAGTCAGCCCCAGATAGTCGCCGATTTCCGCGCGCGTGAACGGCAGGCGGAACCGGACCGCGCCGTCTGCCTCGCCGAGGCATTTGGCGGTAGCCAGGCGTTCGGCCATCATAAAGATGAAGCTCCCAACCCGCTCGTAGGACGACTTGCGTCCCAGCACCAGCGTCCAATCCCGGCAAATGTCGAGTTCGCGCGACGTAAAGGCAAGGATGCGGCGTTCAAGCTTCGGATGGATTTCAAGAAGCGCCTCGAAAGGCGCACGGGGGAAGCTGCAAACCTCGACATCCGTCGCCGCTTCGGCCGAAAAGCTGTGACGCCCGCCGATGGTCTGACCGAGGAAGTCCGGCGGATAAATGAGGTCAACGATGCGCTGCTCGCCATTCGCCAGCGACTTCACCAGCTTGACGATGCCGCGAACGACGTTGAAATAGTGATCCGCGTCGTCGCCAGCCTGGAACACGGGCTCGCGGGCCTTCACCAGCTTCCGGCGCGACAGTTGGGAGAGCTGCAACAGCTCTTCGTCGGTCAATGCTCCGCAGATGCTGTTGTGCCGCACCGGGCACGTATCGCAGCGTGTACAGATGCCGTGCATCGCGCACCTCCAGGCAATGATGCCGGAAGCGTGAAATGTTAACAGCTCACCGATGCTCCAAAAAGTAATTTCTCAGCAGGCGGAATAATTCTCTCTTGGCATCGTCTCCTCCGCATTGAGGCTCGGCTCAGGCGGCGTCGCCATGAGCGCGGCGGGTGCGCGCGTGCATCTCTCGCAGCGCCTCCAGCTCCAGCGCGGTCGGGGCTGGCTCTTCGCTCAGCGTCGCCGCGAACCGCAGCGGCCAACCGCATTTGGCCTCGATCTCCGCTCGCGCGGCGCCCGGATAGAGGCAGGTCACGGTCAGCTCCTTGGTCTCGGGATCGGGCTGCATCAGGCAAAGGTCGGTGAAAACCTTGGTCGGCCCCTTTGTCGTTACGCCAAAGCGCTGACGGCTCGCCCCGCCGGTTCCGTGGCCGAGCGTGGTGATGAAGTCCAGCCGCTCGACAAAGGCGCGCCGCCCCAGCGCCATGATGATGAAAATCTCGCGGCTCGCGGTTGCGATTTCCGGCGCACCGCCCGCGCCTGGCAAGCGTACCGACGGCTTGCCATAATCGCCGATGACGGTGGTGTTGAGATTGGCGAAGCGGTCGATCTGCGCACCGCCGAGAAATCCGATCCCGATCCGCTCGCCTTGCAGCCAATAACGGAACATTTCCGGCACCGAAACCGTGGTTAGCGCTGTGTCGCACAACTCGCCATCGCCAATGGACAGTGGCAGCGCCTCGGGCTTGGTGTCGATTGTACCCGATTCATAAATGAGTGTGATGCCGGGCGCATGAGTGTAGCGAGCCAGATTGCAGGCAGCCGACGGCGCGCCGATCCCAACAAAGCAAATGTCGCCATTTTGCAAGGCGCGCGAGGCGGCGATGGTCATCATCTCGGTCGGCGCATAAGGCGGGCTTTGCAAATCTGCGGTCATAAAAGTGCTCTGGCGAAGATGTGCTGGGATTGTAGAATGCCGCGAGCTTCTGGGAAAGCGGATCGCGGCGTTAAAGCAGCGCCACGGGCGAGAGGTCGGGGTCGTTCGCCTGCTGAAGTCGGAACGCCGAGCAGCGCGCGAAACGCAAGGTGAAGGCCTTGCGCCGCGCCGCGTTCAGCCGGTGCTCGGGCGCGCCGCGAAGAACTTCCGCGCCGAAGCGGTCGGCAAGCATCAGGCCGCAATCCTCCGGGATGAGATGGCGGGGAAAGTCGGGATCGACGGCGAAAAAAAAGCGGTCGCACCATTGCCGGTATTCGGGCCATTTCGCATCGCAGCGGAAATCGTTGAGGCAGGATTTGATTTCGACGATAACGATATCGCCGCGTGGGTCGAGCGCCGCCAGATCGCAGCGGCGGCCATCCGCAAGCGGCAACTCGGCGATCACAGCGCAGTTGGACGCGCGAAAATAGCGTCCTACACCCCGCGCGATTTGAAGCGCGGCGCGCTCCGACACATCCATAACAAAGAGTTGTTTATCCTTGTCTTGCTTGACGTCAAGCTGTGTTCCTATATTGTTCTCGCCCGGCGGCTGGTTTTTGCCGCTTTCCGGAACCAAGCTCAGACTGCGTGATTGGTGTTTCATCTTCGTAGCAAAGTAGGATTTTATGCCTCTTGACGATTATACGCCTTTAGCCGCCGCTGCCGATAGCAATGTGGCAAGCCTGCGCGTAAGGCTCGCCCGCACGCGGCAGCTTTCGGCTTGGATCGCGGAGCCGCTGAGCGAGGAAGATCAGATCGTCCAGGCGATGGACGATGCTAGTCCCACCAAATGGCACCTGGCGCACACCAGCTGGTTCTTCGAGGAGCTGGTGCTAAAGCCGCACGATCCGGCCTATCGGGTTTTCGACGAGCGCTTCGGCTATTGCTTCAATTCGTACTACGAAACCGTCGGCGCGCGCCACCCCCGGCCAAAGCGCAGTCTTTTGACCCGCCCCCGGCATCACGAGGTCATCGCCTATCGCGCGCATGTGGACCAGGCGCTTGATAATTTTCTCGATCGCGGCGGTAATGGTCTCTCGCCCGAAGCTTTGGGCCTGATCGAGCTTGGCATTCATCACGAGCAGCAACATCAAGAGCTTATGCTGACGGATTGCCTCGCCGCTTTCGCCGGCAATCCGCTGCGGCCTGCCTATCGCGACGAGGCTGCCGCGCCGCATGAAGCGAAAACCGCGAAATTGAACTGGCTGCCGTTCGATGGCGGCATTGTCCCGGTCGGCGAAGACGGCTCAAGCTTCGCGTTCGACAATGAGGGGCCCCGCCACGACCAGCTTATCCGGCCCTTTCGGTTGGCAAACCGCCTGGTGACGAATGGCGAATGGCTGGACTTCATGGCGGCCGGCGGCTATGCGACGCCGACGCTCTGGCTGTCGGATGGCTGGGCGGCGGTGAATGGCGAGGGCTGGGACGCCCCGCTCTATTGGGAGCTGCGTGACGGCGCATGGCATCAGATGAGCCTTCGCGGCCTTAAGCCGGTCGATCCGGCGCGGCCCGTCTGCCATATCAGCTTTTTCGAGGCTGACGCCTTCGCCCGCTGGGCCGGCAAGCGGCTTCCGAGCGAATTCGAGTGGGAAGTTGCCTCGGCCAGCGCGCCGCTGGATGGCCATGTGCTGAGCCGCGACGGAACGCTGCGGCCTGAGCCTGCGCGTTCGGGCAGCGGGCTTCAGCAGATGATCGGCGAAGTCTGGGAGTGGACGGCAAGCGCCTATCTGTCCTATCCGGGCTTCAAGCCAGCGGTGGGAGCCGTCGGCGAATATAATGGCAAGTTCATGTGCAATCAGTTCGTGCTGAAGGGCGGCTCCTGCGTGACGCCGGAGGGGCATATCCGCCGCAGCTACCGCAATTTTTTCTATCCGCATCAGCGCTGGCAATTCACCGGGCTGCGGCTCGCCGATGATGGCGTCTCAGCGTGAGACGCGCGGTTGAGGCAGTGTCGAGCGGCGGCAGCTGCGATTTCGCGGACGCCGTGCTGGACGGTTTGCGCCGCACGCCGAAATCCATCCCGTCGCGCTTCTTTTATGATGCGCAAGGCTCCGAGCTGTTCGAGCGCATCACCGAGCTTGAGGAATATTACCCGACCCGGGCCGAGATCGCCTTGCTTGGCGAGCATGCGGATGAAATCGCCGCGCTTGCGGGGCCGGGCGTTTGCCTCGTCGAGTTTGGCTCCGGCTCAAGCCGAAAAACCGATTGCCTCATCGAGGCGCTGCCAAATCTTGCCGCCTATGTGCCGATCGACATTTCGGAGGCCGCGCTCGCCGGGGCGGTCGCCCGATTGCGCGGACGCTTTCCCGGGCTTCGCGTTGCGCCGCTGCTCGGCGATTTCAACGGCGCGCTGGCGCTGCCGCGCTCGGCCAGACCGCAAAAAAAGCTAGGCTTCTTCCCCGGCTCCACGATTGGCAATCTGACCCACCCGGAAGCGCGGGCGTTCCTGAAAAGCTGCCGCGCGCTGCTGGGAGCGAACGGCGCTTTCATCGTCGGCGTCGATCTGAAAAAGGACACCAGCATTCTGCTGCCCGCCTATAATGACCGGCAGGGCATCACCGCCGCGTTCAACCTCAATCTGCTGGCGCGGATCAATCGCGAGCTGGGCGGCACATTCGATCTGAGCGCCTTCGCGCATGAGGCGATCTACAACGCCGAGGAGGGCCGGATCGAAATGCATATTCGCAGCCTCGCCGGCAGCCGTTTCAAGGCGATGGGCGAGAGCTTCGACTTCGCAGCGGGCGAGACGATCCACACGGAGAACTCGCATAAATACACCGTGGCGGAGTTTCAGGCGCTGGCGCGGTCGGCGGGCTGGGAGCCGAGGCAGGTCTGGACCGGGCCGGACGCGCTGTTCAGCGTGCATTATTTGGCGCCGGCGGCGGTTTGACGAAGCGGAGTGTGGGTCGCGGGTTTGGTGGCCGCGCGTGTGACCGGCCGCTTTCGCCTCATTCCGGTCGCTCCCGCGTCACTGCGAAAAGCGAGACGGAGGGCAAATTTGGCCGGTGAAGTACTTATCGGGCGCGTACGGGCTAAGCCTTCAATACGGGGCGGCACAGTTCCTCCACCGAATCGACGATATTATTCACCCTACGTTTGATGTCATCATCTCTACCAACCCATCCAATTTTTGCTTCCAACTCCCTTTGAAAATCAGTGTCATAGCCACCACGAGCCAGCATGCGCGCCGCTACAATGATTTCAGAGTGAATGTCCTTTAAGTCTCGAAACGGCGCGCCGGCAGTCGGTCCGAACAGTGCAATGAAGCGGTACTTGCGCGCCTGAAATGCACCGAAGAATTCCGCCTCTCTGTGAGGCGTGCGACGGGGACATAGTAGGCGTCGCGCCGGCGTCCTTCGTCTTCGCTCTCGCCTTCCTCGCGGGGCCGCGCTGCACCTTCGCCCGGGAAACTGCCGGGAAAGCGCGCCCATTCGTATATGTCTCTGGCCTGATAGAAATCAGCGAGCACGTGCTCGGCTAACTCAGATTTCCGTTTCCCAACCGTCTCTGCACGCCATCGACTAAGGCCCTTGAGGCCAACGTACGCCGCTATGATCGCGGTGAGCATCGTTATTATTGATGGAAGCGTCCTGAGAAATTCAATCCAAGGATCAACGGAGTTCGGATTAACAGGTGGCATAAACGATTCCGACGCACGAATTAGCTTTAGTTGCTGAGATTATCACCTTGCTTGCATGAAGCTGTACATCGCGGGCGACTTTCCACAGGGAGGTCGCGAGCGGTGGCATGAAGCGTTACCAACTGACGATTTATAAGCTTTGTGAAGATTGATTAGGCGCTAGCCGAGGCTTAAGGAAACGCAATTGACCCGGCGCGAGATTATGTAAAATGTTTGGCCTCCACCAGCAGTGCTAGCCGAGCACTTTTGGCCATTTGCGGTTGCCCCGCCGCGCACGCCTCGATACCAGCGGCTGCTCTACCGCAAACCAGACCGCCTAACCCGCAGCACCCCAAGCCTCAGCCACATAATTCGGCAGCACAAACGCGGCGGTATGCACCTCCGGATTGTAATAACGCGTCTTGATGCCGCTGGCCTCGTATCGGGCCGTCAGCGTGCTGGTGTGGACGTTGCGCGTCTCCGGGTCGTTGCCGCCCCAGGCGAGCGCGAAGGGGCCGCCGAAATAGGCGGGCTGGGTGCATAGGAAGCTGGCGGCGTCGGCGAAGAGCTTGCGCAGGATGCGGCCGCTGTCGGCGAGGTGCTCGGGGTAGAGGAAGGGCAGCCCGTTCTGGCCGATGAACGCGCCGCCGGGCGTCAGGCAGCGCTGGCAGGCGGCGAAGAAGTCTTCCGTGAATAGCACGCGCGCCGGGCCGATCGGCTCGGTGGAGTCGACGATGATGACGTCGAATTTGCGCTCGGTCTCATTGACGAATTTGATGCCGTCGCCGATCAGCAGCTCGACGCGGGGGTCGTCGAAGGCGCCCTGCGAAATGCCGGGCAGAAATTTCAGCGACATGTCGACCACGACCTTGTCGATCTCGCACTGAACCACGCTTTTCACGGCGCGATGCTTCAGCACTTCCCGCAAGACGCCGCCGTCGCCGCCGCCGATGATCAGCACCGATCCCGGCCCCTCGAGGCTGAACAGCGGCACATGCGCCATCATCTCGTGATAGATGAATTCGTCCTTTTCGGTGAGCTGAATGACGCCGTCGAGCATCATCACCCGGCCGAAGGTCTTGTTGTCGAAGATGATCAGGTCCTGGAAGCCGGTATTGCCCTCATAGAGCACGGCGTCGGCTTCGAGCGCGCAGCGGAAATGCGGATTGAACGTCTCTTCGACCCAGCGTGTCATCGCCCGCCCTTAAGAAAATTGATTGCCTGGAAAAAGGATGTGCCCGGCAGGTTTCAGCCGGGCACATCGATCCTTGACAAGAAAAGCTTTGCCAGGCCTAAGCGGCCATCGCTATTTCCCTGCCGCGCAAATGCTCCTGGACGATGATCTCGCTCGGCTGGAAAGCCTCGCGGAGCACCTCCACGGCCAGATGCGGCTTTGCGTCCCCACACATGAAAATGTCGAGGGCCGCATAGCCATATTCGGGCCAGCTGTGAATGCTGATATGAGATTCAGCAAGCACGGCGACGCCCGAAACGCCTCCATTGGGAGTAAAGTGATGCATATGAATGTGCAGGAGCGTGGCGCCCGCGACTTCGATGCATTTTTTGAACGTATCCTCGATGTGCTGGAGGTCGTCGAGACGGCTTCCATTCTTCACGTCGATGATCAAATGCGTCCCGGCGAACGTCTCGCCGTTACGCGTGCAAAAATAGTCTTTTCTGTCGTCGTTCTGCCGCACGATGCTCGGGCCGCAGACGTAAAGCTTTTCTTCCGTTTGGGCGGTGCTTGAACCTTGATCCAAGTCCATCCCCAATTGGAAGAGGGCGACATCGTATGCCATATGGCGTCCTCCCCAACCAGTAGATGACCAGATGAAACCGGCGGAACAAGCACTGCATGACCTCCGGCTTACAAGGGGGGGTAAATGCACGCTATGACCGTCAGATTCAAGTGAAAACTTCGTGCCCGGCAAAGAAAAATCTTTCGCTGGCGACATCTGGGCCGCCATCGCGCGCCCAGTCCCTAAATATGTGAACCCATTCGAGATTTTCCAGTGGCGCGGGACAAGGATTGCAAGGGCGCGGTTGCGTCCGGCGCGCGCGAAGATTAGAAACGGAATAGCCCCTTGCACCGACGCCAATCCGGCGGGCGATTGGCGCCGGGGCCTGCGGGAAGCACGGAGCGGCAATGCCGCGTGGAACCTTTAATATCATGTCCGAGGCTCAAAACAACCTGGCCCCCCGGCAGAGCGGATTGGCGGTCGGCTCAGAGACCGCTGCTTCCCGGATCGGCCTATTGCGTGGCGGGGAATCCGCGACGCGCATGGCCATCATCGGTCTGTTCATGATCGCGCTGTTTTACACGCTGTATTTCGCGGCGCCCGTGCTGATCCCGATCACAATCGCCATTCTTCTCAGCATGTTGCTTTCGCCCGCCGTCGAATGGCTTGAGCAGGTTTCGATCCCACGCGGCGTCGCCTCGGCCGTAATCGTCGCAGCCGCCCTCGGTGTCATCGTCGGGTCGTTCGTCACGCTCGCGGGTCCCGCGCAGGAATGGGTGACGCGGCTGCCGGCCAGCTTCACCAAGCTGGAGGAGCGGCTTAGGCTTATCAAGAAGCCAATTGCCGATATCCAAAAGGCAACCGAGCAGATCGAGAATGTCACGGAGCTGTCGCAGAAACCGCAACGCCGTCAAGTGGTGGAACTTGCCCGCCCGAGCTTTGCTGGCGAGTTGCTTTCAAGCACGCAGCGCGCCGCCACCTCGGTCGGCATCGTTATCATCCTGTTGTACTTTTTGCTCGCGACCGGGGATCTATTCTTGCGCAAGCTTGTCGGGCTGATGCAGTCGGACGAGCATAAGGCGCGGACCGTCGATATCGCGCATAGCGTCAAGAAGGATATTTCTTTCTATCTGGTGTCGCTGACCGTCACCAATATCGGCTACGGGCTGCTTGTGGCGTGCGCCGGTTGGGCGCTCGGGCTGCAGAACGCGCTGTTATGGGGCGCCGTTGCGGCGATCCTGAGCTTTGCCCCATATGTCGGCCCCGTGGTGATCCTGACGCTTCTGACCATGGCCTCGCTCGCCTCGATGAGCTCATTGACGGCGGCCATCGCCCTTCCGGCCATTTACTTGACCGTGCTGCTGCTCGTGCAGAATTTGATTTCGCCCTATATTTGGGGGCGAAGGCTCGCGCTCAATCCCGTTGCAATTTTTATCGCGATCATCTTGTGGGGATGGATGTGGGGCATGGCCGGCGCATTGCTCGCCGTGCCGCTGCTGGCGAGCTTTAAGATCGTCGCCGAGCGAGTGAATGCGCTGCATCCAGTGGCGGAATTCCTCGGTCCTTAGACGCTCGTTACAAACCCAACGCGGGATGAAAAAAGTAGGAACCGATTTTCCGCTCGTCATCCCGCTCTAAATTTAAGAATTAAATCACTGTTCATGATTTGGAGTTGATCAATCCAAAATCATCGTGATCTAGCGCCGCCGCCGATTGTCCGTCATGAAACGCGCGCAATGTCCCATCCGCCCGAAGGCGTTGACCATTAACCTCAAAGCGAGCGTCAGTATGACCCGTATCGCCTTGCTTGCCGATCTGCATTTCGGCTCGGTCCCGCCTGAGCTTGCCGAGCGGCTGGCGACGAACCTTGCGGCGATCGCGCCGGACCTCATCATCATCGCAGGCGATCTGACCATGCAGTCGCGCCGGCGGGAATTCGCGGATGCCAAGAGCTGGCTTGAGTCGCTCCGCGCGCCCCTGCTAATGCTGCCCGGCAATCACGATCTGCCTGTCTGGAATATCTTCGAGCGTTTCTGGAATCCGTTCGCGCGCTATTCGCGCGTCGCCGGGCAGCCGCTGATGCCGGTTTTCGAAGATGCGCAGTGTTTCGTGCTTGGCCTCAATACCACGGCGAGCTGGCAGCCGAGCCTGCAATGGCAGGAGGGCACGGCGCGCCGGCGGGACGTCAAATCCGCCCAGATTTTGCTTGCTAAAGCGCCGCCGGAAAAGGCGCGGATCGTGGCCACCCATCACCCCTTGATGGAGGTTGAAGGTTTCCCGAGAGCGCGGCCGGCGCGGCGTGCCATGAGCGCTTTGGCGATGTTGGGTCAGGAGCGCGTCGAGATGCTGTTATCGGGCCATGTCCACCAAACCTACGCAGTCGCGCTTGCGCAACCCTTTGGCTCGGTGATTGCCGTTGGTGCTCCCACGGCGCTCTCGACACGCATGCGGGGCGAGCCGAACGGCTTTTGGCTGATCGAGGTCCTGCCCGAATTCTTCCGGCTGACGCTGCACAGCTTCGACAGCGCACATTTTGCCGCAAGCGGCGACCCAATCGAGTTTGTCCGCCCCATCCGGCAAGGCACGGCGGGTGGCGTTGGCAATCCGGGTTAAGGCTCAAACGCCTTTTTCGCTGTCCGCGCGGTGCGCGGGCAATGCGGGGTCGAACGACACCACCGCACGCGTGCCCTTATGGTTGGAATCGTAACTGATTTCCGCGCCCAGCTTCTGCGCCATGGCCTTGATGATGACTGTGCCAAGGCCGCTTGCACCTTCATGTGGGTGGCCGTTAACAAAGCCAACCCCATCATCCTCCACCATGAGCACGCCCCGATTGGGCGTGACCATTTGCAGCGTCACGCGAATGGGCCCATTTCCGTTGGGATAGGCATGCTTGTGCGCGTTCAGCACGAGTTCGGTGAGCATGACGCCGACGGCGACGGCCCGGTCAGGCTCGATCTCGACGGGGTCCGCCTGAAGCGAGAATTGCTTAACCTGCTCGATGCCGTCGCCGGCCGCGCTCTGAATATCCTCGGCAAGCGCTTCGATATAGCGGTGCAGAGACACGGATTGAACATTGGGCGAGGTATAGAGGCTGCGATGCACCTTGGCGACCGCCAGCACCCGATTATGCGCCTCCATCAGCGCTTCTTTCACCTCGGGCGTCGCCCCGCGCGCTTGAAACTGCATGATCGAGGCGATCAGTTGGAGGCTATTACTGACCCGGTGGTTGACCTCGCGCAGCAGCAGCGCCTGTTCAGCGGCGAGCGCCATATAGCGGTCCCGCGCCGCCATCGTCTCCGCCTCGGCGGCTTCCTTGGCGCGGCGCAGATTGGAAGATTGAATGCCGCCTTCGATGTCGGCGCGCAGCAAGGGGAGAAACTCGCCATGCACATCCTTGATGACATAATCCGCCGCGCCAGCCTTGAGGGCCGCAACCGCGGTGCGGGTGTCCTGCGCACCAGTTAGATAAATGACCGGAGGGGGATCGGGTAGCTTACGGATTTCAGCAAGGACATCCAGGCCGTCGAGGTCGGGGAGATGATGATCGAGAACCACAGCGTCGATGCCGCCTTCCGTGATCCGCGCCAAGCCGATAGCTCCGGCCAAAACGGTTTCCAGGTCGAAACCGTGCCGCTCTAGATCCTTCTTGACAAGGTAGCTGAGAGCTTCGTCATCATCGATAAACAGCACGCGGATGCGCGGCGGTTGCATTCAACTCGTCTCCGGCACCTTAATCACAAGGAACAATAGGCCAAGCTGGCGGATCGCGTGAGCAAAATGTTCATATTCCACCGGCTTGGTGATGTAGACGCTGCAGCCGAGCTCGTAGCAGCGCTCGATCTCTCTTTTGTCATCGGTCGTTGTCAACACGATGACGGGAGTGCGCTTTAAATCCTCATGCGCCTTGAGGCGCTTAAGGATGTCGAGCCCGGTCATGTCAGGCAGGTTTAGATCGAGGAGGATCAGCAGCGGTCCCGGTTTGCTGGTTTTCTCGAGGTAGTCCAAGGCCGCGCCGCCCGTCGCGAAGTGCACGATCGGATTGGAAACGCCCGATCTAATGATGTTCTTCTCGATGAGACGTGCGTGACCTTCGTCATCTTCGATCATGACGATGGTTACTGCGTTATTCATATGCTTATCCCTGTGCCGTGATTGGGCAGCGCGCGAGGCAGCGTCACGCTAAAAGTGCTGCCTTGGCCGGGCGTCGACTCAACGCTGATCGAGCCGCCAAGCCGGCGAACCAGAGCCCGCACATGCGCAAGTCCCATGCCTTCGCCCGGCTTGTCCTGGGCGCCCGCACGCCTGAACAATTCAAAGACGCGCTCTTGATCGCGCGGGGCGATGCCGCGTCCATTATCTTTCACCTCGATCTTCACCTTGCCGCCGTGATGGGCGCCCTTGACCTGAACCCTCCCTTTCTCATCATCGCGTAGATATTTGAGCGCGTTATCAACGAGGTTGGAGAAAATTTGCTCCAGCGCCAGCCGGTCCGAAACGATGGTCGGCAACGCTCCCAGCTCGACGGACACCTCCGCCTCCTGGCTCTGATGCGCGGCCGACGCGGTGATTCCGGTGAAAAGTTCATTCATGTCAATCCGCTCCGCCTGAAGCTTACGATTGCCTTCCCGCGAAATCGTCAGGACCGCATTGATCAGCCGGTCCATCTTGGTGATTGACGCCTTGATGAAGCCGAGCGCCTCGCTGAAATCGCCTTCAAGCTGCGCGGCGGACATTGACCCATTACTCGTCCGGGGAGCGGGGTCTGCGCCGTTGCTCAGCGAGGACGCATCAGCGCCTCGGTTCCCGAACAATTCACCCTTTAGCTGCTCTAGCTCGCTGGTGAAACCCATGATGTTGACAAGCGGAGACCTGAGATCGTGGCTCACGATATAGGCGAACTTCTGGATTTCCTCATTAGCGGCGGTCAGCTCCGCCGTCCGCGCCGCGACATTGGCTTCAAGCTCGACATTGGCGTCGCGCAGCACTGCCTGCGCGTTTAGCATGACGGCGTTGGCCCGTTGCACCGCCAGCACCGAGGCCGCGGCCAACATCACGATCAGCGCAACCGCGATAATGTTCGATCCGAGCAGCCAGCGTTCTTGGCGACGCGCATCCGCGTATTGGCTAAATCGCTCAGCCGCATTCTCGGTTTTGATCTGCCTTACAAGCTCGCTGATCTCGCCCATGGATCGCAGGCCGCGTTCTGTGCGCACGAGCTTGAGGGCCTGGCCGGTCTTACCGGTTTCGTACAACGCAATTGTTTCAGCCAATTCGCTCAGCTTGGCGCTGATAAGCGGCTTTAGGGCATCGAGGCGATTTTTCTGGGACGGATAGTTCGCGACGGCACTTTCGATGGCGTCCAATTTTGGCGGCACCGTCGGCAGGGTTTCCTTGTAAATTGCTAGAAAGTCTTTGTCGCCGGTCAGGAGATAGCCCCGCTGGCCGCTCTCCATGCGCCGCAGTGACCCCGCCAACTCGTCGATCTGGGACTGCGTTTCGACTGTTTGGATCAGCCGCTCACGTTCGCCCTGCGCGCGTTGTAGCAAGGCCATTGACGCAAGCACGATAATGCCGAGAAAAGTGAATGAAGCTCCCAGCAGAAGCGGTCGCACAGGAAGGTGCGGAAGGCTTAGTCTGCTGAGAAATTTTGCTGTCGCTATCGGACGCATATTCGCTTCACATAAAGCTGCACCCCGAGGTTTCGGAACCTCGAGGTGCATAGCGTTGATTCATTCGTTTGGACCCGAGGCCCGGAGCACCTACTGCTTGGGTGGTGCGGCTGGATCGTCCTTACGATACTCCTCAATCTTTTTGGCCGCTTGATCCTTAAGCTCGACCGCCTTTTCAGAGGCCTGGGTGGCGACCTCGCCAGCCTTTTCTCGGACTTTATCCATCGCCGTTTTCTCGGTCAGCTTGTAATCAGGCGCGGCTTGCAGCGCTTCTTTGGTCAGCGGCACCATGATCGTGCGCGCGCCGGCCTGTTCGCCGTAGGTGATGGCTTCAAAGGGCAGTGCCACGCTCTTTTCGCCAAGACCAAGGAAGCCGCCCACGCCGATAACGACGGTGGTGATCTTGCCGCTGCGGTCGAAGAGGATATCGTTCACATCGCCGATCTTCTCGCCGGCGGAATTAACGATTGGCTGGCCGATATAATTGAATCCACGCCATTCGCCCATGGCCTGTTCGGTCTTGAAGGCGGTCGCGCCGGTCTGGGCGCTCGCCGAAGCCGCGAGGGTCATGAGCAGCACTGCTGATAGGGTCGTTTTCATTTGATCGTCCTCTAAATTTGGTTGAATGACAACCAATCCCGGCGGCGTTAAATTGACGTGACAGGTAGAAGAAAACAAGGGTGGAGGCACTGCAGCCCCCACCCTGTCCGCAAGAAATCTACGGTACGGGGCGAGCCAGCGTCAGCTTCTGCGGGCGACGCTCGCAATCAGTGAAACCACGAAAAGGATGATGAACACCCAAAATAACAATTGCGCGCCATTCATGGCGACACCGGCGACCCCGCCGAAACCGACCGCTGCGGCGACCAGCGCGATGACCAGAAACACAACGGCGTAATAAAGCAGATTCCCCATGGATATGTCCTCCGGTTGGAACGCCCGTTCCATCGTCGGGCAGCCATTAAATGCACCGGCCCGAGCAGAGTTCCGCAGAGAACAAATAATCGTGAAGTCTGCCCAAAGACTGCCGCGATTTACGCGAAGGGATCGTTCAGTTGGCAGCTGCGGATTTTTGCTGTCCGCCTTCCATGAGCGCCTCTAAACGAGCCCGAGCGCGGTTGACGCGGCTTTTCACGGTGCCAATCGGGCAGTCGCAAATGATAGCGACTTCCTCATAAGACATGTTTTCGACCGTGACGAGAATGAGCGCCTCGCGCTGGTCCGGCGGCAGATTGCCGAGGACACGCATCACGTCGCCGAATTCCAGCGACTTCTCCTGCGAAGCCTGCACGACGAAATGCGAATGATCCATCGTGCGGGCATATTCATTCTGATGTTTCTGTTTGCGCAGGCCATTGTAAAAATTATTGCGCAGGATCGTAAACAGCCAAGCCTTGAGGTTTGTCCCCTCCTGGAAATTCGTCAGGTTGTTCCAGGCGCGGATCAGTGTTTCCTGCACCAGATCGTCCGCTTCGGTGCGGTTGTGGCACAACGAGATCGCGAACGCCCGCAAGCTGGGGATCGACTTGATCAGATCGTCACGAAGGGCTGCCGACGGGGCCGTCATGTTTTGTCAGCTTCCTTGCGCTCAAGTTCATCGAGAAGCTGAATGAACCGGTCGGGAATCCGCTCCAGGAGCAATTCCTTGTACAGTCCGCGAAGTTGCGGTCCCAGCACCGCCAAGTTCGCCTCACCGCTCTCGGCGCCGGCTTCGGACGCGACCTCGCCATGCGTGACAGCCGTCAGCGTGTCGTCATCCGCCTGCTGGGGAGGTTTTGCCGGCATTCTTTCTTTCTCACTCATTTCAACTCACGATCAAATTTGCCGCTCATCGCCAAGCACGAATGGGTTCGGGGCGCAACTATTTTCACGTTGGCAGACCGACCATGTTTACTATAAAGGGAATTCCACATTACCACTCACCAAAAGGATGAGCCGCTCATGCCGATTTCCCAGGAGATCGCACCTTACCTGCCGCATTTGCGAAGATTTTCACGAACGCTGTCGGGTTCGCAAGAGAGCGGCGATGCGTATGTTGTCGCCGTGCTCGAAGCTCTAGTTGCAGATCCATCTGTCTTTCCGCGTCAGCTTCCTCCGCGCATCGGCCTCTATCAACTCTTCCTAAAGATGTGGAACTCACTCGACGATGTCCATACCGTTTTGAATTTTGATCCGACCGTGAATGAGGCTGTACATAGCGTTCAGACGATAGCCCCGCAACCACGCCAGGCCTTTCTTCTCTTGAGCGTCGAGGGGTTTCGACCCCAAGAAATAGCGCAGATCCTACAAATGGACGTGGCTGGAATTGCGGCGCTGATCGACCAAGCCGATCGCGAAATCGCCGAGCAGCTCCCGGCGGCGTCCATTCTGATCATCGAAGATGAACCCATGACCGCGGCCAACCTCCAGATGCTCGTCGAAAGTCTCGGCCACCGCGTCACCGGCATTGCGCGGACGCATCGCGCGGCGCTCGATCTGGTGAAGCAGGAGCAGCCGGAACTCATTTTGTCGGATGTTCAGCTTGAAGACGGCTCCTCCGGCGTCGAAGCGGTGAACGAAATCCTCGGCTCGTTGGATTTGCCGGTCATCTTCATCACCGGCCATCCTGAATTGCTGCTGACCGGCGAGCGGCCAGAACCCGCCTTTCTGATCCAGAAACCCTTCGATCCCAAGACCGTGAAGGCAATCATCAGCCAAGCGTTGTTCTTCGATGTGCGCACGCATCGCGGCGGCAAGGAAGCCGCCCCTAGCGCGGCCTAGCACCGCCGCGATGGCGGTGGCGAGCCAGGATAATCAGACTATGCCGAGATCGCCATGGGCTCGCGGCTGGTCTCCTGCCGCTGCGCGCTCGAGAGCAATCCCATCTCGCTAAGTTTGGCCAGGATCAAATCGGCGGCCTGATCCGGCGTCAGATCGACGGTGTTGATCGAAACTTCAGGATGCTCCGGCGCCTCGTAAGGATCATCGATCCCGGTGAACTGCTTCAGCTTGCCTTCGCGGGCGAGCTTATAAAGCCCCTTGCGGTCGCGGCGTTCGCATTCGGCAAGCGGCGTCGCCGCATAGACCTCGATGAAGCCGCCCAGCGGCTCGATCATGTCGCGCACTTCGCGGCGCGTCGCGGTGTAGGGCGCGATTGGCGCGCAAATCGCGATACCGCCATTCTTGGTGATTTCCGACGCCACATAGCCAATGCGCAGGATGTTGATGTTTCGGTGCTCCTTGGAGAAGCCAAGCTCGGAGGAAAGATGTTTGCGCACTGCATCGCCGTCGAGCAGCGTCACCGAACGCCCACCGATCTGCATCAGCTTGGCCATCAGCGCATTGGCGATGGTGGATTTGCCCGCGCCGGAAAGCCCAGTAAAGAAGACCGTGAAGCCCTGCCGATCACGCGGCGGATGCGTGCGGCGCAATTCGGCGATCACGCTTGGGAACGAGAACCATTCCGGGATTTCCTCGCCCTCTTGCAGGCGGCGGCGCAACTCGGTGCCGGAAAGGTTGAGGATTGCCTCACCGGATTGAATCTCATCGGCGGGAGCATATTGGTGGCGCTTTTGCAAATAGACCATCTCCTTGAACGGCACCATCGCGATGCCGATCTCGGCCTCATGCTGTTTCACCAGCTCTTGGGCGTCATACGGCCCATAGAACGGCTTGCCCTTGCTATCATTGCCAGGCCCGGCATGGTCGCGTCCGACGATCAGATGCGTGCAGCCGAAATTGCGCCGGATGAGCGCGTGCCAGAGCGCCTCGCGCGGACCGGCCATGCGCATAGCCAAACCAAGAAGGCTCAGCGTGGCGTTGCCTTGCGGGTAATGCGGCAGCAGCGCCTCGTAGCAGCGCACACGGGTGTAGTGATCGACGTCGCCCGGCTTGGTCATGCCGACGACTGGGTGAATGAGCAGGTTCGCACCGACCTGTTCGGATGCGCGCAGCGTCAGCTCGTAATGGGCGCGGTGCAGCGGGTTGCGGGTTTGGAAGGCGACGATTTTCTTCCAGCCCCAGGCTTTGAATTGCGCCTTTAGCTCATTCGGCGATTGCCGGCGCTCGCGGAAATCATAATGGTTCGGCGCTTGCAGGCCGATCACCCGGCCGCCGACATAATGCGTCCCGGCTTTATCGTGCAAATAGCGAACGCCAGGGTGCGCGCCGTCATCCGCGCCGAACACCGCAGCCGCCTCACGCGCCTTATCCGGCTGCCAGATCGACTGAACCTCGAGCAGCGCCAGGACGACATTCTCCGAGTCGCGCAGGGCAATGCGCTGACCGATCTCCAGCTTGGCCGCGAAATCGGCATTCACGTCGAGCGTCACCGGGATCGGCCACAATGCGCCGGACTCAAGCCGCATCTCGTTCACCACGCGATCGTAATCGCCGTGATTGAGGAAGCCTTCCAGCGGAGCAAAGCCCCCATTCATCAGCAGTTCGAGATCGCAAAGCTGACGGGCGCTCAAGTCCCATGAGGGCAAGTTGCCAGCCTCTGCCTTCAACGCTGGGATTTCAGTACCAGGGGCAAAAAGCTCGGGAGTCGGCGGAAAATGGCTAGCAGAAAATACGGAAGCAGCGGCTTCGTGGCCCCGCAGACTATCGCTCATAGTGGTCTCGCTGAAGGATGAGTTTGTGATAAAGTACGAATTGTACGGTTTAGCTAACACAACAGAGCTAAGAGTCAATTGGCATCAAAGCTAGGCCAAGCACAGTTCAATTTTCCGCGAGATGCGACACCAGCCAGCGTGCCGTGCGCAGCAACCGCGCATCCTCTCGCCTCGCGCCCACAAGCTGCACGCCGACCGGCAACCCATCAATTTCTAGCAAGGGCAATGAAATCGCGGGCACACCGAGATAAGTCCAGAGCGTTGCAAAAATCGGATCGCCGGTGGAATCAAGGCCATGCGGCGCAGGCCCGGTGGCGGCGGGCGTGAGAATGGCGGCATGGCGCTCGAACACAGGTTCGAACAACTTGTAGAGCCGCTCAGCCTTGTCGCAGGCGCGATTATAGTCGACTGCCGTAATCCGCCGGCCTTCCTCGATCATGCCGCCCAGCCTAGCGCTCATCGCCTCGCCGTTTCGCTCGGCAAGCGGCCCGAAATAGCGAGCCAAATCGGCAAGCATGATTTGGTTGTGCCATTCGATCGCGGAGGCAAAGACCGGCGCCAACTCCACCTCCTCGCAATGCGCGCCAAGCGCTTGCCCAAGCTCTTCGAACGCCGCCTTGGTATCCTCGCTCGCGTGGTCCCAGAACGGCGATTTAACGAAACCCAAAACCGGCGGCAATGGCGGCTCGGCTGTCGCGAAGGCGTAATGATCGCCCCGGCTGCGGGAAAACATCCAGCGGTCGGCGGGATCGAAGGCGGACAAGCAATCGGTGGCAAGCGCGATGTCCTCAATCGATCGGGCGAATAGGCCGGGTGTGTCGAGCGGCGGCGATTGCGTGAGCGCGCCCGCGCGAGACACCAGGCCGAAGCTGGGCTTGAAACCATAGACGCCGCAGAACGATGCCGGACGGATGACCGAGCCGTTGGTTTGCGCGCCGAGCGTCAGCGGAACCATATTGGCCGCGACCGCCGCGGCCGAGCCGGATGACGATCCGCCGGGTGTGCGTTCAAAATCGCGCGGATTGCGGGTTTTTCCCGGATGATAGACCGCCAGCTCGGTGGTGACGGTCTTGCCTATCAGAATGGCGCCGGCCTCCCGCAGCCGGGCCACGGCCGCCGCGTCAGCGAGGGGACGGCGGCCGGCGAAGATCGGGCTGCCATGCTCGGTCGGCATGTCGGCGGTGTCGAATATGTCCTTTGCGCCGAACGGCACGCCATGCAGCGGGCCTACGGGTAACCCGGTTGCACGCACCCGATCTGCCTCGCGCGCTTGCTCCAATGCGTAGGCAGGATCGTGATGGGCCCATGCGCCGATCCCGTGTTCTTGCGCCTCGATCGAGGCAAGACAAGCGGCCATCGCCTCCTCGCTCCGGCATTCCCCGGCGCGAATCATGGCGGCAAGTTCGACGGCTGTCAGCTGTGCTAGCTCCGGCGCGGTCATGCTCTCACCCATAGGACAAATACGGAGAAAACGGCACGAAACTTACACTCGCTTTACCCTATCTTGATGATTGTCGCCCTAAAATGGCCCCAATTCGACAACCCACCCACGAAATCGGAATTAGCGTTGTGGGAATGAACATGGTTTTCCAGAGTTTGCGCCAAAAATGTGGCGAATCAGCCACGATCTCCGCGCAATTATGCAGCCCGCTGGTCCTGCAACCCTTGATACGCGCAACAACTTCATGGACTAATGGTTATCGGGTTGGGCACAGCCCTTGGATTCGCATTTGGCATGCATGTGCCATTATTCTTCGTTCCGTGAGTTTAGGGACGACACGCGATCAAGAGATGGGGATGACAGAAGTTCGATTCGGCAAATATGGAATTTGCCTAAGGCGCGCCATTGCGTTCGCCTTGGCATTGTTTGCGCTTGTGGCATCCCCCGGCGGCGCTCAGGCGCGCGAGCTTGTTAGCTGGGATGGCCCGCACGAATTGGGCACGATCGTTATCAAAACGTCGGAACGTCATCTCTATTACGTCCTCGGTCACGGCATGGCGCTTCGCTACGATGTCGCTGTCGGCAAGGAAGGCATGCAGTGGGCGGGAGACACCTTCGTCCAATCCAAGACGCGCAATCCGGGCTGGACACCAACGCCCAGAATGCGCCGCGAACATCCCTATCTGCCGGCCTATGTGCCGCCTGGACCAGAAAATCCGCTCGGCGTGCGCGCGATCTATTTGGGCTGGACGGATTACCGCATTCACGGGACGAACGCGCCCGCATCCATTGGCCGCGCCGCATCGAGCGGCTGCATCCGGATGCGCAATGGCGACGTCACGGATTTGTTTGAAAGAGTGCATATCGGCGCCCCGGTCCACGTGATCCGGTAGCCAACACAGATCTCGGCTTTGGAATAGTTTACGCGGCAAAGGACTTACGGAGGCAACATGTTCAATCGTTTCTCAAATTTGGCGGCCCTGGCCGTTGGCGCCGCGGCTCTCGTTGGCGTCGGAGCGCAGGATGCGCGGGCCGACTTCCTCGACGAATTGTTCGGCGGATTTAGCAGCAGCTATGCCGGCGGCGGCCGTCAGAATGTCCGCTTCTCGCCGAGCTATTCCCCCGGCCAGATCGTGGTGAGCTTCGGCGATCGCCGGCTCTATTACGTCGTTGCGAAGGGCCAGGCTATCAGCTATCCGATCGCCATCCCCAAGGGCGACGCTCGCTGGGCGGGCTCCATGTCCGTTAGTTCCAAGAGGGTCAATCCTGACTGGACGCCGACGGCTGAAATGCGCCGCGAAAACCCGAAACTTCCGGCCTTCGTCCCTGGCGGACATCCGCGCAATCCGATGGGCGTGCGCGCGCTCTATCTTGGCAGCTCGCTTTACCGCATTCACGGCACGGACGCGCCCTGGCTGATCGGCCAGGAAGTCTCCAAGGGCTGCATTCGGATGCATAATTCCGATGTCGTCGATCTGTATGAGCGGGCGCGCATCGGTTCCCGCGTCACCGTGACTTGGTCGCGCTTCGGCACTTCGTAAGCGCTGTCCGCAGCTAATGGTCATCAAAAAGGCCGGAGGAAACTCCGGCCTTTGCTTTTCGCGCTTGCCATCGGACAGGCGTCAACCGAGGCATTTCTCCAGGCTTGCGGCTAAATTGGTCATCAGCTTGAAATACAAATCGCTTCCCGGTTCCAGATCGGCGCCCAGCCCATCCAGCACGCCGGTCTTGGCCTTCGTGCCCTCGATCACCGTCTTCACCAGCTTTGGCTCAAACTGCGGCTCGGAGAAAACGCAGACCCAATTCGACTTGGCGATCCGCGCCCGGATTTCCTTTAGCCTTGCTGCGCCAGGCTGATTTTGGGGGCTGAGCGTGATCGACCCCGCTGCCTCGACGCCGAAATGATCCTCAAAATAATGAAAAGCGTCATGGAAGACGATAAAATCCTTGCCCTTCAAAGCCGCAAGCCTCGGCTGCAGATCGGCGTCGAGCTTGGCCAGCTTCACCTTTAACGTCTCGGCGTTTGCCCTGAAAATGGCCGCTTGATCCGGTCTGGCCTCGGCGAACACCGCCGCGAGATGATCCGCGATCAGGGCGGCGTTGGGCGGGCTTAGCCAAAGATGCGCGTCATGGCTTTCATGGTCGTGCCCAGCTTCGGCATGGCCGGTTTTTTCGTTGCCATGATCGTGCTTATCGGCGTCCTCCTTACCCTTTTTGTAATGCTTATGCTCGCCGGCCCCCACTTTCTTTTCCTTCGCGTGGTCATGATACTCATCCTCATGCGCCTCGAACGCGCCGCCCTCGCGCACCGGGAGAAGCTTCATGCCCGGAATATCGGACAAGGTCACGATCTTGGCGTCCTTCGAAAGGCTCTCCAAAGGCTTTTGTAGAAAAGTCTCGAGATTTTCGCTCACACGCAAAACGATATTGGCGTTGCTGAGCGTGCGGGCATCGGAGGGTTTCATGGAATAGGTATGCTCGGAAGCCGCGCCCTTGACGAGAAGATCGGGCGTTCCCGCGCCCTCCATCACTGCCGCGGCAAGCGAGTGAATGGGCTTGATCGTCGCCACGACCTTGAGGGATTCAGCGGCGTCCGCTGGCGTCCCTCCGGAAAGCACCAAGCTGACGCCGGCCAGTATGATTGCGGCTACACTCATTCGCATGTTTGAATCCCCGTAAAACGGATAATGTTATACCATTACATAAATATCATCTGCCTCTTCAAAGCCAGCCCTTTCGATCCAAGCTTCGCCAAAATTTGCCAGTAAAGCTTACAACTGATATTTCAAGCGATGTCGAAGCGCCGGGGCTTGACAGGGAGACATGCGATGTTGCATTTGCACCAACTGCGAAAAGCCGTGTGCGCAGCGCTCGCGATCGTGGCGGCGATGGGTGTGACCTGCGCTTCGGCGCATCCGCATGTCTGGGTCACGGTCGAGACCGAAGTTCTTTACAGCGATCAGAAAGCCATCACCGGCTTTCGGCACAAATGGACGTTCGACGAGTTCTACGCTAGCTTTGCCGTGCAGGGCCGCGACCTGAATAATGACGGTGAGTACGACCGGCAGGAGTTGCAGGAATTGGCCGAGGTCAATATCAGCTCGCTCAAGGAATTTGAGTTCTTCACCTTCCCAAAACTAGCCGGAAAAACGCTGCCCCGCGACATGCCGAAAGATTACTGGCTCGAATATAAGGGCGGCCTGTTGACGCTTTTTCTGACGCTGCCGATGACCCATCCCGTCCCGGCCGAACAAACCAAAGGCTTCAGCTTCGCCGTCTACGACCCGACCTTCTACGTCGATTTCGCTCTGGCGAAGGACCAGCCGGTGAAGCTGAGCGCCGCGCCCGCCGGCTGCCAGCCCGTGATCCACGAGCCAAATCCGCAGACAGCTCAGCGAAGTGCTCAGACGCTGGGGGAGGCGTTCTTCAACAGCATCGATTCCACCAACAGCTTTGCCGAGCAATACGCCAAGTCGGTCAGCATTGCCTGTCCGGCAAGCTGAGGCCGTCATGATCCGCTTGATCCTGCTGCCGATCCTGTTTTGTTTGACGCTCGGCGCATTGAGCGATGCTCATGCCCAAACCGGCGGGGACGGCCGTGCCGCGCCGCCATCCGCCTGGGGCTCGGGTCAGCGCGCCGCCCCTGGAGCACAGGCATCGCCAAGCGCCGCGCCCGTCTCGGAGGCCAGCGGCTGGTGGCGCTGGCTGCTCGACATTCAGCAAAAGCTGCATCGCCAGCTTGCACAGGCGGTGAAGGATTTTAAGGCCGGCGGCACGGTCAGCGCGGGCTTCGTGCTGGTCGCCGTCAGTTTCCTTTACGGCGTCTTTCACGCGGCGGGGCCGGGACATGGCAAGGCGGTGATCTCCGCCTATGTGGTCGCCAATGGCGCGACCGTCCGGCGGGGCATCCTTCTGTCTTTTGCGGCGGCTTTCGTGCAGGCGCTTTCGGCAATCGCGATTGTCGGCGTCTTTGCGGTGATGCTGAACGCGGCAGGCATTCAAATCACGCAAATCGTTCAGCGCTTCGAATTGGCGAGCGGCCTGCTGATCGCGCTGACCGGGCTTTGGCTCCTCGTCACTTACGTTCGGCGGCGCTTTGCTCTCGCCTCGCCGCTGCGCATGGCGGTGCATCAAAGCGCCACCCCCGCGCATTTCCACGGTGGCCATGACCATCATGACGGCGCTCACGGTCACCACAACCATCACCACCATGAGCACAGCGAGGATTGCGGCTGCGGCCATGCGCACATGCCCGACCCGCGCGCGCTCGAAAACAACTGGTCGCTCCGCAACGCCGCCGCCATTGTGTTCGCCATCGGCGTCAGGCCGTGCACGGGCGCAATCCTGGTGCTGGTTTTTGCGCTGACTCAGGGCATATTCTGGGCGGGGGTCGCCGCCACCTTTGCGATGGCCATCGGCACCGCGATTACCGTTTCGGCCCTCGCCGTGCTCGCGGTGGGGCTGCGCGACGTGGCGCTCCGCTTCGCCGACAGCCGCTGGTCGGCGGGATTTTACGATTTCGCCGCCATCGCGGGATCGCTGCTGGTGATGCTGATCGGGGCTGGACTCTTCGTCGAAGCGCTCGGGCCGGCGAAGCCGTTCTGAACCCAGCCGGCGGGAGCCGAGGAGCGCTCGCGATGACACTCCCGCCCCTGAAAGCCATCCTCTTCGACGCCTACGGCACGCTGTTCGATGTGCATTCCCCCGTTGCCCGGCTTGCCTCTGAAATCGGCCCTGACGCCGCGGCGATCTCCGATTTATGGCGGGCCAAGCAGCTACAATATACGTGGCTGCGCAGCCTGATGGGCGCACATGCCGATTTCGCGACGGTCACGGCCGATGCGCTCGAATTTGCCCTGACCCAATACCGCGTGAACGACCGGGTCTTGCGCGATCGCCTGCTCGGCCTCTATCTGACGCTCGACGCCTATGCCGATGCCGCGCCTACGCTGCGCGCGCTGAAGGCAAAGGGCCTGGTCACCGGTGTTCTGTCCAACGGCTCGCCCGATATGCTGGCGCGGGCCGTCGCCTCCGCCGGGCTGTTGGATTTGCTCGACCATGTGCTCTCGGTGGAAAGCGTCGGCATTTACAAGCCGCATCCGCGCGTCTACCGCTTTGGCGAGGAGCGGCTGCAACTGCCGGCGAGCGTGATCGGCTTCGTCTCGGCGAATGGCTGGGATGCGGCGGGCGCGGCGCATTACGGCTTTACCGTGATCCATCTGAACCGCTTCGGCCATCCCGCTGAAAACCTCCCCAGCCGGCCTGCCCGGATCCTAAATAGCCTCGATGAAGCCGCCGCCGCAATTTTGTCAGGCTGAAGCCCAACACGTCTCCCCATGGACACCTCTGCGAAACCGCATACTCTGCGTCGTCCCGGCCGAAGCGCCGGGACCCATTGGCCTTGATATACTGCAAAGCGCTTGTTGAGCCATTGGGTTTCGGATAGCCCTGCGGGCTTCCGGGACGATAAAAGGAAGAGCCTCATTTCGCAGAAGTCTCCCTGGTGAGAGCTGAGACGCAGCGATCCCAAACAAGCGGAGTGAAACTTCTCTCGCGATTGCCATATAATAAGTGGAAGTTTGATTCCGCTTTGCAAAAGGGCTGCGCATGACCCTCGCCAAAGTCAGCCTCGACGACAAATACGATCTCGGCCGGGAGCGCATCTACATCTCCGGCACCCAGACGATCGTCCGCCTCGCTATGATTCAGCAGGCGATGGATAAGGCGCGCGGCCTGAATACCGCCGGCTATGTGACGGGCTATCGCGGCTCCCCGCTCGGCGGCGTGGACCACACCTTCCAGCGCGCGGCGAAATTCCTCAAGCCGCACAATGTTGTCTTCCAGCCCGGCCTCAATGAAGACCTCGCCGCCACGGCGCTGTGGGGCGCGCAGCAGGCCGAGTTGCGCGGCGAGGGCGCCTATGACGGCGTGTTCGGTATCTGGTACGGCAAAGGGCCTGGCGTCGACCGCTCCGGCGACGTGTTCCGCCATGCCAATCACGCCGGAACGTCGCCTAATGGCGGCGTGATCGCGCTGATGGGCGATGACCATACTTGCGAATCCTCCACCTCCGCCCATCAATCGGAATTTGCCTTTTTGGACGCGATGATGCCGGTGCTCAACCCGGCGAACGTGCAGGAAATCCTCGATTACGGGCTTTACGGCATCGCGCTGTCGCGCTTCGCAGGCGTCTGGGTCGGCCTGAAATGCGTGAAGGACAATATTGAGCAGACAGCCGTGATCGACGGCAGCGTCGGGCGGATCAAACCGATCGTCCCCACCGATTTCCGGATGCCGCCGGGCGGTCTCAATATCCGCATGAACGATGCCGCGCTCGCCAAGGAAGCCCGGCTGCACGAATTCAAGCGCCCCGCGATCCTCGCCTTCATGCGCGCGAACAAGCTCGACCGCATGATCCTTTCGGGCGGCCGCGCGCCTAAGATCGGCATCGTTACCGCCGGCAAGAGCTATCAGGATGTGGCGGAAGCGCTGGATTTTCTCGGCATCGACGAGGTGATGGCCGCCAATTATGGGCTTCGGCTCTATAAGCTGGCGATGACCTGGCCGCTGGAGCCGGAAGGCGTTGCGCGTTTCGCCGATGGGCTCGACCTCATCATGGTGGTCGAGGAAAAGCGTTCGCTTGTCGAAACCCAGCTCAAGGAACAGCTCTACGGACGCGCCGACGCCCCAATCATTATCGGCAAGCACGATGAACAGGGCGAATGGCTGCTCCCCGCCAAGGGCGCATTGGAGCCTGTGCAAATCGCACTGGCGCTCGCCCGCCGCCTTGCCGAACGCGGTGCCGCCTCGGATATGGCTGCCAGGATCGAGGAGCTTGAGGCCGCCGACCGTCATGCCCGCGCCGCACAGTCGGTCGCCGAGCGCATTCCGTATTTCTGCGCGGGCTGCCCGCACAACTCCTCCACCATCATCCCCGAGGGCGCGCGCGCCTATGCCGGCATTGGCTGCCACTACATGGTGCAGTGGATGGACCGCTCGACGGAAGGCTTCACGCAGATGGGGGGCGAGGGGGCGAACTGGATCGGCGAAGCGCCGTTTTCCAAGCGCCGCCATGTCTTTCAAAATCTCGGCGACGGGACGTTCATTCATTCGGGCAGTCTTGCGGTTCGCGCGGCGGTCGCCTCGGGCGTCAACGTCACCTACAAGCTGCTCTACAATGATGCCGTCGCCATGACGGGCGGCCAGGCGCTCGACGGCGCGATGAGTGTTGCGCAAATGGCGCATTCGGTCGCCGCCGAGGGCGTCAAGCGTATCGCGATTGTCTCGGACCAGCCGGAGAAATACGCACGCGGCGCATTCCCGGCGGGCGCGACCATCTCCCATCGCGACGATCTGGACGCGGTGCAGCGCGATCTGTCCGAAACCGATGGTGTCACCGCGCTGATCTACGACCAGACCTGCGCCGCTGAAAAACGCCGCCGCCGCAAGCGCGGGACGTTCCCCGATCCGGAAAAGCGCGTCATCATCAACGAGTTGGTTTGCGAGGGCTGCGGCGATTGCGGCGTGCAGTCCAACTGCATCGCCATCGAGCCGGTCGAGACCGAATTCGGCCGCAAGCGCGCCATCGACCAGGATGCCTGCAATAAGGATTTCTCCTGCATCAAGGGCTTCTGCCCAAGCTTTGTCACGGTGCATGGCGGCCAGCGCCGTCAGGTGTCGCCGCAGGCCGGGCCGGATGGCGCCGCCTCCCCCGATCCGCCCGAGCCTTCGCTGCCAACGCTCGACCGGCCCTATTCGATGGTCATGACCGGCGTCGGCGGCACGGGCGTCGTGACGATCGGCGCGGTGCTTGGCATGGCGGCGCATCTGGAGGGCAAGGGCGCGGGCATTATCGACATGTCGGGCCTGGCGCAGAAGGGCGGGCCGGTTGCGGTGCATGTGCGCATCGCCGAGCGGCCGGAGGACATCAACGCCATCCGCGCTTCATCCGCCGGGGCCGATCTCGTGGTCGGCGGCGATCTGCTCGTCGCCGGATCGGGCAAGGTGCTCGGGGTCATCCGTGCCGGGCGCACCAAGGTTGTCGCCAGCCCGCACGAAACGATGACAGGCGCTTTTACCCACGCGCCCGACTTTTCTCTCCCCGCTTTGGCGATCCGCCGCGCGCTGGAAGACCGGGCCGGGGCCGCCGCCTGCAGCTTTGTCGACGCACAGACCTACGCCGCCGCGCTGACCGGCGATAAAGCAATGTCGAATATCCTGCTGCTTGGCTTCGCCTATCAAAAGGGCCTCCTGCCGATCTCCGCCGACGCCATCAACGAGGCGATCCGGCTGAACGGGGTGTCGGTCGAGGCCAACACGCAAGCCTTTCGCTGGGGCCGGCTGCTCGCTATCGATGAAGCGCGCGTCGCGGCGATGGCGCAAAAGCGCGCAACGCCCATTGAGGGCGAAAAGCTATCGCAAACACTCGACGAGGCGATCGAGCGGCGCGTGCGCTTTCTCACCGCTTATCAGGATGACGCCTATGCGCTTCGCTATCGCACGCGCGTCGGTTCAATTCGGGCGCTGGAGGCCAAGGCCGCGCCCGGCAGCGACACGCTGAGCTGGGCGGTCGCAAAAAACTACTTCAAGCTAATGGCCTATAAGGATGAATATGAGGTCGCCCGGCTTTATACGGACGGCGTCTTCCAGCAGCAGCTCGACCGCACCTTCGAGGGCGACTACCGCCTCGAATTCCACCTCGCGCCGCCGCTCATCTCCAGGCCCGACCCCGAAACCGGACGCCCGCGCAAGATGCGCTTCGGGCCGTGGATGCGGACGGCGTTCCGCCTGCTCGCCGGCATGAAGGGCCTGCGCGGCACGCGCTGGGACGTGTTCGGCTACAATAGCGAGCGCAAGCTGGAACGTCGGCTGATCGCAGATTATGAGGCGACGCTGGACGAAATCGCCGCGCGGCTAAGGCTGGAGACGCTTGGGCCTGCGCTCGCGCTCGCGTCGCTGCCTGAGCAAATCCGTGGATATGGCCCGATCAAATCGGCATCGGTCGAGAAGGCGAAACTGCGCGAAAAGCAGTTGTTTGACGCGCTTCGCGGCGCGCCAGCCGAACGGCAGCAAGCCGCCTGAAGATTTGCGTTTTGCATCCCGCCGTTAAGCGCGAGGCTTCAATGTCCTAAAATTTGGCTGAGAAACAGCTTCGTGCGCTCGCTCTTGGGATTATTGAAGAAGCCTTCGGGCTCCTGCACCTCGACGATCTGACCCTGGTCCATGAAGATTACGCGGTGCGCAACCTGCCGGGCAAATCCCATCTCATGCGTCACCACAAGCATGGTCATGCCGCTTTCGGCCAGGTCGATCATCACGTCGAGCACTTCGGAGATCATTTCCGGGTCGAGCGCCGAGGTCGGCTCGTCGAACAGCATGATGCGCGGGTTCATGCAGAGCGAGCGCGCGATGGCGACGCGCTGCTGCTGGCCGCCCGAGAGCTGGCCGGGGAACTTGTTGGTCTGCTCGGCGAGGCCGACCCGTTTCAACAGCGCATGCCCCTTGGCGAGCGATTCCTCCTTCGAGCGGCCCAGCACCTTCTCCTGCGCGATCGTCATATTCTCGATGATCGACATATGCGGGAACAGCTCGAAATTCTGGAACACCATGCCGACGCGCGAGCGCAGCTTCGGCAGGTTGGTCTTGCTGTCGGCGATGGGGGTGCCGTCGACGACGATCTGGCCTTTCTGGAACGGCTCAAGCGCGTTCACGCATTTGATGAGGGTCGATTTGCCCGAGCCGGACGGCCCGCAGACCACCA
>JANNOQ010000053.1:0-16186 GCA_031399085.1 Rhodomicrobium sp.
CGTCGCAGGCGCGCAGCAGCGTACGTAGCGTCTTGATCATGTCTCCCAACTCCGCCGCCCGCGCCTCCAGTTCCGCCATATGGGCAAGCGCCAGCGATCTGACATCGGCGCTATGTCGGTCCTGGTCACTCCAGAGTTTGAGCAGCTCCCGGATCCTGTCGAGGGAAAACCCAAGGTCCCGCGCCCGGCGGATGAAGCAAAGCCGATTCACGTCGGCCGCGCCGTAGTCGCGATAGCCGGCCTGGGTGCGTCCAGTCTGCGGAAACAGCCCGATCGATTCATAATAGCGGATCATTTTGGCTGAAATGCCGGACGCCTGCGCGGCCTGTCCTATATTCACAGCGATGTCATCTCCCTGCTCGGGTAGCGGCTTGACCTTACCATGTTGGGAAGGTTCAGAGTATCGTCGGTTATAGTCGCCTCCTCGCGGAAAGGCAGCGCCGAGGGTGTTTAATGGTCGACGATCAAGAACGGGCTTCCGAATTGGACCAAGCGCGGTGTCGGGTGCTGCATCTCGACGTGCGGGGGATGCACTGCACGAACTGCGCCGCTCTGATCGAGCAACGGCTGGAGCAACTGCCGCAGGTGCGGCGTGTAAATGTCGACTACCGATCACGCCGCGCCGAAGTGGATCACATCGCCAGCCTCGATTTTGACGATCTGCAGAGGGCCGTCTCTGATGACGGCTTCACCCTGTCCATCGCGGACGGCGCCGCACGGCCGGCCAACTTGATCCGCGATTATCTCGAAATCGCCGCGGTGTTCGCCATTCTGGCCGGGCTCCTCCTGGCCGCGCGGTCCTTTGATCTCATCCCGCGCGGCATCGCCGTTTCCGATAGCGTCAGTCTCGGGCTGGCCTTGGTCATCGGGCTCGTCGCGTCCGTATCGAGTTGTATCGCCGTAACCGGCGGCCTGCTTGTTGCCGTCGCGGCCAGGTTCAACGCCGCCAATACTCACCTGTCCGGCCTGGAGCGAATGCGTCCCCATCTCTATTTCAATGCCGGCCGCCTCGTTTCCTATGCGCTGCTTGGCGGCGTAGTGGGTGGGCTCGGATTGGCACTGATGCTTTCGCCGGAGGCCGCCGGGGCGCTTACGCTCATCGCGAGCGCAACCATGATCATCCTCGGCTTGCAGATGCTCGGGCTCTTCCCCTCGCTGGCGCGTCTGATGCCTTCCTTGCCTCAACCAATCCTGCAGCGCACCCGCCGTCTGGCCGCAAGTGATACGAAGGGGACCGCCTTCCTGCTGGGCGGCCTCACCTTCTTCCTGCCCTGCGGTTTCACCCAAGCGCTCCAGCTCTACGTGCTTGCGAAGGGCGAGGTGCTGACCGGCGCGGTGACGATGCTTGCATTCGCTATCGGCACGCTGCCGGCACTGCTGTCGCTGTCAGCGGTATCGAGTTTTGCCACAGGGGCGTTGCAGAGCCATTTTCTCAAATTTGCCGGTGCGGCCCTTATTCTGCTCGGCGCGATCAACATCCAGTCGGGACTCGTCCTGACCGGCATAGGCGGCAATCCGGCGCAGCGTCCGCAGGCTTCAGCGGCGCTCCAGCAAACAGCAACCGGCGAACCGCAGCGGATTAGCATGAAGGTGGTCGGGCTCGACTATCAGCCGAACCAGTTCAGCGTCAAACAGGGCGTGCCAGTGCAATGGTGGATCGACGGCAGCGAGGCCGACGGCTGCGGCCGCGTCTTGCTGGCGCCACAGCTTGGCATTGAAAAACTCCTCTCCGCCAACAGCACCACGTTGATCACCTTCACCCCGGACCGGCCCGGCGACTATGCCTTCAATTGTGGGATGGGGATGATGACGCCCGGCTCCAAAATCACCGTGCTGCCGAGGGACAAGGGATGACGGTGCCCCTAGCAGAGCGAGGCAGCAGCAATCTCGCCCAGGCGCCTGCCCTCACAGTCGCCAGCTTCGGCATCGGCGGTATGCATTGCGCCGCATGCGCGAACCGCAATGAACGGGCGCTCAAAAAGCTGCACGGTGTGAGGGAAGCAGCCGTCAATTTCGGCATGCGCAATGCGCGCGTCGAGTTCGACGCAAGCGCGGTCTCCGAGCAAGATTTGCATCAGGCCGTGATCGGCAACGGCTTCCAGGTGCTGACCAGCGAATTCGCGCGGGACAACAGACAGCACGCGCGTCAGGAGCTTTCACGGGCCAGATGGCTCGCCGCTCTGGCGCTGATCCTAGCCATGCCTGTCGTCCTGCTCGCCATGCTGGAGATCACGCTGCCCTGGACGCTGTTCGGCCGTAACGCCAGCCTCCTGCTACAGGCAGCGCTCGCCACGATCGTAATCCTCGGCCTTGGCTGGGAGTTCCATCGCGGGATGCTGCGGCAAGCGCTGCGCGGCGCCGCGAACATGGACACGCTGATTTCCCTCGGTACGCTGGCCGCGCTCTTCTCCAGCGCCTGGGCGCTCTACGCCGGAGGTCAGCATCTCTATTTCGAGACCGGCGCGGTCATCGCGGCCTTCATCCTGCTCGGGCGCTATTTCGAGGCAGCAAGCCGCGGCCAGGCCAGCGCGGCCATCGAGAAGCTGGTCGATCTCGGGGCGAAGACCGCGCATCTGGTGCGCGAGGATGGCGAGCGGGAAATCTCCATCGATGACGTGCGGGTCGGCGATGTCCTGTTGGTCAGACCAGGCGAAAAGGTGCCCGTGGACGGGAGGATCCTGCAGGGCGGCTCCAGCGTCGACGAGGCGATGCTCACGGGCGAAAGCATGCCGGTGACCAAGGCCGTGGGCGAGGAGGTGTTCGGCGCCACGATCAATCTGACCGGCGCATTTCAGATGCGGGCGACGAAAGTGGGGCAGGACACCACCCTTGCCCAGATCGTCAAGCTGGTGGCCGATGCGCAGGGCAATAAGGCGCCGATCCAGAAGCTGGCCGACCGGATTTCCGGCATCTTCGTGCCTATCGTGCTCGGCATCGCGATGTTGACAGCGGGGGGATGGTTCTTCGCCACCGGCGACCTCCAGCAGAGCATCATTACGGCGGTGGCGGTGCTGGTCATCGCCTGCCCCTGCTCGCTGGGGCTGGCAACCCCGACCGCCATCATGGTCGGGACCGGTCTTGGCGCGCGGCGCGGAATTTTGATCAAGAGCGGCGAGGCACTGGAGCGCGGCGAAAAGATCGACGTTGTGATGTTCGACAAGACCGGCACGCTTACGGAAGGCCGGCCCAAGGTAACGGACGTCGTTTCGGCCGGGACCCAGATCGGGAGCGCTGAGATTCTGCGTCTCGCGGCCAGCCTCGAACAACTCTCAGAGCATCCCCTGGCTCGGGCCATTGTCGCTGCTGCTCGGGAAAACCTGCCGTTCGACCAAGCGCAAGATTTCCAGAACGTCGCCGGCAAGGGCGTGCGTGGCACGATCCGGGGCGAGGTGGTGCTGGTGGGCAGTCCACGGCTGTTGCGCGATGCGGGCGTTCCGATAGCCAGCCTCGCCGCCGCGATCGAAGCGCGCGAAGCCGCCGCGCAAACAGTCGTCGCCGTCGCCCGCAACCATGAGCTGATCGGCATCGTCGCCATTTCCGACACGCTGAAGGACGGGGCGAGGATTGCGGTCGAACGGCTCCAGGCAAACGGCATGCAAACGGTAATGATCACCGGCGACAATCGCAGGGCCGCAGAGGCCATCGCCAGCCAGGCCGGTATCGATCGAGTGCTTTCAGAGGTCCTACCGCAGGATAAGGCCGACCAGGTGAAGGCGTTGCAGCGCGACGGCCGGCGCGTGGCCTTCGTCGGTGACGGCATCAATGATGCGCCCGCGTTGGCCCAGGCTGACCTCGGCATTGCCATCGGCACCGGCACCGACATTGCCATCGAGGCCGGCAACATCGTCCTGGTAAAAGGCCATCCGCTGAAAGTCGTGGAAGCGCACGCGCTCTCGCGGCTGACCTTCCGGACCATCAAGCAAAATCTGTTCTGGGCCTTCTTCTACAACGTGGGCGCCATACCGCTGGCAGCGCTCGGACTGCTCGACCCGGTCATCGCAGCGGGCGCTATGGCATTATCGAGCGTCTGCGTGGTGGGCAATAGCCTCCGAATTAGAACAAAACCGCTAGCGTAAGGTGCTTCGGCTGTCTCGGCCCAGAACGAAGGCTTCAGTCAGCGCGTGTTCCACTCGCCCAGACCCGTAGCCTTGCGCTCTGCTAGCTCGGGATTATTTGTTCGCGGAGCGACGACAGGCTGCCATCTGACGACAAGTTAGATGGGGAGAACGAGAAGTCGCAGTTCCGTTGCACGCAACTGCAATGCAAATCAACCTACTGGTCGGCCCCTCACTCGTCGCCAAGGCGCTCGCCCCGGGCGGGACCGCAGCGCTCTGGGCGGTAACGCAGAATTACGACGGTGTCGTCATTGCCATCTTCGCCGCCGCGCTTCTTACCGCTGTCGGCTTCTGGACGGCCACGCTGTTTTCGAAACATTCGGGGCATGGGCGAGATGCCCCCACCGTCGCCGACCAAGCATTCGCTCAAGTCCCCGACGAGGCTGGCGCACAAGTAACGCGTTCCCGTTGGCGCCTGGCGCTTCACCGTAAGGGCGGCATTCGATGAGTCCGTGCTGCCTGAGCGATCAGCACCCTGATGCGGATTACCGAACAGTTCGATGCGGCGACAACGGTCCTATTTGCTTCACAACCGCAATTTAGGGCAATCGGCCGGGAATTAGCGATAATTTGGCTCCACGGTCCGGCAACTTCTGCCTCCGCGTCATGTTAAACTCCGCGTAGACGATGCGGCCATTTTCGCTGCGGAGGACGAGGTAATGACGCTCGGACCCGTCGTCGACAAGTCCGCGTCCAATCACGACACCGTTCGTTTGTGGCCCGGATCCCGCCGCAGACCAAAGCGAAATCTGCGATGGCTGGACGGTAAGCCCGGCCTCCTTCAAAGTTCGCTGTGCTGCTGCATAGCGCTCTTCGCGAACCCCCAGCATTTGTAGCTTTCTGACAAGCTGCGGATCGACTTCGAACACGCCGGGCCGGCGTTCGGCGGCCAACCCCAGTCGTTCCAGCGCTTTCAGGCGCGCGATCTTGAGGCTGCGCATCTGATGCCCTCGGCCGTTGGCCTCGAAGACCCAGATATTCTCTTTCGCTTCGCGCGAAATCGATCTGTCGATCGGCGTCAAACGCGGCACTGCCGTTTCGAGTTTCAGTTTTGATAGGCGCTCGACCTGGGTTTCCGGGCCGAGTTCGAGCGTGGCCAGGCGCCGTGCCTGAGCGCGAATACCTTCACTGATGTAGGATTTAGCGATCACCAGATCCCGGCCATCGTCGGCGCGACCGCGGATGACGACGTGCGTGTGAGGATGCCCGGTGTTGTGATGGTCGACGGCGACCCAATCGAGCTTGGTGCCCAGATCTTTCTCCATCTGTACCATGAGATCGCGAATGAAGGGTTTGAGATCGGCGAATTTGGATCCGTCTTCCGCGGCAACGATCAGCCGGAACTGATGTCGTTCACCGCCTGAGCGTTCCAGAAACGTGCGTCCGTCGGCATCGTCATGATCGCGGCTATAAAGCGTGCCTGCCTTGCCATCGCGCGTCACACCGTCTCGCTGGATGTATCGCAGATGGGCTCTCGCGGCGGTCATTGCACGTGTTCCATGCCGAGCAATGCGCGCTTTGACGACGACGCGCCTCGAACCGGGGAAAAAGCTTTGCCCGGATACTAGGATCGGCGCACTGCCGCCCCGGCCGTAGCGCGGTCCGACGGGTTTCCGGGGCCGCGGATGCAGCCCTCCCACCTTTCCGGCCTGATTGAGAACCATGCGCGTGAAGCGCAGATTTCGTGAACTCCCCCGATTCCCGGGCGGCTTGAGTTGCGGCTCGAATGGTTCGGTCATTTCGCTGTCGCTGTTGGTTCCTGCTGAACGCGACAGTCTAAGGTAGCGAGCAGGGCTGCCCCATGAGGAAACCCGTGAATTGCTTGTGTCACGATGGTAAGCATCGCTGCCATCGAGCGCGATAGAAAGCTTTCAACTCCATCGCGGATCGCGTTAGGGATGGACGCCCGAAGGGCAGAGACGGACGCCGTCTCGGCTTGCGACAGCCCGGCCCGCGGCTGCGCGGGCAACGCCCAAACCAGTTTGGGCAAGGACCTTCCAATTGCGGAAAAAGATGCTGATTAAGCGAGCGACGCTGTTTAAGGTGCTCAGCTGTAAGGACTTTTGGTTTGAGGGGAGTCGAGTAGGAGGAACATGGAGTCACATAAGCTATTGAAAGGCATCATTAAACCACGGACTGATGCCGTCTTTTATCTTGCCCTCACCCTTCCTTTAACCATTTGCGCTCATCAGAGACGATATTCGTCGAATTAAAAAGAGATTCGTTCGGCAGGACTGGAAAGGATAGGAACGGCTGCTTTTGCTCGTCGAACGTAATGCCCCGGTTTGAGCTGGTTCAAGTATCTAACCCGACCCGTTATGAACAACATTTCTGCAGCATTCCCACACGTCGGCGTTTTTGTATTCTGCCTACGTCTCATGTATGTAAAGTCCGCCAATGGTTGGGCTGCTCACTGCCGCGTCAAAGTGCGCATGGGGTAAATTTGACTGCGAACGCAGGTGGCATCATTTGGCGCATCATTGTGCCGATGTTGCCGCGTGCTTCCAGGCGCTCGCGTCTATTCCCACTATGCGGGCCAGATTGGAAACTGCTGCGCGATCGCCGATCGGCGCAATCACATTCGAACGGCTGGCCGTGCTCGCATTTTTGCACGACGCAGGTAAGCTACACCCAGGTTTCCAGGCTAAGGGGTGGCCGGCGGGTATTTGGAAACGGCCGGTCGCTGGGCATGTGCGCGAAGGCGCGGAGATCTTTTTTAGTGAGCCGGAGATTGCGCGCAATCTGTGTCTTGAAGAACTCTGCGCTTGGGGCATTGGCGAGGGAGCGTTGCTGTTCTCCGTCCTTTCCCATCATGGCCGGCCCATTTCTGTGCATGATCTCAGAAATGAACCGTGGGGCGTCTCGTCAGCGGACGGCTGGCATTACGATCCCGTCGAGGCATCGGTCGAATTGGGGCGAATGATTCGCCGATGGTTCCCGCTGGCATTCGCTGACAGCAACGACCGGCTCCCCGAAACACCCGCATTTCAGCATTTATTCTGCGGTTTCGTTTCGCTGGCGGACTGGCTGGGTTCTGACAACGGCGTGTTCAGATACGTCGGCGCGCTCGATGAAGACTATATTGAGAAAGCCCGGAATCTGGCACGGCAAACGATCACCAGTCGACACATCGATGCCGCTCAGTTCCGCCGCATGATTATCGGACGTTCGGCGTTTTCTGACATCACAGGGTTCGGGCGGCCGCGGCCGCATCAGGCGCTGATTGGCACCTGCCCGCTTGACGAGCAACTTGTTATCCTCGAAGCGGAGACAGGGTCTGGCAAAACGGAGGCGGCGCTGTGGCGGTTCGTGCGGCTGTTCGAAGCGGGCAAGGTGGACAGCCTCTATTTCGCTTTGCCGACACGCGCCGCAGCGCTCCAGCTTCATCGGCGAGTGAACGCGGTCCTGAAGCGCCTGTTCGGCGACAGGACGCTGGAAGCCGTGCTGGCCGTGCCTGGCTATTTGAGGATAGGCGACGCAGACGGCGAAGCCCTTCCGGACTGGCGCGTGCGCTGGGATGACGACGCCGACGAAGCCCTGCTGCAAGCGCGCTGGGCGGCGGAGAATACAAAACGCTATCTAGCTGCCACCGTCGCCGTTGGAACGGTCGACCAAGCCATGCTGGCGGGATTGCAGGTCAAGCACGCCCACCTGAGAAGCGCCGCCTTGGCGCGCAGCCTTCTCGTCGTTGATGAGATACACGCCAGCGACGGTTACATGACCGGGGTGCTCGGCCATCTGCTTAAGGCACATCTCGGCTGGGGCGGCTACGCCATGCTCATGTCCGCTACGCTTGGCTCGGTCGCCCGGCACAAATGGTTGGGCGGCAAGGAGCTCCCGGCTTTTTCCGAGGCAGTCGCGACGCCTTATCCGGCGGTCTGGCTGCGCAAAGAATTGAATCCGCGGAGTGCGCCGCGGGATGCCTCGCAAAAGGCCATCACGATGCGCATGGTCGCGACGATGGCGCCGGAAAGCGCTGCGGTCGAGGCGATTGCCGCCGCTAGCGCAGGCGCCCGGGTTCTCGTCATCCGCAACACTGTCCATGCGGCAATCGCCACATGGCAGGGCGTGCGTGACGCGGGCGCGGAGCGACTGCTTCTGCAAGTCGGTGACGGTCCGGCGCTGCACCACAGTCGTTTCGCGCAGGAGGATAGAAAGCTTCTCGATGAAGCGGTTGAGGATGCGCTGTCCCCGAAGGCGCGCAAGTCTGAAGGCATCATCATTATCGGCACCCAGACTCTGGAGCAGTCTCTGGACATCGACGCCGATCTGCTGATTACGGACCTGTGTCCAGTCGATGTGCTGCTTCAGCGTATCGGCCGCCTGCACCGTCACAAACTCACGCGACCGGGCGGATTCGAGACGCCGCAATGCGTCGTCATGGCTCCACATAATGGCCTCGCACCATTGCTCAAGCCGGCATTTGAGAACGGCCTCGGCGCGTGGAAAGAAAACAATGTCTATGTCGGAATCTACGCGGATTTGTCCGTTCTCGAACTGACGCGGCGTCTCATCGTCGATCACCCTTGCTGGACAATTCCGGAGATGAACCGATTGCTTGTTGAGAGCGCCACCCACCCGGAACGAATTGTCACCCTGCATGACGAACTCGGCAAGCCATGGGCCGACTATTGGCAGCAAACCTACGGCAAGGAGATCGCGGATGTCGGCGCAGGCCGCAGGGTCGCACTCCCGGTCAGCGAACCCTTCGGCGAGTTCAAATTTCCGTCTGATGAGCAAGACATCCGCACGCGCCTCGGCGCTGACGGCGCGAAGGTGACGTTCTCCGAAACTGTGGAAGGGCCGTTCGGGCAGCCGGTAAGCGGCATCGTCTTGCCGGGCCACTGGTCTCACGGGATCGATGCGAGCGAACCGGCGACCGTTATTTATCGAAGCGGGGAATTCCAGTTTGCTGTCGGCCAGCATATTTTTTGTTATTCGCGAAAAGGGCTCTTGCGTATAAGCTCGGAGTAGTTTATTCGATGGCAATGCTGGCCGTGGGCAAGGAAGCTTCGCATGAGAATCAATTTTCTGACATATGTCGAATCTATTGCCTACATATGTCGTTCGGGAGCGCGTTTCGGCTTTAGGATAAATGCCGGAATTTGCTTCTCAAAATCTCCCCGAGATATACCTCGGGATAGCCCCTACTCGGAGCTGAGATTAGATTCTACCCCGCAGTTGCGGGGCGATCTGGACCGGCTGGAGCGGTGAGGTGCTAAATCTCCTGATCCAGCCGATAATATTGGCAAAATCAGCGGGTCCACTCACGCTTCCCGGACTCATCGCAGCGCTCGCCCGCGACGAGGTCGACAGCTATCCGGCGCTTCGTCCGCATCAGCGGCCTGCCTGGCACATGTTTCTCGTCCAGCTTGCTGCGCTTGCGCTGCATCGTTCCGACGCGTCGGAGATCCCTCAAAGCGAGGACGAGTGGGCTTGCGCCTTGCGCGGCCTGACGCCGGATTTTCGACTGGATGAGCCGTGGTGTTTAGCCGTTGACGACTGGTCGAAACCGGCCTTCATGCAGCCGCCCGTTCCAGAGTCTGTCACTTTGCAGACAGACGTTTCGACGCCCGACGAACTCGATCTCCTGATCACATCGCGCAACCACGACCTGAAGCAATCCGTTGCGCGCCGATCGGAGCCGCAAGACTGGCTGTTCGCGCTCGTCTCCCTGCAAACATCAGAAGGATTCGGCGGACGGGACAATTACGGCATCGCCCGCATGAATGGCGGCTCGTCGTCCCGGCCCTTTCTCGGCCTTGCTCCGGGCGAAACGACCGGATCGAGGATCATGGCGGTCCGACCGGGCGCACATTTTCGGCGCGACCTGAGCGTGCTGCTGCAAACCCGCGCCGCACAACTGGAAAGGTTCGGCTATCTCGGCTATCAGGATACGGGCCAGCTGGGATTGACCTGGGTCGCGCAATGGCCGGAAGGCGAACAGCTGCAACTCAATCAGCTCGACATCTGGTTCATCGAGGTCTGCCGCCGCGTCCGGCTGCAAGCGGATCCGCACGGTCTGACTGGCTGCAAGGGCAATTCCAAAGCGACAAGACTCAGCGCCAAACATCTTAACGGAGCGCTCGGCGATCCCTGGGCGCCCGTGCATAAAACGGAGAACAAAAGCCTCACGCTCAGCGGCGGTGATTTTGATTATGCCACGCTCACCGAACTGCTTTTGTCGGGCAATTGGGAAATCCCCTTGTTGGCAAGGCCCGCTTGCTTCGAGCAGGACAGCGTCGGACAAATTCTTATAGCCGAGGCTCTGGCGCGCGGAAACAGTAAGACTGAAGGATTCAAGTCGCGCGTCCTGCCCATCGGCGGCAAGATCGCGCGGGCTTTAAGTATCGAGCCGCAGCGCCAGACGCTGCATAGGCTGGCTCTGGAACAGATCAATGAAATTAAGATCTTCGACAAGGCCGTCTCTGGAGCGATCGCTCTGGTTGCCGCGCGGGGCGATTGGGAGAAGCGCAAGAAAGAGCATTACGCCCGCGCCAACGACGCCCGCTCGCAATTCGAGCGTGCTGTCGACAGCATCTTCTTCAATCATCTCTGGGCGCGGTTTGATTTGCAGGAGGATGACGAAGCACTGACCGCCGAGAAACGGCGCTTCAGGCAAACTCTGCACCGTAAAGCGGAAGCGATTTTCGAGGCGGCGCTGCCGGCCATTCCCTGCGCCAGCATTTTCCGGCCGCGCGCCGAAGCACGGGCGCGCCGCGTTTTTTCCGGCGCGATCTGGAAGCATTTCCCCGAACTATTTGCAAAGCGAGAGCCCAAGGAAGAGGCGCATGCCAACGCTTGATACAATACCGGCGCAGCAAGCCAAGGGCGGGTCCGACCTGCCAAAGACCATCTCGCGGCTTTCGACCGAAATGCTGGCCCTCGATCCGGGCCCGCTCGCCGAGATACGGCGGATGGAGCCGGGTGGCACCGGCCCCTCGGCCTATTGGCGGTTGGCCAGCCGATCCGGTTTTCTGCAAGGCGACGCGGACCGCTGGACACACGTTGTGAAGATCATGGCGATCCTTACGCCGAAGGGCGAGCGGCAGCCGACCGACCGATTGCACGACGCCAGACGCCCCCTCGGCGCCGTCATGTGCGACGGTGGCGATCCGAAGTGGGAGCCACGGCGTTTCGATGATGCCGACGGCGTGCTGCCGCAAATCCGGCTCGCGCGCTTTCTTGCACTGCCACCTCAGTTGCGACCCGATGCGCTGGAACGCATGGCACGGATGATCGCCAGCAAGCGTCAGCGCGAGAGTGGCGTCAACTGCGTCGAGATCGCCGCTCTCCTGCTTTCAGGCTCGTCGAAGAAACCGCTCAAAGCCATCGCCCGCGACTATTACATCCGGCTCGACAGCACTGCCCGTGCCGCACAAAATAAGGAAGAAGGCGCATGACCTCCCCCCGTTTTCTGCAAATCCATACCCTCCATTCTTATACGGCCGCGCTCCTGAATCGGGACGATACCGGCCTTGCCAAGCGAATAGTTTACGGCGGCGCAAGCCGGACGCGGATTTCCTCCCAGTGCCTGAAGCGCCATTGGCGCATGGCCGATCACGACCCGCATTCGCTGCACCGGATCGACGGCGCCGAGCTTGCCTATCGCTCGCGCGAACTTGTGACGCGGAAAGTGATCGCGCCGCTTGAAGGCAAATATGCCGATGACATCGTAAAGGCAATCGAGCCGGAGATACAGAAGGCGGTCTATGGCGAGAAAGCCGACAAGGGCAAGCAAAGCCGTCAGACCCTCTTATTTGGCGCGCCCGAAATCGCCTGGCTGGCGAGCGAAGCCGAGAAGCTTGCCGGAGCCAGCGATGCAGCAAGCGCAAAGGATGCGGCGACGAACTGGGCCAAAAGTTTCAAGAAGAACATCGAAGCAATGCGTGAGAACACCTCATTGCCCGGCGGCCTTACGGCGGCACTCTTTGGCCGCATGATCACATCGGACCCTGCGGCCAATATCGAAGCGCCGCTCCACGTTGCCCATTCCTTCACCGTTCACGAGGAGGAATCCGAAGGCGATTATTTCACCGCGGTCGATGATCTCAAGGTCGATGCCGATGATAGCGGCGCCGATACCATTCAGGAAACCGAGCTGACCTCGGGCCTGTTCTACGGCTATGTGGTCGTCGATCTCCCCGGTCTAATCGCCAATTGCAGCGGCGACCGGAGTCTCGTCTCCCGGGTCGTTCATAATCTCGTTTATCTGATCGCAGAGGTTTCACCCGGCGCCAAGCTGGGCTCGACCGCTCCTTATGGCCGTGCCGATCTCATGCTGATCGAGGCGGGCGATCGGCAGCCGCGCAGCCTCGCAGGCGCCTTCCGCATCCCGTGCAAGCCCGATCTTGAAGCTGCTGCCGGAGTGCTGGCCAGCCATCTCGTCCGGCTCGACGAAACCTACCAGACCGGCGAAGAGCGGCGTTACCTGTCCCTCGCCAATGCTTCGATCCAGACTGCTGAAAAGGCTTCGATCAAGGGATTGGCGGAGTGGGCTGCCCAACAGGCGGGAGACGCCCCTGATGCCTGATCGCCGCTGGCTCATTCTCAGGCTGGAAGCGCCGCTTGCGGCTTTCGGCGGCGTTACCATCGACCAGATCGGGGTGACGCGCGATTTTCCGGCCGCCTCCATGCTCACCGGGTTGCTCGGCAACGCGCTGGGCTGGCAACGCACGGACAGCGCATCGCACCAAGCCCTCCAGAACCGGCTCGTCTTCGCCGCGCGCCGCGAGCGCGAAAGTGAGCCTGGCGTGCTGACGGATACGCAAAACGCCAAGCTTGAAAAGAACGAGCGCGGCTGGACAACTTCCGGCGAGCCGGAGGGCCGGGATGGCGCGTCCTACGGCGCGCCCCATCGGCGACGGCGGGACTTTCACGCCGACGCCTGCGTGTCCGTCGCGCTCAGTCTTCAGCCAGCCGAGAGTCCACCGGATCTGGACGCCATAGCTGCAGCGCTCGAACGGCCGGCGCGGCCGCTCTTTATCGGACGCAAGCCCTGCCTGCCGGCAACGCCTCTTTTTCGAGGTGAGATCGAGGCTCTGACCGCTTACGACGCCCTTTGCCATCTGCCGGGGAGCGGAGACGGCGTCAGCCCTGCCGTGATGCGCGCCTTGTGGCCTGTGGGGGAGGGGCCGTTGGAGGGGGACGCAGTGAGCCGCATCGTCGATCTCGCCGACCTGCGAAACTGGAAGAGCGGCCTTCACGGCGGCGCCCGCAGAGTGGTTGAAGGGTGGATCAGCCCGGGAGCGGCACGCGCATGACATCGCTCAACCTCATTCGTCTGCCGATCTCCCTTTCCGCGCTTGGCCGCTGGGCGGGAGAGCGCGGCATCGGCTGGACCTCGCGCCTCAAATCGGATGGCTTGGAGGCCGGCGCCGCTTTCGACGAGGGCCGGGTGCTGCATCATCTGTTGTCGGAAAGCTTCGGCAAAGCCGTCTTGCAGCCCTTTCGGCTCATGGCGGCTCCGCGAAAGGATCAAGCCAGTCTTTATGCCTATTCCCCAGCCGGCCAGCAGGAATTGCGTGAAACCTGGGACGCTTGCGCATTGCCGGAGACCGCACGCGTTCTCGATCCGGCAAAGCTGGAGATCAAGCCGATGCCGGAGGCTTGGCGCTCGGGCCGCCGTTTGGGATTCGAAACAAGGGTTCGCCCGGTCCTCCGGCTGCTGAAGCCCTGCGGCAAGTTCGGCAAAGGCGCTGAGATCGACGTTTTTCTCACCCGCAGCATCCGCAGCTTTCCTGAGGGAGTGCCCGCCGATGGCGAGATGAAGCTGACCCGGGAGATCGCGTACAGCGAATGGCTGGCGGAGAAGCTGGGCGAGGCGGCAGAGGTCACTGCGGTACGCTTGACGCGGTTCGCGCGGCACAAGGCGGCCCGCGGCGGGCGCTCGCTTCAGGGACCGGACGCCACTCTTCAGGGCGAAATCGTCATTCGCGATGCTGCGCAATTTGCTCGAAAACTAGCCGGAGGCGTCGGCCGGCACACGGCCTATGGCTTCGGGATGCTGCTTATCCGGCCTCCAGGGAGTTGATCATGCTGCTCGGCAGGCTCGGACTTGACAAGGCCCGCATTCCTTACGCCGACCGTCATGGCCTGCTCTGGCTCGACCGCGGGCGGCTCGAAGTTGAAGATGGCTGTCTGCGCTTCATTACGGCCGGAGGCGCGCTGGCCGCCGGGAACTACCAGATCCCGCATCAGTCGGTGTCGATCGTGCTGCTCGGACCGGGCTCAAGCATCACGCACGACGCGCTCCGGCTCCTCGCCAACCATGGCACCGCCCTTGCAGCGGTCGGCGAGGACGGAGTTCGACTCTATACAGCGCCGCCGCTGATGCCCGACACTTCGGCGCTTGCCCGCCATCAGATGATGAAATGGGCAAAGCCGCAGTCGCGCCTCGCGGTGGCGCGCCGAATGTATGCGATACGCCTTGGCGAAATTCTGCCGTCGCAGAATCTTGAGGTGCTGCGCGGCATCGAGGGCGCGCGGGTGAAAGAAAGCTATCGGCTCATGGCGCAGCGTCATGGGGTGGAGTGGAAAGGCCGCCACTATGATCGGTCGAGCCCTGACGCGTCCGACGTGCCGAACCAAGCCATCAATCATGCTGCGACCGCGGTTCGCGCAGCCGCTGCCATTGCCGTGACCGCCACGGCCACCATCCCGCAGCTCGGCTTCATTCACGAGGATTCCGGCCAAGCCTTCGCGCTGGACATCGCCGATCTTTATCGCGACGATCTTACGCTGTCGATTGCCTTCACGGCCGCGAAGGAGGCCATGGAGAGCGATGAGACCGTTGACCGGATCGTGCGGCGGAAAGCCGCCAAAGCGTTTGCGGAGAAAAAGATCATTCCCGACATGATCGATCGGATCAAACAGGTCCTGGATGCCAAGGACGGCGTATGAGTTTGACCATCGTCGTCACCCGCGACGTTCAGGCCCGGTATCGTGGTTTTCTAGGGTCGGCCATGCTTGAAGTGGCGCCCGGCGTTTATGTCAGTCCGCGAATGAACAACGCCGTGCGGGAGCGCATATGGGATGTGGTGAGCGGCTGGCATGCTCAACTTTGCCAGGGATCCATCACGCTGCTTTGGCGCGACACGTCCGCCCCCGGCCAAATGAGCATCAAACAATGCGGCGAACCGCCGAAGGAACTCGTCGATACCGACGGCCTGCTTCTAGTCAGGCGCGCGATCAAGCGTGAACCTGGTTTGAAAATGCTCGCCAAAAACTCGGTTTCGCTAGAGCAAAGTTCTTTGAAATCGTAAGGCAGTTCATTATCTTGGCACCTAGAGGCTGCCCCGCACCCGCGGGGATAGACCCTATTTAGCAACATTATACATTTTGACAAGTTCGGCTGCCCCGCACCCGCGGGGATAGACCCTCGGGAAGCGGGAGCTTGAACCAAATGACTGAGGCTGCCCCGCACCCGCGGGGATAGACCCTCACTCAGACGACAGCATCGGCGTTCTCGCGCGGCTGCCCCGCACCCGCGGGGATAGACCCTCCACCAGTCAAAGCGGGTGAAATCATGAGCGGGCTGCCCCGCACCCGCGGGGATAGACCCTTGAGCAGGAAGGCAAGTTCACCAGCGTTCCAGGCTGCCCCGCACCCGCGGGGATAGACCCTCGACTGGATGGGGCTGGAGGATTTCTTAAAGGGCTGCCCCGCACCCGCGGGGATAGACCCTGTCTTGGCCACGAATTGGCGCATGAAGGCGGGGCTGCCCCGCACCCGCGGGGATAGACCCCTGTAAGGCGTACAAAATGACATTACTAGGCAGGCTGCCCCGCACCCGCGGGGATAGACCCACATAGGAGATAGCCACGATGCTTTTAAAACCGGCTGCCCCGCACCCGCGGGGATAGACCCCACTTTGACGAAAAGACTAATAACGCCCTAGAGGCTGCCCCGCACCCGCGGGGATAGACCCCCCCTCGAAAGAAAGAATTCTCATGCTACAAAGGCTGCCCCGCACCCGCGGGGATAGACCCCGTGGTAAGGCGACTCCAGACCCGTTCAGCATGGCTGCCCCGCACCCGCGGGGATAGACCCTTTTGGGACGCCGATCCGGT
>JANNOQ010000058.1:0-78575 GCA_031399085.1 Rhodomicrobium sp.
TGATCTCGAACACATCCTTGGCGATCCGCCCCGAAATCACCCCCGTCGAGATCAAATCGATCAGCTCGCCCAGATGCTCCGCGCTCACCGGGCTATCCTCGATCCCCCGGCCGAGCCGGTTCAGCGCGCCGAACAGATCGCCCGTCACCCAGTTGGAGGCCAGCTTGGCGTCGAGGCCCTTGGCGACGGTCTCAAAGTAATCGGCGTTCTCCTTGTCGGCCACCAGCACGCCCGCATCATAGGGCGACAGCGCAAAGTCGCGGATGAAGCGCGCCTTCTTGGCGTCCGGCAGCTCGGGCAGGGTCTTTTCGATGCCCTCGACATAGCCTTGAGTCAGCTCAAGCGGCAAGAGGTCCGGATCGGGGAAATAGCGGTAGTCATGCGCCTCTTCCTTGGAGCGCATGGAGCGGGTCTGGCCGGTTTTGGGGTCGAACAGCCGGGTTTCCTGGCTGATCGTGCCGCCCTCCTCCAGAATGCCGATCTGGCGGCGCGCCTCGGCGTCGATGGCCTGGCCGATGAAGCGGATGGAGTTGACGTTCTTGATCTCGCAGCGCGTCCCGAGCGGCGCGCCCGGCTTCCTGACCGAGACGTTCACATCGGCGCGCAAGGACCCCTGCTCCATATTGCCGTCGCAGGTGCCCAGATACCGCAGGATGGTGCGCAGCTTGGTGACATAGGCCTTGGCCTCCTCGGCGGAGCGCAGATCGGGGCGCGAGACGATCTCCATCAGCGCGACGCCGGAGCGGTTGAGATCGACGAAGGAATAATCGGCGTGCTGGTCGTGCAAACTTTTGCCGGCGTCCTGCTCCAGATGCACGCGCTCGATGCCGACCTCGAAGGTGTAGCCGTCCTTCATGTCGACGGTGACGACGCCTTCGCCGACGATGGGGTGTTTATATTGCGAGATCTGATAGCCCTGCGGCAGGTCGGGATAGAAGTAGTTCTTGCGGTCGAAGACGGAATAGAGGTTGATGGCCGCCTTCAGACCGAGCCCGGTGCGGACGGCCTGGCGCACGCAATGCTCGTTGATGACCGGCAGCATTCCCGGCATCGCCGCGTCGACCAGCGAGACATGGCTGTTCGGCTCGCCGCCGAATTCGGTCGAGGCGCCGGAGAACAGTTTGGAGTTGGAGGAGACTTGCGCGTGCACCTCCAGGCCGATGATGACCTCCCAGGGACCGGTCGCGCCGTCGATGAGATTTTCCTGTCTGGTCTGGATCGTCATGGCTTAAGCCCCGTGCCTATTCCCTTGCCCCGCCGCGCCATAGGACACGGCCTCGGAGGGCGCCGCCCTCACATCCCCGAACGCCAAAAATACGGAAAGACGCCTCGCCGCGGCAATCCTTCGATGCGGTCGATGGACCGGATTACCGCGCTTCGGCACCTTCACCATGAGCTTATAAAATATTACCTGACAAGCGAAAATTTACGATTTCCGCTCACCGGAGCGCGGCGAGGATTTGCGGTCACGATCCGTCCGCGCTTGGCGGGTTGGACAGTTTTTCTTCCTCATATTGGATGAACCAGCCGATCATTTGCCGCCAGAGCGCCTCGGCCAATTCCGGCGGCACGCCGCGCTCCTTGGCCCGCGCGCGCACGCGGTCGATCACCTGCTGAATGCGCCAGGGCACCACCGCGTCCTCGCGACTGCTCTTGAGCTGCCAGGCGCGGTCGACATAGCCGAAGCGCTCCGCCACCAGGTCGAGGATGGCCGCGTCCAGCCGGTCGATCTCGGCGCGGACCTGATCCATATTCTCGCAATCGGCCGGCGGACGCATGGGCATCACCGCAACTCCTCAGGACGATTTCTTGGCTGACGCTTTGGCCTTTTTCGGCGGCTTGCCGGTCTTTGACGGCGGGCTTTCAGCGACGCGCCACCACGGCTCCGGCATCCGGGCCGGACCGGCGGCGTCCTCGATCACCTGCGCCGCGCGCAGCACGGTTTCCTCATCGAACGGCCGCCCGATCAACTGAAGCCCGAGCGGCAGCCCGTCCTGGGAAAACCCCGCGGGCACCGAAATGCCCGGCAGACCCGCCATGTTCACGGTGACGGTGAAAATGTCGTTCAAATACATCTCGATCGGATCGCCGCTTTTCTCGCCAATCGCGAAGGCGGGCGACGGCGTCGCAGGTGTCAGGATCGCGTCCACCGCCCTGAAGGCATCCTCGAAATCGCGGCGGATCAGCGTGCGCACTTTCTGCGCCTTGATGTAATAGGCGTCGTAATAGCCGGCCGAGAGCACATAGGTGCCGATCAGAATGCGCCGCTTGACCTCCGCGCCGAAGCCTTCCGAGCGGGTCTCCTCATACATGCCGGTGATATCACGGCCGTTGATGCGCAGACCGTAACGGACGCCGTCATAGCGGGCCAGGTTCGACGACGCCTCGGCGGGGGCGACGATATAGTAGGCGGGCAACGCGTATTTCGTGTGCGGCAGGCTGATCTCGTGGATTTGCGCGCCGGCCGCCTTGAACCAGTCGATGCCCTGCTGCCAGAGCGCCTCGATTTCGGCCGACATGCCGTCGATGCGGTATTCCTTCGGAATGCCGATCTTAAGGCCCTTCACCTTTTTGGCGAGCGCTTTCTCGAAATCCGGCACGGGCTTGTCGGCGCTGGTGGAATCCTTCGGATCATGGCTCGCCATATGGCTCAGCATGATCGCGGCGTCGCGCACGGTGCGCGTCAGCGGCCCGGCCTGATCGAGCGAGGAGGCGAACGCAACCATGCCCCAGCGGGAACAGCGCCCATAGGTCGGCTTGATGCCGACGGTGCCGGTGAAGGCGGCCGGCTGGCGGATCGAGCCGCCGGTGTCCGAGGCAGTGGCGGCCATTGCCAGGCGCGCGGCAACGGCCGATGCGGAGCCGCCGGAGGAGCCGCCGGGCACCAGCGGCTTGTCGCTGCCCTCGACGCGCCAGGGATTGACGCAGGGCTTGAAATGGCTGGTCTCATTGGAGGAGCCCATGGCGAACTCGTCCATATTCAGCTTGCCGAGCATCACCGCGCCCGCGTCCCACAAATTCTGCGTCACGGTCGATTCATAGACCGGTTTGAAATCGTCCAGGATCGCGGAACAGGCCGTCGTGCGCACATCCTTGGTGCAGAAAAGATCCTTGACGCCGAGCGGCAGCCCGTCGAGCGGCAAACCCTCGCATTTCGCGAGCCGCGCGTCGGAGGCTTTCGCCATGTCGATCGCCTTTTCCGGCGTCGCAAACAGATAGGCATTCAGCGCGCCATTGGCCGCCTCGATCGCGCAAAGATGCGCCTCAGTCAGCTCGCGCGCCGTGATCTCCTTCTTGCGCAGGCGCTCGCGCGCTTCGGCGATGGTCAGGCCGGTGAGTTCGCCCATAGCTATTCCACCACCTTCGGCACCATGAAGAAATGATCCTCCGTCAGCGGCGCGTTCTTGACAATCTGATCGGCGATTTCGCCATCGGTGACCACATCGTCCCGCTGCGGAAGCGCCATTCCATCGACGCGCGTCATTGGCTCGACGCCGCGAATGTCGACCTCGTCCAACTGCTCGACCCAATCCAGGATCGCGCTCAGCTCGCGTTGGAGACTTTTCGCCTCCTGCTCGCTGACCTTGATGCGCGCAAGCCTTGCGACATGGCGCACCGTGGCCTCATCGACCTTCATTGTCCATCCACCGCGGAAAGCCAGAAATGACCCGTGGCGGGCGCGAGGCCCGGCCGCTGTGGCCTATTGATACCGTCCGTTGCTGCGCTGCGCAACTGCCCCCCGCAGCGCGATTGCAGCTTTTGCCGGGGTTTTCGGACATAAAGAAAGCAGCCGGGCTTGCGCGCGGCTGCTTGTTTTGTGATCAAAACGTAAGCCTTGGCGCTTAGAAGCCCCAATGGCTGCCGTGGCTGCTCCAATCCGTGCGCCAGACCAGCACCGCGCGGACCGAATGAATATCGGCATCCAGATCGAGGTTGCTGCCTGTCACAGCGAGCACGCCGGGAGCCGTGAAGGCGTCACTGGTCATATTGCCATTGTCGAGATCGGTGTAGCGATATTCAAATTTCAGCGACACATTCTCCCTCAGCTTGGTTTCGATACCGGCGCCGACCGTGAAGCCATCGGCGTCGACATCGGCTTCGTTGGAGGCCGAGGCGACCGTGCCACCCGCGCCATCGAAGAGCGTGAGCGTGTTGAAGACGGTGACATCGGCTTGCGAATAAGCGAGCAAACCGTAGACCAAGGTCTCGGGCGAGGTTAGGAAGCCGATGCGGCCGCCGATGCTCCACATATTGTCGATCTCGGTCGCAAAACTGGCACTGAAGAGGCCGGCGGGGCCGCCGCCGCCGGACAAATCGATGGTGTTGCCTTCGAGGTCCGTGTCCATGTTCATCCAGTCATAATCGGCAAACAGACCGAAAACCCAGCCGCCTCTTTGGCGGTCGATGCCGATCTGAACGGTGCCGAAGCCCGATATGTCGCCGTTATCGGACAAGCCCTCAAAGAGCGGGAAGATCGGAAGACCAGCGCCGGTTCCGTCGAAAACGGCGCCGTCAACATCAGAATCATGGGTTGCCACGCTGCCGCCGCCGCCCACGCCCAGGTAAACGCCGTCCCAGGTCGGTGCGGCTTCGACAAAGGGCGCGTCCTTGATGGAGCCGCCATGCTGATGGACATCGGCCGCCGACGCGCTGCCGGCCCAACCCATGATCGCCGCAGTCGCGGCCAAAATTGTTAATTTCGTCATTGTTTCTTCCTGTTGAGAGGTTCGCAAACCGTACTCATCACGAAAGCTTGCCACATCGGAGGTTGCAGATTTTAGACGCCAATGCTCGCAGAGATGGTAGTGATTCTCAGTCTGGAAGATCAATTGAACGCTTTGGATAAGCACAATTATAAGTTGTGTTGCCGTGCCGCTACGATGGAGGCGGCCAAAGCCGGACGCGGTGAGCAGGCGGTTGTGATTGGTGTGGGAAAGCAGCTACTCGCCACACATCCGGCTTTGTGCCTGCGTCAAGACGAGTGGATCCCGGCTCAGGGCTGGGACGACGGCGGGGACGGAAATGGTGTTGGCCTCGCGCCCGCAAGCCAAAGGCCGACCCGAGGGCCGGCCTTATGACACGATCCAGCCGGACGCGGCTTAGGAGCGCTCGGCGTTTTTGTTGCTCGGACCGGCGATCTTTTGCCACTGGCGGCTGATCCAGGAACCGCCATCCTCGCGCGGCTGAAGTCCCTTAGAGGCCAGCAGCGTGTAGCTGTCCTTGTACCATTTGCTGTCCGGGAAATTGTGGCCGAGCACGGCGGCGGCGGTCTGCGCCTCGTTGACGATGCCAAGCTCGTAATAGCATTCCGTCAGCCGCATCAGCGCTTCCTCGACATGGGCAGTGTTCTGATACTCCGTCACCACCACGCGGTAACGATTGATCGCGGCCAGATGCTGGGACTTCTTTTGATACCAGCGCCCGACGCTCATCTCGGATGCGGCGAGCACGTCGCGCGCCAGGCGGATGCGCTTCTTGGCGTCCTCGGCGTAGCGGCTCTCGGGGTAGCGGTTGACCAGCGTTTCCAGCTCGACCAGCGCCCGCTTGGTGTCCGCCTGATCGCGGCTGGCGTCATTGATGCGGTCATAATAGGAGGAGGCGATGATGTGCTGGGCGAGCGCGGCCTCCTTGGTGCCCGGATGCAGGGTCAGATAGCGGCGCGCCGCGCCGACCGCCTCGGGAAGCTTGTCGGCCTTTTGGTAGGAGAAGGCGGCCATGATGATCGATTCCCGCGCTTCCTTCGAATAGGGATGCTGGCGGTCCACCTCTTCAAAACGCTCGGCCGCTTTGGTGTAGTCGTTCTTATCCAAGAGCGTGCTGGCCTCCTTGAACAGCACGTCCGCCGGCAGCGTCTCGATGGTCGGCGTGTTGTCGCTTGAGCCAAACAACGAGCTTGCGCAAGCCGACAGCGAAACCGCGACTAGGAGAAGCGCAACCGCTTTGATGAGAGTCCGGACGTTCATAATTCCCCGATCCTGCCAGTTTAGAGCGGACAAAGGCTTGCCGAAACAAGGCCCGCACGCCCCCATTCCCGGCCAAAGCCTAATGCGAGTCGCCCATGCGACGGAACATGCGGATTGTGGTGTTTTTTTGCTCGGCCCGACCGGCTGGCCCAGCGCCCGCGCTTCGCAAGGGGCAAAAACAAGACCGTCCGCTCATGGGTAAGCGGACGGCTTCGCAGATGAACCAGTCGTATCAGCCGCGATCGGGGGCGAAAACCGGCTGCGCGACCAAGGCGCCCAGATCGGCATGGGCCTTGCTGCGGCTGTAGCTACGCTCGGTCTCGACCACGGTCCAGGCCGAACGGTTCTCATAAAGAGCCTTCAAAATCAGCGTGTTGATGCGGTGGCCGCCGCGCACGGAACGGTAGGCGCCAAGGATCGGCGCGCCGGCGAGCGCCAGATCGCCGATTGCATCGAGCGTCTTGTGGCGGACGAACTCATCCTTAAAGCGCAGCCCTTCCGGGTTTAGGATGCGGTCTTCGCCGATGGCAACGGTGTTTTGCAGCGAGGAGCCGAGCGCGCGGCCGGTCGCCCAGAGTGCCTTCACATCCTTCATGAAACCGAAGGTACGGGCGCGGGCGATTTCGCGGCGGAAAACCTGGGGGGTGAGGTCGATATCGAGGCGCTGACGGCCGATAAAGGGGGTCTCGAAGTCGATCTCGACGTCGAAACGGCTGCCATCATAAGGGGTCAGTTCGGCGGAGCATTTGCCTTCTTCGATGCGAACCGGCTTCAAAACCTTGATCCACCGGCGCGGCTCGTCGAGCATGCGGATGCCCGCTTCCTCGATGGCGTCGACGAAGGGCGCGGCGCTGCCATCCATGATCGGCAACTCGCCGCCTTCGATCTCGATCTCGACATTGTCGATGTTCATGCCGCGCAGGGCTGAGAGCAGATGCTCGACCGTGGCGACCGAAGCACCTTTGCCGTCGCTGAGCACCGTGCAAAGCGTGACATTAGAGACGGCGCGGAAATCGGCGGGAATGCGTGCCAGACGGCCCGAGCCGTCATTCACCAGGAAGGTCCAGCCGGTGTTGGCCTCGGCCGGGTGAAGTATGATGGAAACTTCAGCCCCGCTGTGTACGCCCGTCCCGGACAGAACCAGATCGCAATCGATCGTCGTCTGCCAACCCCCCGAGTGAGTCTTCATGTGCGCCGTTATCTTTCCCCTATGGCAAGGTCCGCCCCCCTACAAAGCGACCTTGCCCCCCGATTTATAACGACGACTTTTCGCGCTGAGCCTGATGGCCTAAGATGTTTGCCGGACTGGGTATTCGACCGCCGGCTAACTGAGCGCCCCAAAGTCGTCGCTGTAACCACGGCGAACTTACGCTGGCTCGTTTCGGTCCAGCAAATCACGGTTTTTTACACTCTGTTACGATTTGAAAGATTTGGATCGCGGCTTACGTGCAGAGCACGGCGCATGGGCCGGCGCTAGGCGAGCAAAGGACGGAAAACTCCTTTAAATCAGCCAGTTAGTCTGAGTCTATCAACAGCTTCTAGTTGAGCGGCCTTTTGAAGAAATTTGGGATCTCGAACGGCTCTTCGCCATTCCGGCCGCGATCTGTGCCCTTAATGTCACGACCGCGCGGACCGTGCTCGTCGCCGGGCTGAGGTCCCGGTCCGTCCGAATCGAATGTCGGCATCGGGCGTTCGGGAGGCGGCGCCTCTTCGGCGCCTTTCGTGCGGCCGGTGACCCAATCGAGCAGCCCGCCTCGGCGCTTGATGCCGAGATCGCGCTGGCCCCGCAGTTGGGCTTCATGCTCGGCCAGTTCAGGGAAATCCTTGCCGGTGAGCGGCCGGCGCGGCGGACGGATCGGCTTGGCCGGCGGATGCGGCTCGAATTGCGGCGTCTGCGGCTGCGGCGGCTTGCCCCGGCCGCCCGCGGCGTTAACGGGATATTTCGGCGAGCGCGGCTCGATGGTGACGTTGCCCGAACCTTGCCAGGTGTCCGGCGCGTTGTCGTTGCGTGAGGCCGGCCTGTCCCGCTCCGAGCGGCTCTGGCTGGCAATCCGCTCCACCAACCGGCTGTTTTTCAGAGCCTCGCTCGCCTGGGCGACATGCGGCTGCTGTCCAGCATTGATGCCGGTGGCCACGACTGAAACCCGGATGCGCCCCTCGATCGAATGATCGAAGGTGGCGCCGACGATGATGTTGATGTCCGGATTGGCCTCCGGATCGACTTCGCGGCGCACCCGCGAGGCGGCTTCCTCCACCTCATACAGCGTCATGTCGAAGCTGCCGGTGATGGAGATGAGCAGCCCCTTGGCGCCGCGCATCGAGATTTCGTCGAGCAGCGGATTGGAGATCGCCGATTCGGCCGCCCGCAGCGCGCGCTGATCGCCCTCGGCCTCGCCGGTGCCCATCAGCGCGGTGCCCATATTCTGCATCACCACGCGCACGTCGGCGAAATCGAGATTGATCAGCCCCTCCTTCACCATCAGATCGGTGATGCAGGAAACGCCGGATTTGAGCACATCGTCGGCCTTCTGGAAGGCGTCGGCGAAGGTGGTTTTCTCGTTGGCGATGCGGAAGAGATTCTGGTTCGGAATGACGATCAGCGTATCGACATATTCGGCCAGCTGCACGATGCCTTCGTTCGCCACGCGCATCCGGCGCTGGCCTTCGAACTCGAACGGCTTGGTGACGACGCCGACGGTCAGGATGCCCATCTCTTTCGCCGCCCGCGCGATAACGGGGGCCGCGCCTGTCCCCGTGCCGCCGCCCATCCCGGCGGTGATGAACAGCATATGCGCGCCCTCGATCAGCGAGCGGATCTCGTCGATCGCTTCCTCGGCGGCGGCGGCGCCGATCTCCGGCTTCGACCCCGCGCCCAGCCCCTCGGTGATCGTCGCGCCCATTTGCACCCGGCAGCCGGCGGCCGACATCGACAGAGCCTGCGCATCGGTATTGGCGGCGATGAACTCGACGCCTTCCAGCCCGTATTGGATCATATTGTTGACGGCGTTGCCTCCCGCCCCGCCGCAGCCGATCACCGTGATGCGCGGCCGCATTTCCGTCAGGGCCGGAAGTTTCAAATTGATGCTCATGGCAGCCTCGTCAATCTCTTCCTTGCAAGCGCCCGGCGCTCACATTTGCCGTCAACAGCTCAGCCATCTCAAAAACTCTCCTTGAGCCATTGCCCCACCCGGGCCAGATAGCCGTGGCTGGTGGCGATGATTTCCGGCCTTACGCCCGTCTCCAGCTTCAAATCGTCGTCGAGCAGATGCATCAGCAGACCGATCGGCGCGGCGAAGGCCGGCCCCGCCTCGGGCCTCGGCAGCCCCGCGATCGGACGCGGACGGCCCAGTCTGAGATGTTTGCCGAAGATCTGCGCGGCAAGCTCGCTCGCCCCGACCAACTCGCTGGCACCGCCGGTCAGCACCAGCCTCTGCCCCGACATCGGCGCGACGCCGCTCGCCCGCAGCCTGTCGCGCACTTCCGTAAAGATTTGCTCTAAGCGGATTCGAGCCAGATCGGAAAGCTCCGCTTTGGAGATGTGGCGCGAAAGCAACTCCGGGTCCGGATCGTCATCATCCGTAATCACCCCAAGCCCCATGTCCGCGCCGGCCGCAAAGACCGAGGCGTGCAGCGTCTTCAACCGTTCCGCCTCCATCAGCGGCACCGAAAACACATGCGCGATGTCGTTGGTAATGCGGTTGCCGCCGGTGTCGATGGAGTCGCCATAGATGAAATTGCCGCCGGAGAAAACCGCAACGCCGGTCGCGCCCGCGCCCATGTCGATGGATGTCACGCCGGTTTCAGCCTCGCTCTCGGTGATAACGGAAAGGCCGCTGGCATAGGCGGCAGCCGCGACTCCGGCGACCGATAAATGGCTGCGCTCGATGCAATGCCTGAGGTTTTTCAGGGGCAGCGCGTCGGCCGAGACGGCGTGAACTTCGACCTTGAGCGTGTCGCCGATCATGCCCAGCGGGTCGGTGATGCCGCTTTCATAGCCGAGCGTGTAGCCGAACGGGGCCGAATGCAGCACGGTCTTGCCGCTGCGCGAGGCGTATTCATTTCCCGCCCGCATGACGCGTTCCATGTCTCGGCTCGTGACGGTGCCAGCCGGCAGATCGACGCTCGCAGTGAAGCTTTGGCTGAGCAGCGGGCCGAACGAGGCGGTGACATAGACGTCGTTGACCGTGACATCGGCCGCCCGCTCAGCCTTGGCGACGACGCTGCGCACGGTGCGCTCGGCCGCTTCCATGTCGGAGACGCGTCCGGCCACGATGCCGCGCGAGAGCTGGTAGCCATAGCCGATGACCCGGATGCGCGAGGACAACGCAGGCCGGTCCTGCCAATGCGGCCAGGGCATAAGACGCGCCACCAGGCAGCACATTTTGCGCGTGCCGACATCTAGCACCGCGACGGTGCGCTCATTCATGGAATGTCTGCGAGCTTTCGTTCGCAAATCCTGCCCCCGCTGAAAGCGCGCCCGCCCCGACCTTGCGGGAGGCGCGCCCCTGAATGTTGAACTGTTACAAGAAAGTCTTGCCGCCGCTTGGCACTGCAGTCTTGTCTAAGCATGATCTTTGTCGCAAACCGCTGCGCACTTTTGCGGATCATGCTCTAAAGCTCTTTGCGGCTTTCACGATTTTCCGAAAGCCAGGATAAAAACTTACGGCGGCCCGCGTCCGACCCATCCTTCAGCCGCAAGGTGAATTGCGACGGCGCCCGGAAGTCGAGTTCGGCAATTTCGTAGAAGGCGCCAGGGTTCTTGGCGGCGATCGCGCTGAGATCGGCCAGCGCCGGGGCGAAATCAGCGGCGGGCAGCTTGACCCGCAGCCCGGTATCCAGCAGCAGGTCCCAGCGGCGTCCGGCGATGCGCTCGATGTCGCGCACCCGGCCCCGCAGATCCGGGACGGCGGCAAGCGCGTCGATGAGCTCCTTGGCCGGGGCCGCCGCCCCCGCGCCGGACACGACCGGTAAATTGGGAAATTCGGTTTCGGAGGCGAGGGCGAGAACTTTGCCGTCCCGGTCGATGATGGCGGTCTTGCCGCTTTCGCGCCAAATGGCGAAGGGTTTGCGCTCCTCCAACTCAACCACCAGCGTCGATGGTAGCAGCCGCATCACGCGCGCCTCGCTGACCCAGCCGATGCGCTTCAGACGGTCCCGGCCCGCATCGGTATCGAAGGCAAAAATCGAAACGCCATCGCGCGGCCCCAGAGCGGCGGCAATATCCGCATCCTTCAGATTGCGCTGACCTTCGACCTGCACCGCCTTGACCTCAAGTCCGGCCTTCAAGGCCGCTTCATTGACGGCATCGGCAACCGCCTGACGCGCGGGCGCCAGCTGCCCGCCTGCGGACATGCCATAGGCCGCCGTTAAGCCGTAAAAAACAACGCAAGCAACGAGACCGAGCTTTGAGGCCGCCTGGGAATGGGCCTCGAACCAGCCGAACAGCGAGCCATCGGACGAGCGACCGACCGTCCCCCTCCGCGCATTTGGGCGCTGAACCCGGCTCTCATCGGCCGAGGTGTAAACCTCTGCACCGGCGAACCAATTGTACCTTTCAGCAGTAGAAGCGTTTATCAGCGATTGCAAGACGCGTCCTCCACAATCCAGCGGACAAGGTCACCGAATGTCAGACCACTGTGGCTTGCAAGCTCCGGTACGAGCGAGGTCGCCGTCATCCCTGGCTGGGTGTTGACTTCGAGGCAGATCAGCTCGCCCGTGCCGCCCGGCCGATCGTCGAACCGGAAGTCGGCGCGGCTGATCCCCCGGCAGCCTAAAGCCCGATGAGCCTGAAGCGACAGCTTCTGTACCAAGTGGTAAATATTTGGTGAAATTTCCGCTGGCAGGACGTGTCTTGAGCCTCCGGGTGAGTATTTCGCTTGATAGTCGTAGAAGGCGAGACCCTCGGCGGGCAGGATCTCGATCACGCCGAGCGGGCGGTCGCCCATCACGGCGCAGGTGAGTTCGCGCCCGGCGATGTAGCGCTCGACCATGACCTCCTCGGCGAGCGCCCAGTCGGCCGAGTTGAGTTCCTGCGGCGGGTGGGCGTGATCCTCGCGGACGATGAAGACGCCGACGCTGGAGCCTTCCGCCACCGGCTTGATGACGTATGGCGGCGGCATGACATGCGCCTTGGCGGCCTCCAGGCGGGGCACGACCAGATCTTCAGCGACCGGGATGCCCGCCTGCGCGAGCACGATCTTTGCCCGCACCTTATGCATGGCGAGCGCCGAGGCGAGCACGCCGGAATGGGTGTAAGGGATTTCCAGCGTCTCGAGGATGCCCTGGATGGCGCCGTCCTCGCCGCCCTTGCCGTGCAGCGCGTTGAAGCAAACATCGGGGGCGATCTCGCGCAGCCGCTCGGGCAGATGCCGGTCCACGTCGATGCGCGTGACCCGGTAGCCCTCACCTTCGAGCGCCCCGGCGCAGGCCGCGCCGGAGTTGAGTGACACCTCCCGCTCGGCGGACCAGCCGCCCATGAGCACCGCGACATGGTTGAATGCGCGGCTCATGCAGCCGCCACCATGGGCTTGCCTTCAACCGGCAGGCCAAGCCGCTTAATTTCCCACTCCAAATCGACGCCGCTTGCCGCTTTCACGCGGGCACGCACCGTTTCGCCCAGCGTTTCGATGTCCTCGGCGCTCGCCTCGCCGTCATTGATCAGGAAGTTGCAGTGCATCTGCGAGACATGCGCGCCGCCGATTCGCAGGCCCCGGCAGCCCGCCGCGTCGATGAGCTTCCAGGCGCTGAGGCCCGGCGGATTTTTGAAGGTCGAGCCACCCGTGCGGCTTTTGATCGGCTGAACGGCCTCGCGGTAGGCGGCGACGTCCTGCATCGCGCGCGCGATCTCATCAGGTTCGCCCGCCGTGCCCTGATACAGCGCCTCCGTGAAAATCAGATCATCGGACGCGCCGCAATGGCGGTAGGTGTAGGCGAGATCGGCAAGGCTCAGCGTGTGGATCGCGCCGGACCGATCGACGGCGCGCGCCTCGATCAGCACGTCTTTCGTCTCGGTCCCGTGCGCGCCGGCATTCATCCACAGCGCGCCGCCGACGGTGCCCGGAATGCCGCGATAAAAAGCGAGGCCCGCAATGCCCGCGGTTGCCGCGCCCTGCGCCAGCCTCATGTCAGGAACCGCTGCCCCGGCGCGGATGCGATGGCCGTTCTCGGGCTCGATCCGGTTGAAGCCGCGTCCAAGACGAATGACAACGCCCGGAATGCCGCCATCGCGCACAAGCAGGTTGGACCCAACGCCGACGACGGTGATCGGCAACCCACCGCCGGTTTCCCGGAGAAAATAAGCAAGATCGGCCTCATCGGCGGGCGAGTAGAGAGTTTGCGCCGGGCCGCCGACGCGGAACCAGGTGACGTAGGCCATCGGCCGGTTGGCCTCCAGGCGCCCGCGCAAATCCGGCAAAGCGTTTTGCAATTCGGCGGTGAGGTCGGGAAAGCTCATGCGCAAGCCCCAGGCGCTTATAATGTCACTCAGCAGCGTCGAGCCTGGGCTCCCCCGCCGTGCCGAGCCGCGTGGGCAGCGCATTGGCCCAATCCGTGATGGTGCCGGCGCCAAGGCCAATGACCAGATCGCCCGGTTTCGCCAGCGAGGCGATGAGACCGGTCAGCGCGTCCTCCCCATCCGCCGCGATGACTTGGCGATGGCCGCGGTTGCGCACGCCCTCGATCAAAGCGTCGCGGTCGAACCCGTTCGGCTCCTCGCCCGCCGAATAGACCGGGGTGACGATCACCGTGTCGGAATGCGCGAACGAGCCGCAGAATTCATCGAACAGGCTTTTGAGCCGCGAGTAGCGGTGCGGCTGAACGATGGCGATCACCCGGCCGGATGTCGCGCCACGCGCCGCTTCGAGCACGGCGGCGATTTCCGCCGGATGGTGGGCGTAGTCGTCATAGATCGAAATCCCGTTCCAGATACCGGTGCGGGTGAAGCGCCGCTTGACGCCGCCGAAGCTGGCAAGCGCCTCGCGGATGGTTGCGTCGTCGATGCCTGCTTCGGTCGCAACGGCGATGGCTGCCATCGCGTTCAATGCATTATAGTGGCCCGGGATTGCCAGCGTCAGATCCGCAAAGGCCCGCGCGCCGCCCTCGACATTGTCGCCAAGCGCGGCATCGACATGCAGCGAGCCGCCATTGCTGCGCACTGCCGCGAGCCGGACATCTGCGTCCGCCGCAACTCCGTAGCGCAGGATGCGGGCGCCAAGCGGCAGCTCGGCTTCGGCCGCGAAGCTGCGCACAATCGGATGGTCGATGCCCGCGACAATCACGCCGCCAGGCTGCACCCCTGCGAAAAATTGCCTGTAAGCGACATGCATCGCCTCCAGCGATCCGTAATAATCCAGATGCTCCGGGTCGATATTGGTGACGACGCCGATCTGCGTCGGCAACCGCACAAAAGTGCCGTCGGACTCATCGGCCTCAACGACCATCCACTCGCCCTGGCCGATGCGGGCATTGGTGCCCCAATCGTTGATGATGCCGCCGGTGATCACCGTCGGGTCGAGCCCGGCGGCCTCGAAAATCCAGGCGATCATCGAGGTGGTGGTGGTCTTGCCATGCGTGCCGGTGACGCTGATTGAGCGGTAGTTTTCCATGAGACGCGCCAGCATGTCGGCCCGGCTCCAGACCGGCAGCCCAGCCGCCTTGGCCGCGATCACTTCCGGGTTGTTCGGCTTGACCGCCGAGGAGAGCACGACCAGCCCGGCGCCCTCGATATTCTTGGACCCATGACCGATGGCCACCCGAATGCCTTTTGCCACCAACCGGCGCGCATTGACTCCGTCCTTCAAATCGCTGCCACGCACGTGGATGCCGCGATCGTGCAGCACCTCGGCGATGGCGCTCATTCCAATGCCGCCGATCCCGACAATATGGATCGGCTGAAATTCCTGCATGTTCTTCATGATGCCTGCCCCTCGGCTGCGCGCTGCGCCGTGAATGTCTGAGGCGCCTCGGCAAGCGTCACCACTAAATCGGCCAGACGCGCCACGGCATCGTAGCGCGCCAGCGATTTGGAGCGCGATGCAGCTCTGGCAAGGGTCGCCGGTTCCTCGAAAAGCCGCCGCAGCGTTCCCGCCAGCCGTTCCGGCGTCATGATCGCCTGCTCGAAACACCATCCCGCGCCCGCTTTTTCGAATCGGGTCGCGTTCTCGAGTTGATCATTATCCACCGAATGCGGCAAGGGTACGAGCACGGCAGGGCGTCCGAGCGCCGAAAGTTCGGCAATCGTGGTCGCCCCCGAGCGCGACACGACAAGATGCGCGGCGGCCATGCGGAACGGCAGATCCTCGAAAAAGGTGGCGAGTTCCGCCGCGACACTGGCGACTTCGTAAGAGTCGAAAACCCGGTCGATATCCTCCTCGCGGCATTGCTGCACAACCATCAGGCGGTCGCGCAGTTCCTGCGGCAGGATTTGCAGCGCCACCGGCATGATGTCGGAGAAATAGCGCGCGCCCTGGCTGCCGCCGAAACAGAGCAGGTTCACCGGCTGGCCGGTTTGCGGCGGCTGGTAGGTGCCGCCGCGCATCTCCAGGATCGCGTCGCGCAGCGGGGTGCCGGTGACATAGCTCTTTTCGCTGAGCTTGCCGTCGAGGAATTTGGTGTCCTCGAACGAAATCCCGATGGCCTTGACCATCGGCGCGAGGAAGCGGTTCGCCCGGCCCATCACCGAATTCTGCTCGTGAATCATGCTCGGGATGCCGCGCGCGAGCGCCGCCAGCACCGGCGGAATGGTTGGATAGCCGCCGAAGCCGACCATCGCCTTCGGCTTCAGATCGCCCATGATGTCGTAGGCCATCTTGAAGCCGTTCGAATTGGTGGCGACCATCTTCATCGCCTCGATCGGCGACTTGCCCCGGAAGGTGGCGGCTGGGACCTTATGGACGCCGCGCCCAGGAAAGTTCGAGCCGTAAGGCGAGGTGCGGTTGTCGGTGATCAGATCGACTTCATAGCCGCGCCGGAGCAGCTCGCCGGCAAGCGCAAGCGCTGGAAAAAGATGCCCGCCCGAGCCTCCCGCGGTCAGTACGATGGACGCGCCTGTCAAATTCTTATCCCCCTAGAGGAAACCGGCCCGCGCGCGGATTGCGGTGCGGGACGGTAGATCGGCGCCGCCTCGGGGCGTCGTCTGGCGAGAGCGAGCGCCAGCCCCATGGTCAAGGCCATCGCCGTCAGCGAAGAGCCTCCATAAGACAGGAATGGAAGCGTCATGCCCTTCGCTGGCAGCATATCGACGTTAACTGCCATATTAATCAGCGTTTGAAAACCAAAGAGCATCATAAGGCCAGAAAGCGCCAGCCGAATAAAGGGATCATGCGAGCGGCTTGCCGCGCGAAAGCCGCGCCAGACGATAAACGCATACAGGCAGACGAGAAACAGGCAAAAGATCAGGCCGAACTCCTCGGCGATCACCGCAAAGATGTAGTCGGTATAGGCGTCCGGCAGATTCGGCGTCACCGTCCCCTCGCCCGGACCGCGTCCGAACCAGCCGCCCGCTCGGAAGGCGGCGAGCGCCGTTTCCGTCTGGTGCGTGTCGCCGCCCGGATGCAGGAAGCGGTCGACGCGGCTTTGCACATGCGGGATGGAAAGATAGGCCGCCAGGAAGGCCCCCGCGCTGGCAAGCACGGCGAGCGCGATCCATAGGAGCGAATATCCCGCCAGAAAGAACAGCCCGCCCCAGACCAGAACCACAAGGCAGGTCTGGCCGATATCCGGTTGCAGAACGAGGCATATGACCAGCGCCGCAAGCGCCGCGAGAGCCATCTCCAAGGCTGGCATGTCACGCCGCTTGCCGCTTTCGGCGAACAGCCAGGCGGTGACGATGACAAAGCCGGCTTTGGCGAATTCGGATGGCTGGAGCGACTGTCCGCCGCCGATCATCAGCCAGCGCACCGCGCCGTTCTTCTCGATCCCTTGCGCGAGCGCGAGCAGCATCAGCGCCAGGCCGCCGAGGAAAAGCGCTAGCCCCGTCCGGCGGATCGTCTTGGGGCCCTGCATGGAGGCGCCGATCAGCAAGATCGCCGCCGGGACCATGAACACCAGATGCCGCTTGAAGAAATAGAGCGGCTCCTGGCCAATCTTATGCGCGGCCGCCGGGCTGGCGGCGAGCGAGACGAGCGCGCCGAGGATCATGATCAGCAGCACCGCGCCGACCAGCGGGCGGTCCACCGAGAACCACCATTCGGCAATCACGCTGCGGTCGGTGCGCGTCAGCCTCATGCCGCCTTGGTCTCCCGCACGGCAACGCCGCCAATCGCAGCGACGCCGGCGCGAAACGCATCGCCCCTTAGCATGAAATTGGCGAACTGGTCGTAGGACGCGCAGGCCGGCGACAGCAGCACGACCGGCTCGGGATCGCCGGAGGCGGCAGCGTCCCGCGCGGCGTCGCGCAGGGCGGCGTCCAGCGTGCCGCTGATCTGATGCGCCAGCGCGCTGCCCGCCGCGCGGCTGAATTCGGCGGCAGCGTCGCCGATGAAATAGGCGCGGCGGATTTTCGGATAGAAGCGCTCCAATCCGGCAAGGCCGCCGGCTTTGGCAAGGCCGCCCGCGATCCAGTAGATGGCGTCGAAACTGGCGAGCGCCTTGGCGGCCGCGTCGGCGTTGGTGGCTTTGGAATCGTTGATAAAGAGCACGCGGCCGAGCCGCCCGACCTCTTCCATCCGGTGCGCAAGGCCGGGAAAGCTGGCAAGGCCGGCGGCGATCTCCTCGCGGGAGAGCCCAATGGCGCGGCAGAGCGCGAAGGCGGCGGCGGCATTCTGCGCGTTGTGCTCGCCGCGCAATGAGCCGATGCCGCGAAGGCTGATCGGCGGCAGCGCCTTCCCGCCTTCCACCTCGATCAGCCCACCATCTTTGGCATAGATGCCGTCCTCCCCCTGAGCATGAACCGAAATGCGCCGCACCGTTGCAAGCCCGGAAAGCCGATCAGCGATCTGCGCCGAAATGGCATCGTCGACGCCAATGACGGCTGTGTCGCCCGCATCAAGATGGCCGAAGATGCGGGCCTTGACCTCGGCATAGTGCGTAAGCGTGCCATGCCGGTCGAGATGGTCGGGCGTGACGTTGAGGAGGCAGGCCGCGTTGGCGTCGAGCGTTGGCGTCAGGTCGATCTGGAAGGAGGAGTATTCGATGACATAGGTGAGGTCGTCGGCAAGCGGATCGAGCGCCAGGATCGCCGTACCAATATTGCCGCCCATCGCCACAGGACGCCCTGAGGCGCCGATGAGATGGGCCGTGAGCGCGGTCGTGGTCGATTTGCCGTTGGTGCCGGTGATTGCGATCACCTTGGCTTTTGAGCCTTGCGCGCGGCGCTGGCGGCAAAACAGCTCGGTGTCGCCGATGATTTGGACGCCCGCCGCTTGGGCGCGCTGCACGGTCCAATGCGGCTTGGGATGCGTCAGCGGCACGCCGGGCGCGAGGATCAGCGCGTCAAACTCGCGCCAATCGGCGGCGGTCAGATCGACAGGCTCAAACCCGGCGTCGCGCGCCGCGACCCGCCCCGGCTCGCCGTCGTCCCAAACCGCAACCTCCGCACCGCCCGCCGCCAGCGCCTTCGCCGAGGCGACGCCGGACAGGCCGAGGCCAAACACCGCGATCTTTTTCCCGGCAAAGATGGTGACCGGGATCATGACCGCAGCCCTCCCTTCGAAATCCCCGCGCAGGCGGGGATCCAGTATTCACCGGAAACGCTAAAGATGACTGGATCCCCGCCTGCGCGGGGATTTCGTGGAAAAATTGAGCTGCTTCGGTCCATGGCAACCGAGCCTAGCGCAGTTTAAGCGTCGAAAGGCCGATCAGCGCCAGCACCACGGCAATGATCCAGAACCGCACCACCACGGTCGCCTCGGCCCAGCCCTTTTGCTCGAAATGGTGATGCAGCGGCGCCATTCGGAACACCCGCTTGCCCGTCAGCTTGAACGACAGCACCTGCACGATGACCGAGGCCGTCTCCAGCACGAACAGCCCGCCGACAATCGCCAGCACGATCTCATGCTTGGTGGCGACCGCGATCGTGCCGAGCGCCCCGCCGAGCGCCAGTGATCCAGTGTCGCCCATGAAGATCATCGCAGGCGGCGCGTTGAACCAAAGGAACCCCAGCCCCGCCCCGACCAGCGCGCCGCAGATCACCGCGAGTTCGCCCGCGCCAGGCACGAAATGGATTTGCAAATATTCGGCGAACACCCGGTTGCCGACGAGATAGGCGATCACCCCGAAGGTCGCCGCCGCGATCATCACCGGCACGATGGCCAGCCCGTCGAGGCCGTCCGTCAGGTTCACCGCATTGCCCGCCCCCGCGATCACCAGGACGCCGAGCAGCAGGAAAACCGGGCCGAGGTCGATCAGCAAGTCCTTGAAGAACGGCACGGCGAGCGAGGTCGAAACGCCCGGCGCGCCGATTTTCATGATCGAATAGGCGGCGATGGCGGCGATGGCCACTTCCAGCGCAAAGCGGGTGCGGCCGGGAAAGCCGTTGCTTGAGCGCTTCGTGACTTTCAGATAATCGTCGTAAAAGCCGATCAGGCCGTAAGACAGCGTGACGGCGAGCACCACCCAGACCAGCCGGTTAGCGAGATTGGCCCAAAGGATCGTCGCGACGCCGACGCCGAGCAGGATCATCAGCCCGCCCATCGTCGGCGTGCCCGCCTTGCTCAGATGCGATTTCGGGCCGTCGGAGCGGATCGGCTGGCCTTTGCCCTGGCGCAGCCGCAGCTGATTGATGAGCGGCGGTCCGAACAGGAAGACGACCATGAGCGCCGTCATGATCGCCCCGCCGGTGCGGAAGGTGATGTAGCGGAAGACATTGAATATCGGCACCTCGTTGCCAAAGACGCCCAGCAAATACAGCATTCCCCTGCCTTTCGACCTATTCCGCCGCCCGTCTTTCCGCTTGTTCAAGCTGCGGATAGAGTTCTTTGATGGCATCCACGAGCAGGCCCATCCGGCTGCCCAGCGAGCCTTTGATCGTCACCGCGTCGCCCGGCCGGATCGCGCCGAGCAGCAGCGGTTTCAGCGCTTCCGAAGTCTGCGCCCAAGCGCCGCGACGCGCTTCGGGAAGCACGTTGAACAGGGCTGCCATATGCGGCCCGCAACAAAACACCGCGTCGACACCGGCGGCCGCGATCGGTTCAGCAAGAGCGGCATGCATGGCGGTCGAGGCGTCGCCAAGTTCCAGCATGTCGCCGAGAACCGCAATGCGCCGCTTCGTCCGGCGCAGCGGCAGGCTGCCCAACACTTCGAGCGCCGCCGTCACCGATGCGGGATTGGCATTATAGCTCTCGTCGATCATCAGAAATGTGCCGGCGGCGATGTTGTGCACCGTTTGTGCGCCGCGTCCGGCTGGCGCTCCGAAGTCAGCAAGCGCAAGCGCGGCGCGGTGAATGTCGCCACCAACCAGCGCCACGGCGGCAAGCGCGGCGAGGGAGTTGACGGCCTGATGCTCGCCCGGCGCGCCGAGGCGGTAAGCGAGGCGGTCACCCAGAAAATCGGCCTCGACAAGCGTCGCGCCGTCCACGATTTCGAGCAAGAGCAGGCGCATATTCGCATCGCTCGCACGGCCGAAACTGACGATCCGACCCGCTCCGCGCTCTTCAGCCCGTTTTGCCAAAAGCACGAACTGGTCATTATCGCGGTTGAGGACCGCCGCGCCGCCGGGCTCCAGCCCTTGGAAAATCTCGCCCTTCGCCTCGGCGATACCCTCGATGCCGTCGAAAAATTCGATATGAACCGGCGCGATGGTCGTGATGATCGCGACATGGGGCCGGACCAGCTTGGTCAGCGGCGTGATTTCGCCCGCATGGTTCATGCCGATCTCGAACACGGCGTAATCGGCCTCGCGCGGCAATCGCGCAAGCGACAGCGGCACGCCCCAATGATTGTTGTAGGATTTGTCCGAGGCATGGACGCGGCCGAGCCTGCCGAGCATCAGCCGCAGCATCTCTTTCGTGCCCGTCTTGCCGACGCTGCCGGTCACCGCGACGATCCGCGCCGCGCTGCGCGTCCGGCCTGCCCTGCCAAGCGCGTTCAGTGCGCCGAGCGTGTCGGCAACCCGTAGGAGCGGGCCGCTTGCCTTGCCGCTGAATTTTTCATTGACGATTGCGAGCGCAGCTCCAGCGGCAAACGCCTCCTGAACATAATCGTGCCCGTCAGTACGGTCGCCCTTGATAGCAAAGAACAGATCGCCCGGCTGGAGCGTGCGGGTGTCGATGGAAACGCCAGTGGCGCGCTCAGGCATCGCGCCTTCAAGCGCCCCGCCGAGCGCGTTCGTCAGCTCCGCCCCTGTCCAAAGCGTCTCAGCCATGCCGCACCGCCTTTTGCTCCGGCACACCCAAAAGCGCGGCGACCGTTTCGTGATCCGAATAAGGGATCACCCTATGGCCGACGATCTGTCCGGTTTCATGGCCTTTGCCGGCAACGAGCAGCAAATCGCCTGCCGACATGGCGTCGATAGCGGCGGCGATGGCCGCTTTCCGGTCGCCGATCTCCATGGCGCCGGGGGCAGCGGCCAAAATCTCGGCGCGGATCGCGGCCGGATCCTCACCGCGCGGATTGTCGTCGGTCACGATGACGCGGTCGGCCAGCCGGGCGGCGATGTCGCCCATTTGCGGGCGCTTGCCCCGGTCGCGGTCGCCGCCGCAGCCGAAGACGACATGCAGCTTGGCCGCGACATAGGGCCGAAGCGCGGCGATGGCGGTTTCGAGCGCCGCCGGCGTGTGCGCGTAGTCGACGAAAACCGGGCCGCCCGAGGGGACATAGCCAGCCAATTCCAACCGGCCTTTTGCCCCTTTCAGCTTTTCCGCAGCGGCGAACGCGTCGCTCGCCGAAACCCCGGTCGCAATGGCAAGCCCGAGCGCGACGAGCACGTTGGACGCCTGGAAATCGCCTGCGAGCGGAAGCAACAGCTGGTGCGTACGGCCCTCGTGCACGATGTCCAGCCGCTGGCCGAAGCCTTCGCGCTGGCTCGCGACAAGGCGCAGAGTGTCGCCGCCCCTGCCGGTGGTGATGAGCCGTAGCCCGCGCGCCTGCGCAATCTCGGCCGCTTCCCGGCCCGCTTCGCTGTCGGCATCGATAATGGCGGGCTGGCCCGGCGCAAGCAGCTCGGTGAATAGCCGCATCTTGGCGCGGAAATAATCGGCGAAGTCGGGGTGGTAGTCGAGGTGGTCGCGGGAGATGTTGGTGAAGGCCCCCGCCGCCAGCGCGATTCCGTCAGCACGATATTGCGCCAGGCCGTGACTGGACGCCTCGAAAGCCAGGTGCGTCGCCCCGCGTGCGGCGAGTTCGGCGAGGCTGGCATGGAGGAAAACCGGATCGGGCGTCGTGTGTTGAAGCGGCAATTCCTCGCCGCGAAAGTGAATGCCGGTCGTGCCGATACTGGCGGCGGCAAGGCCGCTCGCCTCCCAGATTTGGCGCAAGAACGCGGCGACCGACGTCTTGCCATTCGTCCCGGTGATGGCGGCGGCGATCTCCGGCTGCCTGCCAAAAAAGCGCGCAGCCATCAACGCCAGCCTGCGGCGCGGATTAGCATCGCGGATCACGGTCACGCCCGCCGGAGCCACGATCTCCGTGCCCTCGCCGGCAAGTAGAGCGGTCGCCCCGCGCGCCACCGCGTCGGCGATGAAGCGCGCGCCATCGGTCTGCGTGCCGGTCAGCGCGGCGAACAGATAGCCCGGCCGCACCTCCCGGCTGTCGGCGGTCAGTCCTGTGACCGGCCCCGCCCCGCCGTCGCCGGGCAGTGAAGCAGGCGCGCACAAATCTTTGAGTGTCATGAGTGTCATGGCCATGTCCGGAAAACCCAGCGTCCCCCGACGCCGGGCATTCGATCACGCTGCTCGATCGCCCGGTTAATAGGAGGCTTGGCGGCGTTCGTCAAACGTCCTGGCCGGGGCGATCCCCAGCATCGGCGCGATCCGCGCGATCACCGCGCCCGCCGTCGGCGCGGCGTTGTGACCCGCCTCGGTGCGTTTGCCGGGCTGCTCGGGCTTCGGTTCGTCGATCACAATCAACACCAGATAGTGCGGGTCATCCATCGGGAAGGCCGCGACGAAGCTGTTGATGACCTCATCGCTATAGCCGCCCTTGGCCGGCTTCCAGGCGGTGCCCGTCTTGCCGCCGACCCGGTAGCCCGCCACCTTCGCCTGCTGGCCCGTGCCATGCTCGACATTGGCCCAAAACATCCGGCGCATGGCGGCGCTCGTCTCGACGCTGACGAGCTGCGCGCCCGCTTCGCGTTCGGCGGCGCGCGGCAGAAAGGTCGGCTCGATCTTGTGACCGCCATTGAGCAGCGGCGCCACCGCGACCGCAAAGGCAAAGGGCGGCACCGATATGCCATGCCCATAGGCCGCCGTCATGGTGTTGACCGCGCGCCAGTTCTCGGGAAAGAGCGGCCGGGCGGTCGTGCCCAGTTCGGTTGAGGTCGTCTCCATCAGTCCCAGCTGGGCAAAGAAACTCTTTTGCCGCTCAGCCCCGGCAGCGAGCGCAAGCCTTGCCGCGCCGGTATTGGACGAACGGGTGAAAATCTCCTCCACCGTCAGATAGCGGGAGCGGGCATGGCGGTCATAGAGCGTGAAGCGGCCCATGCGGATCGGGGTGAGCACGTCGATCTTGTCGTCAATGCGGGCAACGCCGCTGTCGATCGCCATTGCCACCGCGAAGGTTTTGAACACCGACCCTAGCTCATAGGCGTCGTAATAAAAGCGGTTGTGCAGCCCCGGTTTGAGCGATTCCTCACGCCGGTTCGGGTCGTAGTCGGGCAATCCGGCCATCGCCAGCACCTCGCCGCTGCGGATGTCGAGCACGATGCCGCCGAGCGCCGTGGCCTGATAGCGCCGCTGCGCTTCGGTCAGCTCCTCGTGCAGGGCATGCTGAATCCGCAGATCGAGGGAGAGCTGCACGCGCGGGCGGGCCGCCGGGCCGCCTTCGGGCGTTGCCGCGCCAGGCATGCCGTCGATGAATTTCTCCATCCCCGCCAGCCCCTGATTGTCGACGTTGGTGTGGCCGAGGACGTGCACCGCCGTCGCCCCGGCGGGGTAGACGCGCTGCGGCTCCTCGATCAAATGCAGCCCTGGCAAACCCATGTCATGCACCAATGCGGCATCCTTTGGGGTCAGGCCGCGCTTCACCCATTCGAATCGGCTTGGCCCCCGCAATTTGCCGCTCAGCCCGATCAAATCCTCGGCGGACAAAATGTGTGACAGCCTCTCCACGGTTTCATCGACATCGAGGATTTGCGAGGGGTCGGCGAACAGCCAGTAGACGCGAATATCGGAGGCCAGCATCCGCCCGTGCCTGTCGACAATGTCCGGCCGCGAAACGGCATGGCGAATCTGATTTTCCGCCGTCATGATGCGCGAGCCGATGGCGGTGTCGCGGCCGAGCGCCGTGAGTTGCCAGCCGATCGCAAGGAAGCCGCCGAGCACGGTGAAGGCAAGCGCCCGGAGCCTCCAGACCGGCGTGACCGGCGCGGCGCGGCTGTCGATGTTACTGCGTGGCGGTTCGCGGCGCATGGCCATCTCCCCTGCCGCCGCGGATCAGCGCACCGATCTCATCCTTCGCCTGCCAGCCCTGAGCGCCCTCGGCCGAGGGGATGGGGCGGCGCGCCAGCACATCCATGAAATCGCGATGATTGAGGAGCTGATCGGATTTCGCCGGCTCCAGCTTCAGCACCTCGCGGGCGAGCGTCTCGATGCGCTCCGGCCGGGTGACGTGGCCCCACTCGGCGCGCATCAGCGCGACATTGTCCTTCTCATCCTCAATGGCGCGCTCAAGCTGCGCGGCTTGCCCCTCAAGCCGGCGCGTTTCAAATTTCATATCGTAAATGAGGATGACGAGACCCGCCAAAAAGCCGAATGCCAGAAGACTTAACAAACGCATCACTGCGAAACCCCGATCGTTGAGTGACCCTTACCAGGGCTAGCAAAGATTGGTAAATGTCCGGTAAGCTTAATGCCGGGTTGCATCCGCTTTCAGCACCGGGAGTCCAAGCGCGTCCGGGTCGAGTGGCCAGGATGCCGCATCGAGGCGAATGGCGGCTCGCATCCGCGCCGAGCGCGACCTGGGATTGGCGGCGATTTCGGCCGCGTCCGCCTCGATGGGCTTGCGGCGAGCGAGCTTAAAGCTTGGCATTTGCTTGGCGCCTTGATCCGGCAAATGCCGCGATGGACGCCCTTTGCCGCCTGAACGCTCGGCCAGGAAGCTCTTCACGATCCGATCCTCCAACGAGTGAAAGGTGACGGCGATCAGCCGCCCGCCTGGACGCAAAATTTCCTCCGCCGCCGCCAGCCCCCGGACCAATTCGCCCAGTTCGTCGTTCACGAACAGCCGCAATGCCTGAAAACTGCGCGTCGCGGGATGCTTGGGGTCGTCGTGACGGCGGCCAAGCACGCTGGCGATGAGATCGGCCAGTTGCAGCGTCCGGGTGATCGGCTCGTCCGCGCGCCGCCGCACGATGACGCGGGCGATGGCGCGCGAACGGCGTTCGTCGCCGAGGCGGAACAGGATGTCCGCCAAATCCTGCTCATCGGAGCGATTGACGACGTCGGCGGCGGTCGGCCCCTCGCCGGACATGCGCATGTCGAGCGGCCCGTCGCGCATGAAGGAGAAGCCGCGTTCGGCCTCGTCGAGCTGCATGGAGGACACGCCGAGATCGAAGACGACCGCGTCGGCGGGCGCGAACCCGGCCTGTGCGGCAACATCCGCCAGCGCGCCGAAGGGCGATGGCTCGAAACGAAAGCGTTCAGGGAATTCCGCCGCAAGACCGGCAGCGATTTGCGCCGCAAGGGGATCGCGGTCCAGCGCCAGCAGCTTGCAGTCGGTGCTGGCAAGAATGGCGCGGGCATAGCCTCCCGCGCCGAAGGTGCAGTCGATATAGCGTTCGCCATCGGCGGCGCCGAGAGCTTCGAGCACTTCGGTCAAGAGAACGGGAGTGTGACGAGCCGGTCCGCCAGCGGCTTCAGGGGCCTCTCCCTTGCCGCGACCCGCCATCACTCCCGCACTCCTTCTTTAGTACCGTCCGCTAATGGACGGCTCCCCGCGCCGAACTCTCTCCGGTGAGTGCGCGCCCGCTCGCGCGCCTCGGTCCGGAATGTCTCATAATTGGCCGGCTCCCAGATCTGGAACTTGTCTCCCAGACCGACGAAGACCGCGATATCCGTAATTCCCGCATGATCCCGTAATCTTTTGGGGAGCACCGCCCGCCCGTCGGGATCGACTTTGAGCTTTTCGCTTTCCCCAAAATAGGCCGTGGCGATTTCGTCGCGCTCGGCGCTGTCGATGGCAAAGCCTTCCAGAATGCCCTTAATCTTCTCGACCAGACGGCTGCCGCCAGATTCGAGCGCGGGCCGGTCGAGATGCGGGTAGCAAAAAATCTCCTCAGCGCCCTCCTTGGCGAGCACCGCCCGAAAAGATGCGGGGATCGAGACCCGTCCTTTCGCGTCGATCTTATTGTCGAACCTGGAAGCAAATTCATCCATTCCTCGCAAGGCGCTCCCGGTTGCGACGCATAACCAAGGCCGCGGGCAGCGCGGCAAACTTTTCCGTCCAATTCGGCGATGCGCCTTCGCAGGAAAGACCGGGAGGAGACGCGCTCGTTGCCCCCTATTTGGCCTTCGAAGGAACTCGCTTCTGTTGGCCTCCTCCCGAATCACACCCTTCCGAACGGGTATTGATGGGATAGCATGGGACTATATGGGAGTCAACGGAAGCGGATGGTAATTTGATGGTTAATACACGGGAATGAGCCCGGGAAATCGGGAGAAAGTCGCCTTTCCAGGATCGTCGTCCAAAGGATGCTTCAACCGTAGTGCGCTCACGGTTTTGTGTTCCCGCTGCCGTGATTGCTCCGCGCCGGTCACGTGTTATTCAGCGTGACGGTCCCTAATTGTCTGACGAGCGGATGCTCATCCCGGACGCGAGACCTGTCATCACCGTGAGATGGAGAAAGACGATGCGCAGACCGATTATTTCAGCAGCCGCTTTGTTCGCGCTGGCAGCGTTTGCCGCTACACCCGCGAGCGCCATTGAATGCCAGGGCAATTTTCAGATCCAGAAGAACGGCAACCGCATCTCGACGCCGTTCTGCGCTGACGGCTATCTCGCGGTCGTCGCCCGCGAATATGGCATGAAGGTCAGCGCGCAGGCCATTCGCTATAATCCGTCCGTCAAGGAACGCGCCTGCCGCTTTGTCGGCGACGACAATCGCGTGCGCGACACGTGCTCGAACTACCGCAATGATGGCGGCCGCCAATGGCGTTAACCGGTTCCGCCTCGCGTCTCTAGAGCGCGGACGCGACCGGTCCACTTTCACAAAATTCGGAGACCAATATGTACAAAACCTTTATACCGGCTGCCTCGCTCTTTGTTGTGGCCGCCTTTGCCGCAACCCCGGCAAGCGCCATCGAATGCCAGGGCAATTTCCAGGTCCAGGGGAATGGCAATATGATCTCGACACCCTATTGCCAGGATGGGTATCTGGCCGTCGTCGCGAGAGAATACGGGCTCAAGGTGAGCGCCGAGGACATTCGCAGAAATCCGAGCATCAAGGGCTCGACCTGCCGTTTTATCGGTGAGGACAACCGCGTCCGCACCTCATGCGACCAAGATCGCGGCAACAGGCCGTTTGGGCGCTAATTGCTGCCGTGCGGCGTCCGCGGCGCAAAACAACGCCTTGAATTGGAGAACGGCAAGCTCGTAAGCTTGCTTTTCTCCCCATTTCATCCTTCAAATTTCCTACGTCCGCGATGTCTCAGCTCGGCCGTTGAGCGAGCGTCCGACGCCTTCAGCTAATTGCAATAATTATTATAATATGGGACGTCTACCCACTTACAATATTTCTCGCCGCCATTGCATTTTCGCACGTAACGGCAATATTCGCGGCCATAATACCAGATGCATTCGCGCTGTTTAAAGCAACGCGGCTCATTCTGTTCGCAGACATATTTCTGGTGATAGCGGCTGCGGCCGCAATGGTTCCCACGCCTATGCGTGTAATAGTCGTCGTTCTTATAATGTTTTTTGTATTTATACGAGTGCCCTTCGCCCTCGTAATCATCATTGTCGTCGTAAGACTTATTGTGATGATAGCCGCCGTAATAGCCGGCGGGTTGGAAGAGATCGGCCGCTGCCTCAAACGGCTCGGCAAAGCCGCCGACTGCTGCGACGGACCCGGCGTTGGCGACAGCCGGCGCGAGAAAAGTAAGCGCGCTCAATAACAGCGCCGCAACGAGCGAATGCGAGAATCGTCCCATGATACAAAGTCCCAGTCATTGATAAAAGGCTGGAGAGACGATGTCGCATTATAAGACGAATTTGAATCAATTTAGGAGAAAAGGGTAAACGCGGCCTAAACATAAGTCCATTGCCGGCGCGTTTCGACTGGCCAAATAACCCAGAGCGAAATCGCACAGGGTTTATTTGGATGACCTTAAGCTTCCATTATTTACACCGCCGGAAACCGGCTTTGCAATCAAACGGTCGCGCATCGCCACAGTTTTGTACCGTGGACCACGCGTCGGTGCAAACTACGCGGCTTTGGTATCGCTGACTGCGAGGTTCCGGCCCTCGCGAGCCCGCAGGTCCGGCGGGCTCGCTTCCGCAGCCATCTCCGCGATCGCCTCATCAAGCGCCGCGACCGTTTGGGCCGAGCCGCCGAGCCGCCGGATCGACACGGTGCGCTCTTCCGCCTCGCGTTTGCCGACGACGACAAGCACCGGCACTTTGGTGACAGAATGCTCGCGCACCTTATAATTGATCTTCTCGTTGCGAAGATCGGTCTCGACACGCAAGCCCGCCTGCCGTAGACGCGCCGCCACCTCCTGCGCGTAGTCATCGGCGTCGGACACAATCGTTGCCACCACCGCCTGCACCGGCGACAGCCAGAGCGGCAGATGGCCGGCATAATTCTCGATCAGGATGCCGGTGAAACGCTCCAACGAGCCGAAGATGGCCCGGTGGATCATGACGGGAACATGCTTTTCGCCGTCCGCGGCAATGTAGAACGCGCCCAGCCGCTCGGGCATGTTCAGATCGACCTGCACGGTCCCGCATTGCCAATCGCGTCCGATGGCGTCGCGCAGCGTATATTCGAGCTTGGGGCCATAGAACGCGCCTTCGCCTTCATTGAGCACATAGGCGACGCCTGCGGTTGCCATCGCATCCATAAGGGCCGCCTCGGCCTTATCCCACACTTGATCTGAGCCAACACGCTTTTCGGGCCGGGTCGCCAGCTTGATTAGCACCTCCTCAAAGCCGAAATCCTTGTAAATATCGAGGATCATGGCGTTAAGCTTCAGGCACTCGTCCTTGAGCTGCTCTTCGGTGCAGAAAATATGCGCGTCGTCCTGAGTGAAGTGTCGCACGCGCATGATGCCGTGCAGCGCGCCCGACGGCTCATAACGGTGGACTTTCCCGAATTCCGCAAATTTTAGCGGCAGGTCGCGATAGCTTTTCAGGCCGTTCTTAAAAATCTGCACGTGACCGGGGCAGTTCATTGGCTTGCAGCAATAGACCTTCTCATCGGGCGTTTCAGCAATATACATATTGTCGCGGAATTTTTCCCAATGTCCGGACTGCTCCCAAAGGCTGCGCTCCATCATGTCGGGCGAGTTAACTTCGACGAACCCAGCGGCGTTCTGGCGGCGGCGGATGTAATTCACCAGTGTCTGGAACATCGTCCAGCCCTTGGGATGCCAGAACACCGCGCCTTGCGCCTCTTCCTGAAAATGGAACAAGTCCATTTCCCGCCCTAAGCGGCGGTGGTCACGTTTCTCGGCCTCATCGAGCATATTCAGATAGGCGTCAAGGTCCTCCTGTTTTGCCCAGGCGGTGCCGTAAATGCGCTGGAGCTGCGGATTGCGGTGATCGCCGCGCCAATAGGCGCCCGCGAGCTTTTGCAGCTTGAACGCCTTGCCGACCTTGCCGGTTGCAGTCATGTGCGGGCCACGGCACAGATCCAGCCAGTCGCCCTGACTGTAAATCTTGACGTCCTCGCCTTCCGGGATGGCGTCGACCAGCTCAACCTTGAAGTCCTCGCCCTGCTTGGCGAAATGCGCTCTTGCTTTCTTACGGCTCCAGACTTCCTTGATGAAGGGCCTGTCGCGCGCGACGATCTCGTGCATCTTCGCTTCGATCTTGGTCAGATCGTCGGGCGAAAAGCTTTCATCGCGATAAAAATCGTAATAAAAGCCGTTCTCGATCACCGGACCTATGGTGACTTGGGTGCCCGGATAGAGCGCCTGCACCGCCTCGGCCATCACATGGGCGCAATCATGCCGGATCAGCTCCAGCGCCTCCGGGTCGTCGCGCGTCACGATTTTCACCGCGCCGTCCCGTTCGATCGGATCGGCCAGATCGGCAAGCTGCCCATTCAGCGAAATCGCAACGGCTTTCTTGACAAGCGATTTGGAAATTGAGGCCGCCAGTTCGGCGCCTGTGATCCCCTTGTTGAACTCACGCACGGAGCCGTCGGGGAAAGTCAAATGGATCATGTCGGCCTCTCACTCCCGCAAACCCGGCGGGTAAGACAGTTTATAATGCGCGTCTGCTAGCATTAACGCTCGAAGCTTTCAACGCCTGATTGCATGCGGAGTTTTTGCTTTTTCCTTGAGGGTTGCGCTATGGTCTGCGAAATCGTAACAAATTTTAATGTTTGTAGGCGGTCAACGAAGGCACGAGGTAAATCGGATGCGTATCCCATCATGGGCCCCCGCGATGCTTGCGGCCAGCGCCATATGCTTCAGTTGTGGGGCCGTTGCCCAGACAGCCACCCCTGAGCAAACCATCCAGCTCGCGCAGGCCGGTCAGGCGCAGTCAGAGGCGCTCGCGCCGCAGCGCGATCAATTTGTTGACGAGCTCAATGCCAATACGGTGTCCGTCATCTCCGGCAATCCCAACGGCACCTATCTGTTCTTCGCCTACGATATGTCCGCCGTACTGGATGACGGCAATAAGCTGCGCGTGCTGCCGGTGATCGGCAAAGGCGGCGGTCAGAACACCAAGGATATTCTTTATCTCAAGGGTGTCGACATGGGGATCACCCAGTCGAACATCCTGAAATATTACAACAAAACTGGCGAGGTCGGCAAGAATATTGCAAACCGCTTACGTTACGTTACACGCCTTTATAATGAAGAGATGCATCTTCTGGTCGCGCCAAACATCAATTCGATCGAGGACTTGCGTGGCAAGAAGGTTAATTTCAGCGACATCGGCAGCGGCACTCAGATTTCCTGCCAATTGATCTTCGAAGCTTTGAAAATCAAGATCCAGGAAGTCAATATGGGGCAGGCCGATGCGTTCGAGGCGATCAAGCGCGGCGAGATCGCGGCGACGCTGCTTATCGCGGGCAAGCCGAGCGGCGCCTACGCCAAGATCAAGGCTGGCGAGTTTAAGCTAATCAATATGCCCTACCCAGCGCCGCTGCAGGAGGACTATCTCCCGGCCACGCTGACTCATGAGGATTATCCCAATCTCATCGCCGAAGGACAGACAATCGAGACGATCGCCGTCGGCGCGGTGCTGGCCGTGTTCAACTGGGCGCCGAACACTGATCGTTACCGGCGCGTGGCGAAATTCACCAAGGCGTTCTTTGAGAAATTCGACAAGTTTCTGGAAAAGCCGCGCCATCCAAAGTGGCGAGAAGTTAACCTGGCCGCAGAATTGCCGGGCTGGCAGCGCTTTGGCGCCGCACAGGAACTGATCGACAGCAGCAAGGCCCAGAATGTCAACCAGGCTCAGCTCAAGCAGGATTTCGATCGCTTCCTAAAGAATGCGACCCCAACCGAGGCGGTCGTTGGAATGACGGAGGAGCGCCGGGAGACGTTGTTCCGCAAGTTCCTGGAGTGGCAGGGGACGCAAAAAACGCAATAAGGGTTTTGCCAAGCTTCGGCACCAGGGGATCAGTTTCGTATGTCAGCGGACAGGCTTGCCGCCGCCGGACCGTCGATTTTCTCTATCCTGCGCTCCCGATACAGCAAATATAGGCCTGAGCTGATGATTACCGCGCCGCCGGCAAGCGTCCATTCACTCGGGATCTCGCTGAAAATCAGATAGCCGGCGATGCTTTGCGAAAGCAGCCCGACATAGGTGAACGGCGCAAGGATCGGCGCGGGCGCGCGGCGATGGGCAAGAATCAGCAGATAATGCCCGAAGCCGCCCGAAATGCCGGTCGACAGCAGGATTAGCCAGACCCACGGATCGGTTGGCCATTGCCATGTCCACACAGCGATCGGCATCAGAATGACGACGCCGGCGAGCGGCGAGTACACCTGTGTGACGAGCGAGGCGTCATGCTGCGCCAGATAGCGTGTCAGGATGTTGTAGCCGGCATAACAGATCGTGGCGCAGAAGGAGTAGCTAACCGCCCAGTGGATGCCGCCGAAGCCAGGCCGCATGATGAGAATGACGCCGGTAAACCCAATCAAAATGGCGATCAGCCGACGCCAGCCGATCCATTCGCCCAGAATCGGACCGGCAAGCATCGCCACTAGGAACGGGGACAGAAAGAAGATCGTTGCCACCTGATCGAGCTGGAGATATTGCAACGCGGCGAAATTGAATCCCGTCGTGCAAACCAACAAAATGCCGCGCAGGATTTGCAGGCCTGGCTTGGTCGATTTCAGCGATCTGGCGAAACTGCGCGGCCCGAAGGCGAAAAAGGTGAAGGCGACGTGGCTGACGAAACGCAGCCAGATCGCTTGAAAGATTGGCACGGCGGCAACCGTCACGAGATATTTGGCGGCGGAATCGAGCACCGAAAAACTAACGATGGCGCAGCACATCAGCGCGATGCCTTGAACCCGCGCGCGGTCGTCGGTCAAAATCCCTGCCGGAGCCCTCATAGCCGTTTCCATGCTTAAATCTTTGGCCGAGCATAGTCACAGATATCGAATCCGCCAAAGAGCATGTTCAAGCGGCATGGCAGCCATGCACGGCCAGCCGCCTTACATCTTTTTGTGGAGACAACTGGCGGTAGCGCATTCAGCGCAGGGTCCACTGTTGCTTATCCGCCGCTGCCGTGGTTTTTTCGTCCGGAGTTTTAGAAATATGCCGCGACAGCGCCCAGTTACCATCCATGCTCGGAATGCGGCGGCTGCGATTCGGTGGTAGCCGCCCCAACTATGAAAGAGCGATGCCGATATGGCATTTTCCAATATTTTTCCAATTCGGGCTTTCGGGGCCAATTTTTTAGCGATGCTGATCTTGGCGCTTCCGGCGTCGATGTTGGCTGGGTGTGGCGGCTCGGGTGGTTCAGGGACGGCTCTGAACGGCGAAGCTCCAATCACGCTGACCCCCAAGCAGGACGCGGCAGTGGGAGGCGGGGCAGCGCTTGCTGGCAAGATCGACGAAACGGAATTGCGCAAAGCCGTCGATCTTTACCGTTTGACCAAGCAGCGCGAGGCGGGCCATTACGATTTCGCCGCCGTCGATCTCAATGGGGATGGGCGGTCGGAGGCCGTGGTGATTTTCGCTGGGCGCGACTGGTGCCAGCGCACTGGCTGCTCGCTGGTCGTCTTCCAACAGGAGCAGGCTGGCTTCCGCATGGTTTCGCACATGGTGAATGTCCGCCCGGCGGTCATGATTGGCCCCGAGAGCAGCTTTGGCTGGCGCGATCTGATCGTGAAAACCGGCGGCGGCAACGCGCCGGTCCGCACGGTCAGGCTCGGCTTCAGTGGCAAAGGCTACCCGCAAAATGCGCTGCTGCAGCCTGAGCCTGTCGCGGAAATGCTGGCGCGATCGCAGGAAGTGCTGCCCGAAAGTCCGGCCTTTGCGGCGGCGATCGAGCAACCGCCGTCCTAATCCCCGATGCGATAGCCGTAGAGCCAGTCATTGCGAGCCAGCAGCAGGGCCGGCGGCGATACGGTAAGCGTCAGGTTGCGGGCCAGACGCATCGCGCCGCTCATATGATAAATCTCTCCCATTTTGGTGGATTGGCGCTGCACGCGGCCGACACGCGGCATCCGGCGCTGCTCATAGCGGCGAAATGCCCTTTGGATATTCGGAGCCGTAGCAGCCATCTCGGCCGCGAGCGTTGCGGCGTCTTCCAGCGCCATCACCGCGCCTGAGGCAAGGAACGGCATCAGCGGGTGGGCGGCGTCGCCGAGCAAAGTTATGGGGCCGTGGCCCCAATTCGGCAGGGCGGCCATTTCGAGCAATGGCCAGGTCATCCATTCGTCGAATGTGCTCAAGACGCGCAGCGGCTCGTCCGCCCAATCGGCGAAAAAGCCCAACAGTTGACCAGGATCGCCGCGCGTGCCCCATCCGGGCGAGGCAGCTTTGCCGCTGGTCACCGCTACCGCGTTCATGGGACCGGCGGGGCCGCAGCTGTAATGCACCAGATGCGCGCGCGGGCCGAGCCACAAATTGACGGCGTTTCCGCTTGCCGGCGCGGGGGCATCGGCGGGAGCGGTCGCCCGCCACGCATTGCGCCCCGAAAAAACCGGCGCGGCCTCGAACAGGATGGACCGCAGCCGTGAATGAATGCCGTCTGCGCCGATCAGCGCGCGGCCGGCAAATTCCCTGCCATCGTCCGAAAGCGCGGCAAGCCCTTCGACGCTGCCTCGAAATGCAGCCAGTCTGAAGCCTTTGGAAATCCTCACCTCCCGCCGCTCGACGGCCGCGTCGAGCAGAAGCCTGTGCAGCATTCGCCGCTCGGTAACGTAATAGGGCGCGCCGTAGCGCTTCTCGGCCTCGCCGGCCAGCGGAATCGCGGCGAGTTGACGTCCGGAAAGTCCGTCTTTGATGATGATCGCCTCGGGCCGCGCAGCGCTCGCCTGCAGCGCTTCGCCAAGGCCCAAAGCGCGCAAAATCCGGCTGCCATTCGGCCCGATCTGGATGCCCGCGCCGGTCTGGCTGAATTCGGCCTCCGCCTCCAGCACATGAACGGGCACGCCGCGCCGGGCAAGCGCCAGAGCCGCCGCAAGGCCGCCGATTCCTCCGCCCGCAATAAGCACCGGCAGTTCGTCAGCGGCGCTCATAAGCCTGAATCCGTCTCAGCCTTCACGCTGTCTTACGATTGTCATCCTGGTAGAGACAATAGGGCGGATCGGATTGATCGCGGCTCAAATTGGGGTCGTAAGTGTAGAGCGTCGAGCAATAGGGGCAGACGATCTGATCGTCCGACCCCATATCCAGATAGATATGCGGATGATCCGCCGGGGGCCGCGCGCCCATGCATTGGAATTCTTTCACGCCGATATGAATCTTTTCCACACCGATGTCGTTGCAGAAATGGGGCGGGCCGTAGGTCGCCATCGCGCATCAATCCGTGGTTGGGTGAATTGCCGGGAGGATGCTGCCGCATTGTCCGCCAAGCCGCAACGGGTTTCTGCTATGATCGAATCAATGAAGCTTTCCATGCTCCTATGCTTGCATGTTCAGCCCGAACCCGGGGTCTGTCATGGAGCGCAATAAGATTGGCATAGCCCTTGGCGGGGGCGCGGCGCGCGGCTGGGCACATATTGGCGTGCTGAAGGCGCTCGCCAAGAGCGGGCTGAAACCGACGGTGATCGCGGGCACATCCATCGGCGCGGTTGTGGGGGGATGCCATGCGGCTGGCAAACTCGATCATCTTGAGGATTTCGTTGCCCGGCTGACACCGCGCGGGGTGCTGCGCTTTCTCGATCTCGACATCACCGGCGGCGGGCTCATGGCCGGCACTCGACTGCGCAAGACGCTGGACACCGAGCTGGAAGGCATCCTGATCGAGGATCTAGGCGACACCTTTGTCGCGGTGGCCACCGAAATCGGCTCAGGCCGCGAAATCTGGCTGACCAAGGGGCCATTGGTCACGGCGATCCGCGCCTCCTATGCGCTGCCGGGCATTTTCCGCCCAATCCAGATCAATGGCCGCTGGCTGATGGACGGTGCTTTCGTCAATCCGGTTCCGGTCGCCGTCTGCCGGGCGATGGGGGCGAACCTCGTCATTGCGGTTAACTTGCATCATAGCGGCATCTCGCGCACCGCGCTGATGCCCGTGCAAACGACCTCGCTCGACACCAAGCCGCCGGAGCCGCCGCCGGAGCCGCCCGCCAAAAAGCGGCGTCTGCCCATGCTGCGCAATCTGCGCCATCAGATCTTCAGCAAGGGCAATGGCGACCACGCGCCGGGCATTTCGCGCGTTCTGCTGGAGGCGTTCAACGTCACGCAAGACCGCATCGCCCGCGCCCGCATGGCCGGCGATCCGCCCGACATCATCATCGCGCCGCGGCTGGCCGGAATGGGGTTGTTCGACTTCCACAAATCGCGGCTGGCGATCGCCGAAGGGTACGAGGCGACCATGCGGCAGCTCGATGAGATCGAGCAAACGTCAAGCGCGCTCGGCGGTTGAGCGACAGGGGTTGGCCGCAGACGCTTATCGGCGCGAGGCTCGCCGGGCTGCAAATCAGCGTAAATCAAGCTCCGACAGCGTCAAACTCAGGTCCGGCACGAGGTTCGGCACAAGCTCACTGCCCGGCAGCCAATCGGTAACCGCACGATAACCCGCCGGCGCGGGGTCGCGGTGGATGCGGGTTTGCAGCTTGATCGCGTCGATCACCCAGAGTTCGGCGACGCCGAAGCCGGCATAAATCCGCGCCTTGACGCCCATATCGTAGGCCAGGCTGGAATCGGCGATCTCGACGATCAGCAAAACTTTGTCCGCGGTTAAGTTCGCAAGGCCATCGGCACGGCGGTAAACCAGCAAATCCGGCTCAAGATACGTATCCTTGCTGAGCCGCAAAGTGGTTTCGGGAATGAGCATCAGCTCGGCCGGCTTGGTGCGATACCAACGCTCCAAAAGGGCAGCCTTCAAAACCTCGTGCTGGTTTCCCTTCGGGGACATCGAGACTATCTCACCGCCGATCAGCTCAAGGCGCTCATCCTCCATGAGTATACCCGCTGCTGTCATTTTTTCCAATTCGGCAACGGTAAAGCATCGCCGGGGAAGTCCCTCGGCAGTCTTGGTGTTCATTGCAAAGGCCGGTTGGAAGCTGTTCATGACGTTATTATGACACACCCCAATGCCAAATTATATCACATACGCGGGCCCGCGCATCTGCTGCGTGGGGCGATCGTCCGGATAGCGAATAAACGAGCCGGTTAGTTCCATGAACTGGCGGACGGAAGTGGCTGATAATGCCGTTATTCCCGTTTTGCTCAGCCAAAGCAAAAAATTTTGGCGCATCTTTGGAGAACAGACGCGCCGATTTATCCAGGCAAACGGCTAATTATCCAGGAAACTCCGAAGCTTGCGGCTCCGGCTTGGATGTTTCAGTTTACGCAGCGCCTTTGCCTCGATCTGCCGAATGCGCTCGCGCGTCACCGAAAATTGCTGGCCGACCTCTTCCAGAGTGTGGTCCGTATTCATGCCGATGCCAAAGCGCATGCGCAGCACGCGCTCCTCACGGGCGGTCAGGCTGGCGAGCACGCGGGTGGTGGTTTCCCTGAGGTTGGACTGGATCGCTGCGTCGATCGGCAGGATCGCATTCTTGTCCTCGATGAAATCGCCCAGATGCGAATCTTCCTCATCGCCAATCGGCGTTTCGAGGCTGATCGGCTCCTTGGCGATCTACAAAACCTTGCGCACCTTGTCGAGCGGCATGGCCAGCTTTTCGGCCAGCTCCTCCGGCGTCGGCTCGCGGCCGATCTCGTGCAGCATCTGGCGCGAGGTGCGCACGATCTTGTTGATCGTCTCGATCATATGCACCGGAATGCGGATAGTGCGCGCCTGATCGGCGATCGAGCGCGTGATCGCCTGCCGGATCCACCAGGTGGCGTAAGTCGAGAATTTATAGCCGCGCCGATATTCGAACTTATCGACCGCCTTCATCAGGCCGATATTGCCTTCCTGGATCAGATCGAGGAATTGCAGGCCGCGATTGGTGTATTTCTTGGCGATCGAGATCACTAGGCGCAAATTCGCCTCGACCATCTCGCGCTTGGCTTCGCGGGCCTCTTTCTCGCCCTTTTGCACAATCCGAACAATGCGGCGATATTCCGAGATCTCTAGGCCGGTTTCGGACGCTAGCGCCTGGATGTCCTTACGGATGTCCTCAACCCGGTCGCCCTCGCGGTCGATGAAGCCCTTCCAGCCCTTGGCTTTAAGGCCGCGGACGCGATCGGCCCAGTTGGGCTCCAGCTCGCTGCCCTGATATTCCCTCAAGAATTCGTCGCGCTTGACGCTATAGCCTTCGGCGAGTCGCAAGAGGCGGCCCTCGAAACCCACGAGCCGTTTGTTGATGTCATAAAGCTGCTCGACCAGCGCCTCGATGCGGTTCGAGTTGAGCGACAGGCTCTTGACCTCGGCGATGATCTCGGTCTTGAGCTTCTTGTAGCGCTTCTCCTGCGCGGGGCTGAGCTCGTCGTCCTGCAGCTTGCGTTCGACCAATTCGTCCTGAAGCTTGCGCAGCTTTTTATAGTTCCCGGCGATCGTGTCGAAGATCTCCAGCACCTTGGGCTTGAGCTCGGCTTCCATCGCGGCGAGCGAAAGCTGGTTCTCGAACTCCTCGTCGTCGAGATCGTCTTCGCTGGGTTGTTGCGGGGCGCCCTCGGCGCCTTCCTCATCGGTCTGCGGCGGGGGCGGCGGCGAGGCTGGCGCCGCATGCGCCCCATTGACGCCGTTTACAGGAATTTCGGGCACGACCTCAGGCTCGCGCGCGAACGGGCCGGAATAGGTGGCTTCGAGGTCGATGATGTCGCGCAGCAGAATCTTGCCTTCATTCAGCTCGTCGCGCCAGATGATGATGGCCTGAAAGGTCAGCGGGCTTTCGCAGAGGCCAGAAATCATCGCCTCGCGGCCGGCCTCGATGCGCTTGGCGATGGCGATTTCGCCCTCGCGGGAGAGCAGCTCCACCGAACCCATTTCGCGCAGATACATGCGCACCGGATCGTCGGTCCGCTCAGTCGGCTCGGCCGCCTTCTCCGGCTTGGCGAGCGGCATCGCGGCCGTCATGGTGCGATCTTCGTCCTCGTCGTCGAGCGCGGTGGTGTCCGCCTCCTCGGCTTCCTCGGCGTCGATGACGTTGATGCCCATGTCCGAGAGCATGGACATGATGTCCTCGATCTGCTCGGAAGACACCTCGCTGGAGGGCAAAACCTCGTTCAGCTCATCATAGGTGATGTAACCGCGCGTCTTGGCGACCTTGATGAGCTTCTTGACCGCCGCATCGGAAAGATCGAGCAGCGGGCTGTCCGCCGTTTCCGCCGCTGGGGCTTCTTGTTCTTCACGCTTTGCTGTCGTTGCCATCCCATACTCCAGCTGGTCCCCGGTCAAATCCCGGCTTCCAACAGTTCAACGCCCATCCCAGCTCTGCCTGAAGGTTCAAGCGAAAGGCCGAGGGGCGTTCATCTCATTTTTAAACGTCACGACGAAGATCGCTCGTAGAGGTCCGAGGCGCCGGTTCGCCCCAAATCACGGCAATCGCCTTAAAAATATGGTTAACGCGCTTTGGTTAAATATCCCTGAAACCACCAAATAGCGAGCGCCGCGCTACCCCTTTTTCGGTTTTCCATAACCCTCCGCCGCTATTTCCGCACCATCCAAACTCAAAGCTTGCCTGGAAATATCCTGCAACCTTAAGTAATTTTCTTGAGATTGCTCAATTTCGAACGCCCGTTCAGCGGACTGAAGCTCCCGTTTCAACTCGACTGCTTTACGGTGCAGCGCCAGCATGTGACGCCAGCCTATCAAAACATCGTCATGAGACGCGTGAGGCTGCGTATTCCAATCGCTGTTATGCGTTATGGCATGCTTTAGATGGGCCAAAAGACCAGAGTGACCCAATCTCCCCAATTGATGGTGAAGTGCCTTATTGTCAAGAGGGTTTTGCTCGCTATGCGCGCGGAGTATGCAATCGCGCAGGTGCTGTAGCTTATCCGCCTCGAATTGAATGGTGGCGATTTCTTCAGCAAAATCGTCGAGCAGCCAAGGATGGTTTAGCAGGGTTTGGACGATCAGCACCTCGCGGTGCGGGAGCCCGGTGGCGGCGCGAATGAGTGCGCTCCCGGCAAGGCTTGGAGAGGCGGCAAGATCGACGAAAGAATGGAGCGCATCGCGCTTTGATCCCGTAAATCCGCCGGACGTGCGCTGCGATTGGCCCGGCGTTCCAGCCAATCGGCTCAGCGCGCGCGCCTGAGTTTTCCCGCTTTGGCCGAATGGGCGGCGCGATTGGGCCGAGTAGCCGCTAAACTGGTCGCGAAGCCGCCGCCTTGTTTCCTGAAAATAATATTGCCGGACCGTTTTATCGCCGATCCCCCCGACAAGCTCGTTGAGGCGCGTCTCGAACTGTGCGCGCCGCTCTGGCGTCGTCCATTGCCCGGCCGCGAATTCCTTATCCCACAGCACGTCGAAAAGCGCCCGCGGCGCATTGAGCGCCGCGCCGACCGCCTCGGCGCCGCGCTGCCGGAGCAGATCGTCCGGGTCGAGCCCATCGGGTAGGAAAACGAAGGCGAGGCTTTTGCCCGGCGTCAGATGGGGCAGCGCGGTCTCAACCGCCCGGTGCGCGGCTTTCACTCCCGCGCCATCGCCGTCGAAACACAAAAGCGGCTCGTCCGCCAGGCGCCAGAGCATCTGCAACTGCTCCGGCGTCAGCGCGGTGCCGAGCGGGGCAACCGTATTGGCAAATCCGGCGCGGGTGAGCGCGATGACATCCATATAACCTTCCGCAACGATAACGCCGCCTTGGCTATGCGCCGCCTTGCGCGCTGCCGCCGCGTTGAACAACACCGATCCCTTATGGAAGAGCGGCGTCTCGGGCGAGTTGAGATATTTGGGCTGCTGATCCTCGCCAAGCGCACGCCCACCGAAGGCAATGACCTCGCCGCGCGGATCGGTGATCGGGAACATCAGCCGGTGACGGAAGCGATCATAGCTGACGGGGATATCCTCGCCCGAGATCAGCATTCCGGAGGCGGCCATGTCCTCCGCGCTGAAGCCCTTGGCGGCCAGATGCTGCTTGAGGCTATGACGGCCCGGCGGCGCGTAGCCCAGCCGGAAGCGCTCCACCTCGTCCCTGCCGAGACCCCGCCGCTCAAGATAGGCCCGCGCCTCGCGACCTTCGGCGGCGGCTAGAACGGTCTGAAAATGCGCACAGGACGCCTCGGTGACCTTGCGCAGCCTAACGTTCAGCGCCTCTCGCGCCTCGGCCTGCGGCGTCGATTTCGGCATTTCGACGCCCGCCTCGCCCGCCAGCCTTTCGACCGCCTCGGGAAAAGACAGCCCTTCCACCTTGATCAGAAAGGCGAAGACGTCACCATGCTCGCCGCTGGCAAAGCAATGGTAAAATCCCTTTTGATCGTTGACGGTGAAAGACGGGGTCTTTTCCTGCTTGAACGGCGAGAGCCCGACATATTCCCGCCCCTGCCGCTTGAGCTTGACGCGCCGCCCGATCACCTGGCTGGCGGGAAGCCGTGCGCGGATTTCATCGAGCAGGGTAGGCGGGAAGCGCATGGATGATCCTCGTTTGCCGGGGGATTGTATGCGATTCGAGCACGCCATGGACTTTGCCAAGCCTAGGCGCGGGATAGTGAGGATAAGTTCAGGTGGAGGCTTGATAAGGCGCATCTACATCTGTATATACAGATGTATGCAGCTTGGGGACTGTGGGACAATGATATTGGCAACTAGGGCGCTCTGCGGCGCGTATTTGTACGTCCGGCAGGTCCAAACTGAGGGGGAGCGGATGGCGATTGCGTCCGCTTTTATAAATCAATGCTATTCGAAGTTTTCGAATGGGACGAGGACAAGCGTCTGAAAAATCTTGCCGCGCATAAGATCGACTTTGAAGATGTTCCAAGTGTTTTTGATAACCCATTTCTGTCGAAAAGGTCCGATCGTGACGGCGAAGACCGTTGGCTCGCGATTGGATGTTTGGGCAATCAGATCATTGCCGTCGTATATACAATCAGAGGAAAGCGCTGCCGATTAATTTCGGCGCGAAAGGCACGCACGAATGAACGAGAGGCCTATTATCAAGCGGTCAAAGGACGAGCCTCGCCAGGGGAAGACTGACTGGGAAGCCGTCGATCGGCTTAACGATGACGATGTTGCTGCGGCCGTTGCAGGCGACTCTGACGCTGCGCCGCTCGATGTAGATTGGTCGGATGCCGAACTGAACATTCCGCCTTCAAAAAAAGCGATAAGCATTCGCCTGGACGAAGATATAGTGGAATACTTTAGGGAAACCGGACCGGGCTATCAGACGCGTATCAATGCGGTTCTAAGGCACTACTTGACACGTCGGCGTGGAAAAGCGGTTTAACGTCGTTTTGCCCCGCTGATGTGGGTATGCCACGAGGTAGCGTGCGTAGCAGCGTTAAGTGACCTTGCCGCAAATCTTGGCGCTCGCGCGGCATTTATGCTCGCGGCCGATCGATCCGCCGAAATCGATGTAATCCGCGCATTTAACCAACCGCTCTGCGACGGAAAAGCCCTTCGCGCCTTTGCCGGCGAGCCGATCTTTGGTCTGGTCGATCAGCAGATCGAGATTGCCTTGGGCGAAGCGGGTGGCATTTTCCTCGCCGAAGCCGGTCGCAATGGCTTGTACGCTTTCGCAGATGCGGGCGGCATCGTTCGGCGCCGACTTTCGGATGTCTTTCGGCGCTTTCGCGGCCTGCGCGAGGCTTCCCCAAGCCGCGAACATGGCGAACACGAAAACCAACGGCAAACGGCGCACCATGACGATCTCCCTGCTCAAGCCGAGGCGTTCCGCTCGGCGATCGCGTCGGCAATGGCGACCGTCCGCTTCGCCATCTCGGCGTGAAGCAGCTCGACCATCCGCTCGTCGACCCTCAGCACGCCCTTACCCGCATTTTCGGGTAAAGAAAAGGCCGCGATGATCGCGCGCGCCCATTCCACCTCCGCGGCGGGCGGGCTGAAGATGTCGTTGCAGGGATCGATCTGGCTTGGGTGGATGAGCGTCTTGCCGTCCATGCCGAGAAGCCGCCCTTGTTCCAGCTCGGCGCGCAAACCCGCATCGTCGCCGATGCCGTTAAACACGCCGTCGATGACCTCGATGCCATAGGCGCGCCCCGCCGCGATGCAGGTCGAAAGCCAACTCAGCATGCCGATGCGGTCGCCGTCGAGCGAGGCGCGGGTCTCCTTCGCCAGATCGTTGGTGCCCATGATAAACGCGGTGAGCGGGTAGGTGCCGGGGCCGTTCGCGGCGATGGCAGCGGCGTTCAGCATGGCGAGCGGCGTCTCCATCATCGCCCATAAGGCCTGCGCCGGCGCCACCCCCGACATGCTCAGCAGCGACCGGACAGCGTCCAGATCGGCGGGAGACTGGACCTTGGGAATGAGGATGGCGTCCGCGCCGGCATTGGCGGCGGCTTTCAAATCCGCCTCGCCCCAAGGCGTGCCGAGCGCGTTGACGCGAATGATAATCTCGCGCCTCCCGTATCCGCCGGCCTTGACCGCCGCGATCACCTGCTCGCGGGCCGTCTCCTTGGCATCCGGCGCGACCGCGTCCTCCAGATCGAGAATTAACGCGTCGGCAGCCAGCGTCTTGGCTTTTTCGAGCGCGCGGGCGTTGGAGCCGGGCATGTACAGGACGCTGCGGCGGGGGCGAATAGGCATGTTTTACCCTTGAGTTTGCCGGGGCCGGCGATAGTCTCGGTTGCGCCGAAAATAACCGAGGCGCGCGCGGCGCAAAAGGCCCAATTCGCGGAAAGCTGCTCGATGCCGACCATTCTGAGCCTGTCATCGCAAGTCGCGCGCGGCCATGTGGGCCATTCGGCGAGCGTATTTGCGTGGCAGCGGCTCGGCATCGACGTCATCGCGCTGCCGACGATTTTGCTGTCGAACCGGCCGGACTATCCGCATCGCGCCGGTGAGCGCATCCGCCCCGAGCTGCTGGGCGAGATGATCGAGGCATTGCAGGCCAATGGTTGGCTTGGCGAGATTGACGCCGTTTTTACCGGCTATTTGCCGAGCGCCGCCCATGTCGAGCTTGCCTGCGGGCTTGTGCAGCGGCTCAAGGCGGAAAAGCCAGGTATTCTCTATTGCTGCGACCCCATCGCCGGAGACGAACCGGAGGGGCTTTACATCGCCGAAGAGGCCGCGCGGAGCTTGCGAACCGATCTCGCGCCGCTTGCCAATATCATCACGCCGAACCGCTTCGAGCTGGGTTGGCTCACGGGGCGCGGCATCGCTTCCGGCGACGATGCGCTGGCGGCGGCGAAGGCGCTCGGCGGCATGGTTCTGGCGACTTCAGCGCCAGGCAAAACGGAAGCGGAACTGGTCAATCTACTGGTTACAGGCCAGCACGCTTGGCAATCCGTGGTGAGGCGGCGTGAGGCGGCCCCGCACGGCACCGGCGATCTCATGGCGGCATTGTTCGTTGCTCACCTGCTGCACTCGCGGACGCCGCCGGACGCGCTCGCGCTGGCGACGGGAGGCCTCGAAGCCGTTATGGAGGCGACCCCGGGTGCGGGTGAATTGAACCTCATCGCCAGCCAGGACCGCTGGGCGGCGCCCGCGCCGTGGCCGGTCGCTCCCGTCGCGATGACCGGACAATGAGCCTTGTCGCTGGTGTCGACGGCTGCCGGTCGGGCTGGGTCTGTGTGCTGGCGGACGCTGCGAGCGGCGCCCCGCAAAAGGCTTTTGTCGCTGAGCATATCGCAGACATCGTTGCGCTCGAGGGCGTGGTGCAAATCGCCATCGATATTCCCATCGGCATCCCAAATTTCGCGGACGCCAGGGGTCGGGGCTGCGACACCGCCTTGCGCCGCCATCTCGGCCGCCGGCAATCCTCGGTCTTTGCGGTGCCCGCCCGAGCGGCTCTGACCGAGACCGATTACTGGCGGGCTTGCGAAGCGGCGCACGCCCATTCCGATCCGCCGCGAAAGGTATCAAAGCAATGTTTCAACATCTTCGCGAAAATCCGCGAGGTCGACGCGCTGTTGACGCCGCAAAGGCAGACGCGGATTGTGGAATGCCATCCCGAAGGCGCGTTCTGGGCCATGAATGGCGAACAGCCGCTCGCTGAGCCAAAGAAGCTGAAGTCGCGCGCCTATCCGCCGGGCTTGGACCTGCGGCGCGGGCTCCTGCGTCAGGCGGGCTTTCCTGGAGTATTTCTGGCCGCTGGCCGCTTCCGCCCCGCCGAAGCGGCTGAGGACGATTTCCTTGATGCCTGTGCGTGCGCGTGGACGGCGCGGCGGGTTCAGCGCGGCGAGGCCCGTCGCTTCCCCGACGAGCCGCTGATCGATCCCACGGGTCTGCGAATGGAGATTTGGGCTTGAGGCGCGGCAAGCGGTCCGCTGCCGCGCCTTTCTGATTAAGCTGCTTCGCGCGCCTTCAACAGCTGCCGATTGATAACCGTCTCGGCGATCTGCACCGTGTTCAGCGCCGCGCCCTTGCGCAGATTGTCGCAGACGACCCACATCGAAAGGCCATTCTCAACCGTCGAATCCTCGCGAATGCGCGACACATAGGTGGCATAGTCGCCGACGCATTCAATCGGCGTGATGTAGCCGCCGTCCTCATGCTTGTCGATAACCAGCAAGCCGGGCGCCTCGCGCAGAATTTCGCGCGCCTCATTCGCCGTAATCGGCTTTTCGAACTCGATATTCACCGCCTCCGAATGGCCGACAAAGACCGGCACGCGCACGCAGGTCGCGGTCAGCTTGATCTTGGGATCGAGGATCTTCTTGGTCTCGACCATCATCTTCCATTCCTCGCGCGTCGAGCCGTCTTCCATGAAATTGTCGATATGCGGGATGCAGTTGAAGGCAATCTGCTTGGTGAAGACCTCGACGGTCGGCACGTCGGTCACGAAAATGCCCTTGGTTTGCGTCCATAGCTCATCCATCCCATCCTTGCCGGCGCCCGACACCGATTGGTACGTCGCAACGACGACGCGCTTGACGGTCGCCACATCGTGCAGCGGCTTCAGCGCGACCACGAGCTGGGCGGTCGAGCAGTTCGGATTGGCGATGATGTTCTTCTTCCTGAAGCCGGCGACGGCGTCGGCGTTCACCTCCGGCACGATCAGCGGCACGTCGATGTCGTAGCGCCAGGCAGAGGAATTATCGATGACGAGGCAGCCGGTGGCTGCTATGCGCGGCGACCAGATTTTCGATATGTCGCCGCCGGCGGACATCAGCGCAAAATCGCATTGGGAAAAGTCGAAGGTTTCGAGATCGCGGCATTTGATCGTCCTGTCGCCGAACGAGACATCGAGGCCCTGCGACCGGCGCGAGGCGATGGCGAACACCTCGTTCACCGGAAATTCGCGCTCGGCCAGGATATTCAGCATTTCGCGGCCTACATTGCCCGTGGCGCCGACGACGGCGACATTGTAGCTCATGTCAAATCTTCCCGAGTTTGCAAATGCAAGCTTTGTAACTTCCGTAAATGGTAATGTCCACGCGGACGGCAAGGCGGCCGCGATTGCGGCGGTTGAGCCGCTATTTGCAGCGCTTGGGAACGTTTTGCGGATATTTCCCGGCCCAGTTGCCCGTCGGTCCGTAACGGCAAACCCACAGGCGCACGGTCCCCAGAAAACATTTTTCGACTCCGCAGCCGATCTGCTTGGTATCTCTCCAGACCATTTGTGTGAAATGCGCCGTCGACGCGGCGAAGCCCGGCTTCTCGTAATTGTAGTCATTTACTTCCTTATACCAGGCATCGACGGCGCTGGCGGCGCTGCGGTCCCCGCCCCAGGCGAGGTTCTCGCCAATGTGGCCGCGGCGGGAGTCGTGAGCTATCAGGCATTTGTCCGCCCATGCTTGCGCCGACGCCGCTAACTCGGCGGACCAGGTGAGGGCAGGAACGCAATGCTGGGCGCGATAGCTGTTGTGCAGGGACAGCATGGTCTCCCGCTCCGCCGCTGAGACGCTTTCGGCCGAGGCGGAAGAAACCTGCAGGAACAGCGATAAAGCAACCGCGATCGCAAAGCCAAAGCCAAGTGCAGTCATAAAACCTCCTGAAGTAGACACAGGCGACGAGGCGATATTTTTATATCGGACCACGCAAATAGAATCGCGCGATCAGCGGCAACAATAGCGACAGGCCTAGAAAACGCACCAACTGATGCGCCGCAACGAATGCCGGGTCGAGCCCAAGGACGAGAGCCAGAATAGTCATCGCCTCGATTCCGCCAGGCGCGAAGGCGACGACGACCTGACCGAATGGCAGGCTGAGCGCCCAGGCGACCAGCACCGCCCCAGAGGTCGAAATAGCGATGGCGATAAGAAACGCCCCGATGGAAGGCACAAAGGCTTTCACGAGAAAATTCAGTTGGGTGCCGACAAAACGGACACCAATCGCGCAGCCTAGCAGAAGCTGGCAAGGGATCAGGATGGCTTGCGGCATCTGGCCCGATAGCCCGCCCGACAAATGCAGCACCGCGCCGCTGACCATGCCGCCAAACAGCATGCCGGCCGGGAAATTCCGTTTCTCAAGCAGGTAGCCTAGCACCGCGCCCAAGGCCGCCTCGACCAGCACGCCGAGATAACCGCTGACTTGCGGAACCGGAAGTTGCGGCGGGGCCATTGAAAAAGTGATGAGCGAGGGCAGGATGGCGAGCAGCGCCACGAGACGCAGCATCTGAGCAACGACCACCAGCCGCGTATCCGCCGATGAGCGCAGCGACATGGCAACGACATAGGAAAGTGCGCCGGGCACGGAGGCGAAAAAAGCCGTGGCACGGCTCCATTTTCCATAAACCCCCAGGAATGCAGCCGACGCCGCTATCACCGCGGCGACCGTCACCGCAAGGCTCGCAAGGCTGATCGGCCAGCGCGCCATGTCCGCAACGATCTCGGGCGTAAAGCTGGAGCCGATTGACACGCCGAGCATGACGAACACGGCCTGGCGGACGATTTCCGGCATGTAGACCGGTGCTCCGGCCAGTGCCAGCGCGGCGATGGTCAACATGCTGCCGGTCAGCCAAGCGGCGGGCACGCCGAGAGCATGGAGGGCAAACGAACCCGCGATCCCTGCCGCAAGCGTGAAGGCGGCATCGCGCGCCTTGGTAATGGATGACATGGTCGTGGATCCTTGCCGCTAAACCGAGGAACGCGCGGCTACCGGGTGCGCTGAGCGGCGCAAGAAAAGAACGACGAAATGCGGGTGACGTTTATACCTGACCGTTGCCCTCGATCAAACGCGCGCACAGCCAGAATTCGCCCTGAATGATGCAGCCGGGTTGCAGCTCGCCATGCACCTGGCCGGCATCGGCGACGACATCGATCGTGCCGCCGAGCGTCTTGACCAGAGCGGCGTGGAAGGTCTGGCCGGTGACGCTATTCTGACGCTGGTCGGCGGTGAGAACGCGCGCGGTGAAAAAGGCGCGGGACGGCGCGTTAAAATCCTCCGCGCCAGGATCGTGAAACACAGCCTGACCGCCCGTCTCGCTGGCCGAGGAGAAAAGGCCGCTCGCGAAAAAGGATTCGGGCTGGAATTTCACCTGCTCGTCAGATTGCGACCGCGCGAACTCGACCTCATCGGCAAAAATGGCCAGATCATGCGGGAAGGCGGCGATCTGCGCCTGCGCCAGAAAAGGCGTGACGCGATTGATCCACACCGCATAGTCGACAATGTCGATCAGACCGACCGTCGAGCATTGGCGCGGACGAGGTCCCGGTTCGATTTCGACAAAGGCGGCGCCCTCGAAGGCGTTGTCGGTGGGCCGCTGGCGCTTTTTCATCACGCGGACCGGCATCCGGCCGCCGCCACTGAAAAACGGCGTGACCCCGACAATGCTCAGCTTCTCCTCGCCGCCGCCGGGCTGCTTTGCAAGATGCACCCAAAGCTCTGAGCCGCCATCTGAGTGCCAGCGATAGTAATAGCCGGGCGCGCAGGGCTGGGAATAGGCACCGGTATCGGGCAGTCTGCTGACCATTTCGGCCAGCTCTTCCGCTGAACCGGCATTAAATCCGATGACACTGAAATGGTCTGTCATCGCCCCGCTTGCCTCTCTCTTACGCTTGAACGCGATGCTTTATGCGCGTTGTGTTGCGGGAAAAGCGGGCCTCCATCCCTGCCTTGGCAAGGACCGGCTCCTCCCGTTCGAGCCTACGCCGCCAGCGCTTCAAGCTCTTCGATGATCGCCGCGCCCATCTGAGCCGTCGAGACGGTCCGCATGCCGTCCTGCATGATGTCGCGCGTGCGCAGGCCCTTATCCAGCACCTGGGAAATGGCCGTTTCAACCATGTCCGCCTCGCGGCTCATGCTGAAGGAATAGCGAAGCGCCATGCCGAAGCTGGCAATTGTCGCGATGGGATTCGCGGCGCCCTGGCCGGCAATATCGGGAGCGCTGCCATGCACCGGCTCGTAGAGCGCTGGCCGTTTGCCGGAGGCGTCGGGCGCGCCGAGCGAGGCCGAGGGCAGCATTCCAAGCGAGCCGGTCAGCATCGCCGCCTGATCCGATAGCATGTCGCCAAAGAGATTGTCGGTCACGATCACATCGAACTGCTTGGGGGCGCGCACGAGCTGCATGGCGCAATTATCGGCGAGGATGTGCGTCAGCTCGACATCGGAATACTCATCGCGGTGGACCTTCGACACCACCTGGTGCCAGAGCACCCCGGACCGCATGACATTGCGCTTCTCGGCGGAGGCGACTTTTCCACGCCGCTTGCGGGCCAGCTCGAAGGCCACCCGCGCGATCCGTTCGATCTCGCCGGTCGTGTAAACCTGGGTGTCAACGGCGCGCTTCTGGCCGTTTTCAAGCGTCACGATTTCCTTCGGCTCACCGAAATACACGCCGCCCGTTAGCTCGCGCACGATCATCAGGTCGAGCCCTTCGACATGCTCGCGCTTGAGCGATGAGGCATCGGCAAGGGCCGGGTAGCAAATGGCTGGGCGCAGATTAGCGAAAAGCTGCATATCCTTGCGCAAGCGAAGAAGCCCGGCCTCGGGACGCACCTCATAGGGCACAGTGTCCCATTGCGGCCCACCGACCGCCCCCAGCATCACAGCATCGGCCTGCATCGCCTTGGCCATCGCCGCATCTGAGATGGCGGCGCCATGCGCGTCATAAGCGCAGCCACCAACGAGGTCGCTCTCGATATTGAAGCTGGCCGCGCCCTGCGCGTTCAGCCAGGCAATCAGGCGCTCAACCTCGCCCATAACTTCCGGCCCGATGCCATCGCCAGGCAGGAGCAGCACGTCAAATGTCGGCATTGAAAGCTCTCGGCATGGGCGGAACGTGGCCGCCGGACGTTCCCTTGGTTAGTTTGTTGCTAATGGGAAACAGAATGCAGGGCAAGCCGCAAGACCGATTTTACGGAAAACCCGCGGCCAACTGTGTTTTTGGTGCACAGAAATTCAACGATGCGTCGAGCCGCCAGTCCGGCATGACGCCGAGCTTAAGCCCAGGGGCGCGCCACCGCCAGCTTGGCTTCATAAGCCGCGATGCTGTCCTGTTTGGTCAGCGTCAGGCCGATATCGTCGAGCCCTTCGAGGAGGCACGTCTTGCGGAACGGATCGATGTCGAAATGGATGACGCCGCCGTCGGGACCGCGGATTTCCTGGGCCGCAAGGTTGACCGTGATCGTGGCGTTCGCGCCGCGCGAGGCATCGTCCATCAGCTTGTCGATTTCAGATTGCGGCAGGGCGATCGGGAGGATGCCGTTCTTGAAGCAGTTATTGTAGAAGATGTCGGCAAAGCTCGGCGCGATCACGCATTTGATGCCGAAATCCAAGAGCGCCCAAGGCGCGTGTTCGCGGCTCGACCCGCAGCCGAAATTGGCGCCGGTAACGAGGATTTTCGCTTTGCGGTAGGCGGGCCGGTTCAGGACGAAATCAGCGTTCTCCACGCCCTCCGCGTCGAAGCGCATTTCGTGGAACAGGTTCGCGCCGAGCCCGGTGCGCTTGATCGTCTTCAGGAATTGCTTGGGGATGATCATGTCGGTGTCGACATTCATCATCGGCAAAGGGGCGGCAACGCCTGTCAGTTCGGTGAATTTTTCCATGCGGGCAACCAGTTCGGATTGAGTTGGGTCTTCATTGAACCGAAAAGCGCCTTCCCGCAACCCCATTGAGCGGCAAGCCCTGTCCTTCGGGCCAAATCAGATTATGATTGGCCGCTCGAATACAACCCTTGCGCCAAGGGAGTTGCACGATGGCCGAGCTGGTTCAAATCGATAAAAACACCTTCGTTGCCGGACAGATTCAACCGGACGATCTGGAGGAAATAGCGGCGAGCGGCATCAAAGTGATCGTCAACAACCGTCCGGACGCAGAGTCATTCGTCGGCCAGCCGACCGCGAAGGTCTTGGAAGCGGAAGCCACCCGTCTTGGCATCGCCTTCGTCAATCTGCCCTTCACGGCGGCGACGCTGACGCCCGAGCACGCTGCGGCATTCGCCGAGATCTTGAAGGACGCCGACGGGCCGATCCTTGCCTATTGCCGCAGCGGCAACCGTTCCGCCATGCTTTGGGCGGCGGCCAATGTCGCGCTCGGGGCGCCGCTCGATGCCGTGGTGGAGCAAGCGCTCGATGCCGGATATGATTTGCGCCCCACCGCCGAGTTCATCGCCGATATCGGCAGATCCGCGATCGTCGAATAGCTTACAAGGCCGTGAGCAAGAGCGCGAAAGGCTCCTCGACGGTGCGCCTCAACAGGCCGCGATAGGAGGCATAGCAGGCATGGCCCTGCTTGATGCGCCCGAATTCCGCCGATGCGATCGTTTTGAAGGGCGCAAGCACGATCGGCGTCGCCACGGGTGTGAGCTGCGCGCCGCGCCCGACCTGCAGCGTCGTCAGTATGCCGTGCAGCTCACCGCGGATGGTCGGCCGGGCGACGATGATCAACCGATATTGGCCGTGCTTGTTGGTAACGAAATAGATGTGGCCCGACTGATGCGGGGCCGACACCACGCCGCCTTGCGTATATTCCGCGTCGATCCGCTCGGATTCCGTGAACACCAGATTTGACGCCACCTGATCCCAGCGGATCTGGGTCAAATAGGCATAAATGGCTTGCGGTTCGCTGAAGGACGGCCGCAGCGTGACGTAATCGCCCTCCATCCAGGAAACGCCCGCCCGGGAATAGGAGCCGAGCCCGTCCGCCGCAAGGCCCTGCGGACCATCATTTGCCGGGAGGAAATTGCGCTGCTGCCGCAGACTGATGGCCAGCGCTTCCTCCAACCTGACCAATGTCGCCAGCGTGAACGGTCGGCGGCCGGATAGCGCCTTTTCGAGCGTGGACAAGCTGATCTTGGCGAGGACCGCGAGTTGCTGCCGGGTCATGCGTCGGCGCGCCAGCTCTTCCGCGATGCGTGCAGCGGCCGTCAAACTGTCGTCCTCAGCCAAGGATTGCTCCGACCGGCGCGACAACGCTGTCCTCCCGCCCAACCCGTAATGAACCGGACATATCCGTAAAGCGACAGAGGATGCAAGCGGTTCGTGGCGGTAAGCGGCGGCTGCTTACGGAACTATCTCGAAGAAGACGCTCGATGCGATTGGGCGCGTCGGGGAAGTTGTTGGGACAGCTTCGCCCCGCCAATGACAAAAATAGGTGACACGCCATGCCCTCCGAATATCTCACAGTCAAAACACCGGAAATAATTCATCGCCACCCGGCGTTTGCAATTTCAGACCTTCACAAATCTGTCACTGCCCAATTCGTTCTTGCCTTATTGTTTTCCATAATTTTTACCATTATGCCAGCCAACGCCCAGTCTGGCGTCGCCACCATGCGTCCCGGCGAGGCCCGTTCGGGCATGCTGCTGTTCAAGGCGGTCGATGAAGACCGCTATGTCCCTGCGCCGCTCGTCGGCGCCGACATCGACATCACGGTTTCAGGGCCGACCGCCCGCGCCCGGGTCACCCAGCACTTCTACAACCCCACGGACGGCTGGATCGAAGGTGTTTACGTCTATCCGCTTCCCGAAAATTCCGCCGTCGATACGCTGAAGATGGTCATCGGCGAGCGTGTCATCGTCGCCGACATCAAGGAGCGCCAGGAAGCCAAGCGCATCTTTGAGGAGGCAAAGGCGGAGGGCAAGAAGGCCGCGCTGATGGAGCAGGAGCGGCCGAACATCTTCACGAATTCGGTGGCCAATATCGGCCCCGGCGAAACGGTGATCGTGCAGATCGAATATCAGCAGACCGTGCCGCAATCCGGCAACCGCTTCTCGCTGCGCGTGCCGCTCGTCGTCGCGCCGCGCTATAATCCCAAGCCGCTCGTGCAGACCGTCGATTTCGGCGGCAAGGGCTGGGGCCAGATGTCGGATCCCGTGCCGGACCGCGACCGCATCGAGCCGCCGGTGCTCGACCCGCGCGAGCACCCGCCCATCAACCCGGTGACGCTCACGGTGCGCCTTCAAGCCGGCTTCCCGCTCGGCGAGGTGAAGAGCCATTATCATGCCGTCAAGACCGAAAGCACCGGCGACGATGCGCGCATCGTCAAGCTGGATGGCGCAGTGCCCAACGATAAAGACTTCGAGCTGACTTGGGAGCCGAAGGCCGGGCAAGCGCCGTCCGCCGGCCTGTTCCACGAACGCCTCGGCGATGCCGACTATCTGCTCGCCTTCGTCACCCCGCCCGCGCTCGAACAAGCGCAACCGCCGCGCCCGCGCGAAATTATTTTCGTAATCGACAATTCCGGTTCGATGGGTGGCACGTCGATGGCGCAGGCCAAGGCAAGCCTCCTCTATGGCTTGAAGCAGCTCAAACCCGGCGACCGGTTCAATGTCGTGCGCTTCGATGACACGATGGAGCTGCTGTTCCCCGGCGCGGTGCCAGCGGATATGGAGCATGTCGGCCAGGCCCGCAGCTTTGTCTCCCGGCTCGAAGCCAATGGCGGCACGGAGATGGTCCCGGCCATGCGCGCGGCGCTCGTCGATAATGGCGGGACGGGAAGCGAGATGCTGCGGCAGGTGGTTTTCCTCACCGACGGCGCGATCGGCAATGAGCAGCAATTATTCGAGACCATCGCATCCGGTCTCGGGCGCTCCCGTGTCTTCATGATCGGCATCGGCTCCGCGCCGAACTCCTATCTGATGCGCCACGCCGCCGAATTGGGGCGCGGCAGCTTCACCCACATCGGCAGCGGCGCGGAGGTGGAGGAGCGGATGCGCGCGCTGTTTAACAAGCTGGAGAAGCCGGCCGTGACCGATCTCAGCGTGAAATTCTCCGAAAGCGGCGCGGATGTGACGCCGAAGATTCTGCCCGATCTCTATGCTGGCGAAGGGCTTCAGATCGCCGCCAAGCTCGCCACGCTGGGCGGGACCGTCGAGATCAGCGGCACGATCGGCGATCAGCCGTGGACCGCAAAGCTTCCGCTCGCCCGCGCCGCCGATGGCAAGGGCCTGTCGAAATTGTGGGCGCGGGAGAAGATCGCCGACGCTGAGGTCGCGGTCACGATGGGAAAGATCAGCCAAGCGGCCGCGGATCAGCGGGTGCTGTCGCTGGCGCTTGAACATCGCCTCATCAGCCGCGTGACGAGCCTGGTTGCGGTTGACAAGACGCCGAGCCGCCCGGAGGACGCGCAACTGACCCGCGCCGATGTGCCGCTCAACCTGCCGGCGGGTTGGGACTTCGACAAGGTGTTCGGCAAGCGCGGCGGCGAGGCCGGGCAGCCTACCCAGGACGGCGGTCCGGCTCCTTCCCCGCAACAGGATGCCTTAAAACTCGACGCCGCTTACGTCCAAAAGATCGCTGTGGCCCATCGCCCGGCGGCGGCCGACCTCAGCGCGAAGCAGACTGTCGCCAGCGTCGCCCTGCCGCAAACCGCGACGAACGCGGAACTCACTCTCTGGCTGGGCTTGCTGATCCTGCTCGCCAATCTGCCGCTGATCCTGATCGCCCGGCGGCAGGTCAAACGCGGTTGGGAGGAGTAGACGGCGATGCCGGCGAGCATGTCCGCCATTCGGCGAAAGCCGCCCCTGTCATCGCGGCTTGCGATGGCGGGGGCCGTCCTAGTCACCCTGACCGGCCTGGCGCTGGTTGGAAATGGCCTTGCCATCCACGCCAAGGCCATTCTCGCGCAAATTCTGCTCGACCGGGCCTTCGCCGAGAGTCTGGCGACCGGGCGTCCGGTGAAGGCCTGGTCATGGGCCGACACCTGGCCGGTCGCACGCCTCGACATTCCTCGTCTTTCGGCAAGCGCGATCATACTGAAAGGCAGCAGCGGCGAGGCGCTTGCCTTTGGCCCCGGCCATCTCGACGGCACGCCGCAGCCGGGCGAGCGCGGCACCTCGGTGATCTCGGCGCATCGCGACACGCATTTTGCCTTTCTGCGCGATGTCCGGATAGGAGACACCATCCGCGTGACCCGCGCGGATGGGATCATCGTGTGGTTCCGCATCACGGGCACGGACATCGAGCCGTGGAACGCGTCAGGGATCGACCCGCATGAAGCAGGCTATTCGCTGGTGCTATCCACCTGCTGGCCGCTGGATGCCGTGACGCGAGGAGAGTTGCGCTATCTGGTCCGCGCCGAGATGATCGGCCGGCAAATCTCGCAAGGGGTTTCGTCCGACCTGCCGCAGCTTTAGGCCAAAGATCGGCCCCGCCCCCGCAAAAAAGCCGATGCGCTCATGCGTTAGGGTGACGCCGCAGATCAGGGAATTCCTCATAACGGATTGATCATCATTCGATCCCATGGAGGAGTCTTATGCCCTCGTCGACCAGCATGCTCAGAATTGCTGCGCTCGTGACCGCGCTTATGGCGGTTCACTCAGCGGGAGCTGGCGAGGAAACCGGTCCGCAATTGCAAGGGGCGGTCGCACAGAACTCCACGGTCGCCGAGCTGCGCGCCGCTCCTGGCAATCCCGAGGAACAGCGGCTGCCAGTTATCTCGACCGAGATTGGGCATGTAACAGGCGACGGTCAGCAAGGATTTGTTTCTGGCACACCAAAGGCCTGCGGCGATTCCAAAGCGGCATGTGCGCAATAGCGCGTAGCGGTCAGTAGCAGGAGATCTACCCCCGCGGCGAATTAAAATCGGTAAACCGCCTTCGCGGCGGCGAGCGTGTTTACATAGGCTGAGACCGTTAGGGCGATCGGATCGCAATAGCCGCCGCCTACGCCCATGCTGACTGGGACACCGCGCCCGGCGAAGGTTTCGAAGACCAGCCGGTCGCGTGCGGCGAGGCCCTCGTAGCTGAGGGCGAGGCGGCCCAGCCTGTCATGGACGAGCGGATCGACGCCGGATTGATAGAGGACCAGGTCGGGGCGGAACCCTATGACAGCGTCCAGCCCCTCATGCAGATGATGCAAATAGGCGGCGTCCTCCGTCCCGTCGGGAAGACCGATGTCCAAATCGGATAAAGCTTTGCGGAAGGGAAAATTCTTCTCGCCGTGCAAACTGAGGACGAAGACCGCAGGGTTGCCGGAGAAGATGGCGGCGTTACCGTCGCCCTGATGCACATCGAGATCGACGATGGCCACACGCTTGGCAAGGCCTTCGCCGATCGCGGTAATGGCGGCGAGTGCGAAGTCGTTGAACACACAATATCCGGAACCGAAATCGGCGTGAGCGTGATGCGTGCCGCCGGCGAGCTGGCCGGAAAAGCCGTGCTGTACAGCCGAGCGCATGGCGGCGACCGCCCCGCCCATCGTTGCCCGCGTGCGTAAAACCAGATGCGGGCTCCAGGGCATGCCGATGCGGCGCATCATATCGGCTGGGAGGGCGCCGTTCAGGAAAGCGTCGGCATAGGTAGGGGAATGCACGCGGACGATGTCGTCGCGTTCGGCCAGCGGCGAGAGGCTGAGCTGCTCGGGAGAAACAAGCGCGTCCCGCAGCAGCGCCTCGCGGGTGAGGCGATTTTTATTGCGCGGGAAACGGTGGCCGTCGGGAAGCGGGATTTCGTAGATATCGGCGTAGAAAAGCTTCACGCTGGAGAGTTTAGCGGGTTGTGGACCCTTGGCAAAGCCGGCAGGTCGCCGCGCGTGCTCGGGCTTCATTTAACGGTCGAAATGGTGTAATTGTTTAACTCAAATTATTTGGACGGAGCGTGAACCATGACACGGTCGCAGTCTGTCATCCGCATTTGTTTTATGCTGTTGATATTTGTGCTTTCCGGACCCGCTATGGCGCAGAACCAAACGGCGCTGGTGATCGGGAATTCGGCCTATCTGCATACCGACAGGCTGAATAATCCTAGAAATGACGCGACTGAAGTCGCCGCGACTCTACGGCGGCTTGGCTTCAATGTATTAGAGGGCATCGATCTTGCCAAACCGGCGATGGATGAGATCATCAAGAAGTTCGCGGTGGCGCTCGAGACCTCCGACGCCGGCCTGTTTTTTTATGCGGGCCATGGCATACAGATCAACGATCGAAACTTCCTCCTGCCCGTGGACGCTGAATTGATCAGTCCGGCGGCGCTCGAATTCGAGCTGATCCGTCTCGATCAGATTCAGGCGATCATGGAGCGTTTGACGCCGACCAACATTCTGATCATGGACGCCTGCCGCAACAATCCTCTCTCGCGCAACCTGGCGAAGGCCATGGGGACGCGCTCGGTCAGGATCGGCTCGGGGTTGGCGCCGACGGAATCCGGCGCGGGGACGCTCATCGCTTATTCCACCCAGCCCGGAAGCTTGGCGCTAGACGGCGCGGGCCGGCATTCGCCCTTTGCCGAGGCGCTCCTCAAATTCATGGGCACAAAAGGCGATGATCTGTCCAGTATCTTGATCAATGTCCGCAACGACGTGATGAAGACGACCTTTGGAAAGCAAATTCCGTGGGAGCACTCGGCGCTATCGCGGAGGTTCTATTTCGCGCCGCCCGAGGCGGTGACAGAGACACGTAGTTCCCCGCCGCTGGCCCCCGACAGGACAGATGCGAGGCTTGAGCTGGAGCTTTGGACCGCTGTCAGGGACGCCAACAGCGTCCAAATGCTGAAAACCTATCTCCAACGCTATCCGCGAGGAACCTTTTCGGGCATTGCCGCGCTGAAAATTGCGGAATTGGAGAAGAAGACCGCCTCGCTTGGCCAAGCGCCGGTTGCGGCTGTTCCGCCAGCCATTGCGCCGGTGGCGGATTTGGGCGAGGCGCTGCAAAGGGAATTGAAGCGCGTCGGCTGTTACGCGGGTGCGGTGGACGGCGATTGGGGGCGGGCTTCGGAGGCCGCGCTGGCCAAGTTCGGGGCGTCGCGCGGGCGCTCCTTTGCGTCTTTGGAGGCAAATCAGACCAATCTTGAGGCGGTCGTTTCGGAGCAAGGCCGGGTCTGTCCGCTGGAATGCAGGGCTGGAAGTTTCGAGAAGGACGGCGCATGCATCGCCAAATCTCCGCCGAGGAATACCGCGCCGTCCGCCAAAAAGCGCGAACCGCAATGGGAACGCGATGACGACGACGACGACCGACGTCCCAGGCAGCAGGTGCAGAAGAAGCAAAAGGGGCCGGTCTTCCAGCTCTGCATGGACAGCAGAAATATGATGGTGGACTGCAACGACGGCTCTGTCACGATACGGCGCTAGCGATTGACATGCGATTGGGGTCGTTGCCGCCTCGGTCAGCTGCCGCGAGTTTTCCGTCCCGCCGTCTAGGCCAGGAATTCGCGGCGGTCGATCACAGACTGTCCCTCTGAACCAGGACATTATGTTTGACCGCGTCCTCCGGCGCGGAGCCTATTGCGATTTCCAGAACCGCATGTTCGAGGCCCCTTCCATCGTCGCATCGCGCGTCCCGTTAGCTTGACGGCTTCGCTCCAGCCATAGGCAACAAAGGCGGGCGCGAAACCGCCGGTTCAGTGGTGTCTGCGACCGAACCATGCATCGCGGGCAGGCCGTGCCTATATTGGGGGAGTGCCGCCGGTTCGGCGGCTCGCCCAAATTTGGTTGCCGAAGCTGGCGATCGATGATTTATCGCAAATGATTTGCAATAGCGACTGAAGGGTTTTAACCATGGATGCACGTGCGGTTGGGATCTCAGGCGGTTGGCGGCGGGAACGCGGAGAAGCCTCGCTCTCGGACGTGCATCGCACGATCGCCGTGCGGTCCACCGGCCCGTCCTGGCGGCGCGCCGCCGCATTCGTCGGCCCCGGCTATCTTGTCGCCGTCGGCTATATGGACCCGGGCAACTGGGCGACCTCGCTCGCGGGCGGCTCAAAATTCGGCTACACGCTGCTGGTCGTCGCGCTGGTCTCCAACATCATGGCGATCGTGCTGCAATCGCTTTGCGCGCGCCTCGCCATCGCCTCCGGCCGCGACCTCGCGCAAGCCTGCCGCGACGCGTTCCCCAAGCCCGTCGCGCTCGTCCTGTGGTTTCTGGCGGAAATCGCGATCATCGCCACCGATATCGCCGAAGTCATCGGCACCGCGATTGGCCTCAACCTGATTTTCGGCATCCCGCTCGAAATCGGCGTCGTCATCACCGCGCTCGACGTGTTCCTGATCCTCTATCTCCAGCGGCTCGGCTTTCGCTGGGTTGAAGCGCTGATCATCACGCTGCTCGGCGTCATCGCCGTGTGCTTTGCCATCCAGATCGCGCTGGCCGATCCCGATTGGGGCGCCGTCATTCGCGGCTTCGCGCCGACGACCGACATCGTCACCAATCCGGAGATGCTGTATCTGGCGCTCGGCATTTTGGGCGCGACCGTGATGCCGCATAATCTTTATCTGCATTCGGGCATCGTGCAGACGCGCAACTATGGCGAGAGCCTGCCCGAAAAGCGCCAGGCGCTGAAATTCGCCACCATCGACTCCACCGTCGCGCTGATGTTCGCGCTGGTCATCAACGCCTCGATCCTGATCCTTGCGGCGGCGACCTTCCACAAGACCGGGCGGCTCGACGTTGCCGAACTCGGCGAGGCGCACAATCTGCTCGCCCCGCTCTTGGGCCTCGCCATCGCGCCGACCCTGTTCGGCGTCGCGCTCCTCTGCTGCGGCATCAACTCGACCGTGACGGCGACGCTGGCCGGTCAAATCGTCATGGAGGGCTTCCTCGACATCAAGCTGCCGCCCTGGCTGCGCCGGCTGATCACGCGCGGGATCGCCATCGTCCCGGCGTCCATCGTGACCATCTGGTACGGCGACAGCGGCACCGCGCAGCTGCTGATCCTGACGCAGGTGGTGCTGAGTTTGCAGCTCTCATTCGCGGTCTTCCCGCTGGTGATGTTCACGGCGAGCAAGGCGAAGATGGGAGCGCTGGTGGCGCCAATGTGGCTGATTGCGTTCGCGGTGGTAATCGCGGTGGTGATCGCGGGGTTGAATGTGAAGCTGCTGTTTGATTTCTTTGGGGGGTAGGCGCGTTAAAAGTTTGAAAAACTCGAATTTTTCGATTATCTTGGGCCATGGAAAAGACCGAGTTAAAACCTGCGCCGCGCGTCAGCTCATCCGAGTTCTTGAAGAGTTACGGTGCACTGTCCCGGCGCGCCCAGCGCGAGCCGGTGACGATCACCAATCATGGCCAGGATAGTCTTGTGCTGATTTCGGCGGAAGAATTCCAGCGGCTGAAGGCGATGGATACGCGGCGGGCTTATTATCCCTGGGAATTGCCGGATGAGTTGAAGCAGGCTTTGGAACAAGCCGAGCCGCCAGCCTGACTGCTCAATTCGACCGCGAACTCAATAATAAATAATCAGCAGAACGTGGTTTAGCTTGCCCTTCGGCCGCGATGCGCCTTTAGTGAAGCGGGCAAATACCTTTCTAAGCCAAGATGGTAAGCATGATAGTCAGGGTCATCTTGTTCCGAAGTTAGCCTGTCCGTAGCTAATGTAAGCCCTTTTCGGCGAGGGCCAAATAGCCGAGCATACTCGCCCTGAAACGCCAGTAAACGGCGCCATTCAGTTTTATGGTTTTTTTGGTCCTTATATCCGGGTTGTTCCGGTTGACGTCCGTATTCATCAAATACGTCTACGTGACCACTTTTATATTTGATAACCATTTCGCCGCTGAATATTACCGACCTTGGATCAGGCATAAATAAATATCGATCATCGAGCTTGCGCCAATGATCCGATGGCAGCTTCTTTTCTGGGTACAGCCAGTCCTCAGAGCCAGCTGCAATAAACCGCTTCGCCCGCTTTTTGATTATGAAATTAATTTGGTTGACTTCTCTTTCTGTTAGCTCGCGTCCTGTTTGTATTTCCCGAAAATCAAAAAGCCGTGCGGGGCGAAGCGGGTTTGGGTAGTGTATCAGGTGTTTTTATGGCCTAAATGATGGCGATTTTCTACGCGTTTGAGCCAGATTCCTACGAGCGGGTAAATCAAAATCAAATTAAAGGTTTCTCTACAAAGACCGAATAATTTACCCTCTCACGTTAAATTCGGGAGAGGTATTATGTCGTTAGGCATGGAACTCACCATGCAAAAGAAATGTTTTAGTGACGCGTTCTTGCGAGCTATTTCAGCTGTGGCTGGATGCTCAATTCAGGAGGCGGATGTCGACGATGACAGCGTCGATTGGACCGTGTCCTGCAGGCTTGCCCCTACGCATCCCCGATTAGACATTCAAATGAAGTGTACTGGCACGGATGATGGGCAGGGCGACTCGATCCGCCATCGGCTCAAACGCAAGAATTATGACGATCTAAGCATCGCCAATCTGATGACGCCACGCATACTTGTATTGGTAATCGTTCCAGCCGAAATTGCTGACTGGCTCGCCCCTTCGCCACAGCAATTTGTGATGCGTCATTGCGCCTATTGGATTTCCTTGGCGGGCTGGCCAGAGACGCAGAACGAGCAATCGGTAACTATCTCTATTCCGAGAACGCGTCTGTTTACCGTTGACACCCTGTCTGGGATCATGCGTCGCGTAAATGACGGAGGCATGCCATGAATCCTACAATCTTTGAAAGGGAGGACGTGAGGGCACTGAATCCTGGCGATGTCTCTCTTTATCTGCAGATGAAGGGCTGGAGGAAAACTGCCGATCTGGGGGACAAAGGCAGCGTTTGGCTCCTTGGTCATGGAAATGCAAGCGCCGACCTCATGCTACCGATGCGTCGCGACCTCAAGGATTTTGAGTTGCGGATGTCCCAATTGATCCGCACCCTTGTAGACGTAGAGAAGCGAGCGGCCCAAGAGATCTTAACAGACATATCAGTGCCATCGGCGGACGTGGTGCGAGTCCGAGTGTTTAGCGACGACGATAGTAGCGGGACTTTGGCACTTGAGCGTGCGGTGTTGCTCGTCAAACATGCACTGGAGTTGATCGCGGCGGCTGCGTGTTCCGCAGTCGAAAAGAAGAGCCATTTTGCGAGCAGAAAACCTCAGCAGGTGACGCGTTACCTGTCTCAAGTCCGGATGGGGCAAACCGAGTTTGGGAGTTTCGTACTGACGATACTAACACCCGTTCCTCCTGCTTTAGCACAGCACGAAATGCCTGAACTTGGCAGTGAGCCCTATGAGCGTAGAGTTACCAGGACATTAGTGGGCGCGCTAACCGCTCTTGGTGAGGCCGCTCATGCTGCCGGGCCAGAAAACATGCAGCCATTTGTCGACGCTGTTGATGACGGGGTTTCGGCCAATCTTTGTGATGCAATTGTCGGTCTGGTATCAACAAGCCCAGATCATGAGATTGATATAGGTATTTCCTGGTCCAAAGCGCGCCCACAACCTGAGCAACGAACGGTTCGAATAGGCGCCGATGATGCCGCGCTTATCGCGGAAGCTGCGAAACACTTCCGCGAAACCGCAATTTTGGAAGATTTCGAATTACACGGATTTGTTACAAATCTGGAACGGGGCCCATTGGTAACCGAAGGAGACATCAAGGTATCTGAAGTCGTTGGCGGAAAAGTCAGGAAAATTTCCATTCGGCTCGACAGTCGCGATTATGCTGCAGCCGCAGCCGCCCACGTCGCCATAAGACCCATAAAATGTATCGGAGAGTTAGTTAAGCACGGGCGCGGTCTCCGGCTTGAGAGTCCCCGTCAGTTTGAGGTTATGGAAGACCCTGAAACTTCAGATTAACGTATCAGTTGCGCGCGACGCCGCTCCGCCCTTCGACAAACCTAACAAACTCCTATATGCTTAGCGGTAAGTATGTAGAGGATACCCTATGCCCAAAGGCCCTAAAGGCGAAAAGCGCCCCGCCGACGTGATCGCCAACGCCGTCAAAGTCATGAGAATCGCGACTGGCGAAGAGGAAGAAGATATCGACACCCCGGAGAAGTCGGGCAAGGACCCCGGCGCCGTAAGCATGGGTAGGCGAGGCGGCAAGGCGCGCGCCGAAAGCATGACGCCCGAACGAAGAGCAGAGATCGCCAAGAAGGCGGCGGAAAAGCGATGGAAGGGTCGTGATTAAGCTTGTCATGTTGATTTTTTTAACCTACCAGTAGGTGGAAATAATCAACATGCGGTGTTTGACAATGGCAATGATCGAAACGAAAGTGCTGCGTGAAGCCTGGGACGTAGATCGTCGATTAAGTGAATTAGGTTTGGCGCGCGCGACCCTTTTGGAAGTGCGTGATGTTGCCTTGTCGGCGGCAGCGAATGCGACGAACTTTCATCCTGCAAACGCTGCCGGAACGTTTTCATATCAGGACGGCGTCTGGGCGCTCCGTGATCGTCACGTAAAAACCGGCTGCGAGTGGGAACTCGACCGGACAGACTCAATCGAGATGATAAGGAGCGAGAAGCGAAAAATTAAAATTGGGTTCGCAAACGTTGATGTCGCCTGTGACGACGAAGATGAGCCTAAGCCGCGGTCAAAAAAGGGGGCAGGTGGGGAACGTGCGTTTAGTGGTAACCTCAACCTTTTTAATGATCTACCGAGCTATGCGCCTTTGCCAAGTGACGAGTTTGCGGCGTACTATTTGATGATAGACAGCAAGGGCGCCGCAGAGCTGACGCAGCCCGTTGTCAGAAACGGTACATTCAGTGCTTACGTAGAGCGCGTTTATCTATCTGATGGCAGCGACGTGCTTTTGGATAAACTGTTGCTGGACAGCGACGACCGTGTTGAGGACTTTGATCCTATCGTTGCGCGCAAATAAATATGCTTCTCCTGTTTAATAAGAACCGGCTTCTTATGGCGCGGCATCGGCGGCGACTCTCAGCAAAAGAACTCGCCGAGGCGGCAAGCCTTGCTCAAATGACTATTTCAAGACTTGAAAACGGTGAAAATCAACCGGACGAAACCACGGTCGCAAAGCTGTCTAGTGTACTCAGCTTTCCGAATGAGTTTTTCTACGCGGACAATCCAGAATCCCTCAACACGGACGCGGTAAGTTTTCGCAGTCTGTCGAAGATGAGCGCCAAGGAACGCGATGCGGCAATATCCGCTGGCGAATTGGGCCTGGAACTTAGCGACTGGATTGAGGCTAGGTTCTCGTTACCGAACGCAAACCTGCTTGATCTCAGCTATGAAACGGATGCGGAGGCGGCGGCCCGGTCTGTTCGGCACCATTGGGGGATCGGCGAAAAGCCCATAGGCAACTTGATAGGGCTTCTCGAAACGCATGGTATTCGAGTGTTCTCTCTCTCAGAGAGCACCGCAGCCGTAGATGCCTTCTCCTTCTGGCGGGATCGAAAGCCATATATTTTTCTGAATAATTTTAAGACAGCAGAGCGCAGCATCTTTGATGCGGCGCATGAACTTGGTCATTTGGTAATGCACAGGCATGGAGGCCCGCGCCCTTCGCGCTCCGCGGAGCGCGAAGCAAACGCGTTCGCCTCAGCATTCCTTATGCCGGAGAATGATGTCAGGGCCAGAATTCCACGCTTCGTAACTGTCGATATCATCATACGTGCGAAGGCTAGATGGCGAGTGGCGGCTATGGCAATGGCTTATCGTTTGAATAGCCTCAATATTCTGTCCGAATGGCGGTATAAGTCGGCGTGCATCGAACTTGGCAAGAGGGGGTTTCGTTCTGGCGAGCCGGGGGGGATACAGCGAGAGACATCCTTAGTTTGGCGGAAAGTTCTCGAAAGTTTGTGGTCTGAGCGGGTTACAAAAAACGAAATTGCGCGTGAATTGCGCATCCCCCTTGATGAATTAGAAGGCTTGGTTTGGGGCCTCGCAGGACAGAAGCAGTCGCCAATTGCAAACAATGCTCCTCTCAAAATAGTGCGACACGATGCTTGACACAAAGCATCGTGTATCATATATTAGTGGAATGAGCAAGCTGTCCCTCAATCAACGCGTCCAAATCCTCTCGCTGCTATGCGAAGGCGCTTCCATGCGCTCGATCAGCCGTGTGGCTGGCGTGAGCATCAACACCGTCGTCAAGCTTCTCAAAGAAGCGGGGGAAGCTTGCATTGACTTTCATGATGAGCATGTGCGCGGCTTGCACTGCACCCGCATTGAATGCGATGAGATTTGGTCGTTCGTTTACGCCAAGGAAAAGAACGTGACCGCCGATGCGCCGCCGTTCGCTGGCGACGTGTGGACATGGACTTCGATTTGCGCCGACACCAAAATCATCCCGAACTGGTTTGTCGGCGGTCGTGACGCGGACTACGCCAAGCTGTTCATGGAAGACCTTGCGTCGCGCCTCAATAACCGGGTGCAGATGACAACGGACGGCCATAAGGCCTACCTGCAAGCCGTTGAAGGCGCGTTTGGCGCTGACATTGACTACGCCCAGCTCGTTAAGGTGTTCGGAGCCGCGCCGGAAGCCAGCAAGGGCCGCTATTCGCCAGCCGAATGCGCGGGCGTCAAGAAAAAGGTGAAGATCGGTAACCCGGACGAAGCGAAGATTTCTACCAGCTATGCAGAGCGCCAAAATCTCACGATGCGGATGCACATGCGCCGGTTCACGCGGCTAACAAACGCCTTCTCGAAAAAGTTTGAAAGTCACTGCCACATGGTCGCGCTCTACACCGTCTGGTACAATTTCATTCGCAAGCATAAGACTATCAAGACAACGCCTGCGGTTGCCGCTGGGTTGGCGGATGCGCCGCGCGGATTTGAGTTTATTGTGGAGTTAATCGACGCCCGCGCGCCCAAAACCGGGCGGCCCCGCAAAAACACCTGATACACTACCCGGGTTTGGATTAGGGCGATTTATCGTCGCTCGTTGGTATGGATTTCGAACCCAAGCCAGATTTGTAAATACTATCAATCGAATAGGCGATAAAGGAAAGAAGGTATGAGTTCCTACGAGCCAGATTGGAGGATCAAGGTCTCCTTTACAGAAATTACTTTCCGGAAAACATTCACGATTGTAAACTGTTACCGGGTGATCTGATATTATAAATTTTGTAGACGTGTGACTTGCGTCGAGTAACGCCCATATAGCTTCAGTCCAAATTGAACAGTGTAAATTTTGGAGCTGTTGCATTGCGATAAGTGCGATGTTTTTATCCGAGGTTTTTGCTAAGTTGGCGACAAACTTGAGCCCTTTTGGTGTGCGGAGTTTCTGCACACTCATATAATTCAGGAGATTATGAAAGGCGTCATCGCTAACCGCGAAATTTCTGTGGTTGAATTGAGAAAACCAGTCGACCGCTGGAGCTCCGTCATTATCAACTCGGCCGAAAAATAGCTTCTCGATGTCTTTTGAGCGCCAGTTTCCAAATTGTGTTGTGTATAGGTCATCCTCTTGAAAGCAGCTCTTTGGACCCCAGCGGCGCAAGGCTTTGTGATGGCGAAGGACGCCTTTGGCGTCTCTAAAGCTTTCTGGAAATAAATCCAAATAGAACAGCTTTGATTCCCCTGTCGCCGGAAGGAAACGCCGCTGGTACCACCTCGGCACATAATGGTTGTCTGTATAATCGTTGGTTAACATTAAATCCACACATTGACCGAGCCTGCTCGAATCTATCGCCCCAACGTCCCCGTCACCCCGCGCTCATCCTCCCTCTCCCGCGCATAATACGGCACCAGCTTGAACGCCGCATAAGGCGCATATTGCTGGTTCTGGATCAGCCCCTGGAACATCTCCTGCTTCTCCAAAATCTCATGCACTTCCTGCGCCTGGACGCCGCTCGCCGAACCCGTCACCGCGCGCACGACGGCCTTCTTATGATCCGGCTGCTGGTTTTTCAGGAAAATCCGCGTCGCCAGTGAGCCGGCCAAATCCGGCGGTAAATCGCCGGGATATTGCGTGCCGATCGCCAGGCCGACGCCGAAGGCGCGGCCCTCGCGCGCCAGATTCTCCAGATGCTTGCTCGATGCCACGCGCCACGCCTCGTCGAGCACCAACAGCCGCGTCAGCCGCCTCGGCTGGCTCCCGCGCACCAGATAGCCATGCAGCCGGATGATGATCAGCTCGGCGAGCGCGGCCTTGATCTCGTCGGTCGGCAATTCGAACAGCGAGAGCACCATCCGCTCGTTCAGCATGGTCTCGAACGGCACTTCCAGCTCGTGCGCCTTAGGGAACAGCCCGAGTTCGAACAGCGGCGAGACGCGGTCGATCAGGCTGATGGCGGTGGTGTTGCGCGCCTCTTTCTGGGTTTCCAGGATGGCGATCACATCGTCGAAGCTGGGCGCGCGGATGGTGTCGACCGGCACCCATTTCTGCGGATCGACGCCGCATTGCTCGAAGGCTTCCTTCATCGCGTCGCGCAAGAGCGCCGCCTGCCGGTCGCCGAGGCCGAAGACGCGCTTGAGGACGCCAGTGATGGTGAAAATGTGCTCGATGGGCTGCGCCTTGCCGTCGTCGGCGGCGCTCGGGAACAGCGGGTTGAACGGGATGCCGTGGCGGCGCACATCGTGGACGCGCAGGCCCTGCTCGGTGATGAATTGCCGGTCGGCATAGTCGTTCTTAAAGTCGAAAATGCACACCGGCGCGCCGATCGAGGTCACGCCGTCGATGATGACCCGCAGGGTTTGCGTCTTGCCGGAGCCGCTATCGCCCGTCACTAGCACGCCGAAATTGAGCAGCTTGGTGTCGGTCTCGAACGGGGCCCAATAGATGCCCTGGCCTTCGCTCTCATGCCCGAGAAACACAGCGGGGGCGGCCGGAATCTTGCGCAGCACGCGGGGTTTCAAGGGTTCGACGGCGGCGCGGATCGGTTCAGGCTCCAGCGGCGCATCGGCGATCGGTGCGCGATAGGGATATTGCAGCACGTCCGAGAGCGAGGCGATCTGGGTCAGCGGCCGGGCACGGCGCTGCCAGTCGATGAAGCCGGGCTCGTCCTTGAAGAGGTTGAAGAAATCCTTCAGCGCGCGGATGCGTTCCCAACTCGGCCCTTCGAAATGGCGCACGACGATCGCGCCGTTCTCCATCGCCGCATCGAGCAGTGGCCCGGCGGTGCGCCCGCCCTTCGGGAAGCGTCCGCCGCGCGGCCGCACCAGCACCGGCCGGACGGTATCGCGGCAGGTGGTCAGCACGGATCGGATTTCGTCGGCGAGCTGCGAGCCTTGGTTCGCCTCATTGCATAGGGCCACCTCGCGCCGCTCGACCACCTTGCCGTCCGCTTCCAGATCGAAGCCGATGATGTAAGTCTGCGCCCGGCCACGGCAATCGCGCCGCGTGCGGATCGCGGTGACGCCGTCGATCTCGGGCATCGCGGCCTTCACGGCCCATTCGATCAGATCGGCCTGTTTCGAGCCGTCCCCCGGCACGCCGAAATAGGAATGCTGGGCAAAGAACTTGTCCCAGCGCGAATCGTAATCGACCGCCGGACCATGATAGGCCGGGGCGAGCGGGCCGCCGGCGGGGACCGCGCTCATCGCGCTTTCCGGCAGCGGAAAATCCTCCATCGCGGGGATGCCGCCCTTTTCGACCAGCAGCCGCTGAAACTGCTGCACATATTCCGTCACATAGCGCGAAGTCTGCCCTGCCAGCTCATCGAGAAACCATGGCTCGAAGGGGTATAAGGGATCGCTTTTGTCGGGTTTGGCGCCGCTGGCGGCGTAGAGCAAGGCGAGGCGGCGCGCTAAAAGCGCCTCCACTTCCGGCCGCGATAATGGCTTCAGCCGCACGGGCTGCGCGCCAAGCCGCTCGATGCGGTCGCGGATCGAGGGGTCGATGCCCTCCGCGATCTCCTCATAGAGCGACGGCAGCACCGCGAAACCCACCGCCACATTCGGCAAGGTCTCCGTAATCAGCGCGCCCCGGCTTATCGCGTGGATGAGGCGGCCTTTCCAGCCGTCGAGCTTGCTCTGTTCGAGCTGGTCGAAGGCGATGAACACCGCGCTGCCGAACGCGCCGATGATCTTGACCAACTCTTCCAGCCGCAACCGCGCGCATTGCTCGCTCGTGGGATTAAAGATTCGGACGCCGCCGATCGTTGCATCGGCCGGGAGACCGCGCAAATAGTCGAAGGCCTCGTCCTCGCCGAACAGCACGCCAAGAATAGCCGCGATGGTGCTCTCGCCGGCCGGCGGAATGCGCGTGGCGCGCGCCATGCGGCTGCGAATGCCGGCGACTAGCCCTTTGAACTCGGCCTCGCTGACACTGACATCTCCCTCGCTCGCCGCCTGCTTCAGCCGCTTGGCGACCGGCCCCGGCACTAGGTCAAGCAGCGCGTTGCCGAGCGCGACGAGCGGCACCGGCGATCCTTCGGGCACGAGATAGGGCTCGCTGAGCCGCGTCACCAGGCTGCGTGTCAGCCAAGCGTCGAATTGCGTCTCCGACACGAACTCCACCATCGGCAGAACGACGGCAAAGACATCGCCATGCCGGTGCAGGCCGCGCACGGCGGTGAGCAGCGTATGCGTCTTGCCGGTGCCGGTCTGGCCTTTGATGAGTAAGAGACGCGAGGCGGGGTCGGGATTTTTGTTGCGCGCATGATGGATGATGCTGGCGATCGCCTCGTCGGCGGTCGGCCCGATGTCGGAAACATCGAGCAGTTCTTCCTCAGCCGCGCCGGCAAGCGAAGCCACCGCGCCGAAAACGCGGAAGAACTCGGGGCTTTTGAAGGCCTCAAGGCGCGGGTCCATAGGAATAATGTCCTTTAAACTAAATCCATTCGTTGACGATGAAATGCCGTTCGTCCCGGCCGAAGGCGATGCGCGACCGGTCCCGGAGCGCGCTGTCCATCGGCCCGGCAATGTCGTAGCGCTCCAGATCGAGGAGACCCGCCCGCCCCGCCTCCGCGATCCGGGCCTTAAACTCGTCGAGCTCGCCGAAGTTCAGCCCGCGCGTAATGCCCGCATCGTAGACCTGTGCGATAGCGACGCGGCCGGCGAAAGGAGCCGTTCGTAAGGTCTTGGCCAGATCGCGCACCGTCTCGGCGAATGCGGCAAGACCGGGTTTCTCAGGCCGAATATCTCGTTTCGGCAAGCTCGGCGCGCGTGGTGCAGCCTTGGCCAGTCCTGAGCGGATCAGCGCCTCGGCGACGCCGCCGCTCGCCTCGGCGCGCAGGCCGAGGGCCTTGCGCAACAGCGCGGTCTCGGCATCGCGGAGTGTTCCGCGTTTCAGACCCGCGGCGCCCAGCAGCATGGCTCTGCCGACGGCGTCGCGCGAGGTATTGTGCATGGTGATCTCCGTGAAGGCAGGTTCGCACTCAGGCAGGCGGCTGGCGATGATGGCGCGCAACAACGCAAAGCGGACTTGCGGACGCGTCGGCATGGTGCCGAGGCCGGCCAAGCTATAGAGGCGGGCGAGCGCTGCGCCTTCAAGGTTTTCCCGGCGCGCAAGAAAAAGTTGAGCTTGCGCCGGCCGTGGATCAATGCCGACGGCGAGGGCGGCGAGCGGACGGCTCAGCACATCGGGCCAGCTCCGTCCAAGCAGTTTGCCGACCGCAGTTTCGCCGCGGTTGCGCCCGCTTTCGGCAATCCGGCAGCGCCCGGCTTTGGACAGAGCGACAAGCCCCTCATTGGCGAGTGCGGTGAGCGCCGCTCCAAAAAGGCTGGGATCGGAATAGAGCGCTAGCAGCGTCTTCTCAAGCGTCTCGCGCGCCGATGAGCCATGCCCGCTGACCGCGAGAAAGGCAAGGATCGGAAGCGCCGGATCGAGCTGGGCCAGATTGTCGAGGCTCGGCGCCCGCAAAGGCGGCTGATCATGCGAAATGGTCATATTTGTCGGCGACGGCTCCATCGCGTTAAGCGGTCATTAAAGATACATACCCGATTCGAGCGGTTCTGTTGACCCGGCTGATGTTGGTCTGCCGGGTTGGTTGCTCGACAACGTGGCTGTAAGGTTACGCCCGCGGGTTCGGACGCCGAAACAAGAGCTTTTCGCTGGGGCAAGCAGGCGAAATTCGCACCGACGCCGCGAGTTCACTCCCGGCCACGGCAAACCGGCATGGCGCGTCCGGCCAGCTTTACCTTAACGTCAGCGGGTGCTAGATTTTCATCTCCCGTGACCACCTTCGGGCGGCGCAGGGGCAAGAAATAGATGCCAGCTCGGGCTGGCCATAGGGAGGACGGTGGACATGCGTTTAGTAATTACAGCGCTGATTTGCGCAGGAATTGTTGTATTCGGGGCGGGTCAAGGCTTTGCTCAATCGGCTGACGACGCCTTGGGGACCTGGGTGCATCCGGACAACGGCTCGCACATCAAAATCGCGAAATGCGGCGGCGGCGTGTGCGCGACGATCGTGAAGGTGAAGGAAACTGGCCGCAAGGACGTGCAGAACCCCGATCCGAAGCTGCGTGACCGGCCGGTGGTGGGGATCACCATCATGAGCGGAGCAAAGAAGTCGGGCGATAATGGCTGGTCGGGCAAGCTCTACAATAGCCAAGACGGGCAGACCTATAACGGCACGCTAACCGTTGTCGACAAGAACCATCTCAAGCTGCAGGGCTGCGTGCTTGGCGGCTTGATTTGCCAGGGTCCGACTTGGACGCGGCTGCAATAGGCGCTTTGGCGGTACTGAAGTAAAAAAGGCCGCTCATCCGGCTCTAAATTTTTGAGGGGCCTGGAGCGGCCTCCTCTAATCTGAATCGCTCGTCCCAACCTTAGAGTCGCCCCGGACGGCCGTCAGGCCGAGCCGGGGTCCATCGGCAACTGCAGCGAGTGGACCCCGGATCGGCGCTGCGCGCCGTCCGGGGCGACGGCTTTGGAAATTCCCGCCTCGCAATTGACCGCTGCGACAGTGGAACCCGTGATGCCTTAGAGTGCCACACGCCGCCTGAGGTCTTTTTGCGTGGGTAAGCGCTGGCTGTAAATAGTTAGCAATGGTCGGTTATACCTTTGTCTCAACATCTAGCGGCTGGGTGCTTTGCTCGCGGCCGCAGAATGAGGCTTTGGCGTGACTCAGCATTCCCCGCGCTTTGCAATCTCCTCCCGGCTGCAGAAAACCGCGCATCGGCTCATCCCGGGAGGATGCCACACCTATGCGAAAGGCGACGATCAATACCCAATCCTCGCCCCCGGCTTCATCGCTCGAGGCAGCGGCTGCCATGTCTGGGACGCGGATGGCAATCGCTACATCGAATATGGCATGGGCAATCGCGCCGTGGCGCTCGGACACGCCTATCCCCCCATATTGAAGGCGGTCGCGGAGGAGCTGGCGCGCGGCTGCAATTTCACCCGGCCAGCTCCGATCGAAGTCGCTTGCGCCGAGAGCTTCCTGGGCCTGATCGACGGCGCCGAAATGGTCAAATTCTGCAAGAATGGCTCTGACGCGACATCGGCGGCGGTCAAGCTTGCCCGCGCTTATACCGGCCGGGATTACGTTGCCTATTGCGGCGACCAGCCTTTCTTCTCGGTCGACGATTGGTTCATTGGACCAACGCCAATGGGCGCGGGCGTTCCAGACGCAATCAAGACGCTGTCTTTGACTTTCCGCTATAATGATCTTGAAAGCGTGAAGGCCCTGATTGCCCAATATCCGGGCCGGATCGCCTGCTTCATGCTAGAGGCCGCGCGCGCTGACGATCCGAAAGACAATTTCCTGCACGAGTTGATGCGCCTTGCCCATGCGGACGGCGCGCTGTTCGTTCTCGACGAAATGATCACCGGCTTCCGCTGGCACAAAAACGGGGCGCAGAAACTGTACGGCATCGTCCCCGACCTCTCGACCTTCGGCAAGGCGATGGGCAACGGCTTTTCGGTGTCGGCGCTGGCGGGAAAGCGCGAATATATGCGACTCGGGGGGCTGGACCATTATGACCGCCCGCGCGTGTTCCTCTTGTCGACCACGCATGGCGCGGAAACGCACGCATTGGCGGCGGCCATCGCGACCATCAAGGTCTACCAAGAAAAGCCTGTCGTCGAGCGGCTCCATGCGGCGGGCGACCGGCTGCGGGCGGGCCTGACGCAAATCATCGCGCGGCGCGGTCTCGGCGACCATGTCACGGTCACCGGACGCTCATCCTGCCTGCTTTACGGGACCCGTGACCGGGATGGCCAGCCGAGCCAAGCATTCCGATCGCTTTTCTTGCAAGAGATCATTCGGCGCGGCGTCATCGCGCCGTCCTTGGCGGTCAGCTACGCGCATAGCGACGACGACATCGACCGGACGGTCGAGGCCGTCGACGGCGCGCTGGAGGTGTACGCTCGGGCATTGAATGACGGCGTCGAGAAACACCTGGTCGGGCGGCCCTCGACGATGGCGCAGCGGCGTTACAATCTGCCCGAAGAGGCGTGAGCCGCACAGCCTGGGGCTCCAATGAGCTGGCGCTTATGGGCAACGATAGTGCGGCGCCGGACGCGGCGATCCGCAATGGCGCTGGCCAACCAAGCGGTCTTGGCATCAGATTTGCTGTCGCCTGTCAGTATGATTTCGACAACATCATTATGGATGAGACCTGTCCGCTCGGGCCGGCACTCCGGGTGTTCAACGCCGATAACCAGCCGAGGCTGCTCGTCAACCTGCAGGTCGAGACGCCCGCAGACCTGGAAAAATGTATTCTCGACCGGCGGCTGGATATTGCAATCGGCATTTTCGAGGGCAAGAATGATTACATCGAATATCGTCCGCTCTACCGGGAGACCGATCACCTCTATTGCGCGCCCGGCTCGCCTCTCGGCCAAATGGTTTTGGCGGGCAGGGCCGAGGCCGATATCCTCAATCTGCTGAACCGTCAGCATTTCGTCTCGCGCAAATTCCTCAATCAGCGGGAACTGGCTTGGCTGGAGCCGAAATCAGATGAGCAGGTGTGCTACGCTTCAAACGTCGAAGCGGTGCTTTTTATCATCTTATCGGGCCAGTCCGTCGGCTTTGTGCCTGAGCATTTCGCCAGACGCTGGGTTTGTAAGGGGGAGCTGATCGCGGTTCTGCCGGATAAGATCCGCCACCAATCCGTGATCGAGGCGGCCTTTCTCAAGACCGCAGGCGCGCCGAGGCCCATCATTGCGTCGTTTCTAAAAACGCTCTTCGCGGACCTCCCGTGAGCTTTGAACATGTTCACATGCGGAGAGCGTCATTTATCGGGCGATGCTAGGCGGACTAAATTTTACGCTGGTTCTGTGTTCAGCCAGCAGACGAGGTTCGCCATGACATTTTCGAGAATCATTCAAGCCGCCCTGATCGCGTTCGGCGTGCTCGCTGCCGCTTGCTTGCCATCGTCGGCGTCCGCGAAGGATAAATACCGGATTGCCTGGACGATCTATGCTGGATCGATGCCGCTCGGCTACGCCCAGGACAAGGGCATCTTGAAAAAATGGGGCGACAAATACGGCATCGAGTTAGAGGCCGTGCAATTGAATGATTATGTCGAAGCGCAGAACCAGTTCACCGCTGGCGGTTTCGACGCGGTGATCGCCATGTCGCTCGACGCCCTCACCATACCGGCGAGCGCAGGCGTCGACACCACGGCGGTGCTCCCGCTTAGCAATTCGGTCGGCTCGGATGGCATCATCATTCGCGGCAAGAACAAAACCCTGAGCGATCTGAAGGGTAAGAAAATCAATCTGATCGAGCTGTCGGGGTCGCATTATCTGCTGGCGCGCGCCCTTGATAAGGCCGGTCTCAGCGAGCGCGATGTGACGCTCGTCAACACCTCCGATGCCGATATCGGCGCCTTATTCCAGGTTGCCTCGACCGAGGTGGTCGTTACCTGGAAGCCGCAGCTTTCGCAAATCCTGAACCAGCATTCGGACACCCAGTTGCTGTTCGATTCCTCCGCCATACCCGGCCAGATCGTGGATGTCCTGATCGCACGCACCGATGCGCTCGCCAAAGCGCCGGGGCTTGGCGCGGCGGTGTCGGGCGCGTGGTATGAGGTGATGGGAATGCTTGCCCCGTCGCATCCCAAACACGCTGAGATCATGACCTATATGGCGACCGCGCTTGCCACCGATCAGAAGGGCCTGAAACAGCAGCTGGAGACCATCGACTTCTTCACGCCCGAACGCGCCGCAACGCTCGTCGCCGCCGCAGACTATAAGGCGACGATGAACGCGATGCGCGCATTCGCCTTCGATCATGGCCTCTTAGGCCCGAGCGTGAAGAGCATGGATCGCGTCGGTATTCAGATGGGCAATGGCGACATCCTCGGCGATCCTGCCAACGTCAAACTGCGCTTCCCTGCGACCTGGCTTAAGGCCACCTCGACACAATGAGCGTCTGGTCTTCGCTCCCGGGCGCGCGGCCTTATGCCTGGCCCTTGTCCGGGCGCTGGTCGGTCGATGATACGGCCGTCATGTTCATAGACATGCAGAAGGACTTTCTCGCGCCGGGTGGATATTTCGCCAGCATGGGGGAAGACCTCTCCCATGTCCGCCGTGGCATCTCGCCCGCAGAAAGACTGCTTGAGGCCGTCAGGAGCGCGGGCTTTTCAATCATTCACACGCGCGAGAGCCACCGGCCGGACCTGAGCGATCTCAACGCCAATAAGCGCCTCAAGGCGGAGCGGGCAGGCGCCGCAATCGGCAGCATAGGGCCAATGGGACGACTTTTAGTGCGCGGCGAACCGGGATGCGACTTCATCGACGCATTGCGGCCAGAACCGGGCGAGATCATTATCGACAAACCCTGCAATAGCGCGTTCTTCGCCAGCGATCTGGATCAAATCCTCCGCGCCATGGGCAGGCGAAACATCATCCTGATAGGCGTCACAACGGATGTCTGCGTTTCCTCGACGATGCGGGACGCGAATGATCGCGGCTATGACTGCCTCTTGCTGGAAGATTGCTGCGGAGCCGCCACGCCGGAGTTGCACGACGCCGTCATCGCCGGCCTGCGCCGCGAAGGCGGGATCTTTGGCGCGTATGCGACGAGCGCGGAGGTGATCGCCCATCTCCGCGAAATCCCAAACTGACGCAAGGACAGTTTTGGGCCAACCCCCCCCAAATTCGAAGGTCATCCGATCGGGCCAGCCAACACCGCCTTCCGAACGAAGAAACCTTCAGCATAGCGCTCCGGCGCACGGCACTCTATGCCGCGCAGTCGCGCCAGGCCCCGAAATGTCTCGACGTCAAACCAATCCTTGGACCGCTGCGTACCGAAATGGGCCTTTAGCAGGGCGCATTTACGCGCCATGGTTTCGCCGCTAAGGGGCACGTAGACGTTTGGCTGCGCCAGGTCGCCATCCCATTTCGGGATTTCATATTCGAGGATCAGATGATCGCGAAAGCTGTTCCAGGTTAGACGGCAGACTTCGCGGTGATCCTGATGCGCGTCATCGCGGCCGTGCGTGAAGATCACATCTGGCGAGACGCGGCCTTTCAGCGCCTCGAACCAGTCCTTCACCTCGGGATTGTAACCGAGATAGCCATCCTGGAACTGGTTAAGCTCGATCGTCCTATCCTCGGCTCCGGACAAAAATGCAGCGGCCGAGGCGGCGGCTTCATCGCCGCGCGTTCCAACCGCGCTGAGCACGCACCAATGCACGTGAAGGCGGGCGCCGCTCGCGAGCCAGCCAAGGATCGTGCCGCCTGCGCCGATTTCAATATCGTCCGAATGCGCCCCCAGGCACAGCACCGTCAAGGCCTCGCCCTGCCGCGCGAGTCCGAGCGGCCTCATTCCCCTGCCACAAGCCGTAGAGCCGTCGCGGCGGCGGTCTCCTGGTGAACGACCCAAGGCATGTCGCCCTTTTCAACCAGATCTTCGAGCATTTGTCGGTCGCGAAGCGTGTCCATCGAGCGCCAGAAGCCCTCATGCTTGAAAGCCATGAGCTGGCCCGCATCGATGAGGCGCTTGAACGGCTCAAGCACCAGCTCCTCGCCAGGCTGCATGTAGTCGAACACGGCTGGCTTGAAAATGAAGTAGCCGCCATTAATCCAAATGTCTGAGTCGGCCGAGGAGCGGAACTCCCGCACTGCGCCGTCGGCATTCATGTGGACGGTGTGGTAGGTCAAGGGAGGCCGGATCGCCAGGAAACAGGCAATTTTCCCGCTCTTTTTAAAACGCTCGATCATGACGTCGAGATTGACGTCGCAAAGTCCATCGCTGTAGTTGGCCAAGAACATATCCTCGCCGCGCACATGATCCCGGACTGCCCAGAGCCGCTCGCCAATATTGCGCCAAAGACCCGTGTCGATGAGTGAAACGCGCCAGTCCTCGGGCAGCGCGCTGAGAAATTCGACGGTTTCGCCGTGATTGGAGACGACGCAATCGGTGAAAGATTGCGGGCGGTAATTGAGGAAAAAGTCTTTAATTATATTGGTCTTGTAGCCGAGGCAAAGGACGAAGTCGCGGTGCCCGTATTGGACGTAATACTGCATGATGTGCCACATGATCGGCTGGTGGCCGACCGGTATCATGGGTTTGGGGATACTCTCGGAATATTCGCGAATGCGCGTGCCGAGGCCTCCGCAGAACAGAACGACTTTCATGGCGCAACATCCTTGGGGTCGATAATTGTGAATTGGGGAATGGGGACGATGAATTTGGCGCCCCAGCCGCCCGCATGGCGCATCTGCTGGACGATTTCCTGCTTCAAATTCCATGGCAGGATGAAGATGTAGTCAGGTTTGGCCTCATCGAGCGCCTCGGGCGGCAGGATCGGGATGCGCATTCCCGGCGTGAAGCGGCCATGTTTATAGGGGTTGCGGTCGACGGTGAAATTGAGGAAATCGCGGCCGATAGCGCAATAGTTGAGCAGCGTGTTGCCCTTGCCCGGCGCGCCGTAGCCACAGATGGTTTTGCCCTCATCCTTGATCTTTATGAGTCCGGCGAGCAGCTTGCGCTTGGTCGTGCTCACCTGCTCGGCGAAAAATGCGTAGGTGCGGATATCGCGGAAGCCAAGCCGCTCCTCATGAGCGATAAGCGCTGCAACGGCGCCGGAAGCGCGATGCGCCGAGCCCTTATGCGCCAAATACACCCGCAGCGAGCCGCCATGCGTCGTCAGTTCCTCGACGTCGATCAGCTTCAGCCCGTGTCGCGCGCCCATCGCCTCGATGGTGACGAAGGAAAAGTATGAGAAATGCTCGTGATAGATGGTGTCGAACTGGTTTTCCGCGATCAGCCGTTCCAGATGCGGGAATTCCAGCGTGATGATACCTTCGGGCTTGAGCAGGATCGCCATGCCGGCGACGAAATCGTTCAGGTCGGGCACCTGGGCAAGCACATTGTTGCCCGCGATCAGGTCGGCGCGCTTGCCCTCCGCCACCAGCCGCTCCGCCAGCGCCACGCCGAAAAATTCGGTGACGCTCGGGATGCCCTTGCCGATGGCGACCTGCGCGACGTTGACCGCCGGCTCGATGCCCAGCACCGGCACGCCGAGGGGCAGGAAATGCTGCAGCAGGTAGCCGTCATTGCTGGCCAGCTCGACCGCGAGGCTGTCGGGGCCCAGATCCAGCCGCTTGGCGACCATCTCGACATAGGCTTTGGCGTGCGCCACCCAGCTGGTCGAGTAGGAGGAGAAATAGGCGTATTCGCGGAAGATGTGCTCTGGGGTCACATATTCCTTGAGCTGCACCAGGAAGCACTGGTCGCAGACCAGCACATGCAGCGGGAAGAACGGCTCCATCGCGTCGAGCTCGTCCGCTTTCAGGAAGCTTTCACACAGCGGCGACATGCCGAGATCGACAAAACTATGCGTCAGGCCCGCGCCGCAGAGGCGGCAGGCGGTCAGAT
>JANNOQ010000006.1:0-1918 GCA_031399085.1 Rhodomicrobium sp.
CGGCATCTGTCTGCGAGCTGGCGCGAATTCTTCAGCAACGTCGGTCATGGTGTTCTCTCCATGGTTCGGCCCATATCGGCCATGAGCGTCATCTTTCGCTGAGCGATTCGCCCGGAGATGACGGGAAACATCGGGAAATGGCGGGAAACGATCCGGAAACGCCGTTCAGTGACGCGCGTGATCCCGCTGTTGCCGCCGCAGCCGGGCGTCGCGTCCGTGCGCGTTCCACTCGAGCCATGATGCAAAGCCGTTTCCGAACTCAATCAGGACGGCAAACGCGACCGCAATCATGGCTTGGCCCCACTCTCCGACACACACGCGCGCCAGCGCGTAGAGAAGGAGGAGCGGCGACCCCCAGCGGACCAGGAGCCAAAGCGCAAAAAACACTGCGGCCGCGACAACGAAGGGCTGCGGGATCGTTGGGAAGATCTGGAGCGAAGATAGGTCGAAAAGATTGAAGTGCATGGCGCCATTTCCTGAAAGGGAATGAGGCGCTGCTGTTCGACCGGGTTGGTTCCCGGATTCTTTTTTGGTCGTCCTGCTTGCGCGGACGCCGATCCTCGGTGCGAACATGCGAACACAAGTGCGCCACAGGTGCAAGCGCGATGTGCGCCCTAGCGATCCAGGCCGGGTGGCAGCTTCAGCGCTTTCGACATTTGCCGCGCCGGGTCGGAAAGGCCGCGCGAGAGGTCCTGTGTACGCGACCGCACCAGACCTTTGCGGATATCGAGGTGGAGCTCCATCGCCTTAGAGCGGTTCCCGAATCAATTGAATCGGGGGGGATTCACAAGGGCGGCGAAGCAGTTGAGTTTTTCCTCGTCATGGAGGCGAGGGACGATGGCCTATTCGAAGGATTTGCGCCGGCGGTTGATCCGGTCGGTGGAGAAGGGCCGCTCGGCGCGGAGCCAAGCGAAGGTGTTCGAAGTCGCGCCCTCGACGGCGGTGAAATGGGTGGCTGTGTTCCGCGCCCAAGACCGTGCGTCGCCCAAGCCGCACCGGGGCGGGCGCCGATCCCCGCTCGACGCGCATGCGGACTGGCTGAAGGCGCGTGTCGCGGCGAAGGCCGACATCACGCTTCTGGAATTGTGCGCCGAGCTTTCCGCGCGCGGCGTCGCCGCCAGCAAGAGCGCGCTGTCTCGCTTTTTCCAGCGCATCGGCTTCAGCTTCAAAAAAAAGCGTGCTCGCCTGCGAGCAGGATCGTCCCGACGTGGCCGCCGCGCGGAAAGCCTGGCGGGCTGATCAGAAGCGGCTGGATCCGAAAAAGCTCGTCTTCATCGACGAAACCGGCTGCGCCACGAACATGGCGCGCACGCGCGGCCGCTGCCTTCGGGGCGAGCGCCTGCAAGGCTAGGTTCCGCATGGTCATTGGAAAATCACCACCTTCACCGCAGGCCTTCGCATCGACGGCTTGACCGCGCCGATGGCGCTCGACGGGCCGATGAACGGCGACTGGTTCAAGGCCTATGTCAGCCAAGTCCTCATCCCGACGCTTAAGCCCGGCGACATCGTCGTGATGGACAATCTGAGTTCGCACAAAGGCGAAGAGGTGCGCGAAGCGATCGAAGCAGCCGGCTGCGAGCTGCGCTTTCTGCCGCCCTATTCGCCCGACCTCAATCCGATCGAACAGGCCTTTTCAAAGCTCAAGGCGCACCTGCGAAAACATGCCGAGCGATCCATCGAAAGTCTTTGGCGACGCATCGGCGAACTCATCCCCGAATTCAGCCCAACCGAATGCCGAAACTTCTTTCAGCACGCAGGCTACGCGTAAATCCAATCGAGAACCGCTCTAGCTGTGCGTTCTGAGCGGGTTGTTCACGGGAGCTGAAACCGGGACGCTGGTGGTTGCGACGCCAACCATTCTCCTGGGAGACCCCCGTGAACGCGCACAGGAATGCCAGAACCACGCCGCATATTCGAG
>JANNOQ010000014.1:0-2148 GCA_031399085.1 Rhodomicrobium sp.
ACCGAATGCTTGTTCGGAAACAGGAACTTCACCTGCCCCAGCGCATTGTCATCGCCCGGCGGCTGGCGGATTGAAATCTTGGCGGGGTTGATATAGCTCCAGTCCGTTTCGTAAGGGTCGAGCGGACGGCGCTTCCCGGCATAATAAACCTCAAGCCCCTGCCGCTCCAGATAAGCCGGGTTGCGCCGCAGGATCGGCAGAATTTCGTTCGCCTTGATCGACTCGGGCACATGCCATGACGGATTGAGAACGATCGTTTCCATCTCGTCGGAGAAGCTCGGCGTCATATGCTCGGTCTTGCCGACGACGATGCGCTCCTCATGAATGATGGCGTCGTTCTTGACGATCCGGAACATGAATTCGGGGATATTGACGCGCACATGCATGCGGCCCAGATCGCGCTTCATCCAGCGCCATCTCTCCATATTGACGAGCAACTGCTTGGCGTCCGCGCCACGGCCGGAGCCGCCATTCAGCGCATCTCGCGTTACGGCGCCAATAACGCCCGTGCTGGAGAGGCCGTTCTGCTTCTGATAATCCTGCACTGCGCGGACAAGGTCGCTGTCATACAGATCCGGGCGGTCCGGATCGACTGGAAGGACGCCTTCGAAGCGCTGGCGCACGAGAGCGATTTGCGGATGCTCGACGCCCGGCTTTAGATTCGGCCCTACGGGGATTTGATCGAATTTTTTAACTGCCGCGCCGGCCTGCCGTACCTCTGCGAGCTTTTCCTTCAACGCCAGAAATTGTTCGTGCTTGGGGTGGAAGTCTTCGAGGTTGCCGCTGCCTGCCGCCTCTATCACCGCTTTGAGCGCGGGATACTCAGGCTGCATGTCCATCGCCTCGCCCAGCGTCGATGGGATAACGCGGCCGCCCTGCGCGTGCTTGGCATAGGTGTAGGCTGCCAGCGTCATTTGAAGTTCCGCATCCGCCAGCCATTTTGCGGCATCCTCAGCATTAGCATCGAATCCCGACGAGCTAGGCGCGATATAAGCTTGCGGCTCCATTCCCCAATCGGCGGCGCGTGAGAAAGCCTCGCTCGCTTTTTCGACAAGCGGCGTTAGCCCGGACTCACTCACCCAAAGCAGGGAATCGGGTTGCGTATAGTGATCGACAAGCTGGGTCTTTTCCTCTTTCGAGAGAGACAAAACCTGCTTGTCCTTGCCGTCAAGGCTATCGAGAATGGAAATCCGGACCGCATCGAGGCGGGTAATGAGGGCGTCGGGAGCGCCGGGTTCTATGGCAAGCGCGGGGGCCGCTCCAAATCCGATCAGGAACGCCGCGCCTAAAATCCGGCAAATTGCTCGCATAGTTAAACCCTGCGTTGATCCAGTACCCACAACGCAGTTTTGCCAGAAAGAGGCCGCTTTGCAAAGCGATTTGCCCTTCACATACGTGTGGGAAGGGCATCACCTCGCGCACTTTCGCTTGATCGCGCCCAATCAAGGGGTTTGACGCTCGGAAGATTTGAGATCAGTGCATGCTGAAGCCGATCCCGAACTCCCGGATTTTGCGATAGAGCGTTGAGCGGCCAATGCCAAGCTTTCGCGCTATCTCGGTCATATGGCCGCGATAATGACCAAGAGCAAGTCGGATCATATCGGCTTCGATGGCGGTCAGCGGGCGGATGTCGCCGTTCTCATTAAGCGCCGGTATGCCCAAACTTGCCCCCGCCGATCCCGGATGGCGGACCACCTTGCCAGCGAACAACCCGCTACCGCCTATCATCGCCGGGCCCTCATACTGCATCTTCGGCGTGTTGGGAGGCGCTGCTGGAACTTCGACGCCATACCCATCCACACGAGCCGCCACCTGCGGAAACTCTCTCACCGTGAGCGCCGGTCCATCCGCAAGCGCCACAGCTCGATAAACTGCGTTTTCGAGCTGGATGAGATTGCCGGGCCACGGATACATCTGCAGCATCCGCATTGCGGCCGGGTCTATGTGCTCAACGCTTTTCCCCTGCTCCGCCGCGAACTGATTCATAAGCTTTTCAACGATCTCATACAGATCATCCGCTCGTCTGCGCAGCGGGGGCACGGCAATCGGAAACACGTTCAGCCGGTAGAAGAGTTTCTCCATGAACTGGCCGGCCTTGACCTTGCCGATCAGATCGCCGCGCGTTGCGCAGATAATGCGCGGCCGCTG
>JANNOQ010000030.1:0-2398 GCA_031399085.1 Rhodomicrobium sp.
TTTGCGCAGGGGATTTAACGAGTTTGCTGAATTCATTGTTCATCGCCGAACCCAACATAATCATCCCGTTGGCGTAGGTGAGTTGAGCATGGGCGATCGCGCCGCTGGGGTCAGGCACCACAAGATTTTTCTCGAAACCGAAAGCTTCGCATAGCCATTTTATCGCTGCCTGCCCGTCGCGGTAACGAAGGGTCGGAATGATCGTGCAGTACATAGCCTTAGGTGTGCTCGCCATTGCAGTTTCCTCATTGCCTATTGGTTCACAGTAGGTCGGTGCGCCAAAGCATTATCCCATTGTGACCGCGTTCACGGGGCGGCGCGACGAAAAAGGTAGCGCGGCGCCAAAGCCGAAGCGCATCACGATGTCGGTGCGACGGCCGGGTAAGCCGACAAGGCTCGCCAATAAGGGTCGGAGTTTGGCAACTTCGACGGGCTGGTTGATGAAGGCGTGCTTAAGGCCGAGCGCCGTCGCCTGTAGTGCAAAACGCTGGCAGGCGCGCCCTGCGCGAAACCAATGTTCTTTGTCCTCGCGCTGGGAGACGAACACTGCGATGCCCGCTGACGATCGGATCTGGCGCGCATATTTGTCGTTCTCCGCGTCCACACCCGCGAACCAGTCAAATGCGAGTGGCCCAGCCCAGGCCGGAGCGATCGGGAGGCCGCTTGCCGCGCTGAACAGGCCGTCGCCGGTCTCCATCGCCTGGCGCGGGCTGAAGCGGAGCCATGATTTCAACTCGGTTATGAACGCTTGGTCCGCCATCTGCGCGCTGTTGCCCGCGACGACCAGATCACGCACCTCGTCAATTTGTGGCCGCTCAGTGATGAGCACCAGATCGACGCCGGGAACCGACGCTGTATTCGCCAGTCTCTTCAAATCGGCGGCGCTGACCGGCCTGCTATCATATTCGGCGCGTGTCGATTGGCGCCGCGGGATGGCGTCAAAGAGGGCGGGCTCGACTGCCTGCCCGCCTCCGAATGCGAACGCTACGGAGCCATCATTCGCCGGGTTGAAGCTGAGTTCGCCAGCGCGTCCGCGCGCGCCCGCCGCAATCGCCAAATTCTCGGCCGCGCAGCCGAGACTCGCAAAGAGGTGGTGGTCGTCGGGATCGACAACCGGGGTTCGCCGCGTAAAGTCTGGCAGTATCTCGATGCTTTCGTTGCTAGCGCGAAACAGCCAAGGTTGGGTGTTGTGGCCGTTCGCGGCGAGGGTTGCGAAGCGGATGAAGTCGCCCAGCTCCGGGCGTTCGGCGAGGGCGGCGCGGCTCTCGCCGACCCGGGCATCGTAGTCCGCCATCGAACCCATCCGCCGCCATCCAGCATAAGCCGCGCCAGCGCCGGCAACTGCCAACGTGCCCCCTAATAGAATTTGCCGTCTGTTCATAGCGTCGGCGCCGAGTGCGCGCCGACCTGGTAGCCCTGGAGAATTTTCCGATAATTCGCGCGCTCGTACTCTTCCGGATTGCGGATTTTGCCTTGCGCGAGAAGCCCGCGAATGCGCGAAAGCCCGTCCATGTCGCGCTGGTCCAGCCAGTCGGCCAAACCATCGACGAGTTTGCGCATATGGGGCACGCCGTGTTCCAGAAGCGCCGATGTCGTCATCACCACATCCGCACCCGCCAGCAGATATTTGACGACATCCTCGGTGGTATGCACGCCGGTGGTGGCCGCAAGCGACGCCTTGATCCGGCCATGCAGCACGGCGATCCACAACAGCGGCAGCCGCATGTCGGCCGAACGGCTCAAATCGAGATCGTGGGTAATCTTGAGGCGCACCACGTCAATATCCGGCTGATAGAACCGATTGAACAGCACAAGGCCGTCCGCGCCGGCCAGCGCTAATTCCCCCGCCATATGCCCGGGCGAGCTGAAATACGGGCCGACCTTGACCGCCACCGGGATGGTGACCCGGGATTTCACCACGCGGACGATATTCAGATAGCGATCTTCAATGTCGCGGCCTGAGAGGCTGATGTCCGTGGGCAGCAGATAGATGTTCAGCTCCAATGCGTCGGCCCCGGCCTCCTCAAGCTGAGCAGCGTACTCGACCCAGCTATCTTTGTTTCCGGCATTGAGGCTGGCGACGATCGGGATTTTGACCGCCGCTTTCGCAGCCCGCACGATTTCCAGATAATGGTTCGCGCCGATGTTATGCGGGTTTGGCGGTGGAAAATAACTTGAGGCTTCGGGCGAGCTTAGGGCGCCTGCGCCCGTCAGCGCCTCGTGACGGTGCATCTCCATGTCAATTTGCTCGGCGAAAATCGAGGGCAGCACCACCGCGGCCGCGCCTGCGTCTTCTAGCGCGCGGATGTTACCAAGGTCGTTGTTGAGCGGCGAGGCCGACGCGACCAGCGGATTGCGTAATGTCAGACCCATGTATTTCGTGGTGAGATCCATGTCA
>JANNOQ010000054.1:0-1640 GCA_031399085.1 Rhodomicrobium sp.
TGCGCAAATTAATGATCACTTAAGTCGATCGTCAATATGTCTAAGGAGAACGGCCAAAGTCAGACGACCGAAGCGGTAAATTGGCGCAAGCGACGCAAATTAGCAACCATTATGTGACATTTTAGGGACAATACACAAGAATGTAAGGATTGCGTGCGATCCCACACGGCGCCTTCAGGTCACAACGATCGCTGAGACGTGGCAAAAACATGTGACAACTTGATGAAACCCGGGATGCGCCTGCTTGTTAGCTCGCCGAACGGATGATGCGGATTTTATGCTCCCTCACCTTTTTGCGCAGCGTATTACGATTGAGGCCCAACAGTTCGGCCGCACGAATCTGGTTGCCCCGGGTCGCCGCGAGCGCGGCGGCGATCATCGGGGTCTCGATCTCCTGCAGGACCCTGTCGTAAAGCCCCGATGGCGGCAGCTCCTCGCCATAGGTTGCAAAATAGTCGGACAGATACCCCTCCATCCACTCGCTGAGCGTCGATTGCCCGCCGCCGCGCGCCTCTGTCGCTGAAGGCTGGGCCGTTGCGAGTTCGTTGTCGATGATATCGCGCGTAATCGTATCCTGTGCGTAAAGCGCCGTCAGGCGACGCACCATGTTTTCCAGCTCGCGAATATTGCCGGGCCAGTTGTGGCGCTTCAGGCGATCGAATGCATCGGGCATGATCGTTTTACGCGGCAGGCCGAGTTTCTCTCCGATTGAGCTGAAATGGTGGACGAGATCGGGGATATCCTCCGTCCGTTCACGCAACGGAGGCAGCCGAAGCGGCACCACGTTAAGGCGGAAGAACAGGTCCTCCCGGAAAAGCCCCTGCGAAATTTGCTGCTCAAGGTTTTTGTTGGTCGCCGCCACGATACGGACATCCGTGCGAATGGGCGTGCGGCCGCCAACGGTCGTGAACTCTCCCTCCTGCAGAACGCGCAAAAGCCGGGTCTGCGCCTCCATCGGCATGTCGCCGATTTCATCGAGGAACAGCGTGCCGCCGTCCGCCTGCTCAAAACGGCCAATAAGCCGGTTGTGGGCGCCCGTGAACGCGCCTTTCTCATGTCCGAACAACTCAGATTCGATCAACTCGCGCGGAATCGCGGCCATATTCACGGCGATGAATGGCCCGTTTCGGCGTTGCCCGAAATTGTGCAGCGCACGGGCTACCAGCTCCTTGCCGGTGCCCGACTCGCCCGTCACCATCACTGTCAGGTCGGTGTTCATCAGCCGCGCCATGATGCGGTAAACATCCTGCATCGCGGGCGAGCGCCCGATCAACGGCAGATTCTCGGTTTCCGGATCGCGCTTGGCGGGAACCTTGACGCCGCGCGGCTCTTTCAAAGCACGCCCCACGACCGCCACCAGCTCTTTCAGATCGAACGGCTTCGGGAGATATTCGTAAGCGCCCCGCTCCGTCGCCGTGATGGCGGTCATGAACGTGTTCTGCGCGCTCATCACAATGATGGGCAGGTCCGGCCGGATCTTTTTAATGCGCGGGATGAGGTCGAACGCGCTTTCATCGGGCATCACGACGTCCGTAATAATGACGTCCCCCTCGCCCTGGCTCACCCAGTTCCACAGCGTCGCGGCGTTCGACGTGGCGCGGGGCGAATAGCCCGCGCGCGCCAGCGCCTGATTGACGACC
>JANNOQ010000025.1:0-2136 GCA_031399085.1 Rhodomicrobium sp.
CGCTCGCGCTCCTCGTTCGGGTCCTGAGATTTCATGGCCATTTCGCATCTACTCCCGCTGCGCAAAGATGATCGTGCAGCTTTTTCCGCGCATAAAACATGCGGGTTTTGACGGTGTTTTCAGGGACGCTCAAAATCTCGCTGATCTCGGTGATCGATTTCTCGTGGTAGTAAACTAGGTCGATAATCTCGCGGTGCTCCGGCGAAAGCTTCTCCATACAGCGCCGTATTGCCGCGCCTTTGTCAGCCTTCAGCGATGTAACCTCGGGCGTGTCTGCATCGTCCTCGATGAGCGCTGCATACTCGTCATCGAGCGGGCTTTCCCGGCGGTGGCGCAGCGTATCGACGGCCTTGTTGTGAGCGATGGAGAACAGCCAGGTCGAGGCCGAGCTACGGCCTTCAAATCTCGATGCATGACGCCAGGCTTCCATAAACACCTCGTTTGTCAGCGCTTCAGCCGCCATCTCGTCACGGACCTGACGCATCGCAAAGCGGTATACGCGAACGCTGTGCTGCGCATAAAGCTGCTTGAACGCCATCGTATCCTGAGCGGCCACCCGCCGGATCAAGTCCAGATCGGTTTGATGATCCGACATTTGTGAAAGCCTTTCTTGCGGCTTCAAGACATGTGACGGGGCAAGCGCCGATAAGGTTCAAGCCTTTACTAAATTTTTTTTGCGCGCGCAGGGCGATAATCAGGCGTTGCCGATTTTTATCAGCGAACCCTGAACCTTTCTTGAACTCCCCTCGACCAACGGTCAACGGCAGAACGCCTGCCCTGATCAATCAAGAGGAGGATCTCATGCTTACGCCAAGGAGCTTAAACGAATGCAGGCCACGGTGCGCACCCGGCGCATGGCGGCCAAGACGACTTATTGCTGCAATTGTTGTCGGGCTTGGCGCCGCCTTTGGCGCGCCAGCGCACGCGCAGGTGATGTCCGCAGGCGATGCGGTCGTCACCGGCTTCTCCGGCGTCAAGCCGAGCGAGCAGCCTGTCCCGCCGGGCGGTAGTCCGCTCGACGAATTTTTCATCGACATGCAAGGGGCGTCGGCGCAAATCCTGTCTCTGGCCGCGCCAAGCGGCCCGCCGCAGGGGCAACTGATCGCCGCACCGCCGAAACTGCAAATCAAGGCCGGGCAGGTCGGTCAGGTTTTCGCCATCGGCCTCGATGACGGCAGGGGCGGCAAAACGCCGGATATCTACCTCGCGGCCACCTCCGCTTACGGCCTCAATATCGTGCTCCCAGATGCGGACGGCGATGGCGCGCCCGAGCGGGTGAAAACCGGGCATCCTAACGCCGAGTTCATGGCGGGCCAGTTTGGGCCAAACGGTGGCCCCGGCTCGATCTGGCAGGTGAATGGCGAGAGCGGGGCGGTCTCGTTGTTCGCAACGTTGCCGGACAACAGCGGCGCAGGCATTGGCGACATCGTATTCCACAAGGCCAGCCGTCAGTTCTTCGTATCCGACCTCGATAATGGCCTCATCTACAGGCTCGGCGAAAACGGCGGCATCATCGACAGATTCGATCATGGCGTTGACGGACGGCCCGCCAAGGGTCTTGCCGCGTTGCCGGACGACGGATCGCAGCTCGACATCAAAAATCCGTCCTTCGACAGCGAGAAACCGGAGACGTGGGGCTACACCCAGAAAGACCGCATGGTGTGGGGCCTTGCTTTGTCGGGCGATCGCCTGTTCTACGCGGTTGCGAGCGGTCAGCAGGTCTGGTCGATCGGCATTAAGCTCGACGGCGCTTTTGCCGATGACGCCCGCTGGGAGTTCGACGCAAAAGGCCTGCCCGGCGATGGTCCGATCACCGACATGCTGTTCGATGCAGAAGGGCGCTTGACGCTTGCCCAGCGCGGCGCCGCGCGCGGTTCCTACGACTATTCGCAGTTTGCGGAGCCGGAGAAATCCGCCGTCGTGCGCTACCGGCTCGAATCACCGGACGACCCCGCCACCGAAAGCCGTTGGGAACCCGAGCCGGACGAGTACGCCATCGGCCTGCCGCCGGAGCACACCCATGCCGAGGGCGGCGTAGCGCTTGGCTATGCGCATGACGAAAGCGGGGCCCAGCGCACCGGCGCATGCAACGTGATGCTGTGGTCGACCGGCCATCGGTTGCGGCCCAGCGAAGAC
>JANNOQ010000018.1:0-1914 GCA_031399085.1 Rhodomicrobium sp.
TAATCTCAAGGATGAGGTCGTCTATACGCGCGACACCGACGAAAACGAACGCCTGAAATGCATCGAGGCGCGCGGCGGCAACAAGCCTTTCAAACCCGCCATCAAACCAGGCGATCCGGAAGCCCAAGGTGGCGAGGAAGAGCCTCGGAACCGCTCACGCAAACGCAATACGAAGGCGGAAGTGCAGGAAGTCAGCGCGCCGTTGCAGCCCGGCCAGATTTTTTCCACGGAAGACGTCGGCTATCTGAACCAGATGCTCCGGGCGGTCGTGACCGAAGGCACGGGAACGCGGGCGGAGCTTGATTTCACCAACGCCGTCGGCAAGACCGGAACCAGCTCGGACTATAAAGACGCATGGTTCATGGGCTTTACCGGGCAGTTGGTGGCAGGCGTATGGCTCGGAAACGACAACTTCACCTCCATGAACGATGTCACGGGCGGCGTTTTTGCAGCGCCTGTCTGGAAAGAATTCATGGTCGCCGCTCACACCAATTATAATATCCCGACAATCCCCGGCTTGCCGATGCATCCCCGCCAGCAGGAGGAGCAGGCGCGGCTTGCGGAAGTTCGCCGCGACGACCCGGCGTTCGGCGCAATCCCCGAGACCACGCGCGGCATGCCCGCTCGAACGAAGAAACTCCTGACCAACCTGAACAAGCTGTTCAAGGAAACGCCGAAAATGGAGGAAACCGACACACCAGCAAACCGGGGCGCGTCTCTTCAACCGGGCGAGGCTGGAGTTCGCACTCGATGACACCTCCGAAATCTGTTAATCGGATTTCCGTTCAAACAGACAGTCTGGGCCGCTAGTGACTTTCCTTCTTCGCCTCATCAGTTTTTCATTGCTGGCGCTGGTCATCGGCATCGGTTCTGCGTGGTATATGATTGATAACGGCGCCTTTTTCGCAACCAGCAGCATCGGACCATGGCAGACATGGAGCAACGAGGGCAGGCTCGACGCGGACCCTTATACGCGCGCGCGCATGGCGCGATCCGGGCGACTGCCGGTGACTGGCTCCACCGCGCTCTATTTCACCGCAAGCGAGGATAGCGAGGGCAGCCGCCTAAGCTCTGAGTGCGATTACGAGATTTCAGGGCGCCCGATCAACTCGCTGTGGTGGAGCATAGCCGCCTATGACGGCGAAGGTCAGTTCATTCGGAACAAGGCGGAGCGATATTCCTTTAACAGCAAGAACATAGCGCTGTTACCTGACGGCAGCTTCAAAATCCGGTTGGCGCCCAAGGCGCGGCCAGGAAACTGGCTGCCCTCCGATGAAGCGGACGATCCGATGCTGATTTTGCGCGTCTTCCGCCCACAAAATAACGCCGAGGCTGGTAGCCGGGATACGCGCGCCGAAATTCTGCCATCCATCACAAGACTGGATTGCGGATGAAAATCTGGAGTTACCTTTCGGCCGTCAAATGGCCTTGGCTGTGGATCATAGCAGCGGTTAGTCTGAGCGGCGTCATCCATATCGTGGCGGTGCTGAGCCTGCCTTACGTCGCGGAGAAAGACGCTTGGGCGCGCCTTTCCGCAATTTCCTCGACCAACCAGTTTTACGTGCTGCCGAGCGACGCCGAAAATGCGCCCTTGCCGTTAATGGCGCCCGACGTGGCGTCCGCTTTCTGCCGGTTCGACCTGACCGAGAAAAACGTCCTGCTGCGGCCATATCTCCCGGACGCCACCTGGACGCTGGCGATTTACACGCGCCACGGCGAGAATTTTTACGTCATCACCGGCGCCGAGGCGCGACGCAAGGATTTGCGTCTGTTGCTGGTGCCGCGCGAGCGCCTCGCCCGGGAGACGGTGTCGGAGAAAACCGAGGAGGATGAGGAGCAGATCATCGTTATCACGCCATCGGAAACAGGCGTTGCGCTGATGCATGCGCCGATCCGAAGCGGAGATTTCATGAC
>JANNOQ010000022.1:0-46476 GCA_031399085.1 Rhodomicrobium sp.
CAATCCGCAAGTCCTTCTCCGAAAGCGAAAAATAGTCCGCATCGGCATAGTTCAATCTTGATCGAAAACCAGGCTGGCCAGCGAGCCAATGAAAAAAGTTTTTCAAGACGGCGAGCGTCCGTTGCTGCGTTGCCTTACTCAACGGCTTAATCCGCTGCGCATTTAGCTGCTCAGCAAGCCAGCGCTTAGAGGCGATCGCCTGCTCAATATGGAATTTACGGAAGTCTCGAAATTTGTTATAAGTCTCAAAGCGGTGAAGAGCTTTTGCGACTTCATCGACCGAACTTTCGCTATAGCGTTTCGCTTCCTTTAGATAAGCGAAATATCGACGCTTAAGCCGCTCATTTTCTGCATTGTGTTTTAACGCAGACATCTCAGTTACCCTTTAATTCACATTTTGGGCTGGGTGCGGAGCCATCATTTATACGTGGCCTCGCCTGCCTCTGCGTAATGGTTAAAACGGTGCTGAATTCATGCAATCGCGCAATTGAAACGCGTCGGCAAAGGATACTGAGGCACGCAGAACAGCGCCCCTGTAGGTTGCCACCGCAGTCGGTCAGGGGGATGTAGATTGCTTTTCCATCGAGGGGGCGCCTCGGAGCTCGACACTTCAGACAGTACATTTCCTCGACTGCGCACCGTGCCCGGGTACTCTTGCGCCCGCGCCGCCAATTTCCAGCTTTAAAGCCCCCAATTGGATCGACCGAATTGCCTGCCCTGTGTCGATTGCGCATTGACTCGGTCGGTCGACCGATGTAAATAATTTACGGTCGATCGACCGAATTAAATATTCATTGCCAAAAGATCAGCTGAGGCTTCAAAGCCTCGCAGCAAGGAGACATCCCCATGGGTGGCATCGCTTCAGCCTTATACGGTGTGCTTGCCTACATCACGTTCTTGGGCACATTCCTTTACGCCATCGCCTTCGTCGGCAATCTACCGGTGCCAAAGACGATCGACAGCGGCGAAGCGGGGCCACTCGTGCCCGCGCTGATCATCAACACTCTGTTGCTGGGCCTGTTTGCCATCCAGCACAGTGTCATGGCCCGGCCCGCGTTCAAGCGCTGGTGGACACAGTTCGTGCCGCGGCCGGTCGAGCGGGCGACCTATGTGCTGTTCGCAAGTTTGGCGCTCATCCTGCTCTACTGGCAGTGGCGACCCATAGCTGAGCCGATTTGGTCGGTAACCAATCCTGGCGGCGTTGCGGTCATGCAGGCCATATTCTGGATCGGATGGGCTGTCGTGCTGATCAGCACTTTCCTCATCAGCCATTTCGAACTGTTCGGTTTGCGGCAAGTCTATGCCAGGCTACGCGGCCAAACGCTGCCCGCGCCGGTGTTCAAAACGCCGTTCTTCTACAAGAGGGTCCGCCATCCGATCTATCTCGGGTTTTTGCTTGCCTTCTGGGCAACCCCGTCCATGACTGCGGGTCATTTACTCTTCGCGATCGCCACCACCGGCTACATCCTGATCGGCATCTATCTTGAAGAGCGCGATCTGATTGGATTGTTTGGCGATCAATATCGGCGTTACCGCGAGCAGGTCTCGATGCTCATTCCGCTGCCCCGGCGCAAGACTATCACGGATAGATTAGCCGAAAATCCGACTCTGGAGTTGAAACGCCGATAGCCGGAGCGGGATGATCCTAAGGCGGCGCCCGAACCGGGCGCCGATTAGAACTCAGAGGAGTTAAGCATGGCGCGCGCATCTGCAAACAAGCCGGAGACGAGCACAACGCTGCTCGAAGCGGCCAAGACGGTGTTGCGCCAGAAGGGCTATTCCGGCTTGTCGACCCGCGACGTGGCTGAGGCGGCCGGTGTCCCTCTGAGTCAGATCCACTACTACTTCGGCTCTAAGCAAGGGATGGTGCTTGCGCTCTTTGAATATCTCAATGCACAGCTGCTCGACCGGCAGAACGCGCTGTTCGGCGATGCAACGCTTAAGCTTTCGGAGCAATGGGACCGGGCGTGCGACTATCTCGATGACGACATCGCCTCGGGCTATGTGCGCGTGCTGCAGGAGCTGATCGCAGCCAGTTGGGCGGATACCGCGCTCGCCGAGGTCGTTCGCGCCGATCTCAAGGGATGGGTCGATCTCATCGTCGATGTCGCGCGCAAGGCTGAGCGTGAGCTCGGCGGCCTGGGTCCGTTTACGCCCGAAGAAGCCGGAGCCTTCGCCGCCAACCTTTTCATTGGCGCGGAGAGCCTTTATCTGCTCGGCGCCGAACAGCTAAATTCTCCGATCCGTCAAGCGCTGCGGCGCGTTGGCGAGCTTATTCGCGTTGCGGAACGCGGTGCATCGAAAGGGTGAGTCATGCGTGCAAAGCTGCCCAGTCAGGACGGGTTCGTCGAGCGTGACGGCGTGAAACTCTATTACGAGGTGTACGGCGAAGGCCCGGAGACGATGGTCTTTCTGCCGCCCTGGAGCATCGTCCATTCGCGCATCTACAAAGCGCAACTGCCGTATTTCAGCGAGCGTTTCCGCTGCATCGCCTATGACGGCCGCGGCAACGGCAAATCCGACCGGCCAGCGGATGTGTCCGCCTACACGCTGGACCAGTTCGTCGCCGACGCCCTTGCGGTGATGGACGCGACGGATGCCGGAGAGGCGATCCTGGTCGGTCTTTCCTTTGCCGGTCTGCTCAGCTGCGTGCTGGCGGCGCACCACCCTGCCCGCGTGAAAGCCGCCATACTGGCCGGCGCCGTCGTCAGCATCGGACCGGGCTTTCCGTATATGGCGCAGAAGCACTTCCTCGCCAAGCGGGAGCGGTTTGAAGGCTGGGATAAATTCAACCGTGACCATTGGCTCGCCGACTATCCCGACTTCACCGACTTCTACTTCCGCAACATCTTTTGCGAGCCGCATTCGACCAAGCAGATCGAAGACGCCATTGGCTGGGCGAGCGACACCACCGGTCCCGTGCTGGCGAAAACCGTGGACGCGCGGGTGATCCAGCCGGGGTTTGACGTGGGCGAGTCGATGTATCGTAAGATCAGCTGTCCCATGCTCATGATCCATGGCGACGATGATCGGGTGGCGCCCTATGCGCGCGCTGAAATGGTGGCTGAGATTACCGGCGCGGAGCTTGTGACGATTCCGGGCGGCGGTCATAATCCGTTGGGCCGCTTTCCGGCAAAGTCTAACGCCCTGATCGTCGATTTCCTCGATCGCAAGCTCGGCATTGCCGCGCCGAAAAGGCGGGCGGCCCGGACAACGAAAGCCAAAAAAGCACTCTATGTCTCATCCCCCATCGGCCTCGGGCACGGGCGCCGCGATATCGCCATCACACGGGAATTGCGCAAGCTGCAACCCGACCTGCAGGTCGATTGGCTGGCGCAGGATCCCGTGACGCGCCTGCTCGAGGCGAACGGTGAGCGCATCCACCCTCTCAGTGCGCGGCTTGCGAGCGAGTCGCGGCATATCGAACTGGAGTCGGGCGAGCACGATCTGCACTGCTTCCAAGCCATCCGCCGCATGGACGAGGTGCTGATCGCCAACTTCATGATCTTCCAGGATGCCGTCGAGGAGGGCGGCTACGATCTCGTGATCGCCGACGAAGCCTGGGATATCGACCATTATTGGCACGAGCACCCGGAGCTCAAGAAAGCCACGCTGGCCTGGTTCACCGATTTCGTCGGCTACGTTCCCATGCCTTCAGGCGGCGATCATGAGGCCTTCCTGACCACCGACTACAATGCCGAAATGATCGGGCATGTCGAACGGCACCCTGGCGTGCGCGACCGAGCCATCTTCGTCGGCGAGCCTGGCGACATCATCCCGCACTCCTTCGGCAAGGGCCTGCCGGCGATGCGCGACTGGGTGCCAAGGCACTTCGATTTCGCGGGCTACATCATTGGCGAACATCCAGAGGCTTTCGGCTCCCGCGAGGCGTTGCGCCAGAGCCTTGGCTACCGGTCGGATGAGCGCGTTTGCATTGTCACGGTCGGCGGATCGGCGGTCGGCGCGCATCTGATCCGGCGCATTTTACAAAGTTGGCCAATCGTGCGGTCCAAACTGCCGGAGCTGCGCATGATCCTGGTGGCGGGGCCTCGCATCGACCCGCGCTCGCTCGATGCGCCCGCCGATGTCGATGTGCGCGCCTTCGTGCCGAACCTCGACCGCCATCTGGCAGCGTGCGATCTGGCTCTCGTGCAGGGCGGCCTGACAACGTGCATGGAGCTCGCCGCGGCGGGAACGCCCTTCCTCTACTTCCCGCTGAAGAACCATTTCGAGCAGAATTTCCACGTCGCTCATCGTCTCGATCGCTACGGCGCTGGACGGCGCATGGAGTTCGCGACGTCGACGCCGGACATGATCGCCGATGCGATGGTTGACGCGTTGCAAGCGCCAACGCCATTCAAACCGGTCGAAGCCGGCGGCGGTGCGCGGGCCGCACGGATGCTTGCGGATCTCATCTGAGCTAAATGTTTGAGACGGGTATCCCGGCGATGGACCGGGAGCATAGGGTTTGGGGATTTTCGGAATGATCGAGGAAATGTGCGGACGCATTGATTACGATGAGTGCGGGGCCGGTCCGACCATGGTGCTTGTCCCCGGATCGTGCAGCACCGGCGCCGCGTGGCGGTCTGTCATCGGCGCTTGGGACAATCAGTTTCGCTGCGTCACCACGAGCCTGCTCGGATATGGCGGAACCGCCGAACGCCGCACAGCGCGCGATGCGTCCATTTCTCACGAAGCCGATATGCTGGAGGCGGTCATTCGCAGGGCGGGCGGTCCGGTGCATCTGGTCGGCCATTCGTTCGGCGGCCTGGTGGCGCTCGCCGTGGCACTCCGCAACCAGGCGCCCGTCGCAAGTCTTGCAATCGTCGAGGCGCCGGCGGCGGAAATATTGCGAGAATGCGGAGAGCTTGAGCATTATCGCGCATTCCAGCGCATGACAGACTCCTATTTCGCTGACTTCGAAGGCGGGAACAGGGAAGCGATCGCTGCGATGATCGACTTTTACGGAGGCGCGGGTACCTACGCCTCCTGGCCGCCCCGCGCGCGCGCTTACGCTGTGGAGACGACGCCGGTCAACATCCTCGATTGGGCTTGCGGATACGGTTTCCCGTTGCCGGCAGCATCGCTGGCCGCCATCGAAATCCCCGTCCTCGTCATTTGGGGCGGATTGAGCCATCCATCAGTGCAACGCGCCAATGCGCTTCTCGGCCAATGTATCAACGGAGCGGCGTTTGCCGCGATTGACGGTGCGGCGCATTTCATGATCGCGACCCACGCGAGCGAGGTGGCTCGTCTTATCGCGCACCATGTTCGCGGCGCGCAGGCGGGAGAGCGTTGGACGGACAGTCCAATAGGACTCAACTAAATGACGGTATTGGCTTCCCGTGTCTCGTATAAAAGGCCTCAAGCCGCGCATAGGTTTTCCTGCCCTGCTCAAGACCGAAAAAGCGAACGGCATTGCGATAAAACAGATTATCTATCGCTTGATTATCAAGGCCCAAATCCCGGAAGAACGACTCGGCATTATCCAGATAGCGTTCGAATTTGTCCTCCCGCGCCATCATCGACCAATCGGTCCCGAACAATAGCCGTTCGGCGGCGGGATCGGCTTTCAGAAATTCGGCAAACAGCTTCTTGATCTGGGCAACACTTGCCGCGTCCGTGCTTGCCTCGCCCAGAATCCAACTGAAATAGCTTATATCGGCATACACGTTGGGGAATTTCGGGTTGCGGATCAGGTCGGCGATCCGGGCCTCCCAAGTCTGCGCGTAAAGCGAAAGGTCGAACCCGTTGCTGGTTCTTGCCTGTTCGAAATTTCCGAAATGCGCTAGGTTGATGCGCAGATCATTATGCTTTTCCAGCACCGCGATCCAGAATTTTGGATCAGCGCGTTTGGAAAAATCTTGGTTTGCGGACTGAGTATCGGAGGTGTGAGCCAGAATGGGCACCTCTTCGCGGGCGCACCAATCGTAAAGGTCGAAGAGTTCGGCATCGAGTTTGCGCCCGAAGGCCGGGTCATCCAGCGAGACATGCGAAGGATAGAAGCGCTCCTCGGCATTTCCGGATGGCCGGAACCCCATCGGCGAATAGAGTTTGACGCCGATAAATCCATGTTGCTCGACGGCTTCTTGCACGATCGCGAGCGATGAGGGTTGGCCCACTTCCCGGCGCAGATTGCGGGCCGGATCGAAGGGCGCAAAGCCATGCACCGGCGATGTTTGCGCAAGCGACAGGAGGCCCATGAGCTTGGTCTGATCTCGCAAGTCCGAAGGCGACTGATCCGCCAGCCAATAATTATAATCGACAAGCGCCGGAGCCGCGAACACCAGGCGGCGCTGCGCAGTTTGATACAGCGACGTATATTTCGAGATGATTTGCGAACGGAATGACGTGAGCAAGTCGGCCCAGCGGAAATAGCGGCTGAACATGCTGTCTCCGCCGGTCAGGAAATCGGCGATGTCGAGCAGAAAGCGGGGCCGCGCCTCGCCGTCGCTTCGCAATCTTTCCGGGCTTGCATCAGGCGCAATCCGGCCTTTTTGCTTCATCTCGTTGACGACAAAGCCGACAAACGCGTCGACGTCGGCGTCGTCCGCGATCTCGCGTGCGGCGCGCGTCCCGACCGTCGCCGCGGTTGCGTAATGATCCTCCAGGGTGAAGCGCAAGAGCCGGCTCTCGCGTGCTTGCCTGTCTTGATCTGCCGCGTCGGCCGTCAACGCGCGGGAGGAACGGGCAAAAGGCGCAAAATCGTCACAAGCCGCCCGGTCGGTGAGGCATTGCATTTCCTCGCGTGGATCTGGCGCGCGGGCGTTAAGAATGGTCTTAATCAGGACGCTCGCAAGGCCCTTCCAGACGCTGTCAAGCATGGGCAAGAAACGTTCACGCGGAAGCGCCTTCAATTGTGCGTAGTCGTCCAGCACCACCTGCTGGATGAAGCCGCGAATGGGCAGGTCCTTGGCATTAAAAAAATGGCAGTGTGCGTCGATAAAGCGTCGCTGCGGGCTAGGCGCCGCCGTCTGTGCGTGAGACGAGAGCCGGCTCGCGCCGGTAAGCCCGAGCGCACCCAATGCCAACAGGAAACGGCGCCGATCCATGATCTCAGCTCATCAAAACAAGCTAATAATATATCGAGGCTTTAAAGAGTGACGTTCAAGTCGCGACGCGGCCGCGCGCTGTTCGCTACGGCTTTGCTTCACATTCTTCCGGCTTGGCAATGCATTTTGCCACCCACGGTTCGAATTTTGCGACTCGGGCGTAAACGCCATATTTCCCGGGAAGGGCACACCCTTCGCCCCAGCTGACAACGCCGACGAGATTGGCGGTCCCCGCCCCGTCTTTCGCCGTGAGCGGTCCACCGCTGTCGCCTTGGCAAGAGTCCCGTCCGCCTTCGGAAAAGCCGGCGCAAATCATATTGTTGGTGATGCGGCCGGCGTAGCTCACGGGGTCGTTGCAGTCATTGTTGCTGACGAACGGCACCGTCACCTGTTTCAGCTTGGCGGAGGGATTGCCGCTTTCGGTGGTGCCCCATCCCGTCACGGCAAGGCTGCGCGTCGGCGTTGCAAACTGAGCCTCGGTGGCGGCGTCAACGAGTTTTATGGGCTGCCCGGAAGTCAGCTGACCATTGATACGAAGTAAAGCCACATCGTTGTCTTGAGTTGAGGCGTTGTAATCTTTGTGGATGAAGATCTTTTCGATGTTGTGCCGATTGCCGCCACTGGCAAGATTTGCCGTCCCGGTGAGCACGTGCGCGTCGATCGGGGAATTCCCGACCACGCAATGCGCTGCCGTTAGCACCCATCGGTCGTTGAGCATTGAGCCGCCGCAAAACTGCGCCTTTGAGGGGTCGGCAACCCAGGAAACAAGCAGCGCGACCTGCCAGGGATGTTCGCCAAAATTGGCGTCTTGCCCGCCGATAATTTTCGCTTGTCCAAGGCCCCCGCCCAAATAGCGCGCCACCGCGGCGCGGAAAGGCTTGGACCGTTGTTCAAGGCCCGGAATGCCAGGTTCATAGGCAAGAACGGGCGGAATGGTCGCGATGATAAGACTTACACAAAGTGTAGCGACGGCAATCACCGCAGCTTCGGGCGCCAAACGAACCCAAGCCATATTGCATCCCCCTATTTTTCCGGTTTGGAAATTTTCAACTGGTCTTGCGGTATTTGCGGCGAGCGGCTTTGTCCGTCGAGCACAAATTTCTCTGGCATCTTGACGATGATCTTATCTGGCTCAACGCCCGATTCCTGCAAATCCTTGCGGATCTGAAGACTGCGCTGGAAAGCCTCCATGCGGGCATGGCCTTGCGTCGGCGCGTCCGGCGAAACGTCGCTGAGTTCGACCTCGACCTCAGACCCTTGTAATTCTCCGAATTGTTCAAAAGCCGGATTTGCGGCAGACCGCCCTTGCCGTTTATCGGGGAAGAGTTTTGTCAATGGTACAGAGACTTTTTCCGAGGCAGAGCCCCCCGGGGTCGGCGGCAACAACTCGCCCACGGGAACCCCATCCACCGCCTTGATTTGCGTTTTTGATGGCGCGGGTGCGCGTGGCGATTTGGCTTCAGGCTTCTCTAGAGTCAGGACTTTCGTCTTCGTGTTTTGAGCCAGTTGCACCATCTTAGCGTTGTCGCCGCGAGCTCCGCGTCGATCGGATTCCGCGCTTAATGCGGGTGCCTGACGCCCTTTCGCCACAAAGAATTTGCGTCCCGCCGCTTCGGCCGTCCTAAGAGGAGAGCCTTCGCCATCGGAAGCTGGACTCCGGGCAAGGCTCCGCAAACGAGGTTCCGCTTCAGGATCAGCCGCGGCCACAGCACTCGGCCTATCGTCAGTGGCCGGCGCCGGCTCGGCGGCGGAAATCAGCTGCATGCCGGACGTAATGTTGGACACGTCCGGGGCATTATCCTTGAGCCATTGCCGGGCCATTGCGGCGTAAGGACTGCCGGGGGACATGTACAAATATTCCTTCGCCGCATCGGCAATCAATTTGGGGTTACCGAGAGCGAGTATCGTTTCCCAGCTAAGCTTGTAGTCACTCAAGATGCGGTCATCAGGATCAATGAATACATCACCATACATAAAGCGCTGTTCGGAAGGGATTTGCTGCCCGGACGAAGCTTGTCGCACTTCAAGCCGCACGACGTCGAATGTCTTGTCGAGGTCCCAGCCTTTCTTGCCGAAAAACTTTCTGAGCTGGCTGGAGTAGAGGCTGCCGCCCGATCCATCGCTTCCGCTCCACGCCGGCCTCCCGGGGGAAGCCGCCAGCGCCGTCATCCAGCTGACGAATAAGACTTCGCCCTCCCTGGGCGCCATACGTTCCGCTAAACCCGGCGAAGGGGGCTGGAATGCGTCGCGGATCGTGCGCGCGCGATCCGCCGGAGCTGACTGACAATCATGCGGCGTGGTGCGGCAAGCATCCAAAATAAGCAAATAAACGGCAATTTTCCGCTTCTCTAATGTTAAGTTGATGTGAGATTCTGGAATATTTTCCCGGACGACATCACCTGGACAGAGCGGAGAGTCAGACGGGACGATGTAATTGAATTCGTTCCGCTGGAAGCCATGACCGGAGTAATAGACCAAAGCAATATCCCCCTCGTTGAGGGTATCGGTGAAACGCGCTATCGCGTTCAACAGCGACCGGCGATCAGAACCTTCCGCTTCGACGACAGTGAAACCATTATTTTCGAGTTTGGTTTTGAAATTCTTGGCATCCAAATTCGAAACAGGCAGTTTCGGTAAATGGTTGTACTCAGAAACACCAATAACAAGGGCTTTCCTGGCTACCGGGACTTCGCGCATGTAGTCTTCACTGCGAGCAGGTGACGCCAAAATCCAAGTGGCAAGCCCAATGAACGTAAATAGAATTCCAAACAAATAACGAGTAAATTGACCCGTATGGCCACTGAGATGGAGTAATTTTGACATTTTCATAACAACAATATTTGGAGACAAACACAACGCAAGCATTTTGAGCAAATTAGTTTGGCAAACGAAAATTGTAAATAGTTTTGTAGTTTTTGTTCGCACGCACGCCGAGGGAGCCGTTCCCAGGTGATAGGAGCCCTCGCAGCGATGCCCGGTTGACACCATTTTGCCCTGCTTATGCGAAATTACTCATGTGGGATAAGTGACCACGTCGGGATTTCGAATTGGAACGCCGCAATCGGTCAAGGCGCATCAGCGTTAGAATGCGGGCGCGGGACAAACCCGCCCCTCGGACGCAAACGATATTCACGCTGAATTCACGGCCGTGGTTCACCTTTCCATCAAAGTAGCAACGCTATCTCACTGTTGGGGGAAGCCAATGCACGGTCATCCATTTCCAGGCCCACTGCAGCTTTGGTGGGGACCCGGTGCCACGCAAGGCGGCGTACGTAGCTTTTTTCACGATTTTGGTAAAAAACCATCGCCAAACAAAATGTTCAGGGCGGGCGGCGAGGATGGCCTCATCGACGCCGCCGGCCGTGTGCGGTCGCGAGAAGAACTTCATTTGCTGATGGCCTCTCTTGCCGATCGGATGCGAAATGAAGAAGTGCCTGCTGATAATCCGACCATTCCATCCGGCTACACCTATCTGCTGCAATTTATCAGCCACGACATAGCCGACAGCATCGTGTCATTTGAAATTAGTGGAGACGCACTGACGCCAGGCGCGCACAATGCGCGAGCGCGCCGCCTTATTCTCGACAGCCTATACGGCGATGGCCCAGAGGAATGCCCGCAAGCCTATCAATTTCTAGAAGACAACGCACTAATCCCACGCACGCTCCTCCGAATTGGTCCGCCTCGCGCAGACCCGCTTCCGGATGCTTTTTGTCCGAATAGGGATATTGCAAGATGCAAACTCAGCTCCGAGGATCAGGGCCTTAAGGCCAAATTGAGAGAAGGTTTAATTGCCGATCCGCGCAATGACTCTCATGCGCTCATATCGCAATTGACCGTGTTGTTTCATCTCTTTCACAATGAAATTGCTAATATCGTCAAAAGGCAAGTCCCTGCCTCACAACCGCAAATGCTGCCAAAGCGGGAGGCTGCTTTTCGGCGTTTCTTGTGCGCGCGTCTCGCCGTCACGCTGATTTATCGCAACATTATCAAAAAGGATGTGCTCAGCAAAATTCTGCATCCTGCGATTTACGAGCGATACGATACCGAACCGGACCTGCAAGTCGATAAATTCAGTGGCGTGCCCTTGGAATTCAGCTTTGGCGCTTTTCGATTTGGGCACGCTCTCGTGCGTGACAAGTATAACGTCAATAGCGCTTTTCAGGAAATGGATACGATCGGTGCTTTGAGACTCAGTTCAGAGGACATTACCCGCAAATGGCTAGTTGATTGGGCGCGTTTCTTTACAATTGACGGTGTAGACGCTAAAAATCTAAGTAAAATGATTGGCCCTTCACACTCTAAATTTATCAAGGGCGATGAAGAATTTGATCCAAAAGTTACGGGTTACGATGTTGAGGGGCTCCCTTACCGCGATTTGCTAAGCGCTAGCTTCGCCGGCCTTCTCTCTGTTCGCGCGCTCTGCGACAAGCTGCGCGAAGAGGGGTTCACGCAAGTCGATGAATTTGAATCTTGGCATGAGCCAATGCGAAACTGGCTAATCCAAAAATCGCCATTCACTCGTATCGAGTATCAAGCAAAGTTAGACCTCATTCTGAAGGATCCCCCACTCGAATTTTTTGTGCTGTTTGAGGCTAGGCAATATGGAGGCTGTCATTTGGGTCCCGTTGGATCGATCATCGTGGCGGAGTCCATATTCGGAGCGCTTAAGGAAAATCATTATGGGCTGGAAGGGTCGGGCTCGGAACTGAAGGACCGTTTGCGAACTGCGGGAGACCGGATTTTCGATCCGCAAACGGGCGTTGGCGCTGCCTTGCATGATGAGGCCGGCGGGATCGATTCGATGCCGGCGCTGCTCAAATTTTTGAAACAAAAGACTGATTTCGCGACCGGCTGAAGGTGCGCGGCCGTCAATCGTTTACAGCACCGAAGGGGAGTAAAAGATCATGTCACTCGATCCTATAACCGTAGATAATTGGACGCGTTGGGGAAAGCTCGTCAAGACCTGGGCGACTGGCCGTTCTTATTTCGCCAACGATGCGCTTCCGATTGAAATTGAAAAGTTGCCTTTGCCGCGCTCATTGCAGGAGCTTAAGAATCAGTGCGAGCTTGTGGGTGCGGGCGTGCATATTCCCGACAACATCAAGGAACTGGTGGTTCTTACGCACAGCCCTCTCACCATGGTCGTGAAATTGCCGCCGAAGGAGCGGATTGAAAAGCAAGAAGAGGTGCTTAGCCAGCCGGGCGGCTCATACCCATTCCCGAGCTTTTATGAGGAATTCATCGACGACGATAATCTTCCTCCCGAAGACAAGCTTCGCGCCCATGCCTGCCGAATTGGCGATTATACGATTTCGATGTGCGGATAAGTTCGGACGACCAGCCTTACGAATAATGTGCGATCCCCTCGACCGGAGCGCCGGCGCGGCCAAAATCGTTGCGCAGGCGCTCCCAGACGTCCTGACTCTCGATTGGGAAAGCGTGCATGATCCAGCGCGACATGGCTTCACGCGTGGGCGGCTCGTGCGCGAACCATCGCGATTGAACGGCGTTGAAAAACGCCTCGGCGGTGGTTTCGGCGTCTTTCCGCCGGCCAAGCTGGTTGAGAGCCGCCGTCTTCCAGGCAAGAATATTGACGACCGACCCCCCGGCACGGTCCGCTGCCGCGATGCTGGCCTCGTGCTCGCCGCAGATGTAGCGGATCATGGCTTGATAGCGCCAATGCGAAGGGCTGGGTGTCAGTGCCAAACTCATAGCCTGGTCGGCGAGCGCTTTTGCGCGGTCCACCTGTCCGCGAAACGCAAATCCCAAGCCCGCCGACACGACAGTCCACGGATCGTTTTCATTGAGTTCGCAGGCAAGTTGATGGTGCAGAGCGGCGTTTCCATGCTGATTTGCCGTCGCATAAGCCCAGCCAAGGCTCAAATGAGCGCGCGAATCGATCGGATCGAGATTTGCCGATTCGCGTGCGTAGGCGAGCGCTTGATCCGTTCGCTGGGGGTTGCGAAAAACGCCGGGATGCACGAAATGGATCGTGTTTTGCAGCTGTGCCAGGCTTGAATAGGCGGGCGCGAAGGCCGGGTGACGGGCGATGATGTCTTGAAAAACTTCCGTGGCCTTATACCAACTCGCCGGGCTCCATTCGAAAAAGAGCGCCTGGCCGCGCAGCCACTGGTCGTAAGCGAGAAGATCGTCGGACGGTCCGGGGACCAGACTTTTGAGACGTCCCGCCGACAGTTGGACGTTGAGCGCGGCCGTCAGGCGCCGAATGACGAGTTGCTGGGCGTGCAGCCAATTGTCCATGGAGAGCTGTAACCGTTCGCTCCACAGATAGATACCCGTCGCCGTCTCGCGCAGAGTGAGCGTGAGGCGGACGCTATCCGCGTCGGCAGTGGCGTTGGCCTCAATCACATATTCGCCGTCAGCGTTGGGAATGCGAACTGGCGATGAGGCCAATCCTGGTCCGTCACAGATCAGCCACTCGCGAAACCTGACCAAACATGCGATCAGCTCGCGGCGGAACCCGTCAACCAGGTATTTTTGATTTGGGAAAACGCCGGCGGACTCGAACGCTCCGATGGCGACGACGATCTTGCGGGCAATTGCCGAAGGCGAGGGGATGTGATCGCGCCGCGTGAGCAAGATCGATTCTGCTTCCGGCGGCGCGGCGTGGGTCGGGACCGGCGGGACTTTTTCCGGCACGGTGCTGGCGGGCGGCGGTTGTTCAAGTCTCAGGGCCGCGATCAAATCCTGGGTTTGCGCCGACGGCTCGACGTCATACTCCTCTTCGAGAAGATCCCACAGCTTGCGGTACATGCCGAAAGCTCCGCCCATGTCGCCGGACCGCGCCAAGCTGAGAATGAGGGTCCGCGCCGCTTCCTCGTGGGTCGGGTCAAGGCTGAGCAGCGCGCGGGCCAGCAGCAAGGACTGGCTGGGTTGCACTCCCGGGGAGCGCATTGCCGTCTCAAGCAGCCGGGTTAACCGATCAGAAAGCGATTGGCGTTTGGGAACCAGCCAGACGCGGAAAGCGGGGTCGATGGTCTCGAATTCAGCCAGAAGCTTTTCGAATGGTTCCTCTGATTGAAGCAAAAGCGGATGGACGCGGCCCGATTTAGCCGCCTCGATAACCTCCCAAAGGTCGACATCGGTCTTGGAACGGTCGAGCCGGACGGTGCTCCTATCGGCGGTGACGCCGTCGAAGCCAATGGTCTCAAGGGCTTTGCGAATGTCGCGGATTGCCTGGCGCAACGATCCTCTCGCCCTGCCCTCCGGCATTTCACTCCAGAGCAGCCCAACCAAACGTTCGCGGGTCTCCTCCCCCAAGTCTGCGACGGCAAGATAGCCGAGCAGCGCCCGCGATTTCCGGTTTATGGGAACGATTGTCTGCCCGCCGACCTTACTCACCAACGGGCCGATGACGCTAATCGAGAGCCTCACGCTACTGGCTTGGTGTTCGTCCGGGAAACGCACTCTACCGCCTGGCATGGTTGCAAATGATTGGTGAATGGGCGATCGGTCAGGGAATTATCCTTATTGCTTGTAGATTATGTTAACGGAAGGCGGCTCTTGCCGTCCACAACGCAAATGCGCGGCGCCTTAATGCAATGGCACCCCGCCCGTCCAGCGCTCGCCGCCGCCCGTTGCTTCGATGGCTTGGTGTAGCCGTTCGGTGCGCAGATTACCTGGCATAAGCTGTAACTTGGGCGCGCAAGCGTGAACAACCGGGATTTTGAACTCGTCGCGTGTCATATCCACCAATGCGGCCTCGATGCCTTCGCGCGCAAAGGCGGCACGCAGCTCGCTAAGCTGTTCTTCACCTGCGATGCTGAACGGCCCGGAATGGCGGCGGGGCGCACCGGCCGGTTGGATCAGGTCGCATCGAGCTGCATCGATGTCCCTGGCTCGCGCGATGTGGCGGCGGTCGGCCTCATTAAGCGCGTCCTCGCCGAGCTGCTGCTGCTTCGCCGAAACCAGCGGCAGAGCCAATTCCATCTGACACATCTCGAAGATGGCGGCACGCGCAGCTTGGATAGGATCGAGCCGCGCGCCTAAGCCGCAAGCAAATCCGAACCCATCCGCTTCAACCGACACCGCCGCAAAGCAAGGGATGTTGAGATCGGTCGTGATGTCGAGGAGCCAACTCGCGCGCCGGCCTTCGCCTTGGCGCAGTACGCCGAAAAGCCTGACGGCTTCCGCCATTGCCGCGCTGTCAGCCGCAAGGGGTCTGGCCTTTTGCCCGCCGAACCACCAAAGACTCGCAGCATCCCGTTCAACCAGTTCGAGCAGGGCGCGCGCCGCCGCCTGTTGCGCGTCGGGGCCGGCGGCGCAGCCGGTGCTGAGCGTCGCCCGCGGGATGGCTAGCGCTCCCGAACTTTGCCGCCTGAGGCACCAATCGGCGGGCAGGAGAACCGTTTCTCCGGTTGCAAGACATTGACCTTCGACCAACGCGGCCGGAGAACCCTGGAGGCCAGCGGATGTCTCCAATAAGGCTTCAATCAGGCCGGCTGCCGCTGGCATCGCCCGCAAAGCGATGTCTTCGCGGTTGCATTCAATCCGGACATCGCCCGCCCGTTCGAACTGAGACAGTCGCTCCACCCCTTCGCCTATGCAGGAGGCCAGCGCATCCTCGATGGTTTCGCCACTGCCAGCCAAACTCAAAGGGCGCTGCGCGGGGATGTAAGGCGTTAGCGGGCCGAAAGCAGCCTCGCCGCCAACGAAGCGCAATCCGCGCGCAAAGGGTGAGCGCAGCAAGAACAGGCGGGCCAATAGCCGTGATGCGCGCGCAATGGCATCGCCGTGACGCTCTGCCAATGCCGCCAGCAAAGCCTTCGTGGAAGGCGAATCGGTCGGCAGCTCAAGCGCTTCGATCGCCATTGCTTAGCATCCTACCGCTACTCCGGCCGCGAGCTTTGGGTTACGGCACTGGTGCAAATATATCTCCGGTCCATCGGTTTCAAATGAAAAACCACCCCGCTCCGCCAGCGCATTAACGCTGCGTTGACGGGCGAATGACGCCGCGCCGGGTAAGACACCTTAGGACCGCAGGACGCCAGTGGCGTTTCTGCCGGGTGGCTGGAAGCAACATTGGCAAATTCGGCGTGTACAAACAAGAATCGAAACATGAATTCAGCTGGGTGGGAAATTGTAGCTGCTTGCTTTGGTGATCTAATCAACCAGTTTGATGGTGCAATCCATGTGTTACCATGATCTCATCGGCGATATTTATGACTGTATAGTCGAGCCGTCAGGTTGGCCGACTGTCCTTGAGCAGGCAGGGCGCATCCTGGACGCAGATAACAGTTCAATTTCTCGGCACGACCTGGTCAATACGCGCCCACGCGTTTTGCTAAAGTGGAATATCGATTCCTGCCTTGAGGAAGCGATGCAAAAGCCGCTTCCGACCAATCCTCTGACTTACGCGGGCTGGCGCTCTGATATCGACGAACCCTACACCGCCATCGGATGCTTTGGTGAGGCCGCTTTCGTGGCTAGCCGCTGGTACAAGGAAGCGCTTCGGCCGAAAAAACTGCATGATGCGATGCTGTATGTTTTGGGTAGAACGGCTGGACGTTTTGAATTGTTCGCGGCCATGCGCGGAATCGACCGGAATCCCATTGGGACGGCCGATTTGGCCAAGTTGCGTCTGATAGCGCCGCATATCCGCCGGGCGATCGGGATCGGCGATCTCCTCGAAACGCAGACCTTGCAGCAAGCGATGGTTTCGGACGCCGTCGACCTGCTAACGGTCGGGGTCATTCTGGTCGACGCAAAGATGCGGATCGTGCACGCAAACCGCGCCGCATTGCGGGAACTCGAATCAGGGATGACCTTCCGCCGCGCCGGGGAGTATCTTTCGGCGCGTAATCCCAGGGCTGCCAGGGAGCTTAAAGAAACAGTCGCCCGCCTGAGCAATGCCGGGTCGGGCGCGTATCCGGACTGCGGGATTGGCATTCCGATTCAAGGCGCGGCGGGTCACGAAATGGTTGCTTGGATTTTGCCACTTCATCGAGGCATGAGGCGGGATGTGGCCTCGCCGTTCAATGCGCGCTATGCGATCTTCCTCAAGGAGGAGGAAAAGTCCTCGCCGTTTCCCGATCATCTTTTCGCGCGGCGGTATCAGCTCACACGAGCAGAGATTCGCGCATTGACGCTGCTGATTCAAGGCATGAACAGCGCCGAGTGCGCCGAGGCTCTGGGCGTTTCCGCCAACACGATGAAAACACACCTGCAAAATATTTTGAGAAAAACCGGCGCGCGGCGTCAGGCGGAACTGATGAAATTGACCGAGGCGCTTTTGCCGCCGGCCTTGCTCTGCAACCGAAGCGCCGCTCCGCAAAATTTGACGAATCCTTCCCCAGTGCCTGCCGGGATGCCGCTTTCGCGAAGCTGCATCGCCCTTTAGACCGGATTCGTTGCCGGAGCAGCGCGGGATTGTTTTCGGCGCTAGAATTGGGCAGGCTTGTCGTCGATGGCGCGGCGGTCTTGGGCCGCCGCGCCCTCCGACAGCAAATAATAATACCGGGAGGCATCATGAGCACATCGCGGCTGAAACATTACGGCTGGGGCCGCGAGGGCGAGGGCATGACCCGGCAGGAGCAGGAGGTCATCCTCGGCCTCTATATGACGAAATTTGGCCGCGACGCCTTCGAGACCGTTGCGCTGCCGCGCCTGGAGGATATCGAGCTGCGCGAGCCGCGCGTTAAAGTGCCGTCGTCGCTGTCCGCTTTCTGTGCAACCGAGCGCTACGACCGCGTCGCGCATACGTATGGCAAGTCTTATCCTGATTATGTGCGGGCGATGCTCGCCGACTATGACTGCGCGCCCGATGTCATCGCCTATCCCCGCAATGAGGCGGAGATCTCCGCGGTTATGGACTGGGCGGGAAGCGTAGGGGCGTCGCTGACGCCGTTCGGCGGCGGATCGAGCGTTTGTGGCGGCGTCGAGCACCGGATCGATGAGCAGCGCTACGCGGCGGCCGTGACGCTCGACATGCGCAATCTGGGCAAGGTCGTCGAGGTGGACGCGACGTCTCGCGCGGCTCTGATCGAGGGCGGCGCTTACGGACCCGCGCTGGAAAGCCAGCTCAAGCCGCACGGGCTGACCCTTCGGCATTTTCCCCAAAGCTTCGAATATTCGACACTCGGCGGGTGGATCGCGACGCGTTCTGGCGGTCATTTCGCGACCCTCTACACGCATATTGACGATCTCGTCGAAAGCCTGCGCGTCATCACGCCCAAGGGCGCGCTTGAGACGCGCCGTCTGCCGGGCTCCGGCGCCGGGCCCAGCCCAGATCGCATGTTCATCGGTTCGGAGGGCACGCTCGGCGTGATCTCGAGCGCCTGGATGCGGCTTCAGTCGCGTCCGAAATTCCGCGCCGGCACATCCGTGCGCTTCAAGACCTTCTTCGCCGCCGCTCACGCGGTTCGCGCGATCGCGCAGGCCGGACTTTACCCGTCAAATTGCCGTATCCTCGACGCAAACGAAGCGCGCAACACCGGCGCAGCCGACGGCAGCGCCGCAATCATGGTGCTGGCCTTCGAGTCCGGCGATCACGCGCAGGACGCCTGGATGGCGCGCGCACTGGAATGCTGCGCCGATCACGGCGGCGTGCCCGAGCCCGCGAAATCAAGCGAGGCGCATCGCGACGGCGCAGCCGGCGTATGGCGCAACGCCTTCATCCGCATGCCCTACGCGCGCGAGTTCACGGTTCCGTCGGGGATCATCAACGACACCTTCGAAACCTCGATCACCTGGGAGCGTTTCGAAAATTTCCATGAGGATGTGAAAGCCGCGACCGAAAAAGCGATCGAGGACGCCACCGGCGTCAAGGGCGAGGTGACCTGCCGCTTCACCCATGTGTATCCGGACGGCCCGGCGCCTTATTTCACATTCCACGCGCTCGGCCGGCACGGCGCGTTGCTTGAGCAATGGCAGGCGATCAAGGACGCGGCCAGCGACGCCTTGATCGCGGCGGGCGGCACCATCACCCATCACCACGCGGTCGGTCGCGACCACCGCCGATGGTACGACCGTCAGCGCCCGGATTTATTCGCCGCAGCCCTGCGGGCAGCCAAACAAGCGCTCGATCCAACAGGCATGCTCAATCCGGGCGTGCTGATCGATCCTTAGGCTGCGGGCGCTTTCCGCATAAGCGGCCGATGCCGAATGGCCTGCGAGCATAGGGTCGCGATCGGCCGTAGCATATTCGCCGCTTGCTACATTAATCTAGCGGTGACCGCCAAACTCCGGCCACACACGGCTCAACACGTCTTTCGGCGAGAGATAATCAGAGCAAAGCGCCTAGCAATGGCGCTTTGCTCTGAGCCAGTCCGTGTATTCCGTCGCATTTAGAATTTATAATTAACCGTCGCCTTACCGCCGTATTCCTCGGCCTCTTCGGAAAACCGTCCAGTCGAGGTGATCGAGACGGCTAGCCCCGAGCTGATATCCTCCAGCTTAAAGCCGCCTTGCAGTTCGAGACTGGTCGTATCGGCTTGATGTTGGAGCGGAAGGACAAAGCCGCCGCTGATAATGTTTGCGGTGTTGTTCTCGTCGAACTCATAGACGACGCCGACACCAGCAAACACCTTCGTGAATAAGGTTTCGCTGTTCTGGAAGTCCGTCCCAAGCCTGACGCCCGCGCGGCCTAAGATGCTTTCATTGTCATCGAATGAGAATGTTGTTGCGAGCACCGAAAACTGATCCCAATTGCTCTTGGCATAGGTCAGGTTGGTGTAGGGTTCAAGCCAGCTTGCGGTGCTAACTGGGAGTTTGTAGGCCGCTTCAAGCCGCCCGCCGAAGGTGTTGACGTCGGAAGAAGCGTCAAGGTCGAGCGTCGGCGCTCTCCAATCAAAATTGAGCAGGTCAGTCTTGCCAACCGCGCTCAAGGTAAATCCGCCATTCACATAGCTGGCGTAAACGCCGAAGGTTCCGCCCTCATAATCGCCCGAAACCGGGATAGCGTCGGGCGTGACCGAGGAGTTCAAAAAGCCGCCGAAAAAGCCTGCCATGATGGCGTCTCCGCCTTCCATGATCGTGACAAGGTCGACACCGGCTTGAAACCCATAGGTGGTTTGGTCGTAATCCATCCGGGCGGAAAAGCTGTCGCCAAAGAATGTCAGCGTCGAAATGGCGTCTTCCGTCTTGCGCGATCCAAAGGGCGCGGCCCAAACATCGACGAACGTCCCGGTGCGGGCGGCAGGTTGGTCCTTCAGGCCGACAAGGCCAAAGTTGTTCGAGGCAACCGCGTCGGCGAGCGTGTGCTGCCGATCGATCCATGGATCAAGCGACGAATGGAACGCCGAAAGAGCGCCGGTGACAAAAAATGGCGAGAACTGAACGATTTCACCTGGCCGGCTGTAGAGAACGTGAACATCGGCGTTGGCGCGACCGGGATTGGATCGCGTATCGTCGAGGCCAAGGTCAAAGACCCAAAGATCTTTTTCAATCGGGCCGCCCAAGAGCGTAAAATTCTCCTGCACCGTGCTGCCGGGCACGCCCTCGACGCGCACGACCTCGATGCCGATCGGGTTAAAAACGCCCGGCCCGGCATTTGTGTCATTGACGATGAGTCCCGTGTTCCCAATCGTGTTGGTCCCCACCAGAAGAAGATCGGAGGGTGAACCAAAGGCGCCGAGGAAGCTATCCACGCTCAGTGTCGAGCCCGTTCGGCCATCATATGTTCCAGTCGCCTCCAACGTATCGTAGTTTGGCGTAAGGCCGACCATGTTGATCGAGCCGAAATTCACCAGATTGCCATCGATCGTAAAAGTCTGACCGCCCACATTGCTGGATGCTATGAGGGTGGACGTAGAGGAAATAAGGAATTGCTCTGTGTCGATCGTCCGGGTGGCATTGCCAAGGCTGGCGATGGACGCAGCGTTCAGATTGATAAACTCCCAATTCTGTAGGTCCGTGAGCACCTCCACCACACCGTTGAGATTAAGGATGTCAATTTGACCGTCGGCGCTGGAAGCGTCATCGCCGCCATCGAGCGCCGTCAAGCCGGCTTGTAGCGCCGTCCCGCCTGCGTTGACGCCGAGAATGGTGAGCCTATCGGTGCCGTCTCCCATGTCGACAGATAACGCGATCGTACCGCCGGTCCAGTTTGCTTCGTCGCCGCCGCCTCCACCAAAGACGCTCGTCACACTTCCGCCGTTGATCGTAATCGTGTCAGCGTCAGCGCCAGCATCGATGCTTCCGCCCACGGAGGTTGCCGATAGCGTAATGATATCCTGCCCGTCGCCGGTGTTGACGCTGCCTGACACGGTCCCGCCGCCGAGGGCGACAATATCCGCTCCGCCGCCGCCGACAATATTGTTTCCTACAAATCCGCCAAGAATGCTGATCTGATCGCTTCCACCTTCGCCGTTAATATTGGCGCCGACAAAGCCACCATTCATCACGATGATGTCGTCGCCATCGCCGTTGGCTTCGTTGCCATCGCCATCGTCGCCGAAAACGCTCGCTGTCACCACCGCGCCACCGTTCAGCGTGATCAAATCGCCGCCAATGCCGCCAAAGACGTTGGTTGGATCAGAGGCGATGGTAATGGTGTCGGTCCCAGCTCCGCCATCGACATTGCCGTCGACCGTGCCAGGTTCAGCAAGGCTGATCGTATCGGCACCCTCGCCGCCAAGCACGTTGCCAAAAACTGTGCCGCCGAGAATGGAGATAGTGTCGGCGCCATCTTCGCCCTCGACGTTACGGGCGATCCGGCCGCCTGTTACGGCGATGGTGTCGCCACCGCCGCCGCCGAGCACACTGCCACCTTGCGTCGGGCTCCCAGCGCCTCCGTCGGTAAATGCCCTTATAGCGCCGTCCGAAATAGTGATGATGTCGCTACCGCCCTCGCCGTCGATGGTACCGATAACCTGACCGCCAGATACGGTGATGGTGTCGCCTGCATCGTTGGCTTCGTTTCCATCATTGTCATCGCCAAACACGCTTCCCGCCACAATCGCGCCAGCCTGAACTGTGATTGTATCTCCATCCGCGCCACCTCGAACTTGTGTCGGGCTTGCAACGATTGCCGTTGTAAGCGCTCCAGTGCCAGCGATCGCCGCGAAATTGCCAGCGGCAACCCTTCCGGCAATGGAGATATCGTCCGCTCCGCTTCCGCCATCGATATTGCGGATCACCTGAGCGGTTGAGAGCACGACGATGTCGTCATCGCCCGCGCCGCCCAGCACATCGTTCATAACGATGCCACCGATGTTAAGCGTGTCGTTATTGGCGTCTCCGGTCACATTGCCGCCGACGATCGACCCACTTTGAATGCTGATCGTATCGTCGCCATCATCGCCCTGAACGTTTTGCAAAACACCCGAACCGTTGTTCAACGTGATGACGTTGTTTCCGCCTTGGCCGAAGACGTTCAAGCAGGCGGAGCCGGCCGCTAAATTGGTATCGCCAATGCAATTCACCGCCGATGCTTGCGATCTGGCATTGTCTCGGATCGTCGTGATTTCCGTGCCAGAGAGCAGAAAGTTGGTGACGCCGATTGCGGCAAACTGATCGGTTTGAACTGTGGGGTTCATCAGGTCGGCATTTGGAACCGTGTGCGGGAGACCAAAGGTATGGCCGATCTCATGAGGAATGAGGTTTTGCTCAAGGCCATTATCTGTGGCGCTATTGGCGTTAAAGGGCCCGTCGATCACGAGAAATCTTCCAGGAGTACTTCCACAGCCAACAATATTTGTCCCTGGCCCGCCGCAATCGACGATGGACCCCGCAGCAGTGAACCACATGTTGAGGTTCAATGCGTTAGCTGAGCCGCCATTCGCGTCGTTAAAACTGCCCGTTCCATTGTTGCTGTTCAACAGCGCTGTACTGTTAAACTGCGTCTGCGGCAGGTAGATTGGAAGAACACCGGCTTGCTGCAACGTGCGCGCAGTGGCCGCTTGTCGCAAATCGACAACCGCGCAATTGTTGCCAGCATCGTCACAAACTTGGATCGGCTGAATGATGACAAATTGGTCAAAAGTCTGCGCATCCGCCGATGAAGCGCCCGCCGCCGTCAACAAACCAACCGCGATTGCAATGCTGCTGACCGAAGAACGCAGCTTCGAACGGATATGATCTGTCTTTGCGAGGCGGATAAAACAACGCTCTGAAATGTAATTCAGCATTTCTATTTCCCCCATCAATTATTTTCTAAAGCAACGCGCCCTATCAACCCTTTGTTTTCTTAAAGACGGCGTCAAACGCCGCCAGCATTCCATCTGATTTCATTGGGACGATGACCATTTTCCCTGACAGATGGAAATTGATCGCTCCCTTCTCGAGCTTGTCCGGCAACTTCGTCATTGTGGCGGGTAAATCGAATTCCGCCCGGCAGAAGCGCGGCGTGCAGGTCACATAGCGGCCTTGGAATTTGTCTTTGTCATTGTCGCTGAACGACAGAGTGACTGGTTTCGTCAGCTCAACGCCGACGGGCACCTGCAGCACGGCGCGCATGATTTCAGAGTTTGGCAACCGGCCGATTGCGATTTGCGCAACCACGCGCCGGTCTTGTTGACCCAGGGTCTGGACCATCTCGCAGACCTTGGCATCTTTCACCGTGCTACATTGTACGATCCACGCACCGTATGTGGCCGTCGTGCGGGTCGGCTGCTGCGCTAGGACTGCGCCAGAGAGGAATAAAGCCAGCGTGATTCCACCAATAGCCGCACCAATACTGAAATGCCTAAACATAAATACACCCTCACCGTCCTCCCCGCGATCATTAGCATTTTAAGCAAATTAGTACTATAGCCCGCGACGGCCCCGAAGATATCTGGTTTGCGCTGTTGCAACCCCGCCACAATTCGAGCAACACCGCCTTAATTGAGCACTAGAAACGCCAGCCGCAAATCTCGCATCCAGCCGGACTGACGGCTCTGCCTTGGCTCCCACAGAATAAGTGCGGCTCGGCGGTCTTGGACTGGCTCGGCCTCGACTTTGCAGGACAAGCGATTCCATTACTTTCCAGGCTTCCCTCAAATGGCTGAGTCGCGACATTTTGGTCACGGCACGGCTAAATGCGTTTCGATCATTTTTTAATTGTTCCATGTGGGTGAAATTTGCTAATATAGTTCCATATAGAACATTAATTGCGCCATGCGCATTGAAGCTAAGCCTGCTTTGGCGAAAAAAACCTGCGCTGGCGAGGCGACCTAAAAGTCAAAAAAACAGGGAGAAAGCAAATGAGGAAACGTCACGCTTACAGGGTCAACTGGCTGAAGACATTAGCGGCTGGGGCCATTGCTTTTGGCGCAGCGAGCGCGCTGGAGACACCAGTCCGCGCGCAAGGAACTGCCTCATTCGACAAGCTGGAATTCACCGGCACCTCGGGCGAGTTATGGCGCTCTGCGCGTGATGCCTTCAAAGGCAAAAAGATCGTTTATGTGCCGATCGTGACGGGCTATGCGCTTTTTGACGGTTGGACATATGTGATTAAGCGCGAGGCCGCCGCGCTTGGCATGGAGCTCACGGTCCAGGACGCAAATTGGAGTCCGGATGTAATGACGCAAGCGATCTCAGCAGCCATCGCGAACAAGGTTGATGTGATCATTGCGCATAATCCGGACGTCAAGGTGCTGGCCAAGCTTTTAAAGCAGGCGCAGGACGCAGGAATTTTTGTGGTCCAAATCAACATGGTGTCGAACCAGAAAACCGATGCGTTTGTCGGCGGCGACTGGCTCACGCTTGGCGCGATCGCGGCGCAGGACCTGGTGAAGGAATGCAGCCCTTCCAAGGGCAAGTCCGGCAAAATTGCCATCATTCAGGGGGCAACCACCGCAGCCGCGACCTACGACCAATATAATGGTGTGAAGGAGGTGCTGAAGGCGCATCCGGAGATCAAGATCGTCAGCGATCAGTCTACCGGCCCGCTGTGGTCCTCGGATAATGCAAAGGCGAACATTTCAGCCGTGTTGCAGCAGCATCCCGATCTGTGCGCCACCTTCGGCTTTTGGGATTATATGGATTTGGGGACGGTAGCGGCTGTGAAAGAGGCCGGCAAGCAGGGCCAAGTCCTGGTCTACAGCTCCGGCGGCGGCTCGCAGCAGATGTGCGATCTGGTCAAGGACGGCGGCTTCACCAAATATTGGATGTATAACTCGGTTCGCCAAGGCCAAGACATCATGGCCGCCGTGCGCATGTTGCTGATGTCGGGACAAAAACCGGGCGCGATGAAACTGGCGCTGTTTTCACCGAACGAGCTCGTCACCAAGGAGACGCTCCGACCGAACACGTGTTTCCCTGAAGCGATGGTTGCACAGAAGTAGCGCTAGCTCAAAGTAACGAATATTTTAAGCTCGGAAGATGCGCATCGTCTTGCGACGATGCGCATCTTTTGTTCTGGATCATGAATACGAGAGCGGCAGCGGCCAACGAAGAGAGCTGCTAAATGGATGCAAACAGTCAGTGGCGGCTAGCACGTCGGCTTTAGGCTTGCGGAAGCACTCCACGGAACGCTGTATTCTAGCGATGTGCCCTCGCCGCCTAAAGGAGAGGCCCGTCCGAAAGGTCTACCTTTCGCTAGACCCCACTGCCCACTTTGACGTGCTCGGCCAGACGCGCCTCTTTTGACTCAATATGCGGCGGTGTTGTTGCACCACGCCCCATTCTTACACCGCAGAGGCATCCGGAGCGCCCCCCACTTCATCGCCGCCCATATCGCCGGCCATGGCAGGCTCAGCACCCGAGCAGGACTGTCTCAATTTTATCACAGGGTACACGGATTTTCACCTAAACTTAATTCTTTAAAGTTCCATTTGGGACTAATTATCATTTATAGTTCCATACAGAACAGGTTGGCAAAAGCCTGGTATCAGTCCGCTCTCTAAGGGCAACCTCATAAGCAGATTGGCAATAAAAAATGGGTGGAGGAGTTCAGAATGTTTAATTCACGATAATTCGTGTTTAAATCTAAGTGTTTTCCCACCTAAAAAAACTCGCTATCAAACAGCGGTGTGTAAACGCTTTCCATAAGCGTCAGACGCGCGCAGTTCTATAGTGATGTCTGGCCTTCCTACCAGAAATGACAAATAAATTGATGGGGGTTATTCATGCTAAACACTGGGATCATAAGAAAAATTGCTCTGGGCAGTCTTGCGCTGGCCTTCACAGCGCTTGCTGCGGCAATGCCCTCCCAGGCCGAGGAGTCGTACCAGAACACTCGTATCACCGTAGGCTATGGCTGGAACAATCAAGTGGACACGGTATTCGGCACCGGCACTTCGGACGAGGAGGTCGCCCTGCTCGAATTCGAGCATTACGGCGTCTGGAAATACGGCGACAACTACTTCGATGTGAACATTTGGCACGGCGACAATATTGGAGCCATTCCCCTTATCGGACTGGCGGGCGGAGACTCCACATTCTTTGCGCTTTGGGTTTCACGGCTTAGTCTGACTAAGACAACGGGGCATAATTTTTCCTTCGGCCTGATCAAGGATGTGTACCTTGCCGGCCGCATCGAGAAGTCCGATTACTTCGACTTCCATTCAGAGAACATCGGCATCTCGGTTGATTTGGCGATCCCAGGCGCGGCCTTCTTCGAGACCGATCTCTTTTTCCGCCGCTACGATTTCACCGGGGCGACCGACAACAACGCGATCCTGTCGCGCACCTTCGCCATCTTCCCGTTCAAGATTTACGATCTGGATTTCAAGTGGGAACAGCTTCTGCTGCTGACGTTCCGCGACGATGACCGGGATTTGGAAGTCTATTCACGGTCCGATGTGACGATGCGCATCCCGAATACGACCTTGGATATTGGCGTTCGGCTTGAGCACCATCGTTATGGCGGCATATTAGGCGTGGACAATCCAACCGGCGATAATGAAGCGCGCACAACCCCATACGCAATTGCCCGCTGGAACTTCTAACTTTGCCAGGATCACGCGGCGGGCTTGATTCCCTACCGCCCTGTGATCCTGTGCTCATGCCGCATTATTAGTAGGGCTTGGCCCAGCTGTCGGCGCGAAAGGCAAGCTTTCTGAGCAGTGCCTCCATTCGTTCTATTTCCCGGCCATCGAGAACGGAAAGCATATGCGAATGACGTTCCTCGAACATATGTTCAATTTTCGTATACAGCTTGCCTCCCTGGGTCGTCACCACGAGACGCTTGCGGCGTTTATCCACCAGATCGGCTTCGACTGTGATCAAGTTCTTATCCAGCAGAAGATTGACTGCGCGGCTGATGCTGTTGCGGGGGCGGCCCGACGAGCGGCTGATGTCGATGGCGTTGATTCCCGGCACGCGCGCTATGCACATCAGGGATAAAAATTCCGGCGATGTCAGTTTGTAGCGGCTCTCGACGAGTTTGTAGACTGGGCCAAGGTAATTGTTGGTCATATAGGCCATCAGATAGCCCAGCCCGATCGGGCTGCCCTCGACGATTTCGTCAAGACGCGACGGACTGTTGACCACCGGCACAGAGGCGGCGGCGTCGTCTTCCGGCCCAGCGCGCAGTTTTAGCATTCTGCTCTCCATAGGCATCGTCCCCGAGGGTCTCTTCGCCGTCAAAGGCTTCACATTTCATCCATTTACGATGGATGCATAACAGCATTATTTTCTGTTTCATACGGGACAATTTGTATATATAGTTCCATATTGAACAAATCGACTGTCTAAAGTCGCAAACAAAAAGAAGCAGGCTACTTCGCCGTTTAGGGAGGCGCAATGGACGCCACTTCGGCCACCGGCAGAGAAAATGCCGGGCAACAGGCTATACCGCAATTGGACGCGGGGCGGATCGCCCGCGCGCGCGGCGAGCGCCCTTCGGTTTGGGCCGCTATCAAGAATGGCTTGGAACAGGAGCGGATCGTTTTGATCGGCGCTTTGCTGCTGTTCGCGGCGTTCAGCTATTTCTTGGAAGGCTTTCTCACAACCGGCAACCTCGCCGTTCTGGCCCGCAACGTGTCAGTGCTCGGCGTGCTCGCGGTCGGAGCCGCGATCGTTGTGATCGGACGGGGACTGGATATTTCCCAGGTGGTGATACTCACCGTTTCGTCGGCATGGGTTGCGAGCCTCATCGTCGAGGGTTGGAGCTTGCCGGCGGCCGCCGCGGCCGGCCTTGCCTTCGCGCTCGCATGCGGGGTCGTGAATGGCGTGCTGGTCGCTTTTGCCGATATGCCGCCGGTTTTCGTAACGCTCGGAACGAGCATTTTCATTGGCGGCTTAGCTCGCGTCGCACTGTTCGACCGCAGTCTTTACGGCATCCCGGCTGATCAAACCGATCTTATTTTCCTTGGCCAGGGCAGTGTTTACGGCATTCCGATGCCGGTCATCATTTTCGCGGCCTGCGCCCTGGCGGCGCACATATTCCTCACGCGCTTTGTATGGGGCCGGTTTATTTACGCGCAAGGCGATAATCACGGCGCGGCGCGGCTCACTGGCATTCCAGTGCGCAAGCTCGTGGTTTTCGAATATGCCGTCTCGGCATTCATGGCCTTTATCGGTGGCATGGTGCTCAGCGGAAGCATCGCCAGCGTGAACATGTCGCTTTCAAACTCCACGCTGATTTTCGACATTCTGATGGTCGTGGTTGTCGGCGGCATCAGTTTGGTTGGTGGGCGCGGCGGCGTGGGCAGCGTTCTGGCCGGCGTCGCTCTGATCGGCATTTTGTTGAACGGCATGGTGTTGATGAATGTGCCGAGCGACGTGCAGGACATCATCAAAGGCCTAGTGCTGCTCGGCGCCATTGTCATCGACGTCCGTCTGCATCCGAGAGACGAGGAAACCGCGCGTCAAGGCGATTTGTGAGGTCCGCCATGCTGACTACCGACCGCTCATCGCCGCTGTTCAAAGCCCGTGACAAGGACACCGGCAAAGCGCCGCCGGACCGGCGCGCCATCTCGCCATTGGCGCGCGCCCTCCAGCAATTCTCAGCCAGCCAAGCGTTCTCCGAGCTGCTGCAAAAGCGTTGGACGGAAGCGTTCTTTCCGTTTCTGATGATGGTGATTGTCATCGGGGCTGCGGCCATTATGATCCCCGGCTATGCCAGTTCCGACAATCTAACGCGGACCGGCCGCGAATTCGCTGAATTCGGCTTCGTCGCCATGGCCATGGCGATCGTGCTGATCTCGGGCGGCATCGATCTCAGCGTCGGCGCGGTGTTCGCGCTGGCCAATATGCTGGCGCTGTTGTTGCTGGGGCTTCTGGGCTGGCCGGTATGGGCAGTCATTCCCGCCGTACTCGCCTTTGGCGGTCTGATCGGCGCGTGGAACGGCCTGTTGGTCGGCTATATCAAAACACGCCCATTCATCACCACGCTGACGACACTCATCATCGGGCGGGCCGCGGTCAATCTCCTCGATCAGCGGTTTTCCGGCGACCTTGCCGGCGCGACGATTGAAAGCAAGGCATGGGAGTTCATCGGCTCAGGTTCGCTGCTGGGCATTCCCACCAATGTCGCGCTGCTGGCCGCCGTCGCCGTGGCCGCGCACATGATTCTGACCCGCTCGCGCATCGGCTCGCACATCACGGCCACAGGCGGCGACAGGCGCGCGGCGCTCCATGCGGGCATCGACATCCGCCGCGTGCTTCTCAATGTGTATGTGCTTTCGGGCGTCCTCGCAGCGCTCGCCGGAGTTCTATATGCCGCGCGGCTTGACAGCGGCTCCTCGAACGCCGGGCGCGGCATGGAAATCATGGCTCTCGCCGCCGCCGTGTTGGGCGGAGTAAGCCTTGCCGGCGGGCGCGGCTCCGTGGGGCGAGCGCTGATCGGCGCGACCATTATTCTCGTGCTGATCAACGCGCTCGTGCGGTTCGGGGTCAGCGGCTCGGCGCAGTCGATCTGGCTTGGGCTCGTCGTGTTGGCGGCGGTCGCCGCGGATGTGCGGTGGGGCAAAAACCGGCGCAAGACCCTCGATGCGACCGCCATCGTTCCCGGAATGCTCAAATTGACTCCCCCCAAAGTGCCAATGCGCGGCGATGGGGGCGAATTTGCTGTGAATAATGATTTGCAGGATGCGATTCCGTTCGGCGAATTCGAGACGGCCGGTCCTGGCGACATCGTCTTTGACCGGGACGGCGTGCTCTATACCGGCACCTCTGAGGGGTGGGTGGTCCGTTACCGGCCCGAAACGCATTACCGCGCGAGGGAATATTGGCTGCGCACCGGAGGCTGGCCGCTGGGTCTTCAGTTCGATGCCGAAGACCGGTTGGTGATGTGCATCGCCGGTCGGGGCCTTTACCGGGCAACCAAATCCGGCGATTTGCAAGAACTTACGACGCAGACGAACCGCTCCTGGAGCACCGTGCGCGACGATTCCCGTTTGCGCGTGCCGAGCGATCTCGATATAGTTCCGGACGGGACTATCTTTTTTGGCGAAGGCACCACGCGGCATGAAATCCAGAGCTGGACGACCGACGCGCTGGAAGGGCGCGGCAACGGCGCACTTATCCAGCACGACCCGCGTTCGGGCAAAACCCGCACCGTTTTCCGTGGGATACCCTACTGCAGCGGCGTTTGTCTCGCGCATGATGCAAGTGCGATTTACGTATCAGCAGCCTGGGAGGCGCGTATCTACCGGCTCCCCTTGAGCGGCCGCAATGCAGGCCGCCTCGAACCCTTCATGGATGATCTCCCGGGCTTTCCGGCGATGATAAACCGCGCCTCGGATGGCGGCTATTGGGTGGCTTTCTGTGGCGTCCGGACCCCAGCCTATAACCTCGCCATGCGGATGCCCGGGTTCCGTCAACGCATGACCCGCCGCCTTCCCCCGGACGAATGGCTCATGCCGAACTTCAATGTCGGCCTCATCGGAAAATTCGATGACTCGGGGCGCATCGTTCGCTCTCTTTGGGACGCGCTGGGGCGTAATTTCGCCATGCTAGGTTCGGTGCGGGAAAACCGCGGCTATCTATACTTCGGCTCCATTGGCAGCACCAGATTTGGCCGGAAGAAACTGGCCGACGCCGATCCAACCTGGACCTCCGCGAGATCCTATTGGGGGACCAAATGAGCGGTCTTTCCGACCTCATTCGCGGCGCCCTCGGCGTTGAGGACCGCGTGCCAGGAATACCCCCGCTGGATGGAGCGCTCCGCCAGAACGACGATCTGGAGCGATGCTGGCCGGTGATCGAGCGGCTTGCGGAGCTTGACGATGTCGCGATCGCGGCGGACGGCGATATCTACCTTTCCGCCGGCCGCAGGATTTTGCACTATTCCGAGCGGGAAGGATCGCACCGTATTTTCGCGGAAGTTGATGCCGACGCAGGCGGGTTGGCGGTCATTTCCCAACGTCGGCTGGCCGCCTGCATATCAGGCCGGGGCGTCGTTATCTTCGATCAAGGCGTGCCCATGCTGGCAATCAAGGACGCCGGTGGAACACCCATCAGATGCGCGACTGCGATTGCCACCGCGCCGGACGGCACGCTGTTCATCGCCGAAGGCTCCACCAGGCACGCCCCGGCGGCCTGGTCGCGCGATTTGCTCGAACTTGGCGCCAGCGGGCGGATCATCCGTGCTGACCCAGCAAGCGGCAAAGCCGAGGTGGTGGCAACCGGTCTGCGCTGGCCGCATGGACTTGCGATCACGCCGGATGGCAAAAGCCTGTTGGTTGCCGAAAGCTGGGGCCATTCGCTAAGCTTGTATTCGTTAGCCGCCAAAGACCTCGTGGAGAGGCGCGAACTGCTCACCAACCTGCCCGGCTACCCGGCTCGGATCACGGCGGCGCCCGGCGGCGGTTACTGGTTGGCGATTTTTGCCCTGCGCACGCAGCTGGGCGATTTTGTTCTGAATGAGCCGGAGTTCCGCAAGGCGATGCTGGCCGAAGTGGATCCGGACTCCTGGCTCGCCCCTGCCCATATTTCCAGCGCCTACGACCCCTATCCCTGGAAGTCGCCCTATGCGGCGACTGCCAGCCCATGGACCGAATCCGTGCATGCCGGCCGCATCCGCCGCGATGGAGCCATCAAACCCTGGGCCCCCGCGCGCTCCTATGGCTTGGTGGTGAAGCTGGACGCGGAAGGCCAACCAACCGCCAGCCTGCACGCCGGGGCCAACCATGTGCGCCACGGCATCACTGGCGCCGTCGAGCACGCGGGCGGACTTTACCTCGCCTGCAAAGGCTATGGCGTGCTCTTGAAATCGTCGAATCTGCCCGGACTGGAGCGCGCCTCCGAGACCGTGCAAAAGCGCAAGACGGCGCGCGAACGCATTCGCACTTTCCTTGCCGCGCAATCGGCTGGCGGCATGGAGGTTGCGCCAAAAACCTTCGTGCATTTGGAGAACGCAACCAAACTCTACGGCGGCACGGCGGCCATCGTGGAGATCAATTTCGACCTGCGGGAGGGCGAAGTCCACGCTTTGCTCGGCGAAAACGGCGCGGGGAAATCCACGCTCTGCAAGGCGCTCGCAGGAGCCATTCCGCTCACCTCGGGCCGCATTCTGATCGACGGGCAACCGCGAGTCTTTGCATCGGCCGCGGATGCCCTGAAGGCCGGGGTTGCGATGGTTTATCAGGAAACCAGCCTCGCGCCGGCGATGACCGTGGCGCAGAATATTCAGCTTGGCCAGGAGGCGTTGCTGAAGGGCACGCGGCGTCTCAACATCGAGATGCAGCAGTTTCTCGCCTCGATCAATTTTGGCGCAATCGACGCGACCTCGGTGGTCGCCGGGCTGGGCCAGGGCCAGAAGCAGATGGTCGAGATTGCCCGCGCCATCCATTTCGGCGCCCGCGCCATCATTTTCGACGAACCGACCGCGGCGCTCACGCCGGGGGAAACGCAACGCTTCTTTGAGCTGATCGAAACCCTGAAAGCGCGCAAGCTCGGCATCATCTTCATCTCGCACAACCTTGAAGAAGCGATGGACATGGCCGACCGCATTACCATCATGCGCGACGGGCGGCACATCGTCACCGATGCGGCGGCAAGCTTCAGCCGCGAACGCATTGTGCGCCACATGGTCGGTCGCGACATGGGCGGCACGCATTACACCCAGATCGGCAAGCGCGAAACGCGCCTGACCACGCGGCCGCGCAAGGTGGTCACGGTCGAAAATCTTCGCGCCGCCCCGCTGGTCAAGAACGCCAGCTTCTCGCTTTACGAGAACGAGATCACGGGAATTGCCGGACTGGTCGGTTCCGGCCGCTCGGAAATGGCGCGGGTCATCGCTGGCGCGCTGAAGCGCGACATCGTGCGGGGCGGCGTCATCACCATCGACGGCAAGCCGGCGCGCCACACGACACCGGCGGCGGCGATCCGCGACGGCATCGTCTACGTCACCGAAGATCGCAAGGTTGACGGATTTTTCGAGACGATGGGGATCGATGAAAACATCTATCTGGGGGCGCTGGCTGGGTCCGGAGCCAAGCGCATTTTCGTCTCCAAGCGCGAACGTGCCGCGCTCGGCAAGCAATGGGTCGAGCGGCTGGGGATTCGCGCGATCGACCTCCGGTTGCGGGTGAACCGGCTGTCGGGCGGCAATCAGCAGAAGGTAGTGGTGGCGAAATCGCTGACGCAGAATCCGCGCATCGTCATCATCGACGAACCGACGCGCGGCGTCGATGTCGGCGCCATTGCCGAGATGCACGCCTATATCCGCTCACTGAAAGGCCCTGGCCGCGTGGTGGTGATCATCTCGTCCTATTTGCCTGAAATTCTTACCCTTTCTGACCGCGTTTTGGTCGCCCGGCAGGGCCGAATTAGCGCCGAATTTACTGGCGCGGATGCCTCCGAGCACAAAATCATGATGGCGGCGATGGGTTAAATGAGGACGAAATCTTGAAGGACATCATGGACCACGGACAGGCAGGCAAGCCGCTTCCCGTTTCAAGCTCGCGCGCGCCGGCCGCCAGCTATCCAAAAATCACCATAGCCAGTTTCGAGGCGCCGGTTGTCCGCGAGGTAGACGTGCTTGTGGTTGGCGGCGGCCCGGCGGGCGTCGCGGCGGCGGTTCGGGCGGCGCAGGAAGGCATGTCCGTGGTTCTCGCCGAGCATTACGGCTTCCTGGGCGGCGCGCACGCGTCAGGCGAGATCGGCACCTTCGCCGGGCTGTATCTTGCCCATGCCAGCGAGGACGTACCGCGTTTCATCGGCAAGGGGATTAACCGGGCGATCGTGCATGCGCTTCGCACCTCCACCACGGGTCCGCGCCCTCAAGCGGCCCTCACCGGAGCGCAGCGCTGGTTCCAAACCTATATCGACGTGTACGATCCGTTTTGGCTGCGCGTGGTGCTCGACAGGCTGGCGATAAGCGCAGGGGTCGAGCTGATGCTCCATGCCACCGGACTGAACCCCATCATGCAGGGCGACCGCGTCACCGGCGTGCTGTTTGCGACAAAGGCCGGGATGGTTGCGGTGAAAGCCCGCGTCACGGTCGATGCGACCGGGGACGCCGACATCGTCGCGCGCGCGGGCGGGGCGTTCCGCATGGGCGAGGATGGAACCCTGCAGCATCCCACGATGCTGTTCCGGATGATGGGCGTCGATACGGAGCGCTTGCGCTATCACTCCTGGGACCAGATTGCGGAGATCATGCGCGCTTTCGGCGACCAATACGGCCTTAACCGCTTCTTTCCCGGCGTGTTTCTGGGCGTGCGCGAGGGCGAAGTGCTGCTCAACGTGACCAAGCAAATCCGCGCCGATGGCGGTGCGCTGGATATGCTCGATCCTTGGGACCGCACCTATGCCGAGATCGAGGGCCGCGAATCCTGCATCCGCTATGAACGGTTTTTCCGCGACAAGGTGCCCGGCTTCGAGAAGGCGCGCATCAACAACACGGCAGCTTCGGTCGCCGTGCGCGAGACGCGGCTGATTGACGGCCTCTATAGGCTGCGCGCGGCCGATGTGCTGGGCGGGGCGAAATTCCCCGACGGCATCGCCTACTCGGCCTGGCCGGTCGAGAAGATGGAAGGCGACACTGTCCAGCTGATGTGGCTGAAGGATTTGGCCTGGTACGAGGTGCCGTATAGGGCGTTGGTTCCCGAGCGAACCGGCGGCCTGCTCGTGGCCGGGCGCTGCCTCTCGGCGGAACGCACCGCCCATGCGTCCGCTCGCACCTGGGCGCTCTGCGTCGATCTGGGCGAGGCGGCTGGCTTGGCTGCCGCAATGGCGGTTCTGCGCAGGGTTGAACCGCGCGACATCAATGGCGCCGATCTGCGCCAAAAGCTAGGCGGCTTGCTGACAACTGCGCCGCAACACGAGTTTGCGTAAAAAATAACTTGGGAGGAAAACCGTGGCGCTCACGATCGAAATTTTGAATCTCGGCAGTTACGACGTCGATTGGAGCTATTTGGTGAAATATCACCGCCCCGGCGTTCCCGTATCGACGCAGGTGATGTCCTATCTTATTCAGGGCGGCGCGGAAGGGCCGATGCTGGTCGATACCGGCTTTCGCGCCAATGGCTCCGGGGTCAAGCCATCGTCCGATGGCGCCCTTGAGGAGCAATTGCTGCAACGCGGCATCCGCCCGGCCGACATCCGCTATGTGCTGCACACCCATCTCCATCATGACCATGCCGGCAAGGACGATATTTTTCCCGGCTCGACGACGGTGATCATGAACCGGCGGGAATTGGAGTTCGGCTGCAGCGGGCTTTCCATCGAAGAATATGCCGCCGTCGACATGAAGCACATGATCGATAGGGTTCACACGCCGGGCGCGGCTTGGATGCTGGATCTGGAAGACTCCGGTCCGGTCGAGATCGTCCCCGGCGTTGTCGCGGTTTCGGCTGGCGGGCACACCGAAGGTTCGATGAATATTCTCGTGGAGACCGAAGCGGGCATCGCCTGCATCTGCGGCGACCTCGTCACCCATGTGCACGAACAGCTCGTGGCGCCGCCGTTCCAGCTCAATCACCGCGAGCCGCGCATCGCCGGGTGCAGCTATGTCAGCCAGATCCACGAGACTGCGGCGATCAAGCGGGCGCTGGCCTCCTGCACGTGGCTGCTCCCTTCGCACGATGCGCCGGCGCGAGTGGCGAAGGGCGGACTGGTGACGGGACGGATCGGCGGTGCCATGGTGCCGGGGCCGGTCTCCGAGCTTGAGGCTTTCCGCACCACGTAACGGAGAGCCATGATGGCGCTGTCACTCGAAATTCTCGACCTTGGCGATGTGCATCTCGACGCGGCCTTTGAGGTGCGCGGGCGCACGCCCGGCAAGCCGTATAGCTGCCGCACCTCCGGCTATCTCATCCATGGGCTTGCGGACGGCCTGGTGCTGGTCGACACCGGCTACCGCGCGCCCGAAATGATGGAGACCGGCGGGATGCGCGGCGTCATCCGTCCTGGATGCGGGCTCGAAACCGAACTGGCCAAGCGCGGCCTGCAGCCGAAGGATATCCGTTACATTCTTCACACCCATCTCCATATCGACCACGCCGGCAAGGATGACATCTTCCCGATGAGCACCACCGTGATCATGAACCGGGATGAACTGGCCATGGCCGCGGGCGGGCTTGCAGGCCTCGCTTACCCACCGGAGGATGTGAAGCATCTGGTCGACCGGGTTTATACCAAAGACGCCGCCTGGATTTTGGATGCGCAAGATGCGCATTCGCCCATCGAGCTGTTTCCGCATGTGGCGGTACAGTTGGCGGGGGGGCACACGCGCGGCTCGATTAACGTACTCGTGGAGACCGATAAGGGGACGGCGGTCATTTGCGGTGACGTGCTTTACGACATCCATGACCAATATGTGAATCCGTTGTTTGAAATCGGGCATCGGGAAGTGCGGATCGCCACCAACACGCAAGGGGCCGAACGCACCGAGAAAGCGGCGATCAAAAAAGTGCTCGAGTCCGGCGCCTGGATTTGCCCCATGCATGAACTGCCGACCTTGCTGGACGATTTGAAACAGCCGCAAGGACGGCTGGACGGGATTGTCGTGCCTGGACCGGTTGCGCCGTTCGTGCGCTTAAAAAGCGCGGCCTGACGCGGGGCGACTGAGCGGCGCAGAGCCTTTCCTAACGGCAGCGCATATTGAGCAAAACGAAAGGTCGCACGCCGCTAAAGAGTCTCTTGAATATTGTTCCATGTTGAACAATTCTGAAACTGCGATATAGTGGTAAAAAATGAGATTATTTGGGGCGGGAATGCATGTCCAATCGCGCCGTTACCCTTGATGACAAATACGCGGCTGACGACGGCCGCATCTTTCTGAATGGCACGCAGGCGCTGATCCGCATGGCGCTCATGCAGGCGCGACGCGACAAGACCGCCGGCCTCAAAACGCAAGGCTTCATCACCGGATATCGCGGCTCGCCGCTCGGCACCATCGACATGGAGCTGACGCGGGCGCAGCGTTTTCTCGAGCAAAACGAGATTCATTTCGTACCCGGCGTGAATGAAGATTTGGCCGCCACCTCGCTCTGGGGCACGCAGCAAATCCACCTCAACGACAAGCCAGCCATCGACGGCGTATTCGGCATTTGGTATGGCAAAGGCCCCGGCGTTGACCGCACCGGCGACGCCTTCCGCCACGCCAATCTCGCCGGAAGCTCCGCCCATGGCGGCGTCCTGGCGCTGGCTGGCGACGACCATACGTGCAAATCCTCAACCACCTCGCATCAGAGCGAATATGCCCTGATGGACGCCATGATCCCCGTGCTCACGCCGTCCACCATTCAGGAGATGGTGGCGTTCGGGCTGCACGGCTGGGCCATGTCTCGCTTCACTGGCGGCTGGGCGGCGATGAAGGTGACAGCCGAGCTGACCGACCGCAGCGTTTCCATGCCGGCAAGCCTGGGGACCATTCAGCCGGTCACGCCATCGGGCTTTGCCATGCCGGACGGCGGACTCAGCATCCGCTGGCCAGACACGCCGCAGGAGCAGGAGGCGCGGCTGCATCTTTATAAGGTCCCGGCCGCGCGGGCCTATGTGCGCGCCAACGGCCTTGACCGGGTGACGCTCGGCTCTGCCCATGCCCGCTTCGGCATCGTTACGGCGGGCAAGGCTTTCCTCGATTTGCGCCAGGCGCTGTTCGATCTTGGCATTGACGATACCCTCGCCGCCGAGTTGGGCATTACGATTTACAAGCTCGGCGTCACCTGGCCGGTGGAGCCGGAAGGCGTGCGCGCGTTCGCCGTGGGCCTCAGCGAAATTTTCGTCGTCGAGGAAAAACGCCCGCTGATTGAAGGCCAGATCAAAGACATTCTCTACGCCCTTCCGGGCGATTTGCGCCCGCGCGTCACCGGCAAGCAGGACGAGACCGGCGCGCCCCTTCTGAAAAGCCATGACGAACTGCTGCCCAGTGAAATCGCGCGCGCGCTTGCCGCCCGGCTCACGGCCCATAGCGTGCCCTCCGAACGGTTCAAACCGCTGGCCGCTCCCCCGGTCAGCAAGGGCGCGGACGCTATTCCCAAGCGCTCCGCCTATTTTTGCTCCGGCTGCCCTCATAATTCGTCGACCAAGGTGCCGGACGGCTCCCGGGCGCTGGCGGGGATCGGTTGCCACTGGATGTCGCAAGGCATGGATCGCAATACCGCGACCTACAGCCATATGGGCGGCGAGGGGGCGAACTGGATCGGCATGGCGCCCTTCGTGCCCACTGAGCACATCTTCCAGAATATTGGCGACGGGACATATTTCCATTCCGGGCTGCTGGCCATCCGCGCCGCCATCGCCGCCAATGTCAACATCACCTACAAAATTCTCTTCAACGATGCGGTGGCGATGACCGGCGGCCAGCCGCATGACGGGCAATTGACGCCGCAGGCCATTGCCTGGCAGCTTTACGGCGAGGGCGTGAAGCGCATTGCCGTTCTGAGCGACAATCCGGATCGATATTTCAAGGGGGCCTTTCCGCCGGGCGTCACCATTGACGACCGGGATGAACTCGACCGAATTCAGCGCGAGCTGCGCCAGCTATCGGGCGTCACCGGCCTCATTTTCGATCAGACCTGCGCGGCGGAAAAGCGCCGCCGCCGCAAACGCGGCAAGATGGACGACCCGGCGCGGTTCGTCGTTATCAACGAGCAGGTGTGCGAGGGCTGCGGCGATTGTTCGGCGCAATCCAACTGCCTCTCCGTCGTGCCGGTCGAAACCGAGTTCGGCACCAAGCGGCAGATCGAGCAATCCTCATGCAACAAGGATTTTTCGTGCCTCAAGGGATTCTGTCCGTCTTTCGTGACGGTGGAGGGCGCAAGGCTGCGCAAACCCGCTAAAGTTTCGCTCGCCGATGACACGCCGTTGCCCGCTTTGCCGGAGCCGCAAATCCCAGCGCTGGCGCGCCCCTATGCGCTGCTCGTCACAGGCGTTGGCGGCACCGGTGTCATCACCATCGGCGGGATTCTCGGCATGGCGGCGCATCTTGAAGGCAAGGCGGCCTCGATCATGGATCAGACTGGCATGGCGCAGAAGGGCGGCGCCGTGACGTCGCATATCGTTATCGCGATGAACGATGAGGGGATTCGCGCCGCCCGCATCGGCGGCGGGGCGGCGGACGCGATGCTCGGCTGCGACGCGCTTGTCGCGGCAGGCGCGGATGCGATCGGCACTTTGGAAAAAGGGCGCAGCCGCGCGGTGCTCAATACGCATGAGACGATCACGGGCGGCTTCACCCGCAATCCCGAAGAGCGCGTCCCGCTGATCAGCCTCATCGGCGCAGTGAAAGCGGCGTGCGGGCCCGAGCGCGTCGATGTTTTGGACGCCACCGACTTGGCGACGCGGCTGCTCGGCGACGCCATTGGCGCCAATCTCCTAATCCTCGGCTATGCATGGCAAAAGGGGCTTGTTCCGGCTGGGCGGGAGGCGATCGAACAGGCGATCCGCCTGAACGGCGCGTCTGTAGGCATGAACCTTGCCGCCTTCGCCTGGGGCCGCCGCGCGGCCATCGATCCGGCCTCGGTCGAGGCCGCCGCCAAGCCGAAAGGAGAGATCAGCAACGCCTTCGCGCACCGCCGCCTGTCGGAGGATGTCGACGCGCTTATCCGCAATCGCGAGGCCCAGCTAACCGCCTTTCAGGATGCGGCCTACGCCGCCCGTTACCGCGTGCTGGTGGACCGGGTGCGGCAAGCCGAAAGCCGCGCCGCGCCGGGCGGCGTCAAGCTGACGGAGGCTGTCGCCCGCTATTTCTACAAGCTGATGGCTTATAAGGACGAATATGAGGTTGCCCGGCTGCACACCAATGGGGCCTTCGCCGCGCAACTGGCCGAGCGATTCGAGGATGGCTACCGGCTAAAGTTTCACCTCGCGCCTCCGATGATCGCGGCGCGCGACAGCATCACGGGACATTTGAAAAAGCGGGCCTTCGGTGGCTGGATGCTGATGGCCTTCAAGATCCTGGCCAAGCTGAAGGGTCTGCGCGGCACCCCCTACGACATATTTGGCTACACGGCTGAACGCCGCGCGGAACGCCACCTGATCGAAGACTATGAAAATGCCGTGAGCGAACTCATTGAGGGGCTGAACCACGCCAACCACGCGCTGGCCGTCCAAATCGCCAGCCTGCCCGAGCGGATTCGCGGCTATGGCCATGTCAAGGAAAAGGCGATGGCGCAGGCCAAGTCGGATCGCGAGCGGCTGATCGGCCTGTTCCGCGCGCCCGCCAAGCGGCCGGTAGCGGCGGAGTGAGCAACGCGGGGTCACGGGTTGGCGTTGTATTGCGGCGACCCCACGCTTCATGACGCTCGCAACGCTCCGTTAGAGCAGGTTTTCAATCCGGATCGGCAACTCGCGGTGGCGCTTTCCAGTAGCGTGATAAACCGCATTCGCGACAGCGGCATTGGTGCCAACATTGCCGAGTTCACCCAACCCCTTAACCCCCGCCGGGTTGATCTCGGTATCGATCTCAGGCACCAAGATGACCTCCACATGCTGCACATCCGCATTCACCGGAACGAGATATTCAGCAATGTTGTCATTCACATAGCGAGCGTTGCGCTCGTCGATTTCCGTGGCTTCATGAAGTGCCGAGGACACTCCCCATATGAGCCCGCCCATCAGCTGGCTGCGGGCGGTGCGTGGATTGACGATACGGCCAGCGGCAAAGGCGCCGACCATGCGCGGGACGCGGATCTCGCGCGTGCGAGGATGAATACGGATTTCGATAAACTCGGCGCCAAAGGCAAACATTGTGCGCTCGTCCGTCGGTCCGCCGCTGATGCCGACTTTGCCTTCTTCCAAGCCGCGGATGGCGCCCGGCCTGGCGTCTTTTTGCGCCCACTCGACATATTCTTCAATTGAACTGGCGCCGAAGCCTTGGAAGGCCGATTGCAGATCCGCTGCCGAGATGTTTTGCATCGCCGTTCGGCCGAACCGTTTCATCAACTTGGTTTGGATGAGAATGCAGGCATTCTGAACAGCCGAGCAAACGCTCGCCGTCGTCACGGAGCCGCCGGCAACGGGGCCGGGCGGCAATTCGCTGTTGCCGAGTTCGACGCGGACTTTTTCAATTGGCTGGCCCAGCCACTCAGCGGCAAACTGCCCGATAACAGTGTAGGCGCCAGTCCCGACATCGTGCGCCGCGCATTGCACGCGAATATTGCCGCGATCGTCCAGTCGGACGCGCACTGCAACTGGGTTATGCAGCGTCGGGTAAGTCGCCGTGGCACAACCCCACCCGATGAGCCAGTCGCCATCCCGCATTGAGCCGGGCCGCGCGTTGCGCTTTTCCCAGCCAAACGCTTTTGAGGCCTGCTCGTAACATTGGAGCAGCGACCGGGAGGTGTATGGCGCGCCATTGACCGGGTTGACCCGGGTTTCGTTAACGCGGCGAAACTCGACGGGGTCCATCTTCACGCGCTCGGCCAGTTCATCCATCGCGCATTCGAGCGCGAACATGTACGGCACTTCCGGCGGTGAGCGCATGAAGCCGGGCGTGTTCCTGTCGCCCTTCACCACATGCACCTTCGTCCAAATATTCGGGCAGGCATACATCGCGACGGTGTTCGTGTTGCCGCCGACGACATAATCGTCGGTGCGCGAGGTCATCTCCCAGGCTTCATGCGAATACGCTGTCAGCTTGCCGGAAGCATCCGCCGCCATCTTGACGTGATGCTTGGTTTCAGCCCGGTACGTCGTGGTGGTGAACCCTTGATCGCGGGTTACAACCAGCTTGACTGGCCGATTCAGGCGCCTTGCCGCCAGCGCAACAAGCGAGGTGCGCTGCGTGATGCCGCCTTTGGAGCCAAACGCGCCGCCGACATAGGGCGATATAACTTTTACCTGCTCGGGCTTGATGTCGAGCTGCGCCGCCAGACCGTGCTTCATGCCGATAACCCATTGGCTGGGCTCATATACCGTCAGTTCGTCGCCGTTCCAGACGCAAGTCGTTGCGAAAAGTTCGATAGGATTGTGATGTTGCGTAGGGGTGCGGTATTCGGCGTCGATTTTCAATTCGGCCGCGGCATAGGCTTTCGCGGCGTCCCCCAGACTTGGATCCTTGTGGATCGGGCTTATATCCGCCGCGACACGAAATTCCACGCCTGCCGATTCAAGCGTCGCGGCGGGCGTTTGAGCCTCATAACTGACCTTCAGTCTGTGCGCCGCTTCGCGGGCCAGCTCGTAGCTTTCCGCAACAATCATCGCCACGATATCGCCGTCGTGAAGGACGGTTGGAGAGGATAAAGGCTTGGCGGTGGTAGAGCCGGACCCCCCGGCGCCCATAAATGTGAATTTTCCCGGGATCGTCGTGTTCTCATGCGTCATAACCAGGAGAATGCCGGGCATCGCGCGAACTTCGCTGTCGTCGAACGCCGTAATCTTTCCACGTGCGATCGAACTGGTGACCAGATAGGCAAAACCGGGTCTTTGCACGGCGAAGTCGGACGCATATTTGGCTTCACCGGTCACTTTCGCGCGGGCGTCAATGCGCGGCAAAGGCAGGCCCATATTCTCTTTTGGTTCGGGAGCGGCAACGGTCATCTAAATCTCCATCGAACGGGCTTGCAGCAGCGCGCGAATGAGCGTCTCCTGGCCGAGCCGAACTTTAAAGCCATTATGTTTGAGCGTTTTGGCATCCGCGAACGCGGCCTCGGCGGCGCGTTTGGCGTTTGCCTCATTGATGACTTGGCCGCGCAACGCAGTCTCGGCCTCGCGAGCGCGCCAGGGCTTGGTCGCAACACCGCCAATCGCGATCCTCACATCGCGGGCCCGATCGCCGTCCATGTCCAGCGCGATGGCTGCGGACGTGAGAGCGAAGGCATAGGATTCACGATCTCGGATTTTGAGATAGAGCGAGCGGCGTGTATGCGGCCCAGCGGGCACTGTGAAAGCGGTGATAAGGTCACCTGGCTCAAGATTTGTTTCGATGTGCGGGGTGGTGCCTGGTTCTTTGTGCAAATCTGAAAAGGCGATTGTGCGGGTGCCGCGAGGTCCCAACACTTCGACTCGCGCTTCGAGCACCATCAACGCCTGGGCCCAATCGCCCGGATAAGCCGCAATGCACGCCTCCGAGGCGCCAAGCACGGCGTGGAGCCGATTGATGCCTCCAAGGGCGGTGCATCCCGAGCCCGGATTACGCTTATTGCATTCCGTATAGGACACGTCGCGAAAGTAAGGGCAGCGCGTCCTTTGCAAAACATTGCCGCCAAGCGTCGCCATGATGCGCAATTGCTGACTGGCAGCCAGAACCAGGGATTCGGACAGCACCGGATACTCGCGCTTAATCGTTTCGTTTTCGCCCAGCTCCGCCATCGTCACCAAGGCGCCAATGCGCAGGCCTTGAGCGTTGGCATCGATGCGGCGGAGCGTAGGGTCGGATATCTTCTTGATGTCGACCAGCGTTTGAGGCTGCATGACATCCAACTTCATGAGGTCGATCAGCGTGGTGCCGCCTGCAAGAAACTGCGCAGTTGCGGCAGTACCGCCCGGAGCGGCGCCTTGTCGAACAGCATCCTGAGGGTTTTGCGCCTGTGAATAGATGAACGGCCGCATGGCTCACGCCTCCATCGACTGACGGGCCTGCTCGATGGCGGCCACGATATTGGGATAGGCGGCGCAACGGCACAAATTGCCGCTCATATATTCACGGATCTGCGCCGGATCCGTTGCATGTTTCTCCTGCACGCAGGCGACCGCCGACATAATTTGCCCGGGCGTGCAGTATCCGCATTGGAACGCATCATGGTCCACGAATGCCTGCTGCATCGGGTGCAATTTACCATCTTGCGAAAGACCTTCGATCGTTATGACCTCGGCCCCTTGGGTCGCGACCGCCAGCGAAAGGCACGACAGTACGCGCTGACCATTGACATGCACGGTGCACGCTCCGCACTGCCCCTGGTCGCAACCCTTCTTGCTGCCAGTTAGCCCAAGGTGTTCGCGTAGCGCGTCGAGCAATGTGATGCGGACATCGAGATTGAGATTATAGTCCTGGCCATTGACCCTGAGCATAATCGGCACAGGTTGGCGAGCATCAACGGGGGTGGTCTGAGCGGCGGCTTCATGCCCACCTAATCCGCGTGCAATAAATGGCGCGGCAACAGCGGCCTTCACCGAGCCGCCTAGGAATCCACGTCGGTTGACGCCCGCTGCTTGGTTCGGGAGTTGAGCTGAATCCTCAGCCTCATCTGGTCCAAGAGAGGGGTGTTTGTCAGTCATTGGGATGACTTTCTTGCTCGGCTGCCGACGCACTTGTTTGGATAGACGCACCAGACCCGCGTGGGGCAATCTTGGGCTGAAGTTAAAACAGTCCGTTGGAACACCCGATTAACGCAGGGTCTGCTCTCGGGTTCCGCCAAATGTTGGGGTCGAGCTGTTTTGCCTCTTGGTCTCAGTCAATGTCTGGCAAGAGGCGCTGCGCGGCGTCCCCGTTTGAGCAAAAACAACAATCGGGTTACTCAACGCCTTTCCGCGAGAGTGACGCGTAGCGGCGAAGTCGCCGCCATAGTGCCCGGCGCGTTGGTTCGATGAGTTCGACATCTCGCACCAGCTTGGCGCCGTCCTCGCGCTTTTCGAGCTCAATCTTGCGCGTGTGAAAGGCCTCAAGCTCAGGACGATGGCCAACGCTCAGCAGGGTGATTTCCGGCAGGTCGACCAGCAACTGCATCAGCTTCATCTGACTCTTGGCATCGAGCGCGGCGGTCGCCTCGTCGAGCACCACGATGTCCGGCTTGTGCAGCAGGATGCGGGCAAATGCCAGGCGCTGCTTCTCGCCTCCCGAAAGCGTCTGGTCCCAGGGCGCATCTTCGTCGAGCTTGTCGATCAGATGCCCCATGCCGACTTGCTCGAAGGCATCGTCCACCTCTTCCACGCTTCGGCTCTCCGGCGCGTCCGGATATGTCGCCGCACGCCTCAGCGTGCCGATCGGAATATAAGGACGTTGCGGCAGCAGGAACATCTTGGCGTCCTTTTTCACCTCGATCGAACCGCCGCCCCACGGCCACAAGCCGGCGATGGCGCGCACCAACGTGCTCTTGCCCGAGCCCGACGCGCCCGCGATCAGCACGCGTTCGCCCGGCATGATGACGATATCGGTATCGTCGACGACGGCAGTGCCGTCATTCAACTTCACCGACAGATCCCGCAGGCGCAGCGCGGGGTCGCCTCCTTCCGTCCTGATGGCGATCCGGCCGACGCCGTCCCCCTGTTCGGCTTCCTCCAGCGAGTCCAGCGCGACCATCAAAGAAGCGACCCGCCGGGCCGATGCGGCCCAGTCGGCCATCCTGGGGTAGTTGTCCACCAGCCAGTTGAAAGCGCCCTGCACAATGGTGAAGGCAGACGCCGCCTGCATGATCTCACCGAGCGACATGGACCCGTCGAGGAATTTGGGCGCGCACAGGATGATCGGCAGCACCGGCGCGATGTAGCTTGAGGTCTGGGAGACGCTGGTCGTTTTCATGTTCTGAAAAGCGATGTCACGCCAGGCGGCGAGCACCTTGATAAGGGAGCGGTCGACGCCGGCGCGCTCCTCCTCCTCGCCGCGGATCAGCGCGATGCTCTCGCCGTTCTCGCGCAGGCGGGTGATGACGTAGCGGTACTCGGCTTCCGTCTGGTTTTTGTTCTCGGAGGCCTGCACGAACTTGCTGCCAATCAGCACCATGGCGCCGCTGGCGATCAGCGCGTAGGCCAGCGCGGCGATGACCAGGAAGCCAGGGATCTGCAGCTGCATGCCGGCGATGTTGAGATCGAGCGCGCCGCCGATGGTCCACAGCACTACGATGAAGGTGGCGGCAGAGAGCAGTGCGTGTGTGATACCGCTCACGAAATCAACCGGCGATTCGGTGGCGATGCGCACGTCGTCGGCAATGCGGTATTCGGGGTTGGCGTGGTCCCCGCGCACCAGATTGAGCTGATAGTAGCGTCCGCCGGCTATCCAGCGGTCGACGAGGCAGTTGTTGAGCCACGCGCGCCAGCGCCGCTGCAGGGTCATGCGCGCATAGACCTGGCATACGCTGAGCGCGACGCTGATGCCCAGAATTACGAAATAGACGACCGACAGCCGGGCGACCGCGGCGGCGTCGCCGTTCTGCAGGCCGTCGAACATGGCCCGGTTCCACACGTTCATGGCGTAGGCGGCGCCGATGAGCAGGGCGATGATCGTGAGCAGTCCGGCCGAGAGCAGCCAAGCCGTCGAGCGGGAGCC
>JANNOQ010000051.1:0-6320 GCA_031399085.1 Rhodomicrobium sp.
CGACGAAGGGTGGCCTCGCTCCCTGGGCGGAGCGGCGTTGCATTGAGCTTATGCACGCCCGGCTTTCTGAAGATATTAGTCTTGACGAATTGGCGGCCGAAGCGAGGCTCTCGCCGTTTCATTTCGCACGCATGTTCAAGCTGAGCCTTGGCGTGCCGCCACGAGTCTACCTGACGCGACTTCGGATAGAAAAAGCCTGCGAACTCCTCGAACTGACCGACCTTCCGGTCACCGACATCGCCTTTGAAGTGGGATACTCGTCCAACCAGGTTCTCGCCCGGGTATTCACTAAGCATCAGCATATTAGCCCCACCGATTATCGCCGGGCAATGCGCGACCCACCTCGCTCGTTCGCGCTTCAAATGCCACGTGCGGCGCTTTCGACGTCGGAGCTACAGCAATGACGGCGCTTGCCTATTCCTCTTTCGCACAATGGTAAGCCAGAGTTCATCTCGCGCAGTACGGGCGCACGATGGCGACGTGGAGTTTAGCCACTCGCTCGCACGTGTGAAAGGAACGCTCAAGACCGGCGCTGCGGTCGATATGTGGTTCCGAACCACGCTTGGATTTCGCCGCATAGGCGGGCGCTGGCTCATCGTTCACGATCATGGCTCGGTGCCACTTAATCCGCAAACAGGTCAGGCGTCGCTTGGACTCAAACCGCCAAAGGGATAGGACCATGACATCTGATCTGGTCGCGATTGCCCGTGCCGCCTATGACGCCTATGTCACCAAGGACCGCGCCGCTATCGAGGCGCTGATCGATGATGACTTTCATTTCACCAGCCCGATCGACAATCGCTTAAACCGCGCGACATATTTCGAGCGGTGCTGGCCGAACAGCGCATCGACCGAGGGTTTTGACTTCATTCATCTGGTTCCCGACGGTGACCGGATGTTCGTCACGTATGAGGGTCGCGCCAACGGCCGCCGCTTCAGAAATACCGAACTGCTCACGATCAAGAATGATCGGATTACCAGCGTCGAAGTCTATTTCGGGTGGTCGATACCTCATACGGCGCAGCCCGGTGGTTTCACGGCGGAACGCGACCCGCAATAGCGGCTCGTAAGGGCGAAATATGGAATTCCGAACAAAGCTGGCCTGAAACGCTTTTAGAAGTACGTGAAAGATGTGCGGGTTACTACCCGCAATCTTGGCTAGGGGGCCGCTGCGCGTTCCCGTTGCATCCCCCAAGCATGGCAAATCCACGGCTTTGAATATCGCTTCGCCAATGAAACGTCCGCCGTTTCATCGCGTTTAGTGAGGAGCGTTGCTGCCTCTTCGAACCCTTACGTTTCCAAGGCGGTCAACTATGTTGCGGCTGGGAATCGACCGACTGGATGGTACCAGACCGAGTACTAATTTTTTTGACCGAGCGAGCATTCGATTGCATCGTGTGAGGACCGGCGGTACTTGGCAACACGCATCATTTAAGCTCTAGCAGCGCTATTTTGCATCGCAGTATGCTTACTCGACATACTCGGTACCGCTCCGCAAACGTACATAAACATCCTTTGCAAGGTAATCTTGCGCGGCGTTTCTGAAAGCCGGGTCGCTGATGACTCGGTTGAAGAGCTGTGCAGCTGCGTCGCGGCCTGGATGTTCGTAATGCTAGTCCCGTGGCCGAGAACATCGTGACGAATCTCCCGGTCGGCGCCGTGGCGGGTCGCAGGTCGTACAATGCGCACTGGGTCGAAGCTTTGCTGCTCGCCTTCATCATTCTGATCGCGATTGTCGGACTGGCGCTGGTGGCCCTGCGCCCTTCAGCAGCGGTAAATTGCGTAAGCGCCAGTTGGCCCAGTACGCTCCGCGCCCGAGAGAAGTGGAACCAGAGTACACAGAAAGGGGTGGGCATCCTCGTCAAACTCAAAGCCGCCGCTCCGACCAACGCAACCTTGCCGAGGGATTTGGCCTGGTTCGAGGCGCGGATTGCGGAGTTGGAAAAGTGACCGCCGCACATGACGGCGCGGAGCAAACGGCGCGGGGACATTCGCATCGAGCGAATGCGGGCCGCCGCTGCCGGGACGAATTGTTGAGGGCGCGCTAGCGGAAGTGGGCTGGAGCGCCAATTTCGGATCGCCGCGGCGAAGTCGAGTGTTGGGGGGCAAGCGGACTAGGTTTCAATTGGCCTCGATATCCGAACCTGACCTCGTGCGGAGGTGGGGCAGCGCATCATGGCGTGCGGTACAGCCGGCGCTAGGCAGCGGGCGTTGTGCCGGTCATGCGCTTGAATATGCGCGTTAAGTGGCTCTGATCCGCGAAGCCGCTGGTGATTGCGATCTCGGCGACCGAAGCGCCGGACTTAAGCAGATCCCGCGCGAAATCAATGCGGCGCATTTCGAGCCATCTGTGCGGAGTCGAGCCTGTCGATGCTTTGAACGCGCGCGAGAAATAGGCGAGCGACAGGTCGCATTCCTCAGCGATCTCGGCCAGGGAAACCTGTTTGGCCAGATTGGCGGCAATCAGCTCCTTAGCGCGGCGCTCCTGCCAGAGCGCCAGCGTGCCGTGACGTTGCTGGCGAGGCTTCATCTCGCCGTAGGTTTGGGCGATATGAGCCCCTGCGGCAAGGATCATGTGGTCTGCGAAAAGGCTACGGGACCCGTCGGGGCCGCTCAGCGCGGAGAGAAGTAATCCCTGCATCTCCTGCAAGGTTGCGTCCGTCGTGGCCCATCCGACCGGCGCGCTCAGCCGCGGTATGGCCGGCGCACCGGCATCCTCGGCGATATCGTCCAGAGCCGCGCGGGGCAGGTGAAGGATGAGGCTGTCGACCGGATGCTTGAGGGTCGCGGACGCTTGGCGATTAAGGTCGAAAACGTTTAAGGTGCCCTTGGGCGCGACTGGCGCCGGCGCGTGCCGACCATCGAACCACATATCGTGGGCCGGGTGATCGCGAAGCTGGAAGATGACGACATAGGCATCCTCGACAGCAGCCGATACATGCGCGCCCTCGCGCACATCGCCGTGAAATCGATTGATACTCAGCGCAGACCTGCGCGTTCTCGCCACTGCCGGGCCGGACGCCCCCGGAAAGCCGTGAATGGGATTGCCGAGTTGAAGGGAATGAACCATGCGCGTCACTTTAGTTGCATAACAAATCTGAACATCTGGGCTCACTCCTGAGGGAGTGATGCTCGGTGGCCTGTGCCCTTGCCGATACCTAGCAGCGGTGAACATGACCCTTCTGATCCGTGCGGGCAATCAGCTCCTGACGCTTGCAGGTCAGCCATGCGGTTTCCGCGCCTAGAGGCGGCAGGCCTGCGGAAATTCGCAGGATCGTTCTAAAGGCGTCGCACTTCATCAAGCCGGCAACCGCCGCTCTGCCTAATTGCAGTTCACCGAAACAGCAGCGCCGTCGCTGCAATGACAATGGAGAAGTGTAATGAGCAAGATCGGCCATGCCCCGCTTACGGCCACCGTGCAAACCGAAGCCAAAGCGGCAAGGCACATCGTCAGCCGGCCAGATGAAGGAGCGTGGTTTAACGCCATCCCTGGCGAGCTCATCAAAATACGCGTGCCGAGCGACGCGGTCGGAGGGCGTTATGCAATCCTAGAGTTCGTCATAGAGCCAGGCTTCGGCCCGCCGGTGCACACCCATCGTGAGGACGAGATCTTCGAGATTCTCGAGGGGACCATGACCTTCCAAGTCGGCAGCGACCGCTTGGAGGCAGGGCCCGGCACCATCGTCGCAATTCCCGCCGGTATGCGCCATGCATGGGCCAATTTCAGCCACGCGCCGGTGCGGATGCTGGCGACCTTCTCGCCGGGCGGCATCGAGACCCTGTTCACGCAGGTTGCCGGGCTGTCGCAGGAGCAGTTCATCAAGCTGGTCGAAAGCTACGGATCGATGATCGTCGGTCCGGCACTGGCACGTTCATAGACCGTCATCAGGCGCCCATGCGGCGCCTGATGACTTCAACCAGTTGCTCGCAGGTGAGGCGCAAAGCACCGATGTCGCCCTCGAGGCGTAGGGGCAATCGCCCAGCCGCGGTGGGACAGCCGCTCCTGTGAAGACTTCCGGACGCCGGCCCATGAGCCTGTGGCAGCGCATTCCGAGGGCCGGCGTCCGAAACTCTTCACAGGAACAGACATGCGTGAGGCTCTAATTCGCGAAGCGCGTTTCGATCAATTCCTTTTTGAGCGCCGCCACGAAGCTGCGCACAATCGGAATTGCCAGCCTACCCGGGGGAGTCACACCGAAAATCTTCACTCTACCCGCATGAAGGCTGGGCAGTACCGGCATGAGTTGCCCGGCCGTCACAAAGCTTTGGGCGAGAAATTCAGGCAATGATGCAATGGCGGTTCCTGATACGGCGACAAAGCATGCAGATTCTGGGTCGTTAACGGTGCATATTACCTTCAAACGTTCTTCGTAGCTACGACGGCCATCACTCAACCAAAGCACAAGCTCATCCGTTCGGTCATTCGAGGTCTTGACTGCAAGGTGCTCTTTTAAGTCGCTTACACGGTTGATATTTTTAGCGACGTGCGGTGCCGCGTAAAGCTTGAGTTGGGCCGTGGCAAGCTTTGTCCGAACAAGATACGATGCCTTTGGTTCAGTTATTTGAATTGCAATATCAAATTCTTCTCTGAGAGGGTCGACTGGATCGTTGCCGAATTTAAGGGTGGCTGTCAGGTCGATGTTGGCGGCGATAAACCGCCCAACGAAAGTTGAAAGGACGAGGCGTCCGAACAGGAACGGCGCTGCAATCCTTAAGCGGCCACCTTTTCCACTCCGCGCCGACTCAACGAGAGACTGAGCGCCTGCTAATGCGACGCGAACAGCAGCGGCTGGTTCCGCAAGCCGTTCTCCCAGCAAAGTTGGCCGTAGTCGCCGTGACGTACGATCGAACAGCGGAGCGCCTGCTGCCTTTTCCAATCGCTGCAAGCGTCGGCTGATCGTGGCTTTCGGTTGTCGCAGGCGTTTTGCCGCAGCTGTTATCCCGCCTTCCGCAATGATCGCATCCAAAAGCAAGAGATCGCCCGCGTCCATTTTTTGTACCGATTATGGAACTGCACATCTCATGATGTACCACTTTTAGAACGATCTGCACACCACCACCTGCTGGGAGCAATACGATGAGGTCTAACGTCACAGGAGCTAAAAATGCGCGCTATTTGGACTAATCTCAGCGAGAGAGTACTCAAAATGTTAAATCCGCCAACCTTCAGTGGAGGTTTGCGCTGGAGAAGAATGGTGAGTGTGCCGCTCGCGGCAGTTGCTCTATCGGCAGCGACTGTGCCGGTTACGCAAGCTCAGCTTGCCAGCAGGCCTTCTGCTTCAAATCCTGCCTTAACCGGAGTTTCGCCCGCAAATGCGGTACTGGTGTATGTCGATTACGTGACCGCCCTCGACAACCTTATGACGACGATTCCGGGCAAGCAATACCGCAATAACATTGCCGCATTTGCGAAGTTTAGCCCTTTGTTCAAGATGCCGACGGGCGTCGTTGGCGAGGAAAACGACTATTACGGAACCTTCTTGCCAGAGATAAAGCAGTTAACTCGCGAAGGGGGCAAAACATTTGCGCCTCGCTCGACGCCCACTGCTTATACGCCGGATTTCGCTAGCTGGCTCAAATCGACGGGACGGCAGAATGTCATCATCGGCGGTATCTCTATTGACAACTGCACGTTGCACACGTCTCTCGATCTGCTTCGCAACGGTTACAATGTTTACGTTATTGTCGATGTTTCGAGCACCAATAGTAAGCTTGCTGAAGATGCCGCAATTCAAAGGCTCATTCAGGCGGGTGCCGTTCCTATGAGTTGGCTCAACGCATTGACCGAACTCGGCACTGACTTCGCTGGGGCCCATGGCAAGGGCATGATGCAGATCATCCAAGCGCATTGGCCCGCGTCCACCGTCGGGCCTGTGCAAGACACCACTCCGGATGGGCGGGGCATGCAGCTACCAAAATGAGAACGAAAGTCGTCGGCGCGTCTCACAACATGTTCGGCTGAGACGCGCCCGGGGAACTCATGTGGGATGAATACTTTACGGCGCTTGCGAGTGACAACGTTCTGCCTCGTGCAAGGTGCAGCCGAATGATGGGTTTTGGGTCACATTCGGCGGTCAGGACGCATCCGAGCGGGATCCGTTTAACCTCAGTTTGCCGACGTTTTCTAGCTTTTGCGAGAGTGGTCCCGGCAGCATGGGTGAGTAACGAAGTGAGGCGAGCGTGATTTCCGGTTTGAGGCGTTTCTCTCCGACGCCGGGCGTGGCCGGCGACGGAGAGAAATGGTGGATTAGCCGTCCTTGCTCAACTATCGGCAGAAGTTGGTTCCGTCATGGCCGTTCTTGGAAGGGTCCAGAGTCCGG
>JANNOQ010000082.1:0-131195 GCA_031399085.1 Rhodomicrobium sp.
TTGTACAAACCCTTATTGCGTTTGCCGTTTCGCAGCATGTCCTGTATCGAGGAACCAAAATGCTCACGCCCAAGCAGAAAGAGCTTCTTCTTTTCATCCATGAAAGGCTGAAGGAGTCCGGCGTGCCGCCCTCCTATGACGAGATGAAGGAAGCGCTCGATCTGCGCTCGAAATCCGGCATCCACCGGCTGATCACGGCGCTGGAGGAGCGCGGCTTCATCCGGCGGCTGCCGCACCGGGCGCGGGCGCTGGAGATCATCAAATTGCCAGAGGCGATCCAGACCAGCTTCAAAAGCCCGGCGCGAGGCGGCTTCTCGCCCTCGGTCATCGAGGGCAGCCGGCGCCGGGGCTTTAATGAGGACGGCGCCGACTACGCATCCAGCTCGCCGGGCGTGCCGGTCATGGGGCAGATCGCGGCGGGCGTGCCGCGCTCGGCTATCGAGCATCACAGCCACTCAATCAGCGTGCCCGAGGACATTCTTTCGCCGGGTGAGCATTTCGCGCTTGAGGTGAAGGGCGATTCGATGATCGACGCCGGCATTCTCGACGGCGACACCGTCGTCATCAAGAAAACCGACACAGCCGTCAATGGCGACATCGTCGTCGCCCTTGTCGACGATGAGGAAGCAACGCTGAAGCGCTTCCGGCGCAAGGGCCAGTCGATCGCGCTCGAAGCCGCCAACTCGGCTTATGAGACGCGGATTTTCGGTCCCGACCGCATCCGCATTCAGGGCAAGCTCGTCGGATTGCTGCGCCGCTATTGAGGCGAACCCTCCTCGCTGTCCGGCTGGACGGCGGAGTCCATATCGGGTGACGCATCGGGTGCGACAGCTGGGATGGTTTCGCGCCGCCGGTATGACTTTGCCCAGGGCCTTCGTCCGCGTTCGCCCGCCGCCGTTTCGACGGCAACGCCGCTCGCGGTGATGCGCAGCGTGTGTGCCCCCTTTTCCTTCAAGTCGCGACTGTCGATGACGATCTCCGGCTGCGAGCAGCCATCTGGGATCGCGAAATCCGCAATTAGGATCGCGGCCCTCCGGCAATCGTCGGCCAGCGCCGATGGGTGGCTGACATGGCTGACGAGCTTCCCCTTCACCAAGGCGATGCAGCTTTGCCCGTCGCATTGGAACGTCTTTGCGCCGCGCGCGGCTTTGACCGCCCGCAAATCGCCATCCGCCTCCATCCAGCGCTCAAGGCTGAAGGCGGATTTCCGGCTCTCCGCCGTCGCGATCCGGCCGTCGGCGCCGCGAATGGCGACGAGCTTGCCCTCGCGCTCGATCCAGATATCCGGGCGGTTTGCGAACGGCGCGACCGCCAGCCCCGCCCCGATCGCCGCCAGCCCCAGCCAGCGCCAGCGTCCGCGCCAGGCAACGACCCAGATGCCGCCAAACACCATCAAAGGCAACGCGCCGTCCGCAAAGGCGGGCACCGCAATGACCGCGCCGGGCAAGTTCGCCGTGAAGCCCGCCACCGCCAGCATTCCGTCGATGCCTTTGTCCATGGCCAGCAGCGGCCAGCTTTCCAATCCGAACGGCATGGCGACCAGCGCAACGAGCGCCATCGGCATCACGATGAGCGAAACGAACGGCGTCGCGAGGACGTTGCCGATGACGGAATAGGTCGCGAGCCGGTGGAAATGATAGGCGGCAAGCGGATCGACCGCGGCGCTCGCCATGACTGTCGTGAGCGCGGCATCGACCATTACGAGCAACGGCATGGCAATGACCGCCGGCCAGGCGGCGAACAGGCGGATCGAGGGGCGCGCCTCGTAAAAGGCAATCAGCGCCGCCGTGGCGGCAAAGGACATCTGGAAACCCGCATCGTTCAGGCTCTGCGGCATCACGGCCAGGATGAGCAGCGCCGAAAACGCCAGATTGCGCTGGCTGAGCGGCGGCCGGTTGAGCATGACCGCGATGAAGATGATTGCCACCATGATGTAGGAGCGCACCGCGGTGACGCCCGCGCCTGAAATGGCCAGATAGATGCTCGCGACGAACAGCGCGCTGATGGCCGCCCAGATCTTGATGGGAAACCGGAGCGCAATGGCTGGAAACAGTGCAAGAAACGCGCGGATCAGCCAGAACATCGTCCCGGCGGTCAGCGCCATATGCAGACCGGAAATCGAAATCACATGCCAAAGACCGGAATCGCGCAGCTGCTGTTTCGCCGTCTCTGAAATTTGCCCCCCCTCCCCCATGATCAGCGCCTTGGCGATCGCGCCATTGTCGCCGCTCAGAACCGCGCCCACCCGCGCGGCGATTGTAAGACGCAGCCTTTCGAGCGGCGCCCGCAGCCGCAAATCCCACGGCATGGGACCCGCGCCGGTGAGCGGCTCGATTTTGCCGGTGACATAGCCGCTGGCGCCAATGCCGGAAAACCAATAATAGCGGCCGAAATCGAAGCCGCTCGGCAGCGCCGGCTCGGGCGGCGGCATGAGCGTGGCGCGCAGCCGGACGGCCTCCCCCACCTCCGGCGGCGCGGCCTTGGCCCTTGCGCTGATGCGAATCCGGCGCGGCAACGTCTCGGGCGTCAGCCCCTTCACCGCGATGAGCCGGATCGTCAGCCGTGTGCGCTTTTCCTGCGCCTCGGCGCGCTCGACCCACCCCTCCAGTTCGACGAAACGCATGGTGCGCTCCAAGGCCGGCGCGTCGATCCATAGAGCGTGCAGTTTGGCGTTCAGAAAGCCCAGCGCGACCATGAGCAAGGTGGTGCTGGCGATCAGTCGGAATGCCGTCAGCCGGAAAAACAGCCGCAGCACGATGGCGATTAGTGCAGCGGCGAGCGGCAGCACGACGGGTGGCTCGGACGGCGCGGCGAGATAAAGCGCGATGCCACAGCCGAGCAGCACCGGCAACCATAAAAACCAGCGGCCGCGCTCCGCGTCGAGCGCCAGCTCAAGCCGCGTCGCCCAGCCTGTGGCCCCTCCGCCTCGCCGCGTCGCCGTGCGCCGCGTTACCGCGCTCCCCATCGGCGGAGTTCCGGCGACTCCCAAGGCCGCTTCGCTCATTGCCATTCGCCAACACCCGCCTTACGCGCACGGCATCCCTATGCTAGACTGGCGGTTATCCTTTCACTCGTCATCGTTGATTTATGGAGCCTTGCCCCATGCCCGGTAAAGTCGTGACGCGCTTTGCGCCCTCCCCGACAGGGTTTCTACATATAGGCGGCGCACGCACGGCGCTGTTCAACTGGGTCTACGCGAAGGCGACAGGCGGCGAATTCCTCCTGCGCATCGAAGACACCGACCGCGCCCGCTCGACCGAGCCTGCCATTGCCGCGATTCTGGATGGGCTGAAATGGCTAGGTCTCGATTGGGACGGCGAGGTCGTCTTCCAATTCGCCCGCGCCGAGCGTCACGCCGAAATCGCCCGCCAGCTGCTCGCCGAGGGCAAGGCCTATCGCTGCTATGCGTCCCCCGAGGAACTGGACGCCATGCGCGAGCGCGCCAGGGCGGAGGGACGGTCTCCGGTCTATGACGGCCGGTGGCGCGACCGCGATCCGGCCGAGGCACCCGAAGGCGCGCCCTTTGCCGTGCGTTTCAAGGCCCCGAAGCAGGGCGAAACCGTCGTCGAGGATCAGGTGCAGGGCAAGGTCGTGTTTCCGAACAAGGATCTCGATGACCTCATCATCCTGCGCAGCGACGGGACGCCGACCTATAATCTGTCCGTCGTGGTCGACGATCACGATATGGGCGTCACCCATATCATCCGCGGCGACGACCATTTGACCAATGCGGGCCGCCAGTCGCAAATCTATGCCGCGCTCGGCTGGGACATTCCGGTTTTCGCGCATGTGCCGCTGATCCACGGGCCGGACGGGGCGAAAATGTCAAAGCGCCATGGCGCGCTCGGCATCGACGCCTATCGGGCGATGGGCTATCTGCCGGCGGCTATGCTCAACTATCTGGCGCGCCTCGGTTGGAGCCACGGCGACGATGAGATTTTCCCGATCGAGAAGATGGTCGAGTGGTTCGGCCTGGACTCGCTCGGCCAATCGCCGTCCCGCTTCGATTTCGCCAAACTGGAAAATCTGAACGGCCACTACATTCGCGCTTCGAGCGACGCTGACCTTATCGCAGCGCTGCGCGATCTTTCTCCGCATCTTCCGCAGGAAACGGGCCTTGCCGGCCTGAATGATGCGGATTGGCGCAAGCTGGAACTGGCAATGCCGGGCCTGAAGGAGCGGGCAAAGACCCTTATCGAGCTGATCGAGGGTGCCCGTTTCCTGTTTGCACAACGACCGATCGAGATCGAGGAAAAAGCCGCAAAGCTGCTGACTAGGGATGCGCGCACGCGCCTCGCCTCGTTTCACGCTTCGCTCGCGCGCCTCGATGATTGGACTGTTGCGAGGATCGAGGCGGCGGCGAGGGTTCAAGCGGAGGAATTGGGTGTCAAGCTCGGCGACCTTGCCCAACCGTTGCGTGCCGCACTGACCGGGAGTAATGTCTCTCCGGGAATTTTCGAGGTGCTGTTCGTGTTGGGTCGGGAGGAAGCTCTTGCCCGCATCGAGGATCAGGCGACGCGCGATTAAGGCGCAGCTGTGCGTCGCAAAATGCGGCCTGCGCACTGGCCTCGCGCGCGGCATTTCCCGGGCGATTATCTTGACGATGTTGGCCGCGCCTCGGCCCTCACGCTCCTTGGCTGCCTTCGGCGTTCGGATGCGGCGCTGAAACCGGCCATTAAATATTGCGTTGCAAAATATACACTATGCGGTGCACCAATTTCCTGACAGTGTACCGCCACGCAGCTAGCGATCCCATGATGTGAGGAGACGAGTATGACCCTCCCGGGTGCGGTCCCGACGCAGGATCCGGAAAAGCTTGAGCCGACAGGCCAAGCGACATTTACCATCAAAGAAAAGACGATCGAATTGCCGGTTTACTCAGGCTCCTTGGGGCCGGATGTCGTCGACATTTCCAAATTCTATGCCCAGACCGGGTGCTTCACCTACGACCCTGGCTATACCTCAACCGGGGCTTGCCGCTCCGAAATCACCTTCATTGACGGCGACGAGGGCATCCTTCTGCATCGCGGCTACCCGATCGAGCAGCTCGCCGAGCAGGGCAATTTCCTGGAGACCTGCCACCTGCTTCTCTATGGCGAGTTGCCCAATGAAGAGCAATACGCCGATTTCAAGAACCGCGTGACCTATCACACCATGCTGCATGAGCAGATGAACCGGTTCTATACGGGCTTCCGCCGGGACGCGCATCCGATGGCCGTCATGGTCGGCGTGGTCGGGGCGCTGTCGGCATTCTATCACGACTCGACGGATATCAACGATCCCGTGCAGCGCGATATCGCCGCCATCCGCATGATCGCAAAAATGCCGACGATCGCGGCGATGGCCTATAAATATTCGATCGGCCAGCCCTTCATCTACCCGCGTAACGATCTCGATTACGCCTCCAATTTTCTCTATATGAGCTTTGCCGTGCCTTGCGACGAATATCGGGTGAATCCGGTCCTGTCGCGGGCGATGGATCGCATCTTCCTCCTCCATGCCGATCACGAGCAGAACGCTTCGACCTCCACGGTCCGGCTCGCCTCGTCCTCGGGCGCCAATCCGTTCGCTTGCATCGCGGCGGGCATCGCCTGTCTTTGGGGGCCCGCGCATGGCGGCGCGAACGAAGCGGCGCTGAAGATGCTGATGGAAATCGGCACGGTGGACCGTATCCCTGAGTTCATCAAAAAAGCCAAGAATAAGGATGATCCCTACCGCTTGATGGGCTTTGGCCACCGAGTCTACAAGAATTACGATCCGCGCGCGCGGGTGATGCAGAAGACCTGCCGCGACGTGCTGGACATCGTCGGCATCAAGAACGATCCGCTCTTGCAAGTGGCGATGGAGCTTGAGCGCATCGCGCTTGAGGACGATTATTTCGTCGAAAAAAAGCTCTACCCCAATATCGACTTCTATTCGGGCATCACGCTGAAGGCCCTCGGTTTTCCGACTTCGATGTTTACCGTGCTGTTCGCCATCGCGCGCACGGTCGGCTGGATCGCGCAATGGAAAGAGATGATCGAAGACCCGGATCAGCGCATCGGCCGTCCACGTCAGCTCTATACTGGGCCCGGCGTTCGAGATTACGTACCCATCAAGCACCGGTGATGGGAGCGACGCCCGGGCTCTGACAGCGTCCGGGCGGAACTAAATGTTGCTCCACGCATTTGTAGTAAAATGTATGGAGGAACCGGTTTTGAAGATCATCTGTCTTGCGATCACGGCGATGGTGATTGCCGCGCCGGCTTTCGCGCAAACTTCACCATCTGGGCAGGCCGCGCAACCCTCAAAGGATGCGATTCCCGAAACGATCGAGAGCAAGCCGGTGCAGTCTTCGCCTCCGTCTTCTTCTGAGAAGAAGCCCGATGGCAACGAAACCGGCTGGGGTGGGCAACAAAAGACCGAGGATGAACAGAAGGCTGACCCGAAGCGAAACGAGATGCAAGGTCAGCTTCCGCCTAAATGAAGTTTAGGACTTCGGAATTTAGCGCGGCACCGAAAGCCGCTTCTTAATGCCCTGCTCGATTACCGCCATCGCCGTTTCCGCTGCGCGCTCGCTGGGTGTAGCCCCCTCGAGAAGCATGTTGCTCGCGATACGGTCGAGCCCGCCGAGCTGACTGCGCCGCTCTGGCGTGTCGCCCATGAGCGGCAAAAGGGCGGCGGCTAGCATGTCGGGCCTACAGTCCTCCTGCACAAATTCTGGAAATATTTTCTCGCCGATCACCAAATTGGCTAGGACGATCGATGGCACTTTGACCAGGAAGCGCAAGCCCGCCGCAAGCCCGTCTACTCGATAAGCGACAACCATCGGAACGCCCGCCATTCCAAGCTCTAACGTCACCGTCCCCGATGCGGCGAGCGCGGCGTGAGCCAGCCGGAAAGCTTTGAATTTATCGGTCTCCCCGGCAACGATATGCGGCAGCATGGGCCAGCTCGCCAATCCCTGCTCGATCAGCGGCCGGACCGAGGCAACCGCCGGAATGATGACCTCCATCGGCCCGGTTTGTTCAGTGAGCAGCCTGACCGTTTCGCCGAAGGGCTGCATAAGACGGCGCACTTCGGTCGAGCGGCTTCCGGGAAGCACCAGCAAAACCGGCTTGGCCGGATCGAGTGCGAGCCTTTGCGCTAGCTCACCGGTGTCCAACCCCTTGATCCAATCCAGCTTTTCGATCATCGGATGGCCGACATAGCTGCAAGGCGGCCCACCGAGCTGCTTATGCGCCTCCGGCTCGAACGGCAAAATCGCCATGAGGTGGTCGACGTAAGGCCGCATTTTGCGCGCGCGCCCCGGCCGCCAGGCCCAGACGGTGGGCGACACATAGCCGATGATCGGCACCAGGGGTTTGCGCTTGCGGATGCGCTTGGCGATCGGATGGGTGAATTCAGGGCTGTCGATAATGATGACGCCGTCCGGATCGGCCGCAAGTCCGGCAGCGACCGCTTGATAGACGCGGCGCACCAACTTCGGCAAACGGGCAAGGATCGCAAGCGGCCCCATCACCGCCACGTCGGCCAGCGGAAAGATCGAGTGCAGCCCCTCGGCCTCCATGGTCTCGCCGCCGACGCCGGAGAAAAGCATCGGCGTATCGGATTTCGCCTTCAGCGCGGCCATCAGCTTGCCCCCGAGCTGATCGCCGGAATGCTCCCCCGCGACGATGAAGATGCGGCGCGCTCTGGGCTTCAAACGGGTCTCCCCTGGGACCAAGACTGAACAATTGGCTATCGACGGCAGGTGCCTACGCCCTCAAGTCGGTGCCGGTCACGAACAGCCCGTGGCTATCCGCCAGGCTCACCATCTCTGCCTGATCCGCGATCATAACCCGTCCGCTCACAACCGCAATCCCAGCAAGGCCGGCGGCCGCGGCAAATTCGACGGTGCGAGGCCCGATCGCCGGCATGTCGACGCGTAGTTCCTGGCCGGGCTTGGGCGCCTTGACGAGAACGCCCGCGCGCTTTCGCCTGCCCCATTGACGCAAAGCCGCGCAGCGCTTGAGCATCTCATCTGTGCCCTCGGCCGCTTCCACCGCAAGGACATGGCCGTGTGCCACGACTGCCGCCTGGCCGACATCGAAAGGCCCGAGCGCGTTCAAAAGCGCAAGCCCCTTGTCGATGTCGCGCCGATCCTCCGCCTCGGGAGAAAAGGCGCCGCAGCTGCCCTTCGGCGCCAGCAGCACGGGGGCGATTTCATGCGCGCCGCGCACGGTAAACCCTTGCGCTTCAAAAAACCGCACAACCCGCGTCAGCAAGGTATCGTCGCCGCCGCGCGTCAGGCTGAGAATGGTCGGCAAATGCCGGATGAGGCCGAAATCGACGCGGCTTCTCCACAAATCCGGCCGGCGCAGGCTGCCGACGATCACGATTTCCCGGCAATTGGCCTCGCGGAACGCCGCGATCAGGCCGCCAACCTCGCCAATGCGCACCCAGCGATGCGGGAAGCGCGACAATTCGGCGTTCCCCTGGCCGCGAAGCGCAACGACTTGAATCTCGATCCCTTGAGCGAGCGCTGCTTCGCAGACGGCAATTGGAATCGAGCCGCCCGCCGCCAGGACGCCGAGCCGCGATGGAAGCGGGCTAGATGGCATGCATGCCTCTCATCAGTCCCGGCTTTCTCGGATCAGCTCCCGTTGTTGCGCGGCACGCAAAGTGATCGGCTCGATGAGGCCTTGACGAATTGCACCACGCGCTGGACATGCGGTTCATCGCTGAACATTTTTTCAACGTCGTCCAACCTTTCAAGCAGCGTGCCTTCGGTGGCGAACATCATGCGGTAGGCCTTGCGCAGGCCGTGAATCTGCTCGCGGTCGAAATTGCGCCGCTTGAGGCCGACAATGTTCAACCCGGCCAAATAAGCACGGTTGCCGATCGCCATGCCGAAGGGGATCACATCGTTCTCGACGCCCGACATGCCGCCGATAAAGGCGTAGGCGCCAATGCGCACGAATTGATGCACCGCCGACAGCCCGCCGATCGAGGCGAAATCCTCGATCACGCAATGGCCGCCCAGCGTGGCGTTGTTCACCAGCAGCACATTGTTACCGATCTGGCAGTCATGCGCCACATGCGCGCCGGTCAGGAACAGGCCGTTATCGCCGATTTTGGTAATCAGCCCGCCCTGCTCCGTGCCTGGGTTCATCGTCACATATTCGCGGATGACATTATTTGCGCCGATGATCAGGCGGCTGTCCTCTCCGCGAAATTTGCGGTCCTGCGGCGCTTGGCCGAGGGAGGCGAAGGGGAATATCTGCGTACCCTCGCCGATCTCGGTCTTGCCGGCGATAACGACATGCGAGTCGACCCGCACATTATCGTGCAGTACCACCTCGTGACCAATCACGGAGAACGGGCCGACTTGAACATTCGCCCCGACCTTGGCACCCGGCTCGACGATCGCCGCTGGGTGGATTTTTGCGCCGTCGCCCGATTTTGCGTCCTTAGTGAAAGATTGGGTATGCGCCATCAGCCTATCCCGACCTCCCGCGCCTTATTGGGATCGATAATCATTGCGCTGATTTCGGCCTCCGCAGCGATCGCGCCATCGACCTTGGCTTCTCCGGCAAAACGCCAGACGGGACCGCGATTGCGGATCTTGCGGACATGAAAATGCACACAATCGCCAGGCAGCACCGGACGGCGGAATTTGGCTTTGTCGATGCTCATGAAATAGACGATCTGCGGCTGGTAGGTCTCGCCAAGCGCCGCAACGCAGATCGCGCCCGCCGTTTGAGCGATTCCCTCAATCAGCAGGACGCCCGGCATCACCGGGAAGCCGGGGAAATGGCCCTGGAAAAATGGCTCGTTGATGGTGACGTTCTTGATGCCCGTCGCCGAATTATCGCCGTCAATATCGACAATGCGGTCGATCATCAGGAAAGGATAGCGGTGAGGCAATAGCTTGAGGACGCGCATGATATCCGCAGTGCCGAGCGCGCTCGCCGATGCTTCCTCTGTCATTTTGTCCGCTCCATGCGGTCCTGGCCCAATCGTCTCACCGCAATATCATTCATCGAGTTTCGTCAAGTCTTTAAGCTTATTGCCGGTCAGCTTATCCGTCAGCCGCCGCATCAGCGCGGCCTCGCGCGCCCAGCGTCTGGCTGGTTGCGCGGGGGTGCCCGCCCAACGCTGGCCGCGCGGCACGCTTTGGGTGACGCCGCTATTGCCGGCGATTTGAGCCCCCGCGCCGACGGTGATGTGGCCGACTATGCCGCTCTGGCCGCCCAGCACGGCAAAGTCTCCGAGGATCGAACTGCCCGCCACTCCCGACTGCGCGACCAGAATACAATGCCGACCGATCAAGACGTTATGGGCAATCTGCACGAGATTATCAATCTTCGTTCCTTCGCCGATCACGGTATCGCGCAGCGCGCCCCGGTCGACGGTGCTGTTCGCGCCGATCTCCACCCAATCCTGGATGATGACGCGGCCGATCTGGCGGACTTTGAAGTGCCCATCCCTGCCCATGGCGAAGCCGAACCCGTCCTGCCCGATCGCGACGCCGGCGTGGATGATAACATTGTTGCCGATCAGCGCATGGGTAATGACGGCGCGAGGGCCTATGAAGCAGTTCCGGCCAATTGCGCAGCGATAGCCGATGACCGCGCCTGCCGCTATGCGGGTGCCCTCGCCAATGCGCGCCTCAGGGCCAATAACCGCGCCTGACTCGACGATAACGTCGTTTTCCAGCATGGCGCTAGGGTCGATATGGGCGGCGGCGGGACTGGCGGCGGCGGTCGTCTTCGGTACACCCGCCTCTGGATAGAATAGCGCCAGCGCTCTTGCATAGGCCCGGTACGGCTCGGGCGATATAAGAGAGGCGGTTTCGGCCGGCACGCGGTCAGCGAATTTCTTCTGCACGAAGCAGGCGGCGGCCGCCGTTTCGGCGAGTTGGGGAAGATATCGCGGATTATCGAGAAAGCTAACATCCTTTGCGCCTGCCGTGTCGAGCGGCTGAATGTCCACGATCTCAATTGCGGCGCGCGACGGGTCAGACAGCGCAACGCCGGCGGCCTCGGCGATGTGCGCCAGCGGAAAAGGGCCTGCGCGATGATAGAAGCCGGGATGATCCATTGCTTTTTCTTGTTTCTGAAATGCCAAAGACCCCGCCGACCCGGGGCCTTTGCCAATGTGACCGTCGGATCGCTGTTAGAACTTGGTCGTGGCGCCGAAGCGGAAGAATTCCTCTTCGTCGAATTCCGCCTTGTTCAGCACAAAGGCAAAATCAGCACGCAGCGGACCGACGGGCGAATTCCACAACAAGCTCGCTCCAACCGCGGACCGTAGCACGTCGTCATCGTTGACGACCCCGTCCGCAGCGGAATAGTCGGTATCATACAACGAACCGGCATCGGCGAAAACAGCGCCGCTGAAGCCAAGCTCTTCCGGAAGGAAGGGAATTGGGAAGCGGACTTCGATGGTGCCGGAATAGAACACCTTGCCGCCGATCGCGTCGAAACCACCTTCATCATTCGCAGCCCGGGGGCCAATACCGGAGGTGTCGAAACCGCGGATCGTCTCACCGCCTTTAAAGAACGCATCCACCGACAGCACGCTTTGCCCGTCCCATCCGGTGATGTGACCGCCGATTAAGCGGCCTACCAGCGTGATGCCTTCGTAGATGGGATAATAACCGCGCGCTTCGGCGACCGTCTGGATGTAATTGGTGTCTCCGCCGACGCCAGCCAACTCTTGGTTGAGCGTGAGGTACAAGCCTCTTGAGGGATTCAAGCGGTTGTTCCGAGTGTCATAGGTCAGTGAATAGCCGACGGCCGAAATGATGCGCGCACCGGCCAATCCGGCCTGTTCGATGGGGAAGGAGGCGTCGTCATCGACGTTGAACACCTCGTCCTGCAGAATGCTGTAGCTCGGCTGCAGCCAAATGTTCTCAGTTAGGGCAAAGCCGACCCGGAGCGCACCGCCGGTCTTACGCTGCTCGTAGCCAGATTGGTCACTGTAGTCGTTTTCCTTGTGGAAGGCATCGAACCCCGCCGACATATTCCGGTCGAGGAAGCGCGGTTCGGTGAAGCTCAAGTCGATCTGCGCGCTTTCCATGCTGCCCGACAGCTTTAGCCGCAGATATTGGCCCTTGCCAAGCAGGTTGCGCTCGGTATAGGCCACTTCGCCAATCACGCCAACGCTCGATGAGTAACCGCCCGCCAGGGAGAGCTCGCCCGTGGGCTGCTCTTCGATAAGGAAGTTCAGCACCACGCGATCCTGCGCCGAACCTGGCTCCCGCGAAACCTTGACGCTTTTGAAAAAGCTAAGCTTTTGCAAGCGCAAACGGGCTTGATCGACGAGGAGACGGTTGTAAGCGTCGCCTTCAGCCAAACGGATTTCACGCCGGATGACATAATCCTTAGTCCGCGCATTGCCGATAACGTTGATGCGCTCGATATAGACGCGCGGCCCCTGCTCGACCACATAGACGATGCTGATCGTGCGAGCGATGGGGTCACGTTCGACGCGCGGGCGGATCTGACCAAAAGCGTAGCCCTGTTCGGCAACGGCGATGGTCAGCTTCTCTGTCGTCGTATCGACTTTTTCAATGCTGTAGATCGAACCTTGCTGGGTCAGCACTTCGGCGCGAAGCGAGGCAGGATCAACCGAAGGCAGCGTTGATTCGATGTCGATATTACCGAAATTATACAGCTCGCCCTCTTCAACCGTGAAGGTGATGAAGAATCCCTTGCCCTCGCGGTCCAGATCGGCAACGGCGGAGACGACGCGAGCGTCCGCATATCCGTTCCTCAGATAATAGCGACGCAGTAGCTCGCGGTCGAGATTGAGCCGGTCCGGATCGTAAACGTCGGTCGACTTCAGAAAGCTGAGAAGATTGTTTTCGGTCGTGGTGACGACGCTGCGAAGCTGGGAGTCCGAGAAGGCGCGGTTGCCGATGAAGGTGATGTTCAGAACCTTCGTCTCGGGACCTTCCTGAATGACAAAGGCCAGATTTACGCGCTCATTATCGAGCTGGATAACCTGTGCATCCACCTGAACCGCGTAATAGCCGGAGCGGCGATAGACGTCGAGAATCCGCTGAACGTCGGCTTGAACCTTGGCGCGGGTGAAGACGGAGCGGGGCTTGAGCTGCACTTCGGGTGCGAGCGTCTCGTCCTTGATCTCCTTATTGCCCTCGAACACAACCTGGTTGATGACCGGGTTTTCGTTAATGACCTGAACGGTGACGACGCCGCCGCTCTGGTCAATATTGACGTTCTCGAAAAGGCCGGTGGAAACAAGCGCCTTGACGCTTTCGCTCGCCTGATAGGGATCGTAGCGGTCGCCCTCATTGAAGGTCAAATAGCTCTTGATCGTCTCAGGAGCGATTCGCTTGGTCCCAACGACTCGAATTTCGCGGATGACCGGTCCCGACTGGGCATAGGCTTCGCTGCCTGCGATGCCTTGGATCCCCCCGGACCAAATGCACCCAGCCACCAGCATAAATGCCAGAAGTTTCAGTCGGATCATTGCCATGCGCAGCATTGGTTATTCTTGCCCCCGTTACGCCGGTCCCCCAAGACGTCAGCAACCTAACTTACAAGCCACGTTTGTGTCTGTAACGTGGCTCGGGTCGCTGGGCCTCAAGTTCCCCGACGGATGTGGCCCCCCGGCCACGTCCGCTCGCCTGTTTCACTCAGCTTCGATGCAGCGTTCAATCCTCGTCACCAATAAGGCCTTGAACGCTCATCCCTTATCCCATCTGACGGATCAGATGAATCACATCATTCCTAGTCGCGAAAAGCATTAACATGATCACCAGAGCGAAGCCAATTCTAAAACCGATTTCCATGACCCTTTCGCTCAATGGGCGGCCACGTATGGCTTCTATGCCATAGAACACCAGATGGCCTCCATCGAGCATCGGAATCGGGAAAAGATTGAGCAGCCCGATATTGATCGAAATGATCGCGATCCAGCGGAAAAGCTCAACGAATCCAATGGATGCAACTTCGCGCGAAAGCTGAGCGATGCCGACCACGCCACGCACCTCCTCGCCCGACGCCTGACCGATCGCGAGCTTCTGAATGAATATCAGCGGCTGCTTCATCCAAAAATAAGTCTCAGACAGGCTTTGCGAGAAGGCCTCAACGGGGCCGAATTGCTTGAAGGTGACGTCCTCATTCTTGCGCCCGATGCCAAGCAGGCCGATCTTGACCATATTGCCGAACCGGTCCTTGGTTTCCTTCAGACGCGGCGTCGCCTCGAACGTCATTGGCTGGCCGTTCCGGTCGACCGTAATCGAAAGCTGCGTCTCCGCATTCAGCATGACGATGCGCTGGATGTCGTCGAAGCTTTGGATCGACGACCCGCCGATGCTGCGGATCAGATCGCCGGGCTGGAAGCCGGCTTCGGCCGCGGCGCTGCCCGGCTCGACCGAGGCCACGCGCGGCTCCAGGATCGGCTTGCCCATGGTCATGAACCACACCGTCAAAATGACGATCGCGAGGATGAAATTGGCGATGGGACCCGCCGCCACGACCGCCGCGCGCTGGCCGACAGGTTTGGCGTGGAAATTGCCGCGCCGCTCCTCCTCGGACAGCCGCGCCAGGTCGCCTTGGCTGGGCACGCTCGCCGCGTTCTCGTCGCCCTTGAATTTCACGTATCCGCCGAGCGGCACCCAAGCGAGCCGCCATCGCGTGCCGTGCCGGTCGTAAAATCCGCCGACCTCGGGACCAAAGCCGATGGAGAATGTTTCAACCGTCACGCCAAAATAGCGCGCGACGAGAAAATGCCCCATCTCATGGACGAAGACCACGACGCCGAGCACGAACAAAAACGGCACCACCCAGGACAGGTAGTACCAGGCCGTCGTCCAGAGGCCGGTTTCGGCAAGAATGGTCATGCAACGTCAACTCCGGTTACGCTGGCGGGCCGCACGCGAGCATCAGGCGAAAGGCCGGGCATCAGCAAATTTCATACGCATCAAAGCATTAGGCGGCGTAGGTGCCGCAGAGCCGGGCCGCAAGCACACGAGCCGCCCGGTCGGCCTCAAGCACATCATCAAGCGTTTCGAAACGCATTGTCCCGATTTCCGAGACCGACGCATCGAGCGCGGCTTCCACGACTTCTGGTATAGTCATAAAGCTGATTTGCTCGGCAAGGAAGCATTCTACGGCAATTTCGTTAGCCGCGTTGAGAACAGCGGGCGCGGCGCCTCCCGCCACCAGGGCGTCGCGGGCGATTCGCAATGCTGGGAAGCGCACTTCGTCCGGCGCTTCGAAGGTAAGCTGGGCGAGACGGGCAAAGTCGAGCCGCTCGGTCGGCGCCGGCATTCGCTCGGGCCAGGCCAGGCTATAGGCGATCGGAGTGCGCATGTCCGGCGCGCTCATCTGCGCCAGCACCGAGCCGTCGCAATAGTGCACCAGGCAGTGAATGATCGACTGTGGATGCACGAGCACGCGGAGCTGATGCGCCTCCACCGGAAAGAGATGATAGGCCTCGATGATTTCCAGACCCTTGTTCATCAAGGTGGCGGAATCGATGGTGATCTTGCGTCCCATCGACCAATTGGGATGTTTGAGCGCCTCCTGCGGCCGTGCCGTCTTGAGCCGTTCGGCGCTCCAGCTGCGAAATGGCCCGCCGGACGCTGTCAGCGTGATCGCCTCGATGCAATGGGAGGGCGAGCGATCGATCGCCTGAAAGGCGGCTGAATGCTCCGAATCGACCGGCAGCAGCGTCGTTCCCGCTGCCTCGACCGCCGCCAGGAACACCGCGCCGGCCGAAACCAGGCACTCCTTGTTGGCCAGCGCCAGACAGGTGCCCTGGCTTGCGGCGGCGAAGGTCGGCTTCAGCCCTGCGGCGCCGACAATCGCCGCCATGATCCAGTCGGCCGGGATTAGCGCTGCCTGGCAAACGGCGTCCTCGCCCGCGGAGACTTCGATGTCGGTGCCCGCGAGCAGGCTTTTCAGCACTCCGTACTGTTCGGGATCGGCAAGCGCTGCATGTTTGGCGCGGTGGCGGATGGCAAGTTCGGCGAGTTTTTCCGCGTTGGAGCCAGCGGTGAGCGCCACGATTTCGAACGCCTCGGGCGAGCGTCCGATCATGTCGAGCGTGTTCTGCCCGACCGAGCCTGTCGCGCCCAGGACGGTGAGTTTACGCGGTGTCATGGCTCATTCCCTCGCCTCAAACCTTTAAGGGATCTGACAAACAGCAAGACCGTCCACCCCCAATTTTCGCGCGATCATTGCCTGTTACGCGCCTCAAGGCCAGAGCAATAATGCGCGCCCCGGGTGGGCGGGGTCGAGGCTCCAGGCGATTATGCCGGCGGCGACGGCGGCGAAGATCAATCCGTCGATACGGTCAAGCACGCCGCCATGACCGGGGATCAGGCCGCTGGAATCTTTCATGCCGAACATGCGTTTGAGCGCCGACTCGCCCAGATCGCCCAGCTGCGCGATTATGGCTAGCCCGATGGCCAAAAGCGCCAGCCGGCCTCCCGACCCCTCGCCGGCCAGGCCTGCGAAAATCCATCCGGCAAGGCCCGCTGCGAGCGTGCCGCCGATCAGCCCGGCCCAGGTCTTCTTGGGCGAAATCAGCGGGGCAAGCTTGGGCCCGCCGAGCCAGCGGCCGAACGCATAGGCGGCGCTGTCGGTGGTCCAGACGATGGCGAAAATATACAGGATCGCCAGCCAGCCATAATCGGCATCGCTGCGGATCCAGATCAGGGCAACAGCCGGAAAGCCGGCATAATACACGCCAGCCGCCGACCACCACGCCTGCGGGCGTTCGTCCTGAAATGCGCGGATGATGAAAACTGCAATCGTACCGAGGACGACAGTGAGCAAAGCGCAGCCCGGGCAGCCTTCGACCGTCGCCCACGCCGCCGCCGCCGTCGCGCCGAGTTGCACCGCGAAAGCTGCGTCAAACCCGGTGCCGCGCACCAGCCGTCCCCACTCCCAGGCCATGGCAGCGATGAAGAAGGCGATGAGGACGGCAAAGCTTTCGAGGCTGGTGAGGGTGAGAAAGAGGGCGACGGCAACCAGGATGAGCGCTGAATAGATCCGGACCGTCAGTTCCGCAGGCGCCGGTTTCTTTGCCATCTCCTCGGAGAGAATCGGCTCGCCTGTCACGCGCTGCATCTTGCGTTCAGGCCACCGAAACGCCTGTCGCGGCTTTGAAATTCGCCTACGGCCTTGACCAGCATGTCCTTGGAAAATTCGGGCCAATAGGTGTCGAAGAACACAAACTCAGTGTAGGCGCACTGCCAGAGCAGAAAATTGCTGATGCGCTTGTCGCCGCCGGTGCGGATGAGAAGATCGGGTTCAGGCAGGCCCGCCGTGTCGAGACGCGACTCAAAAAGTTCGGCGGTGATGCCCTCCGGCGCAATCTTCCCGCGCGCGGCGTCGAACGCGATGGCCTGCGCGGCGCGGACGATTTCATCGCGCGCGCCGTAATTGAAAGCCGTCGTCAGACGCAGGCCGGTGTTATTCTTGGTGATTTCCACCGCGTCGCGAATGAGTTTGACCACCTCCGGCTCAACCTTTTCTTCGGTGCCGATGACCTTGATCTTGACGTTTTGCTCATGCAGATCGGCCAGATCGCGGCGGATGAACAGCTTCAACAGCCCCATCAGATCGGTGATTTCATCATGCGGCCGGCGCCAATTTTCCGAGGAAAATGTGTAAAGCGTCAGATGGCCGATGCCGAGCTCGATGGCCGCTCGCACGCAGGCCCGAACGGCTTCGACGCCCCGGCGATGCCCCTCGGCGCGCGGGAGGCCACGCTGCTTGGCCCATCGGCCATTGCCGTCCATAATGATTGCCACATGGCTCGGAACGGGCCCGGCCCCTTCCATCGACATCGCAGTTTCTGGCGGCGTCATCGCAGTCCCAACCCGTTCACAAAGCAGATGAGAACACCGGATATCGGCATTGCGGCCGGCTAGACCTGCATGATCTCGCCTTCTTTAGTCGAAAGGGCGACATCGATCTCCTTAATGATCTTATCCGTCAATTCCTGTACTTTTGCTGAAAGCGAATGGTGATCGTCCTCGCTGATCTCGCGATCTTTTTCGAGCCGCTTGAGCAAATCCATGCCGTCGCGGCGGACATTGCGCACCGAAATCCGCGCCTGCTCGGCATAGCCGCTGGCAATTTTCGACAGTTTCTGCCGCCGCTCCTGGTTCATTTCCGGGATCGGCAAGCGCAGCGTCGTGCCGTCCATCACCGGGTTGAGGCCGAGATCGGATTCGCGGATGGCCTTATCGACGGCGTTGACCAGCGCTTTATCCCAGACAGAAACGGAAATCATGCGCGCCTCGGGAACCGACACGGTCGCGACCTGATTGATCGGCATCTTCGCGCCATAGGCATTGACCGTGATCGGATCGAGGAGGCTGGCGCTCGCCCGGCCGGTGCGCAAGCCGCCGAATTCCTGCTTGAGAATCTGGAGCGCGCCGCGCATCCGCTTCTCGATATCCTTTTGATCGAAACTCCCATCCGCCATGGTCTTGGTCCTTACACTTGCGGTTTTGACGCCGTATCCGTGATGATGTGGTAATGCCTTGTCCGGCTGAGCGCAACAGCCTCGCCGATCGATGCGCGTTTGCACGCAGCGCTAGGGTAAGCGGACGCCTCAATCCGCCGTGACGAAGGTCGAGTCCGCTTTGCCCCCGAGCACTGCCCCGATGCTTCCCTCGGCTTCGATACAAAACACCACAATGGGAATGCGCGAATCGCGCGCCAAGGCAAACGCCGCAGCGTCCATCACCTTCAGATCGCGGGTCAGCGCCTCGTCATAGGTCAGCCGCTCGTAACGCGCCGCGTCAGGGTCGAGCTTGGGATCAGCGGAGTAGATGCCATCGACTTGGGTAGCCTTTAGGATGACGTCACAGCCCATTTCGGCGGCGCGGAGGGCGGCCGCGGTGTCGGTGGTGAAGAACGGGTTGCCGGTGCCGCCGGCGAAGATCACGATCTTACCGCTCGACAAATCGCGCAGCGCCCGATCGCGTTGGAACGGCTGCACGCCGGCCGCTTCAACGGGAATAGCGGAATGAATGGCGGCCTGCGCCCCAGCTTGGTTTAGCGCGTTCGCCAGTGCCAAGGCGTTCATAACCGTGGCGAGCATCCCGATATAGTCGGCCTTGACCCGGTCCATGCCGTATGCTGCGCCCGCCAAGCCGCGAAAGATGTTTCCGCCGCCAATCACCACGCACATCTGCGTGCCGCTGAGGGACGCAGCATGGATTTCTCGCGCGAAGCGCATGGCGGCGGCCGGATCGATTCCGTAGGTTGTCCCGCCGAGCAGCGCCTCACCGGAGAGCTTTAGAAGCGCCCGTCGATAAAGCGGGGCGTGAGCGGGTTCGGCTGCCATGCCTCGAAGCTCCTCGCAGTAGCGGAATGACCCCGGCTGCACCTGACGCACTCAGCCAATTGTCATCCCCGCGAAAGCGGGGATCCAGTATTCCGACGTATAGTCAACAGGATAACGGGATTACCGCTTTCGCGGGAATGACAAATAAGCCGACCTTAGCCCGCGACGGCGGCTGCGACTTCGGCGGCAAAGTCGGTTTCCGCCTTTTCGATGCCCTCGCCGAGCGCGTACCGCACGAAGCCCGTCACCTTGATTGGTGCACCGGCCGCAGCTTCCGCCGCGGCTATCGCCTGTTCGACGGTCTTTTCATTGTCGATGACGAACACCTGCTTGAGCAGCACGGATTCCTTGAAGAACTTGTCGAGACGGCCTTGCACCATCTTTTCAACGACCTTGTCGGGCTTGCCCGTAGCCTTGGCCTGCTCGGTGAAGATGGCGCGCTCGCGCTCGACCACCGCCGGATCGATCTCCTCGGCCGTCAGGGCAAGCGGACTGGTCGCCGCGACATGCATGGCGATCTGCCGGCCCAGCTCCATCAGCTTGGCCGGATTGCCTTTCGATTCGACCGCCACCAGCACGCCGATCTTGCCCAGATCGGGCGCCACGGCATTATGCACGTAGCTGGCGACAACGCCGTCCTTGACCTTCAAAAACGCCGTGCGGCGCAGGCTCATATTCTCGCCGATTTTGGCGACCATTTCCTTGACGTGATCCGCAACCGTCTTGCCGCCCGGCATTTTGGCGGCGGCAAGCTTGTCCGTGTCGCCTTTGGCCTTCAGACCGAGTTCCGCGATCTGCTTGACCATCGTCTGGAACAGCGCGTTGCGCGCGACGAAATCGGTTTCGGAATTCACCTCGACCGCCGTGCCGGTCTTGGGCGCCAGCGCGACGCCGATGAGCCCCTCGGCCGCGACGCGGTCAGCCTTTTTCGCGGCCCTGGAAAGCCCCTTGGCGCGCAGCCAGTCGATCGCCGCTTCCATGTCGCCATTGGTCTCGGTCAGCGCCATCTTGCAGTCCATCATGCCCGCGCCGGTCTTCTCGCGCAGATCCTTGACCATCTGTGCCGTAATTACCGCCATAATCGCCTCTTTAGCCTTTCAAATTCAGGCTTTTCGCTGTCGTTTCTTAAGATGCGTCGGCTGGGGCCGTCTCCTCGGCCGCTTCGGTGGCCGGTTCCTCGGCGGATGCGGACGCCGTCTCCGCTATAAGCGCTTTGGCTTCCTCGATCCAGCCGCTCTTGCCAATTTTACCCTTGGCGTTGAAAGCCTCGTCCAACTCGTCCATGTTTTCCGGCCCGAATGCGGCGATCTGCCAATAATGGTAGATGCCGTGCTCGTTCAGCTTGCGCGACCATCCCTTGCCGACGCCGGACAGCTTGGTCAGATCGTCCGCCTCGCCTTCGGCCGCCGCCAGCGGGGTGAAGCCGGAAAGCTGCGCGGGTTCGCCGCTCGCCATTTCGGTCTTGCCATTGCGGCGCGAGCGGCGCGGCGCGTCGCCGGACAGGTCTTCCGCCATCGGCTCGGCCGAGGCGCCAGCATCCGCTCCGCCACGTGTCGCGCCGCGCTCGATGCCGTCGATCGCCGCGCGGGCGACCAGGTCGCAATAGAGCGTGATCGCCCGGCCCGCGTCGTCATTTCCAGGCACCAGAAAGTCGATGCCGTCCGGGTCGCAATTGCTGTCGACCACCGCGATCACCGGAATGCCGAGCTTCTTGGCTTCGGCGACCGCGATCGATTCCTTATTGGTGTCGATGATGAACATCATGTCCGGCAGGCCGCCCATGTCGCGGATGCCGCCGAGCGCTTGTTCGAGCCGGTCGCGCTCGCGGGTGAGCTGCAACAGCTCCTTCTTGGTGAAGCCGTGCGCGCTGCCGCTGGAGAGCATCTCGTCGAGCTGGCGCAAGCGCTTGATCGAATTGGTGATGGTCTTCCAATTCGTCAACATGCCGCCGAGCCAGCGGTGATTGACGTAATATTGCGCCGAGCGCTTGGCCGCATCGGCGATCACATCGGACGCCGCGCGCTTGGTCGCCACGAACAGCACGCGCCCGCCGCGCGCCACGATATCGCTGACCGCGACCAGCGCGGTATGCAGCAGCGGCACTGTCTGGGCGAGATCGATGATGTGGATCTTGTTGCGGTCGCCGAACAGGTACCGCTCCATCTTCGGGTTCCAGCGGTGCGTCTGATGGCCGAAATGGACGCCAGCTTCCAGGAGCTGACGCATCGTGAATTGTGGCAAAGCCATGGGCTCGCTGTCCTCTTTTCCGGTTTAATCCTCCGCGGAAAGCCCGGCCGCCTTTGGAAAAAGGCTAAGCCACCGGAGCGAATGAATGGGGCCTCTCCCGAGGCCCTTCATGCGTCAATTCCGCGTGTGTGATGGCGTGGTTATAGGGGGTGTTGGGGGGAAATGCAAGATACCGCACACGGTGGCGGAATGTCGAGACGCGGGACATTCTGCTCGCAAGCCATCAGCTGCCATGCTTGCCGCGTTCCATATATATGTTATCATGCCGAGAATTCGCAAATACCGGCGGCCTTAACGGATCGAAAATCTCCCTTTCGAGCAATAGTGGTAAGTATCGATTTCACGACCAGAATACACCTAAAATTAAAAATGTTCTGCTGAAATGCTTATTCATACGCTTCCCGAAAAACCGAGTGTCAGTGGAAAACTGTATATTAGACGGCAACTCCGCGCACCGTTGGGCCTTGCAAGCGGATCTACCATATGGATGGTCCATCATCCGAGAGGGCCTAAACACTATAGCGATTTACTTATTTCCCCCTTCGCTCCTGAATCTTGGGCGGATATGTGGCGTCTTGAAATTCAGTTCAGCGACAAAATCGGTCAAATGGCACGGTTGATTGATTTGCTCGATTCCAGGAATGTTTTTGTTTTACACGAAACGTCTCGGCAAGCGTTGCGTCATGAATATCATGTGAAGTATTTGATGCTCGACTGTACGCGATACGTATCAGACATTGACGGCAGCACCGAAGAGCGTCGGAATGAATCTGGGTCTTTAAAAGGGCTTGAAACAGAAATATTGATTAATTTTCTTGATCTAGTGCGCCTGACTGCAGAAGGAAATCCGAGATTGAGGCTGGAGCGGAATTATGTACATTTGAATTTGCACCAGGGCGTTACTCGGACCAGGACAAATAATAACGCCAGCGCGTGGCGGGACTTCTGGGATCCGGTGCGCACAACTGTAGACAACAAGCAAATAGATATTAGACCTGCCCTTGTCGATCCTACTATTTTGGATAAAAAAGAAACGTATTTCATATGCACATGCAATGCGAAGGCGATGATGCTTTACTGTGCCATTGCAAACTCAGAGGTTACAACAGCGCACTTAGTGATCCACTTCGACGCATCCAAACAGGGGTTGCTGGCTACAGTGCTCCACAGTCTAAGTGACCAAGACTTCAATATTGTAAGAAGTCAATTAAGAGAGGGAATCGTTGGGCGTTATTCGGGCACATCCGAAAAATTTATAAAGGTAGCCCAGCGCCCCTTTACATTAAACCTGTTCGTAGAAATCCACACACCGCAGGCACATGTCGATATTAATTATCTAAATTCATTTGTTTTCCCTGAGTTCATTGAAAATAACCTCCTTCATATTGTTCAATACAAGCCTGTTGTTCCCCCCTTGATTACCGCAGACCGTTGACGAAGTGAACGCAAGATGGGTCAGAAGATGAGTCAGCTTAGTACTATTGTCAAAGGATCAGCAGCGATGATGAATGAGATCGTCGCAAAGTACTCATCCGACAGCACACGCCAGGCGCTGGCTTGGCGCGTAAGAACTAGCGTTTTAGCGTTGCAAAAGGCGCAAAGAGCATCGAAATCAAATCTCCGTTCGGCGCCTTTTTATTATTCGATCTTCGTGTCACAATCTTACGACGACGATTGGACAATGCCGGTGAGGTCGGCGTGCGTCAAATACATGGAGAGCAATGGAATCAAACCGGTTATCGCATCAAAGGAAGTAGTGGCGGGACCTAGTATCATTGCGAAAGTCCTGGCGATGGTGCAATCTTGCGAAGGCATGCTCTGCATATTAACGCCCAGTAAGAGTGATCCGTTGGTGCCCAGCTCCTGGCAAATCACCGAAATTGCCTTGGCCGTGGCTTGCGGCAAGCCGATCGGATTTTTGGTCGAGGACGCTGTAAGGCCGTGGGCTCAAACATACTACGGCGCTCTCTATAATCTCATAGGATGCAATCATGAGGAGCGTTTGATAAGCGTACTCGATTCAAAAATAGAGGAGACGATGCTAGCGCTGGAAATTGAAATCTGCTCAAGGCATACAGAGAGCCTTGATTTTGTGCGTGCGAATAATCGTCTCTAAATCAAGGCTATTGGAAGTCACCCTCCATTATAATGCTATGAATACCCAAGAACAAAACGGACCGCACATCAATAAACCAAGCGAAATTATTGAGATTTACAAAATTGTTGTCGAAGCAGCCGAGAGAAATATCGAGCGGCGTATGCGCACTAACCAGTTTTATTTTTCGATTATTGCAGGTTTATTTGTGGCCTACTCTTATCTGGCTGATGGAAAGTTGGCGGGCCTTCTCGCAAGTGTCAATGTCCCGCAATCATCGGTGCCCGTCCCTATTTGGGCATTGCCAATGTTTTTGCTGATAATGAGCATGTCTTGGTTTTCAATGCTGTTGAGTTTTCGCGCCTTAAGCGTGGCTAAATACAAAGTTATCTCGGACATTGAGAAGCAATTGCCCTTTGGCGCATTTGATTTGGAATGGCAGTATTACAAGGCTCAGCGAAAGATCGAAACAACCCAGCTCGAACTCGCGATTCCACTCCTCTTTTATGCCGTTGCCGCGATTGGCCTCGTCTTTCCGTTTTTATAATCCGCTGAGCGCACACGCAACGCCCTGGCCCTTCAAAAAGCGACCACCTCAATAACCCCCGGCAGCGCCTTCAGCGCCCCCGCCTGCCTAGGCGTCACATCAAAATTCCCGCCCAAACTCACCTCCACCTCCCGCGCCGCATCGGCGAGCCTCAGCCGCAACCTCAAAGCCGTCCCCCCGCCCTCCCCGACCGTCTTCACCAACTGCCCCACCGACAGCCGCCCATCCGCCACGATACACAACCCCGACCGCGGCCTTCCCAGCGCCGCGTCCAAATCCTGCACGGTCTTCACCCGCGTCTTCACATTCTCCCCATCCAGTTCCGCCTCAACCACGAGCAGCACCGCCTTGCCGGGCTCCAGCGCCTCGCCGGCGAGCGCCAGCGTGTCGGCGAAGATGACGGCCTCGAATTGGCCGGTCGGGTCGGAGAAGCCGGCGAAGGCGAAGCGGTTGCCGGATTTGGCGCGGCGCTCCTGCTTGTAAGTGACGGTGGCGGCGATGCGGGCCTCGGCGCGCGGGGTCTCGCCGCGCAATTTCGCCTCCAGCTCGGACCAGCGCGTGACGCCCAGCCGGGTGAGCGCGTCGGCGTAATCGTCGAGCGGGTGGCCGGACAGGTAAAAGCCGATGGCGTCCAGCTCGTGGCTGAGGGTTTCGATCAGGTCCCATTGCGGCACCTCGCGCAGCTGCAGGCTCGCCGCCGCCGCGACCGCGACGCCGCCGCCGCCGAACAAATCGTTCTGGCCGGTGGCGCGGTCGTCGGCGAGGCGTCCGGCAAAGCTCAAGATTTGCTCGATGTTGGCGTAGACGCGGGCGCGGTTCGGCTCAAGCGCGTCGAACGCGCCGGCCGCGACCAGCGTTTCCAGCGCGCGCTTGTTCAGCACCTTCGGGTTGAGCCGCTCGGCGAAATCGGTGAGGGCGCGGTACTCACCCCGCTCGGCGCGCTCGGCGGCGATCTGCTCGACTGCGCCGCGCCCAATATTTTTCAGCGCGGCGAGCGAATAGCGGATGGCGCCGTCCTCGGGCAGGAAATCGACGCCGGAGGCGTTCACCGAGGGGGGCAGCACCTTGATCCTGCCGCGCCGCGCTTCTTGCGCGAATAGATAGAGCTTGTCGGTGTTGCCCAGATCGTAGGTCATGGTCGCGGCGAGGAATTCGACCGGGTGGTTGGCCTTCAGATAGGCCGTGTGATAGGCGAGCAGCGCATAGGCGGCGGCGTGGGATTTGTTGAAGCCGTAGCCGGCGAATTTCGCCACCAGCTCGAAAATATAATCCGCGCGGCCCCGATCGACGCCGTTCTTGATCGCGCCGTCTTTAAAGCGCGCCTTCTGCTGGTCCATCTCGGCCTTGATCTTCTTGCCCATGGCGCGGCGCAGAAGATCAGCTTCGCCGAGCGTGTAGCTCGATAGCAGCTGGGCGATCTGCATCACCTGCTCCTGGTAGATGATGACGCCGTAGGTTTCCTCCAGTACGGGGGCGATCAGCGGGTGCAGATAATCGACTTTCTCCAGGCCGTATTTGCGGTTGATGAAGTTGGGGATGTTGTCCATCGGGCCGGGGCGGTAGAGCGACACCATGGCGATGATGTCCTCGAAGCGGTCGGGCTTGAGCTTGCGCAGGGATTCGCGCATCCCCGTCGATTCCAATTGGAACACGCCGACCGTGTCGCCGCGCGACAGCAGCTCGTAGGTTTTCTTGTCGTCCAGCGCGAGCGTGGCCAGATCCAGTTCGATGCCGCGCTGGGTCATGAGCGCGAGCGTCTTCTGCAGGACGGTGAGGGTTTTCAGGCCGAGGAAGTCGAATTTGACCAGCCCCGCCGGTTCAACCCATTTCATGTTGAACTGCGTGACCGGCAGCGTCGAGCGCGGGTCGCGGTATAGCGGGACGAGGTCGATCAGCGGCCGGTCGGCGATGACGACGCCCGCCGCGTGCGTCGAGGCGTGGCGGTACAGCCCTTCCAGCTTCTGCGCAATCTCCAGCAGGCGCTTGACCACCGGATCGCTGTCGCGCGCCTCCTGCAGCTTCTCCTCGCCCTCGATCGCCTCATTGAGCGTGACCGGATTGGCGGGATTGTTCGGCACCAGCTTGCACAATCGGTCCACCTGCCCATAAGGCATTTGCAGCACCCGGCCGACATCGCGCAGCACGGCGCGGGCCTGCAGCTTGCCGAAGGTGATGATCTGCGCCACGCGCCCCGCGCCGTATTTGTCCTGCACATAGCGGATCACCTCGTCGCGGCGGTCCTGGCAGAAGTCGATGTCGAAATCTGGCATCGAGACGCGTTCGGGGTTGAGGAAGCGCTCGAACAGCAGGCCGAAGCGGAGGGGATCGAGGTCGGTGATCGAGAGCGACCAGGCGGCGACCGACCCCGCGCCCGAGCCGCGCCCCGGACCGACGGGAATGCCATGCGCCTTGGCCCATTTGATGAAGTCCGAGACGATGAGGAAGTAGCCGGAAAATTTCATGCTGCTGATGATTTTCAGCTCGAATTCCAGCCGCGTCCGGTAATCCGCCTCGCTGTGCCCCTCCGCGACGCCGACGGCGCGCAGCCGCTCGTCCAGCCCCTCCCGCGCCTGGCGGCAAAGCTCGGCGGTCTCGGCCGCGTTGACGGCGTCCTTATCGCCCTCGGCATGGGTGAATTGCGGCAGGATGGGCGCGCGCATTTTCGGCCGGAAGGCGCAGCGCTTGGCGATCTCGACGGTGTTGGCCAGCGCCTCGGGGAGATCGGCGAACAGCGCCATCATCTCGGCGCGCGGCTTGAAATAATGCTCCGGCGTCAGGCGGCGGCGATCATCCTCCGACGTGTACCGGCCTTCCGCGATGCAGATCAGCGCGTCATGCGCCTCGAAATCCTCCCGCGCCGGAAAATAGCACTGATTGGTGGCGGCGAGCGGGATGACAAGCTCGTAGGCCAGCTTCAACAGCTCCGGCTCGACGCGCTGTTCGTCGGCGGTTCCGTGGCGCTGGATTTCGACATAGAGCCGGTTGCCAAACAGCGCCTTCAGGGCGGCCAGCTGCGCGCGGGCGGCGGCGGCATTGTCCTCGGCGAGCAGCCGGTCAACGGGCCCGTCCGGCCCGCCGGTCAGCGCGATCAGGCCGGCATGATGGCGCGTCAGCTCGTCCCAGGTGACGTGGACGTGGGTGTCGTCCGGATGATCGAGAAAGGCCGCGCTCGTAAGCCGCAGCAGGTTCCGGTAGCCCGCCTCGTCCTTGGCCAGGAGCGCGATCGACCCGGCCATGGCGATCCCGGCGGCCTGCCCGTTCTTGCGCGCGCCGGCGTCGGGATTTTGCTCGGCGGCGGCGAGCATCACCGTGCAGCCGGTGATGGGCTGCACGCCCGCGCCCGCCAGCGTCTCGGCGATTTCGAGCGCGCCGAAGAGGTTGTTGCGGTCGGTGACGGCGAGGGCGGGCTGGGCGTCCTTGGCGGCGAGCTTGGCCAGGGCTTTGACGGGGAGCGCGCCTTCGAGCAGGGAGTAGGCGGAGTGGGTGCGGAGGTGGATGAAGCCGGGTCCGGATTTTGTGGCCATCGCCGTCCCTCTTGTTGCTAATGCCCCTGTAAAACGTGGACTGCAAAGTTCGATTCGAAAGGATATTAAGCCGGTTTGGAAAGAAGCGGCTAGGCGATGCGCTCAAACGCCACGGCGCTTGCTCACGCAGTTCGAACGAGGCACTTCGTGAACGCCTTTAGCTTGCGTTACCCAGATTTGGCGCTTGTTTGTTACGCCAGCGTCGCCGCCGCTTGCTCACGGCTTCCCATAAGAAAGTGGCAGCTATTGAGGAAACAACGCCCAAAATAAACGACAGAATAGTTTCTCCCAATCGCTCTTTTCTTGATCGCTCTTCCTGCGCATGGAAAAGCGCATTAACTGCCTGCACTTCTGTTTCCAAAATCGGCTTTATCTTGTCTCGCTGTGATTGCAGCTCAGCAATAAGCTGATTTGTTTCACGCACGAGCCTGGACTGACCGTCCACGTACTCCGTCAATCCCTTGAGATTTTCCCTCGTCTCCTCCAGCAAATCGAGATGCTTATCGTGAGCTTGATGAATCGATCTTTCAACAAAAAGATCGCTGTAATGATATCCCAAGTTCAAATACAACATTGCTGCAATGGCTAGAAGTAGGACTACGCCCGCTACAACTAATGGTGTACGAGACTCACCCTCTAGTTTCTCCAGTTTCTCAAGTTCCTCCAGCTCCTTCAACCTTCGAGCAGTGAGGATCCGTTCATGCCGGATGAACGCTTCATCAATGCAATAATCACTCATCGGGACCTCACGGCGCAGGCTGCGGGATGCTTCCAATCAATTGAAGCGCGAAACCCGTCATGATTAAACTTGCGCCTACATAAAATCGAAGACTGCGCGCGCGGAACTGCGTCTCGATATGCGCCCTTATGCCTGGCACAAGACGCGCGATCTCCTCCGGTGTTTTGCCCCAGTCTGCTCCGCTCGCTTTTTGCAGCTCGGTCTGAAACTCACTCTCTTTTGTTTGCTGAAAGGCTTGGCGCCATTCGGCAATTAGAAAAACGAATCCGATCATGTCGAGCGAAAGCCCGATAGCAGCAAACCACGGATGAAGTTCCGTCCAGCCCATGATTTGACTAGTCCGACACTTGTCTTGCAACGTCCAGTGCTAACGAGCGGAGTAAGCGACCAACTAACAAAAAAATCATCCCCACCTTCGCAACGCCCCTGTACTAGCCCCGTTCCTTCCCCTAGACACGCGGTACGCTGAACCAATTTGCCTTCGAGGGCGGGCGGAGCCTTAGGAAGCAGCAATCTCCGCGCTTGGCTAGATTGAATTCGGTTCTTCCTTACTCGGCGAAACTGGTTATCGGCATCAGATTCCCCTATATTCTACCCATGAACATCACCCTCCCACCAAATCAGAGGAAATGGCTTGAAGCCGAAGTCGCCGCTGGGCGCTTTGCCTCGTTCGACGAGGCGCTCGCAATGGCGGTTACCGGCCTCATGGAGCTTGAGACCGACGACCTCGCCTGGGCTAAGCCGCAGGTGGATCAGGCGCGCGCTTCTATCGCGAAGGGCGACGTTTCAGCGGGCGAAGATTATCTGAAACGTCTGGATGCAAGGATTGTAACCCTGCGATCCTCATGACGCGCCTCATCGTCACCGCTGACGCGGAAGCGGATACATTCGAAATTCTGAACGATCTGGAAAACAAGGCGGGAGGGGCGGTCGCCGAACGCTACGCGGAGCGTTTTCGAGGCGCAATCGAACGCCTCAGCGAACTGCCGCAAAGCGGTCCGCCGCGCCCGGCCCTCGGTCCGTTCACGCGATGCGCGATCCTATCGCCCTTCGTCATGATCTATGACTACACACCGGCCGACGATACGCTGGTGCTGCTCCGCATTCTGCATGGACGGCGCAGGATTACCCAAGAGACACGCCGGCGCGGTTGAGGATACGATCTGACCGCCTCAAGTCATGCCAAGCTCAAGACGCTTCCCGCGCCGCCGCCGGAGCGAATTTCTCCTCCACCAGCTTGCCGCCATCGAGCCGCAGAACGCGGTCCATCCGGTGCGCCAGCTCGTGATTATGCGTGGCGATCAGCGCGGCGAGGCCGGCTTTCTTGACGAATTGCAGGAGCTGCTGGAACACGCGCTCGGCGGTTTCGGGGTCGAGATTGCCGGTCGGCTCGTCGGCGAGGAGGACGAGCGGGGCGTTGGCGACGGCGCGGGAAATGGCGACGCGCTGCTGCTCGCCGCCGGAGAGTTCGGCGGGGCGGTGCGTCAGCCGCTCCTTGAGGCCGAAAATGCTGAGCAGGTCGGTCGCGCGTTTGACGGCCTCGGCGCGTTTCAGCCCGGCGATCATTTGCGGCATGACGACGTTTTCGAGCGCGGTGAATTCCGGCAGCAAATGGTGGAATTGGTAGATGAAGCCGATTTCGGTGCGCCGGATGCGGGTGCGCTCGGCATCGTTCAGCGAGGCGCAATCGCGGCCGCCAAGGAAGATCGCGCCGTCATCGGGCCTGTCGAGCAGTCCGGCGACCTGCAGCAGCGTCGACTTGCCCGCGCCGGAGGGGGCGACCAGCGCCACGGTTTCGCCCTCGAACAGTTCGGTGGAGGCGCCGTCGAGCACATGGATCTCGCGGTCGCCCTGTTTGAAGGTGCGCTTGAGATTGACGAGTTTGAGGATGGGTTGTCGCAAACGCTGGTCCAAGGGGGCCTACTCGTATCGCAAAGCTTCGACAGGGTCGAGACGCGCCGCGCGCCAGGACGGATAGAGGGTCGCCAGAATCGACAGCGTCAGCGCCATGATGACGACCGAGGCGACTTCGCCGGCATCGATTTCGGCCGGCATCCGCGACAGGAAGTAGATTTCCGACGGGAACAGCTGCGTGCTGGTCAGCCAGGAGACGAACTGCCGGATCGATTCGATGTTGAGGCAGACGAACACGCCGAGCAGCAAGCCCGCCAGTGTGCCGACAATGCCGATGCTCGCGCCGGTGATGAAGAACACCCGCATCACCGCGCCCTGCGTCGCCCCCATGGTTCGCAGAATGCCGATGTCGCGGCCTTTATCTTTCACCAGCATGATCATGCCGGAGACGATGTTCAGCGCGGCAACCAGCACGATCAGCGTCAAAATGATGAACATCACGTTCCGCTCGACCTGCAGCGTGTTGTAGAAGGTCGCGTTGCGCTGCCGCCAGTCGGTCACGAGCATCTCGCCGCCCGTGGCGGAGGTCAGGATCGGACGCATTTCGTCCACCCGGTCGGGATCGTCGATCAGCACTTCGACGACGTGCACGGCGTCGGGAATGTTGAAAAATTTCTGCGCTTCCTCAAGCGGCAGGAAGGCGATCGTGGCGTCGTATTCGGACATGCCGATCTCAAAGATCGCCGTCACCGGATAGCGTTTGACGCGCGGCGCGGTGCCGAAGGGCGTTGCCGCTCCGCGAGGGGCCACCAGCGTCACCTCGTCGCCCAGCCGCACGCTCAGCGTATTGGCCAGCCGCGTGCCGATGGCGATGCCGCCCGACCCGTCGAAGCCGTCGAGCGAGCCGAACATGATTTTCGAGGAAATCCCCTCCAGCGCCTTCAAATCGGCCTCGTGCACGCCGCGCGCGAAAACCCCGTTCGAGGCCAGATTGGTGGTCATCAGCGCCTGCCCCTCGACGATCGGGAAGGCTTGCACGACGCCGGGGACCTGCCTCAGCCGCGCGGAAATGTCGGCGTAATCGGTGAAGTCGCGCGCGAGCGGGCGGATCAGCACATGGCCGTTGAGGCCCAAAATCTTGTCGAACAGCTCCTTGCGGAAGCCGTTCATCACCGACATGACGATGATGAGCGTCGCCACGCCCAGCATGATGCCGATGAAGGAAAAGCCGGCGATGACCGAAATGAAGCCTTCCTTGCGCCGCGCCCGCAAATAGCGCGATGCCAGCATCCATTCGAACGGCGCGAACGGCCTCGTTTCAGCGACGTCTGCCACGGATTTAAGCTTTCCTTGCCTTGATGGGCGCTAATGAGGTCTTCTTTTGAAGCGTTTTTAAGGCGGTGTCGAGCTTTAGCGTCTCGCGCTCCCCGCTTGCCCGATGCTTCAATTCGATTTCGCCCTTCTCCAGCGCCTTAGGCCCGACAATGACCTGCCATGGCAGCCCGATCAAGTCCATGCTCTTGAACTTGCCGCCCGCCCGCTCGTCGGTATCGTCGTAGAGCACGTCGATCCCAGCGGCCGTAAGGCCCGAATACAGCGTCTCGCAAGCTGCGTCCGTTGTCGCGTCGCCCGCTTTGAGGTTCATGAGGCCGACCGTGAACGGCGCGACCGAGGGCGGCCAAATAATGCCGGCCTCGTCGTGGCTCGCCTCGATGATCGCGCCGGCAAGCCGGGAAACGCCGATGCCGTAGGAGCCGCTTTCAGCCAAAATCCACTGGCCGTCCGGCCCCTGCACCTGGGCTTTCATTGGCTTTGAATATTTGCTGCCGAAATAGAAGATATGGCCCACTTCGATGCCGCGCGCGGCCATGCGGGCCGCCTCGGGCACCTCCTGCTCGAAGCGCGCCGCATAGTGCATTTCATCCGTAGCGGCGTAGAGGCTTGTCCACTGCCTGATGACAGGCGAGAGGTCCTGGTCGTAATCGGTTTCGTCAGCGGGCACGGCCATTTCGATCAGGTCTCGATGGCAATAAACCTGACTTTCGCCCGTATCGGCAAGGATGATGAATTCATGGCTGAGATCGCCGCCGATCGGGCCGGTGTCGGCCTTCATCGGAATGGCCTTTAGCCCCATCCGCGCGAAGGTGCGCAAATAGGCGACGAACATCTTATTGTACGAATGCCGCGCGGCCTCCGCCGATAGGTCAAAGGAATAGGCGTCCTTCATCAAAAATTCGCGGCCGCGCATGACGCCGAAGCGCGGGCGGATCTCGTCGCGGAATTTCCATTGGATGTGATAAAGATTGCGCGGCAAATCGCGGTAACTCTTGACGCTGTCGCGGAAGATCTGGGTGATCTGCTCCTCATTCGTCGGACCGTAGAGCATGTCGCGCTCATGTCGGTCCTTGATACGCAGCATTTCCGCGCCGTAATCGTCGTAGCGCCCGCTTTCGCGCCAGAGATCGGCGGGCTGGATCGTCGGCATCAGCACTTCGATTGCCCCAGCCCGGTTCTGCTCCTCACGGACAATTTGTTCGATTTTCTTCAGCACGCGCAAGCCGAGCGGCAGCCAGGAATAAATCCCGGCGCTCGACTGCCGGATCATCCCGGCGCGCAGCATCAGCCGGTGCGACACGATCTCGGCTTCCTTGGGATCGTCGCGCAGGATCGGCAGAAAATAGCGGCTCATGCGCATCGGCGGCGCTCCACGGCACTTTGGTGAGTCTGCGTATTGCTGCTCTTAGCGGATCGTACCGCGCGAGGCAATGCGGGGGGCGCAGCTTTTGCACTGCCGAAGCGGTCTGCCGATGTCATAGGCGTCGGGGGGCAGGATCTGCCGCACCTTAAATCGCCACCTGCGTCCCGATCTCGATCACACGGTCGCGCGGGATCTGAAAATAGGATGTGGCATCCTCGGAGGAATTGGCCATCCAGATGAACAGGCGCTTCTGCCAGCGGGGGAGACCGTTTTTCGATGCCGCGCGCAGCGACCGCCGGGACAAGAAGAAGGATACTTCATTCGGGTCGATGTTGAGCCCCCTCTGCTTGCAATGGGTCAGAATTTTCGGGACGTTTGGCGTCTCCATGAAACCGTAGGACGCCGTCACGCGGGTAAATGTGTCGTCGATCCGCGCGACCTCGACGCGTTCCTGACGTGGCACGCGCGGCACATCCTTGGTCACAATTGTGAGAATCACATTGCGCTCATGCAGCACCCGGTTGTGCTTCAGATTGTGCATGAGCGAGGTCGGGGCCAGATCGACGGTCGAAGTAAGGAAAATCGCCGTGCCCGGCACGCGGTGCGGTGGACTGGCTTCTAGCTTCTTAGCGAGCCACGTAAGGTCGATTTCGCTGCGCTGCGTTGCCTTGGATAAAGCTCGCGCGCCGCGCACCCAGCTCACCATAAGCGATCCAATGATCGCGGCCATGACAAGCGGAAGCCACGCGCCTTCGAAAAGCTTGACCACGTTCGCCGCAAAAAACACCTGCTCGATAATCACCAGCGGAACCATTAATAGCGCTGCCTGCCACAACGGCCAGCGCCAAATCCGCCACAGCAAAACAAAAGCTAGGACCGACGACACGATCATGTCTGCCGTCACTGCCACGCCATAGGCGGCGGCCAATTTGCTGGAGCTTTGAAACATGAGCGCAACGACAATAACGGCCAACATCAGCAGCATGTTCACGCGCGGGATGTATATCTGCCCAGCCATCGTTGCCGACGTATGCAGGACATTAAAACGCGGCAACAAGCCCAATTGGATCGCTTGGCGAGTCAGCGAAAACGTGCCGGTGATGACGGCTTGGCTTGCGATGATCGTTGCCATGGTCGCAAGAACCAACATTGGAACGAGCGCCCATTCGGGATACAGCCGGTAGAAGGAGTTTTTGAGCGCCTCAGGCTCATTCAGCACCATGGCTGCCTGCCCAAGATAATTCAGCGTCAAGGCGGGCAGCACGAGCCAGAGCCAAGCGGTCTGAATCGGCTTGCGCCCGAAATGGCCCAGATCGGCATACAGCGCTTCCGCGCCTGTTACCGCCAAAAACACGAATCCAAGCACCCAGATCCCGGCCAGGCCGTTGGTCGTAAGGAAGCGAATGCCGTAGACCGGATTTATCGAATAAAAAACACCCGGATCGTCCGCGATATGCACTGCGCCGCCGACCGCCAATGCGCCAAACCAAACGAGCATGATTGGCCCGAACGCCGCCGCAACTTTTGCGGTTCCATAGGGCTGAACCGCAAACAGACCAATAAGAATCAAGATCGTGATCGGCAGGACGGCGACCTCGAGACCCGGCTCCAAGAGTTTCAAACCTTCGACAGCCGACAAGACCGAAATCGCGGGCGTGATTACGGAATCCCCATAAAAGAACGAGGCTCCAACCATGCCGAGGCCAAGAATGAGCCAAGAGTGAAGGCGGGCGCCCGACTGAAGCAGAGCCATCAAGGCGAATGTGCCGCCCTCGCCCTTATTGTCGGCGCGCAAGAGCAGCAGCACATATTTCAGAGTAACAATCAGCAGGAGCGCCCAAAGAATCAGCGACGTGACGCCCAGAACTGCGTCGCGGCCCCCAAGTCCGCTGTGCTGAGCGGCGGTGACGGCTTCGCGGAACGCGTAAAGCGGGCTGGTGCCAATGTCGCCATAGACGACGCCGACGCTGCCCACGACCAGAGCCGCAAAGGAGGCGGGCATCGCGCTAATTTTGCCGTTGGCGGACTTGTCCGTCGAAGCGAGGTGTTGTGTTGTCATTCTCACTGTCGCCACGGCGCCCCGGGCATGTCATTCATGCGGGGTTCAGCGCGTTAATTCATGGTAGCCTGGCGGAGATTGCATATCCGTCCCTGCCGCCGATGACGCGCGGACTTCTATACCTTCCGCGCCCGCTTTGAAAATCATTTTTGCGGTTCGACCTCAGGCAATCTCACGTTCTTGAGTCTGGGGCTATGCGGCAATATCCGAATGCCCCCGACCGTAAAGCAACGTGCCGGGCGTGAACCCGTTCCACCTCGATGAATAAGTAGGACTGGATCGCAGAGCTAATGACCCTCAAACGCGATCAGCGCATGGCAGGGCACACCGCGCGCCTGTAATCGCGCCACCCCGCCAAGCTCAGGCAAATCAATGATGAAGGCCGCGCCGACGACCACTCCTCCGACGCGCTCGACCAGCTTATGCGCCGCCTCGGCCGTTCCTCCCGTCGCAATCAAATCGTCGATGATCAGGACACGTTCGCCCGGCGCGATGGCATCTTCATGCACCTCGATGACGTCGGTGCCGTATTCCAACTCGTAATCCTGTCCGATGACCCGCCAAGGCAGCTTGCCTCGCTTGCGCAGCGGAATGAATCCTGTGCCCAGCCGGTCGGCGACCGCGCCACCCAGAATGAAGCCGCGCGCCTCGATCCCGGCCACGGCTTCGATGCCGGCTGTCCGATACGGTTCGACCAGCCGTTCGATGCAGGCATTAAAGCCGGCGGCGTGCTTTAGCAACGTGGTCACATCGCGGAACATGATGCCCGGCTTCGGGTAGTCGGGAATCGTACGAACCAGCGATTTCAGATCGAGTTCAACCGTCATATCCATGTCTCCCCGGCTTCTCACTCTTGCAAACTGCGACATTTCGGAAACTCGCAAGGAAAATTAGTCTTGCCGTCGCCTCAATCGCACCTCCTGGCCCGATTCGACTTAATTTTACTCAAATCCGCCGCATCAGCGGCGGAAATGTCACGGTTTAGCCGTTCCCCGAGCCATATCGCCCGCGATGCTCTCGTCGAGCACGGTAGTGGTGACTCGTCAGCTGTCCACTTGAGCGCCTGCTCCGGCAAACTGAATTGGGGGTTTATACGATGCGAATAGCCACATCTCTAGCATCAATAGCTGTTGTTGTAAGTGCGAGCGCCGTGAGCGCGGCAGACATGGGCGGATCGACAAAGGACAAGATCGAGTCATACCCCGCCTTGTACTGGTCTGGAGCTTACGTGGGCGTCGCGATTGGCTTTGGAGAGGGCAGCACCGATTATTTTTTAGATCAGGCTGGTCATGGGGCGGACTCCAACGAGGCGTCCGGCTTGGCCGGAAGTCTTAGCCTGGGCTACAATTGGCAAATGCCGAGCGGCTTGGTTCTAGGCGTAGAAAGCGACCTTGGTTTCATTGACGCCGCAGAGGAACATCCGTGGAAAGACGGACATTCTTTCCAGAGCGACTATGGGACATGGGCGACATTGCGAGGCCGTTTGGGCTATGCGCATGGCCGTTTCCTATTTTTCGGCACAGCCGGGCTTGCTTTTCTGGGAACGGACGAGGTCGTTTTAGGGGCCAATGGCGGTCAGAACGCAGGGCAAACGTCTCATAACGATGATTCTCATGTCGGTTGGGTTGTAGGCGCTGGCGTTGAATATGCGTATTCCGACCGCATCAGTTTCAAGCTTGATTATCTTCATATGGAATTTGACGAATATAATGGAAATACAAGTGCTGATCTCGACTATTCATTTGAAAACGAGCTGGACATTATCCGGATCGGCGTAAATTACAAGTTGAATTACTGAATTGGTGGAAAGCTTAGGCCGGGGCCACCCAGCCTAAGCCCTTCCCGGCCTATGGCTGCGCCGTGCGCTGTCCCATGCTGGTCACTCTGGCTTTCGGGCCCATCGGGGTGGAAATGCTTGATCTACACCTCGGCGATCTCTCGTTCGTCGCTCAAAACATGCTCATAGCGCTGGATGGCGGCGCACACCGCGCGTGGCTACAGCCGCTTCATTCCTTCGCGCGTTTGACGCACCTCATCTTGATGGCTGTGTCTTTCGGTGGCATTTTGCTGCTCGATCTCCGGCTCGTCGGATTGCGGTCGCGGACCAACGTCAAGGTTATTTCAAGCTACATTCTGCCTTACGTCATCGTGGCTTTAGCCCTTACCCTTACTTCGGGAGTCATTTTGTTTCTGATTGACCCCCTCACAGTTTCCAGCAGACCCTATTTCATTCCCAAAATGCTCTTGATCGGCTTCGGCGTGGCCAACGCACTGGTTTTCCAATTTGCAGGCCACCTTAAATCTATGAGCCTCATACGCACCATTCCCCGGGCGGCAAGGGCGACAGGGGTCCTGTCGATTGCCCTCTGGTTTGGGGTGGTTGCGTGCGCAAATTTTAATAAAGTGGGGCCTGAAAAGGCTCCTGTGATGGCGATGCAGAAAAATCTGGCCGTGACTGTCCGAACCAAAGGCGATTTCCGCTAAGCAATCTAGGATATCGCTACCGAAAGCATCAAGTTTTATTGATGACCCGGCCCGCCACTGCATCAAGCTTAGCCATTAGCGCCGGATCGCGCATACCGGCCGCAGTGATAATCGCGTACTCCAGGGCCTTATCGGAGCCGATCGGGCAAGACTCATGCTCGCGCGGAAAGTCGCGGGCAAGGCACGCGATGAGGCGACCCGCCTTTTCCGAATTGCCACCCATGACGCGCAAAATGTCGGTAATGCTCACATCCTGGTGGTCGTCATGCCAGCAGTCGAAATCCGTCACCATGGCGACTGTCGCATAGCAAATCTCGGCTTCGCGGGCGAGCTTGGCCTCGGGCATGTTGGTCATGCCGATAACGTCGCAGCCCCATTGGCGATAGAGAAACGATTCAGCCCGCGTGGAAAACTGTGGCCCTTCCATCACGAGATAGGTGCCGCCGCGCCGGTGGGTGATGGCCTCGGCCCTCGCTGCGGCTTCAAGCCTGCCAACGAGCAGCGGACTGACCGGATCGGCCATTGCGACATGGGCCACACAGCCCGGCCCGAAGAAGCTTTTCTCCCGCGCAAAGGTTCGGTCGATGAATTGGTCGACCAGCACGAACGCTCCGGGCGGCAAGTCCTCCCGGAATGAGCCGCAGGCCGAAACCGACACGAGATCGGTTACGCCAGCGCGCTTCAGCGCGTCGATATTGGCGCGGTAGTTGATTGCGGAGGGCGGAAGTGTGTGGCCCCGGCCATGACGCGGCAGGAACACGACCGGCAGCCCGGCGATGTCTCCATAAAACAGATCGCTTGAGGGCTCGCCCCAGGGCGTCTGCATTGGCGCCTGGCGTTTATTCTCCAGTCCTGGAAGCTCGTAAAGCCCGGAGCCGCCGATGATCCCCAAAACCGCTTTCGTCATATGCGTCCCCGCCAGTTGGACCGGGGCAAGCGCGTAGTCGCCCCGGATCGAATTAGATCACCTCGATATAGAATACCGACGGGACCCACGCCTGTAATTCTTCTTTTGAGGGCATGGCGCCATTCTCCGGCTTATGCAGGAGCCAGATCGGACCGAAATCGCCGGCCCCGATCGGTTTGCCGTCGACCAGCAGCGCCAAAATCCAGTCGCGGGTTTTTACATCCTCGGCCGTCAGCTCGACCGTCGATCCGTCCTGCGTAAGCAGCTTCACGGTCGCGCCTTCGACGCCGGCGGCTTTGAGGACCTCGGATAGAAGCGGACCGCCGAACGTGCTTTCACCGCCCGGCATCGTCACGCGCAACTCGTGAACCGGCATCGACGCGAGCGTGTCGGCGTCGAAAGCCATGGCCTTATCGAAGCTGATCTGATGATCCTTGAGGGCCTTGTCGGTTGCCGGGCTTACCGCGCCGCGATTCCAATTGCCGATCTTGCCCGCGATTGTAAGCATGACGCTGCCCTTGGGCGCGGGTTTTTCCTCGGCGATGCTCGTTCCCGCCGCGAGCAGAGCGCCCGGCAGCGCTCCAACAAACGCGATTACTTGAAACCAAGATTTCATGACTATGCCTCCCCAATCACTTGGGATGTCGCAAAACTGCGCATGAGACGCAATAAAAAAGCCCTGTTGCGCAGGGCTTTTCCGGTTGGCGTAACTGCGATGCCGCTTTGCGCCATCAGTGCTCGACATTCCGCCAGATGGTGCGCTTGGAGAGGTAAAGCAAGCCTGCGAGAATGAGCAGGTAGATCATGACCTTGAGTCCCATCCGCTTACGCTCTTCAAGCTTCGGCTCAGCGGCCCACATCAGGAAGGCTGACACGTCGCGGGAGTAGTTCTCAACCGTGCCGGGTGTCCCGTCCGGATATTCCACCGATCCCTCAACCAAGGGCGCGGGCATGGCGATCTGATGGCCGGGATAGGCATTATTATAATACATGCCGGGTGTGACCTGGACACCGGCGGGCGGGTCCGCATAGCTGGTCAGCAGGGCATACATGTAGTCTGTGCCGCCCTCCTGGTAGGTCGTGGCGATATCCTTGATCCAATGAAGCGGCTCCAGATACCAAGCGCCGGACGCTTCAACATTCCGTGCCTTGGCCATGACCGAAAGATCCGGCGGGACTGCTCCGCCTTGGGCCGCGGCGGCCGCTTTGGCGTTCGGATAGGGCAAAGCGAACTTGTCGGCGGGCTTGCCTGGCCGGGTGAACATTTCGCCATTATCGTCCGGGCCATCGGGCACCTGCGCCTCGGCAGCGAACTCGGCGACGCGCTCCTCGGCAAATTCGGGACCGCCGGGCTGCGACAGGTTTCGATAGTACATCTGGCGCATGCCATGGCAGGCGGCGCAGACATTCTTGTAGACGAGATAGCCCCGCCGGAGCTGCGGCTTGTCGAAATAGCCGGTCAAGCCGTTGAAGGTCCATTCCTGCCGCTCGATTTCGGGCGCCGCTTCCGCCGCCCAGCTTTGGCTGGCGCAGGTCATGGCGGACGCTGCGAACACGATAGTCAGCGATGCGCGGATGCCGCGCTTTGAAAAGCTGGTTGTCATCTCAAATTCCTCGCTAACGCTTTTCCGCCGAGGCAGCCGCTGGCTGCGGGACATGCCCGCCACCCCCGCGCCCGCTCTCGCCGAAGATCGAGTCCGCGATGCTTCGCGGCCTGGGCTTGGGCGTCTCAATAATGCCGACCACCGGCATCACGACCAGGAAGTGGAGGAAGTAATAGGCTGTGAAAAGCTGACCGGCAATCAGGAAGCCGCCTTCCGGAGGCTTGGCGCCGAGATAGCCGAGCGCCAAGCAGGTGATGACCAGGAGCCAGAAGAACCAGCGGTAAATCGGGCGGTAGCTGGTTGATCGCACGCGCGAGGTGTCGAGCCAGGGTACGAAGAACAGCACGGCGATGGCCCCAAACATCGCAATGACGCCGCCGAGCTTGGACGGCACCGCCCGCAGGATCGCGTAGAAGGGCAGGAAATACCATTCGGGCACGATATGCGGCGGCGTCTGCAGCGGATTGGCTTCGACGTAATTATCCGCATGACCCAGATAGTTAGGCAGATAGAAGAGGAAATAGGCGAACAAAATTGCAAAGATGGTCAGGGCAAACAAATCTTTGGAGGTGTAATAGGGGTGGAACGGCACCGCCTCGCGCTTGGGATCGCGCAGATCGACGCCTGTCGGATTGTTGTTTCCGGGCACATGCAGCGCCCAGATGTGCAGACCGACAAGACCCGCAATCACAAAGGGCAAGAGGTAATGCAGGCTGAACAGCCGGTTCAGTGTTGCATCGTTCACCGCGAAGCCGCCCCAGATCCACTGCACAAGCGTCGTGCCCAGTCCTGGAATCAGGCTGTCGAAGGATGAGAACAGATTGGTGATCACCGTCACGGCCCAAAAGCTCATCTGGCCCCAGACCAGCGAATAGCCCATGAACGCCGTCGCGATCATGGCGAGAAAAATCAGCACGCCGATGATCCACAACACTTCGCGCGGTGCTTTATACGACCCGTAATAAAGCCCCCGGAACATGTGCAGATAGACCGCGATGAAGAACATCGAGGCGCCGACCGCGTGGGTGTACCGGATCAGCCACCCGTAATTCACATTGCGCATGAGATTTTCGATGGAATCGAAAGCGACCGAGGTGTCGGCGGCGTAATGCATCGCTAGCACGATGCCTGTGATGATCTGGACCATGAGGCAAAAGGCCAAAATGGCGCCGAAGGTCCACATGTAATTGAGATTTCGCGGCGTAGGGAAGTCCAGGATGGTCTCGTGCGCCATCCGGATGATGGGCAGTCTGCTGTCCATCCAGCGCGTGAACGCGGTCTTGGGCTCGTAGGTCGATTCATGTGCCATGCGTTAGTGCCTCGAAGGCTTAGCCGATCTTGATTTTGCTGTCGGACACGAATTCATAAGGCGGAATTTCGAGATTGCGCGGCGCGGGACCTTTGCGGATACGCCCGGCCGTGTCATAGGCGGAACCGTGGCACGGGCAGAACCAGCCATTATATTCGCCGCGTTCATCTCCCGTCCGCTGGCCTTTCGGGATGCAGCCGAGATGCGTGCAAATCCCGATGGCGACCAGCCAATTTTCGTGGCCTTTTTTGGTCAGCGCCTCATCCGTTGCCGGTCCCTCCGCCGTTACCCCCAGGATGCGGGCGATCGGATCCTTCAGCTCGTTCATTGGAACCTGCTGCGCCGACTTGACTTCATCCGCCGTCCGGTTGCGCACGAAAACCGGCTTGCCCTGCCACACCACGGTGATCGCCTGGCCTTCCTGAACCGGGGCGAGGTCGATTTCGACACTGGCGAGCGACAAAGCCGAACTATCCGGGTTCATCTGGTCAATGAGAGGCCAAAGTGCGGCGGCCGCGCCTATCGCGGCGAATGCCGTGGCTGCGATATGAATGAAATCGCGCCTGGTTACCGGTTCATCCATCGTGGTGGCCATGAATGATGATCCTTTTCATTTGCCGGTTAGATAAGGCGCTCTGAGTAACAGATTCAGCCGCCGGCCGATAACACCACGCAGCTTTTTGTTAGCGTGGCGGTTCTAAAACTGCGTTAAGGCATTGTCTACTCCTACATGTCCCTGTTGCGGGAGGGGACAAATCGGCGCAATCCCGTGACATATCCGCCGCAGTTGGTCGAAAAGGCTCCGCTGATGCGCTTGGCCCTCTATCAGCCCGATATTCCGCAGAACATGGGAACGATTTTGCGGATGGCTGCGTGCCTCGATGTCGCGGTCGATGTGATCGGGCCTGCGGGTTTCGACATGTCCGATCGCACGCTGCGCCGGGCGGGCCTGGATTATCTCGATCAAACGCAGATCACGCGTCACGCTTCTTTTGCCGATTTCGAAGGCGAGCGGATGGCGCGGGGCCGCCGGCTCATCCTGCTGACGACACAGGGGAGCAGCGCTTTCACCGCGTTCGCATTCCGGCCCGATGACGTACTGATGGCAGGCCGTGAGAGCGCGGGCGTGCCCGAATCCTTGCATGAGGCCGCCGATGCGCGCCTCGTCATCCCGATCAGGCCAGGCTTGCGCTCGCTCAACGTTGCGGTGGCGGTCGCCATTGTATTAGGGGAAGCTATGAGGCAAACAGGCGCGTTCGCATCGCTTTCGGCGCCTGCGGGGGAGTGACCATGACGATGAACAATGCTGTCGAAGCGGCCTCCACGGTGGGCCACGCGCCCGAGCTAGAGCGCGAGAAGGCAAAGGCGCAGGAATGGTTCGCCGCGCTTCGCGACGACATTTGCGCGGCGCTGGAGCGGCTTGAGGACGAGGCCGGCATTGGGCAGATGGCGGATATGCCCGCGGGCCGGTTCGAGCGCAAGGCCTGGCAGCGCACTGGGGATGATGGCAGCGATGGCGGCGGCGGGGTGATGTCGATGCTGCATGGCCGGCTGTTCGAGAAGGCCGGCGTGCATGTCTCAACCGTCTATGGCGAGTTCTCGCCGCAGTTCCGCGCGCAAATCCCCGGCGCGGAGGAGGACCCGCGCTTCTGGGCGTCCGGCATTTCCCTGATCGCGCATCCGCGCAATCCGCATGTGCCGGCGGTACATATGAACACGCGCATGGTGATTACGACCAAGCAGTGGTTCGGCGGCGGGGCGGATCTGACGCCGGTGCTGAACGCGCGCCGCACGCAGGAAGATGCGGATACGGTGGCGTTTCATGCCGCGATGCAGGCGGCTTGCGAGAAGCATGAGGTTGCGGATTACCCGCGTTATAAGAAGTGGTGCGAAGACTATTTCTACCTGCCCCACCGCAAGGAGCCGCGCGGCATCGGGGGGATATTCTATGACTACCTGAATGAGGGGGATTGGGTTGCGGAGTTCGCCTTTACGCAGGATGTCGGGCGGGCGTTTTTGGGGGTCTACCCGGAAATCGTGCGGAGCAATATGGGAACGGTGTGGACTGAAGCGCATCGCGAGGAGCAGCTCATCCGGCGAGGGCGGTATGTCGAGTATAATTTGCTCTACGACCGGGGCACGATCTTCGGGCTGAAGACGGGCGGGAATGTGGAGAGCATTCTGAGCTCAATGCCGCCGGTGGTGATATGGCCTTGATTTTTGTGCCGGCCGAAATTTAAGTTAGTTTTAACGCAATTGAGCGTGCGAATCTCATACGCCATCAGAGATGATTAAGATCTTCGGACGAAAAACGAAGAGGCCGCAGCCAACTGGCACCTCTCAGTTCATTGATAATATTCATTGGTGGTATTGGGATGGCACCAGGACACCGGGATTATTAACGCGTGATTCATTCGACAAATTAATGGTCTCAGCCTTGCCCCCAGAAGAGCAGGCCGAGTTTATCCTTAGTTTCAGCACAATGGTAACCTTAGGCCAGAAAAATTTTGATCGAGAAAAGCGGGCAAAAGCATTTTTGACGAAAATGGGCACGCATTTGGAACGAATACAAACTTCTAATCAAGTTTATTTTGATGAGATTGTAATGAAAAAATGGATTCGACCAAATGTCAAAGAGCCCTTACTCGATGTATTCAAGGCATATCTCAACGTGCTTGAATATTGGGGATACCCATATAGTTGGCAATCTATTAAGGATGCTCGACATTTAGACGCTGGAATCGTGTTGCTGGTGAATGGAAAACCAAGCCACTGCATTGCTGAGGAAGATGTTGGCGAAATAACCGGTCGACCCCACGCCTTTTCTGTATGGATGAATGGCGTAAATAAAGGTGAGCGTAGAATTGGAGGCGGAAACTGGCATTTTCGGCATGACGATGGTGGTTTCGATATGAGTGTTGCCGAGCATTCAAATCTCTAACGTCGTTCTCACCCCTTTCCTTCCCGAAAAAAATCATAAATCGTCTGCGCCATCGCCGCGCTGATGCCTTCCACCGCCTGCAAATCCGCCAGCCCTGCCCTGCTGATCGCCTTGGCCGAGCCGAAATGCTTGAGCAACGCCCGCCGACGCCTCGGCCCGATCCCGGCGATCTCATCCAGCGGATTCGCCGCAATCGCCTTCGAGCGCTTCGCCCGGTGTGTCCCAATCGCGAAGCGGTGGGCTTCATCGCGCAGGCGCTGGACGAAATAGAGCACCGGGTCGCGCGGCTCCAGCATGAAAGAGGGGCGGCCGCGCATGAAGAAATGCTCCCGGCCGGCGTTGCGGTCGGGGCCTTTGGCGATGCCGGCGAGCGGGATGTCGCGAATGCCGAGTTCGGCGAGAACCTCATGGGCAGCCGTCAACTGCCCTGCCCCGCCGTCGATCAATACGAGGTCGGGCGCGGCCCAGTTGGTTTTCTTGGCGTCCGCGTCGTCGAGCGGCAGGGCCAGTTCGTCGGCGTCGAGCGGCTCGGCGGCATCGGCTTCCTCGGAGGCCCATTGGATAAGGGCGGGATCGTCGTCGGCATCGGGATTCGCATCGCCGTCCGTTTCTTCCATCTCCGCCCAGGCTTGCGGCTCCCCCTCACCCGGAATGCTGCTCATTCCGCCCTCTCCCGCGAGGGGAGAGGGCTGAGTAGCGGCGACGTCTTCTTGCCCTCTCCCCAAGGTGAACGCTTGTCGTTCACCGTAAAGGTTCACGACCGGGGAGAGGGCGGGCGCGAAGCGACCGGGTGAGGGAGCTTTTTGCGAGGGAAGCGTGTCGGCGTCAGCGCCGATTCCCGCAGCCCGCTCCTTCGCCAGCCGCAAAAACCGGCGGCGCAGCACCTCTTTCATCATGGCGTAATCGTCGCCCGGCGTGAGCGTTTCGGATTTGATGTTGAACTTGCGGTATTGGTTCTTCACGAAGCCTTCCGGCCCGGCGACGATCATCGCGCCGACGGCGTTCGCGCCCTGAATGTGGCTGTTGTCGTAGACTTCGATGCGTGACGGCCGCCGCGCCAGGCCGAAGGTCTGCGCCACCCCGTCAAGCAGCCTTCCCTGGCTCGACGCTTCGGCAAGTTTGCGGCCGAGCGCCTCCCTGGCATTGGTGAGCGCGTGCGCAACCAGCCCAGCCTTCTCGCCGCGCTGCGGAATGGCGATCTCGACCTTGCGCTCCGCCTTCAGGCTCAAGGCTTCGGCGAGCAGCCCGCGCTCGGCGAAATCATGCGACAGGAAGATGCAGCGCGGGACGGGCTTGTCGTCATAGAACTGCGCGATGAAAGCCTCCAGCACCTCCTCCGGGCCAAGCGAGCGGTCAGCGCGCGGGAAATAGGCGCGGTTGCCCCAATTCTGCCCGGCGCGGAAGAAGAACACCTGGATGCAGGTCTGCCCGCCCTCCTGATAGGCGGCGAAAACATCGGCTTCCTCGACGCCGCGCGGATTGATGCCCTGCACCGCCTGCACATGGGCGAGCGCCCAGAGCCGGTCGCGATAGCGCGCCGCGCGCTCGAATTCGAGTTCGGCGCTGGCCTCCTCCATCAGCGTGTTGAGCTTTTTCTGCACGGCATCGGTCTTGCCCGCAAGGAAGCGCTCGGCCTCGTCCACCAGCTTGCCGTAAGCTTCAGGCGAAATCTCGCCCGTGCATGGAGCCGAGCAGCGCTTGATCTGAAACAGCAGGCAGGGGCGCGTGCGGCTTTCATACATGGCGTCCGAGCAGCTTCGCAGCAGGAACGCCCGTTGCAGCATGTTCAGCGTGCGGTTAACCGCCCCGGCCGATGCGAAGGGACCGAAATATTCACCCTTCAGATTGCGCGCGCCCCGATGCTTCATGATCTGCGGCGCGGCGTGCTCGCGCGAGATCAGGATGTAGGGGAAGGATTTGTCGTCGCGCATCAGCACGTTGAAATACGGGCGGAAGCGCTTGATCAGATTGGCTTCGAGAAGCAGCGCCTCTGATTCCGTCGCGGTGGTCATGAACTCCATCGACGCCGTCGAGGCGATCATCCGCGCGATGCGGTTGGTATGCCCGCCAAGCCTTGTATAGTTCTGCACGCGCGCCTTCAGATTGCGCGCCTTACCGACATAGATCACGTCGCCCTTGGCGTCGATCATCCGATAGACGCCGGGGGTGGTCCCGAGGTGCTTGATGTAGCGCGCAACGACCTGCGGGCCGGTTTCCTTGGCCGCAATCTCCTCACCACTGTGATGTTCGAAGTCTTGTGTCGTCATGCTTAATCAGGATAATCCCAAGGCCCGCGCTGCCATGGCCTATCGGTGCGCCGGGAGGGTGCGAATAGCAGAAAAACCGGCAGCAGCACCAGCCCCGCTATGAAGCCGCCAATATGTGCCCACCAGGCGATGCCGCCGCCCACGCTCGGCCGCGCTGCCTCCCAGGCGCCCTGGAGAAGCTGGATACCGAACCAGATCGCCGCGTAGAACAGCGCCGGAATTGTGAAGATCAGCGGAATGATGACGACCGGCACCAGCAAGGTGATGCGCGCCTTTGGAAAGCTGGCGGCGTAAGCTCCTATGACGCCAGCGATGGCACCCGACGCGCCGATCACCGGCACATCGGAGTCAGGATTAAAATAGCCATGCGCAAAGGCCGAGACAACAGCGCAGCAAAAATAGAACATCAGAAATTGCGGCGAACCCATTCGACCTTCGAGGGTCGAGCCGAAAATCAGCAGCGTCCACATGTTGAAGATGATATGCAGCCATCCTCCATGCAGAAATGCCGAAGTCAGGAACGGCCACATATCGTGCAACGCGGCCCCATTTGGAAAGCCCTCCCCGCTGAAGAATAGATAGGGTAGCAGTCCGTAAGTGTAGCTGAAATAAGCCGATCCGTTCAGACCAAGGCTGAGCTGATAGAAAAACACCAGCGCGTTGACCACGATCAGGCTGTAGACCATGACCGGGGTCCGGACATTCGGTATGGAATCGCGCAACGGAAACATCGAGGGACAATCCGGATATCGCTTGCCGCGTTCATGACGCACGCCCGGATTTGGCAAGCTGCGATCTCTCCGTGCCGTCGCCTCTTAATTTAGGCGATTGGGCCGCATTAGCCAGACTGAAGTGCACTTGCTTGGAGGCGATAGCGCTTGCACGCCCGCCCGCGCGATCGATGCGGTTAACTTATTGTTCGTACAATTGTAATCACGAAGAGTTCAGGGACCTGTCTTGCTCGGAGGAAGTTTTCCTAGCCATGGCTCCCATGAGCCACACACAGGTGACAGTCCTGAACAGGAGAACAATTATGAAAATCTCGACATTTGCATTAGCCGCAGCCATGACGGCCGCTTCGTTTGGCGTTGCGTCGGCTCAGTCCGGCGCGTTCAAAAGCGATCCGTCACAATGCATGGCCAATGTCGGCGCGCTAGACAAAAACGGCGACGGCTTCCTCGACAATACTGAAATGTCGGCTTACGGCCGCGTAGAGACCAATGTCGACGTGAACGGCGATGGACGAATCTCCGCACAGGAGATGACGGTCGTGTGTCGCGACGGTGCATCGCAGGCTCTGCAACCGAAAAGCTAAAGCATCGTATTTCTTCTAGGCGAGAGGCGGCTCATAAGGAGTCGCCTTTTTCTTCGTCCGTTTGTGCGTGGCGGTTCATGACTCTTTCAATTTTCACGTGCCTTATCTATAGAATTCGCCAAACGAAACCCGTCGATAAGGGCGACATTCATGGCACGATTGACACCGCTGGCCTACTTGGACCGGGCACTTAAGACTGTTGCGGACCTCGGAATCGAGACAAAAAGCGGCGGTGATGAGCCGATTACCGGGTTGCTGGACCAGATTGCCGATCTCGATCAGGACCGCGTGACCATCATCGGCCGCACGCTCGCCGAAGCCTCGACTTTCAACGAAATCGTGCGCAACGAAGTCGCGGGCATGGAGATCGGCGAACGGTACAACGACATCGTCGCGGCGTTCAACTCGATCCGCGACGATTCCAAGGGCCTCGTCGATCAGCTCGAGGACGGCAAGATCAGCACCTATGAGCGCGTCAGCAATGTCTGGATGAAGGTCGTGCGCGGCGACGTCGCGGACCGTTTCGACGGGATCCGTAAATCCTATATCGCGGTGGCGAAGGAAACCAAGAACCAGATCACGCGCGAGCATAAAATCCTCAACGCCTACCGCGATTATCGCGGCGCTTACAAGCAAGCGCAGGTCCTCGCCCTTGAAGTGTACGAAAAGGCGATGGCAAAGCTGAACGAAGCGCGGCTTGTGTTGAAGGCCTCCTCCGACAAAGTCGCGGCCTATGCCGGCACCTCGCCCGCCGAGCGCGCCGAGATGGAGATGGACCGCGACGAGAAGCTGCGGCTGATGATGAACGAGGACAATCGATATCAGATCGCCAAGGACCTCGCCGATAATCTTACCATCGGCTACAACACCTCCGAAGTCATTATGTCGCGCTTGATGCAGACGACCAGCGCCAAGGAGCGCGTCTATGCCCAGGCGGTGAGCTTTTTTTCCACCAACGAAGCGGTGCTGACGGCGCTGAAGGCATCTTTTACTGGCATGTTCGGACTGCATGAATCGACCAAAACACTCGAAGCGATGAAAAAGGGCGTTTCCGACAGCCTGGAGACGCTTTCCGAAGTCGGCGACGTGGTGACCGAAGAAGCGGTGCGGGCAGGCTACGGGCCGACGGTGCGCGCCGACGCGGTGAAAAAGCTGGTCGATTCCGTCACCAATTTCCAGGAGCGCTCGCGCGAGATCATCGAGGAGATGCGGGTGATGGCGACGCGCAATTCGGAGGAGATCCGGGAGGCGGTGGAGACCGGCAAGCGCCGCATGGCGCGCCTTGCCTCCGACATCAAGGCGCTGCCGCCGCTGCCAGCCGCGTAGTAGGCGCAGATGAACGCGGCCGCAGAAGGCGTGAAGCTTCCGCTCGATGACGTCATGCTGTCGATGGACGTGGTTGATACCATCCGGCAGGATCAGCGCATCGCCGAGCGCGAGATCGACGACGACACGCGACGTACTCAGCTTATTGATCGCCTACGAGAGGTCTACCGCGGCCAGGGCATCGAAGTCCCAGATCGCATTCTGCAGGAAGGCGTGCGCGCGCTGGAGGAGCGCCGCTTCGTCTATGACCCGCCAGCCCCCGGCCTCTCGGTCACATTGGCAAAGCTCTACGTGGCGCGCTGGCGTTGGGGCATTTGGGTCGGCGGCGGGCTTTTAGCGGCGCTGTTGTTCTGGATGTCTTGGCAAGCCTTCTATGTGATGCCGCTCGCCCGGCAGGAAGCCGCCAGCCGCGCCGAGCTTTCGCAAACTCTCCCCCGTCAGCTCAATACGCTCTTTTCCACGATAGATGCCGAGACGAATTCGGCGGCGGTCGAGGCCAAGGCGAAACAGCTGCGCGAGGCTGGCCTTGCCGCCGCCGCCTCGGGCGAGGCAAAACCGGCGCGCGAGGCGGCCATCGAAATGAGCGCGCTGCTCGACGAATTGCGGCTGGCCTACGACATTAAGATCGTATCGCGTTCCGGCGAACTGAGCGGGTTCTGGCGGATCCCCAAAACAAACCCCATCGGTCGCAACTACTATCTGATCGTCGAAGCGGTCGACAGCGTGGGCCGCATTCTTGAGCGCCCCGTCACGAACGAAGAGACTAGCCGCCGCGAAAACGTCAAGAAATGGGCGGTGCGCGTCCCAGAAGCGACATTCGACGCCATCCAGGCCGACAAGCGCGATGACGGGATTGTTCAGCGGGCCATCATCGGGACAAAAGCACGCGGCGAAATTGAACCGCAATGGCGGCTTGCAATCTTAAGCGGCGCGTTGACCCAATGGTAGCGGCAATGACCAGCGGCCGCCAGACGCTCGCCTCGATCGAACAGGCGCTGGCGCAGGTCAGCGCCGACGTCGACCGGCTGAATGCTGAACTGGATAAGGCCAATCAGGACAAAGCGCGACTGATCGCCGAGCGGCTGGACGCGTTTCAGGAGCTGGCCCAATTCCGCGCCAAGCTCGCCGTGGTCGACGGCGTGATCGACGAGGCCGACCAACTTTCAGCACAGGTCCGGTCAATCTTGGCAGCGCGTCAGAAAACGCATTCGGTCATGCAAACGCGCGAGGTTGACTCAGCCCGCGAGCGCGAACGCCTTGTCGCCGAACACGCCGAGCTGGATCGGCAGATAGCCAAACTCGACAAGGCGCTCGATGCCTTAGGCGAAAGCGCTCGAAAGGCGCTTTCCGGCGATGCGGTGTATAGCGCCAACGCCAAGCGCTACGCCGACTATCTCGGCATGGTGGAAAAAGCCGCTGAGAAAGCGGCGAAATCCAGCGCCGAGGAAGCCGAGAAGGGCGCGCCCTACCGCAACGATCCGCTGTTCATCTATTTGTGGGACCGCAAATACGGCACCTCGGACTACGGCGAAACCGGCATCATCCGCTGGCTCGACGGCTGGGTGGCGCGGCTGATCGGCTATCAGGGCGCGCGCGGGAATTTCGCCATGCTGACCGCGATCCCGGCGCGCCTCGCCGAACATGTCGAGCGGCTCAAGCAGACCATGCAGACCGAAAAGGCTTCCATCGACGCGGCGGAAGCGGCCAAGATCCGCGAACTTGCCGGCGACGACCTGCCGGAGCAGCTTCGGCAGGCGCAGGCCCGGCGCGACGCGCACTCAGCCAAAATGGCGGCCATGAACGGCGAGTTGCTGGAGACTGGCAACCAGCTCAAAATTTACGCCGAAGGCCAGGACCAATCTTTCCGCGACGCCATCGACGCCACCACCCAATTTCTTGAGGGGCAGAATTTAGGCGCGCTGCTGCGCGATGCGCGCCGGACGCCGGACGTTCAGGACGACGAAATCGTGGCGTTGATCGGCAAACTTGCCGATGAAGTTGCGGCGGTGGAGCATTTGGCGAAGACGAGGCGCGAGGCGCTCGATGCCGCGTTCGCGCGCAAACAGGAGCTGCTTCGCATCGCCACGGATTTCCGCCGCGCCCGCTACGACGAGCCGGGCTCGGTGTTCGAGCCTTCCACTGGCGGGGGCCAGTTGCTGGCCCTGCTGCTGCAAGGTGCGATTACGGCGGCGGAATATTGGATGCGCACCCAGAGCAGCCAGCGCTGGCGCGACCGGCCGGGCGACTCCTATCGCCGCAGCTCGAATTTCCCCAGGGGCGGCCAGGACCGCCGTAACGACGATGATTCTGAGTCCGACCGATCGTCAGGTCCCGATTTCCGCACGGGCGGAGGGTTCTGACGGGCTTACAGTGGGGGCTTGTCGTCCTCGGTGCGGGTCAGTCTTAGCAGTTCCGCTCCGTCCTCACCGAAAAATCCCAAGAACGCGCCGTCAAATTTGTAGCTGCGCGCGGCTTCGAGCGCGGAGAAAAATTTGCCTTCCTGATCCATCAAAGCGGGCGCGCAGGCCTTTTTCGTGGCGGCGAGCGGTCCGATGAGGACGCTTCGCGCCTCGATCTTGGCAGGTCCGCGAAAACGGTTGCAGCCGCCGGAGCCCGACACACGTCCCTCGCCAACAAAGCCAATCGTCGTGCGCGCATTATCGATGACGCCACGCCCCCCAATGTCCTCGACAATCCAGTTTCCGATAATTGAAGCGAATTGCCCCGTCCGGAGCAGCTCAGGGTTGTCAGTCATTTGGCGCTTCAGAAAGCTTAAATTACCGTGATGTCTCTGAGTCAGCACGGGCATGCCGGCAGGCATCTTGAACCGCAACGCGCCGTTGGTGATCTGCGGGCCGGCTTCAAACGCGATGACAGATGTCCCGCCGCCGATGAGCGCCATTATGAGCAGTCCCCAAAATCGATGCTTCGCCATCGCTTTGCAAACCCGTCATGTCAATTTGTATGCCGCCGCCCATAGTCGGGTCGCCCCACGCCCCCGAATATGCTACTGCTTTTTCATGCTGCCGACTCTATGCCGCGATTGCCGCGCGGCTTCTCGGTGATCGGGAGGGCGGAGGCCAAGGCCGTGCTTGCGCCATTGTCGGTGCGCAAGATCAACGGCGTCGGCGCGGCGACGGCCAAGCGATTTGAGGCGAGCGGGATCGCCACCATCGGCCAGATTCAGGGCCTAAGCGAAATGCAGCTAGCCACGCAATATGGGAAATTCGGGCGCAGCCTGGCGCGCTATGCTCAAGGTGAGGATGACCGGCCGGTGACGCCGGACCGCCCGACAAAAAGCATATCGGCGGAGACGACCTTTCGGCGGGATACGGGATCGGCGGTTGAGCTGATCGAAATCGCCAAGCGGCTTTGTGAGAAGGTCGCCTCGCAGCTTGAGCGCAAATCGCTGGCGGGCGGCGGGGTGATTTTGAAGCTGAAAACGTCCGACTTCCGCATTTTGACGCGCAGCAAGAGGCTTGCCCGGGCGACGCAGCGGGCCGCCATTCTTGCCGAAGCGGCCGAGTTCCTCATCCGCAGGGATGCGGACGGGCGCAGTTTTCGCCTTATCGGCGTCGGCGTTGACGATTTGCGCCCCGCCGCCGAAGCCGACCCGCCCGGCCTGTTCGACATGGCTTGAGCCCAAAAGCGGCAAGCTCTTAACACGCTCCTTAAATCCAGCCCTGCAATTCACGGCGGACGTGGGTGGCAAGAAAAGTCATCCCCTCGCGGCTGTCGTTCAAGCATGGCAAGGTCGCGAAGTGCTCGCCGCCATGCTCGTGAAAGGTCTCGCCCGCCTCTATGGCGATTTCCTCAAGCGTCTCCACGCAATCCGCCGCAAAGCCCGGCATGATGACCGCCAGCCGCTTCACGCCTTCCTCCGCGAGCCGGGCAATTGTCTTGTCCGTGTAGGGCTGGAGCCATTCCGCAATGCCAAAACGCGACTGGAAGGTGAACCTTAGCTTGCTCTCGTCCCAGCCGAACGCTTCGCGCAGCAACCGCGCCGTCTTGGCGCAATGGCAGTGATAGGGGTCGCCCTTTTGAAAATATTCCAGCGGCAGGCCGTGGAAGGAAGCGATCACGACCTCCGGCTCGAAGTCGAGCGCCGCCAAATTGGTGCGCATCGACTGAGCGAGCGCGTCGATATAGGCAGGATCGTCGTAATAAGGCGGCGCGACGCGCAAAGTCGGCTGCCAGCGCATGGTTCTGAGCGCATCGAACGCCTTGTCGCAAGCTGTCGCCGTGGTCGCGGCGGAATATTGCGGATAGAGCGGCACGAGGAGAATCCGCTCGCAGCCGGCCTCCTGTAAACTTTGCAGCCGCGAGGCGATCGACGGATTGCCGTAGCGCATCGCCCAGTCAATCATGATGCGCGGCTCGTCGGAAAAATTCCTGCTCAAAATCGTCGCCTGGCTGCGCGTGATCGTGCGCAGCGGCGACTCGTCCAGTTCCTTATTCCAAACCAGCTTATAGGCCTCCCCCGAGGTGAAGGGCCGTTTGGTAAGGATGGGACCGTTGAGGATGAACCACCAAAGCGCAGGATTGGTCTCGATGACGCGCTTGTCGGAGAGGAATTCCTTCAGATAGCGCCGCATCGGCCAATAGCTGGTTCCATCCGGCGTGCCCAGATTGATAAGCAATACGCCAATATTGCCGTGGCGGACGGGCGGATGGTTTGAAACGGCGGGGTTAACCATGTAGGGGAGCCAGCGGGGGTTGGATCATCGGCGTGAGAGGGAGGTTTAGGGAGCCGACAGGCAAAGAGCAAGAGGGACGTGGGCATTTGTCGTAGACCGACACTGCCCGCCTCGGGCTCGGAACGCCGCCGCGTTGGACGGCCGTCGCCGTCAAATTACAGCCATATGCGACGGCTTTTCTGCAAAGCCTTGCCTTTTCAACAGAAAGGGCGCCGGCAAAGCACCGGCAAAGCCGTCGGCGTTTCAATGCGGTCGCGCGCCTGCTACGTTAAGCACGATTCGTGCGACCGCCGTCGGCACGACGCCGGCCGAGGCCTCAAGTCGTCGCCCATCCAACCTTGTGGAGACTGACCGTAATGCCCCTCCAAAAAATCCGGCTCGAACTTGCGCGGGACCATGAATTCCCGCAAGGCAGCAACCAGCATGGCTATGAGTTCATCGCTCCTCTCGATTCCAACGGATTGCTTGACGCGGCGCTTTGGAAACAGCATCGGGAAGCGTCCCGCGTCACCCGCTTTTGGGGCGATGACGAGCATGAAACCGGCCACTTGATAAGAAAGCCCGGCGGATCGTGGGCGTTCCATTACGATGTCCAGGGCGATCCAGACGACGACGAGAGCGGCTATCGCCTCGGCGGTCACGCATTTCTGCTCGGCGAATACGTCTCGATCCGCGATGAGGACGACAAGCTGGTGACATTCCGGGTGGTCGCAGTGGAGGATGTTCCGGAGCGCGCCTCCTAAATCGTGGGCGTTCGGACGATCCCGCGAGCACTGTCTGGCGCAATTCACACCGCCTGAGGACAGTTATTTTAATTTAATCCAAAGGAAGCTAAAGGATAGAAGCGTATATCAACATCGGCGGGTGGGATTGAGGGATGGGTTCAGCGCCCGCATTGAGCGGCACTGTCAGCGGAGAACGGCTTCAGCTTGCCGCCAGCGGTTCGTGGACAGCGCCGTTTGCCGGCGAGCTTGAAACGCTGATTGACAGCCATGCCGAAGCGCCCGCACGGCTGCGCGGCGTTTCCATCGACATGGGCGGTGTGCGCGAGTTCGATACATTCGGCGCCTGGCTGCTCGAAAGGCTGATGCGCGCCTGGAAAGGAAATGGCCAGGACGTCGAGCTTACAGGCCTTCCTGACCACTATCGCGGCCTGCTGAACGAGGTGCATCAGGCCAATCTTACGCCGGACGCGGGCAGCCCGAAAACCGCCGGCGTGTTGCGCTGGCTGGACGGGCTCGGCCGCTCGGTCGAGGATTTCGGCCAGGGCATTCTGCCGTTCATCAACATGTTTGGCGCGGTGGGCAATGCGCTCACCCGCGTTCTGATCCGCCCCATACGTTTCCGGCTGACCTCGGCGATCCACCACCTCGACCGCGTCGGCTGGCAGGCCGTGCCGATCATCTTGCTGATCACCTTCCTCATCGGCGGCATCATCGCCCAGCAGGGCTTTTTCCATTTCCGCCAGTTCGGCGCCGACATCTACGTCGTCGACATGGTCGGCATTCTGGTGCTGCGCGAAATCGGCGTGCTGATCGTCTCCATCATGGTGGCGGGGCGCTCGGGCAGTTCTTACACTGCTGAACTCGGCTCGATGAAAATGCGTGAGGAAGTCGACGCCCTGCGCACAATGGGCTTCGATCCCGTCGAGGTGCTGATTCTGCCGCGCATTTTGGCGATCGTCATCGCGCTGCCGGTGCTCACCTTTCTTGGCTCGATGTCGGCGCTTTTGGGCGGGGGCCTCGTCGCCTGGCTGTATGGCGGCATGAGCCCGGATATTTTCATTGAGCGTCTGCGCGAAACGATCACCTTCACGCATTTTTCCGTCGGCTTGATCAAAGCGCCGTTCATGGCGCTGGTGATTGGGATCGTTGCCTGCACCGAGGGCTTGCGCGTCGCGGGCAGCGCGGAATCGCTGGGACTGAAAACCACCGCATCAGTGGTGAAATCCATCTTCATGGTGATCGTTCTGGACGGCATTTTCGCCATCTTCTTCGCCTCGATCGGGATGTAGCGCGATATGCCGGATGCGATCATTAAAGTGCGCGAACTGATTGTCGGCTTTGGCGACCATGTTGTCCTCAACGGCCTTTCGCTTGACGTGCAGAAAGGCGAGATCCTTGGCCTGGTCGGCGGCTCGGGCAGCGGCAAATCGGTGCTCTTGCGCACGATCATCGGGCTTTTGCCGCTACGGCAGGGCACGATCGAGGCGCTCGGCGTGCGGCTCGACGGGGCGAGCGACGCGCAAAGGCGCGCGGTCGAGCGTCGCTGGGGCATCCTGTTTCAGAACGGGGCGCTGTTTTCCTCGCTTACCGTGCGGCAGAACGTGCAATTTCCGATGCGCGAATATCTTTCGCTCTCCGACCGGCTGATGGACGAAATGGCCATCGCCAAGCTCGAAATGGTCGGTTTGACCGCGCGCGATGCCGACAAGTTCCCGTCCGAGCTGTCCGGCGGCATGACGAAGCGGGTCGCGCTGGCGAGAGCCCTCGCGCTCGACCCCGAAATCGTTTTCCTCGACGAGCCGACCTCCGGCCTCGACCCCATCTCCGCCGGCGATTTCGACATGCTGATCCGGACGCTGCAGCAGACGCTCGGCCTCACCGTGTTCATGGTCACGCACGATCTGGAAAGCCTGCATACGGTTTGCGACCGGATCGCGGCGCTCGCCGACGGCGTCGTCGTTGCCGAAGGCACGATCGATATGATGATGACCTCAGAGCACCCTTGGGTGAAAGCCTATTTCCGGGGCAAGCGCGCCAGCATGATCGCGCACTCACCCCGCCCAACCGTCATGTGAAGGCCGAAAGATGGAAATTCGCGCGCGCTATATTCTGATGGGTTTATTTCTGCTTGGCGTCATCGCCGGCGGGTTCGGCTTTGTTTACTGGCTCAACAACTCAGCCGGGTTTGGCCAACGGGCGATCTACAATGTCCGTTTCGACAAGTCGGTTTCGGGGCTGTTTACCGGTTCGTCGGTGCTGTTCAACGGCATTCGCGTCGGCGAAGTGATGGCGCTGCGGCTGAGCGCCGACCGGCCGAGCGAAGTGGCGGTGGAAATCGCGGTAGACGCCAGAACGCCGATCCGGACCAACACGCGCGTCGATCTTGAATATCAGGGCCTCACCGGGGTCGCGGCGATCTCGCTGACCGGTGGCGAGGGCGGCGGGCCGCTTACTGGCCTGGCAGGCGCGCCGCCAATGCTCGTCGCCAGAGAGGGCGCCGGCCAAACCGTGACGCAATCCGCCCGCGACGCGCTGGTGAAGATCAACGGCATCCTCGACGACAATTCTCAGCCATTTAAGGAACTGGTCAGCAATTTGAACAATTTCGCCGCCGCGCTGTCCCGCAACGCGGCCAAGGTAGACGGCATACTTGCGGGCCTTGAGCGTATGACCGGCGGCGTGCGCGGACCCGATAGCGACAAGGCGTTCGATCTGATCGCCGCGACCAAATTTGACGGCGCGCCCAAGCTTTTGCGCGGACAGCTCGTGGTGCCGGAGCCCTCGGCGATCATTCAGGTCAATACGCAGAACATTCTGTTTCGGCCCGGCCCGAACGACCCGCCCGCCGTGCCCGGACCACGCTGGGCGGATAATGTGACGGTACTGGTTCAGTCGAAGATCGTTCAGAGCTTTGAAAATGCGGGCTATATCGGCAGCGTCAACAAGAGCGGCGATGCGGTGACGGGCGACTTCCAGCTGGTCACCGATATCCGCAATTTCCAGATGCTCACCGGGCCGACGCCGATGGCGGAGATCGAGTTCAGCGCCAAGATCGCCGACAATAGCGGCAAGATTCTCGACGCTAAGCTGTTCCGAGCCACCGCGCCCGCGACAGCGGCCGATACGGCGCCAGCGGTAGAGGCGCTCAACGCGGCGTTCGGGCAAGCGGCCACGAATTTGGTTAACTGGGCGGCCCTGGTGCTGGAGCAAACCGAGGAGCCTGCCGAGGTCGCTCCACCGGCACCTCCGGCTGAACTGGAAGCGCCTGCGGAATCTACCGAGCCAACAGCGCCGGCAGCACCCGCTGAGCCAAACGCATCGCCAGCGCCGGCACCCCCGGCTGCCCAATGAAACGCATGACGGCAGGTCACAAAGGGTCTTGCCGTGCGGTTTGAGCAGACCCACCTGCCCGGCGCATGGCTCGCCGTACCGGAAGCGGTCCACGATCATCGCGGCTTTTTTGCCCGGACCTTCTGCGTTCGCGAGTTGGCAGATCAGGGACTTGTGACGGATTTTGTACAGCACGCCGTCTCGTCTTCGCTGAAGATGGGCACGCTGCGCGGTATGCACTTCCAGGTCGAGCCGCATGGCGAGGTTAAGATCGTCACCTGCCTGAAAGGCGCGATCCTCGACGTCATCATCGATCTGCGCCCAGGCTCGGCGGGGTTCCGCAAATGGCAAGGCTTTGAGCTGACCGGGGCGAACCGCCACCGTCTTTACATTCCCAAAGGCTTCGCGCACGGCTTCCAGGCGCTAACCGACAATGTGGAAGTCGGCTATCTGATTTCCGCCTTCTACGAGCCCACTGCCGCTAGCGGCGTGCGCCACGATGACCCGGCCTTCGGCATCGACTGGCCGCTGCCAGTGTCGGTGATTTCGGATAAGGATCGAAGCTGGCCGGATTTCGCCGGTTAGGCCGTTACACCGGCGCGAGCAACCCATGTTCATGAAGCAATCGCGCCGCGTCATACACTGCCGCGAACGCCAACTCCGCCCGCTCGGCGATGTCGAACAGCGAATGTTCGCCGTCCGATAGGTTCAGCACCCACAGGATTGCCATATTTTTTGCGGCCGCGTCCTTATCGCCGCCGATCGTGTCGTAAAGGCCCCTGCGCCCCAGCTGCGGCTCACATTTGGGGGACAAATTGAGAAAGCGGCCGTCGTTCTCGACGATGTCGATGGCGGCGCGAATCATGCCAAACGATGCCGCCAGATGCTCAGGTCGGATGAAATCGAGATTGTCAGCTGAGGTATGATATTCGGGGAAAGTGCCGAACTGACTGCGCTGGAACATGCCAACCGGCAGATTAAAGCCGGGCGAACAATATTGCCGCTCGTCATAGCCATAGGGGGAGAAATCGAGGATGTTCGGTGACGGCGAGGCATGTCTCAAAACATGCGCCATCACGCGGTCGATCATTGCGTTGCCCCGGCGGCTCTTTTTATAGGTCGGTCCGCCGCCATCCCCGACACAGGACACGGTCAGCCCATGCTTGATGCGGTCAACACGCGCCTCATTGCGGGCAAGCCAAGTGATGGCCCCAATGGTTCCGGGGGCGAACAGAAAGCGGTAGCTGAGGCGCGTTTTGCGCCCCGAAAGCTGACGCGCCAGCAACGCGAGCAGTGCAAGTCCTGAGCAATTGTCATTGGCGAGCGAGGGATGGCAAATATGCGCGGAGAGCATAAACTCATCTTCAGTTTCGCCACGGTGCAGATATTCGCCATATGTCAGATGTCCATCGGCGAGGGTTGAATCGATTACAGCCTCATACTCGCCATCGGGCAAACCCGCCAGGCGACGATGCGACATGCAGAACCCCCAGCGCTCGTCATAATAGGATGTGCGGTAGGGGATGAGATCGGGCTGATCTGGCAAGGTGTAAATATGCGCCTTCAGTTCCGCCAGAGGCAGCGTTCGGCGCACGGGTGCGCTGTAGTTCAGCACGTGCAGTGAATGCGCGCGGAAATCGACGACGCGCTCCCCGGCGGCGTTTTTGATGTAGGCATCGCGGATGGTCCATTCGCGCGGCACGGTCCAGTCGAAAACCGGCGTACCCGTCGGTACTTCCTGAACCGCAAGCGGAATGTGGCGGCCCAGCGTGGCCAGCGTCTCGCGCACGCCATCGCCGGTTATGCTGCGGCAAATGGGAAATAGCTCAGCGGCGAGGGCGTAGATCGCATCGCCGATCCTGCCGCAGTCGTAATTCGGCTCCCTGTTGCCGCTGACGCTCATCGCCTAACTGGCAAGCACGGGGGCTACTCGCCTGACACCAGCCGGAACATGCCGCAGATTGCCGTCGATGATGCCATCCGCCATCAGCTTCTTGATATGGCTGATGCGCTGATAGCGCGGACCCTCGAATTCCTCGAGCGTGAGGGCGGAGGCGCGGTAGGCCGCATAAAGCTGCTCGGCGCCGCGTCTTGCATCCCATTGCGGCTGGAAGTCCGGCAAAGCGCGCGCAATCTTGTCAAAATTCACCCGATAGGAGCGTTTGTCCGGGCCAGCGTCGGGCGCAAATTCGAGGCGGCAGCCCGGCACCACATCGGCGACGATTTGAGCCAGGTCGCGAATGCGGTAATTGTGGCCGGTTTGGCCGACATTGAACGCCTGATTGAAGACGCGGTCCGTGGGCGCTTCAAGCGCGGCCAAAAAGGCCCGGGAGATATCCTCGATATGCACAATCGGCCGCCAAGGCGTTCCATCCGATTTGAGATAAATCAGCCCCTTGGTGACCGCCCAGGCGACGAGATTGTTGAGCACGATGTCGAACCGCATACGCGGCGAGACGCCGTAAGCCGTGGCGGGACGCAGGAACACCGGGCAGAAGCTGTCATCGGCCAACAGCGCGATATCGCGCTCCGACCAAACTTTGCTCTGGCCATAGGCCGTCACCGGATTGAGTTCGCCGCTCTCGTCGATCATCTCGTCGCCGGCCTGGCCGTAATTACTGCATGACGATGCCATCAGGAACCGCGATACGCCAGCCTGCTTGGCGACCTTCGCAAGATGCACGCTGCCCTGGTGGTTGATGTCGAAAGTCACTTGCGGGTTCAAATTACCGAGCGGATCGTTGGACAGCGCAGCAAGGTGGATGACCGCGTCGATACCTCTCAAATCGTCCGGCTTCAGATCGCGAATGTCCATGAGCAAGCCCGAAACCGGCTCGATCTTCCCGCCTGCCGCGTAAGTGCAGCGTTCATAGAGATCGCTGTCACAGCCGGTGACTTCGTGGCCCGCCGCTAGGAGGAACGGCGTCATAACAGTGCCAATATAGCCGAGATGGCCAGTCACTAGGACCTTCATCCGAATTCGCCTCGCTCGGAACACGACACGCCGCGGACTGACAAAGCCTTTGATCCAGCAGCGATGACACGTGACGAAATGTCAGTGTTTTCGTTTCCTGCCTGCAAAATACGCCCAAAAAGGCTAACAACGATTGTAGAAATGGGGGTAAGACGACGTAAGCCGCCAGGGGCAGCGATTTGGGAAATGGTAAGGTTGCTGCTGGACGATATGTGAATGGATGATCGAGACAGCTGCCTTTGCATGATACGGGGGAGATCGCTCATCCGATGACCGACCTCGCTTCTTCAGCCGCGAATCCCTTGTCTCTCCCGGTCCCTCGCGGAAAGCCGCGCCGCCGGGGGTGGCGCATCGTGCTGTCGAGGCGTTCAGTCACCGATCTCATCTGCATCATCTTCTTCTTATGGGCTAGCGCCGGCTTGCGCGCGTTCCTTCCCGCCTTCCTCGCCCAGGAGCGCCTGCTCTGGGTGATCGCGGACGTGACTGTGGTGGCCTGGTTGCTGCTGCTCCCAGGGCAAGTGCTTGCAGTGACGCGCGGGTCCAGGATCTTGATCGGTTGGAGCGCGCTTGCCTGCCTGTCGATGATCTGGTCATTGAGCCCTTCCGTAAGCCTTTACTTTGGCATCCAGCTGCTCTTCACGATCTTGGTTGGTTTTCTGTTGTGCAATTGGACGACGCGCACACGGCTGATACAGCTCTTGTTCTTTGCTCTCCTGCCAACTCAGCTCATTTCATTTTTCATTAACTTCGTTGCGCCGCATATGGCGGCAGGCCATCCAGGCGGCGGTGCGTTCGTGCATAAAAACCTCCTCGGCGCCATGATGCTGCTGCAGATCATCACAAGCCTTTGCCTGTTCCTACAAGGGTGGCGCCCCCTCCTGACAGGCATCGGATTTGCCACCGCCGCTATTCTGCTGGTGATGTCAGCTGCGACGTCTTCGCTCCTGATTGCGGTGTTCATTGTCGGCGGAGTTTTGCCCCTCACTGTTCTCTACAGGAACAATGTGAACCTGACGGTGGCAGTCCTGGGCGGGGGGTTGCTCCTTGCGGCTTCCGCCGCTCTGTTCATTCTCACGACAGGTTTTGACCCGGTCGACGCCGTGCTCGGCAGCGTCGGCAAGGACGCAACGCTAACGGGCCGTACCGTATTGTGGGTGTTCGGATGGGACGCCTTTATGGACCGGCCCTTGTTCGGGCACGGCTATCAAGGCTACTGGGTCAGTGAAAAAACGCCTGTGCTGCTGCTGCGATACGTGATGCAGGCGGACCTTTGGAACTTTCACAATAATTTTATTGAAGTCGCCGTGGCGTTCGGAATATGGGGTCCTATCCTGCTTATCGCAGCGTTCATCATCGGCATGACGCGTGCCCTCGCCGAGTTTTTGGCGACTAAGTCGATCTCAGCGCTATGGTCGCTTCTGTTCTTTATCTTCATGATCATCTTTGCCTTAGCCGAGGTTTCGCTTTTCGCCAATCACGCATTTCTGCAGGTGCTTTTCGTCATCGCCATGGCGGCACGAGACCCGCCTCCAGCGCGACGCGAATCTCAGCAACCTTTGGGAAACTGAGCCGCTGATCGAGTGTTTCTTTGTTGTGGACGAAAATCGGAGGGATCAAAAATGTTGAAAATCTCGAAAATGCCTATGGTCGCCGCAAGTGTTATGGCGGCTTTACTGCTGGGGGCGCCTGCCACCAACGCCAAAAAGGGCGACGGTGTCAAAGTCGGCATACTGACCTGTGTCGTCGCCGGTGGAACCGGTTTCGTGTTCGGATCGAGCAAGAGCCTTCGGTGCAATTTCGAAAGCGAGAACGGCAAGGGCGAACGTTACGCCGGCAGCATCAATAAATTCGGCCTCGACATCGGCGTCACGGGACCGGCAACCATGACTTGGGCGGTTATTGCGCCGACGGGCGATGTTGGACGCGGCGCGCTGGCGGGAAATTACATCGGCGCCTCGGCCGAAGCGACGGCTGGTGTCGGTGGCGGCGCTAATCTTTTGGTTGGCGGGTCGAACGACACAATCTCATTGCAGCCACTCAGCGTCCAAGGCCAGACCGGCCTCAACGCCGCGCTCGCGGTTTCGGAGTTGGTTTTGCGCAGCTCGTAACTGTTTTCCTTGCATCAAATAGCGAAAAGGCGCCGATTTGAGCGGCGCCTTTTCAATATAAGCTCTGACGCAGATCCTACGCCTTCTGGCACCAAAACTGATACATCTGGTCGAACAGCCGCGGCTGCGCCTCCTCGAAAGCGCCCCACGCAGAAAGCGTTCCCGGCCAGCTTTCGCTCGGAAAGGCGTTAAAAAAAGCGGCGGTGAGAGGAGGCGGAAGGTTGAAGCCGCGAAAGGTGACCTGGTTCTGTTTGAGAAAAGCCTCAATCTCAGACATGAAAATCGGACGTTCCTGCTCATGCAGGAGCAAATCCCGGAAATTGCTGAGCGCGTAGAAATCGTGGGAAATGGTCAGCTCGCCCGCAACATCGGCGCGGTTCATCAAACGGACACGATAAGCGCGGGCTTCGGCATCATCGCAACCGGGGCCGGGATAATCGTCCTCCTGCTTGAGCTCGCCAATGGTGCGGCGGGCGATGGCGCTGTAAAGCCCTGTCAACATCAGTCCGCCCGGCCTTAGCAGTTTTAGCAGCGCCTGCCAGCCCTTGAACGGCTCCTGCATATGATGCAGAACCCCCACCGCCTCGATTATATCGAACGGTCCGCACTCTGGCGGGATGGTTAGAAGATCGCCTTGGGCGAAGCGGATATTTTCGACTCCGAAGCGCTCCGCCTTGTCTTGGGCATAGGCAAGGCTGCTCCGGCTTAGATCGATAGCGAGCACGTCGGCCAGCGGCCCGTAGCGGACGGCCACGGCTAGCGCGTGCTTGCCCGTCCCGCCGCCCGCGACGAGCACTCTGAAGGGCCGGTCTAGAAATGACAGCGTTCCGGGGGCGGCGAAGCGCTCAAGCACGCGCCGGGCGGTGTTCTCACGAGGAATTTGAAAACTCGTCCAGCGGGGATAGGGATGCGACTCATATTGCAGAGCTACTTTGCGGGACGTGGCGTCCGCAATGGTCCCAATTGCTGGAATTTGCTCGGCCAAGGCCGCTTGCCGCCCGCTCGCTTCGAGTTGCGCCGCCAACAATTCGCCGAGACCGCGCGGGCGGATCGCGCTGCAATCATCGGCAGTCAGCTTCGCGCCGACGATGGCGTCAGCTGGCTGATAGAGCAAGCGCAGCATGAGATTGCGCGCCTCGCCGGGCGCTCCGGCTCGAAGCGCTGCGCCGTTGACCGATAATGCGGTGAGGCGCTCGATTTCGTCTGTGCTTGCCGCAAAGACATGCTCATTGTCCAGGCATTGCTGGATCAACGCCAGCACGAAGCCGGTCAACGCCCTATCTTCAAACCGCTGAGCGGGCAATTCCATAAGCAACACGCGCCGTAAAGCAGTGAGCAGCCGCTCCAGCCCTAAATCGCGATTTGGGCCGCTGGTCAACGCCGCGAGCAACAGCGGATGGCTGAGAATCTTGCCGGTTCGGCGCAGCACCAGATCCCTTACCGCGTCATCCCCCCTGCCCTCTTCCATCTGCGCAATGCAGCCGCCGAGAGGCGAAGCCACGCGCAAATGCGCGACCGCCGCCGTTGCGATGCACTGCCGGTCGATCCGGTCGAAGGCGAAGGCCGCAAGCAGGCCGTGCGCATCGAGAGCGCCTGGCGCTTGCAACGCGTAACGTCCAAGCAGCAAGGCAAGACGCTGCGCCGGATCGAACCAAGCCGGGCGCAGCCGCAGCGCCTCGGTCAAAAGCTGCGCTGCTTCGTCAATATCCCCGATGCGCTCCTTGGCGCTTGCAAGGTTGAACAGCGGAACGGGATTGCGCGGCTCGGCCTTGCGCGCCTTGGCGAAGGCTTCGGCGGCCAAATGGAAGCGGCCCGCGAGGAACGCGTCTTTTCCTTGGCCCAAAAAATCCGGCGTTGGCGGCTTAGCGCGGCTGGCTTGTCTCATCGCCGTTGCCTAGCCCATCGTCCAAGAAAAGCCAAGCCTAACCCGTATGGCGCAAGCGGGCGAGCGGCTTAGCAGCCGGGCGGGGTGTCCACCCCGCGCCCGGTCTTAAATCTGTCCTCGATGGTCTCGACCAAACCTTCGTAAAAGGGCTTCTCCGCCGTGGGGAAAGTGATACTAAGGACGTTGATGACTTTGCTGGCGCAGGAAAACATTACCTTTTGATAATAGATGTTCTCGCCGCGAAAGCCTGACAGCACGAACCATGTCTGTCCGGTCGGACTGTAATCCATTCGGTCGTACCCGCCGAACTCGTCAAGAATAACCTTGCGGTACTGCGCCGGCGTGTAGCTCTCGGTGTTAAATGTTGCATAGACAACGATCTTGGCCCGCCCGTCTTGCGAGGTGAACGTCTGCCCGCCGCCATTCTCGGGGAGCTCGCCTGCTATAAACAAGGCGGACGGATAATAGAAACTGTAGCCGAAACGAGCGTTTTCATAGGTGATCCAGCGTTCCTCGGCGGCCGGCTTGTGCTTCGTCGACGCCGCCGTGACGCCACCGGAGAAAAGCACGAGCATCGCGGCCAGCAGCAGCGCACGATGCGTATGGACGGCTTGTGACGTCATGATCCAGCCCTCAAAAAGAATGGTCGCTCTCGGGCAACATTATTGCCCAGTTGCGGAGCCTTGCTGAATCAAACCTGCGTTAGCGCGGCAGCGGAAATCGCTTAAAGAACTTCAAGCTGACATCCGCCGCCGAGATATCCTGATTGGCCGCGCCGAGCATCGAGCGCAGAAAAGGACGGTTGCCGATCTGCGCGCCGGGCGGCAAATGTCCCCCACCCTCGACGGTGAGCAGCACCACGGGCGATCCCGACTCGCATTCAGCAAATTGCTTTGCCATGACCGTGGAACCGTCGGCCTGGTCCTTGTCCGGCAGCGGCTTTACCTCGGCCTGACTCTTGCAGCGATTATGGCGGCGCCAGAATTCCACCGTTTCCGGTGTCGAGAGCACGCTGCCGCGCCGCGCCAGCGGCCCGATCTCACCGCCCTCCCAGGGCACGACCCGGTCTTCGGTCGAGTTGATGATCAGAAACGGCGCGCTGCCGGCACGTGGACAGGTCTCCGCCACATCGGACGGCATGGTGGCGATCACCGCGGCATAGGCGGCAAAAATCCCCGGCGCTTCGCAGGCGATGCGAAAAGCGAGCATGCCGCCATTGGAGACGCCGACGAGATAGAGTCGCTTTGGATCGGCCACCCCATCTTGCACCAGACGATCGGCGAGCTGGCGGATGAAGCGGACATCGTTCGGACCGTCCGCCGAGCCGGTGCGCCCATCGTTCCACCGCCGTCGCAGTCCGTCTGGATAGACGACGGCGACGCGGCTGCCTCGCGCCAACTCATCCATGCCGAAAATGCGGCTCATGGATTTGCCGCTCATCAGCGCGCCATGCAATGCAATGACCGTCGGCAGGCGCTGGCCGGGCTTCATGCCATCCGGCAAGATCACCTGGAAACGGCGCTCCCGGCCGCCGGAGTCCATGCTGCCTTCAAAAACCTCGGCCGGCGCCGATTGAGCGAATAGCGCCATCGAAAACAGGGCCAGCGTCAGGCTTAGCAAAGCGTGAGAGAGTTTGTCGAGCATGACCGGCGATCCTCAATGCGCGATGCAGCGTTATGTTATCAAGCATACGGGCTGGCCGCCATTCTTCCGGCGGGGGCTGAACCTTCGCTGAATGCATGACTTTGAACACTATTGTCCCATTGCGGCGCTTGCTGCGGCGCGGTAAAACGGCGTCACAAGACGGCCAGGAGATCAAGCATGGCGAAAGCCGAAGCGCAACCAGAGCGGCCTCTATCCCCGCATTTGACGATTTTTCGGCCCTACATCAACATGGTGATGTCGATCCTCCATCGGATCACCGGTACGGCGAACTATTTCGGCACGCTGCTGCTCGCCGCCTGGCTGACCGCCACGGCATCCGGACCCGACGGGTTTTTAGCCGCCAACGAATGGGCCGCCTCCCCGATCGGATTGCTTGTGTTGTTCGGTTATAGCTGGTCGCTGATTCATCACGCGCTCGGTGGCATTCGCCATTTCGTCTGGGACACGGGGCGGGGCTTCGAGCTTGCGGCCGTGCGGGCCATGTCCTGGGGCACTATGGTCGGTTCGGTAACCCTCACGGCCATTGTCTGGGGCATTGGCTTGATAAAATGGGGAGCCTTCGCATGACCAGCTATCGCACCTCGCTGTCGCGCGTCCGCGGGCTTGGCTCGGCGCAATCCGGCACCGAGCACTTTTGGGGACAACGGCTGTCGGCCGTGTCGAACCTCATCCTCCTCGTGTTTGTGTTTTATTCCGTCATTCATCTTGCCGGCGAGCCGCTCGACGTCGTCCGCGCCTATTTCGCATCGCCCGTGGTCGCGATCCTTGGCTGCTTGTTCGCATTTTCGGCGGCCTACCATATGCGGATTGGAATGCAGGTCATCATTGAGGATTACGTCCACGCCAAAACCACGAAACTGCTCTTGCTGATCCTGAACACCTTTTTTGCGGCGGCGGTCGCGCTTACCTGTGTTGTTGCGATCATTAAGCTGAGCTTGGGAGCTTGAACATGGCGGAAAACGGCAAGGGTAATGGCGTCAGCGCCCCGAAGACCAATGGCCGCGCCTATCCGTTCAACGATCACACCTTCGATGTGGTGGTTGTGGGCGCGGGCGGCGCAGGGTTGCGCGCGACGCTGGGTTGCGCCGAAGCCGGGCTGAAAACCGCCTGCATCACCAAAGTATTTCCGACGCGCTCGCACACCGTCGCGGCGCAGGGCGGCATTGCCGCATCGCTCGGCAATATGGGGCCGGACGATTGGCGTTGGCATATGTATGACACGGTGAAGGGTTCCGACTGGCTCGGCGATCAGGACGCCATCGAATATCTCTGCCGCAATGCCTCCGCCGCCGTCTATGAGCTGGAGCATTATGGCATGCCCTTCACGCGCACCGAAGAAGGCAAGATTTATCAGCGCGCCTTTGGCGGCATGACCACCGATTTCGGCGAAGGCCCGCCCGCCCAGCGCACCTGCGCCGCCGCCGACCGCACCGGCCACGCCATGCTGCACACACTTTACGGCCAGTCGCTGCGCCATTCCGCCGAGTTTTTCATCGAATATTTCGCGCTCGACCTGATCATGGACGATGAAGGCGCCTGCCGCGGCGTCGTCGCCATGTGCATCGAGGACGGCTCGATCCATCGCTTCCGCGCGCAGAAAACGATCCTGGCGACCGGCGGCTACGGGCGCACCTACTTCACCTGCACCTCCGCCCATACTTGCACCGGCGACGGCAACGCCATGGTGCTGCGCGCCGGGCTGCCCTTGCAGGACATGGAGTTCGTGCAATTCCACCCGACCGGGATTTACGGCGCGGGCGTGCTCATCACCGAAGGCTCGCGCGGCGAAGGCGGCTATTTGACGAACTCGGAGGGCGAGCGCTTCATGGAGCGCTATGCGCCGCACGCCAAGGATTTGGCCTCGCGCGACGTGGTGTCGCGTTCGATGACCGTCGAGGTGCGCGAAGGGCGCGGCGTCGGTCCGGAGAAGGACCACATTTTCCTGCATCTCGACCATCTCGACCCGAAAATCCTGGCCGAGCGCCTGCCGGGCATCACCGAGAGCGCTCGGGTCTTTGCCGGCGTCGATCTGCGCCGCCAGCCGATCCCGGTGCTACCGACCGTGCATTACAATATGGGCGGCATCCCGACCAATTATCACGGCGAAATGGTGATGCCGATAGGCGGCGACCCGGACGCGGCCGTGCCCGGCCTGATGGCGATTGGCGAGGCGTCCTGCGCCTCGGTGCATGGCGCGAACCGGCTCGGCTCGAACTCGCTGATCGACCTGGTGGTGTTCGGCCGCGCCGCCGCTTTGCGCTGCGCCGAGGCCATCGAACGCGGCTCGTCGCAATCGCCCCTGCCCGCCGATGCCGGCGACAAGGCCGTTGCGCGCCTCGACCGCTACCGGCACGCCGATGGCGGCACGCCGACCTCCGCCCTGCGTCTTCAGATGCAGAAGATCATGCAATCCAACTGCGCGGTATTCCGAAGCGCCGAGGTTTTGGAGGAAGGCGTCTCCCGCGTTCAGGAAATCTGGGCGGGCGTCGAGGACATCAAGGTGACGGACCGGTCGCTGGTCTGGAATTCCGACCTTGTCGAGACGCTAGAATTCGACAATCTGATTGCCCAGGCGGCCGTGACGGTGACGGGAGCGGCGGCCCGCCAGGAGAGCCGCGGCGCGCACGCCCGCGAGGATTTCCCCAAGCGCGACGACGCCGAATGGATGAAGCACACGCTGGCATGGGCGGACTATGACACGCGCGCTGTGCGGCTGGATTACCGGCCGGTTCATACGCGCACGCTAACGAATGAGGTGAAGTATATTGAGCCTAAGGCGCGGGTTTATTAGCGGCTTCGCCTCTCGCGGATTGTCCTGCTACGCGGCTTGCTGAACGATTTCCGTAGCGGACAGAAAACACGTCAAGCGGAGGCAGTCTGAGCATTGCCTTCCGCAGGCTGACGCTCGATCAGCGCCATGGCGATCGCCGATATCGCGAGTAGCACCGCAACCCCCGCCAGCAGCACAAACAGCTCCCCAAACCCGCCATACGCCCCGTGCAAATACGACACGGTCGGCACCGCGGCGGCGACGGCGGCGAAGCTGAATGTATAGCGCACGGAATAGACGCGGGTGCGGAATTCCGGGGCGGTGTAGCGCGCGACCATCACCTCGTTGATCGGCACGAGGCCAAAGACCACGAACATCATCGGCAGCGCGAAGAGCAAGGTCGAGACCCCGCCGATCAGGCCGGTCAGCAGGAGAAACGGCGCTTGCAGGAGCGCGACGATCAGGAAAATCCGGCTGAGCGAGTGACGGTCGAGCAGCGAGCCGATCAGGATTTGCGCCAGCGCCGCCAGCGCGTAGACGACGAAGACGAACAAACCGATGCCCGATACGCTCATTGTCAGATCGGCAAGGCGTTCCTCGAACAGCTTTGGCATGACGACCGTCGCCGCGCTGAAGATGAAGCCGCCGAGCGCCGTCGAGAGCATGATGATGGTGAAGATTCGGACCATTTCGGCGCGCGAAATGATGCGTTCGGCGCCGGTGCGAGAGGGTGAGCGTAGCGGGCCTGGATCGGCGACCAAGGCCCAGAAGGCGATTCCCATCGCAATGCTCGCCAAGCCGGGCACAATGAACGCCGCGCGCCACGAAATCAGGTCGGTTAACACCCCCGTCATCAGCGCGGCCGATGCGATACCGAGATTGCCGCACAAGCCGTTCAGCCCCATGATCCGCCCGATGCGCGCCGGGTCGATGGCCGACAGCATCGCATTGCCGATCGGATGATAGATCGCCGCGAACACGCCCACCAAAGTCAGCGCCGCGCCGATCTGCAACGGCGTCTGCGCGAAGCCTGTCAGCACGCAGCCTGCCCCGACGCCGATGAAAAACAGCGTGATCAGCCTATGGCCGCTCACCCGCTTGCCGATCCAGCCGAACGGCATGGAGAAGAGGCCGAAGGCAACGAACCCGCCGATGGAATAGGGCAGCAATTCGCCAAATGGGCGGTTGAGCGAAACTGACAGCGCTAGCACGGCCGCCGGATAGATCAGCATGACGAAATGGTCGAGAGCGTGGGCGAAATTGAGGAAGCCGACCAATCGCGAGGAATTCTGCATCATCTGTTCCATTGCCGTCGAAGGCGTCAATTTGCCCGCCGCTTGATAATATAAGCGCAACCATTGGCTTGCTCGCGCCGTCAGGACAGCTATCATCGAGAAATGGACATGAGCGCCCCGTATAAAAGCACCAACTCGGAGGATTACCAGAATACGCCCCAAGCTGCGGCCGCCTTGGCGGTCGACTATCCGAGCGGCTACCACGCCCTGCCGCATCGCCATCGCCGGGCGCAGCTGCTCTTTGCCATGACCGGCATCATGACCGTCAGCACTCCAGCGGGCAGCTGGGTGGTGCCGCCGAGTCGCGCGTTATGGATTCCACCCGGCGTTGAGCATTGGTTCCGAGCCTCGGGCGCCGTTCGCATCCGCACGGTCTATGTCGAGCCCGACGCCGCCGATGAGGCTGGGCTGCCCCGGCAATGCGCGGCGGTGTCCGTCTCCGCCCTCTTGCGCGAATTGCTGATCCGCGCCGCGCAAATTCGCAACGACTACGCGTGGGATGGGCCGGACGGCTTTGTCATGCGGCTGATCCTGAGCGAAATCCAGCTGCGCCCGGGCGTGCCGCTCAACCTGCCCATGCCCTCCGACGCACGGGCGCGCAAGGCCTGCGCCGCCATTATCGGCGACCTCGCACAGGCGGCAGCGCTGGAGCCAACGGCGCGCGCGGCGGGATTGAGCGGGCGCAGCCTCAACCGCTTGCTGAAAGCCGAAACCGGCCTCAGTTTCGGTCGCTGGCACCGCCGGGCGCGGCTGCTCGGCGCGCTCGAACGGCTTGCCGAGGGCGCATCCGTCCTCACCGTGGCGCTCGATCTCGGCTATGACAGCCCGAGCGCTTTCACCGCCATGTTCCGGCGGGAACTCGGCACCGTTCCAAGCCGCTATTTTAGCTAGATCACGATGATGCAAAGCGCCGCAAGGCACTTCATCTTTGGCGGTGGCGTCCCTACTCTGATGAGGATATATCTCAATCCGCGCCCGGAAGCGGATTTTTCAGGCGCGCGGCTTCAAGCGGAAAAGCACATGGTAGAACTGGCACTTCCGAAGAACTCCACGATCACCAAGGGCAAGAGCTGGAACAAGCCCGAACGGAACGGCAAAGCCCGCTGGCGGGAATTCCGCGTTTACCGTTGGACGCCCGATGACGGCGCCAATCCGCGCATCGACAGCTATCACCTCAACCTCGCCGACACCGGCCCGATGGTTCTGGACGGCATCATCAAGATCAAGAACGAGATCGACCCGACGCTCACCTTTCGCCGCTCCTGCCGCGAGGGCATTTGCGGCTCCTGCGCGATGAATATTGACGGCACGAATACGCTCGCCTGCACCAAGGCCATCGACGATATTCGCGGCGCAATCACAATCTATCCGCTGCCGCATATGCAGGTGGTTAAGGATCTCGTGCCGGATTTGACGAATTTTTACGCCCAGCACCGCTCTATCGAACCCTGGCTGAAGACGGAAAGCCCCGCGCCGGAAAAGGAATGGAAGCAATCGGTCGAGGACCGGGAGAAGCTGGACGGGCATTATGAGTGCATCCTGTGCGCCTGCTGCTCGGCTGGCTGCCCGTCCTATTGGTGGAACAGCGACCGCTTCCTCGGCCCCGCAGCGCTTTTGCAGGCGAACCGCTGGGTTGTGGATAGCCGCGACGAGGCGACGGGCGAGCGGCTCGACAATTTGGAAGACCCGTTCCGGCTTTATCGCTGCCACACGATCCTGAACTGTGCGCAGGTCTGTCCGAAGGGACTGAATCCAGGCAAATCCATCGCCGAATTGAAGAAGAAACTGGTCGAGCGCCGGGTTTAGCCGTCTTCCGCGAGGCAGCCATGTCAGCCCGTGAGCCGAGAACGCTGGAAGAGTTCGAGCTGACCGCCCAGGAGGTATGGGACGGCCTGCCGAGCACGTTCCGCGACATCGTTGGCAGCCTCACGATCCGCATCGAGGATTTCGCCGACCGCGACACGCTCGACCACATGGGCATCCGCAGCGCCTATCATCTGCTCGGCCTCTATCACGGCATCGGCCTGCCCTTCAAAAGTGTATGGGATGTGCCGCAAGGGCCGGATATGATTTTCCTGTATCGCATCCCCATTCTTGCCTTCGCCAATGCCGGTATGGAGCCGGTGCGCGACGTCATCAGCCATGTGCTGATCCACGAAATCGGCCATCATTTCGGCTTCTCCGACGAGGATATGGACGCCATCGAGGCGGCCGAGGCATGAGAGCGCCAATCCAGATCCGCCGCGCTTTGTTGATTGCCGCGGCCTTTCTCATTCTGCTTGGCGGAGCAACGGGCCTGGCGCGCTGGCTGCAATTCGTTTATGCGACGCCAACCGTGGAGGAATATCTGGTCCATCTTGGGGGAGAAGCAAAGGTCTTGCCCGTTGGGCAACTTGCCTATGACGGCCACAATTTCCAGTGCGGGCGCTTCCCGACCGTGCTCAACGCCAAACTCGACGATTACGGCGCGGCCTATTTCGGCTTCGTGCTGCTCAACCCGGCGCGCTTCGAGACCCTGCCGCTCACTCTGAAACGCTATGCCTACGCCCACGAATGCGGCCACCAATATGTCGGTTACGACGAGGGCGAGGCCGATTGCTACGCCATCCGGCGCGGCCGCCGCGAAGGCTGGCTCGATGCCCAGGCGATGGACGAAATCTGCGGGTTCATCAGCCGGTCAAAGGGCGATGCCGCTCACGCATTCGGCACGCGGCGCTGCGAAATGATGCGGCGCTGCTTTGCCCGCTCGCGGCCGGGGCGTGAGTTGCTTTAAAACGCGGCGGTCGCGACCCTGCCTAGCCGAAGGTCAGGATTTGCCGGATGGCGCGGCCTTCGCGGAGTTTATCGAAGCCTTCGTTGATGTCGTCGAGTTTGATATGGCCCGTCAGCAGCCGGTCGACCGGCAGCTTGCCGCGCTTGAAGAGGGCGATATAGCGCGGGATGTCGCGGCTGGGAACGGCGCTGCCCATATAACTGCCTTTCAACGTGCGCTCCTCGCCGATGAGGCTGAGCGCGGGCAATGGCAGCACGGCGTTCGGGTTCGGCAAGCCCGCCGTGACGGTGGTGCCGCCGCGCCGCGTGATGCGGTAGGCGAGATCGAGCGCGGGAATGGCGCCCGCCATCTCGAAGGCGTAATGCACGCCGCCGCCGGTTGCATCCTTGATCGCCTGGGCCGTCCCCTCGCCGGCCTTGTACGTGTCCGTCGCGCCGAGCGAGGCCGCCAGCGCCAGCTTGTCATCGGCAAGGTCTACGGCAACGATGCGTTCCGCTCCGGCGGCGACCGCGCCGAGCACAGTCGATAGGCCGACGCCGCCTAGACCGACCACGGCCACCGTGCTGCCCGGCTCGATCTTGGCCGTGTTGACGACTGCACCGACGCCCGTGAGAACAGCACAGCCAAATAGCGCCGCGTGATCCAGCGAGATTTCGGAGTCGATCTTCACCAGCGAGCGGCGCGAGCAGGTGGCGTATTCGGCAAATGCGGAAACGCCAAGCAAATGATTGACCTCAGCCCCGTTGCGCCGGATGCGCCGCTCGCCAGACAGCAGCGTTCCCGAGCCGCCCGCGACGGCAGCCGGTTCGCAAAGCGCCGGGCGTCCGCTGGCGCAAGGCAGGCAATGGCCGCAGCTCGGCACGAAAACCAGCGCCACATGGTCGCCCGGCTTCAGATCGTGCACATCCGCGCCGACCTCCTCGACGATCCCCGCCGCCTCATGGCCCAGAACCATCGGCGTTGGCCGGGGACGGTTGCCGTCGATCACCGAGAGATCGGAATGGCACAATCCCGCCGCTACCATCTTGACCAGCACCTCGCCGGCCTTGGGGCCTTGCAGCTCCACCTCGCCGATCGTCAGCGGCTTCGATTGCGCATAGGGCGGCTGGCGGCCCATTTCTTCCAAAATCGCGGCGCGGATTTTCATTGTTGTTCCTCCCTTTGCGGCCATCATTCTAAAGCATCGCCGAGACCGGTGGGAGAGATTTTGCGGACGCGACGGCCGCGTCGGGTCTAAGGAAGCAAAGCCGCTTCGGCGTTCTCGACCGGGAGATAGGTGAGGCCGATCAGAGCCACGTCCTCGCGGGTGATGATGCCGGCGAATACCGCCTCCATGCGCTCGCGCATTGCCCCCTTGGCCTCGAAAGGCACGCGGAAATGCTCCGCGCCGCCCGCCGCTGCCCAGCCACTCACGACGCTGCCGCAGAGATAGACGCCGCCCCACGCCGCCGACGCCAGCACGAGATCGCCCGCAATCCGGCCCAGCACCGCCGAAAATTGTCGCACGGTTTCCGCCGCGACGGTGTCCTGTGGGGCGCGGGCCAGGATTTCCTGGGCATTCATCCCCGACACAGCCACGGCGCCGCTGAGTTTGCCCAAATGGCGGTAAAGCGGCTGGAGCCCGCGCCCGGACAGCACGTCCTCGACGCAGACCGCATCCGCGATCAGCCGAAGCTGCCCCGGATCCAAAGCGCCGAGCGTCATATGGCCGGGCTCGCCAGCATTGGTCACCCAGCCAGCCCCGGCCGGGATGATGGTCGCCGCGCCAAAGCCGGTCCCGACATTGACGGCGAGCATGGTGCGGCGCGGCGTGGTCCTGCGCTCCGCGCCGCCGATAGGTGTTAGCTCGTTCGCCTCCAAATAGGGCAAGGCCAACGCGACGGCTTGCAAGTCGTTGACAAGCCGGGCGGGCGTCCCGCCCAGCATAGCGGCGATTTCGCCCGCTTCGATGGACCAAGCGGCGTTGGTGAGCTTAACCTTATCGCCATCGACTGGGCCAGCGACACCGACGGCGGCGGCCGCGCACCCTTCAGGCCCGCCGGTCTCGTCGAGGAAGGCTGCCAGCGCGTCGTAAAAGCTTTCGTGATCGCCGAGCGCATAGGCGCGCCGCTCGCTCAGCGCGTGCTGCGCGCGGCTGCGGGCGAAACGCACGTTGGAGCCCCCGACATCGGCAACCAGCCGCCACGGTCTCATCTGACCACCCCAGGCATGTCGGGCGACAGGGCCGCGAGGAAACTTTCGCGCCAATGCGCGGCATCGTGCTTGCAGACCCGGTCGTAAAGCGCGGTGTGCCGCGAGCGGCGTTCATCGAGCGGCATGGTCAGCGCCTGCTCCAGCGCGTGCGCGATGTCGTCGATGTCATAGGGGTTGACGAGCAGAGCCTCCTGCAAATCCTCCGCCGCCCCGGCAAAGCGCGAGAGCACGAGCACGCCAGGATCGTCGGCGTCCTGGGCGGCGACATATTCCTTGGCAACGAGATTCATGCCGTCCCGCAGCGGCGTGACCAGCCCAACTTCGGAGCCGCGAAACAAGGCCGCTAACTGATCGCGCGGCACATTCCGATGGATATAGCGTACCGGCGTCCAGTCGAAATCGCCATATTCGCCATTGATCGAGCCGGAAAGCTGTTCCATCTCCTCGCGAATGTCCCTATAGGCGCCGACATCCTCGCGTGTCGGCGGCGCGATCTGCATCAGCGTAACAGTCTTTTGCTTATCGGGGTAAAGTTCAAGCAGCCGGCGGAATGCCTTCATGCGTTCCGGCAAGCCCTTGGAATAGTCCAGCCGGTCGACGCCAACAATATGCTTGCGTGCCAGATTTCGCCGGTTGAGCCTTTCGATAGCGTCGGCGGCGGCGGCCGTCCGGGCCATGGCTGCAAAACTTTCAACATCGATGCCGATCGGGAAGGCGCGGGCGATCACCGTGCGGCCAAAGGCGATGACGCGGCCGTCGCTCAGCACCTTGCCGTCGATGGTCTCGCTGGTGAAGCGTTGGAAGTTCACGACGTCGGAATTGGTCTGAAAGCCGATGACGTCGTAGGAGAACAACGATTTTATCAGCCATTGATGCACGGGAACGGCGAGCAGGATGCCGGGGGGCGGGAACGGGATGTGCAGGAAGAAGCCAATCCGCTGCTTGACGCCCCGCGAGCGCAGCTCCGAGGCGAGCGAGGCGAGGTGATAATCATGCACCCAAATGATGTCGTCGGGCTGGAGCAGTTCGATCAGCGCGTCGGCGAAACGGGCGTTGACCCGGCGGTAGCCGTCGAAAAAGGCGGTCTCGAATTTCACGAGGTCGAGGCGGTAGTGGCAGACCGGCCAGAGCACCTGATTGGCGAAGCCCACATAATATTCGAGGTAATCGCGCTCGGTGAGCGGAATCGTGGCGATCGTCACCGTGTCTTGCTGGGCGATGCTGATCGTCTGCGTCGACCCGTCGTCGACCACGGTTCCGTCCCATCCGAACCAAACGCCGCCGCTTTCCCGCAGCGCGTCGCCTAAGGCGACCGCCAGCCCGCCGGACTGGTTCTGCTTCTCCAGATAGGCAACGCGGTTCGATACGACGACGAGCCGGCTCATACCACCCCATCCCAGGGACGTGACAGGCGGACCGCCCCGTTGATGATGCCGACCATCGAGTAAGTCTGCGGAAAGTTGCCCCAGGCTTCGCCGTTGACCGGGTCGGTATCCTCGGACATCAGCCCGAGGTGATTGCGCGAGGCGAGCAGCGCTTCGAAAATCTCCCGCGCGCGTTCGCGCCGTCCGGCCCGCGCCAATGCGTCGACACGCCAGAATGCGCAAACGTTGAAAGCGGTTTTTGGCATTCCGAAATCGTCCGGCGCTTCATACCGCATCATGTGCGGGCCGCGGCCCAGGACTTTCTCCACCAGGTCGAGCGTGGATAAGAAACGCGGGTCCTGCGGGTCAAGGAAGCCAACCTCGCTCATCAGCAGAATGCTGGCATCGAGACTTTCGCCGCCAAAGCTCTCGACGAAGGCTTGGCGCGTATCAGACCAGGATTTTTCCAGAATGGTTGCTTTGATGGTATCGGCACGCTCCTGCCAAAGCGCACGCCTATCGGGCAGGCGCAAATGTGCCGCGATTTTCGCGAGCCGGTCGCAAGCCGCCCAGCACATCACGGCCGAGGATGTGTGAACGCGGGCGCGGTGGCGCAGTTCCCAGATGCCGGCATCTGGTTTGTCGTAAAGCTCAAAAGATCGCTCACCTGCAAATTCCAGCTTCTTGAAGTCCTCGACCCCCGCCTTGGCGAACAGCCGCTCATCGAAGAAGGCTTGGGACGCGCCCAATACGAGATTGCCGTAGGTGTCGTGCTGAAAATGCTCGAACGCCTGATTGCCGACGCGTACTGGCGGGGTATCTCGGTAGCCCCCCAGCTGCGGGACGATCCGCTCGGTGAGTTGGTGCTCCAGCCCGACGCCATAGACTGGTTGCAAATGGCCGTCGCGAGCGGTCGCGACGATGTTCATGATCCAGCGGAAGTAATTCTCCATCGTCCGGACGGCGGAGAGGCTGTTCAAGGCGCGCACGACGAACAACGAGTCCCGGATCCAGCAATAGCGGTAATCCCAGTTGCGCTCCGTTTCGGCGGCTTCGGGAATGCTGGTGGTGAGCGCGGCCACGATTGCGCCGGTCGCTTCATAATTGCACAGCTTTAGAGTGATCGCGGCGCGGATGACGGCGTCTTGCCATTCCGGAGGCAGCGCAAGGCGGTGAACCCAGTTTTTCCAATAGAGCTGGGTGCGCTCCTCATAGTTCAACGCGGTCTCCGCCGCGCCCTCGGTCAGTGTTTCGTCAGGTCCTAGAATAAGATTGATTTGATCGGCTAGATTAAATGCAACTTCATCCATAATATAGTCGATCGGTGCATCGGTCGTGAGGCGGATCGCCAATTTTGGTCCAGCATAGCGAATATGATTGGACCCGACAGTCACATTAGGCGCAATACTGCCATACTCAAATCTCGGTTTCACCCGGAGTCGAATGCGTGGACTTCCGCCAACGGGCGTAATTCTGCGCACGAGCATTTGCGGACGAAATGTCCGGTCGCGCCAATAAAAGCGCGGCACGCAATCGGTGATCTGCACCGAACCGCTTTTCCCGTGCAGAACGGTCTTGAGGACGGCAGTATTGGGGATATAGCTCTGTTCGCTGGAGACGAAATCGTCCATTTCGACGCCAAGCACACCTTCGCCCGGCGCTTCTTCGGGACTGCCGAGGAGCGAATGGAAAACCGGGTCCTTGTCGAAGCGCGGCAGGCAGCACCAGACGATGCTGGCCTTGCGGTCGACGAGCGCGGCGATGCCACAATTCCCAATGATGCCGAGATCAAGAGTGCTCACGGGCGGTTTCCAGTTCTTGCAATGATCTTATTGAGCCAGACGAGCAGCGCCTCACGATCCGCGACCCGGTATTGCGCCTGCGTTTCACCAAAGCCGACCTTGATCGAAATCCCGCCCTGCGCATTGACGAGCGCAAACCCATCTTCATCGGTGAGATCGTCACCCGCAAAGACCGGTATGCGGCCAAGAAAAGGCATTTCCTTCAGGAAATCGCCAATGGCCGCGCCCTTATCGCGCTGATGACCGACGGCTTCGATCACCATCTTACCTCGCCGCAAGCTGATCGATGGGGCGCAATTCGCCGAGTTTTCCATCGCCTCACGGCAAACATCTTCCAACTCGGGCCGCTGGCGGTAATGCAGCGCAACTGCCCCTTGTTTCAGCTCCAGCAGCAGGCCCGTTTCGCGCGAGATCAGAGGCTCCAAGGCGCGCTCGATGGCACGGAGCGCGGCAATGTCGAATTCGGGGCGGTGCAAATAGCCGTTCGCATCGCGCCGGTTGAGGCCATGCACGCCGGCGATCGGCAGCCGCAAGGGATTGAGGAAATGGTCAATGCTGGCGATATCGCGACCTGTGACGATCGCCACCGCTCCGCCCGTCGCGCCGAGTAAGCACGATAGAGCCTGCCTGGTTGCTTCCGTCACCTCTACGTCGCCAGGGCGTTGGACGATATCGGCGAGGGTGCCGTCGAAATCGAAAAACAGCGCCAGACGTTCGGGTTCGCTCGGGTCTGGAAGAGCCATGGGCCAATTCGCCAATTCAATGCTTGAAAGCGACAGGATCTACCTCCGTCATCACGGTTTATTGAAAGCGACCGCAGCCTAATAACAAGGTGCGCGCAGATTGGGCGCAGGCAGTGGCAATTCGGAATATAACATGCCAGCGCGGCGATCGGTCGCCTGCAGAAGTATGGCGAGCCTGATTGCGCCAATGTCTAACGCGGGCCAAGGGTGGCTTCAATGGCTTTGCGCCGAAGCCAACATGATCCTCGGATGCGTCAGAGTGATTGGAGCCCGAATAAGTCCTTGCGCACTTTCCGTGGCGACAGTTTGCCTTTATGCTCACCCTGCCGATCAACGCCATGTGTCCGGGCTCGCCGAGACCCGGCTGGCGCGCACCGCTTTGCGGCGGCGTGTTCCGCGTTTTTCAGCATCCGAGGTCGTAGCGATGGGCGGGCGGCCGGGGAACCGGCTGTCAGGGGTTCAAGGCCCTTCGACTTCTCCAAAGACTAGCTCACTGGTAGAGCAAAGGACTGTTAATCCTTCGGAATTGGGTTCGATTCCCAAGTCACACCATGGTTGGTCTCATCAAGAGGAAGCCGGCGGCTTCCCCGCCGCGCCTGAGGCTCCGGCCAAGGGCACGGCAAGCGGCGAGGCGCTCTGCGCCAGGGCGGATACCGCCCGCCAGCAATGCCTGAGCCCAGGCTCCGGGACGGGCGCGCTCCTTCGGGGGCAAGGCTCGTCGCCGCAACCTGACGCGGATGGCGGCGCTGGTTCGCTCAAGCCCTGGCCCGCGACTTTGCCGTGGGCGGCCGCCGGCGACCTTTCCTCCCATTCATTTTTCTCCTATTAGTCTGTGCTCGTTGGATTTCTTGGGGGAGAGCGCCGTGGCGCGTCGCAGCTGGTTCCGGTTTCAAATCGTCGTCAAGGACGACGAGCGCGCCTTGCTGACGCGGGACGGCCGCTTCGTGAAGCTGATCGGGCCGGGCAAATATACCGCCTTCGATCCCGGGCATGAATTGGCGGCGGAAATCGTCAAGATCATGCGCGCGGAGATTCCCGCCGAGCGCGCCCTGCTCCTGCACCAGACCCACCCGGACCTTGTTGACGAGCATTTCGAGATCGTGCAGGCCGGCCCGACGCAAGTGGCGATCGTCTCTTTCGACGGCGACCCGAAGCACATCGTGCTGCCCAACACCACACGCGCCTTCTGGAAAACGCTAACCAAGGTGGATGTCGAACTGATCGAGACCGCCAACGATATCCGCGTCTCCAAGCAGCACTTGAATAAAGTCGATGCGAGCCGGGGGACAGTCATCGTCGCGGCCGTCGTCGAGGCGCATGAGGCGGCGCTCTTGATCGTCGACGGCGAGCTGCGCGAACGGCTCGGGCCGGGCCGCCATGCGTTTTGGGCGGTGGGCCGCACGATCCGCTTGCCCAAGATCGACCTGCGGCCGCAGCCGCTTGAGGTGACGGCGCAGGAAATCCTGACCAAGGACCGCGTGGCGATCCGGGTCACGCTCACGGCCTTCTACAAGGTCACCGACCCAGTGCTCGCCGCCACGTCCACCGCCGATCTCGGCAACACGCTCTACCGGCTGGTGCAATTCGCCATCCGCGAGGCCGTCGCCACGCGCACGCTCGACGACATCCTTGCCGCGCGCGACACGATCGACCGCGAAGTGCGCGATTTCGTGGCCGAGCGGGTGCGGGTGCTCGGCGCGGAGGTCGGCGAGATCGGCGTCAAGGATGTGATCCTGCCCGGCGACATCCGCGAGCTTTTGAACAAGGTCGTGGAGGCCGAACGGGTGGCCAAGGCCAATCTCATCCGCCGCCAGGAGGAAACCGCCGCGACGCGCTCGCTGCTCAACACCGCCAAGCTGATGGAGAACAATCCGCTGCTGCTGCGGCTGAAGGAGTTGGAGGCGCTGGAAAAGCTGGTGGAAAAGGTCGGCCGCATCGATTTGCATACGGGCGCGCAAGGCGGCGGCTTTGAGGCGCTGCTGAGCAAGCTTTACGCGATCGAGGGTGAGATCGCGCCGCCTAAGGGTGACGGGCGGGTTTAAGCTGAAGGCGAGCAGGCCGAGAATCTTGCCTCAATCGAGTTCAGCGGCCACCACGCATTGGATCCATTGGCGGACGCCGCGGCATCGCCCATCCTTCGTCGCCCCGGCCTTCGAGCCGGGGACCATTCGCCTAACAACTCGGCTTGAAATAGAGGCGACGATCGTAGACCCCGGCTCGGCGCCTCGCGCCGTCCGGGGCGACACGAGCTGCGCTGATCGATTCCAACATCGAGCGTGAGCCTATAGCCGGTCGAGCACGCCAAGCGCCGTAATCAGCTCAGGCTCGGCGAGGCCGCCATGATGCCCGTTGAAGCGGTTCTCCATGATGCCCCGCTCGCGCCAGCTGATGAAATGGCCGTTATGCGGCAGGATCAGAATATCCCCAAGCCGCCGCCGCAACTCCTCGACGACCGGCAAGGGACCGAAAAGCCCGATCTGTAGCGCCTCGTCCATTCGGATGACATGCGCGATGCCGCCCAATTCCTGCTGAAGCAGCGCCAAAACCTCGTCCCGCCGCTCCGGCTTGACATGCAGAAACAGATCGCGCGGCGAGCCGTTGGGATAGATTATGTTGCCGGTCGGACTGACCGGCAGGCAATCGGCCAGCACTGGCCAGCGCTCGTTGATGTAGATCGTCTCGTCGCGCTTGGCCAGAACCTGGCCATGATCGCCGGCAAACAAATAGAGAGTATTCGGCGAGTCGATGCCAGCAAGCAGCGCGTCGAAGGTCTGCCAGAAGCTGGCTATTTCCGCCGCATGATAGGCGCTGCCCGGCCCGTAAAGGTGGGCGATCGAATCGATGCTCGCCCAATAGAAATTGAACCAGGCCTTGCCCTTGACCGCCGACAGCGCCTCCTTGAGCTGCACCATCGCCTCGGCCAGCGTGCTATGCGCGATCACATCGGCGCCAGCGCAGACGATGCGGTTATAGCTGGAATCGGCGTGATTGCGATGCGCGAATTGGAGGGAGCGCACCCCATGCGCCGCCAGCCGCTGGTGCACCGTTTCATGCACCGTCAGCAGCGCCAGCGGATCGTACCCTTTTTTGAGACAGACCTCCCGCGCGTGCTGCCCGACCGGGGTAAAGGGCAGCGTCTGGATCACCTCGCCATAGGCGGGGATATAGACGTTCCATTCATGGAGCGCGTGGACGGCGGGCAGGACGCCGAGATTCATGGTCGAGACCGAGGCGGACGTGGTCGAGGGGAACAGCGCCGAGATTGGCGTCAGCACGCCGTCCTCGATCACGCGGCGGGTGGTGGCGAAACGGCGTCCGTGTTCCAGCCAGGACTGCCAGCCGAAAGCATCGATAAAGATCAGCACGATTTTTTCCGGCTGGGGGTAGGCGCCGCCAAAGCAATCCTCGGGCAGCAGATTGCCGCGGCGGTCGCCCGTGAGCAGGTAGTGGATCGTGTTCGGGATGTTGCCGAAAGAATAATCGGCGTAGATCGGTTTCAGGAGGGAACGGCCGAGCGGCTCGAACCTGGCCACCGGCGCATCATTGATCATGTTCTACTCCCCGTTACTCAGCGCCTTACGCCTCCGGCATTAAAAGTCTGCCCTGCCGCCGCTCCGCCGGGGAGAGCTTGTCGACAATGTGGGTCGTCGAGGCGTGCCGGTAGATCACCCGGTCATCATCCTCGATCCAAAGCTGCCAATATTCATCGTGGCCCTCATCGTCGAGCCGGTACTGATTGATGCAGATAAGCGCGGCCTTGCGGGTTTCGAACTGCCCCAGCGCTTCAACGCCGCCGCCCCTGCGTTCCAAGATAACCCGGTATGTCATTCGCGCCCCGCCTCCTCGCGAATCGCATTCTGCCACGCCGGCGCGATGGCGTCTTTTGCGAAGACTTCGCTCGACCATGGACGGCGTCCCGCCTTAGGCTCGGCGGACCTTTACAGCTTCTACCGGCAAATTGTCGATCAGCCGCACATGGCCAAGATAGACCGCGCCCAATATCCGGGCCGGAACGGTCACGTGTTGACCGATAGGCATGAGATTGACGTCGCGAACCTCTAAATAGTCGACTTTAAAGCCCGCGCCCTCCAGCCAGTCGCGGCCGAGGAACGTGGCTTCATGCACCGGCCGTCCCTCGGCGAGATCGGCGGCCAGCTCCGCCAGCACGGCATGGAACCGGGGCGCGATGGCCCGCGCTGTCGGGTCAAGAAAGGCGTTGCGCGACGACATGGCCAAGCCGTCCGGCTCGCGCAAAATCGGGGCTGCGACCACTTCGATGGGCAGATCCAGATCCTTCACCATCTGCCGGATGATGAGGAGCTGCTGATAGTCCTTCTCGCCGAAGACCGCGATATCGGGCAGGCATTGCAGGAAGAGCTTGGCCACCACCGTCGTAACGCCGGCGAAATGTCGCGGACGGCTTGCGCCCTCAAGCCCGGAAGTCAGCCCGATGACTTCGACGCGGGTCGAGAAATCGTCGGGGTAAATCTGCTCGATGGAGGGCGCATAGAGCAAATCAGCCTTTGCCTGGCTCAGCTTCAGCCAATCGCCTTGCTCATCGCGCGGATAGTCGGAGAAGTCCTCGGTCGGGCCGAACTGGGTCGGATTGACAAAGATGGAAACCACGACACGCCTTGCGTGTTTCCTTGCCAGTTGAATGAGCGATATGTGCCCTGCATGGAGCGCGCCCATGGTCGGCACCAGGGCGACACTGTTGCCCCGGCGCCGCCAGCGCTGCACCGCCGCGCGCAGCTCCCGCATGGTTCTGACGACCGGCACCCTCGTGGCCATGACGCGCTTTGCCCCCCTGCCCGTTCATCGCGACCATAACAAGTTGGAGCAAAAACGGAAGTGCGGCTAAGGGCTCAAAGTGCATTCTAGGTCGAATTTGGCGGCTTGCTGTAGCCAGCATTGCTCCCATCGGATTGGAACGAGGCGCGCATCGTTCGGCAAGAGGCATTTCGCCGCGCGAACCCGAATCCAATTGCCTAGAAAATGCTTTAAACTGAGGTAGGAGAAATTCAACTTATGGCTGCGGACAAAAAGACTCCATTGGCTGTCCCGGAAGGCACGCCACCGGCGGAGCGATCGAGCGACCGCGACGTTGCGGAGTTTCTGGAGACGATAAAATCCGTCGCGCCTGCTGCGCCAGACGGGCAACGCGGCCGGCTGATTTTCGCCATGGACGCCACCATGAGCCGCCAGCCGACCTGGGACATGGCGCTGAAGCTTCAGGCTGAGATGTTTCTGGCGGTGAAGGCCATCGGTGGGCTGGAGGTGCAGCTCATCTATTTCCGCAGCTATGACGAATGCCGAGCCTCGCAATGGGTGGGCGAGCCTGAGACATTAGCGCGGCTAATGACTGGAATCCGCTGTCTTGGCGGCTTCACGCAGATCCGCAAAGTGCTGACCCACGCAAGGCGCGAGACCGAAAAGCGCAAGGTCAACGCGCTCGTCTATGTTGGCGACTGCATGGAGGAAGACATCGACGCCCTGGCGGCGCAGGCCGGCGAGCTCGGCATCCTGGGCGTCCCCGCTTTTGTGTTCCAGGAGGGGCATAACGCGACGGCGGAGACGGCGTTCCGCGAAATCGCCCGGTTGACGAAAGGCGCCTATTGCCGCTTCGATGCGGGCTCGGCCCAGCAATTGCGCGACTTGCTGCGGGCGGTTGCCGCCTACGCCGCCGGGGGACGCCGCGCTCTGGAGGATTTAAGCAAGGGCGATAAGGCTAGGCTATTGCTCGAGCAACTTAAGCGCTAAAACCTCATCATGCAGATTCTTCTTCTCGGGCTCGTGCTCTTGGTCGTCGTCCTGGTGTTCGGACGCGCGTTTGCTCGCGCCGATCCAAAAAAGCTTGCAAAGAATCTTCGGCGCATCGCTGGCTGGGCATCGTTGGCCGTCGCTGTTTTTCTGGTTGCGAGAGGGCAATTCGTGCTGGCCGTACCGCTGGCATTTTTTGGCTTGTCGCTGTTGGGCAAGTCGATGCGCTGGCCTGACGTGCTTGGCGGCGGTCCGAAAGCGTCGGGGCAAAAATCCTCGGTGCGCACCGGCCTTTTGGAGATGACGCTGGATCACGATACCGGGGATATGGACGGCCTGATCTTCACGGGCGCCTTCGCCGGTCGCCGCCTCTCCGGCCTTTCGGACGCCGAGTTGGGCCTGCTGCTCGACGAGGCGCTCCAATCCGATGAGCAAGCCGCGCAACTGCTTCAGGCCTTCATTGAGCGCAAAGGGGAGCGCCGCGAGGAACGGCAATCGGCGCGCGGCGCAGCCGGATCGAGGACAATGACGGCCGACGAAGCCTATGAGGTGCTGGGCTTAAAGCCGGGTGCGACGCGGGACGACATCCATCAGGCGCACCGCGCCCTGATGAAGAAATACCACCCCGATCAGGGCGGCACGACCTATCTCGCTGCCAAGATCAACGAGGCGAAGGATTTGCTGCTAAAACAAACCGCTTAGGCGCAATTAAGCCCCCGCCGGACACGCACTTCGAGATTATTCGGCGCGAACCACAAGGCAATCGATCGACAGACCCTTCAGCTCGGCGCAGGCCTCCGCCGCGTCGTCCTCCGAGAACTTGCCAAAGCGGGCGCGGAAATAGGATTTGCCGCGCACCTCTCCCGAGACGGTTAGCTCGCCGTGGCCGCTCACAAGCTTGGGCGCCTTTCTCGCGACCTCCGCAAGCCGCCCCTTAGCGGCGGCCTGATCGAGATAGGAACCCACCTGCACATGATACGGGCCGAGCCCGCCGCCGGCGCTGGAACGAGCTTCGGCATTGGTATCGCCTTCTTCCTCGGCATTATCGTCTTCGGCCGCTTCCGCATCCTTGCCGTCCGCGTCTTCAAGCGCGGCGACTGCAATACGGGCCGGCGCGGCCTCTTGCGCGTCCGTCCCCTCGGTTTCGCGCACGGCCGCCATCGCGACGGTCAAACTGCGCTCCGAAACGCTTCCGTGGAAAGCGGGATTGCGCTCTGGCATTTCGCCGGGTAGCGCCCCACCCACCGCAATCGCCGGAGCAGTAAAAATTGCCGCGGCGGCCATCGCAACCGGCTTGTCGCGGCCGCGCTGCTTCATATCTTTGGAGGCGACGGCCTTGCTCCAGGCTTGGTTCAACAGCGTCCGCATCCTGGCGTTGCGGTGCGCGCTTGATCTGCCGCCGAGCACCACCGCGATCAGGTGCTTATCCTGGCGGCGGCAGGAGGTCAGCAAGTTAAAACCAGAATCTCTGGTATATCCGGTTTTCATCCCCTCGATCCCGGCATAGCTGAACAGCAGGCCGTTGTGATTTTTGTATCTGGCCCGGCCATATTGGAAGAAGCGGGTGCGAAAGATCTTGGCTTCCTCGGGAAAGTCCGCCAGCACGCGCCGTCCCAGCGTGACCAGATCGCGCGCGGTTGTGGTCTGGCCCCGATCGGGAAGCCCCGAAGCGTTGCGGAAGGTGGTGTTGCTCATCCCGATCGCACGCGCTTTCTGCGTCATCAACCGGGCGAAAGCGGCTTCCGACCCAGCAATGTTTTCCGCGATCACGGCAGCGACGTCATTGGCGGACTTTGTAACCAGGGCAAATGTCGCATCGCGCACGGTGATGGTGCTGCCGGGCTCTAAATTCAGGTTTGACGGCGGACGGGAAGCGGCGTCTTCGCTCACGGTCAATTGCGAGTCGAGCGTTAACTTTCCCTCGCGAATTTTCTCAAACAGCAAATAGAGCGTCATCACTTTTGTAACGGACGCGGGATAGCGCGGGGTGTCAGCGCTTTCGGCGTATAAAACCTTACCCGAATAGGCATCGACGACCATCGCGGCTTGCGGCGGGGAATAATTGCTGCGCTTGCCGCGCTTTTTAGCCTCGGCCGGAACGGTCGACATCATCGAGCCGATTAAGACGATCATGGCCAGCCGTCCCAGCCTCGCAAGCTGCAGCCGACCCTCCATTCGTTCTCCCCGGTGATGTGTCGATATGACCATCGAGCCCCTCCGTTCCGACGTGGCCGGACTTTCAACCTTGACCCGAGACTTTACTGGCGCAGCCCTAGCAAAATGTTAACGACTGTCCCGGCGCCGGCCGGACCGCCCGTCCTCTTGATTTTCCCGTATCGCCGCTTATCTCGCAGAATATCCCAGTCCTACTTCCGAAACCGAATGCCACGGCGGCCGGCACCAACGCTATCGCCCGGCGATTGGCGCGCATCATTGCATGAACGCGGCTGGCAATGAAAGCCTTGTGAGCTGCATATCAGAGCGGGTAAAAAAACCGGCGGGTCGAGGCTGCGACTGCAGTCACGCAGATAAAGCGTTATCTTCACTTTCTCGAATAGTGACTGGCGATGGCAGTTTATTTTTGAGGAAAATGTCCTACTATCATTTGAGCTCGCGTCGTTGCCGCCTTGATCATCTGCGTGGGCAGGATTGCTCGAAGGCCATTTTGCCGCCGCTGTCTCGGTGCTATGCTTCAAGGAGGGGAACCGGCGGTTCAGCGACGCATTGAAACAAGGGCGAAGCGTGCTTAATCTGAGAGAAGCGCTGCGGGAGCGCGTTTGAGGTCTGGCATCATCATTGCATGTTATCCATGTGGCATAGAGGCGAAAACAGCGGGAGCCGCGAAGGCGGGTGGCGTAGCGAGGGAGCTGCGCGCGAGGTCTTCATGTCGAAGAAAAGCAACCAGAACGAGGACGGAGATCTGCGTGGCGGCATCGTCACCAAAACCGAGCCAAAAACCAAGCGGCCTAGCCTGTATAAGGTCTTGCTGCTCAACGACGATTATACGCCCATGGATTTCGTCGTTTATGTGCTTGAACGCTTCTTCAATAAGCAAAACGAAGAGGCAAACCGCATTATGATGCATGTGCATCAGAAAGGCGTCGGAATTTGTGGAGTTTTTACCTATGAGGTGGCGGAGACGAAAGTTGCGCAAGTGACGAATTTCTCCCGCCAACATCAGCATCCGTTACAGTGCACTATGGAGAAGGAATAGGACGCCCGTGCCCTCATTTTCTTCCAGTCTTGAAGAGTCTCTTCACCGCGCTCTCGAATTCGCCAATGAGCGCAGTCACGAATACGCAACGCTTGAGCATTTGCTGCTATCGCTGGTCGATGACCGCGACGCCGCCGCAGTGCTGCGCGCCTGCAATGTCGATGTCGACCTGTTGCGCGGCAAACTAATCGATTATCTCGACAACGACCTCGACAATCTCGTCGTCGATGCGGAAACCGAAGCGCAGCCGACCGCCGGCTTTCAGCGTGTGATTCACCGGGCCGTAGTGCATGTGCAGTCATCGGGCCGCGAGGAAGTCACCGGAGCGAATGTGCTGGTGGCGATTTTCGCCGAGCGCGAAAGCCATGCCGCTTATTTCCTGCAGGAGCAGGAGATGACGCGGTTCGACGCAGTCAATTACATTTCCCACGGCATCGCCAAACGTCCCGGCATGTCAGAGCCCCGCGCGGTGCGCGGCGTCGATGAGGATGCGGCAACGGTGGAATCCGGTGAGGAAAAGAAGCGTGCGGGCGACGCGCTCGACGTGTATTGCGTCAATCTCAACGACAAGGCGCGCGACGGGCGGATCGACCCGCTGATCGGGCGCGGCAAGGAGATCGACCGCACCATCCAGGTGCTCTGCCGCCGCCAGAAGAACAATCCGCTCTTCGTCGGCGACCCGGGCGTCGGCAAGACCGCGATCGCCGAAGGTTTGGCACGCAAGATCGTGCGCGGCGAGGTGCCGGAGGTATTAGCGAACGCCACGATCTTCCAGCTCGACATGGGCGCGCTGCTCGCGGGCACGCGCTATCGCGGCGATTTCGAGGAGCGGCTCAAAGCCGTGATGCGCGAAATCGAAGCTTATCCGGGCGCGATCATGTTCATCGACGAGATCCACACGGTGATTGGAGCGGGCGCGACGTCCGGCGGCGCAATGGATGCGTCGAACCTACTGAAGCCGGCTTTACAGTCCGGCACGCTCCGTTGCGTCGGATCAACCACATACAAGGAATACCGTCAGCATTTCGAAAAGGACCGGGCGCTCGTCCGGCGCTTCCAGAAGATCGACGTTGCCGAGCCGACGGTGCCGGACGCTGTGGAAATCCTCAAAGGGCTAAAGCCATATTTCGAGGACTTCCACAAAGTTCGTTACACCCAGCAGGCCATCAAGGCGGCCGTCGAGCTTTCGGCGAAATATATTCACGACCGCAAGCTGCCAGACAAAGCGATCGACGTGATCGACGAGACCGGCGCGTCGCAAATGCTGCTGCCCTCGTCCAAGCGCAAGAAGACCATCGGTCTGCGCGAAGTGGAAACCACTGTTGCGACAATGGCCCGCATACCGCCGAAAACGGTATCGAAAAGCGACACGGATTTGCTGCGCAACTTGGAGACCGACCTTAGGCGCGTGGTGTTCGGACAGGATCAAGCGATCACGGCGTTGGCTTCGGCGATTAAGCTTGCCCGCGCCGGTCTTCGCGAACCGGAAAAGCCGATCGGCTCCTATCTGTTCTCGGGCCCGACCGGCGTCGGCAAAACCGAAGTCGCCCGCCAGCTCGCCAAACTTCTGGGCGTCGAGCTTCTGCGCTTTGACATGTCGGAATATATGGAACGGCATACGGTGTCGCGTCTCATTGGCGCGCCTCCAGGTTATGTCGGCTTCGACCAAGGCGGTCTGCTCACCGACGGCATCGACCAGCATCCGCATTGCGTATTGCTGCTTGACGAAATCGAGAAGGCGCATCCCGATCTGTTCAACGTGCTGCTCCAGGTGATGGACCATGGCAAGCTGACGGACCACAATGGCAAGCAGGTGGACTTCCGCAATGTCATCCTCATCATGACGACTAATGCAGGCGCCTCCGATCTGGCCAAGCAGGCTTTCGGCTTCAACCGGGTCAAGCGCGAGGGCGACGATCAGGACGCGATCCAGCGCCTGTTCACGCCGGAGTTTCGCAACCGGCTGGACGCCACCATCGGCTTCCAGAACCTGCCGCGCGATGTCATTGGCAAGGTGGTTGAAAAGTTCGTCTTCCAGCTTGAGGCGCAGCTCGCCGACCGCAATGTCACCATCGAGCTGAGCCCCGAGGCGACGGATTGGCTGATCGAGAACGGCTATGATGAGCAGTTCGGGGCGCGGCCGCTCGCCCGCGTCATTCAATCCAGCATCAAGCAACCGCTGGCTGAGGAGCTTTTGTTCGGGCGGCTCGAAGGCGGCGGCACGGTGCGGGTGATCGTCGAGGAGGAAGACGGTAAGAGGAAGCTCGGCTTCCAGATCGTCGAGGCGCGTGAGAAGATCAAATCGCCCTCCGATGATGGCGAGGAAGAGCCAGAGGAGGAGGCCGTCGAAGTCAAGGCGAAAACCGCCAAGCGGCCGCCATCCGACGGCGGCTCGACCTCGCGGCGTCCAAAAAAGACGCCGCCATCTGGGAGCGGATCGCCAGGAGATGGGGGCCGCAAGAGCAGCCTTGTGCCGAAGGTTCCCCTGACCCCATAAAATTCGATTAGGGATGTGGCGCTGTCCAAGCACCGCATCCTTTTTTTTTGCGCGGCGTGGCGGCCTTGCTGCCTGCTTTACAGGCAGGTTGCCTGCAAGCTATGCAAAGCCGCTGGCCGGCTCACGCGCAGATGCATTGGTGTTTTCGCCGCCTACCCTTAGACTTCGCCTCGCGGTGGGGCCATCCGGCGCTTCTTACCCGCGAAAGCCCGCACTCGAAACTCGCCCGGCGCAGGGATGAAGATGGACGGCAGCGGCTCATTTCCGCCTGATCCCGATTGGGCGGCCGATGCCAACCGCCGCGTCGCCGCGTGGCGTGGCGCCCGCGAAACGCCCATCCTTCCGGCTTTCATCCTGTCCTGTACCTTTGTCGGTTTCGGCGCTCTGACCAACGAAACCGGCCTTAGCTTGCTGGATGCGCTGTTCATGTCGGTCTTCATCTTCGCGCTGCCCGGCCAAGTCGTGCTCGTCGACGAGATGGCTCGTGGCGCCTCGATCCTGACCGCCGCACTCGCCGTGACCGCAACAGGTGTACGTCTCCTGCCCATGACCGTCGCGCTCGTGCCGATGCTGCGCGACCCGCGTACCCCGAAATGGATGGAGTTCGCGGTCGCCAATTACGTCGCTGTGACGATGTGGGTGGAGGCGATGCGGCGCGCGCCCGGCGTGCCCAAACATTTGCGCGCGGCCTATGTGCTTGGCATTGCGGGCGTGCTCGTAAGCGTCTCCGCCGCGGGCGCGCTGCTAGGCTTCGTCCTCGCGGCGCGCGTGCCGGGCGTCGTCGCGGCGGCGCTGCTGTTCATGACGCCGATCTATTTCCTGCTGGCGATGCTGGCCGGAGCGCGGTCGGCGGCGAGCGTGATGCCGATCGTGCTAGGGCTGGCGCTCGGCCCGCTGTTTCATATTCTCTCGCCGGAATTCGACCTGGTGCTGACCGGCCTGATCGGCGGATCGGCGAGCTTCGTCCTAACGCGTTACCCTGGCAACGAACGGGGCCGGCCATGAGCTGGACCGGCGGCAATGCGATGGCCTACCTGCTGATCGCGGGCGTCGCGGCGACAGCGGTCTGGCGCCTGGCGGGCGTCCTGGTGTCGGGCGGCGTGGCGGAAGACGGTCCGGTCATCGCCTGGGTAAGATCCGTTTCGACGGCGCTTGTCGCAGGGCTAATCGCCCGTATCGTCGTGTTCCCGCCGGGCGCTCTGGCCGATATCGGCACGCCATTGCGGCTTGGCGCTTTTGCGTTCGGCGTCGCGGTTTATTTCGCAGCGGGGCGCCATATGGGCCTCGGCATCCTCGCGGCGACTGCCGCGCTGATAGGCGGCCATCTGCTTGGGTTCTAGACCACACGGACGGCTGGTGCGGACAGAGGGACTCGAACCCTCACTCCCTTACGGGAAACGGATTTTAAGTCCGTTGCGTCTACCGGTTCCGCCATGTCCGCGAAGGCCGGGCACGCGATTTATGCGCCAGCTCGTCGCGCCTTTCAACTTCAGAGCGCCGCGTTCAACCGGTTAAGTAGCGCGCCTCGCCTCCGCCGCCCTCGGACGGCCCGCGCCATGCCGCACCGCGGCGAGCACAAGTAGGAACAGCACGACGCTGTTGCAGCTATGCCAAAGGAAATGCGTGCCGATCGCCTTATCCATGAAAGAAATATTTTGGCACCAGATGCGATCCGTCGCCCGGAAGCTGATCGAGATGATGAAAACCAGGGACGCGCCAAGAATATAGGGCGCCGCCGGGTGGCGCCGTATGGCGAGCCAAGCGCCGATCATCCCCATCGCGGCGAGCGCTGGCAAATAGCCGATGCTGCCATTGAGGCAATTCGTCTTAACGAGCAGCGGCAGCGAAAGCACGATTGCGTCGCATTGTACCGTCATCGCCCGCTCGATGGTCCAGGCAAAGCCTGCAAGGGCCGGCACGGTAATGAGGAGCGGCAGGCCGGCAAAGCAATAGAGCGCAAAGCCCAGATAGGCGAGCATGAAGACGCCGATCGGAATGACGTCCGCGGCGGAAGCCCAGGCCGTTGCATAAGTGTGGAACAGAAAGCTGCCGATACCGATCACGAAGAGATTGCCGACGAGGAGGGTGCGAAACAGCTTTCCTTCGCCGCTGGGGCGCGCGGCCAATTCGCGCAGCGTGAAGATTCCGGCAATGATAAAGCCGAAATTCGTGATCGCGTTGAAAGGCTCCGCCCAAAAGCTCGGATCGAGCCCGCGCTCGCAATAGGCGAAAATTTTAGCGGCCGTGTCCATTGATCCGCTTAGCAGGCCCCGCAGCGGCTTTCAATCGCCGTGAACCGGCTGTGGCTTCGCAGCCGCGCCGCAAATTTTTCCGCATGAGACTTAGCCTCTTTTCAACCCTATTTTCCGTAGAAGGGTTACACAGAATACGAGCCAAATCAGGCAGTGGAGATGACGATGGGGCAGTTACTCAAATCGGTTCTCGGGATTGCGGCTGTCTCGGCCCTGACCCTGGGCGTGACCGGGCTTGCCGAAGCGGGGGCGTGCAAAGGCCGCCAATGCAAATATGAGCGCGAGGGCCGTGAGGCGGGCGTTTATCGCTATATCACGGCGGAAGCGACCTTCGGCGTGAGCAAGGTTTCGGCGCCGGTTCGCCATGGCCGCTGGGGGGATGAAGTGCGTGTCGGCAATAATTGGATCGATTGCGAGATCACCTGCGAATACACGCTGCGCCGCCTGACGGTGGATTTCTGGGACGGCGTCGGGCAGGGCCGGACCGTGACGCCGGGCTATTTCCGCTTCGACTTGGATCTGGATGACGGCCGCATTTACCGACGCCGTTACAATTAGGGTCGGGGCTCGTTGACCGAGCCAAATCATAATGATTGCCGCAATGCAGGTAGCGCTGAAGACTGTGCGGGCGCAGCGGTCGTAGCGCATTGGGATACACCGTTAGTTACGGCCTTACAGACCCCGTGGCGCTGTCGATACAAAGTCGTGCTGTATGTTGCGCTCCAATGGCGCTTGGCTCGCGGGAATGCAAGACGTGATGCCGCGTCCGGCGAGAGTGTTTCGCAATGCATCACGATCATAGTCCCGCCCTCGTGGTCACTCGCCGCAGCCTATGATTTGGCCAAGGAGGAGTTTCACGATGACCATCACCATTACCGCCTTTGAACGGTCACCCGATGGCGGCAAGGGACTGGCGCGTGATACGCGCGTTCGCTGGGCGCTGGAAGAAGTGAGCCAACCTTACGAGGTGCGGCTTGTTTCGTTCAGGGCGATGAAGGAACCCGCTCATCAGGCGCTTCATCCTTTTGGGCAGATTCCGACCTACGAAGAAGGCGATCTCGGCTTGTTCGAGACCGGGGCGATCGTGTTCCATATCGCCGAGCGTCATGCGGGCCTGTTGCCCGACAATGCCAATGCCCGGGCGCGCGCGATCACATGGATGTTTGCCGCGCTCAACACGGTGGAGCCGCCGATCCTTGAACTTGGAACCGCCAGGCTCGTTGAGGGCGACAAGTCTTGGTCCGCTGAGCGCGTGCCCCTCGTCGAAGATCGCGTCCGTACCCGGTTGGGCCAACTTTCCCGTCGCCTTGGCGGTGCCGACTGGCTCGATGGCGCGTTCAGCGCGGGCGACCTGATGATGTCGTCGGTGCTGCTCAGGTTGAAAGCGTCGGGATTGTTGGACGAATATCCGAACCTGGCCGCCTATGTGGCACGGGGCGAAGCGCGGCCCGCGTACAAGCGGGCTTTCGACGCGCAATTGGCGGTTTACACCGGCAAGCCATCGACGAACTGATTGAGGTCCGTCCTTTATGGTCCTGACCTAAGCGGCGTTCTCGACCGCTGCCGGCTAGACTTTCGCGAGGCGGGCAGCGGCATCGGGAGCCTCCGCCTGTTTCGGCATGGAATCGGTTCGCATGAGCCGGTCCCAAAAGCGGAAATACAAACCGAAATTGGCGTCGAACCGCGTGTGATGCCGGCTATGATGCGTCGCCGAGATCAAATGCCGTCCAACCGGCCCATGCACAAAGCTGGCGGGCAAGATTTCCCAGCCGGAATGGTTCATCACCGCCGTCACTGTCATCAATGCGAGCAGCGCGACCACCACGCCGATATGGACGGGAACGATGAAAACCATCGCCGGCAGCAGCCAGGCGGTGAGCAGCGCCTCGGCCGGATCGAAGGCGAAGGACGCAAACGGGGTTGGCTGGCGCGATCGGTGGTGCCCGGCATGGGTCCATTTGAACAGGCGCGGATCGTGCATCAGCCGGTGCGCCCAATAATAGTAGCTGTCCTGCACAGCGAGATAGAGGAAGCCGCTCAGCAGCAAATAGGGAACGCCGCCATAGGCGGTCCAATCGGTGTAAATCTGCGTGCCGCCATTCAGCCAACTCGCCAGCGCGAACGCCGCAGGCGCGGCGTAAAGCCCGGATGACAACAGCGACAGCCGAATTTCCTGCATCACGACGCGCCGCATTGGGCGGTCGCGGTTGAGGCGCTTGGCGGAAAGCTTCTCGCCGCCCCGCTGCCAGAGCAGCCAATAGGCGAGGCCGGACACGATTAGATACCGCGCGGCAATGATCCCGGTCAGCACAGCGGTCAGGTAAAAAAACTGGAAACCCATGTCGTCCTTTTCGCCGCACGGGCAAATGCACCACCAACCTCTTATACAGCCATGTTTGCGCAATGATAAGTCGGTTGGCGGCAGCGGCAATGAACGGTCGGCGGTTGAACGCGCCGATGCAAGCTCGGAAGCGGGGCGTTCACCCTATGCGCGCCGGAAGCGCCTGCATGACATTGGTATGCCGGAAATCCTCGCCCTTGAACAAGAGCGGCGCAGCTCTCGACATCGCGAGCGCATAGGCGGCGCAGTCGCCCAAATTGAGCCCCGCCTTGTGGCGGCCCTTGCCGTAACGCAGGAAGGCGGCGCGGGCGATGAGCGCTTGCTCGGCATCGAAGGGAACGATCGCGATCCCTGCCTCGGCCAAAAATTCATCGAGCGGCCCCAAGGCAGCCGCTCCGCCGTCCGCGGCGCCGCTCATCACCATCGACGCCTCCAACAGGCTCAGCGCCGACATGACGCGATCGCCTGCCGCGACGATCGCTTTGAGAAAGCCGTCAGCCTCCGGCTCCAGCCGGAAAATCGCAATCAGCGCCGATGTGTCGATGGCGATCAACGCGGTAATCCGTCATCGCCATAAAGGTCGGCATCGGTCAGCCAATTCCGGCTTGCCTGCTGGGCGGCGGAGCGCTCGGCAATCGCGCGCAGGCGTCCGAGAAGCGCATCGTGCTCGCGGGATACGGCCTTGACGCTGACGCCCTGATGAATGAATTCCACGCCTGCCTCCTGTAAGGCCCGCACCACCGTGCCGACAGTCGCCTCCGCCACCAGCCCATCGCCGCTGGCCGCTTCGAGCCGCCGGATGGTGCTGACGGACACCCCGGCCCGGCGCGCCAGCTCCTCCTGCTCCAATCGCAACAGGGCTCTGGCCGCCTTGATCTGTTCCGCGCTAATCATGAGCGATAGCTACCATAACCGGCATCTATCCGTCAAACAGTTTTTCAAGTCTTGGGTAAACTCACGCGAATATGCAGATCCTGCAGCTGCCGGGCTGAGACATGCGAAGGCGCGCCCATCAGTAGATCCTCGGCCTTCTGATTGAGCGGAAACATCGTCACATCGCGCAAATTCTCGGCGCCGCAGAGCAGCATGACGATGCGGTCGATGCCTGGCGCGATGCCGCCATGCGGGGGCGCGCCGAATTTGAGCGCGCGGATCATGCCGCCGAATTTGGCTTCCACGACCTCCGGGCCGTAACCGGCGATTTCGAACGCCTTATACATGATCTCCGGTTTGTGGTTCCGGATCGCGCCGGACGAAAGTTCCACGCCGTTACAGACGATATCGTATTGATAGGCCTTCAGCGCCAGCAATTCCTCGTCCGTCTTTGCCGCGAGTAACCTGTCCATTCCGCCCTGCGGCATGGAAAACGGATTATGCGAGAAATCGATCTTCTTTTCGTCTTCGTTCCACTCATAAAATGGGAAATCGGTGATCCAGCAGAACTCAAAATCATCATTCCGAGTCAGAGCCAGTTCCTTCCCGATCCGGTTCCGCGCCTCGCCCGCGAATTTATAAAATTTGGCCGGGTCGCCCGCAGCGAAGAACACGGCGTCGCCTTCCGCGAGGCCGAGCTGTTCGCGGATGGCTTTGGCGCGGTCGGCTCCGATATTCTTGGCGACCGGACCCGCTGCTTCGTTTTCGCGAAAGAAGATGTAGCCCAGACCTGGCTGGCCCTGCCCTTGCGCCCAGCCATTCATGCGATCGCAAAATGCGCGGCTGCCGCCGGTCGGCGCTGGAAGCGCCCAGACGCGCGCTTTGCCGTCCTTTTCCAGCATGTGCGCGAAGATTTTAAAGTCCGAGCCGCGGAAATGCTCGCTGACATCCTGCATCACGATCGGGTTGCGCAAATCTGGCTTGTCGGAGCCATATTTTACGATGGCCTCGTCATAGGGAATGCGCGGAAAAACGGCCGTCACCGGTTTGCCCCCTCCGAATTCGACGAACAGATCGCGCAAGACCGGCTCGACGGCCTGAAAAACGTCCTCCTGCTCAACAAAGCTCATCTCGATATCGAGTTGATAAAACTCGCCCGGCGAGCGGTCGGCGCGGGCGTCCTCGTCGCGAAAGCAGGGGGCGATCTGGAAATAGCGGTCGAAGCCGGCGATCATGATGAGCTGTTTGAACTGCTGCGGCGCTTGCGGCAACGCATAGAACTTCCCCGGATGCAGACGAGACGGCACCAGGAAATCACGCGCGCCTTCCGGGCTGGAGGCCGTCAAGATCGGCGTTTGGAACTCGAAGAAGCCGGCCTCATTCATTCGCCGCCGGATCGAGGCGATGATCGCCGAGCGCTTCATGATGTTGCGGTGAATGGTCTCGCGGCGCAGATCGAGAAAGCGGTATTGCAGCCGCGTGTCTTCCGGGTAATCCGGTTCGCCGAAGACCGGCAAAGGCAGCTCTTCGGCCTCGGACAGCACCTCCAGCCGGGCGATCCGCAGCTCAATATCCCCCGTCGCCATGTTTGCATTGACGGTATCGGCGGTGCGCGCCGTCACCTTGCCGTCGACGCGGACCACCCATTCGGCGCGGACCGTTTCCGCCGCCTTGAAGGCCGGGCTTTCCGGCTCGACCACGCATTGGGTGATGCCGTAGTGGTCGCGCAGGTCGATGAACAGCAGCCCGCCATGATCGCGCACCCGGTGAACCCAGCCGGATAGCCGTACATCCTCGCCGACCTCGCTCCGGCGCAATTGCCCGCAAGTATGGCTGCGATAGGCCGGAAGCGCCTCGGCGCTTGGCCGCGCGGCCAAATTTTTTTCCGCCGTGCCCGTCGACCCTTTGGGCTTTCGCAACGCCTTTTTGCTACCAGTCTTTTCCATAAAGTCACTTTCGCGTGCTGCGTGAGAGCCGGCGGCCATTCTCATAGGAAATCCGCGATGATCCGGCCGAAGACGCGAAAAACGCATGCGCTTCCGCTGTTGTCAACCCAGGCCCTATAACAGAGGACAAGCCTGTTAGGCTCCTATATAAAACGGGGGATGAATGCGATTCCGATCATTTCCACAAGCTCCGATCTTGCCGAAACATGCCGGCAGCTTGCCAAATCCGAATTCGTCGCCGTCGATACCGAATTCATGCGCCAGTCGACCTATTGGCCCAATCTCTGCCTCATCCAGCTTGCCGGACCGGACGTCGAAGCGGTCGTCGATCCGCTCGCCGACAAAATCGACCTAGCTCCTTTCTTCGCGCTAATGGCCGATCCCAATGTCGTCAAGGTGTTTCACGCCGCCCGCCAGGACATCGAAATCGTCTATAATCTGGCTGGCATCATTCCATTGCCGATCTTCGACACCCAGATCGCCGCCATGGTCTGCGGTTTCGGCGAGGCGGCCAGCTACGGCGCGTTGGTAAAACGCCTAATGCGTAAAAATCTCGACAAAAGCTCCCGCTTCACCGACTGGTCGCGCCGACCGCTGAGCGAAAAGCAGCTTCACTATGCGCTGGGCGACGTGACCCATCTGCGCGGCATCTATCTTAAGCTCAAGCAGCGCCTGGAGGTGACCGGCCGCGCCTCCTGGCTGGACGAGGAAATGGCCGAACTGGTCGACCCTAACAATTACAAAACCGAGCCAGAAGACGGTTGGCAGCGGCTGAAAATGCGGGCCCGCACGCCGACCGAACTGGCGATCATGATCGAGGTCGCGGCCTGGCGCGAGCGCGCCGCGCAAAGCCAAAACGTGCCGCGCAGCCGCATCATCAAGGACGACACGATCTATGACGTGTTGGTGCAGGCGCCCAAGACCGTCGAGGACCTCGCCAAGCTGCGCACGATCCATGACGGCTTTGCCCGGTCCGCACGGGGGCGAGAGCTGGTCGAGGCGGTGAACAAGGCGCTGGCGCGGCCGCCGAGCGAATTGCCGCCGCTGGAAATCAGCGAGCCTTTGCCGCCGTCCGCCGCCGCCGTCGCTGATCTGTTCCGCGTGCTGTTGAAGGCGGTGGTCGCGCAGCATGATGTTGCCGCCAAGCTCATTGCGACGACGGACGATCTCGACAGGATCGCCCTTGACGATGACGCCGATGTCCCAGCCCTGCACGGCTGGCGGCGCGAGCTGTTCGGCGAGGACGCACTGGCAATCAAGGCCGGGCAGCTTGCCATTGCGGTGCGGAACGGCAAGATCGTGACGCTGCCCCTGCCTCCGAGCGGCGGCATGGACGGGGAGCCAACCTTTGCCGCTGATAAGACCCAAGAATGGCCCGCCGCCTCGGCGCAATCCGAAGATGCCGGCGAAACGGTCGCATCCTAAGCTCCGCCCCGCAATTTCACAGACTTTGACGGCATATCCGCCACAATGATGGTATTTGTTGCAGTGCGGAACGAGTTCGCGCGGCTTTGTTTTGACGTTTTCAGCCTCGCTGCTACTCAATAAAGACCGGAGTTGGAATCAAGGGCGGCCTGGTTGATGCGTGTCTGCATTTTACAGTTTCGCATTGCGTGCGCGTTGCTGCTGGTCATTACAGCCGCAGGCTGCGCCAGCTTGCCGAGAACGCCATTTACGGTCAATCAGCAAGCCATCGCTCAGATCCCCGGCATTCCCGGCGCCCGCTATTGGGCTGACGCGCCCAGCGCGGAAATTCGGGCGGCCATCCGGCTGCCGGCGCTTTTCGCCGCGGCGCAAAAATTTGGTGGAGCCAATATCCTTGCCATCTCCGGCGGAGCTTCGGACGGCGCGTTCGGCGCGGGGATTTTGACCGGCCTTACCGCACGAGGCCAGCGTCCGCAATTCCTGATGGTCACCGGCGTCAGCGCTGGCGCCCTGATCGCGCCGCTGGCATTTCTAGGCCCAGACTACGACGCTGATTTGACCAGGGCCTGGACCAGCGGCATCGCCGCCAGCCTCGGCGAGGGCGGCATTCTGTCCATCCTGTTCGCTCAAGACTCCCGGCGAGCGGCGCTCTATGACCTGGTCGCAAGCTTTGCCGATCAAGCGCTGCTGAACCGGATTGCCGAAGAGCATAGACGCGGACGCCGGCTCTTGGTCGTGACCACCAATCTCGATGCGCAAAGGCCCGTGGTCTGGGACCTCGGCACCATCGCCGCAAGCGGTCAGCCCAAGGCGCTCGATTTAATCCGCAATGTGCTGACGGCCTCGGCAAGCGTCCCCGGCGCATTCCCGCCGACCTTGATCGAGGTGGAAGCCGGCGGCAGGACGTTCGCGGAGCTGCATGTCGATGGCGGCGCAACGATGCAGGTCTTCACCATTCCGGAGGCGGTTCTGGCCCAAGGCGGTTTGCCCAGCGATAGGCCAAGCGGCCTGCGCGCTAGCTTTTTCATCATCGTCAATAACCGCTTGAAGCCGGATTTCGATGTCATCGCGGGATCGACCGGGCCGATGCTGGCCCGCTCGTTCTCCAGCTTGATCAAGACCCACACCAGGCTGACGCTCGTGGCGACCCGCGAATTCACGCGCAATCGCGGCGTCGACTTCAACCTTGCCTATATCGGCGACGATTATCCGGCCGAGCCGAAAGCGAGCTTCGAGACCGCCTATATGCGGTCGATCTATCAATATGGTTTCGAAAAGGCGACTTCGGGAAATGCCTGGGACAAGCAGATCCCGTTTCTGAAAACGCCAAGAGTCGAAGCCTTTGCGGGGCGTCGCTGACTCGTTCACGAAATTGGCGCGGGAGGCTCCCAACCTCTTTGCTAAGATCAGAGCAGTGCTCAAATCGTCTCTTTTAACTTCGCGCGCGGGTCATAGGCATGGCTCTCGCCCCATGTTTCCATGAAGTCGAAGAGTTCGCGGTCGATCCGCTGGGGCAGCACGATGCATAGCTTGACAAGCTGATCGCCGGTATTGCCGGTCTGGGCGTTTTTGACGCCCTTGCCTCGCAGGCGCAGTAATTGGCCGCTTGAGGCGCCCTTGGGCACGGTCAGCGAGACCCGCCCGGCGATCGTCGGCGCCTCGACTTTAGCCCCAAGCACCGCCTCGTAAAGCGCGACAGGCAAATCCAGCACGATGTCGTCGCCCTCGCGTTCGAAATAGGCATGCGGGCGGATTTTCAACTCGATCAGCGCGTCGCCAGCCTGGCCGCGCCCGACGCCTGGGCCGCCCTTGGCCTTCAGCCGCAGCACTTGCCCCTGCACCACGCCGGAGGGGACGTTGATGTCGAGCGTTTCGCCTTCCGGCAGCAGCACTCGCTTCTTGACCCCGTTCACCGCCTCGAGAAATTCGATCTCCAGATGATAGCGGTAATCCATACCGCGCATATTGAAGCCGCCGCCGGTCGTCCCCGTCCCGGTGCGGCCGAAGAAATCGCCGAAGATATCGCCGAATTCGCCGAAATTTTCGGATGGCCGGTAGCGCTGACCGGCGCCGTTATCGCCATGGAAACCGCCCGTCTCCCGGCCGGATGCGTCGATTTCGCCTCCATCGTAGCGCCGACGCTTGTCGGGATCGCCGAGAATGTCGAAGGCGGCGGACACGCGCTTGAATTTCTCCTCGGCCGCGGCATTGCCGGGATTGCGGTCGGGGTGAAACTCCTTGGCCAGTTTTCTGTAGGCGCCGCGAATCTCGTCATGGGTAGACGCGCGCTTCACATTCAGAATTTGGTACAGATCCTGGTCCATCTTTCCCGCGACTCACTCCGCGTGGGCGGCAACTATTGCAGAATGATTACGGCACAAGCGCGGAAGCGAACAGCGCCATGACGCATCTCGATCCGTTACCAACAGCGCCCCTGGCCTGCCCCGCCCGCCTTCATTCGCGCGAGACGAGCGCACGCAGAATTGAATTGGCCGGGCCGCGCTTCGGCTCGATACGAATTTCAGGCTCATAATTCAGCACTTGCGCGAGCACCTTGAAGCGGCGGCGTAGCGCCTCGCCATCCAACACGTCAAGCTGTGCAGGCAATTGCAGGACCAGATTACCGTTATTGTACCCTAAGCTTGTCTCGTTGATAATACCCGGCATATTCACCGACAGCTTGCTCGCAACCCGCGCCGCGGTGCCCAGGATTTGCGCCCGCCGGTTCAGCATCCGGCCCGCGAGCCTGCGCAAAGCGGGGCTGAATTCGCCGCTCAGCGTGCGTTCGTGGCTGTAATAGACGGCAAGCGCAAGGTAGGCCCGGCCCGGATGATCGACGCCCACGAATGAAGACTGGGCAATCAGCCCCAGAGCTTTTTCGCCGCGATAGTCCGGATGGCCGCGCCAGCCGACATCGAAGAGCAGGCAGGCGGCCCGGCGCAAGCGCGTCTCCTCTTCGCTTTCGATAAGGCCGGGCGTGTTGAACAAGCCCTGGCTCCAGTTGAACAGCTCAAATCCATAATCGAAGGACCGGGCGCGCCTGGAGGCCATTTCCTCGCAGGCGAAGATCAGCGGGTCGAGCGCCTGTTCGGCGGGCGGCAGATTGCGGTAGAGCACGCCCTCGCGAACGCCATAGGCGGAAAAGATCGCCTCGGACGGCTTGATCTTGTCGGCCAGCCGCTTCAACAGCAAAAGCCCGTAGGGAAGCATCTCGCGGCGCTCGCGCGAGATTTTGCTCAAATTCTTCGCCGTCGGATTGCGGCTGACGACGCTGGCGAAGAGGCTGTCGATCTGTTTCGGCGTCATGGTGTAATGATGCATGATGCTAAGCGGATAGTTCGTTTCCATCATGTTCAGCTTGGCGACCGAGCGCCAAGTGCCGCCGATCAGATAAAACGGGCGGCCCTGGCCTTTCCCCAGCCAGGGGATGGTTTGCAGACATTTGTCGATATGGGCGGACGCCTTGGCAAAATCCTCGCCCGCGATTTCCATGAGATTGAGGCTGCCGAGCGGCGCCGAGATCTCTTCGATCAGCTCGCGCCCCTTGAGATTGATCAACTCGAGGCTGCCGCCGCCCAGATCGCCGGCAAAGCCGTCCGGATTCACGAAGCCGGAGGCAATGCCCGCTGCCGCAAGCTCGGCTTCCTCCCTGCCATCGAGCACCCGCACCGGGCAGCCAAGGCTTTTTTCCGCCTCGGCGATGAACGCATGGCCATCGGTGGCGCTGCGCACCGCTTCCGTCGCAAAAGCGAAGGTGCGCTTCACCCGTGCCTGCTCGCGCAGCTTTCCAAAGCGGCGCAGCGCCAGAAGCGCCTCCGCCGCCGCGCGCTTGTTCAGCCCGCCTTCCGGCGTGCGTTTGCGCCCAAGTCCGCACAGCAGCTTTTCGTTCAGGACGGGCGTTGGGCTGCGGACCTCGTCTTCATAGATGACGAGCCGGATTGAGTTGGAGCCGATATCAATAACGGCGACGGGGCTGGCTTGATCGGTGAATATCTTCCCGCGCCAATCCACGACGCCCTCAATCCACAAGATCCCGAGCGCCGCCGACAAAGACTCGCGGCGGAAAACTCTTAGCCAATGATTCGCCGCGCCCGGAAAGACTGGGGTTGGTCATAAAAAACTCGTGCGCGTTGAAAGGTTCCTCGCCCGGATCGGGCTGAATTCGGATGCAGGCGCCGTCCGCCGTAACCCGCCAGCTCTGTTCATTATCTTTTAGGTTGGCGGCCATAATCTGCCCGAGAACTTGCTCATGCACGGTGGCGTTGGTGATAGGTAGCATAGCTTCAACGCGCCTGTCGAGATTGCGCGGCATCATATCCGATGAGCTGACATAGACATGCGCCCTGGATGAGGGAAGACTGACGCCGCCGCCGAAACAGTAAATCCGGCTATGCTCTAAGAAGCGGCCGATAATGCTCTTAACCCGGATGTTCTCCGACAGGCCCGGCACGCCCGGCCGCAGGCAGCAAATGCCGCGCACGATCAGCTCGATATGCACGCCGGCCAGGCTCGCCTCGTAGAGCGCGTCGATGATGCCCGGATCGACCAGCGCGTTCATCTTCATCCAAATGACCGCCGGACGACCCGCGCGCGCATGCGCGATCTCCTCACGGATGCGCCTTAAAACCAGAGTGCGGATGCCATGCGGCGAGGTCGCCAACACCTCAAGCTCGGCCGGTTCCGCATAGCCGGTGATGAAGTTGAACAGCCTGGTGACATCTCGCCCGATGATAGGATTGGCGGTAAAGAAGGACAGGTCGGTGTAGACGCGCGCCGTCTGCTGGTGGTAGTTGCCTGTGCCGATATGGCAATAGGTGCGCAAATCTCCGCCTTCCCGGCGCATCACCTGGCCGAGCTTGGCGTGCGTTTTAAGCTGGATGAAGCCGAAGACGACATTGACGCCCGCCTTCTCCAGATCGCGCGCCACCTTCATATTGGCTTCCTCGTCGAAGCGCGCCTTGATCTCCACGAGCGCCGTGACGAGCTTGCCCGCGTCGGCCGCCTCCTTCAACGCCTCGACGATGGGCGACTTCCGGTTGGTCCGGTAGAGCGTCCATTTGATGGCGACGACATCCGGGTCGGCCGCCGCCTGACGCAGGAACTGCACCACCACATCGAAGGATTCATACGGGTGGTGGACGATGATGTCCTTCTGCTTGATCGCGGCAAAGCAGTCGCCATTATATTCGCGGATGCGCTCGGGAAAGCGGATGACGAAGGGCTTGAATTGCAGGTCCCGGCGCTCGTCCACTATGAGTTGCGCAACGTCGGACAAAGCCAGCAGCCCATCCTGCGCGGATACCTCGTCCGGCTCTACCTCCAACTCGCCGAGCACGAAGCGGCGCAGCGAATTGGGCATGGAGGCCTCGATCTCGAGCCGGATTACCTCGCCGCGCCGCCGTTTTTTCAGCGCCGCCTCGAAGGTCAGCACCAAATCTTCGGCCTTTTCGCTGATCTCCAATTCGCTGTCGCGCAACAGCCGGAAACCGCCAATCGCCTTCACCTCATAGCCGTAGAACAGCCGGTCGGCAAAGAGCGCGACCAGCGATTCCAGCCGGATGAAGCGGATCGGCGCCGGCTCGCCATCGCTCTTGGCCGCTTCGCTGGGAAGCTGGATGAAGCGGTTGAGTTGGCTGGGGATAGGCAGAATGGAGTGCATCAGCGTGTCCGGCGCGTCCTTCTTCTGGCATTCGAGGCCGAGAACAAAGCCCCTGTTCGGAATGAAGGGAAAGGGATGCGCGGGATCGATGGCGATCGGCGTGAGAATCGGGAAGACGTAATTCATGAAATGCGGCTCAAGCCATTCCCGATCCGCTTTCCTCAAATTCTTGGTCTCGATGATCGTGATGCCGTTTTCCTGAAGCTCCGCCCGCAGCCGCGCCCAATTGCGCTGCTGATGCTCGGTCAGTGAGGCAACCATATCGTTGATCTTTTTCAGTTGCTCGGCGGGGGTAAAGCCGTCGGCGCTTGGCGTCGTAACGCCCGCATTGATTTGCCCAATCAAGCCGGCGACTCGCACCATGTAGAACTCGTCCAGATTGTTGGCGGAAATCGACATGAAGCGGACACGCTCAAGCAGCGGGTGGCTGGGGTTTTCGGACTCCTCAAGCACGCGGCGATTGAACTGAAGCCAGGACAGCTCGCGATTATAGAAACGCTGCGCGCCAAAAGCGGCAACCTGATCGCTTTCGCTCGGCTGCTGGCTTTCGCCCGGCTCCGTTTGCTTCATCGCCACCTGGGACATCAGCCTTCCTTTCTGCATCTTGCCCGTCATTCCGATCCCCACCCGCACGCAATTGACCGGCCCGGAGAGCGGCGCGTGCGCGTTGCCTTCGGCCGATTGAGCGACAAGACACCGCAACTCTCACAAGGAATTCAGCCGGATCGCGGAGGGCGATAAACAACGACCTTGGCGCGCATGATGCAATGAAAACGAAACAAAGGCGAGGAGCCATTTGTCAAGCGCCGGGTCACACAGACCCATCCGCCTCCGCTTCACGGTCATCCGGCTGCAGCGTTCCGTCCGCCGAGAACAATTTCGCGGCGAGCGCGCGCGTAACCCGCCGGCGTTCGGCGAGCGCGGCCCGGTCGAGCACGTCCACGACCGCTTGCGCGGCCGCCATCGACCGGTCCATCCGGCGCATCAAATAACCGATTACGCCCGGCTCCACGTCAAGCTGCCTGTCCGCGAATAACTTGATCAGCACCGCGCCGAGCAGCGCCTCATCCGGCTCATCAATGGTCACGAGCGCCGCCGAGCGCAGACGCGAGCGCAAATCCGGCAGCGCAATGACCCATTCGCCTGGCAAGCCGCGCCCGGTGACGAGCACGTCGAAACGGCGCTCGCGGGCAAGGTTCAGCAGATGAAAAGCCGCGTGTTCGTCGATGCCGCCGCGATCGATGTCCTCGATGACTAGGGGCGCGCTCGCGCCCAACGCATGCTCGACCGCCTCCTGCACGGCCGATGCCGGAAAGGCCTGCGCGCCCGACCGCGCCCGCCAGACATTGGCGAGATGAGTCTTGCCCGACCCTTGCGGCCCCGCCAGCACGGCAATGGGGTTGGGCCACGCCGGCCAGGCATCGACGAGCTTCACCGCCCTTTCATTTGAGGCGCTGACGAGGAAATCCTCGCTTCCCAGGGCAGGAATGTGTGCAAGGTCGAAAACCAGCTGAGGATGGGTCACGCACGGCCCCGTTGCAAATTGTGGCTCCCATCTGTTTGTCATCCGCGCGCGCTGCGCGGCCTTAGACAAAGAGTTTTACGTTGGCGCGGGCTCCGCATAACTGGCCGGACCGGCTATTTGCCGGCTTTTAAAACCGGAGGAAATAGGGGAGGCGGACATGCGTGATCGAATAGCATCTTCGCCAGCCTTTCGAAACCCATCTCTCGGCGTTGCCGTCGTGCCGCGCTATGCGCTAAGAACACAAGCCTAAAGCGCGATCGGGGGGGACATTATGAGAGCTGGGCCGACACTTTACGCCGTGCTGATCGCGCTGATGCTCGTCGCGCCGCCATTTTCGCCCGCTAGCGCGGCTGGCCGCATCGAATGGCGGCTCGAAAACCCGTTTCGCCTTTTCAAAAAGCCCGAACACACCGAGCTTCACCGCCAAGTGTTTGACGAGCTGACGGCCGATGAGCGCCGCGCTCCGATTCTGGCCGCTGAACGCAAGCTAGCAGACCGCTTCGGTGGGCGCGGCTGGGCCGAAAAAATCTTCAACGACACCTGCTACAATCAGAACGACGACCGCTATAACGACTGCCAGGATTATGTCTTGCCCAAAAGCCACCCGATCGTGGCGACGCTGAATTCACAGGATCGTTCTTGGAACCCCTTTCAACCCGATGCCGCATCGGAAATCGCGTGCGTTTGGCAGCTCGAGGCAGGTGGCAAAATCCTCGCGCGCCACACCGCGCCTTGCGACAAGCCGGTTAAATTCGATGTGCCCTACCCGGACGGCGCGCGGCTCGACATATCGCGCGGCGGAATCCAGATCGCGGCTCCTGCCGAAATCAAAATCCGTGACGTGCTCGTGCTTGGCATGGGCGATAGTTTTGGGGCCGGGGAGGGCAATCCGGATCACCCCGTGATGCTTGAAGATCGCCGCTCCTATGATTACGGCGAGGTCGATATCGCCGCCTCCGGCCTTAAGCAACGGCTGGACGGCTATCCATCTCGGCAGGGCAAGTGGCGCGCGCTGAACGGCCCGCAGTTCCGCAAAGAACGCGCCCGCTGGTGGGACCGCGAGTGCCACCGCTCGCTCTACTCGCATCAACTTCGCGCGGCCCTGCAACTCGCCGTCGAGGACCCGCAGCGCGCCATCACCTTTCTCAGCTTCAGTTGCAGCGGGGCCGAAATCGCGCAAGGCATCTTGTTGCGCACCCCTGTGCGCGAATGCACGGCGGGCGAAAGCTTTTCGGTGCCCGCGCAAATCTCGGCCGCCTCTGAAGAACTCTGCCGCGCGGTAACGCCCGACGCGCTGATGCCTGCCGCCATCATCAACCGCATGCCCGAGCTTCGCAGCATCGCGGAAGCGGAAATGCGCGTCACCCGGTGCGAAATCGTTTCCGAGGGCGGCGCGCGCCTGCCCGCGCTCAAACGGCCCATCGACCTGGTACTGCTTTCGGTTGGCGGCAATGATGTCGGCTTCGTGCCGCTCGTCTCAGACAGCATTTTGAGCGATGTCAGCATCTATCGGACGCTGGGGCGGCAGATGGATTCGGTCTACGGCGTCGAGCGCGCGCGGACCCGCCTCGAAATCGTCAAGCAGCGTTTCGACGGGCTGAAATTTTCGCTGGAGTTGCTGCTCGGCGTTGGCGTGGGCGAAGGCGGGGAGCGCAAAGTCATCCTGACCGGCTATCCGAATATGGGCTATGGCCCCGACGGCATGAGCGCTTGCAGCGGCAGCAAGGGGTTGGAGGTGTTTCCGCCCTTCGCGCTGGATGCCGCCAAGGTCGGCAAGGCGGAGGAGTTCTCAACCGAGCTGAACCAGCATCTGGCAGGCTTTGCCGGTGAGAGCTGGACCTATGTCGATGGGTTCCGCGATGATTTCCGCGTCCATGGGCTGTGCGCGACGAGCGGCGACAGCCCGGCGGAGACGCTGGGCTTTCCGCGTCTGAAGGCTGGCGCCTGGACACCGTACAAGCCGTCGGCCTACCCCGCCTATGCCAGCCGCCAGCGCTGGTTCCGCACGCCGAACGATGCGTTCCTCACCTCCAACATGCACGCGGAAAAGGTGTCGAGTTTCGGCGCCAATTGCAGCGGCCTCTATACCGGAGCGCTGAAAGCGCTGGCGCGACGCCAATGGCTGCCGTTTCAAGTGTTCCTCGCGGCCACCTATGGCGGCGCCTTTCATCCGACCGCCGAGGGCCAGGCGCGGATCGCGGACGACGTCGCCGAAGCCGCGCGAGCGATGCTGCGCCGGACGCAGTAAGCCTCGCGCCCAAATCGAGGGAAGACGCTTGCAAGCATAGGGTGCGTTATCGACGTGCACGCCCCCTCCACCGTCGACCAACGACACAGCATGAGCCCGAGGCGATGCGAGTAGACCCCGGATAGTCGCTGCGCGACTTCCGGGGCGACGCCAGAGACGTGATCACAGAGTTCAGGTGCGACCGCGCTGCTCGATCGGTCAAAAACCGAAAATCGCCCTGGCCGCCGCGAACACGCCGCCGATCAAAGCGATGACATAAACCGTTCCGAGCGCGCCCACGATTGAGCCGACAACGATGGCGAGACCATCCTTTTCGAGCAGTCCCGCTGCGATGATGGCAATGCCAAAGGACGGCAGCGCGTTACCAAACGGTACCGGCACCAGCAGCACCAATGTCAGAAAGGTGAGCCATATGCCGAGGAGCCGCTCCATCGCCTTAGCGGTCAGGAAGGTCCAGCGCGGCTTGAGGAACGCCTCGATCTTGATGAGGTAGCGCACGACAAAGTTGATGGCTTTGGAGAAGGTCTCGCGGCTGAGCGCTTGCCGCCGCATGAAGTCCGGCAGCCAGGGCTTTTCGCTGCCGAGCGCCATCTGCACCGCGAAAATCAGGATCGGCGCGCCGAGCACCCATGCAATGGGCAAAATTGTGTTCGGAAGCGCGAACAAGATCATGATGATGCCGAAGCTTCGATCGCTCAGCGCATCGACGATCTCACCGACGCTGATCGTTTCGCCGCCAGTTTGAGCGGCAAGCCGCGTCAAAATGTCGGACGTGCGCTCGGGCGGCATCGCGGCCGCTGGCCTGTTCGGCGCTGGATATTGCATCGTTGGGCCTCACATTTATGATCTTGACGCCAGCCGGCCGGCAATGCGGACAGGTCCATATGCAATCAAGCGGCCTCGCTGTCCAGCCCTCTTGCATCCTGGAAGGCTGGGAGGATGCATGTCACCGTCGTGCCTTCGCCGATGCGGCTCTTGATCTCCAGCCGGCCATTATGCAGCTCCAAGATCGAGCGTGAAATGGCCAGCCCCAGCCCGGTGCCGCGATGGCCCTTGGTGAACTGGTTTTCCACCTGCTCGAACGGACGCCCGAGCTTGGCGATCTCGTGTCGCGGAATACCGACGCCGGTATCGCTGATGGCGATGCGGACCGAGCCGCGATAGCGATAGGTGCGGATCGTGACGTCGCCGCCGACGGGGGTGAACTTCACCGCGTTGGAGAGAAGATTGATGAGCACCTGCTTCAGCGCCCGCCGGTCGCCGGACAGCTCGATGTCGGGGTTGCCAACCGTTTGCAGGGCGATATTGCGCGCCTGCGCCGTCTGCTGAACCACCCTCATGCTCTCGGCGGCGATGTCGCTGATGTTGACGGTTTCCATCGCCAGCGCCATGCGGCCCGCCTCGATCTTCGACATGTCGAGAATGTCGTTGATGACCTCCAGGAGATATTGGCCGCTCTGCTCGATGTCGCGCGCATATTCCAGATATTTATCCTGGCCGATCGGGCCGAAGAGCTGCCGGTGCATCATCTCGGAAAAGCCGATGATGGCGTTGAGCGGCGTACGCAATTCATGGCTGATATTGGCGAGGAACTCGGATTTCGCCCGGTTGGCGGTCTCGGCGCGCTCCTTTTCGGCGGCGTATTTGTTGGTCAGCTCGAAAAGCTGGCGGGTCTGCGCATCCTGCCTCACCCGCGAGGTCTGAAGATCGGAGACGGTCGCGCTCAGCTCCGATTCGCGTTCGGACAGACACCGTTCGCTTTGCTTCAGCGCCGTGATGTCGGTGCCGACGCTGACGAAGCCGCCATCCTCCGTCCGTCGCTCGCCGATATGCATCCAATAGTCCTCGCCCGCTTCGGTCTCATACGCGTGCGAGCCCTGCTTGGGGGCGCCGTCAAGCGTGCGGGGGCCTTGCACCAGCGTCTCGCGCGCCGCTTTGGCAATATCCTTGTAGTGCGTTCCCGGCGTCAACAGCCGGTTGGGGATCTTGTAGATCGCCTTGAATTTGCGATTGCACACGACCAGCCTGTCGCGATTGTCCCAGAGCACGAAGGCCTCGGAAATCGCCTCGATCGAATCCCGCAGCCGGGCGGCAGTGTCGATATTCTCGATCTCTCTTTCGCGCTCGCTGGTCACATCGGTGACGACGGCGACGAGGATCGGCGAGCCACTGATCGCGGGGCGCCGGATCCGCCCACGCAGATCGAACCACAGCCAGCCGCCATCCTTGCCGCCGCGCAAACGGAAGCAGGTCCGCACCGCGTCCGCGCCGTTGCGAATGTGATCGTCGACGATCTGGTAGAGGTCGTCCTCGGGGTGCAGCAATTCACGCATGTCGCGATAGGGCATGCGCCCGTCCGGCAGCTTGCGCCCGATCATCGCAAACAGCGATTCCGACCAGCACAGCTCGCCCTTGACGAGGTTCCAATAGAGCAGCGCCGCGCCGCCGTCGCGCAGCAGCAATTCGGTGCCGTCGCGCAATTCGAGCGCCGAGCGCAGCAGCACGGCGTTGCGCCCGCGCGTGGCGACGAAGGCGATCATCGCGCCGAAAAAGCCGCCGACGAGCGTCGCTGCGATCAGATTGCTGGGGATGCTTTTGAAATCGGCCGCGATGGCGGAGGAGGCGCTGGCGGCAAGGGTAAGGGCGGCGAGGCCGAGTCCGGTCCAAATTCGCAGCCGCGCCCATACCGCAAGGCGGGCGCGCCGCGACTTCGTCGCGTCAGAATAGGACCGGGCATTCAGCATGGCCAATGTCGAGACGAGAAATTTCCTTCGAGACGCTTTGATAAGTCTCGCAACTGTCTACGATTCGGCCAGCCTTTTGAATCTTCACAACGCCCAGTGACTAATTTTCGGGGTCCTTCAGCATCTTTCCGGCGATTTCGTAGACATCGCGCGACAGATTCTTCGCTCCCGCCACCCGATCGAGCTGCCCGCGGGCGGCTTTCTGACGTGTCGGCTCCAGCATGCGCCACATCTCAAAATTGCCGAGCAGCCGCGCCGCCATGAGCGAATTGAAGCCGTTCAGCTCCAGCACCGCGTCGGCGAGCAATTTGTAGCCCTTGCCGTCCGGCGCATTGAACTGCGCCGGGTTGCCGCCCGAGAAGGCGGCGATGACCGCCCGCACCCGGTTGGGGTTTTTCATCGAGAATTGCGGATGCCGGATTAGTTCGCCAACGAAGTCCGGCGTGCCATGGATCGGCGAGCGGGCCTGGGTCGAGAACCATTTATCGAGCACCAGCGCGTCCTTCTTCCAGCGTTTGTAGAAGGAATTGAGCACCGCCTCGCGCGCGGGCGCATCGACCTCGCCGAAATTCTCGATGGCCGCCATTGCATCAGTCATGTTCGTGGCGTGCTTATAGTGGTTGCGCAGGCGAGCCACGGCCGAGCGGCCGCCGGCCATGGTCAGCAGCCCGAGCGCGGCGTTGCGCAGCGCGCGTTTGCCCGCGCTCGCCGCATCCGGGGTGTAGCCGCCCGGCGTTTCGTTCGTGTCGTAAATTGTTTGCAGCTCCGATTTGAGCGCCCTGCCGAGGCTCTCGCGGAAGGCCCGCCGGGCTTGGTAGATGGCGGCGGGGTCGATGTCGGCGCCAATGGCCAGGGCAATGTCGCGGACGGTGGGAATCCGCAACATGGCGGCGCGGAAGGCGGGCTCAAGGTCCTCATCGGCAACGAGCTTGGCGAGCGCACGGGCAAAGCGCTGTGAGGCCCTTGGCTTTTCTCCCGCGCGCACCGACGCGGTCATGGCAATGAGCGACATCATCGCCAGCGTTTGGCCCGACTGCCAGCGATTGAACTGATCGCTGTCATGCGCGATGAGGAATTCCAGATCGCGGTCGCCCAGATTAGCTTCGAGTTTGACCGGCGCGGAGAACTCGCGCAGCAGTGAGGCGACCGGCCGCTCGCCAATGCCATGGAAGGTAAAGCTTTCGGAGCGCTTGCGCAGATGCAGCACGCCGTGCTCCAGGAGCGTTCCGTCCTCAAGCTTTAGCGGGAAATTTTTACCGTCCGCGCCCAACAGCCCCAGCTTGAACGGAATGTGCAGCGGCTTGGGCTTGGGCTGGCCGGGCCGGGGCTTTTGCTCCTGCTTGACCGTCAGCTTGGCGGTTTTGTTCTCCGGCGAATAGGCAAGGCGGCAGGTCAGCTCGGGCGTCCCGGCTTGCGAATACCAAAGCATGAACTGGCTGAGATCGGTCTCGGTCGCATCCGCCATTGCGGCAATGAAATCCTCCACCGTCGCGGCCGTGCCGTCATGGCGCTCGAAATAGAGGTCGATGCCCTTGCGGAAGCCCGTCTTGCCGATGATGGTCATAATCATCCGGCACAGCTCGGCGCCCTTTTCGTAAACCGTGCGCGTGTAGAAATTGTTGATCTCAATGAAGCTTTCCGGCCGCACCGGATGCGCCAGCGGGCCGCCATCCTCGGCGAATTGTTGCGTCCTGAGCGCCCAGACATCCTCGATCCGTTTCACCCCGCGCGAGCGCAGATCGGAGGTGAACTCCTGGTCGCGGAAGACTGTCAGCCCTTCCTTCAGACAGAGCTGGAACCAGTCGCGGCAGGTGACGCGGTTGCCGGTCCAATTGTGGAAATATTCATGGCCGATGACGGCCTCGATCGCCTCATATTCGCCATCGGTCGCGGTTTCGGGGCTGGCGAGGATCAGCTTGTCGTTGAATATGTTGAGGCCCTTATTCTCCATCGCCCCCATGTTGAAGTCGCCGACCGCCACGATCATGAAGATGTCGAGATCGTATTCGAGGCCGAAACGCTCCTCGTCCCAGGCCATCGAGCGCTTCAAACTCGCCATCGCCCAATCGCAGCGGTCCTCCTTGCCCGGGTCGCAATAGACGCGCAGCTCAACCGTTCGGCCGGATTGGGTCTTGAAGCTGTCCGCGACATGGCCGAGCTTGCCGCCGACGAGCGCGAACAGATAAGAGGGTTTGGGAAACGGATCGTCCCAAATCGCGTAGTGACGCCCGGCCGGCAGCTTGCCCGCCTCGGCCAGATTGCCGTTGGAGAGCAGCACCGGGCAGTCTTTGGCGTCGCCCTCGATCCGTACTCGGAAGGTGGCGAGCACGTCCGGCCGGTCTAGATAGAAGGCAATGCGGCGGAACCCTTCCGGTTCGCATTGCGTGCAGTACAGCGTGCCGGATCGATAAAGACCGGAGAGCGCCTTGTTCGCCTCCGGGTCGCAGACGGACTTGATTTCAAGGATGAACGGCTCGGCTGGCGGCTCCGCGATGCTCAGCCCCGTGTCGGTAAGCGCGTAAGCGCTGCCCGGCAGTTCCTCGCCATCAACCGCGATGCTGACCAGGCGCAGCTTCTCGCCGTCGAGAACGAGCGGCCCATGATCGCCGGCAATGGCGGGATTGGGACGCATGGCAAGCCGCGAGGCGACCAACGTCTCGGACGGCTGCAGGCGGATGTCGAGGGCCGTCTTATCGATCAGATAAGCGGATGGGCGGTAATCCTTGAGATAGATTGTGCGGGGTTCTTGCGTCTTCATGGCGACCTTCGCTCGTAAACGCCATTGCTTAGAGGCCGTGACAGCCATTGCCAAGCGCAAATGCGCCGTCGCTGGCGACGCCGTTTGGCCGAACGAGAAAAGCGGCGGGCGTTCATTAAGAAGTCAGAATGCTTGCGTCATATGCGGGCGCAGTCACGCAAGCCTTTGGAGGGACCGAATGAGAGCCTTGATAGCCGCCTTTTTGACCGCAGCCATCGTTCAGCCCGCGCTGGCGCAGGACGCCGGACTTGCCGAGGCGGCCACCGCCATCGCCGCTATCCAGCAGGATGACATTAAGCGCAAAGCCTATTGCGAATTGCAGGACCTGCTCGTGAAGGCCGAAGAGGCAACCGCCAAACAGGATGAGGCGCAAGCCAAGAGCTTGACGGCTGAGGCGGGAGCAAAATCCGCCGTGCTCGGCGACGAATTCGAAAAGGTCGCCGCGCTCGATGTGGACATCGACCCGGCGTCTGAAGATGGCCGGAAATATTTCGAGGCCTGGGAAGCCCTGGAGAAAAGCTGCTCTCCGACGTAACTGCGGCGAGCGAGCGGCGATGGCATGGGCGACGATCTTGGAGCGCAGCGCGTGCCTGTTGCCGGCGCGTTAGGTGACGTGACCGTGCGGGCAATTGTCACGCGCCGCGCTTCGCTTAAATCCCGTAAGTCCTTGCCGAGGCCGGTTCGATTTCATGGCGGCGAGGACTTTTTGAAGGAAATTCATGGATCTAGGCTTGCCCGCGGGCGAGATTGCTTTGCTCGCGGGCGGCCTGATTGCCGGAGGTCTGATCGCTGGATTCTTGTCGGGACTGTTCGGCGTCGGCGGCGGCGGGATTCTGGTGCCCGTGCTTTACGAATTGTTTGGCGCGCTGGGCGCGGCGGATGAAGTGCGGATGCATCTGGCGGTCGGCACGAGCTTTGCCATCATTATCCCCACCTCTTTCCGCTCGGCGCGCTCGCACCACCAGCGCGGCGCGATCGACCTGGGCGTTCTGCGGATCATCGGTCCAGCCGCGATTTTCGGCGTGGTGCTTGGCGCGCTGACCGCGAAATATGCCGACGATACGGCGATGAAGCTGATCTGGGTTGTATCCGCGACCACGCTGAGCCTCAGCCTGTTCGTGCGTCGGGACGCCTGGCGCATCAAGGGCGACATCGCCAACCCGGCATTGTCGTTCCCCGCCGGAACGGGCATCGGATTTCTAGCAACGATGATGGGGGTCGGCGGCGGGGCCTATATCGCGCCGTTCATGACGCTGCTTGGCCGGCCAATCCATCAGGCGGTTGGGACGGCGGCGGGTTTCAGCTGCATTGTCGCGATCCCGGCATTGTTTGGTTACATGTGGGCGGGGTGGGATGCGGCGGGCGTACCGGCGGGCTCGCTCGGCTTTGTCAGTTTGATCGGCGCGGCGGCGATGATTCCGTCAGGCGTGCTGGCCGCGCCACTCGGCGTCCGGCTCGCGCATGGGATGGAGCGGCGCAAGCTGGAAATTGCCTTTGCGTTTTTCCTATCGCTGGTCGGACTGCGATTTCTTCTCGCGCTGGTTCTTTAAGCGGCCAGCCAATCGCACCCACGATAAATTGGCCCTGTTTAGAGGCTGCGCTCGTGCGTCACAGCCGTGCCAGCCGGGACTTTGGTGGGCTCGATGACCGCTTTGGCAATGGGCTCCCCGGTTGGGCAAGCTGTGATCGCGAGGTCGATCGTCGGCATATCCTCCGCCGGTTTTCCGGTCACCGCCGGGCGGGCGCCCATGATGCGGAACGAGAATGTCTGCCCCGCCTTTGTGGTGAGCGTCATGCAGCCGCCGGCCGATAGCCGGTCCCATGCGGCGGGCGCAACGTTGGGCAGCGGCCCGCCAGCTTCGACTTGGGCGGAGGCGGCCTGCGTTGGCAGCGAGGAAAATGTCTCCCCACCTATTGCGGTGAGAAATGTCATTGGCTGAGTCGCGGCGTCACTGGTCTGCGCTGCGATGCCGAAAAGGTTTGCGGCCGGCAAGGCCTCGATGCCGGCGATCGAGGCGACGCCAACCAGCCCGGCACGCGGCGAAGTCGCCATCCATAAGGCTATCAAGCTCCCTAACACACCTGTGCCCAAAGCAACCAAGGGCAAGCCCTGCCTAGCTGCACGAACAATGTTTGAAGGTCGCAATGGGTTAGAGGGCGTCACGACCATCTGATCTCCTCCGCAGGCAAGAAAAGCGCCGCTTTTCAATATCGCATCCAGCCTGAACACGATTGGGTGAAAGCGCCCAATGTCCACCGCCACATCACGAAATGATTGTGACAATATACGGACCAATGGATTGTACGAGGGAGCGAGTCAAGAAACAAGACCGCCTGACGTACGCAAAACCAATCACGTCAGGAGGCCCCGTTGCTTCGGGGCCGCCTTCTGTGTTGCATCAACTGAGCGTGTGTTTCGACACGGAGATGAGGCACCAACAGCTACGTTCCCTAAAGACAATTCCCTTATAGCATTCTCACGGCGCGGCACAAACCAAACTAGTCAAAAGTTCCACAAGCTTTCACAAAATAGGCTTTTCGTTTGATAACTGTAACTCAAACTACGCACATTCATATTTGTGTCCGAATCACCAAAACGGGATGGTCAATACCGTGTATCTATGCAACTTATAGTTGTGTAAATTTGTAATACGGCGAAATTGAGATCGCAATTGTCAACGTGTCTCAGCGTCGTACAATCTGTTTGAACGCAAGCTGAACGGCGCTAAACCTTGCAGATTAATCAAAACCGGCCGCCAGAATAAACACTGGCGGCCGGTTGCAAAACTAAGGCAGATGTCTTGCGGCGGAGGGTGATTTACATCATCCCGTCCATGCCACCCATGCCACCCATTCCCCCCATGCCGCCCATGCCGCCGCCCATGCCTCCACCCGAGGCGTCCTTGCGCTTAGGCGCATCGGCGACACCGGCTTCCGTTGTGATGAACATCGAGGCAATCGAGGCCGCATCTTGAAGCGCGGTCAGCACGACCTTGGCAGGGTCGATGATGCCGGCTTCGATCATGTCGACATATTCGTTGGTCTGCGCATCGTAGCCGAAGCTGTCCTTCTTGTTCTCGAGCAGCTTGCCAACGACGATCGATCCTTCAACGCCGGCATTCTCGGCGATCTGACGGGCCGGCGTTTGCAGCGCGCGGCGGATGATGTTGATGCCGACATCCTGGTCCTCATTGTCGCCCTTGACTGTAATCGCGGCGGCCGCGCGCAAAAGCGCAACTCCGCCGCCCGCAACGATGCCATCCTCGACGGCCGCGCGAGTGGCGTTCAGCGCATCGTCCACCCGGTCCTTCTTCTCTTTCACCTCGCTCTCGGTGGCGCCGCCGACGCGGATCACCGCAACGCCGCCCGCCAGCTTGGCCAGACGCTCCTGCAGCTTCTCCTTGTCGTAGTCCGAGGTCGTCTCCTCGATCTGCTGCTTAAGCTGCGAGACGCGCGCCTGAATATCCTTCTTCTTGCCCGCGCCATCGACGATCAGTGTGTTGTCCTTATCAATCCGGACACGCTTGGCCTTGCCCAGCATTTTGACAGTGACGTTCTCAAGCTTGATGCCGAGATCCTCCGAGATCACCTCCGCGCCGGTGAGCGTCGCGATGTCCTGCAGCATGGCCTTGCGGCGGTCGCCAAATCCAGGAGCCTTGACCGCTGCAACCTTGAGACCGCCGCGCAGCTTGTTGACGACAAGCGTCGCCAAAGCTTCGCCTTCAACGTCTTCCGCAATGATCAACAGCGGACGGCCGGATTGCACCACGGCTTCCAGCACCGGCAGCATGGCTTGCAGGTTCGACAGCTTCTTCTCGTTGATGAGGATCAGCGGATCGTCCAGCTCGCAGACCATTTTTTCGGCATTGGTGATGAAATAAGGCGAGATATAGCCGCGGTCGAATTGCATTCCCTCGACGACATCCAGCTCGCTGTCGAGGCTCTTGGCCTCTTCCACCGTGATGACGCCCTCATTGCCGACCCTCTTCATCGCCTCGGCGATCATATTGCCGACCGAGGCGTCGCCATTCGCCGAGATCTTGCCGACCTGCGCGATTTCAGCCGAGGAGGAAACCTTCTTGGCTTTTTTCTTCACCGCAATGACCACGTCGGCGACGGCCTTGTCGATGCCGCGCTTTAAATCCATCGGGTTCATACCGGCGGCCACCGCCTTCAAGCCTTCTTTGACAATGGTGTGGGCCAGTAGCGTGGCGGTCGTGGTGCCGTCACCCGCCTTGTCGTTAGTCTTGGAGGCGACCTCGCGCAAAAGCTGCGCGCCCATATTCTCAAACTTGTCTTCCAGCTCGATTTCCTTGGCGACGGTTACGCCGTCCTTGGTCGAACGAGGGCCGCCGAACGATTTGTCTAGGATGACATTGCGCCCCTTCGGTCCCAGCGTGACCTTGACGGCATTGGCGAGCACGTCGACGCCGCGCATCATGCGGTCGCGGGCGTCGGTGGAAAAGCGGACGGTTTTCGCGGACATTTGGAACTCTTTCGTAATTGTAAAAGGAATGGAGCGGCGGCGATCGGCTGGAGCCGGCCCGCGGCGTGGACGCCCGCGTTTTGCGCGTGACGCCCGGCCTAGACTGCGCCGTAAGCTAGTTCAGCACACCCATGATGTCGGACTCCTTCATGATCAGGAGATCGACGCCGTCGATCTTGACCTCGGTGCCCGACCATTTACCGAAAAGCACTTTGTCGCCGGCCCTGACGTCGAGCGCAATCAGCTCGTTGTCATCGCCGCGAGCGCCGGGGCCGACGGCGATCACTTCGCCCTGCTGCGGCTTTTCGGCGGCGGTATCGGGGATAATAATCCCGCCTTTGGTTTTGGTTTCTTCTTCGACGCGCTTAACCACGACCCGGTCATGAAGCGGACGGAACTTCATTTCACATCTCCCGCAATTGGGTAAATCCTCCACGAGGCGGGTGTGCCGCCTGGCACTCATTGTATTCGAGTGCTAGCCCGGCTTAGTGGAAGCGGCCCGCCATTGTCAAGACGATAGAAGCCGTTCGCGCATTCAAGCGCTGTTTCCGGGCTTCGGCGCGTTGAATTATCAAGCGCCTCGATTACGGCCAGGAAAATAAAAATGTGCAAACTCCGGTGTTCCTCTCGCACCCGCGGGTTGGAAGCCTTATCCATGTATCGAATGCGTTTTTTAATGAAATGGCAGTTTCTTATGCGATTTTTTTCATGTGCCGTCTGCATTGCTCTTAGCCTCATTGCCCCATTGGCCCTCCCCGCCAGCGCCGAAACACGCCAGTTGGTTCTCATTCACGCGGGCGCCGCCGGCTCGCTCTACGAGATCAGCGCCAATGAATTTGCTCAGCGGGTCAATCAGCGGCTACCTGGCCTCTACCGGATCGCCGTCACATCCGACCCAGAGCTTGGCGACAGCCCGGCATTGCTCGACGAAGTCAAAAACGGCGGGGCGGCGTTCGCACTGTCTTCCTCTGGGATGATTTCGATCAGTGACGCATTTGGCATTTTCGAGCTGCCGTTCCTAATCCGGGATCGCGCCCAGATCCGCAATGCCGGCGCGGCGCTGCTGGAAAACTATCTTCAGCCGGCGGCGGCGAAAAAAGGTTTTCAAATCCTCGCCATATGGGAAAACGGTTTCCGGCAAATAACCAACGGCGTCCGCCGCATCGCCCATCCCGACGATCTGCTGGGTTTGAGGTTGGCGATTCCCGCCAATCCCTGGCGTGAGAAAGTGGTCCGCGCCTTTGGCGCAACTCCAGTACCAATGGCCTCGCGCGCGTTGAAGGAGGCGCTGCGCAGGCGGATCGCCGACGGCCAGGAAGCACCGCTCGCCGAGATTGGCGCATTCGAGCTTGCCGGGGTGCAACGGCATTTGTCGATGTCCGATCATCTCTACAGCCCGGCCTTTCTTGTCGCCAGCCAGGCGCAGTTGGACAACCTGCCCGCCCCGGTGCGCGCCATCATCGCGGCGGAAGCGCTTACGATGGAACGCCGTGTTGCCAATATCGCGATCGAGATGGAGAGTGGTCTTATCGATGAGCTCGACCGCGTGATGGCGATCAGCCATGTCGATATCGAAGCCTTCAGGGCGGCGAGCCGGACGGTCTATGGCGATTTTGTGCGGGCGGTGCCAGGCGGAGCGAAGATGATTGAAATCGTCACCTCGCCGCGCGACATCACCGCGTCCGGGAAGACGACGCAATAAGTGTGCATCGCAAGCATTGCGGCTAACGCGATGACGCCTGATTTTGCTTGCGACTAGCGGCCTGCGCGCCTAGTTTCGGGGTGCCCCGTCCCACGATATTTGGAGGTTTCCATGGGCCTGATCGCCGATGCGCTCGACCGCGTGCAGACGTCCCAGACCATCGCCGTCACCACGAAAGCGCGCGAGCTGAAAGCCGCCGGTCAGGACGTGATTGGCCTTGGCGCAGGCGAGCCGGACTTCGATACGCCGGACAATATCAAAGAGGCCGCGATCGAGGCGATCCGCGCGGGCAAGACGAAATACACCAATGTCGAAGGCATCCCGGAGCTGAAGGAGGCCATTTGCCGCAAATTCCAGCGCGAGAACGGCCTTAATTACAAACCGAGCCAAGTGATTGTCTCGCCGGGCGGGAAAAAAATCATCTTTAACGCGATGATGGCGACGCTCAATCCCGGCGACGAGGTCGTGATCCCAGCGCCCTATTGGGTGTCCTATCCCGACATCGTGCAGCTCGTCGGCGGCACGCCGGTGGTCGTCGCGGCGACGCTGGAAGATAAGTTTAAACTCCGCGCCGAAGCACTCGACAAGGCGATTACGCCGAAAACCAAATGGCTGATTTTCAACCATCCCTCCAACCCAACCGGCGCGGCCTATTCGCGCGCGGAGCTGAAGGCGCTGACCGATGTCTTGATGCGCCACCCCCAGGTCTGGGTGCTGACCGACGATATGTATGAGCATCTGGTCTACGACGATTATGAATTCGTCACGCCCGCGCAGGTCGAGCCGGGCTTGTATGAGCGCACGCTGACAATGAACGGCGTCTCCAAAGCCTACGCAATGACGGGCTGGCGCATTGGCTACGCCGCTGGCCCCGAGACGCTCATCAAGGCGATGACAAAGCTGCAATCGCAGACGACGTCAAATGCGGCCTCGATTAGCCAGTGGGCCTCGGTCGAGGCATTGAACGGGCCGCAGGATTTTCTGAAAGAGCGCGCGGCAGTATTCCAGGAACGGCGCGATCTCGTCGTCTCCATGCTCAACCAGGCCAAAGGCATCGACTGCCCGACCCCTGAGGGGGCCTTTTATGTCTACCCCTCCTGTAAAGGCTGTCTTGGCAAAACCAGCGGCAAGGGCAAGCGGATCGACACCGACGAGGATTTCGTCACCGCGCTGCTTGAGGAAGAAGGCATCGCAGTGGTGCAAGGCGCAGCTTTCGGGCTATCGCCTTTCTTCCGGATTTCCTACGCAACCTCAACCGAAGCACTGGAAGAATCCTGCCGGCGCATTCAACGCTTCTGTGCGGAACTTCGGTGATTGGGGGAAAGCGAATTTCAAACGCCAAGCAAATCCCGAATTCGAGTCAGCGGATGAACGTCTGCATCATGGATTGGGCGGGCGTTGACGGTCGCAACGCGGTCAACTGGGCGTCTGTCAACGAGGAAGCGCGGGGGCGGGCCGAAATATTCTTCGTCCAAAATATCTAACTCCCGCACGTCGAAACCGTTCATCATCGTCATGACTGTAACTCCGAATTGACGGCCCCTTGCGAGGCCCTGCTTGCTAAGTGAATGCCGGAATTGGCGAATCGTTCCGAATGCGTTAATCCAGCGTCAATCAAAAAGACGCCGCCAGTATAGTCCGAACCGATAAGCAGCCCGTTAACGACGCGGGCAAGCAACAGCGGACAAGCAAAAAATCGCGTCCGCGGAAACCATGTTCGGTCCGAACGTTTCTCAACGTTACCGCACCGATAAGCCGGGCGCGCTCTTTCCAGGCCTTGGCGAACTGGGGGACACCCTATGAGCGACTGGATATTTTTACGCCGCGTGCTGATGGTCACGGGTGTGGTCGGTTTTGCCTTGATAATCTGGCAGGCCTATCAAGCATTTTTGCTGTTGTTCGCCGCGATCCTGATCGCGCTTTTGCTTGGGCGAGCCACCAAGTTTGTCGAGCGCCATACGCCCCTGCCGCGCCCGTTCGCGCTCTTGCTGGTTGTGCTGCTGATCGTCGGCTCTATCGCGGGGGTCATCTATCAGTTCGGGGCGCAAATCGCCGGGCAGATGAACGATCTCGCGCAGCGCCTTCCTGGCGCGGTGGATAATCTCGAGCAGCGCTTCGATCTGGGCGACGTGTCGGGCAAGCTGATGGAGCAGGCTAGGACGAACAGCGGCAGCATTCTCTTCCAAATCACCACGGTCGCCAGTTCCGTTCTGAATGTGTTCGGAAACCTGATCATCGTCCTCGTCACCGCTGCGTTTTTGGCCGCGCAACCTGATCTCTACCGCCGGGGCGTCTTGAGGCTGTTTCCCGCGGAGCACCGCGATCTTGCCGGCCAGACCATCGAAGATTCCGGCACGGCGTTGAACCAATGGCTGCTCGGTCAGCTGATCTCGATGGCGCTGGTCGGCATCTTAACGGCATTCGGGCTTTGGATGATCGGTCTGCCCGCGCCGCTGGCGCTGGGGCTGCTCGCCGCCCTGACCGAATTCGTGCCGATTGTCGGTCCGCTCATCGGCGCGGTCCCGGCGGTCCTCCTGGCGTTTTCGGTCGATTGGACGATGGTCGCCTGGACGATTGGCGTTTTCGCCGTCGTGCAGCAGCTGGAATCAAACATGATTACACCGCTCATCCAGCACAGAATGGTGTCGCTGCCGCCCGTCGTCACAATGTTCGCGATTTTAGCGTTCGGCTTGCTCTTCGGACCGCTCGGGCTGTTCCTGGCCACGCCGCTCGCGGTGCTGACCTATGTGCTGGTCGCGCGCCTCTATATTCGGGAGCTGCTCGACGAGCCTGCGACAATACCGGGCCAGCAGGCGGCGGCGGAGAAGGTCGTCGATTGAGGCGAGAACCGTTGCTGCCCGGATGCGGGGCGTCTACTCGGCGGCTTCGAGGGAGGTGTAGCCGAGCTGCGCATTGAGCTTGCCCAGCAACTCCGTCGCCGCCTCGGCGATTACGGTGCCTGGTCCGAAAATCGCCTTGGCGCCGGCTGCGTAGAGCGCGTCATAATCCTGCGGCGGGATAACCCCGCCGACGGCGACCATGATGTCCGGCCGGCCCTGCGCCGCGAGCTCAGCCTTCAGATCGGGCACCAGCGTCAGATGCGCTGCGGCAAGCGACGACACGCCGATGATATGCACATCGTTCTCGATGGCTTGCCTCGCGCATTCGCCGGGCGTAGCGAACAGCGCGCCGATATCGACGTCGAAACCGAGATCGGCGAAGGCCGATGCGATCACCTTCTGGCCACGGTCATGGCCGTCCTGCCCGATCTTGGCGACCAGAATACGCGGACGCCGCCCGTCATGGGCCGCAAAAGCGTCGGTCATCGCTAGCACGCGGCGCACATCTTCATTCATATGCCCAAGCTCCTGCCGGTAAACGCCCGAAACCGCGCGCGTTTCAATGCGGTGGCGGCCGAATGCCTTCTCCATGGCGTCGGAAATCTCCCCGACGGTCGCCTTGGCGCGCGCGGCCTTGATCGACAGATCGAGCAGATTGCCCTGCCCGCTTTCCGCCGCCTGGGTGATCGCATGAAGGGTTGCCTGAGTTTCGGCCTGATTGCGTTCCGCACGGAGCCGCCGCAGCTTTTCAATCTGCTTTGCCCTCACCGCCGAGTTATCGACCACGAGCACATCGACCGGTCTGTCACTCTCAGGCTTATATTTGTTGACGCCGACAATGGTCTGCGTGCCGCTGTCGATCCGTGCCTGGGTGCGCGCGGCGGCTTCCTCAATGCGCATTTTCGGCAGCCCGGCCTCGATGGCCTTGGCCATGCCGCCGAGGCTTTCCACCTCCTCGATATGCGCCCAAGCTTTCCGCGCCAGCTCATAGGTCAGCCGTTCGACGTAGTAGCTGCCGCCCCACGGATCGATGACGCGCGTCGTGCCGGTCTCCTGCGCGATAAAAAGCTGGGTGTTGCGGGCGATGCGGGCGGAGAAATCGGTCGGCAAGGCGAGCGCTTCGTCGAGCGCGTTGGTGTGCAGCGATTGCGTGCCGCCATGCGTCGCGGCCAGCGCTTCGATACAGGTGCGGACGACATTGTTGTAGACGTCTTGCGCGGTCAGGCTCCAGCCGGAGGTCTGGCAGTGCGCGCGCAGCGAAAGCGAGCGCGGGTCTTTCGCGCCCAGATCCTTCATAATCTTGGCCCACAGCAGCCGGGCGGCGCGCATCTTCGCCACTTCCATGAAGAAGTTCATGCCGATCGCCCAGAAAAACGACAGGCGCGGCGCGAAATCGTCGATCACAAGACCCGTCTTGATGCCTGCCCGGACATAATCCATGCCGTCGGCGAGGGTATAGCCCAGCTCCAGATCGGCGGTCGCGCCGGCCTCCTGCATGTGGTACCCGGAGATCGAGATCGAGTTGAATTTAGGCATCTGCTTCGACGTGTAGGCAAAGATGTCCGAAATGATCCGCATCGATGGCGTCGGCGGATAGATGTAGGTGTTGCGGACCATGAACTCCTTGAGGATGTCGTTCTGGATAGTCCCGACGAGCTTTTCGGGCGGCACGCCTTGTTCTTCCGCCGCTACAATATAGAGCGCGAGCACCGGCAGCACCGCGCCGTTCATCGTCATCGAGACTGTCATTTCCGAAAGCGGAATGCCGTCGAACAGCGTGCGCATGTCATAAATGGAATCGATGGCGACGCCCGCCATGCCGACATCGCCTTTGACGCGCGGATGGTCGCTGTCATAGCCGCGATGGGTGGCGAGATCGAAGGCGATGGAGAGGCCCTTTTGGCCCGCCGCCAGATTGCGCCGGTAAAAGGCGTTCGACTCTTCGGCGGTCGAAAACCCCGCATATTGGCGCACCGTCCAGGGCTGCTGGACATACATCGTCGGGTACGGCCCGCGCAGGAACGGGGCAAGCCCCGGCATGGTGTCGAGAAAATCGAGCCCATCGAGCGCGGTCTGGTCATAGACCTGCGCAAGCCGTATACCCTCGGGCGTCAACCAGCCCTCATCCGGTCCGCGCGCGGCCTTGCCAGCCTCGGGAAGCGTCCATTCCATATCACCGAAATTGGGCAAGCGGCTCATGGCGCGGTCGATCCACTATGATCTGCGGACGGTTCGGGGGGTCGCGTCGTCATCCTCATCGAAATCCTCGGACTCGACCTGACCCAGCTCTTTCACGCGCATCATGTCATGCAATTCGGTCAGCATCTTGAGCATGTTGCAGTCATCATGGATAATGCGGTCGATGGCGCGCTTGTCGGCCTCGCCAAGCAAGCCGAGCGCTGGCGGGTCCGCCGCAAGATAGACCGCAACCGCTCCGGCACGTTTGAGCGCGGGGGCCGCCCCGCTCATCGCGGCAAGCGTCTTGTCCGAGGCGCAGATGCAGACGATGGGAGCCGGGCTGCGTTGGAAGCTGCGCGCAAGCGCATCCAAATCTGTGAATCCGCCCTCGTCGAACACCTCGATGCCGCCGACCGCGAAAAAATTCTTCGCCCAGGCGGCGCGGGGGTTGTAGTCCGAAAGCGCGCCGAGATTGGCGAGGAAGATCGGCGGGCGGGCGCGGACCCGGCTTAACGCCCGGTCGGATGCGGCGCGCAGCGCCTCGAATGGTTCGGCGGCACGGTCGGACGTTGCGGGAATGAAATCGAAGCGCTCCAACAAGCTCTCGCAGGCGCGCTCCAGCCCCTTGAGCGTCGCCCCGTTCCCCGCCGCCGCGACAATCGCGCCAAAGCGTTTGCCCATGCCGGCTGGCGGCAATGGCGGAGCCTCGCCTTCATCTTCGAGCGCGGTCATATCGATGGCGAGGTCTTCGGGGCGCGAGAAGATCGGCGTTTCGGCAAGGTTGGGATAGGCCGAAACGCCAGTAATCTTATCGCGGTTGCGGGCCAGATTGGCAGCGCGCCGCAAGAGCACATCCGTCAGCTTGCGCCGGATCAGCCCCTCCTCAAGCGCCGCGAGCAGACCGCCCGCCGCTTCGACGCTGCGGAATTCGAGCCAAGCCGTCGCCGCGAGCTGTTGCGTCAGGCTTTCGACATACCACGACCCGCCCGCCGCGTCGGCGATGCGGCCAATATGGGCTTCCTCCTGAAGAATAAGGTGCGTGTTCCGAGCCAGTCGCCGCGAAAATGCGTCGGGGGTGCCATGGCGCGTGTTGAACGGAATGAGCAGCAAGGCGTCCGCGCCACCGATTCCCGCCCCGAAAGCAGCGGCCGTCGCCCGCAATAGGTTCACATGCGGGTCGCGCTCGGTGACCATCCGGAAAGACATCTCCGCCATCAGCGGCGCGCGGCGCGGCGCCAGGCCAGCGGCCTCCGTCACTAGGGCCCAGAGCGCGCGCATGGCGCGGAATTTGGCGATGGTGACGAACAGATCGGTATCGGCGGTGAGCGAGAAGGCCATTGCGCCCGCAGCGTCTTCGAGGGGCCAGCCGGCGTCGATCAGCGCGCGCAAATACGAGACGGCGGCCGAGAGCGAAAAGCCCAGCTCTTGAGTCGCCGATCCGCCGGCCTGATGCCAGGCGCGGCCGGATACGAGGAATGGCTGCCAGCCATAGGATTTTTCGCGAAGATAGCTCGCCGCGTCGACCGCATCGGCCAGCGCCCGGCCGCGTTCGGCTGGAACTGAACCGCTGGCAGCATAAAGGCTGAGCGGATCGAGCCCGGCCGAGCCTTTGACCTTGGCCGGTGAGACGCCGCGCTTTTCAATCAGCGCCGCCATCAGACCTGCGCCGGCGATCGTGTCGAAGCCTCCGGAAATGTGGATCGCTATGTCGTCGAGCGAAACGCCCTGAAAGACTTTTTCCAGCGTCTCCACCTTACGCGCGCCGATGAACGCGCCGCCATACGAGATGTTTCCGCCCAATTGCAGCCAGAAGGCGGTGACGCCGTTGGCGATGTCCTCCTTGAGCTGGCGGTTCGCTTCGTCGAGGTCGAGATGGTCGAGAAATTGGATGATCGTCCAGGGCCGCGCGCCATTGGGCCGAAGATCGCCGCGAATGTAGGGCGAGGCTCCAGGTTGACCCGCGCCGCGCGCCGCGTTGGCGCCCATTTCGCTGGTATAAACCGGCGCCGTCGCAAACCCTTCATAGAGCTGCTGGTCGAGATCGCGCAGCGCGCCGCCGCGCAGGGCCTTCCGCGCGGCAATCCGCCAATCCTCGATGGAAACGCCCGGAAACTCGCCGGCAAACCGCAAGTCAATCATGCCCGTATCTTAAGCAGACGCACGGCTCAGCGTCCAGCAGGACTGGATAATCGCCAGTCAATTGATCGCCTCACCCCTAAACCAATGTGCACTCTCGCACATGTGCGAAACCGGCAAGCCGCCCGATCAATATTTCATCATCGGCTCGATGGCCTTAGCCTGCGTCACCCAGCTCTCGACCTGAGCAAGGCCAGGGAGCTGACGCACCAGTTTGCGCTTCTCATTCGCCTCCACCATCGCCGTATGCAGATTGTCGGCGCGGCGCGTGGCGAGTTCCTTCACCGTATCCACGCCCGCGATTTCGAGCAGCTCGGAAAACTCCTCGCCGACACCCTTGATTCGCATCAGGTCGGCCATGTTGGCCCATTTGAGAATCAATTGCTCGTCGATGCCGCATTCGGTCGCCAGATCTTTCCGGCCCTTGCGTGTCGCGGCTTTCGCCAAAAGGTGATCGGTGTTGGTGATGCCGGCCTTGCCCAGCTTTTCAGCGAATTTCGCGCCAATCCCCTCAATTTTTTCGATATTATAATGCAAGTTCGCCTCCTCCTTCGGTTTCCTCGATTTCTCGATGCATTCCGGCTGCGAGTCGTTAAGGTCTCGCGTCATTGCAGTCTTATGCAGATCGTATAATAGCTCAACGTCAATCTGTGCGGCGTGTACTTGGAACACGGTGTTGAGACAGCATCTGCGGCAAGGTCAGATGGGCGTGCTGTGCTGACGAGCAAGGTAAGGGTGTATAAGCGATGAGCGGTCAGACGGACGAGGCGGTTTTTCTCGGTGCGAGCGTGAAGCCGGAGCAGCTCATCTTGAGGCTGGCCAACCGGCACGGCCTCATAACCGGCGCGACCGGCACCGGCAAAACGGTGTCCCTGCAAATCATTGCCGAGGGACTTTCCGCTAAGGGCATTCCCGTATTCGCGGCCGATGTGAAGGGCGATCTGGCGGGCCTCGCGGCGGCTGGCGTGTCCAAGCCGTTTTTGGAAGAGCGCGCAAAAACGATCGGGCTTCCGGACTATTCCCATCAAGCCTTTCCCGTCATCTTCTGGGACCTGTTCGGCGAGCAGGGGCATCCGATCCGCGCCACCATCGAGGCGATGGGACCGCTGTTGCTCTCCCGCCTCATGGAGCTGAACGATGTGCAGGAAGGCGTTCTCAACATCGCCTTCCGGGTCGCCAAGGACGAAAAGCTCGGCCTTGTCGATCTGAAGGATTTGCGCGCATTGATCGCCAATGTCTCCGAACGCGCGGAGGCGCTTTCGCGGCACTACGGCAATGTCTCGAAAAGTTCGGTCGGGGCGATCCAGCGGCGGCTTCTTGTCATGGAGGAGCAATCGGCGGCGCATTTCTTCGGCGAGCCGGCGCTGGACATTGCCGACTTCATGCGCAAGGACGCCGAGGGGCGCGGCTTCATCAGCATTCTGGCGGCCGACAAGCTGATGGCGACGCCAGCGCTTTATGCAACCTTCCTGCTTTGGCTGCTGAACGCGCTGTTCGAGACCCTGCCCGAGGTGGGCGATCCGCCCAAGCCCAAGCTCGTATTCTTTTTCGACGAGGCGCATCTCTTGTTCAACGAGGCTCCGAGAGCGCTGCTCGAACGCATCGAGAGAATTGCGCGGCTCATCCGCTCCAAGGGAGTCGGCGTCTATTTCGTCACGCAAAATCCGCTCGATGTGCCCGACACGGTTTCCAGCCAGCTCGGCAACCGCATCCAGCACGCCCTGCGCGCCTTCACGCCGCGCGAGCAAAAGGCCGTCAAAGCCGCAGCGGCGACCTTCCGCCCTAATCCGGAGCTCGACACGGAGCGCGTGATCATGGAGCTGGGCGTCGGCGAGGCGCTGGTCTCGACGCTGCAGGGCAAGGGCGAGCCCTCGATTGTGCAGCGCACTTTGATCCGCCCGCCATCCTCGCGGCTTGGACCGCTGAGCGCGGAGGAACGGCGCGCGGTCATTGCGGCGAGCCCCGTCAACGGCGTTTATGATCAAGCCTTAGATCGTGCCTCCGCCCATGAGATGTTGACGCAACGGACAGCGGATGGCGACGAGTCCGGCTATGCGCGCCACGGAGAGTTCCGCGTGCCGAAGCCGCCGGGTCGTGGCGACAGCGATGACCGCAACCCGTCGCGCCCGGCGAATCGCAACACGCCGGCCGATGCCTTCCTCAAATCGCTCGCCCGCTCGGCTGGGACGATCATTCCCCGCATCCTCGAACGCGTGCTCCGATCCAGACGTTAGGAGAGTTTTTTGAGCCCCGGTCTTTTGCGCGTCGTGATCTTCGTCGCTGCTTTGCTGTCATGTTCCGTTGCAGCAACGGCACAGTCATTTCCCGGCCCGGAAGACGATCTTTATAGGGCGGAGACCATCGTCACCGGTACGGGTGAGGCGGAGCGTGCACGCGGCTTCCTGATTGGTGCGGAGGATGTGCTGATTAAGCTCACTGGCCGTGCGGACCTTGCCGTCTCGCAGCCCGCTATGGCGGTTATCGCGCTTGCGCCCGATCTGGTCGCCGAGCACAGCTATGAGGACCGGATGAAGGACATCCCGATCCACGACGAGCAGGGCACGCGCGACCGCCCGCACTATTTGCGGATGCGGTTCGATGCGGAAAAATTCGACAGGGCGCTTGCCGAGCAGCGTCTGGCAAAGTGGGAGGGCAAGCGCCCGATTGTCGCCGTCTGGCTGGGCATCAGCGAGCCGCGCAGCTCCTATATTCTGTCGCGGGATGGCGGCGACGGCTATGGCCAGCGTGAGGTGCTAAAGGACGCATCCAAGAAGCGCGGCATTGCCATCATCCTGCCGGAAGCAGGGCAGCGGGCAGTCTCCTATAGCGACATCCTCGAAGCCGAACAGAGTGCGCTGCTGAAAGCTTCTATTCCCTTGGGCGCTGATGCGGTCCTTTACGGCACCTTGGATTTCGACGGCAACGCCTATTGGAATTGCCAATGGGCCGTTGCGGGGGAAGGTATTTATACGTCATGGAAGATGCATGGCGTCACCTTCGACGCCGCGCTAAAAGGGGCCATCGAGAGGGTCGCGGCAGCCCATGCGGGGCGGATCCTGGGTGATA